>NZ_JAGPXX010000001.1 GCF_018070345.1 Streptomyces sp. F63
AAGAGCGGCGCGACCGGAGGAATAATCCGGACCGCGCACAGCGTCCTCGCTGTAGTAAATGCCCCCCGCACCATCGCCGAAGCGGCCGGCGGGAGGACTTTCAAAGGAACCACATCCGGCAGCAATCGAATCGACTTGCCGCCCGGACGGGGTATCAACATATCTGGCGTTGACTTTTGGCACGCTGTTGAGTTCTCAAGGAACGGACGCTTCCTTCGGCCCCGTCTCCGGGCCCTCCGGGCGCTTCCCTTCGGTGTTTCCAACCCTACCAGACGCTTTCCGGGCCGCTTTCCCGCCCGTATTTCGATTCCAGTCCCCGTTGGAGAGGGTTTCCGCTTGCGCCTTCCGGCGCGGCCCCTACGTTAGCGGAATCCCCGGCCGACTCATAATCGAGCCTTTCGGTATCGAATTCCGGCATGCCGAAATCGACCCCGATCGGGGAGACCGTGCGGTAGTGGGTGCCGCCGGACGCGGCGCGAGTGGCTGCCGAGAGTCATGAGTCTCCGCGGCAACCCGGAGAACACTACGGATGGTGCAGGGGGGTGTCAACTCGCATCAGTCCAGGTCGCTGAGGCGCCCTTCGGCATCGGGCTGGGCGTCCTCGACCCGCCGGAGGAGACGCGTGAGCAGTTCCCCCAGGAGAGCGCGTTCCGTTGTCGTCAGATCCTGGAGCAGCCCCTCCTCGAAGACGGTCGCCAGGCGCATCACCTCAAGCCACTTCTCCCGGCCGGCCGCCGTCAGCTCCACGATCACGCGGACCCGGTTGCTCTCGTCGCGTTCCCGGGTGACGAGGCCCTCGCCGACCATGCGGTCGATGCGGTGGGTCATCGCGGCCGGTGTCAGGCCGAGCCGCTTGGCCAGGTCGCCGGGGCCGAGCCGGTAGGGCGCACCGGAGAGGACCAGGGCCTGAAGGACCTCCCATTCGGCGTTGCTCATGCCGAGGGTGGCGGTCTGCCGGCCATAGGCGACGTTCATCCTGCGGTTCAGCCGCTGCAACGAGGAGACGACCTGTTCGACCTGGGGGTCGAGGTCGCGGAACTCGCGCTGGTAGGCGGCGATCTGCTCCTCGATGCTCGGCTCGTCCTCGGTGGCGTTGTCAGACATGGCGGGCAGTATGACACGCATCTCTTTGGCGCCGAAGACTTTCAAGGTGTACTCTTCATAGTCGAAGTTTAGGTTCGAAATCTTTGGAGTGCGGTCGTGGCGACCGTGGCCTCGCCCTGCTGCTCCCCTCGTCGGACCTCCGTGACCTCTTCCCTCCACGACCTGGGCAGGTGAGTGTGACCACCGCGATGAGCGGCGCGCTGCGCCGGATTCAGCTGGGCAACGCGCTGAGCGCGTTCGGCAACGGCTTCACCGTTCCGTATCTGTTTCTGTATGTGGCACGGGTGCGGGAGCTCGGAGCGGGGACGGCCGGCGTCGTGCTGGCGGTGTTCGCGCTGGCCGCTCTGGTGGTGCTGCCGTTCACCGGCCGGATCATCGACCGCCGGGGGCCGCTTCCGGTGGTGCTCGTGGGCTCGGTCGCCGCAGCCGCGGGGTCCGCCGGTATGGGGGTGGCGTCCACCGAGGTGCTGGTCATCGCGGCGGCCGCGCTGCTGGGCACGGGGATATCGGTGATCCAGCCCGCTCTGGCGACGCTGATCGTCTGGTGCTCGGCACCGGCCGGCCGCTCGCGGGCGTTCGCCACCCAGTTCTTCCTGGCCAACCTCGGCCTGGGCATCGGCGGTCTGCTCGGCGGGCTGATCGTGGATGTCTCCCGTGCCGCGAGTTTCATGGTCCTGTTCGGGATCGAAGCGGTCATGTTCCTGGTGCTCGGCGCCGCGGTGGCTTCCGTGCGGCCGGCCAGGGCAGCGGGTGCCGGCCCCCGCCCCGGGGAGACGGTCCCGGTCGGCGACAGGGACGGGAACGGCTGGCGGGTCCTCCTCCGGGACCGGTCCATGGTGGGCCTGTGCGCGCTGGGATTCGTGATGTTCTTCGCCTGCTACGGCCAGTTCGAGTCGGGGCTCTCCGCCTTCGCCGTCGATGTCGCGCGCATAGCCCCCGCCACCCTCGGGGTGGCTCTGGCCGCGAACACAGCGGTCATCGTGCTGGCGCAGTTCGTCGTCCTGCGGCTGGTGGAGCGACGGCGGCGGAGCCGTGTCATCGCCCTGGTGGGTCTCATATGGACCCTGGCCTGGGTGGCAGCCGGTGCGTCAGGACTGCCGCACGGCAGTCACGGCTTGGCGGTGGCAGCCATTGTCTCGACCTACGCACTGTTCGGCCTGGGGGAGGCGATGCTGTCGCCGACCCTGGCCCCGCTCGTGGCGGACCTGGCTCCGCGAGAGCTGATCGGCCGGTACAACTCCGCTTTCGCTCTGGTGAAGCAGCTCGCGCTGGCAGTGGGGCCCGCGGCGGGCGGACTCCTGGCCGGCGCCGGGGCATACACCGCGTATATCGCGATGCTGATCGCCTGCTCACTGGGGATCTCGGTCCTGGCCCTGCGCCTGGGGAGGCGGCTCACGCCGGACCAGGACGCCCCTCTGCGGACAGCGGCACAGCCGGTTCCCGCGGCGGCCGGCGCCGAGGCACGGACTCCGGCGCCGGTGGTGGCGGGCGTCTGACGGCTCGCCGGTGCGCCGTGCCCAGCCGCCGGCCGGCGGTTCCGGGGACGGGGGCGGGGCGCCGAGGCTGCGGCTGTGGTGTCCTGCGGCGGGGGGGCGGGCGTCAGGGGTGTGGAGTGCGGCAGCTCTCGGGAAGGGCGAATTCGCACCACACGGCCTTGCCGCCGCCCGGGGTGCGCCGGGAGCCCCAGGAGGAGGCGATGGTCGCGATGATCGAGATGCCGCGGCCGGACTCATCCGCCGGCTCGGCGCGGCGGCGTCGCGGGAGGTGGTCGTCCCCGTCCGTCACCTCGACGATCAGCCGGCGATCGGTGCGGCGCAGCCGGAGCCGCATGGGCGGGGTGCCGTGCTGGAGAGAGTTGGCGACCAGTTCACTCGCGGCCAGGACGCCCAGGTCGTGCAGTTCGGTGGGAAAACGCCAGCTGGTGAGGACGCCCGAGGCGAACGCGCGGGCGCGGGGCGCCGCTTCGACACCTCCGAGGAGATCGAGGGCGGCGTTGTGGAACAGCTCCGCGTCGTGTCCGGTACGGGCGGGGTGCTGGAGGACGAGGACGGCGACGTCGTCGTCATGGTCCGCGGTGACTCCCAGGGCGCGGATCAGCCGGTCGCAGACGGCCTCCGGAGTGCCGTCGGCGCCCGCGAGGGCTTGTTCGAGCGCGGAGAGGCCGTCGTCGATGTCGGCGTCGCGGCGCTCGACGAGGCCGTCGGTGTAGAGCACGGCGGTGGCGCCGGGCTCCAGCGGTACGGAGCCGGAGGCGTGCACCCAGCCTCCGGTGCCGAGCGGGGGGCCGGTGGGTTCGGCGGCTCGGTGCACCGAGCCGTCGGCGTTGCGGACGACGATCGGCAGGTGACCGGCGGAGGCGTGGACGAGGCGGTTCTCGTTGGGGTCGTGAACGGCATAGAGGCAGGTGGCGATCTGGTGGGGGTCGATCTCTGCGGCGAGGCCGTCCAGGAGCTGGAGCACCTCGTGCGGTGGCAGGTCGAGCCGTGCGTAGGCCCGTACTGCTGTGCGGAGTTGGCCCATCACCGCCGCGGCGCGGACACCTCGGCCCATGACGTCACCGATGACCAGGGCCGTGCGGCCGGCGCCGAGCGTGATGACGTCGTACCAGTCGCCGCCCACGGCTTCGTCGGTGCCGCCCGGCTGGTAGGTGGCGGCGACGCGCAGATCGTCGGGCTGTTCGAGTTTCTGCGGGAGCAGGCTGCGCTGGAGGGTGACGGCGGTCTCACGCTGGCGGCGCTCGCTCGTGCGCAGCCGCTCGGCGGCCTCGACCTGGTCGGTGACGTCCGTGGCGAAGACCATGACGCCCTTGCGGGGAGCGCCCGGCCGGGGCGGGTGGCGGTCCACGGCCGCCGCCGCGCGCAGGACGGCCCGTGCGGCCGAGCGGTCGCGGGCGCCGTCGTGGCCGTCGTGGCCGTCGTGGCCGTCGTGGCCGTCGTGGCCGTCGTGGCCGTCGTGGCCGTCGGCGGCCGCCGTGCCACCGGGGGCGGCGGGAACCGCGCTCCCCGAGGAGGAGCCGTGCGCCGGTGCCACCTCCGGAGCGGCGCCGGCGGGGGATTCACCGTCCGGGGAAGGGCCCGTGGCGGTGCCGGAACCGGCGGGGGCGGCGGCTCCGCCGGCGTACGGTTTGCCGTCCGGCGCATCGGCGGGGGCGAGTTCGACGGGGGTGCAGGTGAAGGTGTAGTGCCGCGAGCGGGACAGCCCCCGGGCCCGGCGCGCCTTGAGGGTGCGGGGCCTTCCGCTGCGCAGGACCTGGTCCATGAGCGGCAGCAGGCCGAGCTCCGTGAGCTCCGGCAACAGGTCCCGGGCGGGGCCGCCGAGCGAGCGGTCGCCGAAGACGGTGGTGTAGGCGTCGTTGACGTACGCAATGCGGTGCTCGGGGCCGTGGACGACCGCGACCAGGCCGGGTACCTGGTCGAGGACGTCACGCGCCAGCAGTTCCCGCGCGGCCGGGTGTCCGCCCGCCACGCTCTCGGACCCGGCCGGTGGTGGCGTCTCCAACGGCTCCGGCCGCTCCTCCCGGGCACTGGGCACGGCGCTGCCCGGCGCGGACGGGGCCTGGGGATCGCCGCCGCGGCCGGATCGCACCGCGGCGCGTCGCTGTGTACCGGGGAGCCGGGAGCTCCAGCGCGTGAAGTTCACTGAGATTTGCCTCGTGATGTCGCTTCGGATCAGCGGACGGCCGGGGTATACCGCTGGTTTGCAGGTTCGGAAAGGGGAGCGGGGCCCGGCGGTGCCGGTCACCGCCGTCCCGGAACCGGGAGGCAGCGGCTCTTCTGACGGGTGGAAGCCCGCCCCTGATGGTCACATGCCCAGTGTGGCGGACTGGGCTGACATCCGTCAGACGAGGCCGCGGATCGCCGAGTTCCGGCTTACCGCCTCTTCGGATCATCTGCCGTCGGACGGGTGATCCGTCCCGGCCGCGAGTTCGAATTCGGCGCGGGGGTGTTCCAGGGAGCCAAGAGAGACGATCTCGCGTTTGAAGAGTCCGGCGAGGGACCATTCGGCGATCACCCGGGCCTTGCGGTTGAAGGTCGGTACTCGGCCGAGGTGGTAGACGCGGTGCATCAGCCAGGCCGGATAGCCCTTGATCTTTCTGCCGTACACATGGGCGACGCCTTTGTGGAGTCCGAGGGAGGCGACCGATCCGGCGTGGGCGTGCTGGTAGTTCCTGGTCCTGCCGCCGCGGAGCGAGGCGACGAGGTTGTCGGCGAGGGTCCGCGCCTGGCGTACGGCGTGCTGCGCGTTGGGGGCGCACAGCGCGTCGGGGGTGCCCGCGGCCAGGTCCGGCACGTCGGCTGCGTCGCCCGCGGCCCAGGCGTGCTCGGTGCCGTCGACGCGCAGGGCCGCCGTGCACCGCAGCCTGCCCCGGTCGCCCAGCGGCAGGCCGCTCGCGGCGAGCACGGGGTGCGGTTTCACGCCTGCCGTCCACACCAGGGTGCGGGTGGGGAATCGAGAGCCGTCGCTGAGCACCGCGACCCGTTTCTCACAGGAGGCGAGCCGGGTGTCCAGGCGGATGTCGATGTTGCGGCCGCGCAGTTCCCGGACGGCGTAGGTGCCCATCTCCTCGCCGACCTCGGGCAGGATGCGTCCGGTCGCCTCGACGAGGATCCACTTCATGTCCTCGGGTTCGACGTTGTGGTAGTAGCGCACGGCGTAGCGGGCCATGTCCTCCAGTTCGGCGATCGCCTCCACGCCCGCGTAGCCGCCGCCGACGAAGACGAAGGTGAGGGCGGCGTCCCGGACCGCCGGGTCACGGGTCGAGGATGCGATGTCGAGCTGCTCCAGGACGTGGTTGCGGAGCATGATGGCTTCCTCGACCGTCTTGAAGCCGATGCCGAACTCGGCGAGGCCGGGGACGGGGAGGGTGCGCGAGACCGAGCCGGGCGCGAGCACCAGCTCGTCGTAACCGATCTCGACCGGAGCGGCGCCCTCCTCCTCCGTGGCGAGGGTTCGTACGGTCGCGGTGCGCGCCGCGTGGTCGATGGCCGTGGCCTCGCCGACCACCACCTGGCACTTCCTCAGCACGCGGCGCAGCGGGACGACGACGTGGCGGGGGGAGATCGAGCCGGCCGCGGCCTCGGGCAGGAACGGCTGGTAGGTCATATAGGGGTCGGGGTCGAGCACGGTGATCAGTGCCTCACCGCGTTTGAGCCTCCGCTGGAGCCGCAGGGCGGTGTACATCCCGACACAGCCACCGCCGACCACGAGAATGCGCGCCGGTTCCGTCACAGAGGGTCTCCTCGCGATGTCGTTCCGCCGTGCCCGCTCCCTGACGGCACGGCACCCTCCCATGACGCACCGGCGACGGCCGTTTGTCCACAGGCCCCGCGAAATGTATGACCGGGAAGCCGCGGCGTACGGAACGGGTCATTCCGCCGGGGCGGTCGCAAGCTCCGCAGGTCAGCGTGGAGCCGGTCGCCGTCGTGGGCGCATCGGCCGGAGCCGGGCGCTCCTCCGCGCGGGCCCGGGGGCGGTCTGTGCGGAACTGCCCTCTTCTTTCCGGGCCTGGGCTCAACTATGTTCGTATCCCGTCGGGGGAGCCAGACCGTCTCCCGGCAGTCACGGCGGGGAGTCTCCGGGGGGAGACGTCATGTACCGGGGGAAAACACATGCATACGCAGAGTTCTCATTGGCCGGCCGCTCTCGCGTCCGCACCGGACGGCAGCGCACGGACGGCCGCGAGCAGTTCCGAGGTCATCGGCGCCACGCGTTCGGCGCCGTTGCGGGTGGACGCACAGCGCAATCTGGAGCATGTCCTGCGCGCGGCGCGCGAAGTCTTCGGTGAACTGGGCTACGGGGCGCCGATGGAGGATGTCGCACGGCGGGCGCGGGTCGGTGTGGGCACCGTCTACCGGCGCTTTCCCAGCAAGGACGTGCTCGTCCGGCGGATAGCCGAGGAGGAGACCGCGCGGCTCACCGAGCAGGCGCGGGCCGCCCTGGGCCAGGAGGAGGAGCCGTGGTCGGCGCTCTCCCGCTTCCTGCGCACCTCCGTCGCCTCCGGGGCCGGTCGCCTGCTGCCGCCGCAGGTCCTGCGGGTCGGCGTCGGCCCGGACGCCGAAGGGGCGGACGCCACCACGGCACGGGTGCCGCAGCAGCGGCAGCCGGCCGCCCTACCGGGGCAGGGCCAGCCGGATCTGCGGCTCGTCGAGCGGGCTCCCGAGCCGGGCGAGCACGATGCGGGGGCCGCGGTCCTGCTGGACGTCGTCGGGCAGTTGGTCGACCGGGCCCGGGCGGCCGGCGAGCTGCGCGGTGATGTGACCGTCGCCGACGTACTGCTCGTGATAGCCACCGCCGCTCCGGCACTGCCCGACGCGGCACAGCAGCAAGCGGCGTCGGCGCGGCTTCTGGAGATCCTTCTGGAAGGGCTGCGTCCGCGCACGCTCTGAGGGCGGGGCTTCCGCCGTCCTCCGGGGACCGTCGGGCCGGGTCCGCGTGCCCGTCCGGCCGGACGTTCCCCGTCCCTCCGGGCAGGGTGGCCTCGCGCGCGTTGTCCGTGAAGCTGTCCTGTCCGGTGGGTGGTTCCGGTTCCCTGTCCGGGTCCGGGGCCGCGAGGTGTGGCAGTCTTTCCCGGGGACCGGGGTGCGTCGTCGGGTACGGGGGCTTCTGCCATGGGATCTGAGCAGCCGACGTCCGGTCCGGGCAGAGGGCCGGGGCCGGGGCCGGCCGACGCGGATCTGCTCCGGCGTACCGCGGACGGGCACGACACGGCCTTCGAGGAGTTCTTCCGGCGCCATGCCGTCGCCGTCCGGCGTCACGCCCGCGCCTGGTGCCACGACACGGACCGCGCCGACGACCTGACGACCGAAGCCTTCGCCCGTACGCTCCGGGAGATCCGTGGTGGCGACCGCCCGGAGGCTCCCGAGCGGATGCATCTGCTGGTGACGGTCCGCAGGGTGGCCGCGGAGTGGGCTCGGACGGGGAGGCACAGCCGGCTCCGTCCCGGGTTCGCCGACTTCGCCGCCCTCGCGGAGGCCACCGGTCCCGCCCGTGCCGTCCACGGCACCCGGCCCCCCGGTGGCACGGGGGCGGCGGGCGCACCCGCAGGGGATGTGGACAGCGCGGCAGCGCGGCAGTCCGCCGTTTCCGCGGACGGCCCGGGCCCGGCCGGGCCCGGGAGCAGCGGGACGGAGGCGGCCGTCTGGATGCGGGCGATGCGGGAGGCGGAGCGTTCGGAAGTCGTCCGGGCTTTCCACGCGCTGCCCTTGCACCGGCAGACCATGCTCTGGCACACCCTGGTCGAAGCGGAGCCGACGCAGAGCGCCGCCCGGCTGCTCGGACTGCGCCCCGAGGCTGCGGCCGCAGAGGCGGACCGGGCCCGGAGGGAGCTGGAACTGGCTTGTCTGCGGGTCCGGTTGACGGAAGCACGGGCCGCAGGCGGTGACTGTCCGGGCTCCGCTCCGCTCGTCGCCGCGTATGCCGAAGACGGCCCGCGGGCACGCACGGCGCGGCGATTGCGCCGGCACCTCGTGGCCTGCGCGCGGTGCCGGGCGGCCGTACGGGACGCGGCGGACGCCGGTGTCCGGCTGCGGATGGCGCTGCCTGTCGCCGTGCTCGGCCCGTGCACGGACGGGTACCCGCGGCCGGCGGCCGGAGCCGTCGCTCCGCGAAGGCGTCGGAGCGGTGCGGAGGTGGACCGCGGCACTGCCGAGGGTGTCGGTGTGCTGATGCGGATGGGAACGGCGGCCGGGCTGGCGGCCGCCACCGCCGTCACTCTCGTGGGGCTGGCCTGGGATGTCGGCACGCCCGACACCGGCCCCCGCGCCGGCCGCGCCCCATCCCCCGAGGCCTCCTGGGAGCCGGTGCCCAGCTCCCGCGCGAGCCGCTCTCCGGTGCGGGAGGCGCTTCCCGGGCCGGAGGCCGCGCCGACGCAGACCAGGCGGGAGGAAACCCTGTCCCGGACGCCGTCCGATCCGGGACCGGAGGCGTCGGGGAGCCCCGCAGAAAGCGTGGGACCGGTGGATCCCGGGGGCGGGTCCTCCGGCGCGTTCTCCCCGGGTCCGCCCGCCTCCGCGCCGGGCGGACCCCCGTCATCCCCCTCGGCGCCCGTTTCCGGTTCCCCGCCGCCGCCGTCCTCCGCCCCCGCCCCGGGTCCGACCGGGCCGTCCGCCGAGCCGAAACCGGCTCCGTTGGCGTACGACATCGGCGAACTGGCGTATGACACGCACGGCGACGGCACGCGGCCGGAGGTGCGCAGCGCCGGGAGTTCCTGGCTGTGGCCCCGTCAGGATCTGTCGGTTGCAGGGGAGTCGTTCCCGGCGGGGGTGACCGTGCAGGCCCGGTCGTCCGTCACGATCGATCTCAACCGTGCCTGCACGGCATACGACGCGCGGGTCGGACTGGACGATCTGCGGCCTGTGCCGGGGGCCGCCCGGTTCTCCGTCTACGGGGACGGCGCGCTGCTGTGGCGCTCGGGCGTCCTGCGCGACGGGGACGCGGCTGCGCCGGTCCAGGTGCCGCTGGCGGGTGTCCGGACCATCCGGCTGGTCGTCGAGCCGCACCAGGAGCGCCACGCGCAGGCGCTGGCGGACTGGGCGGGGGCGCGCATCAGTTGCCGCTGAGCGGTGACCGGGACGCGCCCGCGGCGCGGCGAACGCGGCTGCTGCCGGTCGCGCGGACGGGCGACACCCGGACACCCCTGGTTGCCCGGCCCCGGAAAGCGGTCCCGTCCGGTTCCGCCGTTCCGAGCCGCCGTTCCGAGCCGCCGTTCCCGGCCTGTGGGGAACGGGTACCGCTCGTCCGGTTCGGAACGGCGGGCTTCCGGGGCTTCCGGCGCGGAGCGCCTCAGAGCCTCCGGCGGGCTTCCCCTCAGGTCTTGCGGCCCGTCACGGCGGCGGCTTCTCCGGCGCGTCGGCGTCCGGCCGCCGCCGGTCCGCGGTCCGTCAGACGATTCCGCCGGGCCACGACTCCGCCGGGCCACGGGACCGCCCGCCCGGGATCACCGTCCACCGCCGCGTGACGGCTCAGCGGCTCACAGAGCCGGGCGCGAGGTACCCGGCACCCCTCCGGACACCGCACGCTGCCTCGGCGCATCCGAGCCCGTCCAGCAGCTTCCCCGGCGTGCGACCAGCCGGCGCAGCCAGAGCTCGGTGGAGACCAGTTCGGCCAGGCCGTCCAGCGGGACCGGTTCTCCCCGGGCCGCCGCGCGCAGCGCCTTGCGCACCACCCGGGCCTCCACCAGCCCCGCATCCGCCAGCAGCGGCGCGTCGAAGAGGGCCACGAGCCCGTCGACCGAGGCCCGCAGCCCGGCCCGGACGGAGGCCGCCTGCGAGGCCTGGGACGGAGCACCCCAGCCGGGGGGCAGGTCGTGGATGCCCGCGCCCGCCAGCACGGTGCGCAACACCGAGGCACGCGCCCCCGGCTGGACACGGAGCGCCTCGGGCAGCGCGCGGCAGGCCCGGACGACCTGGTTGTCGAGGAAGGGTGCGTGCAGCCGCTGGTTTCTGATCTCGGCGGCCTGTTCGAAGACCCGGTGGTCGGCCGCGTGGCGGACGAGCGCGGCGTTGGCGCGCCGTTCGCCCGGGCGCTCCACGGTGCCGGGACGGGATGCCGCGTCGTGGAGGCGCACCGACACCTCGGCGAGCGCCTCGCCCGTCAGCCAGCGTGCCGCGGGGCCGGGGCGGCACCAGGCGAGCGCGGCGAGGGAGGCGTCCACGGCGCCGGCGTCCGCGGCCGCCAACGGAAGGCCGCGGACCTGGCCGCCCTGGCCGTTCGCGTCGGTGAAGCGGCGCTCCAGCAGCATCCCGGCCACGTCCCGCACGCCCTCGCGGTACGGCGTGCGGGCGAGGCGGCGCGCCGCGCGGTAGACGGTGAACGGGACGAAGAGCGACTGGGCGCCGGGGCCGTCGGCGCGGACAAGGGCCGCCATCGGCCGCAGCAGCCGCCGCCGCTGGCGGTCGAGGAGCAGGTCGGCGAGGCGGGCGGGGTGGGCGTCCAGCACTTGGCGCGCGCCGTGGCCGACGATGTGGTCGGCGCTGCCCGCGGCGAGCCGGTAGCGGTGGCGGGCGGCGGTGACGAGGGACGGGCCGGGCTCGTCGGTGAGGAAGACGGTGTCGAGGCCGGCGTACGGCAGGGCTTCCTCGCCCCCGGGGACGACGACGTGGTGCAGGCGGGGATTGGCGGCGAGGCCGCGGGCCCGCTCGAGCTCGGCCTCGCGCTCCCGGCCGCCGCCCGCGGCGAGGTCGTTGAAGGTGACGGCCAGCAGTCGCTCGCCGGCGCCGTGGTGGCCCAGGAGCGTACCGGGGTTGCCCGGGAGACCGGCCGCGAGCAGGGCGAGGGTGGAGGAGGCGCTGCCGCCCGAGAGGTCGGCGCCTATGCCGGGGACGGGGGCCCCGCGCGCCGCGCGGCGTTCCGCGGGCCCCATGCCGGGCACGGGTCCGGGGTCGGCCGGCTCGGCTTCCGGAGCGTGCCGGGGGGCGGCGAGGCGGGCGCGTACGGCTTCGACGAGGGCGTCGCGCACGCCCTCGACGGCTTGGCCGGGGTCGAGTTGGGGCGCCGCGACGGCGAGCGAGGCGGTCGGTTCGTATCCGGTGATCTCCCGGGCCCCGTCGCGCAGGATGAGGGCGTGGCCGGGCGGCACGCGCTGGACGCCGAGATACGGGGTTCCGTCGCGCAGGGCCTCCGGGGAGTCGGGGCAGGCGAGCAGCGCGGCGAGGTGGCCGATGTCGAGCTGGGCCTCGACGAGGTCGGCGAGCGGCAGGGCCGCGGTGGCGTACGCGGTGCCGCCGCGCCAGGGGGTGTGGAAGACGGGGCGGGCTCCGGCCAGATCGCCGGTGACGGTGATGCGGCGGCCGACCTGGAGCACGGCGGTATAGGCGCCCGGCCAGGCGGTGAGGTGCCGCAGGGCGCCGCCACGGGCGGCGAACAGGGCGACGCGCAACTCCTCGTCGGTGGCGCCGCAGCAGCCGAGCACGGCGATCCGCGTGAACGGGTCGGCCTGGACGACGCGGATCTCGTCGGGCCGCCAGTCGCCGACGGCCCAGAGCGGATCGGGTCCGGTCCAGAGCGGCTGGGATCCGACGGGATGGACGGGGTCGTCACCGCCGTCGGCGGTCGTGCTCCACGCCGTGCGGGAAGCGCCTGCGGCGGCACTGCTCCACCCCACCAACCACCGCATCGCCGCCTCCACAGCCCGTGGGCAACTCTGTACCCGCCGCACGCAGTCATCGTGCACAGTAGTCCGACAGGTCCGGCATCGGCCCGGCGACGCTCCGGGAGCGGCATGCCCGCCAACTGGCCGCGGTCCGGGGCAATGTGGGTCCCGTCAGCACCATGCTGCCATGGGGACGGCGCACAGGGGGCGGTCGGCGGAGCACGCACTCCCATGCCGTGCGCCCCGTTGAGAAGGGCGAAAACAAGCCAAACTTCAGGCGCCGTCAGGAGCGGACGCGGGCCACGGGAACGGCGCGGCCCGGGAGACGGCCGCCGCCTCCCGGACCGTCCCGCCGCCCGCGGGGAACGAGGCGGCGGGGCCCCGGCCCACTGGATCCGGTGCAGCGGGCCGGCCCACGCGCTCCCCATGGAAGCGCTCTCGCGGCGGCCGGGACAGCGCGCATGTCCGGGCGCAGGGCCGCGTGTCCCCGGGGCACGGGCCCGGGCGCGCTCCCCGCCACGGCCACATTCTCGCCAACCGGTACTTCGCCCCTTAACGGTCGGGATGTGGGCAACTACGCTGGGCTTACGAATGCCCCGTGCCTATGCCGGGGCGGCCGTCGGTGTGTCGAGGGGTGGCTCATGTCCAGGGAGCAACGCGGGCCGAACGAGAAGCTCGGCACCGTTCTCGCCCTCGCGGGCATCAGCAACGCCGGCCTGGCGCGCCGGGTCAACGACCTCGGGGCGCAGCGCGGTCTGACGCTCCGCTACGACAAGACCTCGGTGGCCAGATGGGTCTCCAAAGGCATGGTCCCGCAGGGCGCCGCGCCCCACCTGATCGCCGCCGCGATCGGCAGCAAACTCGGCCGTCCCGTGCCTTTGCACGAGATAGGCCTGGCCGACGCCGATCCGGCGCCCGAGGTCGGTCTCGCCTTCCCGCGCGCCATCGGTGCCGCGGTCCGCTCGGCCACCGAGCTGTACCGTCTCGACCTCGCCGGGCGCAGGGCGGGAAGCGGCGGCATCTGGCAGAGCCTGGCCGGATCGTTCGCCGTGAGCGCCTACGCCACGCCCGCCTCACGCTGGCTGATCACGCCCGCCGACAGCAACGCCGCCCGCGACCCCAGGGAGGCCGAGGCGGCCGGCGCCGACGGCCCGCCGCAGCGCGTCGGGCACAGCGACGTCACCAAACTGCGCGAGGCCGCCGAGGACGCCCGCCGCTGGGACTCCAAGTACGGCGGCGGCGACTGGCGTTCGTCCATGGTGCCCGAGTGCCTGCGGGTCGACGCGGCGCCGCTGCTCCTCGGCTCGTACAGCGACGAGGTCGGGCGTGCCCTGTTCGGCGCGACGGCCGAACTCACCCGGCTCGCCGGGTGGATGGCGTTCGACACCGGCCAGCAGGAGGCGGCGCAGCGCTACTACATCCAGGCGCTGCGCCTGGCACGCGCCGCGGCCGACGTGCCGCTGGGCGGCTACGTGCTGGCCTCCATGAGCCTCCAGGCCACTTACCGCGGCTTCGCCGACGAGGGTGTTGACCTCGCCCAGGCGGCCGTGGAACGCAATCGCGGCCTGGCCACCGCCCGCACCATGAGCTTCTTCCGTCTCGTCGAGGCCCGCGCCCACGCCAAGGCCGGCGACTCGCACGCGGCGAGCGCCGCGCTGCGGTCCGCGGAGGGCTGGCTCGAACGCTCCCGCCCCGGCGACCAGGACCCCGGCTGGCTGGGGTTCTATTCCGAGGGGCGGTTCGCGGCCGACGCCGCGGAGTGCTACCGCGACCTCAAGGTGCCCCGCCAGGTGCGGCGCTTCACCGAACAGGCGCTGTCGCAGCCGACGGAGGAGTTCGTCCGCTCGCACGGGCTGCGGCTGGTCGTCGCCGCGGTGGCCGAACTGGAATCCGGGAATCTGGACGCCGCGTGCGCGCAGGGGACGCGGGCCGTGGAGGTGGCCGGCCGGATCTCCTCGGCGCGGACCACCGAGTACGTGCGGGACCTGCTGCACCGGCTGGAGCCGTACGGGGACGAGCCCCGGGTGGCGGAACTGCGGGAGCGGGCACGGCCGTTGCTGGTGGCGCCGGCGTAGACCCCACCTCTCAAGCGGAGGGTTCCGGCAGGGACGCGAACCGGGCCCCCGGAGACGGCGGTACCCCGGGCTCGGCCCGGGTTCCCCGTGGCCGGCCGGCCGGTGCCGCACGGGCGGTCCCGGTGTCCGCCACGACGGAGCGGGGCCCCCACGGCCCGCAGGCGACTGTGTGCCGTCGGGCCCTGGTGGTGGGCCGCCGGCCGGTGGCCCCCGACCGGTGGCCTCCAGCCGGCGGGCCGCCATCATGCGGCGGGGCCTGCCCGATCCGCCCCGAGCAGCGGACCGCCGGCCTTGCCGGTGGAGCTCCGTCGGCAGGTTTCGGGTGGCTGTCAGTGGGCCAGGGCATCATCGGGAGAGGCGGAGCGCGAGCGGGGAGGTGCGGGGCGGTGTCGTACGACTGCGACGTCCTGGTGATCGGGGGCGGAATCGTCGGGCTCTCGTCGGCGTACGCGATCACCCGCGCGGCGCCCGGCACCCGGGTGGTGGTGCTGGAGAAGGAGCCCGGCCCGGGGCGGCACCAGACGGGGCGCAACAGCGGCGTGATCCACAGCGGGATCTACTACCGCCCGGGCTCGTTCAAGGCGCGGTTCGCGGTGCGGGGCGCGGCGGAGATGGTGCGGTTCTGCGCCGAGGAGGGTCTGCCGTACGAGGTGACCGGCAAGCTGATCGTCGCCACCGAACGGCAGGAGTTGCCGCGGCTGCATGCCCTGGTGCAGCGCGGCCGGGAGCACGGCATACCGGTGCGCGAGCTGGGCCCGGCGCAGATCGCGGAGCACGAGCCGGCGGTGCGGGGGCTGGCCGCGATCCATGTCGGCACCACGGGGGTGTGCGACTACGGGGCGGTCGCCCGACGACTGGCCCGGCTGGCGGAGGAGGGGGGCGCGCACATCCGGTACGGCGCCGAGGTGCGGGCCATCGGCCGCCGCTCCTCGTCGGTGGCGGTGCGCACCGCCGACGGCGCGGTGCTGCGGTCGCGAGCCCTGGTGAACTGCGCCGGGCTGCACAGCGACCGGGTGGCGCGGCTGGCCGGTGACGAACCGGGGATGCGCATCATCCCGTTCCGGGGGGAGTACCACGCGCTGGCGCCCGGCCGTGCCGGGCTCGTCCGGGGCTTGGTCTACCCGGTGCCGGACCCGGCGTTCCCGTTCCTGGGCGTGCACCTCACCCGGGGCATCGACGGCCGGGTGCACATCGGGCCGAACGCCGTCCCCGCGCTGGCCCGTGAGGGCTACGACTGGCGGACCCTGCGCGCCGCCGAGCTCGCCGGGACGCTGGCCTTTCCCGGTTCCTGGCGGATAGCCCGCCGCCACTGGCGGTACGGCACCGGCGAGCTGCGCCGTTCGCTCTCCCGGAGAGCTTTCACGGAAGCGGTGCGGAGGATGCTGCCCGAGGTTCGCCCAGCGGATCTGGTACCGGCCCCGGCGGGTGTCCGCGCGCAGGCGGTGCTGCCGGACGGCACACTCGTGGACGATTTCCTGTTCGCCGAGGCCCCCCGGACCGTCCATGTGCTCAACGCCCCCTCCCCGGCCGCCACGGCCTCCCTGCCCATCGGGCGCGAGGTGGCGCGGCGGGCCCTGGCCGCCCTGGGCGCGGTGCGGGTGTAGGGCCTGCCCGTCCCCTCGCCCGGGCCCCGAGCCGTGCTTACCCGCCCCGGCCGGAACGGGTACGGGGCGCCGTAGAATCGGACGTATTGTGTCCGATTCCCGTAACCACACGTCCCCGCCGGTGCCCGAGGCGCGCGGCGCCACCCGCGCCGAGGCCACTCCGCGGGGAGTGAACCGCGCCGAGCGGAAGCTGCTGTTCCCCGAGGGCCCCGCGGCCGATCCGGCCGGGTCGCACCACGAGCGGCGGATCCGCAGCTTCCGACCGCGCCGCGGGCGGGTGACGGCCGGGCAGGGCGAGGCGCTGCGCCGGCTCTGGCCGACGTGGGGCCTGGACATCGACGGCCGGTCCACGCTCGATCTCGACGCCCTGTTCGACGGCCTGCCCGTGGTGCTGGAGATCGGCTTCGGCATGGGCGAGGCCACCGCGCGGATGGCCGCCGACGACCCGGGCACCGGGATCCTCGCCGCCGATGTGCACACCCCCGGCCAGGGCAATCTGCTGGCGCTCGCCGAACGTCAGGGGCTGACGAACATCCGGGTGGCCAACGGCGATGCGATCATCCTGCTGCGGGAGATGATCGAGCCGGGCGCCCTGGCGGGGCTGCGGGTGTTCTTCCCCGACCCCTGGCCCAAGAAGCGGCACCACAAGCGCCGGCTGATCCAGCCGGAGTTCGTGACGCCGGCAGCCGGCCGGCTGCGGCAGGGGGCGCTGTTCCACTGCGCCACCGACTGGGAGCCGTACGCCGAGCAGATGCTGGAGGTGCTGACGGCCTGCCCCGAGCTGGAGAACACCCGGCCCGACGGCGGCTACGCCCCCCGGCCCGCGTTCCGCCCGGTGACCAAGTTCGAAAGCGCCGGCCTGGACAAGGGGCACCGCGTCCACGACCTCCTGTTCCGCCGCCGCTGACCGAAGGCCGACGCACCGCGGGCGGCCTCTCGTTAGGGTCGGTGGATGCACCCGTCCCCACCCCCGCAGCGGCCCGGTCCCGCGCAGCCGCCGGTGCCGGGGTACCGGCCGCGTCCCCGGTTCGACGCCGTGCCCGATCGTGCGCAGTGGCGCTACCGGCCGCGCCGCGCGCTCTGGGAGAGCAGAGCGGTGCGCGTCGGCGCGCTGGTCATTCTGCTGGCACTGTGCGGGCTGGTGATCCTGGCGCTCGTCCGGCAGCAGACCGGCACCCGCGGCTTCGTGGTCGGTCTCGGCCTGTCCGTGCTTCCCGTTCCCCTGCTGGTGGCAGCCTTCTGCTGGCTGGACCGGGTGGAGCCGGAGCCCTGGCGGAATCTGGCATTCGCGTTCTCCTGGGGAGCGTGTGCCGCCACGCTGGTCGCCATCCTGGCCAACGGTCTCGCGGTGCGGTGGATCGTCGCGCGGGGCGGGGTCTCCTCGGCCGGTGAGGCGGACACCTGGGGAGCGGCGGTCGTCGCCCCCGTGGTGGAGGAGAGCGCCAAGGGAGCGGCGCTGCTGCTGCTGTTCGTCTTCCGGCGGCGGGACTTCAACGGCATCGTCGACGGTGTGGTGATAGCGGGGATCACGGCCACCGGCTTCGCCTTCACCGAGAACATCCTCTTCCTGGGCACCGCCTTCGGTGAGGACGAGGCGCTGGGTGCCTCGGGGATCGGGTCCGTGACCGCGCAGACCTTCGTCGTCCGCATCGTGCTGTCGCCGTTCGCGCATCCGCTGTTCACGGCGCTGACGGGGATCGGGTTCGGGCTGGCCGCCCAGGTGACGCCACGGGCACGGGCCGGCCGGGTGCTGCTGCCGCTCTGCGGGCTGGCGACGGCCATGGGACTGCACAGCGTCTGGAACGGCTCGACGTCGCTGGGCGGCCACGGCTTCATCGCGGTCTACGCCCTGTTCATGGTGCCGCTGTTCGTGGTGCTGACCACCGTGGTGATCCGGTCCCGGGCGGGTGAACTACGGGCTGTCCGGGAGCAGTTGCCGGCATACGTCGCGGCGGGCTGGCTCGCGCCCGCCGAGCCGTACGCGCTGTCGTCGATGCGTGCCCGCGCGGTCGCCCGGCGCCTCGCCCGCCGTACGCACGGCGCTCCGGCGGCCCGCGCGGTCTCCGAGTACCAGTCCTTCGCGACGGCCCTGGCTTTCCTGCGGCGGCGGGCCCACCAGGGCGGGGCGGGCGCGGACTTCGCCATCCGCGAGCAGGAGCTGCTGCACCACCTGTGGCAGCGCAAGTCCCTGGCCCGGCCCGCCCTGCTGCACGCCGCGGCGGTCACGGCACCGGTGACACCACCGCGGTGGCAGCCGTACGGGCCGGGAGCGTACGGGCCGGGTGCCGGGCCCTGGGCGCCGTACGGCCCCGGCCCGTACGGCCCCGGCCCGTACGGGCCGGGTGCCCCGCCCGGGTCCGGGGTGCCGTATCAGCCGGGACCGTGGGCGGTGCCGCAATCGGTGCCGCAATCGGCGCCGTACGCACCGCGGGGTCACGGCGCGTCCGGTCCCGGCCCCGGCCCCGGCGGCCACTGAGCCGGGGCCACCGCTCCCCGGCCCGCCGCTCCCCGGCCCGCCGCTCGCCCCACCGCCCCACCGCCCCACTGCTCCGGCGCGGGCGCGCCGGGCGTCAGCTCGCCGTGCGGGGCGACGGGCCGCCGGCGGTCCCGGCCCCCTCACCGGTCCGCTGGGAGAGCGGGGTGGCGATGTCCTCCAGCGAGCGGCGTTCGGCCGGCACGGCCAGCACGGCGGCCACCAGACCGGCCGCGGTCATGAGCGCGGCGCCGATCTGGAAGGCCAGCACGGTGTCGCCGACGACGCCCGATTCGGTGAGCTTCGCGAAGACCAGCGGGCCGCTGATGCCGCCCGCCGCGGTGCCGATCGCGTAGAAGAAGGCGATCGCCATCGCGCGGGTCTCCATCGGGAAGACCTCGCTGACCGTGAGATACGCGGAGCTCGCGCCGGCCGAGGCGAAGAAGAGCACCACGCACCAGCAGGCGGTGAGGGTCCTCGCGGTCAGATGGCCGCCGTCGAACAGCCAGGCGGTGAGGAAGAGCAGCAGGCCGGAGAGGAGGTAGGTGCCGGAGATCATGACCTTGCGGCCCACGGTGTCGAAGAGCTTGCCGAGCAGCACCGGCCCGAAGAAGTTGCCGAGTGCGATCACCGCGAAGAAGTAGCCGGTGGAGCCGGTCCCCACGTCGTAGAACGTGGTGAGGATCGCGCCGAAGCCGAAGGTGATGGCGTTGTAGAGGAACGCCTGGCCGATGAAGAGCGAGAAGCCGAGGAGGGCACGCCTGCGGTAGTGCGAGAAGACGGTGCGGGCGATCAGGCCGAAGCCGATGCTCTTGCGCTGGTGGATGGTGATCTCACCGGCCGGTTCCGGGAGTTCCTCACCCTTCTCGGCGGTGATCTGCCGTTCCGCCGCACCGACCAGGGCTTCCGCCTCGTCACCGCGGCCATGGATGAAGAGCCAGCGTGGACTCTCCGGTACGTGCCGGCGGACCAGGAGGATCACCAGCCCGAGGACGACGCCCAGCCCGAACGTCAGCCGCCAGCCGAGGTCCTTGGGGAAGATGTCGGTGTCCAGCATGACGATGGACAGCAGGGAACCGCCGACCGCGCCCAGCCAGAAGCTGCCGTTGATGACGAGGTCGACCCGGCCCCGGTAGGCGGACGGAATCAGCTCGTCGATGGCGGAGTTGATGGCCGCGTACTCGCCGCCGATACCGAAGCCGGTGAGGAAGCGGAAGGCGAAGAACCACCAGCTGGAGAAGGAGACGGCCGTCAGAGCGGTGGCCCCCAGATAGACGGCCAGCGTGATGATGAAGAGCTTCTTGCGGCCGTACCGGTCGGTGAGCCGGCCGAAGAAGAGGGCGCCCAGACAGGCGCCGGCCACGTAGAGCGCCGCGGCGACACCGGTGACCTGGCCGGAGCTGATGGGGAGACCGCTGCCCTCCTCCGAGAGCCGGCCCGCGATGTTCCCGACGACGGTGACCTCCAGTCCGTCGAGGATCCACACGGTGCCGAGGCCGATCACAATGGTCCAGTGCCAGCGCGACCAGGGCAGTCTGTCCAGCCGGGCGGGTACGGCCGTGGTGACCGTACCCGTCCCCGCCCGCGCGTCCAACGGGTAGTCCGCCGCCATCCCCCACACCTTCCGCTCGGCTCCCGCCCGGGGCGGCCCCCGGTGCTCGTGCTTGCAGGTTCCCGTCGCCGCGCGATTCACGCCGGGGACGAGCGGACGACCGCGGTGCGGGGCGGCGGCCGTCCGGTGCCGGACTGGCAGCGGCGACCGTCCGGTGCCGGAGGGGCCGGCAGCCCTGGCGTCGGGGGGACGTCACGAGGGCTGCCGGAGCCGGGGTCCCCGCGCCGTGCGGAGACGGGCCGGGGTGGCGCGCGCGGGCCGCCGGGGCGGGGCGGAGACCGGCGCGGAAGAGAACGGGCGCAGGAACGCGGGCAGGGCCGTCGTTGGAGAGCCGCGCGTCCGGGGGTTTACGGCAGGCCCGCAGGGCATACGGGGAACCGGGACACGGGGTAACACCCGGAGGCCGGAGGGCGCGTCGCATGCGCGCCCTCGGCTTCCGGCCGTCACCCGGCGCTGTCCCGGAAGCCCTTCCCCGGGCCCTTCCTCCCACGGGCCCGCAGTGAGCGGAGCCCGCGGCTGTGCCCCGGAGTGAGGCGGCAGGGAAGCCGTCCGCCGGGCCGGCCCGCGGGAAGGCGCCCCGGCGGCGTCCTCCGGGAGCGCCGGATACCTCCCGGGTTCAGATGCTCTTGCCGTGCTCGCTGAGCCAGGCCGCCGGGTTGACCGGGTCACCGCCGCCGGGACGGACCTCCAGATGAAGGTGCGGGCCGGAGGAGTTGCCGGTGGAGCCGACGCGGCCGATCGTCTCGCCGGTTGTGACCTCGCCGGAGGTGACGGTCATCGAGGAGAGGTGGCAGTACCAGATCTCCGTGCCGTCGTCGAGGGTGAGGATGATGCGGTAGCCGTACGAGCCGGCCCAGCCGGCCTCGGTGATCGTGCCGCCGTGCACCGCCTTGACGGGGGTGCCGGTCGGGGCGGCGAAGTCCTGGCCGGTGTGGCTGCTGGACCACATGGAGCCGGACTCGCCGAAACCGGAGGTGAGGGTGTACGAGGACAGCGGAAGCGCGTAGCTCGCGGCCAGCTTGGCCAGCCGCTCCTCCTCCGCCTTGCGCGCGGCCTCCTCGGCCGCCTTGCGCTCGGCCTCCTCCGCGGCCTTCTTCTTCGCGGCCTCGGCCTCGGCCTTCTTGGCGGCGGCGTCCTCGGCGGCCTTCTCACGGGCGGCCTGCTCTGCGGCCAGCCGCTCGGAGGCCTCGGCGACGCTCTGCTGCTGCTCCGCCTGGCGCATGATGCGGGCCCGCAGGGCCTCTCCGGCGTCGGCGCCCTGCGCGATCTCGTCCGTGGTGAGCCCGGCCTGCGTCAGCGGGGCGCGGCTCGCGGTGGCGGAGACGTCGTTGGAGCCGCCGACCAGGGAGTCGATGGCGGGCAGTTTGTCCGTCACCGGGGAGAGGTCGGGAAGTGAAATGGGAGCCGGGGGGCGGTCCTTGGCGGTGGCCATGCCGCCGGCGCCGACAGCCGCGATCACACCGACCCCCAGGACGGCGCCGCTTCGGGCCATGCCTCCGCCGCGCTGTTTGACGACGCGGTGCCTGCCCCGTACCGGGGCGGTGGATTCGGCGGTGGGATTCCACTCACCGACGGGCTCTCCGTCGAAGCCGGGACCGGAGGTGGACGGACCGGCCCACGTTTCGGTGGCAGGGCTGCTGGACGCCACGGAGGCGCACTCCTTTCCTTCCTTCTCGCCTACCGGGTTAGCTGACGGGTTCGGAGCAGGAAGGTCTCCTACGGTTCCCTCCTGACGGAGAGGCCCGATTCACCCCAAGGATTGGTTCCCCGGTTCCCTTGGTGCAGGTGGTGCTGTTCCGCGCATGCGGGATTCGGCGACTGCGCGCGCGGTGCCACCTTCGGTGGCGGCTGGGACGACCGCGCTGCGTTATCGAACGTTAATTGACGGGAGGCCCGTATTCCAAGCCGTTCCGGCTGATCTTTTGGTAATGACCGACCGGAGGAAAGGGACATCCGCCGCCAGATACGCACGAGTTGGCCGGGGGTCGGGAAACCTGTTCCCGCTGATCGTGCATCAGTTGTTATCGCTCGGACACCGGAGATCACGCACCGTGTCCACGGGGCGGCGGGGCGGGCGGCATGCCGGTGCGGGCGGAAGGTCCCGCGGTGGGGGAGGGCCGCGGAGAGCCGGGGAGGAGGCCGGGAAGCAGGGTATGCGGCCGGGCGGTCAGAAGCGGTGCTCCGGGAGGACGTCCGTGACCGCGAGGAGCGCCATGTCGTCGTGGGCCAGGCCTTCGGTGTGCAGAGCCACGTCCCGCACGAGCGTGTCCAGGAGTTCCTCCGGGTCGCTGAAGGACCGGCCGAGCAGCCGGTCCCGGGGATCGTAGAAGTCACCGGCGCGGTCGCGGGCCTCCGTCACGCCGTCGGTGAAGAGGAGGAGGGTGTGGCCGCGCAGAAACTCGATCTCCTCCACCCGGTCCGGCTCGGTCCGCAGCCAGGCCAGTCCGAGCGGCACGGCGGGTACTTCAGGCTCCACGGCGCACACGGCGCCGTCCCGGGTGAGGATCAGCGGAGCCGGATGGCCGCGGTTGAGCAGCCGCAGTCTCCGGTGCCGCGGCACGGTGGGCCCCCCGCCGGACGGGCCCGGACCCTGCAGGCCGGGCCCGGCGGAACCGTCGACGGGGATCTCGGCGAGCAGCGCCGTGGTGAACCCCTCGACCTGCTCCAGGCCCTCACGGCGCTTCGCCTCCCGTAGCAGCGCGCCCTCCAGCCGCTCCGCGATCCCGGTCAGCTCGGGTTCCTCCTCCGCCGCTTCCCGGAAAGCCCCGAGGACGACGGCGACCGCCCCCACCGCTCCCATGCCCTTGCCGCGCACATCGCCGACGATGAGCCGCACCCCGTACGGGGTGGACTGGACCGCGTAGAGATCACCGCCGATCCCCGCGTCCGCCTGCGCCGCCTCGTAGCGGGCGGCGACGCGCAGTCCGCCGATGTGACCGGCGGGAGTGGGCAGCACGGCCCGCTGGGCGGCCTCCGCGACGGTCCGGACCGAAGCCAGCGCACGGTGGCCGTGGCGGACCACACGGTTGATGAAGACCGCGAGACCGGCCACGGTGACCACCGTGGCGGTGTCCAGCATCGACTGGAACTGCCCGGCCGTGCCGTGCAGGAAGGCGATCCCGAACATCGCCAGACTGGAGACGACAGCCGTCAGGATGGTGGCGAAGCCGGTGTAGAGGGCCGCGGCCACCATCGGCGCGGCCGCGAAGAACGGCGAACCGGTCAGCTTCGGCGGTGCCAGCAGCCCGAAGACCAGGCCGGCCGTGATCAGGAGGCCCGGGATCCAGCAGGGGAAAGGGGCACCGCGGAAGCGCGTTCCGCCGTCGCCTCTGCTGCACAGCTGTTCCCGCTGCACCACCTGTGATCTCCTGCCCAGGTCCCGGCCCGTCCGGTTACGGAACGACACCGCGCCCTCTGCCACCCTGTGCCGCCCCGGGAAGGGGCGCGAATCCGCGTGCGCCGAGCGGGTGACGGCCGGGCCGGGCGGCATGGCAGTCGCGCGACGCTCATGCAGCGACGGGGGCCTGCCCGCGGCCGACCCGCCGCCGGCCGCGGGTGGAGGCCGCCAGTGGCTCCGGGCCCGGTGGTTGTTGCCCCCTTTCGTGTAGCTTCGAAGGTATGAGGAGCACATCGCGCAATGCCGTGCTCGGACCGGTGCTCGCCCTGCTGGCGGCTCTCCTGGCCACCGCCGGGCTCCTCGCTCCGGGCGCCCGGGCGGCCGACGGCCTCAGCGGCGCCGCGGAAGCCCTGCGGGACGGCCCGGTCTATGTGGACCCCCGGGCGTCCGACCGGGTCTCCGGCGCCGAGGCCGAGGCCCTGACCGACACCATCGAGAACGCCGACAAGCCCGTCTTCGTCGCCGTCCTGCCGAAGACCGCGGAGTTCGACCCGGACACCCTGCTCCAGGACCTGCGGACCCGCGTCGGCATCAGCGGCGTCTACGCGGTCGCCCTCGGCGACGGCTTCGACGCGGGCGCCGACAGCCGGGTGATGTCCCAGAACGCCGTGGGCAACTTGACCGGTGCCGTCGAGCGGGAACACGGCACCGACACCGCCGCCCTGCTGGACGACTTCGTCGGCCGGGCGGTCCAGGAGGCCAACGGATCCGCACCCGGTTCCTGGAGCGGTGACGGCGGTGACGGCGGGCCGAGCACGGTCGCCGGGGTCGTCACTCTCGTCACGCTCGGCACTCTGGTGCTGGTGGGCGTCCTGGCGGCCCTCACCGTCTCCCGGCGCAACCGCACCCGCCGGGCGGAACGCGAGAAGGCCGAACTGGAAACCGTGCGGCCCCTGGTGGACGAGGACATCACCGCCTTCGGCGAGGAACTGGACCGGCTCGACTTCGATCCCTCCGCACCGCAGACCGACGACGCCATGCGCCGCGACTTCTCCCACGCGCTGGATTCCTACGAGAACGCGAAGGCCGCGATGGCCCGGGCCCACCACCCCGGTGACGTCCGCCATGTCACCGAAGCCTTGGAGGACGGCCGCTTCTCCCTGGCCACCTTGGAGGCACGCCGCGCCGGCACCCCGCTGCCCGAGCGCCGGCCGCCCTGCTTCTTCGACCCCCGCCACGGCCCGTCCACCGAGGACGCCGAGTGGGCGCCCGAGGGCGGGACGGCACGCACCGTCCCCGTGTGCGCCGCCGATGCCGCCCGGATCGCCGACGGCCGGGAACCGATGGCCCGTACCGTCGAGACGGCGTCCGGCCGCCGGCCGTACTGGGAGGCCGGGCCCGCCTATGCCCCCTGGGCCGGGGGCTACTTCGGCGGCGGGATGCTGCCCGGACTGCTGGTCGGCACCATGCTCGGCAATATGATGTTCGCCCCGCACGCCTATGGCGCCTACGGCGATTACGGCGGCGGTGACCTCGGTGCGGGTGCCGAGGGCGGCGAGTACACCGGCTCCGACTTCAATCCGGGCGACTTCGGCGGAGGCTTCGACGGCGGAGGCCTCGGTGGCGGAGGGGACTTCGGCGGTGGCGGAGGCTTCTGAGACCCGCGGAAGTCCCTAGTCTCCCTCCGCCCCCGGGTCCGGCGGCCCGGGCTTCCACCGGCGGCTTCCAGCGGCCCCGGGCCGCCGCCCCCGCCCCCGCACATCCCCGTCAGTCGCTGAGGTTCCGTTCGGCATAGACCTTCATGGAATCCCTGACGAACTCAGCGACCCCCTCGCCATGCCGTTCGTAGTGCGCGGTGAACCTCGGATCGGCGACGTACATCTCGGCCAGCCCGATGAAGTAGCCCTTGGAGGGGTTGGGGACGGCGTCCGCCAGCCAGGCATAGTGGCGCCGGGTGATCGCCTGCGCCTCCTCACCCTCCGGGGAGGCACCGGCGCGTGCCGCGTTGCCGTAGTCCTGGGCGATGTCGGACTGCCGCTGCTGGAAGGACTGCCGGTTCTCGTCGCCGAGCGAGCGCCACCAGCGGTCGGAACTGTCGTAGGCCTCCTGCCCCCAGCGCTCGATCACCTCCTCCTTGTGCCGAGTGTGGTCGAAACCGTCGAATATCTCATCGGCCATGAGCTGTTCGCCTCTCTCCGTCTTGCGCAAGGTGGTCCGCACCGACTCGATCTGCCGCCCGATCCGATCCCGCTCGTGCTCCAGCAGCCGCAGATGCGTCCGGAGCGCCGCGGTCTCGTCTCGCTGCCCGGCCAGCACTTCCGCGATGGCGGGCAGCCCGAGGCCCAGTTCGCGCAGCAGAAGAATCCGCTGGAGCCGGATCAGAGCGGACTGGTCGTAGTAGCGGTAGCCGTTGCCGCCGATGCGGCTGGGCGGCAGCAGCCCGATGTCGTCGTAGTGGCGCAGCGTCCGGCTGGTCGTCCCCGCACGGCGCGCGATGTCCTGGATCGACCACTCCATCGCGGCTCCCCCCTTGCTGTTTCCACGTCCCCGGGCGTCTCTCACCCGGTGCTCACGACCGTAGAACTTGACGTAGCGTAAAGGTCAACCCGAGGCGGGCCGGACCGGCTCGGCTTCCGGCAGCCGGTCCGCGGGAGGACCGGACGGTCGCGCACGGCGGCGCGGCGGCCGTCCGCCCCAACACCGCCCGGAGACCGCCCGGACCGTCGAGTCATGCCGCCGAAGACAGCGCCCGGAACGGTGGGAGACCGCTCCGGGCGCACGGACGAGGGGAGGGGCCCGCCCATGACGGGAACGCCGGGGCCGCAAACAGCAGCCGGAACAGCGGCCGCCACAACGGCGGCGAGCGCGACAGGGCCGGGAAGCCGTCCGGCCCGCGGTGCCCGCCATGGGCAATGCCGCGGCCGGGACCTCTCCGGGCAGGTGGCTCTGGTCACCGGAGGGACGGCCGGACTGGGTCTGGCCATCGCCCGGGGCCTGGCCCGCGCCGGCTGCTCGGTCGTCGTCGCGAGCCGGAACCCCGCCGCCTGCCGGTCGGCGGCGGAGGAGATCGCCGGGGACTCCGGCGGGCCGGCCCTGGGCCTCGCGTGCGACGTCCGGGACGAGGAGTCCGTGCAGCGGCTCGTCGACGAGACCACCGCACGCCACGGCCGCCTCGATGTCCTGGTGACCAGTGCCGGAGTGCAGGCCCGCGGCGCGCTCACCGACATCGGCGTGGCCGCCTTCCGGCACTGCCTTGAGGTCAACGTGGTCGGCACGTTCCTGGCCTGTCGTGCGGCCGTACCGGTCATGCGCTCAGCCGGGTACGGCCGGATCGTCACCCTCGCCAGCGCGCTGGGCCTCGTCGGGGCCGCCGACCGCAGCGGCTACGCGGCGAGCAAGGGAGCGGTGGTGCAGTTCACCCGCAGCCTCGCCGTGGAGCTGGCCGGTACCGGCATCTGCGTCAACGCGCTGGCGCCCGGGCCGTTCCGCACTCCCCTGAACGAAGGCGCGGAGGACGATCCCCGGGTGCGCGACTTCCTCGGCCACCAGGTGCCCGCGGGCCGCTGGGCGGACCCGTCCGAACTGGTCGGTGCGGCACTGCTGCTGGCCGGCCCGGACGCCTCCTATCTGACCGGCGCGGTCCTCCCGGTGGACGGCGGCTGGACCGCGCACTGAGCCGGGCGCGGAGGAAGGAGCGGAGGAGGGCCGGACCGCGCGCGCCGCACCGGACGGCCCGCGGGCGGCCCCGTACGGCGGCGGGAGTGACAGCGGCGGCACGGCGGCGGTGGAGGACATCCGCGACGGCGGGGGGACGTCCGCGGCCGTGGGGGGACATCCGCGACGGTGGGGGACATCCGAGGCGGCGCGCACGCATGGCGGCGGGGACGGCGGTCCCACCCGCCGTCCCCGCCGTGGAGCCTTGACCGCGCCCGTCCCCACGGGCCGGTCCGGAAACCTGCCGGACGTACGGTAGGACTGCGCCGGGCACGGATCGTATCCGTGTCCGGGTGCCCGACCGCACGTCCGGCTACCCCAATGTGTCCCGCCCCCACAGCAGGACCCGCACCACCCACCATCGCCGCTGCGGCACACGGGCGGCAGGGCCCGGTCGGCCCACGAGAGGGACCATTGGTCCCCCTTCTCCTCCTCCGCGGCCTTCTCCGCCGGTACGCACCCGCGGCCCACGCCCGCGCGGGACACCGGAACCGCGCACGCCCGGTGCCGGGGAAGCCGCCCCGGCGGGCGGCGGACGCCGTCGCCGCGAACGTCGCCGCCGCACCCTTCAACCCGGCCTGCCCCGGCGGGCGGCGGCCGTCCGGAGCACCCCGTCGCACGGCATGCGGCACGCCGGGGCCCTGCCGGCCGGACGGCGCGGCCGGTCCGGCACCCCGGTCCGGCACCCGGTCCGCACACGCCAAGAGAGGCCCGGACCGGGCCTGACGCCGATCCGGACCTCCGGGGTAGGCCGTGTGGGACTCGAACCCACAACCAATGGATTAAAAGTCCACTGCTCTGCCAATTGAGCTAACGGCCCCTGGTGGTGCTCCCCCGAGCATAGCCCTCCGCGGGGCCCGGGCCGATCGGGTATACCCCTGTCCGCCCACGGCGGCGCCGGTGCCGGCGGGAACCCGCGCCCGGTGGCTCGGGCCCGGACACGGCCCCGGGGCCCGTACGCAGTCGGCGTACGGGCCCCGGGGCGGGTGTTCGGTCAGGCACCGTCAGCCGTTGCGCTTCCAGCGGGGCTTGTCAGCGCGGCGGTCGAACGGGCGGCCGCCGGTGGCGTTGCTGCTGCCGCGGTGGCCGTCACGGCGCGCCGGGCGGTCGTCGCGGCTGAAGGGACGGTCGTCACGGCGGTCCCGGTTGTGCGGACGGTCGCCGCCTCGGTGGCCGAAGCCGGGGCGGTCGTCGCGGCGCTCGTGCGGGCGCGCTCCGCCGAAGCCGCCCCGGTCGTCGCGACGGTCGCGGCCGTAGCCGCCGCCCGGACGGTCGTCACGGCGGTCACGGCTGTAACCACCGCCCGGA
Organism: Streptomyces sp. F63; assembly: GCF_018070345.1. GTDB lineage: Bacteria > Actinomycetota > Actinomycetes > Streptomycetales > Streptomycetaceae > Streptomyces. Next base: position 28,317 of record NZ_JAGPXX010000001.1, read on the forward strand.
CGACCGCCGCCGTAGCCACCGCCGGAGCGGTCGTCACGGCGGTCACGGCTGAAGCCGCCGCCGGAGCGGTCGTCACGGCGGTCACGGCTGTAACCACCGCCGGAGCGGTCATCCCGGCGGTAGCCGCCGCCGTAGCCGGCGGAGCGGTCGTCGCGACGGTCACCGCGGTCGCGGCCGAAGCCCCCGGAGGAGCGGTCGTCCCGGCGCTCGCGGCCGTAGCCGCCGCGGTCACCACGGTCGCCGTAGCCGCCGGAGCGGTCGTCGCGACGGTCGCGGCGGTCGAAGTTGCCCCGGTCGTCCCGGCGCTCGCCGGCGGGCGCGGACTGGGCCGGCACGGGCGCGGCGGCCCGCGACTCCTCCTCGGCGGCCTCCGCCGCAGCGGCGGCGACCGTGGCCTCGGCCGCGGCGGCGACGGCCGCTTCCGGGTCCTCGCCCCGCTCGCGTGCGGCCCGCGCCACCAACCGGTCGGCGTCCGCACGGAGTTCGGCCGCGCGGCGCTGTGCCCGCTCCAGCTGCCGGGTGAGGTCCTGGACCTCGCGCTCGGCCTGCTTCGCGGCGTTGCCCGCCGACTCGGCCTGCACCTCGGTCAGCGAACGGGCACCGGTGATCCGGGCCACGTCCTCGTCGAACGCGCCCGCTCCGCCGACGATGTGGCGCGAGGCGTCGACGCCCGCGTCCTCCATCAGCCGGAAGATCTGCCTGCGCTGGTGCGGCAGCGCCAGGGAGACGACGGTGCCGCTGCGGCCCGCGCGGGCCGTACGGCCGGAGCGGTGCAGGTAGTCCTTGTGGTCACCGGCCGGGTCCACGTTGAGGACCAGGTCGATGTCGTCGACGTGGATGCCGCGCGCGGCGACGTCCGTGGCGACGAGGCAGTTGACGTGACCGTCCTTGAAGTCGGCCAGCGTCCGGGTCCGGGCGCCCTGCGTCATACCGCCGTGCAGCGCGTCCGCGCGCACCCCGGTGTCGAGAAGCTGCTCGGCGACGCGGTCGGCGCCCATCTGAGTCCGCACGAAGATGATCGTGCGGCCCTTGCGGGCGGCGATCGCGGCCGTGACGGGCGCCTTGTCCTTGGGCTTCACGACGAGCACGTGGTGGCTCATGGTGGTGACCGCGCCCTGCGCCGCGTCGACCTCGTGTGTCACCGGGTCGACCAGATAGCGCTTGACCAGGGTGTCGATCTCGTTCTCCAGCGTCGCGGAGAACAGCAGGCGCTGGCCGCCGGCCGGCACGAGGTCGAGGATCTCGGTGACCTCGGGCAGGAAGCCCATGTCGGCCATCTGGTCGGCCTCGTCGAGGACGGCGACCTCGACCTTGTCGAGCGTCGCGGCACCCCGGTCGATGAGGTCGCGCAGCCGGCCGGGGGTGGCGACGAGGATGTCGACACCGCGCTCCAGGGCGTAGATCTGGTTGCCCATGGAGGTGCCGCCGCAGACGACCTTCATCTTCAGGCCGAGGACGTCGCCGTAGGGCTGGAGGGCGTCGGCGACCTGCATCGCCAGCTCGCGGGTCGGGGTGAGGATCAGGCCCCGGGGGCGCTTCTTCTCGGTGCGGCCCTCGGCGAGGCGGGTGAGCAGCGGCAGACCGAAGGAGAGCGTCTTGCCGGAGCCCGTGCGGCCGCGGCCGAGGATGTCCTTGCCCGCCAGGGCGTCCGGGATGGTCGCCGCCTGGATCGGGAACGGGGTGACGACGCCGTTCTGGGAGAGCTTGCGGACGATCGCCTCGGCCAGACCGAGGTCGCCGAAGGTGACGCCGGGGGTCGCGGCGGCCTCCGCCCGGGGGGACTCCGGGGATTCACCGGTGGTGGCGGGGTTCTCGTCGTCTCCGGTACCGGGGAGGGCGGTGATCTCCGCGTCCTCGGGCATGACGGCGCGGTCAGTGGCAGAAATGGACATGCGAAATGCAAACCTTCCGGAGTCTCGGCACGCGCCCAAACTCCGTGTATGCATACGCCCGCCTCTATGCGGTCAGCCACGGTTCGGTACAGGAACGCGCCACACGGCGCATTCATCGCCTCGATCTTCGAGGAGACATGGTAGCGCCGGGCAAATGGGATCAAACGATCTGTCACCATACGCACCCGGAACCCCGAAGCGCAAATCGGCTCCGGCGGGAGGTCCCGGGATGGGTGCGGTGGTCGGTCGCGGGGTCGTCGTCGCGGTCCGAACCGCGCTCCTCCAGCCTACCGGACGGGCACGGCAACCGGATCCGCCGGTGCGCGGGCCCGGTTTCCCGGGTGGTGCGGAGCACCATCCCGCCGCGGGCCGGGCTGCGGTGTCCCGCCCGCCGGCACCGGCGGATCCGGGCGTTCCCGGGGCCGGACGGCGTGGTTGTCCCGCGGTGTCCGTGTCCTGCGCGGCGCGGGCGGAGTTGAGCAGACCGGCCTGCCCGCCCCGCTATCCGGAGGTGCCCGCCCGTGCGCCCGCTTCCCAGCCGTGTTCCCGTCCCCTCACCGGTCGCCGGAACCCCCGCCGAACCCCTGACGGCCCCGTGGGCGGCCCCCGGCGGCACGGCGCGCAGGCCACCCCGCCCGCACACCCACCCCCCGGCAGCCGGCGCCGCCGACCGGGACGCGGCCGTGGACGGACCCGTGACCGGGGAACGCCCGCCGCCCGGTCAGGGGCCCGGCGCAGCAGTCCGCACGGAGAGCCGCTTCCGTACCCCCCTGCGCATGGCCGCCGTCGCCCTCACCCTGGCCACCGCGACCGCATGCATGAGCGTCGGCGACGGCACGGACCCGCCGAAGCCCGCCGGACCGGCCGGGCAGGAGACCGGGGAGGGCGGCACCGGCCGCCGGTCCACGGACGAGGGCGTGGAACAGCCCCACGGCGCGGACGGAGGGCCGCAGGCACGGGCCCGGCGCGGCACGGCGGACCGCGGTCGGGGCGAGGACGGCGGCGGGGCGGACGGTTCCGGGGAAGGCCGCCCGGATTCCGGTACGGACTCCGGCGCGGGCGCCGGCACGGCATCCGGCCGCCCGGACGCCCGCTCCGGAAGGTCCTCGGTACCGGGGACCGGATCCGCTCCGGACGCGGGCGGCGGCCGTGCGGGGGACCACGGCCGGTCCGGCCCTCATGCACCGCGGCAGCCGGGCGGGGACGGGGCGCCCGCCCGTCCGGCACCGGAACCGCCCTCCCCGGAACCCGAACCGGAGCCGGAGCCGGAGCCGGAGCCGGAGCCGGAACCGGAGCCGCGGCCGTCCAGTCCGGACCCGGCACCGACGGGCGGGGAGCCGGAGCCCGGTGGCGCCGCATCGGCCACGGGCCTGTCGCCGGAGCCGGTGCCCGAACCGCTCTCGCCGGGCGTCCCGGCGCCGTGAACGGTCCCGCGGCCCGGGGCCCGTACCCCGGCCGGCGAACGCGCGCGGGGCCGCGGCCGGCGCGCCTCCGCGCCACCGGGCCCGGCTCATCCCGGGACGAGCCCTCCGGTCAGCCCCGCGCCCAGGGCGAACGCCCCCAGTCCGCCCGCCAGTGACAGGCCGACGTTGGCCGCCGCGAGGCCGCCGCGTCCTCGCTCGGCCAGCCGCAGCGTCTCGTACGAGAACGTCGAGTACGTGGTGAGCGCCCCGCACAGCCCCGTCGCCAGCAGCAGTCGCGGCCCGTCCGCGTCCGCTCCGGCGCCGAGCGCCCCGGTGAGCAGCCCGAGCAGCAGGCTGCCCGCCACATTGACGGCCACCGTGCCCCAGGGGAACACCGATCCGTGCCGTGCCTGGACCGCGCGATCGGTGAGATAGCGCAGCGGGGCGCCCACGGCGGCTCCGAGCGCGACCAGCAGCCAGTTCACCGGGCCCCGGCCTCCATCCCCGTTCCCCTTCCCCTTCCGTCCCCGGACCCGGCCTCCGGACCGGCTCCGGCCTGCGTCTCCGTCTCCGTCTCCGTCTTCCCCGTGCCGGGCAGGCCCAGGGCTCTGCGGGTCAGCACGGCCGCCGCCCACACCCCGGTCAGCGCGGCGACGAGCGTCCCCGCCGCGTAGGCCGACGCCGCCACGGTCTCGCCGCGCGCCAGGAGCCCCGGCACATCGGCCGCGTAGGTCGACAAGGTGGTGAAGCCGCCGAGCACGCCCGTGCCGAGGAAGGGGCGCAGCAGCGGATGCGGGGAGGCGTCCGGCCGCTCGGTCACCAGCACCATCAGCAGCCCGATCAGGGCGCTTCCCACCGCGTTGACGGCGAGGACCGCCCACGGGACGGTGCCGGGCCGTGCCGGCCAGGCGAGCGTCATCCCGTACCGGGCGCAGGCGCCGAGCGCACCGCCCGCCGAGACGACGGCGAGCGTTCCCCACAGCGCGCGGCCGGCGGCCTCGGCCCGCTGCTGCGGGACGTGCAGATCGATGTCGGGGTCGACCGCCAGCGGTGCCCGCCCGGCGGATGTCGCTCCCGCCGGGCGCGGGCCGCCGCCCGCGCCCTCCGCGCCGCCCGCGCCGCCCGTGCCCTCCGCGCCGTCCGCGCCGGACGGGCCCTGCGCGCCTCGGGGCGCGCCCCGCTCACCCCGTCCCCCGGGCCGGGACGGGGATGCCGGACGGGCCGCCCCGGCCGGGTCCTCCGGGCCGCCGCTGCCGTCCGCCTGTGCGTCCGTCCCGCTCATCCGTATCCCAGGGCGTGCAGCCGTTCGTCGTCGATGCCGAAGTGATGGGCGATCTCGTGGACGACCGTCACCTCGGTCTCCTCGACGACCTCCTCCCGGCTTCCGCACATCCGGAGCGTCGGCCCCCGGTAGACGGTGATCCGGTCGGGCAGCACGCCCGCGTACCACTCGCCCCGCTCCGTCAGGGGAGTGCCCTCGTAGATGCCGAGGAGTTCCGGGTCCTCGGCGGGCGGCTCGTCCTCGACGAACACCGCCACGTTGTCCATGAGCCGCGTCAGCTCGGGCGGGATGCGGTCCAGCGCCTCGGCGACCAGTTCCTCGAACTCCTCACGCGTCATCTCCAGCACGCCCCCATTCTGCGCCACCCCCGTGCTCCCGCCGCCGTTGCGCGACCGGCGACCGGCGACCGCGGACGGGCGGCGGCAGCGTCGGCAGCGTCGGCGGGAAGAAACCGGGGGCCGCGCCGGTTGACTTCCCGCATAGCGATCACCACGGAAGGGCATACGGCAGCAATGGCACGCGAACCACTCCGCCGCCGCTTCAGCCTGCCGTTCCCGGGCCGGAGCGGCGGCCTTCGCCCGCAGGTTCCGGCGGCGCGGCCGCTCGGTCACACACCGCATCCGTACGCCCGTGCCGCCGGGCTGGTGTCGGTCGTGCTGATCGGCGCCTGGCTGGGCCTGCTCGTGGTCGGCAGTGTGCAGACGCCGGTGGGGCCCATGGACACCAAGATGGCGCTGCGCCCGTCGGTCTCGGGCGGCACGAAGATCAACGTGTCACCCCTCGGCGCCCTCGAGCTCGACAGCCACCACGCGCCCCTCCGCCTCGACGTGGACGTCGACCAGCTGAACCCCGAGCGGTCCCAGGCCCTGGTCAACCACCCCGAGCGGATCGCCGGACTGCAGGAGGAGATCGCCGGGGATGTGGCCGCCGGCACCATCGACCTGGGTGTGCGGTCCGTCGTCGCCGTGGTGTCCGGCGCCACGCTGCTCGGTCTGGCCGTCTACCGGCGCCCGCGGCGCGCGCTGGCGGCGGGTGGTCTGGCACTCGCGCTGCTGGTCACCTCGGGCGCCGCGGCGTACGCCACCTGGAACCCCAAGTCCGTCCTGGAGCCCAAGTTCTCCGGTTTGCTGAGCAGCGCACCCAGTGTGGTGGGCAACGCGCGCAGCATCGTCAGCGACTTCGACATCTACCAGCAGGAGCTGGCCCGTCTCGTCACCAACGTCACCCAGCTCTACGACGCCACGGCGAATCTGCCCGTGTACAAGCCGGACCCGACGACCATGCGCGTGCTGCACGTCTCGGACATCCATCTCAACCCGGCGGCCTGGCACATCATCGAGTCCCTGGTCGAGCAGTACGACATCGACGTGATCATCGACTCGGGCGACACCATGGATCACGGCACCACGGCCGAGAACGGCTTCCTCGACCCGATCAGCGATCTGGGCGCCCCCTACGTCTGGGTGCGCGGCAATCACGACTCGGCGGCCACGCAGGAATACCTCAAGGATCTCGACAACGTCCGGGTCCTCGACGACGGCCGGTCCGTCAGCATCTCCGGGCTGCGGATCGCGGGCATCGGCGACCCGCAGTTCACCCCGGACCGCTCGGTGCAGCCGGCCGGTGACGGCGCGGAGCGGGCGGCGGGGCACCGGCTGGCGGTGGCGATGAACCAGCAGCGGGCCAAGGGCGACCCGGTCGACATCGCGGTGGCGCACAACCCGGTGGCGGCCCGCGAGACGGCGGGTGCGGTCCCCCTGGTCCTGGCCGGACACACCCACAACCGCAAGACCCACGAGCTGGACGGCGGCACGCGGCTGATGGTCCAGGGTTCGACCGGCGGGGACGGGCTCCGCGCGGTGGAGGGCGACGAACCGGCCGACGTCCAGGCCTCCGTGCTCTACCTGGACCGGGAGACCCGGGAACTGCAGGCCTGGGACGAGATCACACTCGGCGGTCTCGGCCTGTCGACAGCCGAGGTGAGCCGCCGGCTGCCGGACGAGAAGACCCCCGGCGAGGGGGCCTCGCCATCGCCCTCGCCATCACCCTCCCCCACCTCGCCGTCCGCCGGACCCGGCCCGGGCTCCGGTACGGCCTCCCCGCCCGCCCGCCGGACGCCGTCACCCTCCCCCACGGGAGCGCCGTAAACCGTTTTGGCGATCCCTCCTCGCATCCCATATGCTTCTCACGTCCCCGACGGTGCCGGAAGGCGCTGCAGGCGGGCCATTCAGCCCTCATCGTCTAGTGGCCCAGGACGCCGCCCTTTCAAGGCGGTAGCACGGGTTCGAATCCCGTTGGGGGCACGCATCACCATGTGCGAGACTGGAGAACGTCGCCGGCGCTCGCACGAGCTTGGTCCTGTGGAGCAGTTTGGAGTGCTCGCCACCCTGTCAAGGTGGAGGCCGCGGGTTCAAATCCCGTCAGGACCGCTGCAACCGCGAGGTTGCGTGGCTGGGTAGCTCAGTTGGTACGAGCGTCCGCCTGAAAAGCGGAAGGTCGCCGGTTCGACCCCGGCCCCAGCCACCACCGCCCTGACCAGGGCTTGAACCCCTCCCCGACGCAACCGGGGAGGGGTTCTTTCGTGCCGCGTACGCCAACGGCTCTCAGGAAAGGGTGTCGCCCAGCTTCCGGAGTGCCGGAGTGCCTTCCGCTGCTCGTCGAGCGAGGCATGGCGTAGACCTTCATCGTCACCCCGATGTCGCTGTGTCCCACGATCTGCCGGACGATGTGCGGCGGCACCCCCAGGTCGAGCAGCAGCGAGACAGCCGAGTGCCGCAGGTCGTGAAACCTGATCTCCAGCCCCAGCCGCTTCCGGAGCGGGTCCCAGCTCCGTCGGAGGTTGTCCGGCTCCAGCGGTGTGCCGATGCGGGACGTGAAGATCAGTCCGTGTTCCTTCCATCCCATGCCGGCCGCCGCCCGCTCCTGCACCTGACGCTCCCGGTGCTCTCCCAGCGCCTTCACGACGAGCGGCGGGAGAGGGACCGTACGGACCGACCCCAGGGTCTCGGGCCGGACCAACCGGAGCTCTCCGCCGACGCGCTGTAGCGCGCGCTCGACGGTCAGCCTCTCGCGGTCGAGGTCCACCGCATCCCAGCGGAGCCCCAGCAGCTCACCCCGACGCATCCCCAGGACCAGGGCGAGCACGTAGAGGGCGTGCAACCGGTCCTCTGCCGACTCGCTGAGGAGGCATGGTTGTTCCACAGCACGGCGTGCGCGTAGTCGTAGCGCTCCGCGTCCAGCGGCGTGCCGAGTTCGGCAGCTCCCTCCGGATGGACGGCACCGCAGCGGCAGCGGCCCGAGCCGGGGCGGTTGTGGACCGGGCCGAAGGACGGAGCGCTCAGGGTGGCGAACACCTTCGGGTGCGCCCGCACGGTCGGGGCGATCCCCTTCCCCGGGTCACCGAGCAGGCCCGAGCGGATCAGGTGGAAGGTGTTCCCGGCGTAGGTCCAGGCACAGGAGGGGCAGCGCGAGGCCCGGCGGTTGCCACACGCGATCCGCAGCCGACCACCCGGGTCGGTATCGGTGCTGTAGGAGTACAGGGCGTCCCCGGTCCGCGCGTCCCGGGCTGACTGTGGAGCCTTGCAGGTGGATCGGGTCCGAGCAGCCACCGGTGCGGCGCACCTGCTCGCGCCGGCGGTCGAAGTCCGGATCAGCGGCGACACGCAGGAGATCGGCGAGGGTCACGGGGTCAGCGCCCACGGCGGCGGCAGCATCGGCCACGGACTCAGGAGCGGCGGGAAAGACCCTCACTCGCGCCCCCGCGAGGCGTCGACGATCTCGACCTCCAGGACCTTCGCGCCGCAGCAGTCCGGGCAGTAGAGCTGAAAACCGGTGGTGTCGTAGCCGCTGCCCGCACAGGCCGGGCACTCCAGCCATTCGATGGCGCCAAAGGCCACCCCGGCAGGCGCGCGGGTTCCTGCAGGGTGCTTTCCCGCACACAGGGCAGCAGCGGAGCGAACGCCGGACGATCTTCGGGCGCGGATCGAGTCCGGTGAACTGCAGCCGGGTGATCGGTTGCCCGGTGAACCGTCGTTGGTGCGGACGTACGGCGTTGCCAAGATGACCGCCAACCAGGCACTGAAGATCCTCGTGAGCGAAGGGCTCGCGGTTGCCCGGCCCGGGTCCGGTACCTACGTCAGGGAGTTCAGGCCGATTCGGCGGGTGGCCAACGACCGATTGTCCAAGTCCCGCTGGTCATCGGGTCGTTTCATCTGGTCTGCCGACGTGGCCCAGCGCCCCTTGGTGACCGACGTCCAGGTCTACGAGACCGAGGCCCCGCACCAGGTGGGACATCTGCTCAACCTCGACCCCGGCGCTCCGGTCATCGTGCGCAGCCGGAAGTTCGTCGTCGAGGACCGCCCCGTCCAGATGGCGACTTCGTACCTCCCGGCCGAGCTGGTGCGGGGAACCGCGATCGCCCAGCCGGACACCCGCTCCACGGTGTGCGGGTCGACGGCAGACGGGATGGGAGCTGGGGAGAGTGGTGGGTTGAGGTGGTTGGAAAGGCCGTGCCACAGCCGCGCCACACGGGACGGGGGCAGCGGGGGACACCGGCCATCGGCCGTCGAACAAACTGGGGACTGCCCTCCCTATGACCCTGCCGAGGTTATCGGTTCACGATCCCCAGGACAGCGACGGCCTCAGCTGCCGAGCCGCCGATCAGGTACCCCACGCCCAGAATCCGGGCCAGGGCGTCCTCTGACATCAGCATGCGCGAGCGAAAGGGCGATGCATTGATCCACATCCGGACTATTCGATCACCGCGGCCTCCTGGATTTGCGGCGAATACATATCCCATGAGAAGTAGGCCAAGGCCACAGATCCCCGCGAAGAAGAAGGGGAACAAACCGGGGTCGCCGGTCTGGACTGTCAAATCCATCGCTGTCTCCGAACTGTGGAAGTCGGTGCGGGAGCCGGGCCCCCTGCGCACTGCATTGGATCATGGTGTCTCTTGATGAGCACGGCCGACGGCAGTCTGACGGCAACGTCAGCGAACGCCCCTGAACGCGGCCGTACGTCATTGCCTGTCAATGTTGGTCGTTGCCGGGCCGGAAGGTGATCCACTCCGTACGATCAACTCGCTTGAAAAGCGGAAGGTCGCCGGTTCGCCCCCGGCCCCAGCCACCAGAGGGAGAACGTCCCGGACGGCGCGCCGTCCGGGACGTTCTCATTGCGTTCCCTGCAAAGACACACCCCTCCAGCGGCCGGATCCCTGGGCTTCACGTGCTGACACGGCGCTGGCGTGTCAGCACCGGACCGCCGTGATTCCTGGCCGCCGGGCCCCTCCGGCTCTCGCACAGAACCCGTGCTGCCCGAGAGCACGATCACGGGAGGAGGAGCGGGGCCCCGGGCTGAGGTCTCCCGGCCGTCAAGCGCGTAGCAGGGTGACGGTGCGCCCGGAGGGCGTGGTCTGCGGTGAGAAGGCCGTGCGCTCGTGGACCGGGGCGGCCTGGGGGCGGGTGTCGAAGACGACGAGGGTGCCCGTGGACAACTCCATGCGGTCCAGGTAGTCGTCCAGCTGCGCCAGTCTCTCGCCCAGGGGATCGGGGCGGCCCTGGCGCCACACCTTCAGCTCCAGCGCTGCACGCTGTACCGCCCGCGAACCGTCGGCGGCGGTGTACGGCTGGCGAATCAGCAGGTCGACCCGGCGACGGCCGACCCCGTACTCCCGGTCGATGAAGCCCGCCCCGTTCACGATCCGGTGCAGATACGCCATCATCACCAGCTGCGCCGCCGCCTCCGGGTAGGTCGAGCTGGTGGCCAGGATCTCCCCGTTCTCCCGCCAGAACTCTGCGAAGGAACGCAGCAGCTTGTCCACGTCGATCCGGCCGTCCGGCAGCCGGAAACTGCTCGGGGCGGCAGTGATCACCGATTCCGTCCTGGTGCCCAGGACACGGACGATGGCCTCCTTGTAGATCGGGTTGGCCACCCGCACCGGCGCATCCGGGGCGATCAGTCCCAGGTCGCGCACATAGGCCAGATCGTCGTCGTAGGTGCTCGCCTCCCGTGGCAGCTCCCCCGCGATCAGCGGCTCGATCACCCGCCGCACCCGGTCCTCGCCCAGCCGTGCGGCCAGCGAGTCCAGATGCGTCGCACGCGCCAAGATCAACCGCTCCTTCGCCTCGTCCACGTGCTCGGCCGTGATCGGCTCGGACCGAGGGACCCGCATCCGCCTGGTGATCTCATAGGCCAGCGCATTGACCAGCCAGGGCTGGCCTTGGGTGCACCAGAACGCGCGCCGCACCGCATCCGGGGTGAACTGCTGCCCGGTCTCGGCTGTGTGCTGCCCGTACAGCTCACGCACCTCGGCCTCGGTGAAGTCACCCATCCGCAGCGACGCAATCTTGATGTTGAACGGGCTCGACGTGCCGAGCCGCCCCGGATCACCGCCCGAGGCCGCCTTGTAGTCGCGCACATCACGCAACCCGCACAAGACCACCGAGCGCGGGAACTCCTCCCGCACGCCGGTGAAGCCGTCCCGCAGCTGACGCAGCACACTGCGCAGACTCTCCCCCCGCAGCGCATCGATCTCGTCGAAGAACAGCACCAGCGGACGAGAGCAGCTCCGCGCCCACTCCGTCAGCCCCCGCGCGAGCCGGGCGCCAGGCACCGCACCAGGCCAGGTGGCGGGGGGCGCGAGCTCATCGGGAAACCAGGCAGCCTCGGTGGACCGCCGGATCGCTTCCAGTACCAGCTCCTCCGCCCGGCCGTAGTCCTCCCCAGCGGGTTCGGCGCTCTCGCACGAGAAACGCAGCGCCGCGTACTGGCCCGAGGCCGTCAGGTCCCGGGCCATCGCCGCCAGCGCCGTGGTCTTGCCGGTCTGCCGGGGCGCGTGCACCACGAAGTAGTGGCCCTCGTCCACCATCTCGCGGGCCTGCGGCAGCCGCTCCTGGGCCGGCAGCATGTAGTGCCGTTCAGCGATGCACGGTCCCGCCGTGTTGAAGTAGCGCACGACACAAACGCTAGCCGACAGCACCGACAGCCTGGGGCGGACGGCGGACGGCGGACGGCGGGCCGGCCCACCGGCCGCACCACCCCGTACGGACACGAGAAGCGGTCGCAGCGGCGACCCGGTGCACCACCGTCTCACCTCGGCCACCGGCACGCCTTCCTCGCACCTGAACGGTCACGGCAGCACCTTGAAAACCAGGCCGCCGCCGCGAGAACCAACGAGGACCGCAGGAACGGGATACGGCCAGGTGGCAGCGGCGATGGTGAGGGAACAAGTGCCAGCCTCAGATGGCTGGACCAAGACGTTCACCGGTCCCCGTCTCTGTGCGGCCATCGTCGACCGTCTCACTTCCAACGGCGCCATCATCGAGACCGGCACCGACTCCTACCGCCTGGCTTCCACCCGAGCCCGGACCGAAGAACCCGCCAAGGCCAGCTGACATCCGCAGGTCCACCTCGGCGGCCAGCAGGCTTCACGAGTGGTGGGCCGCCTGCACCGTCACGCCAGCTCACAGCGCTCACGGAGGCGCTCGACACCGTCGCCTCAGAGATCAATTACGCCAGAAGTGAGCGTATCCCTCCCGTTGTGGTCCGCCGACGAGATCAAGCACCTGTTCGGCCGTCGTGACCAGCGGCATGGGGTCGGCGTGTTCGGCGACAGCTCGGTGGCCTTGCAGCAAAGCCTTTCCCAGGGCCGGGTCTGCGCTGAGCAGCCTGCGGGGGAGCCACTTGCCGATGCCGGTCCAAGCGCCCCGGTGAGCTGTGAGCAGGTGTGCTGCCTCACGCAGGGTGAAGTCGGCGAGGACGAGCTGTTCGTGCCGGTCGGCCGCCGGGGTATCGCGCAGATCGTCCATATAGCAGGTCAGGCTGTAGCGACTTTGCTCCCGCTCGGTATGGGTGAGCATGGGAGGGCCGGTCGCGATCAGCGCCCGCGCCTGTTCGCGCGTGCGGGACACATGGCCGTGAGGATCGGTGAGCGTCAGGCCCTGGTCGTACATGAAGAGGACCGTGCCCCGGCGACGGGCTCTGTCCCACTCGAAGAACTCGGGTACGTCCGCGAGGGTGTTCAGGAACAGCTCGGCAAGACGTCCGTTGTGGCGTATCACCTCCCGGCGGCTGGTATCCGAGTCGGGGAGGAGGACGGCTACGTCCAGATCACTGGACGGTGTGGCACGGCCTTGTGCGGCAGATCCGCCGAGTACAGCGCCCAAGGCGTGCGGAAAGTGAGCGGCCACCAGATCCGTTGCCTGAGCTGCACACGCATCTTGATCATTCATGGCGGTCATCGTGTCAGGCTTCGGGTGGCCTCCCGGGGACACGATCAGCCCAAGGCGCCCGAAGGCCCGCACCCGCCCCGAGGCCACCACGGCTGACGGCAGTCTGACGGCAACGAAGGCGAACCTTGCCGTACGCAGCGCTACGTCAGGGGGTGCAAGCCTTGGTCGTTGTCCGACCGGGAAGGGTCCCGCTCGAACAGGATCAACTCGCCTGAAAGCGGAAGGCCGCCGGTTCGACCCCGGCCCCGGCCACCACCGCCCACCAGGGCGAAGGCCCAGCCGAGATCGGGGGCTTCTTCATGTCGTGTCGCCGGGTGGGCCAGTGCGAAGGCTCTGCTACTCAGTGGCGGAGAGGAAGGCCAGCAGCGCCGCTCCGGCTCCCAGGACCACCAGTTGCACCGTGCCGGGAATGCGCCACCGCAGGAAGAGGAGGCCACCGCCCGTGACGACCGCGCCGACGGCCAGGATCCACGTTCCGCGCAGCGCTTCCCCGGGCGCGTCGGGCGGGTTGCCGGGGTCGTAGCCGTCAGCCCATCCCGTCATGCCGTAGCGGAACAGCAGCCAGGCGATGACCATCAGGTCGATGACGAGCAGCGCCACGCCGACTCCGGCCTGCCGGCCGATGGACGGCTTGTCCCTGCTTCTCATCCCCGGCACCGCCTCATCCACGGTTGACAGCCTGCGAACGCCTGCCGTCCAGCATGCTGTCGTCGGGAGATGCCGCACATGAGTACAGCTACTCAGAGGCGCTACCGCTCAGGGGGCGGAACAGGCGGCAACGGCAGCAGTGCCCTGGAATCCGCCCCGTCCCGCCGGGCCCGTCGTCGCGCTGCCCGGGTCATGCCACCGCCACCGTCCCCGCCGACCGCGCGGGGGCGCAGGGCGCAGGGCCAGGGAGAGGATCCGGCGGGGCGGCCGGGCGGGGAGTTGGTGTGCGGCCCGGCGGGGCCCGCGGAGGGAGTTCCTCCGCGGGCCCTGCCGGGCCAGTGGTGTCCTTGGTGCCGTGTCCGCCGTCAGCGCGGGTCTTCGGCGGACGCCCTCCCCGGAGCGGCGGAGGCGGTCTCCTTCCCTCCGGCCGGATCGTCGTCCGTGCTCCGCCGCCCCCGCCGGGCGGCGAGCAGCGCGATGCCCGCGCCGGCCGTGCCCAGCAGGCCGAGCAGCGCCCAGTCCGGTACGGCCGCGCCCACGCGCTGGGCCCACCGCTCCGCCTCGAACGAGCCGTCGACGCCGAGCAGTCCGGGCAGTGCCGTCGTCCCGTCGAACACCAGGAACATCGTGCCGAGGGCGATGAAGAACAGCCCGGAGAGCAGCGACGTGGTGTGCAACTCCAGCCGGCCGACGCGGACGGTCCGCCCGCGCAGCCAGCCCTTCCGCCCCAGTTCGAAGCGCTCCCAGAGCAGGGCCAGGACGAACAGCGGTACGGCCATGCCCAGCGCGTAGGCCGCCAGCAGCACGCCTCCGTAGACCGGGCTGCCGCTCACCGCGGCGACCGTCAGCACGCTCCCGAGGATCGGGCCCGCGCAGAAGCCCGCGAGGCCGTAGACGGTGCCGAGGGCGTAGACCTTCGCGGCACTCGTCGGGCGGATGCGGCCGGACGCCTCCTGGAGGCGGCGCGAGGCGAAGCCCAGTCCGAGGATCTGTGCCACGCCCAGCGTGATGATCAGCCAGCCGCTGAGGGCGACGAGCAGATCGCGGTGCCCGTAGAACAGCCGTCCCGCGTACGAGCCGCCGACGCCGAGCGGCACCAGGGTCGTCGCCAGGCCCAGGTAGAAGATGCCGGTGCGGGCGACGAGGCGTGAGGTGCTGTCGATCGAGTACGCGAAGAACGCGGGCAGCAGCAGCGCGCTGCACGGGCTGAGCAGGGCCAGCAACCCGCCCAGGAAGGCGGCGAGATAGCCGATGTCGGTCACTTGTCCGAGCCCTCGGCCTCCGCCCGCTTCGCCGCCGCCTCAATGGCCTCGGCGAAGACCTCCGTGGGCTGCGCTCCGGCGATGGGCTTGCCGTTGACCAGGAAGGACGGTGTGCTGGTGGCCCCGATGCCGTAGGCCTCCTCCTGGTCCTTCTCCACCGACTGCTTGGCCGCGTAGCTCTCCATGTCGGTGTGGAAGCGGTTCATGTCCTTGACGCCGGCCTTCTCGGCAATCGCGTCGATGCGTTCCTTGGAGTAGCCCTTCTTCATGTTGCCCTCCTCCGAGAACGCCACCTCGTGGAACTGCCAGAAGCGGCCCTGCTGCCCGGCCGCCCAGCTCGCGTAGGCGGCCTGTGCGGAGTCCTCACCGAAGACGACGAGGTTCCGCCACTCGATGCGCAGCACCCCCTTGTCGACGTACTCCTCCACCAGTTCGGGCTCGGTGTCGCGGGCGAACTTGCCGCAGAAGGGGCACTTGAAGTCGGCGTACTCGATCAGGACGACGGGAGCGTCCGCGCGGCCCATGGCCAGCTTGTCGTCCTTGTCGCGGCGGGCGAGCTCGGCGAGCTGGGCGTAGGTGTCGGCGTTGGGATCGGCCGAGCCCTCTCCTGGCGTTTCGGCCGTCACGGCGGGGGTGTCGTCGGATGAGCCGGCGCCCGTCGCGAAGGCCGAGAGGATGCCGAGGACCAGGGCCGCGACGAGTACCAGGGCACCGATCGCGATGCCGCGGTTCCTGCGGGTGTCGGGGGAGGGGCCGGGGGTGGACTTGTTGCCGTTGGAGGCCATGGAGATCTCTCCTGGGGAGCGGCACGGCGCCGGCACACGTCGGCAGTGTGGTCCGTGCGGTACGTGCCTGGGGACGAAAGGGATGAAGGGGGTGGAGGGACGGAGGGACGGAGGGATGAAGGCGGCGGGGGCTCGGCCGGTGTGCGCGAACCGGGCGGAGAGCTCGGACCGGGCGGAGAGCTCGGACCGGCTCGCCCCGTGACCGTGCGCCCCCGTGTGCGCTCCCGTGTGCGCTCCCGTATGCGCTGGGTGTGCGCCCTGCGCCGTGCCGGTCAGTCGCGCAGGGTGCCCCGCGCGTCCGGTACGTCCGGTGCGTCCGGCGGGCCGGCCGCGGCCGCGGTCGCGGTCGCCGTTCCCGCGGGGACGGCGGCCGGCGCCGAGCCGCAGGCGACCTCGCCCGCCAGCCGCTGCGCGGTCGCGACGGCCAGCAGCACCACCGAGGCGACGGCCAGCACCGGCTGGACCGGCGCCCAGACCGTCATCGCGCCGGAGCTCCCGAGCAGCAGCAGGACGACCTTGTTGCACACCGGGCAGCCGACGGCCAGAAAGGACAGCAGCCCGCCCGCCGTGCCCAGCCGGCGGCGCCGGCGCTCCTGTCCGTCCGGCTCCGGCGGTTCGGTCGCGCGTTCGGCACCGAGGCGTACGTAGGTGGCGAGCAGCAGCCCGCCGAGGACCGCGGTGACGGCGAGCACGGGGTAGGCCCACCACGGGGTGGGCACGGTCCGGCCGAAGACCGGGTTCGGGATGACGGCGGTGGGCAGGCCGGCCGCCAGCGCGGTCAGCACGGCCGCGGCCAGGGCGGCGCCCCAGCGGGCCGGGGGCCAGAGGGCGGGGGCGCGCAGCGCCAGCCGCACGGTGGTACGGGGGTCCTTCACGGTCTTCTCCTGTCCGGGGGCGGCGGATGCCGGGGGTACGGAGGAACCGGTGCGGAAGCCGGGGGCGGAACGCGCGGCGGCAGACGGCCCGGACACGCGGCAGGCGTGCGGCGGGACGCCCCGCGCGCCGGCGCTACGGGCGGTGGGCACCGGTCCGCGGCATCTAGACGCGCAGCAGGACGGAGAGCGTTACGGGAGTGGCGGGGACGTCCGTGGGATCTCGCGTATCGGGCAGCCCGCGGGCCGCCTCGGACATGCTGTCCTCGGCGTAGGCGAGGCGCGCGCCGAGGACCGGGCACTGGTCGTGGGCGGAGACGGTACTCGCCGGCACGGCGGGGTCGGTGCCCCTGTCCCGCGGACGCTTGCAGTGCGACGAACCGTCGTCATCCGACGACCACGACGGCGGTTCCCCGGTCCGGTCGCCGCTCCCGGAGAGCGGGAGGGACCGCTCGGACGGCTCTTCCGCCCCGGGCCCGCCACCCGCCGTGCCGTCGCCCGGCTGCGAGCCCGGGACCGCCGCCGGGAAGCCGTCGGCCACGGCCGCGACGCCGGTACCGCCGGGCGCCGCGGTGGGGGCGGCCCGGCCCGGCAGGCAGAACAGCGCCACCAGGACGGCCATCAGCGCACCGGCGACCGCGCCGACCGCGAGGCGGCGGCTGTGCGCGGTGGTGGTGCTGATCACGAGCGGGCCTTCCGGAGGGTGGACTCCACGCATCGTAACCTCCGGCCGGGCCGGACGGGGGCGGGCGGACCGCGGCCACCCGCCCGGTCCCGCCCCGGCGGCCGGCGCCGGCCGGGATCCCCGGCAGGCCGCGCGCGGAACTCGTTCGCCAGTTGTTTCCGTGAGGTGAGATCCTTGGCTCGGTATGTCTACTTCCTCTCCCTCCTCCTTCGCCGCCCTCCAGGCCCGGCTGCCCGAGCTGATGCTGCGTGACGAGCACCGGCTGGGGCGGCGCCTCGACGGTGCCCGCCGTATCCGCAAGCCCGAGGCCCGGCAGGCCGTGCTGGACGAGATAGCGGCCGAGATGGAGCAGGCCGAGGAGCGCGTGGCGCTGCGGCGCGCCACCGTGCCGGCCGTGACGTATCCGGAGGCACTGCCGGTCAGCCGGAAGAAGGACGAGATCCTGGCGGCGATCCGCGATCACCAAGTCGTGATCGTCGCGGGTGAGACCGGCTCCGGCAAGACCACCCAGATTCCCAAGATCTGCCTGGAACTGGGCCGCGGGGTCCGCGGTCTCATCGGGCACACCCAGCCGCGCCGCATCGCGGCCCGCACGGTGGCCGAGCGGGTGGCGGAGGAGCTGAACACGCCGCTGGGCGAGGCGGTCGGCTGGAAGGTCCGCTTCACCGATCAGGTGAGCCCCGCCACGCACGTCAAGCTGATGACGGACGGCATCCTGCTCGCCGAGATCCAGACGGACCGCGAGCTGCGCCAGTACGACACGATCATCATCGACGAGGCGCACGAGCGCAGTCTCAACATCGACTTCATCCTGGGCTATCTCGCGCAGCTGCTGCCGAAGCGGCCGGATCTCAAGGTCGTGATCACCTCCGCGACGATCGACCCGGAACGCTTCGCCCGCCACTTCCGCGCCGGCGGCGCGTCCGGTACCCGCGACGCCCGCGACGGGGACGAGGGCGCCGCCCCCATCGTCGAGGTCTCCGGCCGCACCTACCCGGTGGAGGTCCGCTACCGCCCGCTCCTGGAGGAGGGGTCCGAGGAGAGCGACCGCGATCAGGTCACCGCCATCTGCGACGCCGTCGACGAACTGCAGGCGGAGGGCCCGGGCGACATCCTCGTCTTCCTCTCCGGCGAGCGGGAGATCCGGGACACGGCGGACGCCCTGGGCAAACGGAATCTGCGCTCCACGGAGATCCTGCCGCTCTACGCCCGCCTGTCGCACGCCGAGCAGCACCGGGTGTTCCAGCGCCACCCGGGCCGCCGCGTCGTGCTGGCCACGAACGTGGCCGAGACCTCCCTCACCGTCCCCGGCATCCGCTACGTCATCGACCCGGGCACGGCCCGCATCTCCCGCTACAGCCACCGCACCAAGGTGCAGCGGCTGCCGATCGAGCGGATCTCGCAGGCGAGCGCCAACCAGCGCAAGGGCCGCTGCGGCCGGACGGCCGACGGCGTCTGCATCCGGCTCTACTCCGAGGAGGACTTCCTCTCCCGCCCGGAGTTCACGGACGCCGAGATCCTCCGCACGAACCTGGCCTCCGTCATCCTGCAGATGACCGCGGCCGGGCTCGGCGACATCGAGCGCTTCCCGTTCATCGACCCGCCGGACCGCCGCAACATCAAGGACGGTGTGCAGCTCCTGGAAGAACTGGGGGCCTTCTCCACCGGGCAGAGGGGCGGTTCCGGGTCCGCGCGGGACGCGGGCAAGCGGCTCACCCCGATGGGCCGGAAGCTCTCCCAGCTGCCCGTGGACCCGCGGCTGGCCCGGATGGTCCTCGAAGCCGACCGGAACGGCTGCGTCCGCGAGGTCATGGTGATCGCGGCGGCCCTGTCCATCCAGGACCCGCGCGAGCGTCCGGCCGAGAAGCAGCAGCAGGCGGACCAGCAGCACGCCCGCTTCCGCGACGAGACCTCCGACTTCCTCGCCTTCCTCAATCTCTGGCGCTATGTGAGGGAGCGGCAGAAGGAGCTGTCCTCCTCCGCGTTCCGCCGGATGTGCCGCAGCGAGTTCCTGAACTACCTGCGGATACGGGAGTGGCAGGACATCTACGCGCAGCTCCGGCAGGTGGCCCGCGGCATGGGCATCCACACCGGCGCCGCGGACGAGCCGGACGCGCCCGCGGACCGCATCCACACCTCCCTGCTCGCCGGTCTCCTGTCGCACATCGGGCTCAAGGACCCCGAGGCGAAGAACGAGTACTTGGGCGCGCGGAGCGCCAAGTTCGCGGTGTTCCCCGGCTCCGCGCTGTTCAAGAAGCCGCCGCGCTGGATCATGTCGGCCGAGCTGGTGGAGACCTCCCGGCTGTGGGCGCGGGTCAATGCGAGGATCGAGCCGGAATGGACCGAGCCGCTCGCGCAGCATCTGGTGAAGCGCAACTACAGCGAACCGCACTGGGAGCAGAAGCAGGCGGCGGTGATGGCGTACGAGCGGGTGACGCTCTACGGCGTGCCGCTCGTCGCCCAGCGGAAGGTGAACTACGGGCGCATCGACCCGGAGACCTCGCGCGAGCTGTTCATCCGTCACGCCCTGGTCGAGGGGGACTGGCGGACACACCACCAGTTCTTCCACGACAACCGCAAACTGCTGAGCGAGGTGGAGGAGCTGGAGCACCGCGCCCGCCGCCGCGACATCCTCGTGGACGACGAGACGCTCTTCGACTTCTACGACCGGCGGCTGCCCGAACACGTCGTCTCCGGCGCGCACTTCGACTCCTGGTGGAAGAAGAAGCGCCGCGAGGAGCCCGAACTGCTCGACTTCGAGAAGTCGATGCTCATCAACGAGCGTGCGGAGGGTGTCTCCAAGGACGACTACCCGGACACCTGGCGGCAGGGAAAGCTCACGTTCCGGGTGACGTACCAGTTCGAGCCGGGCGCCGACGCGGACGGCGTCACCGTCCACGTCCCGCTCCAGGTGCTCAACCAGGTCACCCCGGAGGGCTTCGACTGGCAGATCCCCGGGCTGCGGGAGGAGCTGGTCACCGAACTGATCCGCTCCCTCCCCAAGCCCGTGCGCCGCAACTGCGTACCGGCGCCGAACTACGCCAAACGCTTCCTGGCCGCCGTCGTTCCCGGGCCGGAGCCGCTGACGGCCGCCCTCGGCCGGGAGCTCCAGCGGATGGTGGGGGTCCGCATCGCCCCGGAGGACTGGGACCTCTCGAAGGTCCCGGACCACCTCAAGATCACCTTCCGGGTGGTGGACGAGCGCCGCCGCACGGTCGCCGAGGACAAGGACCTCGACGCGCTCAAACTCCGCCTCAAGCCCAGGACGCAGGAGGCGATCACCCGGGCCTTCGACCAGTCCTTCGAGAAGCCCGCCGCGGGCGAGCGGCCCGCGGGGGCCCCGGCGGGCCCCGTCCAGCGCACCGGGCTCACCGCCTGGACCCTGGGCACCCTGCCGCGCACCTTCGAGACGCGGCGGGCCGGACAGCCCGTCAAGGCGTACCCCGCGCTGGTGGACGAGGGCGATTCGGTGGCCGTACGGCTCTTCGACACCGAGGGGGAGCAGACGGAGGCGATGTGGCGGGGCACCCGCCGGCTGATCCTGCTGGGCATCCCGGTCAACCCCGCGAAGTTCGCGCAGAACCAGCTCTCCAACCAGCAGAAGCTGGCGCTCTCCCGCAACCCGCACGGCAGTGTCCAGGCCCTCTTCGACGACTGCGTGACCGCTGCCGCCGACCGCCTCATCGCCGCCCGCGGCGGCCCGGCCTGGGACGAGGAGGGCTTCCGCAAGCTGTACGACGCGGTACGGGCCGACCTCGTGGACGCCACCATGGACGCCGTCCGCAAGGTCCGCGAGGTGCTGGCCGCGTGGCACGCGTGCGAGCAGCGGCTGCGGTCCACCACGTCCCCGGCGCTCCTCACCTCGGTGGCGGACGTGAGGGAGCAGCTGGCGGAGCTGATCAAGCCGGGCTTCGTCACGGAGCACGGGGTCGGGCGGCTGCCGGACCTGATGCGCTACCTGGTGGCGGCCGACCGCCGGCTCCAGCAGATGCCGGCGAACGCGGAACGCGACCGGAGCCGGATGGCGAAGGTCCACGAGATGCGGGACGAGTACGCCTGGCTGCTGGAGCAGTTCCCGCCGGGCCGCCCGGTGCCGCCGGAGGCGCGGAAGATCCGCTGGATGATCGAGGAACTGCGGGTCAGCTACTTCGCGCACGCGCTGGGCACGGCGTACCCGGTCTCCGACAAGCGCATCGTGAAGGCCGTCGACGCGGCGGCGCCGTCCGCGGCGCGGTGACGGTTCGCGGCCGCCGGGCCGCAGTTCGACTGTGTGCCTGACCTGCTGTAGAGTCTGGCTTCGCAGCGCAACGGAAGTCGGCGCGGCAGCAAGGTCCTGTGGAGCAGTTTGGAGTGCTCGCCACCCTGTCAAGGTGGAGGCCGCGGGTTCAAATCCCGTCAGGACCGCAGACACCGGTAGGGCCCGCCCCGCGAGGGGACGGGCCCTGTGGTCGTTCCCGGGTCTCTCGGCGGCGTAACGGCCGTCGGCCGCAGGGGTGCTGTAGCCGCTGGTAACCCAGCAAATCCCGTCAGGACCGCACACCCGGCTTCACACGGGCCGCCAAGGGCCTCGCGCCCCCCTTCCGCCCCCTCGGGGTCCTCCGGGCCCACGCGTCCCGGTACAGAGCCTTCTCCGCGCCGTAGGCCCCGTCCACGGTCCGGGCCCCGGCCGTCGCAGCTCCCAACACCCCCGCGAGGGCGGCATGTTGGGCGACAGGCTCTCGCGCCGCCGGAGCCAGGGACTCCCGGCATGTCGACGATGCCGGGAGCCGGGGGTAGTCAGGCCGGAGGAGCGATCGCGAGATGGCGCATGACGACATCCGCCCGACACGGGCCGCGGCGCTGCCGTGCCGCCGGACGGCTGCGGAACCATGACCGGGCGGGGACTTCCCACTACCTCAAGCCAGTTGGGCGGACAAGAAGGCTGGGCTGTGACGGGTGTCACTGAATGAGTTTTTCCACCAGGGGAACTCGGACACCCTCGATCGGGTGTCGATTTAATATATGCAATTGCACTCTGCCCTCGAGTCTGCCCGAAGACGCCCGGAACGGCCCTCAAAGGAGATCCGCGACTTCAACACGGACGCGCAGAACCGATCGCCGGCACCCTCCGCGGGGGCCTGCGGACCCCCCGGCCGGCCGCGGAGCCCTCGCCGGGCCGCGGCCGCGAACTCCCGCCTTGCAAAAGAAAGATCGCGCTGGACCCGGCGGAGTCCAGCGCGATCGACGACGCGCCCTCAGGAACAAGGGACCGGAGCCTGTAGGGGCAGGCTCCTGTCGTGGGGTGGGGTATGGGCTCGGCCCGGGCCGTGGGGGGCCCGGAAACGCCCGGTTATGCGGGTGTTTCAGGCCTCGCTGCGCTGCTGCGGGATGCCCGCCAGCAGTGCGCGGACCTCCGCTTCGCGGTAGCGCCGATGCCCTCCCAGCGTGCGGATGGACGTGAGCTTGCCAGCCTTGGCCCAGCGCGTGACCGTCTTCGGGTCCACGCGGAACATCGTGGCAACCTCAGCCGGGGTCAGCAGCGGCTCGGCATCAGGGGTGCGAGCGGTCATGAGCGGCCTCCTCGGGAGAACCGAACCATCACGGTTCTTTCCTCTAAATTCTGCACCTTGACCCGCGTTGCCCGAAATGGCAGACGCGGGCCGAGTCGGTTATAGGACGAACGGCTTGTCCTCGGCACTACAACTACACCATCTGTCCAGCCGCGTCGGCCAAACCGATGGAATTGCCCTCCGAGGTGTCCAAGCTCGACGGATCCCGATGGACCGGTCCAGAACGGACAGTTACCCGCTCGTGACGATCAGTCACACCGTGATCAGTGACCACCAGCCCCACCAAGGAGTGCATAAGAGAGCCATCCGCCCATACATGGACGGAAGGAGCCCTTGCGGGACTCCTTGTCCCATTTTGGCACGCAGGCGGGGGAAAAGAGCAAGGCCCTGATTAGTGCTCTCCGTCACGCTTGCACCAATGGCCCGGATCGGGCACTACGCCCGGGATGCCTCCCCCACACCGGTGACGGCCCGGTCGGCCGCAACGGCCGGAAAACACCCCCGCACCCCCCGCATCCCCCGCATCCCCGCACCGGACCGTTCGCACCGGAGGATCCGGCCGGCCGCGGACCGGCGGAACGCCCGGATCGGCGGAACGCCCGGACCACCGGACGGCCGGACCCACCGGTGGCAGCGGAGGCCCTCCGGCACCGCTCCCACGCCGGCTCGCGGATCAGCTGGCGAACTCCCGTTCCCGGACCTCGCGCCAGCGCTCCATGAGCCGCTGGTAAACCTCTCCGGCCCGCACACCGTCCCCCGCGCGCAGTGCCTCCAGCCCCTCGGTGACGTCGGCGGCCGAACAGTCCCCGGCCAGCCAGTCGTCCCCCAGCGTGTGCACCAGCCCCCCGTAGTCCAGCTCGACCAGCGAGCGGGGGTGGAACTCCTCCAGCCAACGACCCACATCCTCCAGGCCGTCGATCAACGGACTCTCGCTCAACGCCTCACGCAGCACTTTAAGCCCACGCGCCACACGCCGTCTCGCCTCGACCATCGGTGTGCGGTAGCGGAGCACCGGCCCCTCGGCCTTCTCCCCCTCCCCCGCCCGCTGGGCGTACTCCCGCTCCTCCTCCGTGAAGAGCGCGAACCACCGCACCGGCACATGCCAGGTCGAGGTCCGGATCCACGGCCGGGCGTCCGGATTGCGTTCCCGCCAGCGCTCGCGGTCGTCCGCCGCCTGCCGGCGCACCACCGGCGGCAGGGCCGCGTCGAGCACCGTGGCCGGCAGCAGCTCGGGCAGCGCCTCCAGCGCCTCCCAGCCGCGCAGCCGGGTCCGCCAGGGGCAGACGCAGGTGACGCCGTCCACCACCGTCACAAAGGCGTCCCCGCTCTCGTGCACCGGCACCGCGACCGGCGGGGTGGGCAGCAGATCGGCCAGCGAACGGCGGAGCTCGTCCTGCGCGCCGGGGAGGTCGGCGCGGTCGGCGTAGCGGTACCAGTGCGAGCGCTCCGGCTCGGGAAACGCCGCCAGGGGCTCGTACACCCGCAGATACGCGGCGTACGGCACGAACAGCGATGACGCCAGGCCCACCCGTTCACTCCCGTCCACAAACCCGGATCCGCCCGTGGGACCGGTCCGGAGCGTCCCATGTCCGTTCCGCGTCAGAGCCTACGGACCCGGGGCCCGTCCGGTCCCGGTGCCCCCGGGCGCCGGCGCACCACCCGGCGCGTCACCGGCGCGTCACCGGCGCGCGACCGGCGCACCGTCGCGGTGGCCCCGGCCCCGCGAACCGGCCGCCGTCCGGCCCGTCGCCCCGGCAGTGGTGATCGGGGCCGGTTGAGGTTCTACTCTGTGCCTCACCGGCCCTCCCCACCCACAGGAGGGCGCCCTTCGCGACTCCGGGAGTCACCACCGTGACCGACGTGTCCCACCCCACCGCCGCCGGCGATCTCGGCGCCCTGTCCACCCTCTTCCGCTCCGAGCAGGGCGGCCACGAGCGCGTCCTGCTCTGCCAGGACCGCGAGAGCGGCCTGAAGGCCGTCATCGCCCTGCACTCGACCGCGCTGGGCCCCGCCCTCGGCGGCACCCGCTTCCACGCCTACGCCTCCGACGAGGAGGCCGTGCTCGACGCCCTGAACCTGGCCCGTGGCATGTCGTACAAGAACGCCCTCGCCGGACTGCCGCACGGCGGCGGCAAGGCCGTGATCATCGGCAACCCCGCCGCGGTTTCCGAGGGCGGGCTGAAGAGCGAGGCGCTGCTCCGCGCGTACGGCCGCTTCGTCGCCTCCCTCGACGGCCGTTACGTCACGGCCTGTGACGTCGGCACCTATGTCGCCGACATGGACGTCGTCGCCCGCGAGTGCCGGTGGACCACCGGCCGTTCCCCGGAGAACGGCGGCGCCGGCGACTCCTCGGTCCTCACCGCCTACGGCGTCTTCCAGGGCATGCGGGCCAGCGCGCAGACGCTGTGGGGCGAGCCCACCCTGCGCGGCCGGACCGTCGGCGTGGCCGGGGTCGGCAAGGTCGGGCACCACCTGGTGGACCACCTGGTGGAGGACGGCGCCCGGGTCGTGGTCACCGATGTGCGGCCGGAGAGCGTGGAGCGGGTGCGCGCCCGGCACCCGCAGGTGGTGGCCGTGCCCGACACGGAGACCCTCATCCGCGCGGACCTGGACGTCTACGCCCCCTGCGCCCTCGGCGGCGCCCTGAACGACGCCACGGTGCCCGCGCTGACCGCCCGCGTGGTCTGTGGCGCGGCCAACAACCAGCTGGCCCACCCGGGGGTCGAGAAGGACCTCGCCGACCACGGCATCCTGTACGCGCCCGACTACGTCGTGAACGCGGGTGGAGTGATCCAGGTCGCCGATGAGCTGCTCGGTTTTGAATTCGACCGGGCGAAGGCCAAGGCGGCGCAGATCTTCGACACGACCCTGGCCATCTTCGACCGCGCCAGGACCGACGGCGTCCCGCCCGCCGTCGCCGCCGACCGGATCGCCGAGCAGCGCATGGCGGAGGCCCGCACCGCCTGACGGCGTTCCCCCGGCGGTCCGCACGCCGGCGGCCCGCCGGCGGGAGGTGACGAGAGAAGACTCACCACCCGTCGGCGGGTCGATCCGGAAGACTCGGTAAAATCGGGGCTGACCAGCGAGGACGATCCTCCTCGCGGGCCCCGCCGCGGG
Source organism: Streptomyces sp. F63 (assembly GCF_018070345.1). GTDB lineage: Bacteria > Actinomycetota > Actinomycetes > Streptomycetales > Streptomycetaceae > Streptomyces. Next base: position 54,040 of record NZ_JAGPXX010000001.1, read on the forward strand.
GCACGTCCTGCGGGCGACGTACCGTATGACGGCGGAAGCAGGTACCGTTGAAGTCCTACGGGACGGTCTCTTCGCGGAGAGTCCGCTCCGGATCATGAACGCGTGTCAAGACTCTGGGGCCGTCGAGCCCCGCAATCGAGGGGGTCGAGCCATGGGGCGCGGCCGGGCCAAGGCCAAGCAGACGAAGGTCGCCCGCCAGCTGAAGTACAACAGCGGTGGGACTGACCTCTCACGGCTGGCCGACGAGCTGGGCGCATCGACGACGAAACAGCCGCCGAACGGCGAGCGCTTCGCGGACGATGAGCCGGAGGACGACCCGTACGCACAGTACGCGGAGCTGTACAACGACGACGAGGACGAGGACGAGGAGGCGCAAGCCTCCGACCACTCCTCACGCCGCCGCGCCTGACGCGGCGGCGTCCGCGTCCCCGGCACGCACACAACAGACCCGGTCCGTGGGCCAGATCCCGGACCGGGTTCTGTGCTGTCCTCGCTTGCCCGGTCCGTGCCTGGGCTGCCCTCGCGGGCTTGCGGCGCCCGCCTCGCCGCACCGGCCGTCACCGCGACCGGTGCTCCGGACGCACCACGCATCACCGACAGCACCGCCGTCACACGGCGTAGTCGCCGGTCAGGGACACCGCCTCGGCGGGCCCGCCGTCCTGCCCGCGGTCGGTGATCTCGCCGCAGACCCAGGCGTCCATGCCGCGGTCGGCGAGCGTGGCCAGCGCGGCGTCGGCTCCCTCCGGTGCCACCACGGCGATCATGCCGACGCCCATGTTGAGCGTCTTCTCCAGCTCGTCGCGCGCGACCGAGCCGGCCGTGCCGACCAGGTCGAACACGGGGGCCGGGGTCCAGGTGGCGCGGTCCACGGTGGCGTGCAGCCCGTCCGGGATCACCCGCGCGAGGTTGTTGGCCAGGCCGCCTCCGGTGATGTGCGAGAAGGCGTGCACTTCGGTGGTGCGGGTGAGCGCCAGGCAGTCCAGCGAGTAGATCCGCGTCGGCTCCAGCAGCTCCTCGCCGAGGGTCCGGCCGAACTCGGGGACGTCGCGGTCCAGCGCGTAGCCCGCCCGGTCGAACAGCACATGCCGGACGAGTGAGTACCCGTTGGAGTGCAGCCCGGAGGAGGCCATGGCGATCACCGCGTCACCCGCGCGGATCCGTTCCGCGCCCAGCAGGCGGTCGGCCTCGACCACGCCCGTGCCGGCCCCGGCGACATCGAAGTCGTCCGGCTCCAGCAGGCCCGGGTGCTCCGCGGTCTCCCCGCCGACCAGCGCGCAGCCGGCCAGCACACAGCCTTCGGCGATGCCCTTGACGATGGCCGCCACCCGCTCGGGGCGGACCTTGCCGACGGCGATGTAGTCGGTCATGAACAGCGGCTCGGCACCGCACACCACCAGGTCGTCCACGACCATGCCGACCAGGTCGCGGCCGATCGTGTCGTACACGCCCATGCGGCGGGCGATGTCGACCTTGGTGCCGACGCCGTCGGTGGCGGAGGCCAGCAGCGGCCGCTCGTAGCGCTTCAGGACGGAGGCGTCGAAGAGCCCGGCGAAGCCGCCCAGGCCGCCCACGACCTCGGGGCGGGTGGCCTTCTTCACCCACTGCTTCATCAGCTCGACCGCGCGGTCGCCCGCCTCGATGTCGACGCCCGCCGTCTTGTAGGACGCCGTCGGACGGCCGGCAGCGGTGCTCTCGGACATGACGCCTCAGTCTTTCGTCGCTCGGTGGCTCGGGGCCCGATGGCTCGGGCCCGGGGCCCGGTGGGAGTGCCCTCGGTACGGGGTGGGCGGCCGCACGGCCGGGCTACGGGCGGCGCAGAGCGTCCGCGCCGCCGACTCCGGCGGTCGGCGAGACCAGGCCGTCCGCGTCGGTGCGGCTCGGCTCCGCCGTCTCGGACTCCAGCAGGTGCTTCCCCAGCAGCTCCGGGTCCGGCAGGTCCATCGGGTACTGGCCGTCGAAGCAGGCCCGGCAGAGGTCCTTCTTCGGGATCGTCGTGGCGTCGACCATCGAGTCGATGGAGATGTACGCCAGCGAGTCGGCGCCCAGCGACTTGCCGATCTCCTCCACCGAGAGGCCGTTGGCGATCAGCTCGGCCCGGGTGGCGAAGTCGATGCCGAAGAAGCACGGCCACTTGATCGGCGGCGAGGAGATCCGGACGTGGATCTCGGCGGCGCCGGCCTCGCGGAGCATCCGGACCAGGGCGCGCTGGGTGTTGCCGCGGACGATCGAGTCGTCCACCACCACCAGCCGCTTGCCGCGGATGACCTCCTTGAGCGGGTTGAGCTTGAGCCGGATGCCGAGCTGGCGGATGGTCTGGCTCGGCTGGATGAACGTCCGGCCCACGTAGCTGTTCTTGACCAGTCCGGAACCGTACGGAATACCACTGGCCTCGGCATAGCCCACGGCGGCCGGGGTCCCGGATTCCGGAGTGGGTATCACCAGGTCCGCGTCGGCGGGGGCCTCGGCGGCCAGCCTGCGGCCCATCTCCACCCGGGAGAGGTAGACGTTGCGGCCGGCGATGTCGGTGTCGGGACGCGCCAGGTAGACGTACTCGAAGACGCAGCCGCGCGGGCGGGCCTCGGTGAAGCGCGAGGAGCGCAGCCCGTTCTCGTCGATGGCGATCAGCTCGCCGGGCTCGACCTCGCGGATGAAGCTCGCGCCGCAGATGTCCAGCGCGGCGGTCTCGCTCGCCACGACCCAGCCGCGCTCCAGACGGCCGAGGACCAGTGGGCGGACGCCCTGCGGGTCGCGGGCCGCGTAGAGGGTGTGCTCGTCCATGAAGACGAGGGAGAAGGCGCCCTGGACCGTGGGCAGCACGATGGGTGCCGCCTGCTCGACGGTCAGCGGCTTGCCGTCCTCGTCCACCTGGCCGGCGAGCAGCGCGGTGACGAGGTCGGTGTCGTTGGTGGCGGCGACCTGGGTGGCGCGGCCGTTCTCGCGGGGCAGCCCGGAGACCATCGCCGCCAGCTCGTGGCTGTTGACGAGATTGCCGTTGTGGCCCAGCGCGATGGAGCCGTGCGCGGTGGCACGGAACGTGGGCTGCGCGTTCTCCCACACCGAGGCACCGGTGGTGGAGTAGCGGGCGTGGCCCACGGCGATGTGGCCCCGGAGGGAGCCGAGTGAGGTCTCGTCGAAGACCTGGGAGACCAGGCCCATGTCCTTGAAGACGAGGATCTGGGAGCCGTTGCTCACAGCGATGCCCGCGGACTCCTGTCCACGGTGCTGCAGCGCGTACAGCCCGAAATAGGTGAGTTTGGCGACCTCTTCTCCCGGGGCCCAGACACCGAAGACGCCACAGGCGTCCTGGGGGCCTTTCTCCCCGGGAAGGAGATCGTGGCTGAGTCGTCCGTCACCACGTGGCACGTCACCGAGTCTAGGACAGGTTGCGGGTTCATCCGAACCGGGGATTCCGGCGCAGCGGCTTTCCCGGACGGGACGAGAGCGGAGGCGGGTGGCGCCGGACCACGCCCTCCGGCCGCTCCGCGGCGGGGTGGGCGAGGCGGCGGCACCCCGGTGGATCCCCTGGTGGGACGGGCCTCCGGGCGGTTGCCGCGGGTCCGTGACGGCGCCGCGCGGCCGGGCCGGAACGGCTCTGCCGCGCTCGCCGCGGCACCCGTCGGCCTCGTTCCCCGGGGTTGCGAGCGGTGTCGAAGGTCACGGTCCGCCGATGCCCCATCCCACCGCGCGGACCGGCCGGGCGGCACTGGGCGGCCGGGTGTTGCCCGGGCCGGGCCTCCGGGGAGCGGGCGGGGGCGGACACGGGCTCGGAGCAGGCACGGGCTCGCGCGGCCCGGCAGGCGCGGCCCGGCAGGCGAGGCCCGGAAACCGAGGGCCGGACGCGGGAGCCCGGGCAGGGCGCGAAGCCGGGCGCCGGGCGCGGAGCCCGGGGCAGACCGGGAGCGGGCACGGGGGCGGGCCCGGAAGGGGGGCGGGCAAGGCCTTCGCCGGCGGGACCGGCCGGCTGCCCCGGCGCCGCTGCCCCTGGGCTCGGGTGCCGGACAGCGGCGGGAAGCGGTGCGGGGCGGCGGTCAGCCCAGGACCGGGAGCAGTGCGGAGAGATCCGCGCGTTCGCCGCTCGCGGAGACCTCCGCCGCGTCCAGCGCCTCCGCCCAGGGCCTGCGGCCGGTGGCCAGCCGGATCCAGGTCAGCGGGTTGGTCTCGACGACGTTGGGCGGAGTGCCCCGGGTGTGCCGGGGCCCCTCGACGCACTGCACGACCGCGAACGGCGGAATGCGCACCTCCACGGATCCACCGGGCGCCTTCACGGCGAGGGCGTCGGCGGTCAGCCGGACGACCGCCGCCAGCGCCTGCCGGTCGTGGGAGACGGCCGTACCGGTGGCGGCCGTCAGGTCGTCGCCGTGCACCACCGCCTCCAGCAGCCGGGTGACCAGGAAGTCGTCGACGGTCATCACCCCGAAGCGGGTCCGGACCGTGCTGCGTGCGTCCGTCTCCGCGACCGCCTCGGCCAGCCGGTCCGCGGCACGGTCGAACCGTTCCAGCACCGCCGCGCCGGTGCCGGGCAGGGCGGCGGCCTCCCGCACCGCCGTCTCCGCGACCTCCGCGGCCGGACCGCCGCCCTGCGAGCCGAACCGGGCGACGTACCCGCGGAGGTCCAGCTCCGCTGTGGCCGGCCCCGGCTCCTCGGCGAGCCGGCGCGGGAGGAAGTCCAGGCAGATGGCGATGTGCACCACCAGGTCCCGGACCGTCCAGCCCTCCAGCCCGGACGGGGCCTCCAGCAGCTCGGGGGCGTCCGGGGCCGCGCAGAGGACGCGGACGGCCTCCCGTACGGCCCGTACCTCGGCGTCCAGCGCCGCGCGGGTGCGGGCGGGGTCGTAGCTGCGGGGGCGTGGCTTGCGCGCTCGCGGGGTCATACCGCCGAGCCTAGGGCCCGGCGCGGCGGTGGCCGCCCCGCTACCGTTCGGATCCGGACCATCCGGGCCGGGAACGCCGGACGGCCGCTGCGGGGCCCCGGCCCCTCCGGATCCGGAGCGTGCCGTGAACGGTCGGCGGGGGTCGCGGCGCGTTACGGCCCGGGGGCCGGACGGGGGCCGGACGGGCCCTGCGCCGAGGCGCTCTCGGAGGCGCTCTCCACCGCACCGCTCCCGCGACCGCGCCGTGGTTCCGGCGCCGTGAAGACCTCGCCGTTCGCCGGCACGCCTATGCCGCGCCAGTGGAAGGGAACGCCACGGGCCTCCAGGGGGTCGGGGCGGTCCATCAGCTGGAAGTGCAGATGCGGTTCGGTCGAGTTGCCGCTGTTGCCGGTCGCGGCCAGCCGCTGCCCGGCGCTCACCCGGTCTCCCTCGCGGACGGTCACGGACCGGCGGCGCAGATGGGCGTACAGGGCGTAGGTGCCGCCCCCCAGGTCGAGCACCACGTGGTTGCCGACGACGGCGGCCGGGGTGCCGCAGCCGCGGACCATGGCCTCCGCGAAGAAGTACGGCAGAGCGGGCCAGGAGGTGCGGCCGAGGTGGTCGCGGCGCCCGTCCCGGACCCGCACCACGGTGCCGTCGGCGACGGCACGCACCGGCTCCCCGAAGGCGGGGAAGTCCCCGTTCCGGCGGGCCACGGGCCACCAGCCGAACGCCGGCCGTTCCCGCTCTCCGGGCTCCGCCTCCCGCACGAGGTCGATCGCGTGGGACTGCCCGTACACCCGGGTGCCGTGGCTCGGCACCTTGCCGGCCGGGCTGTTGAGCGCGCGCCACCGCCCGCGGACCGGCGGCCCCACCTCGACCGCCGGGGACTCCTCCGGTCCTTCCCGCCGCTCGGCCCGGGGCCGTCGCTGCGAGCGGGCGGGGAGGAACTCGGCCGTGAGACCGAACGCCACGACCAGCCCGATCGCCCACCAGGGCACCTCCCGGACGGCATCGAGCCAGAGGAGATCGAGGACGATCAGAAGCGCCAGCAGGCCGTAGTAGTACGGCCGCGCCCGCTTGAGCGCGTGAATCAACGACATGGCCGGTTCCCCCTGCGGTGTGTCGGTTCGTAACGGGTGCCGTGCCGGCGTCGGTACCGGCCCGGGTTCCGGAACGGAGAGCTCCGGAGGGCTTCCCCCGGTGTGGTCGGCCGACGCGCCCCGGGGGGCCGGCCGGGCGAGGTCAGTGCCCGGCCGCGGCCAGTGCGACGAGCAGGGGAACCACCCGGCCGGCCGGGATCTCGTATCCGGCACGGCCCGACGACCGCAGCCACCCGGCGGCGGTCAGCTGCCGCAGATGGTGGTAGACCTGCCCGGTCGTGCCGACCTCCGGCAGCTCGGTCAGTTCCGCCGCCGTGCGGCGCCCGCCGGCTATCTCCCGCAGGAGCCGCAGCCGCACGGGGCGGCCCAGCGCGGCGAACGCCTCGGCGGCGTCCTCCCACTCGCCCGCCAGCAGCTCGTTCGTGGGCAGTCCGTACTGCCACTCGTACCGCTCGCCGGTGGGCAGCCGGACTGATCCGGTGAACAGCACGCCCCCGCTCTCCTCCCCCGCCTCCGACAGCTGGGCCCTGAGCCCGTCCAGCGCCCAGAAGTCCGGGCGTTCCGTGACGGCCGGCCGGGCCTTCCGGCCTTCCGACTCCTCCAGCCCGGCCAGCCGCCGCTCCAGCTCGGTGACCCGCTGTTCCAGTTCCGGGCCCTCGGGGCCCTCCGCGCCTTCCACGGAAACCACCTTACGTAATTACGTAATCTCTGACAACACTCGCCGCCGGAGGCGCGGAGCGGGACGCCGTCCCCGCGCGCCCCGCCCGCCGGACAGCACGAGGCCCCGCCCACCGGAGTGGACGGGGCCGTGGCGACCGGGGTGACCCGGGGACCGGCGCGGCGCGGGAACGGGCCGGTCAGGCCAGCAGGTCCGGGATCGTCGCCTCGTGCGCCTCCCGCAGCTCGGCCAGCGGGATGGAGAACTGGCCCTGCACCTCCACCGCGTCGCCGTCGATCACGCCGACGCGCGTGGCGGGCAGGCCCCGCGCACCGCACATGTCGGTGAAGCGGAGCTCCTCGCTGCGCGGCACCGCGACGATCGCACGGCCCGCCGACTCGGAGAAGAGGAACACGAACGGGTCCAGCCCGTCGGGCACGACCAGCCGGGCACCCTTGCCCCCCTTCAGGCAGGACTCGGTGACCGCCTGGGCCAGCCCGCCGTCGGAGAGGTCGTGCGCGGCGTCGATCATGCCGTCACGGGAGCCCGCGATCAGGATCTCGGCGAGCAGCTTCTCGCGCGCCAGGTCGACCTTCGGCGGGAGGCCGCCGAGGTGGCCGTGGACCACCTGCGACCAGGCCGAGCCGCCCAGCTCCTCCCGGGTCTCCCCGAGGAGGTAGACGAGCTGGCCGTCCTCGGCGAAGGCCATGGGGGTGCGGCGCGTGACGTCGTCGATGACGCCCAGCACGCCGACCACCGGGGTCGGGTGGATGGCCGTCTCACCGGTCTGGTTGTACAGGGAGACGTTGCCGCCCGTGACCGGCGTGCCCAGCTCCAGGCAGGCGTCGGCCAGCCCGCGGCACGCCTCCGCGAACTGCCACATGACCGCCGGGTCCTCCGGCGAGCCGAAGTTGAGGCAGTCGGTGACGGCGAGCGGCTTGGCGCCGGAGGCGGCGACGTTGCGGTACGACTCGGCCAGCGCCAGCTGGGCGCCGGTGTACGGGTCGAGCTTGGCGTAGCGGCCGTTGCCGTCCGTGGCGACCGCGACGCCGAGGTTGGTCTCCTCGTCGATGCGGACCATGCCGGAGTCCTCGGGCTGGGCGAGGACCGTGTTGCCCTGGACGAAGCGGTCGTACTGGTCCGTGACCCAGCTCTTGGACGCCTGGTTCGGCGAGGCCACCAGCCGGAGCACCTGCTCGCGCAGCTCTCCGGCGTCCGCCGGGCGGGGCAGCTTCCCGGCGTCGTCGGCCTGGAGGGCGTCCTGCCACTCCGGCCGGGCGTACGGACGGTGGTAGACGGGGCCCTCGTGGGCGACGGTGCGCGGCGGTACGTCGACGATCTGCTCGCCGTGCCAGTAGATCTCCAGCCGGTCGCCATCGGTGACCTCACCGATGACGGTGGCGATGACGTCCCACTTCTCGCAGATCTCCAGGAAGCGGGCGACCTTCTCCGGCTCGACGATCGCGCACATCCGCTCCTGCGACTCGCTCATGAGGATCTCCTCGGGCGAGAGGCTGGCGTCGCGCAGCGGCACGGTGTCGAGCTCGACGCGCATACCGCCGGAGCCGGCGCTCGCCAGCTCGCTGGTCGCGCAGGAGAGGCCGGCGCCGCCGAGGTCCTGGATGCCGGCGACGAGGTCCTCGGCGAAGATCTCCAGGGTGCACTCGATGAGGAGCTTCTCCTGGAACGGGTCGCCGACCTGGACGGCCGGGCGCTTGGCGGGGCCGGTGGACTCGAAGGTCTCCGAGGCCAGCACGGAGACGCCGCCGATGCCGTCGCCGCCGGTGCGGGCTCCGTAGAGGATCACCTTGTTGCCGGCGCCGGACGCCTGGGCGAGGTGGATGTCCTCGTGCTTCATCACACCCACGCACAGCGCGTTGACCAGCGGGTTGCCCTGGTAGCAGGGGTCGAAGACGACCTCGCCGCCGATGTTGGGCAGGCCGAGGCAGTTGCCGTAGCCGCCGATGCCGGAGACGACGCCGGGCAGCACCCGCTTGGTGTCCTCGTGGTCCGCGGCGCCGAAGCGCAGCGGGTCCATGACGGCGACGGGGCGGGCGCCCATGGCGAGGATGTCGCGGACGATGCCGCCGACGCCGGTGGCCGCGCCCTGGTAGGGCTCGATGTACGAGGGGTGGTTGTGCGACTCCACCTTGAAGGTGACGGCGTAGCCCTGGCCGACGTCCACGACACCGGCGTTCTCGCCGATGCCGACGAGCATGGCGTCGTTCTCGGGGGCCTTCTCGCCGAACTGCTTGAGGTGCACCTTGCTCGACTTGTACGAGCAGTGCTCCGACCACATGACGGAGTACATCGCGAGCTCGGCGCCGGTCGGGCGGCGGCCGAGGATCTCCCGGATGCGCTCGTACTCGTCCTGCTTGAGGCCGAGCTCGGCCCAGGGCTGCTCGGTGCCGGGGGTGTCCGCGGCGTGCTTGGTGGTGTCGAGGCTCATGCGCTGACCAGCTTCTTCAGGATCGAGGTGAAGAATCCGAGGCCGTCCGTGCCGCCGGTGCCGACCAGGGGGTCGACGGCGTGCTCCGGGTGCGGCATGAGGCCGACGACGTTGCCGGCCTCGTTGGTGATGCCGGCGATGTCGCGCAGCGAACCGTTGGGGTTCAGATCGCGGTAGCGGAAGACGACGCGGCCCTCCGCCTCCAGCATGTCGAGGGTGCGCTCGTCGGCGACGTAGCGGCCGTCCACGTTCTTGAGCGGGATGTGGATCTCCTGGCCGGCGGTGAAGTCGGTGGTCCAGGCGGTCTCCGCGTTCTCCACCCGGAGTTTCTGCTCCCGGCAGATGAAGTGGAGGTGGTTGTTGCGCAGCATCGCGCCGGGCAGCAGATGCGTCTCGGCGAGCACCTGGAAGCCGTTGCAGATGCCGAGCACCGGGAGGCCGCCCCGGGCCTCGTCGATCAGGGTCTCCATGACCGGCGAGAAACGGGAGATGGCGCCCGCGCGGAGGTAGTCGCCGTAGGAGAAACCGCCGGGCAGGACGACGGCGTCGACCTGCTGCAGCTCCTTCTCGCGGTGCCACAGGGTGACGGGCTCGGCGCCGGCCAGCCGGATCGCGCGCCGGGTGTCCCGGTCGTCGAGACTGCCGGGGAAAGTGATGACTCCGATACGGGCGGTCACGATTCCGCCTTCACGGTTTCCTCGACCCGGACGGTGAAGTCCTCGATGACGGTGTTCGCGAGAAAGGTCTCGGCCATCTCCCGGACCCGGGCGAGCGCGGCCTCGTCGGCCGGTCCGTCCAGTTCGAGTTCGAAGCGCTTTCCCTGGCGTACGTCGGAGATTCCGGCGAAGCCGAGGCGGGGCAGTGCACGCTGCACCGCCTGGCCCTGCGGATCGAGGATCTCCGGCTTGAGCATGACGTCGACTACGACGCGTGCCACTGGCACTCCCGGTGGTGTGGTGGTGCGGCTGTGTTCATTCCGGAGGCGCGCCATCGGGCCCAAAGTGTTCCGGGGTGCGGCCCCGGAGCCCCGAAGTCCTGCGGGGAGTGACTCCCCGGACCCCCGGCTAGGTGTAGCCCAGCCTACCCGGCCGGAGAATCTACGCGAGTAGATATCCTCTCGGCGGTCACATTCGGGTATCAGGCGCCGTAACCGTTGTGGAAAATCCGGCAGAGAAAACGTACGGTCGTGATTGCCCTGTGAGGCCCGGACGGGAATTCACAGGGTTTCACCATGCAATGCCCAAGCCTGTACAAAAGAATTAGCCTTGTCCCCGATCACCACGGCGTACACCATCACCGCACGTCATGGCGGTGACGCCGACAGAAAGGACCGATATCCGTGGCTCAGCGCGTAGTGGTCACACTCTCCGACGACATCGACGGCGGGGAAGCGGCGGAAACGGTCATGTTCGGTCTCGACGGCAAGACGTACGAGATCGACCTCAATCCTTCGAATGCGCAGAAGCTGCGGGGAGTTCTGGCGCCCTACATGGAGGCCGGCCGCAAGCGGTCCCGGTCCGGCCGGACGTACCGCCGCACCGCGGTCGCCCCGGACCCGGCCACCGTCCGCGCCTGGGCCCGCTCCCACGGCATGGACGTCCCGCCCCGCGGCCGCATCCCGAAGAAGGTCTACGAGGCCTTCGAGGCCGCGAGCTGAACCGACTTGCGCTCCACCCCCGTTGATCGGCTAAAGTCTGGAGCACGCCGAGGGGCGGGGCCGGAAGGCCGGGCCCCGAGGAGTCACGCGGGTGTAGCTCAGTAGTAGAGCGCCCTCTTTCCAAGAGGGAGGCGCAGTGTGCGATCCCTGTCACCCGCTCTCATTACTCACCGGACCAGTCGCCCAGTCGAATGGATCAGGTAGAGTAGTGCTCGCGCCGAGAGGTGAAAGCTTCTCGGAGGCATGCGGACGTGGCTCAGTTGGTAGAGCATCACCTTGCCAAGGTGAGGGTCGCGAGTTCGAATCTCGTCGTCCGCTCGTTCCCGGCGTTCCCGGCGGCTCCGGCGCGCGCCCCGGCCCGGCAGTCCCGGAGGCACCGGCGGGGCGGCCGGCACCCATCCGGGGCGCGGCTCCGTCCGCCCCCTCCCCGGACACGGCTCCGCCCCGCGTACGGGCGTATGCGGGGCGGAGGGGGCACGCCGGCGTGTGGCCCGGCCGGGGCACGGTTACGACCAGGCCGTGCCGGTCAGCCGCTCGAACGCCTCGACGTACTTCGCCGCCGTGCGCTCGACGATCTCGGCGGGGAGTTCCGGCGGCGGCTGCTCGCCGTGCCGGTCCCAGCCGGAGGCGGGGGAGGTCAGCCAGTCCCGGACGAACTGCTTGTCGAAGGACGGCTGGGCGCGTCCCGGTTCCCACTGGTCCGCGGGCCAGAAGCGGGAGGAGTCCGGGGTGAGCACCTCGTCCGCGAGCACCAGGTCGCGGTCACCGACGAGGTCGTTACCGCCCTCGTCCCCGCCGCCGGACGCGCCCTCGCCGCCCGTCTCCAGGAAGCCGAACTCGAATTTCGTGTCGGCGAGGATGATGCCGCGCTCGCGGGCGACCTCGCGGGCCCGGCTGTAGACGGCGAGCGTGGTCTGCCGGAGCCGGGCGGCGGTGTCGGCGCCGACCTGGCGGGCGGCCTCCTCGTAGCTGACATTCTCGTCGTGGTCGCCGACGGCGGCCTTGGTCGCCGGGGTGAAGATGGGCGCGGGCAGTTCGGAGCCGTCGACGAGGCCCTCGGGGAGGGCCAGGCCGCAGACCGTGCGGTCGCGCTCGTACTCGGCGAGGCCGGAGCCGGTCAGGTAGCCGCGGGCGACGCACTCGACCGGGACCATCCGCAGCGAGCGGCAGATGGTGGTGCGGCCCTCCCAGTCGGCGGGGGCGCCCTCGGGGAGTTCGGTGCTCAGTACGTGGTTGGGGATGAGATCGGCGAGGAGGTCGAACCACCACAGGGAGAGCTGGGTGAGGACGCGGCCCTTGCCGGGGATCTCGGTGGGCAGCACCCAGTCGTAGGCCGAGATGCGGTCGCTGGCCACCATCACCAGGTCACCGGCCTCGTTCCGGTACAGATCGCGCACCTTGCCGGTGTGCAGATGTACCAGTCCCGGTACCTGCACCGGCTCGGGTTTCTCAACGAATCCGGACACACTGCCCTCCATCGGTCGGTCCTGGAGCAGCTTCCGATTCTTCCGCACGGGCACCGGCGCGGCCCGTCCAGGGTGCCCGGGCGTCGTACCGGAAGCCCGTCCCGGCTCACTGCGGCCGTCCCCCGCGAGTACCTCGGCAGCGCCCGGGCCATGCCCCTCGCGCCCGTTCGCGCCCGTTCGCGCCTGCTCGCGCCTCAGTCGCGTTTGCAGATGCGGTCCAGGAGGTTGGCCGTGGCCCGCTGGACGCGTGGATCCGTGTGGCCCGGCCGGTCGAGCGCCGGGGACCAGGCGAAGGTGCCGGAGGCGAACACCAGGGCGCCGCTGGGGGCGCGGTAGATGGAGGTCTCCTGGTGGCGGAGGGCGCCCGCCCGGTCCTCGTACGGGGAGTGGGCGAGGAGCATGCGGTGGGTGTGCTCGGGCAGGGCGGTGCGCGGGAAGTAGCGGTCGGCCTCCCCCGCGACGAGTCCGGGCAGTTCATCGCCCTCGCCCGCGCCGGTGGCCTCCCACAGCCAGTGCTTGGCGTTCCGCACGATCAGCGGACGGGGCTCCGGGACGTGGCCGAGGTACTGGATGCCGAGCAGCTGCTGTTCCGGCGCTCCCTGGTCGCGCCAGAGGGCGGAGCGGCCGGGCCCGCGGCGCTTGCGGCAGGTCAGCAGGCGGTCGGGGACGCCGGAGGCCGACGGGGAGAGCTCCACCTGCCAGTACATGGTGTTGGCGGAGAGGAAGACGAGGGAGGTGCCGCCGTCCCGGGCCCGCTCGGCGGCGCGGCGCATGGGGATCGTCCAGTACTCGTCGTGGCCGGGGAAGACCAGGCCGCGGTAGCGGCTGGGGTCGACGCGGCCGGCGTGCAGATCGCGGGTGTCGGCGTAGGCGAGGTCGTAGCCGTAGCGCTCGGCCCAGCGGATGAAGTCGTAGGCGTGGCCGACGTGGAGGGGGAGCCCGGCGCCGGCGTAGGGGCGGTCGAAGGAGACGGTGACGGCCGCGTCCTCCTCGCCCAGCAGGCGGCCCTGCTCGTCCCAGGCGTGGTAGAGGCTGGCGCCGGTGTGGCCGTCCTCGGGGTAGAGGTTGTACGCCTGCCAGGTGGTCTCGGGGAGCACCAGCAGCAGGTCCGCGGGGTGGTCGTCGCGGACGGTGAACGGGACGTGGCTGCGGTAGCCGTCGGCGGTGGTGAGGACGGCGACGTAGGCGCCGGTGTTCCAGTAGCCGGGGACGTGGAGCCGCCAGGAGAGCCACCAGTGGTGGCAGGAGACCGTGCGGTCGGCGGTGAGCGGGGTGGGCTGGGCGATCCCGGAGAGCCGCGGGCTGGTGGTGATCTTCGCCGCGCCGTCACCGGCGTAGTGGCCGATGCGGTAGATGTCCACGCTGAACTGCTGGGGCGGGTTGACCTCGATGTGGAAGTCCAGGGCCTCGCCGGGGGCCACCGCGCCGGTGGACACGAATCCCTTGATCTGCCGGCCGACGTCGTCGGCCGTGCGGGGGGAGGAACTGCCGGAGCCGCGGCGGGGCCGCGGGATGCCGGGCTCGTCGAGGGCGACGGCCGGGTCGACGTACCAGGGGACGATGCGGCCCGTGTCGTCGAAGTAGTTCTCGCTGCCGCGGAGCCAGGGCAGCGGGCCCTGTCCGAACGGGTCCGTGACGGCGTGCGCGAGGGCCCCCGACTCCCAGCGCCGGATGTGATCGGTACCCATCGAACGTTCCCCTCCCCGCACCGCGTCCTGCCCGGCCGTGCCCCTCCGTCGCGCCCCTTGCTCACGAGATCCCCGGCGCGGCCGGAGAGCCGGCCATACGTGACAGCACATCACATTCCGCGCGCATTCCGTCACCGCCGTCGCGAATTGCCGTGTTCGATTCTGTGCCGTTCTTCGCCGGCACCGCGCCGCCGGCCCGTCATACGAGGCGTACCGGCTTCTCCGGGCGGACCCCCGCCTCGTTGAGCCAGCCGCGCAGTTCGGTGTCGTCCCCCTCCTCGACGAGGCGCAGCACGGGGCCCCCGAGGTCCGCCGGCCGACTGTCGCCGAACAACAGCACGGGGCCGTCGAGCCAGTCAAGACCGGGGGCCGCCCCGGCGGTGTCCACCGCCGCGCAGCAGATCATGGCCGTCACATGGTCGACCAGCAGTTCCTTTCCGGAACGGGGGACTTGGAGGGGGAAGAGCGGTACGGAGTCCGCCCCGCGGGGCTCCGCGCCGCCGCGCGCGCCGGACCGCTCGCGGTCCCGCTCCTCGCGGCGGATCTCCGCGTCGAGACGGGCGGCCAGCCGCTCGGCCGTCTCCCGGTCGCCGGCGGCCCGTCCGCCGGTGAAGTGGTCCAGGACGCGGGCGAGGGTGGGGCCGAGGGGCGGTCCGGCCGAGGACTCGCCGTGGGGCACCGCGGGAACGGCGGGGGGTACGGGCGCGGCGGCCGCCGCGTCGGCCGCCACCGCGGTCCGCACCCCGCCCGGCTCCCCGGGGGGCACCGCGCGCGCGGCCGCGCCGGCCGGCAGGTGACGGGTTCCCGGGCCGGCCGCGGGCGGGAGTTCGTCGAGGACCCGCTGGAGGCGGGCGGCGTCCAGCCGCCACTTGCGGTCCACGATCTCCTCCGGATACGTCTCCCAGTCGACCGGCGTCCAGCCCGGGCCACGCTCCGCCGGGCCGCCGTGGAACAGCCGCGCCGCCAGCAGCGACGCCGCCTCGTCGACGACCCCCGGCTCCTCCAGCAGGTCGCAGGCCGGGCGCTCGCCCAGCCGGGAGGCGAAGCCCTCGGCGAGCCGGTCGCGCCGGGACAGCTCGGTCAGCGCGGAGACCACCCCGGCGTCGAGCCGGGACGGCCAGCGGCCCATCCGCCAGGCCGGGAGCGCCACCCGGGTCAGCAGCCGGTCCCAGCCCGCGTAGGCGAGGCCGACCTGCTCCTGGGCGACGATCCGCAGGCCGTAGTCGACCGTCTGGGCGCGGGCCGACGCGGCGGCGGCGACCCCGCGCTCCATCTCCGCCGCGTGGGCGCGGCAGGCGCGCAGCAGGGTCCGGGCGGCCCAGCCGGTGACGGCGAGCGCCCGGTGCCGGGCGGCGACGGCCACGGCCGCGTCCAGGCCGCGGACGAAGCGCCGGGCGGCCGCTATGTCGGGCTGCGCCGAGGGACCCGTTCCGGCGACCACGGGGGCGAGCAGGGCCCGCAGTTCGGCCACCCGCATCCACCACAGGAAGGGCGAACCGATGACCAGCTCCGGCGGCTCGGGCGCGGGGCGGCGGAAGAGCCGGTCCCGCCGCCCCCGCGGTCCCGTCCGGTGCGGCGGAAGTCCGTGCCCGGCCGGGCCGCGCGGGGCCGGCCGGCGCGTGAGATGCGCGCGGTCCTCCAGCCAGCTGTCGCAGTCGGGGGTGGTCGCTATGGCGGAGGGCGCGGGCACGCCGAGCCGGTCGGCGAGTTCGCGGACGAGGCGGTAGAGATCCGGGGCGGTCTCCTCCCGGATCGCCACGGTCGGGCTGACGGCGGGCCGGGCCCGCGCGACGACCGCCGCCGTGACCACCGCCGGGAGCAGGACGGTGAGCGCCAGGCCGGTGACCGCCCAGCGGGCGGTGTCCCAGGCCGGGCCGGTCGCCCGGCCGGAGGCCGCCGCGGCGAACAGCACGATCGCGACGGCGGCGGGGAGGAGGGCGGCGGCCGTCGCCGTACCCCGGACGTGGAGGACCGCCAGGGCCCGGGTGCGCGCCACCCTCATTCCGGGCTCCGCACCGGCCGGTTCGGACGCCAACGAAACTCACTCCCTGCTGGTCTGCCGACTGTTCCCCACCCCCACTGTGGCACCGGGCACGGCCACCGCAACGCCGGTGGTCCGGTTGCCGCAACGGGCTCCCGTCCGGTCGGGAACCGGTACGGGGCCGTCTGCGGGCACCCTAAGCGGCGGGGCGGGGGTACGTCAGCAGGACCTCCGGGCGGTCACCCGATGGAATGGCTTTGGTCAGAGCTCATTCGCCAGGGCGTGGTGTACGGGACACTCGCGCGACATCGCGAAGCCCCGGTCCCCGGCCGCGCGCGGGGTGCGGCCGGGGACCGGGGCCCGTGCGGAACCGGCGGGGCCGGAGGGATCGTTGTCAGGCTCCGGCGGCCTCCGCCGCCCCGGCCGCGATGTCCGTACGGTGGTGCGAGCCGTCGAGGCCGATGCGGTCCACGGCGCGGTACGCCCGGTCGCGCGCCGCGGCCAGGTCCGGCCCGGTGGCCGTCACCGACAGGACGCGCCCGCCCGCGCTGAGCACCCGCCCGGAGTCGTCGCGCCGGGTGCCCGCGTGGAGCACGTACGCGTGCTCGTCCTCGGCCGCCACCGCGTCCAGGCCCGTGACCGGGTCGCCGGTGCGGGGCGTGCCGGGGTAGTTGTGGGAGGCGACGACGACCGTGACGGCGGCGCCGCCGTCCCAGGTGAGCGGCGGGACGTCGGCGAGGTCGCCGGTGGCCGCCGCCAGCAGCAGCCCGGCGAGGGGGGTGCGCAGCCGGGCCAGCACGACCTGCGTCTCCGGGTCGCCGAAGCGGGCGTTGAACTCGATGACGCGTACGCCGCGCGAGGTGATCGCCAGTCCCGCGTACAGCAGGCCCGAGAACGGCGTGCCGCGGCGGCGGAGTTCGTCCACGGTGGGCTGGAGGACGGTGTCCAGCACCTCGTCGACCAGCTTGGGAGCGGCCCACGGCAGAGGCGAATAGGCGCCCATGCCACCGGTGTTGGGGCCCTCGTCGCCGTCCAGGGCGCGCTTGAAGTCCTGGGCGGGCTGGAGCGGGACGACCGTCCGGCCGTCGGTGACCGCGAAGAGGGAGACCTCTGGGCCGTCCAGGAACTCCTCGATCACCACCCGCTCGCAGCTCAGCGCGTGGGCGCGGGCCGCCTCCAGGTCGTGGGTGACGACGACGCCCTTGCCGGCGGCGAGGCCGTCGTCCTTGACGACGTAGGGGGCGCCGAAGGCGTCCAGCGCGTCGTCGATCTCCTCGGGGGTGGTGCAGACGTGGCTGCGGGCGGTGGGCACGCCGGCGGCCGCCATGACGTCCTTGGCGAACGCCTTGGAGCCCTCCAGCCGCGCCGCCTCCGCGGACGGGCCGAAGGCGGGGATGCCCCGGGCGCGCACGGCGTCGGCGACCCCGGCGACCAGGGGTGCCTCGGGGCCGACGACGACCAGGCCGGCGCCGAGGTCCGCGGCGAGCTCCGCCACGGCCGCGCCGTCGAGGGCGTCGACCGCGTGCAGTTCGGCGACCTCCGCGATGCCGGCGTTGCCGGGGGCGCAGTGGAGCTCGGTGACGTCGGGATCGAGGGAGAGAGAGCGGCACAGGGCGTGTTCGCGGGCGCCGCCGCCGATGACGAGGACCTTCACCCGGCTCAGGGTAGCCGCCGGCGGTGCGGGCCCGCGGAGCCGTCTCACGCCCGGACGCCCGGGCCGTCCGGGCGCGCGGCCGTACACGGGCCCGCCCGGGCCGTCCGGTCGGCTCCGCCGCGGCCTCCGGGGGCGCCGGGATACCGTGCCGGGCAAGGGAGTTGGAGACCTCAGGGGCCTCTCGGGCCCCTTGCGGCGCACGGGGCGCGCCCGTGGACGGCATCGCGGGGACGCGCGGGACGTATCCCGGCTTCGGGTGGCCACCACCCTTTCGAGTGATCGAATCGGGCTCTATACCTGATCACAGGCCCCATCTGTGGGTAAATCGAGCGGTATCGCAGGTGAGCCCCACCATTCGGCGGTATGAAGGGTGGCGCGCAGCAGCCGTCACGCGGTTCTCGCACGTCCCTCGTGTTCTGCCGGGCACGGGGGGACGGCATCCTTGCGGGCAGACCGCCGACCACAGAGCGACCACAGAGGGAGCACACGGGTGAGCCAGCCGGAAATGCAGCCCGAGGGGCCTCCTCCGAAGGACGGTGGACGGCAGGGCGATCTGCTCGGCCGTCCTCTTCCGCTCGGTGACTGGGGAGAGCCCGCGGAACGGCTCGACGAGCTGTACCGCTGGGTGGAGGAGCGCGCGCTGCGCACCTCCGAGTGGTATCTCGCCGAGCGCGGCTGGAAGCGCCGCGGCGCCAGACTGCTGCGGACCGGCAGCGCCCTGCTGGCCACGGCCGGCTTCTCGCTGCCGCTGCTGGAGCTGACCGGCGCGGTCGGCCACGGCGCGGCCTGGGGCTGCGCCGCGCTGGTCGGTGCCGCCGCGTGTGTGGTCTGCGACCGCTTCTTCGGACTGACCTCCGGCTGGATGCGGAACGTCGCCACGGCGCAGGCGGTGCAGCGCCGGCTGGAGGCGCTGCAGTTCGACTGGGCCTCGGAGAGCATCCGCGAGGTGCTCGGCCCGACGGAGGGCACGGCGAGCGAGGCCGCCGAGCGCTGCCTGTCGGTGCTGCGCCGCTTCTCGGAGGACGTGTCGGAGCTCGTGCGGTTCGAGACGGCGGACTGGATGGTGGAGTTCCGGTCCGGTTCGGCGCCGCTGCTCACCCAGTCGCTGGTGCCCTGGGGCCGGCAGGAGGGCCGTACGGTCACCCGCTTCCAGCTGCCGCCGGGCACCCGGCCCAACATGCCGCGGCAGCGGCCGCCCGAGCCTCCGCGGTAGGAGCCCGGGCCCGGGCGCCGGGGGGCGCGCAGGGCGGGCGGCGCGCCCCCCCGGGCGGGTCTCCGGTCAGCTGAAGACGATCATCGATCCCTGGCTGAGGCTCCGGGTCGCCGCCGCGTTCAGCCCCAGCCACACGTGCCGTTCGCGGGCATACGGGCTGGCGTCCTCGTACGGGACGGTGATCGCCGGCTCCTCCAGGCTGGTGGGGCGGCCCGGCGGCGCGGGGGCCAGCGGGGGGTTGACCGGGTCGATGCCGATCGCCGGGGCGACCGCCTCCAGTTCGCGGAGCAGGCCGTGCGCGGAGCCCAGCGGACCGCCGCCGCCCAGGAGTTCGTCGTTCGAGAGCGGCTGGGTGAAGTCGACGGGAACGTAGGCGCCGGCGTGGTCGTAGTGCCAGACCAGATGCGACTGCTGCGCGGTGGTCTCGAACATCTCCAGCAACTGTTCGTAGTCGCCGCCGAGTTCGTCCACCGGGGTCACCGGCAGTCCGCAGACCTGGAGCATGTAGGCGCGGCGCAGGAAGTGCAGCGCGTCGTAGTCGAAGCCGGCGACGGGGGCGACGTCCCCGCTCAGGCCGGGCATGTAGCCGAACACGGGAACGGGGGGCAGGCTCGCCTCGCGCAGGGCCTTGTCGTAGACCGCGATCTCTTCGGCGAAGGGGTTGTCGGGGCTCTGGCACAGCACATCGACGAGCGGGACGAGCCACAGATCACACGCCACGAGCACTCGCTCTCTGTCCGGGTCGGCACGATGGTCGGATCAGCGTAATGGGCGGGGCCGCCGCGCGGGCGGCGGCACGGGACGGAGCCGGGCGGAACCGCCGGAGGGACCGCCTCCGGCCACCCTGTTGCCCGTTCTGCCCGGTCACGGGAGATCCCAGACCCAGGCGTCGCCGACGGGCCGTCCCGGCTCGCCGAGCAGCCGGTCCAGCGTGGCGCGCAGGGCCGTGTCGTTCGGCTGCCGCTGGAGCACCAGGGCGCCCGCCCGCCAGAAGGCGAGGTCCTCGCGGGCGGCCCGGCGCTCCGCGGGGCCGATGGCGGGCACCCGGCCGCTCCAGCGCACGTCCCACAGCATCTCGCCGGTCGGCCGGGGCACGGCACCGTAGTAGCCGGGCGGGGTGGGCTGCCCCGGGACCCGCGGGCCGGCCGGGCCCATGAAGTAGCCGCCGGGCAGCGGGAAGGCGAAGTCCGCCTCGATCTGCCAGCGCAGCGCGCTCGCCTCACCGGGTGAGGGCAGCGGCACGGGCACCAGGGACTCGCCGGGCTTCACATACGACCGCCACGCGCCGCTCGCCACCACATCCGGCACGGGCGGCCGTTCGGTGGTCTCCAGTGGCGTGGGCGCGATGGGCAGCAGCGCGGCGCAGAGCGCCAGGGCGCCCGCGACCCGGATGAGGACGGCCCGGTCGCGGCCGGCCCGGTCGTCGGACGCGGAAGCGGACGACCGGGCCGCCGCGGCGGCATCCGAGACGGCGGCCCAGCCGAGCGCCAGCAGCATGCCGAGGGGCGGGGCGCACACCATCGCGTACCGGGACTCGATCACCGATTCGAAGAGCGGCAGTCCGTCGAGGAGCCGCCAGGGGCCGGGGACGGTGGCCGCGCCCTCGGTGCCGCCGAGCGAGATGTCCGAGCCGAGGGAGAGGGCCGCCGCGACGAGCACGGTGGCGGCCAGGGCCCTGACCACGGGGCGCCGCCACAGCGCGACCGTGACGACGAGGAACAGCACGGCCAGCGGCCAGCCGTAGAAGGCGTTCTGCTCGGTCGGGTTGAGGGAGAGCCGGTCGGCGGCCGCCGGGTCGCCCGCGAGGGAGCGCTCGGCGAACCCGACGAGCGCGAGCAGCGGATTGCCGGTCGGGCCGTGGAGGATGGCCCCGTAGCTCTGCTCGCCGTAGAACTGCCAGTACAGCGGATACGCCACCAGGGCCAGGCAGACGCCCGCGCCGGTCAGCAGACCCCGCGCCAGCGGCCCGGCCGCGGCACGGGCGGCACGCGGACGCGCACCGGCGTACCCGGCGGCGAAGACCAGCATGCCGGTGACGGCGAGCAGCAGCGCCTCCTCGCCCAGGAAGATCTGCCAGGTCATCAACAGGCCGAGGACCACCCCGTCGTGGAGGACGCGGCGGCCCGTGCACAGCTTGAGCATCCGGTCGATCACCAGCGGCAGAACGAACAGCACGACCAGATTCGCGTGGGCGTTCGCATGGGAGATCATCGGCGGGGCGAAGGCGGCGACGGCACCGCCGAGGACGGCCGCGGTGCGGTTGCCGGTCAGATGCCGCCGGATCAGCCAGTACCAGGCGGTGGCGGTGGCGGCGAGACCACCCGTGAGCACGGCGCCCCAGGTGACCGTGGGCCCCAGGACGGCCGTCAGGGGGGCCAGCGGGACGGAGACGCCGAACATGGCGGTGTTCGCCATCAGGTTCGCCCCGAGCGGATAGTTCTGCAGCGTGGTGAAGAGCGGGCTGTCGCCGCTGAAGACGTGGTGGGCGGTGACCGCGAAGAACCACTCCCACTGGTTCTGGTCCCGCCCGCTGTCGACGAGGTAGCGCCGGCCGGTACCGGCCCACAGACCGGCGTACAGCAGCAGCGAGAAGAGGGCGTAGCCGGCCGGCACGGCGAGCGCGGCGGGGCGCGGCCGCCGCAGTCGGCGGGGGCGGCGTTCCGCGCCGCGCCGCCCGCCGGCGCCGTCCGGACCGGTGCCGGATCCGGGCGCGGGTTCGGGCGCGCGTTCGGGTGCAGCTTCGGGCACGGGCTCGGGCTCGGGCTCGGGCTCGGGCTCGGGCGCGGGCTCGGGCACGGGCGCGGCTTCGGACAGGCTTCCGGCCGGGCCCTCCGGCAGGGTTCCGGACGGTTCTCCGGCCGGGCCCGCGGTGAGGGGCGGGCTTCCGGGGAGACCGCCGGCGGGAGTGTCCGCCGCGCCGCCCTCCGGGGCGTCCGTTCCGGCGCCGTCCGGGGCACCCTCCGGCCCGCCCTTCCCGGCCTCCGCGTCCCGGGTCGCGTACGTCTCGCTCACTACTGGCCTTCTCCCGTCCTGTCGTGCCGCCCGGCGGAGATGACCGGGACGGGGGCGTGGGCGCCGCGGGCCCGGGTGGGCCCGCCGGTGGCGCGGCGGGCCGCGGCGGGCCGGGCGGTCGTCACAGCGGTCCGTATCGGGTCGTGAAGCGGTCGAGCAGTTCCAGCGAATGGTCGTTGTAGCCCGCGATGATGTGCCGGGCGGCCTGCTCGTCGCGGGCGGCGACGGCGTCCGCCAGCTCGCCGTGGCCGCTCCACAGCCGCCCCGCGAGGTCCGTCTCCCGCCGCAGGTACGGCACCGCGAAGACCCAGCTCTGCACCCGGACCCGGTCGAGCATGTCGCGGAGGTACGGATTGCCGACGAGCCGGCCGAGCTCCCGCCAGAAACGCAGGTCGTGCCCGATGAGCACATCCAGGTCACCCGCGCGGGAGGCCCGCACCGCCTCGTCCGCCCGGCGGCGCAGAGAGCGGAGCGCGGCCGGGGTGAGGGCCTCCAGGATCCGCTGCACCGCGTGCCGGAAGATGCCGTCGACGATGAGGGTGCGCGCCTCCACCATGTCGCGGAAGTCCTCCGGGGCGAACCGGTGCACCTGGAAACCGCGATGGTGCTCCAGGTCGACCAGGCCCTGCGCGGCGAGGTCCACCAGCGCCTCGCGCACCGGGGTGGCGGAGACGCCGTACTGCTCGGCGATCTCCTTGACGGCGACGTGCTGCCCGGCGGGCAGGCGGCCGGCCAGTATCTCGTCCCGGAGCGCCTCGGCGATCTGCTGCCGCAGGGTGTTCCGGGTGACTGCCGAGCCGCGGGGGTGACTGCCGCTGCCGGGCATGGGGGCGTTCTCCTTCGCCGTGACACGGGTGCGCTGGTCGCGCGGCCTCCGGGTCACCTTAGGCGACGGCGGGGCACCCGTCTCCGGCGGATTCACCCGTCCCCGCACGTGGGACGGTACGGCCGGACGAACGGGGCCGGCCGTGCGGACACGGCGGGCCCCGTTCGCACCATATGCGCGAAGGCGACCGGCGGCTCCTCGTCGAGAGCCGCCCGCCCTTCCTCGGCCTCCGCGGCGGTTGCACCCATGGATACGGGACGGGGGCGGCTTCCGTTCACCGGGCGGCGAAAAGAATCGCCCGGCGCGCACCGGCGCGGGGTTCCGGAGTGCGCCGGGCGGCGGATGATCCCGTTCCGGTTCCGCCGGTACGCCGCCACGCCGGTACCAGCCGGGCCGTCGGGCCCTCCGTCGTCCGGCGCCGCCCGTACCGCCGCCCGTACCGCCGCCCCTGCCCCGGCACCGCCGCCCGTGCGGCCCGCACCACCTGCGCCGCACGGCACCGCGGCGCCCGGAAGCCATCCGAGTGTCGTGGGGCCGTGCGGGGCCGTGCGGCGGGGCACCCGGAGGCGTCCATCCCGGTGGACAGCGGCCCCCAATATTGACAACATGCTGTCAATGCCGCCGGGCGCCGCGTGCTCCGCGCCGCCACCGGCCGGCCACCACCGATCCCGGACACCGGGGTCCGGACACGGGAGAAGCCATGACCACCACGACCGTGCACCTCGCCGTCTACGACACCCTCGCCGACTGGGAATTCGGCTACGCCACCGCCGTCCTCCGCGAGACCACGTACCACCGCGCTCCCCGCCGCGCGGTCGAGGTCCGGACCGTCTCGCCCGGCGCCGCCGGCCGGCCCGTCACCACCATCGGCGGTGTGCGGCTGCTGCCCGACATGGCGCTGGACGCGCTGCGCCCCGCGGACAGCTCGCTGCTGATCCTGCCGGGGGCGCAACTCTGGGACGCGGGCGAGGAGCTGGCCCCGTTCGCCGCCGCGGCCCGCGCCTTCCTGGACGCCGGCGTCCCGGTGGCCGCCATCTGCGGCGGCACCGCCGGACTCGCCCGTGCGGGCCTGCTCGACGACCGGGACCACACCAGTGCCGTCGCCGAGTACCTGGCCCACCAGCCCGGCTACCGGGGACACGACCGCTACCGCGACGCGGACGCCGTCCGCGACCGCGGGCTGATCACCGCCGGTCCGACCGAGCCCGTGGCCTTCGCCCGCGAGATCGCCGCCGAACTGGACCTCATGGAACCGCACGTCCTGGACGCCTGGTTCCGGCTGTACGCGGCCTCGGACCCGACCGCCTTCCCCGTCCTGATGAGCGCGGCGGAGCGGGCGGCCGCGGACCGCACCGGCCGCGGCGGCGGCGACGGCGACGGCGACCGCGGCAGAGACGGGAGCGGGGACGGTATGGGCGGCGCCGTGAACGGCACGGCTGAGACGCCGCACCCCGGCGCGGAGTCCGGGCCGGGATCCACGCCGGGAGACAGCGCCGCGTGAACGGGCCGCGACGCCGACAGGAGGAGACGGAGAGCCGGCCGGGCACCGGTAAGACGGAAGCCCTGCACAGCGCCGGACACACGGCGGCGCCGGAAGAGCCGCAGGACTCGCGGAGCCCGGAGCGGCCGGACAGGGCCCGCCCGCCCGTCCGTACCGGCTCACCCGCCGAACCCGAACTGCTGTCCCGTACCGCCCTGGCGGCCTTCCGCCTCAACGGGCAGTTCCTCGCGGCGGCCGAGACCATGGCCCGCCCGGCCGGGCTCACCGCCGCCTGGTGGCAGGTGCTGGGCGCGGTGCTCCGCGAACCGCTGCCGGTCGCCGGGATCGCCCGCGCGATGGGCGTCACCCGGCAGAGCGTGCAGCGCGTCGCCGATCTGCTGGCGAGCCGGGGACTCGCCGAGTACCTGCCGAATCCGGCGCACCGGAGGGCCAAACTGCTGTCCCCCACCGAGGAGGGCCGGGCGGCCGTCCAGCGCATCGGCCCGGCGCACGCGCAGTTCGCGCGGCGGCTGGCGGGGGCCCTGGAGCCCGGGGAACTGGAGGAAACGGTACGGGTTCTGGAACGGCTGGTGGACGCGATGGACACAATCGGGGGTCGCTGAGCCCGCAGTCGTCCCGCCATCGGACGTCTCGCCCTATTCTCCCCCTGTGTCGGCAGAGCACCAGGGGGGAAGGGCGCGGGGCTATGGATGAACTGAGGGAGGGCGACCCGCAGCGGATCGGGGCGTACCGGCTGCTGGGCCGGCTGGGCGCGGGCGGCATGGGCCGGGTCTACCTCGCCCGTTCCGACCGGGGGCGCACCGCGGCGGTCAAGCTCGTACGGCGGGAGCTCGCGGCACAGGGCGAGTTCCGGGACCGCTTCCGCCGGGAGGTGCGGGCCGCGCGCCGGGTGGGCGGCCGGTGGACGGCGCCCGTGCTGGACGCGGACACCGAGGCGGCGCTGCCGTGGGTGGCGACCGGGTACATCGCCGGGCCGTCGCTCCAGCGGCTGGTCGGCGAGCACGGTCCGCTACCGGAGCGGTCCGTACGCGTCCTGGCGGCGTCGCTGGCCGCCGCCCTGGAGGACATCCACGCCGCCGGGCTGGTGCACCGGGACCTCAAGCCGTCGAACGTCCTCGTCACCATCGACGGGCCGCGCGTCATCGACTTCGGCATCGCCCGCGCCCTGGAGACCGCCACGGACGGCGGGCCGACCCGCACCGGCGCGATGGTCGGCTCCCCCGGCTTCATGGCGCCCGAACAGGTGCGCGGCGAACGCATCACACCGGCCTGTGACGTCTTCTGCCTCGGCTCGGTACTGGTGCACGCGGCGACGGGGCGGACGCCGTTCGGCGGTGCGGAGAGCGACGTACCGGCGCTGCTGTACCGGATCGCGCGCGAGGAGCCGGACCTCACCGGACTGCCGGACGGCCTGCGGGACTTGGTCACGGACTGCCTGCGCAAGGACCCGGCCGGGCGGCCCGCGCCCGCCGAACTCCGGGAGCGTTCGGGTGCGGACGCGACGCTGGGCGACGGCCGGGCCCTGGAGCCGTGGCTCCCGGGCCGGGTGGTGGCCCAGCTCGGACAGCACGCCGTACGACTGCTGGACGCGGAGGACCCGGCATCGGCCGGCGACCCGGACCCGGCGCCCGAGGCCGCTCCGGCGGCGGACCGTCCCGCGGCCGGCACCGGACACGCGTACGGCGACGGGCACGGCCTGCTGCACGGAGCCGAGCCCGCCCGGGAGGAGCAGGCGCGGGCCCAGGCGCGGGAACGGCTGTACGAGCCGACGCCGGAGCACACCCCGGCCGGCGGACCCGGCACCGGTACCGGCACCGGCCCGTACGGCAACGTGCCGTACGCCAACGGGCCCTACGGCGTGCAGCACGGCGACGGCCGTGCGGACCGGACCGGACGGGAGGGCCGGTGGGACCGGGAGGACCGGGAGGACCGGACCGCACGGGAGCAGCACCACCAGGCGCCGCCCGCCGCGCACCCAGGACACCCCGCGCAGCCAGGGCACCCCGGGCACCCCGGCACCGCACACTTCCCGCCTCCGCCGCCCCCGGGGTCCGCGCCGCCCGCCTCCACGCCGTACTACGGCCCGCCGCCTCCCGGTTCCGGCTACGGCTACGGCACCCGGCAGTACAACACCACGCCGGGTTACCTCCCCCCGTACCGGCCGGACCACGCGGCTCCCGACGGCTCCAGCGGGGCCACCCGGCACTGGCGCATAAGCGCCCTGGTCACGGCCATGGCCCTGGCGGTGGCGGTCATCGGCGGTACGACCGTCTACACCCTGCTCAAGGACGACGGCGCCACCGGCCAGAGCCGTGACCGCGCGGCCGGCCGCCAGGGCGGCGCCCCGGAGAGCCCGAACAGCCCGAACCCGGACACCGACCCCGACGCCGACTCCGCCGCCGACTCCTCGCCGCGCCCCTCGCCCGGTGCCGTGCCCCAGGAGTACCTGGGGACCTGGGAGGCCGCCTTCGGCACGGCCGAGCAGGACGTCCGCCGCTTCACCCTCGTGCAGGGCGGCCCCGGCGACCCGGTCTTCCGGCTGGACGCCGACGGCCCCGGCTACCACTGCGAGTTCAGCGCCCGTCTGCGGGGCGTCGGCCCCCCGGTCGAACTGTCGCCGTCCACCGTGGAGGTCGCCCAGCCCGCCACGGCCTGCCGGCCGGGCCCGGTCACCACCCTGGAACTGGAGCCCGACGGCGGCCTCCGCCGCGTCTTCAGCGAGGGCACCGAGAAACCTCTCGTCTACACGAGGATCGACTGACCCGGGAAGCCGATCGGAGCGGCGCCCCGCCGGCCCGGCCGCGGCCCGCCGCGCGTTGAGGACCCGTCCTGTCCGCAAGGACCCCTAGCGTGACGGCACGGCGCGAGCGGAAGAACCTCGCGGTGAGAGAAGGGCCAAACGATCATGCTGCGAGGTCTCGCCACCGTCAGTTTCTGGGCGGACGACGTCGAAGCGGCGAAGAGCTGGTACAGCGAACTACTGGGCATCAGGCCGTACTTCGAACGCTCGGGTCCGGACGGCGAGCTCGCCTACGCCGAATTCCGCCTCGGCGACTTCCAGGCCGAACTCGGTCTGATCGACCGCCGCTACGCGCCTCCGGCCGCGGCGGCCGACGGCCCGGGCGGCGCCGTCGTCCACTGGCACGTCGACGATGTGGCGGCCGCCGTGGAGCGTCTGCTGTCGCTGGGCGCCACGGAATACCAGCCCGTCACCCCGCGCGGGGAGGGCTTCGTGACGGCCTCCGTGACCGACCCCTTCGGCAACGTCCTGGGCGTCATGTACAACGCGCACTACCTGGACGTCCTGGCACGCATCCCGAGTTTCGAACTCCCGGCACCGGAGTGATGCGGCGGCACGGCGACGGCGTCCCGGCTCGTCACATCGCGCCCCTGAGGTCGTGCACACTGACGCCGGCCTGCCGCAGCACGTTGGCAAGGGTCCCTCTGGGACCGGGCTGCGATGCGGCACCACGCAGACGACGCTTCCCCGACGCAGCACCGTGTGCGAGCCCTTGCCATCCCGACGCGTGAAGCCGAGCCGCTCAAGAGCTTTGATGAGCCGGTCGGAGGAGATCTGAGGAAGGGGAGGTCAGGCGGCTTGCACCGTGACATCGACGTCACCGGACCAGGCATCGGCCTGTCGAGCGGTGATGGCCTCGGCATGCTCCCGGGACACCTCGGCGAAGTACAGCTCCAGGGCTTCCGTGATCATCGCTTTGGCCTCCGCGAGATCCTTGCCCCAGCTTCGTGGTACCGGTCACCGGCTCCAGAGCGTTGTAGCCGCCCTCGTCGGGCGTGTAGTGGATGTGGAAGGTAACGCGCTGATCAGCCATGCGGGCTCTCCCGGAGCAACGTGAGGACGTCGTCTTGATTTTCCGGGCCGCTCTGCCTCGGCCACGCCCTTCGGGGCCGAGGCCGCAGTCCGTGCCGACTCCCCCTGCTGCCCGGCCGGTGCGGCTGCGGAGCGGTCCGGGCAGGCGCGGGGCGGCACCTGCCCGGACCGTCGCCGTTCGCGGGGCCGCCTACGGGCGGCGGGCCGCCGCGTCCTCCCGTTCGTGGCTCCGGCAGTACGGCGTGCCGTCCGGCGGGGTCGTCACGGGCTCGTCGGCGAGGGCGTAGCAGAGCTGCGCGTGCAGCATCTCCGCCTCGGCGACGGAGAGCCGCAGGGCGAGGTCCGTGTCGAACCGGCCGTCCTGCCGCAGCCACAGCGGGACGGCGATCCGGCCGTCCGCCTCCCACACCACCGGCTTGCCGGGCACGCGACTGACGCAGAGACCCTGCGCGGGGCTGGAGTTGTCCGGGGTCCCGGTGCTCATCAGGCCGCCACCCCCGCGCCGGGAGCCGGCCGGCCGTCCGTCCTGCCGTCCGACCCGCCGTCCGCCCCGCCACCCGGGCCTCCGGCGGCCCGTGCGAGGAGCGCCGCCCCGAGGTCGTAGGCCCGAACGGTGTCGGGTCCGACGATGATCCCGTCCATCGCGTACGCGAGCGCGGCCCGGCGCCGCGCCTGGCACCGCTCGTGGGCAGAGGGACCGGGCCCTACGGACCCTGCGGACGCGCCGGTCCGCCGGCCACCGCCGTCCCGGCCCGGCAGCTCCGCGGGCCGGTGGTACGGCCGGTGCTCCGGCCAGGGGTGCGGCCGGAGCCGCCCCAGCCGGTACGGAGGATTGACGGCCCGGACGACGAGCCGCAGGCCGCGCGCCGTGCGGCGGTCGGGCCGTCGGGCGGCGGGTTCTGGAGGCACAGCCGGACAGGGCCGGCGCCGCTTCCCCCTGGCAGGAATGAACAGGGCTGCCCCGCGAACAAGTGTGCTCCGCAGGGTCGACCGGATACGGTGATGCACGCTGACGCTCCTCTGAAGCGTTGGCCATGCCCCGGGGTGCGCCTACACCGCCGGGGCACTTTCATACCCGACAGCAACCATTTGACCACTGACCGGAGTTGAACCGTAGCGCCAAACGGCATTCCGCATCAACATTTATGAGTCACGAAGAATGAGTCGGCATATGACAGTCTCCGGCACGCCGATGCGCCCTTCGTCTCCGAAAGCGGACGGCTCGTCTCACGCCGGTCGATGACGGCTGACAACTGTCAGCCGGCGGATCGGTCCAGCCGGTCGAACTCTCCCGCCCGCGCGCCGAGAAGCAGCGCTCGCACCGCCTGTGGAGCGGCCTTGATGATCACCAAGGGCTCATCGCTCTCCCGGAGCAGCACTTCACCACCGCAGCGGGCGAGTTCGAGGCAGTTGCCGTCCGAATCCTCGGAGAACGAGGACTTGCGCCACCGTATGTCCACTCTTTCCCACACCCTCAGAGTCGCTGTGCCACGTCACGGATGAAGTCCCTCGACCGGTCGGGGCCGAGAGAGCACTGCTCCATGCGGTCCATGACCGCCCGGTAGTTGGTGAGGTGGGTCTCGGAGTGCAGAAATCTCGGCCCGCCGGGAGTATCCGACTGCACCGTATCGAGCAACGCAACAGGTCCGTACACATACAGCGTCGAACTTCCGACACTGGGGAAGCCACCGGCGGCGAACGGTACGACCCGGACCGTCACATGCTCCCGTTCGGACTGCTCCAGCAGATGGCTGAGCTGCGTCCTGGTGACGTTCCGGCCCCCGAACTGCATGCGCAACGCCGCCTCGTGCACGATGAAGACACACTCGGGCGGCTCCGCCCGGTCGAGGACCCGGCTGCGCCCGACGCGGAAGGCCACCCTCCGGTCCAAATCCTCCGGCGTATGTGGCGGTACGGCTTCCCGGAAGACGGCCTGCGCGTAGTCCGGGTGCTGCAGAAGCCCCGGCATATGCGTGAGCTGCACGGAGCGGAATGCCGCCGCGTAGTACTCCAGCTCCGCGAGGTCCAGCACCCCGGCGGGCAACAGGTCACGGTACTCGTCCCACCAGTACGTTCCGCGCTCGCGCGCCATCCCGGCCAGCGCGTCAACGTATTCCTGGTCCGGGCAGGAGTAGTTGGCCGCCCAGACCCGGACCCGGTCCGCGCTGACGCCGAAACGGGCGGACTCGGTGTTGCTGATCGTCGTCTTGTCCACGCGGTGCAGAGCGGCTGCCTCGGTGAGCGTCAGCCCCACCCGTTCGCGCATCTTGCGCAACTCCGCCCCGAGCCGCCGCTGCCGCTCGGTCGACGGCTTCCTGACCGGCATCAGCCGCTCCCCTCGCCACCCAAGGCACCGTCCGGCCGGTGCTCACGACACCGGCCAACGTACTGACAAGCCCTCGACCTTCGCACGTGGCCGCACCCACGGCCCGATGCAACATCCGTCCGGAAGAGACGTCCCGCACCACTGGACACCCCCGTATCCCGTCTCACGCCGAGAACCCCTCGGCGCCGCCACTCACACCAAATCCTCCAGGGGGCAAGGGGGTTGACTCGAAGCCGCGGCAACTGGTATTCGGCCCTCTGCGGTCTCCTCCCTTGGGGCAAGCCTTCCTCTACTCTTCCGCCGCCGGATGTCCCAGAGCCCACTGCCTCCGCGCCCGCTCCGGGAGGTACGGCGGTTGTCCTCCTCCGTAACGAGGCCACGCTGGGCACATATGGCAGGGAAAGCCTCCGATGAAGCCTGCAACGGTGGCGAAGACCTTTGACGCGGCGAGCCCCGTGCTGAGTGCGGCGGGGGCACCGCCCTGCTCAGCCCCCTCCCTTATCCCGAAGAGGTTGCGCGCGTGCGGTAGCCCGGCGACGCAAGGAGCCCTCATCAAGGCGGCGTGCACGTTCGGCGAGCCGCGTGTGCCTCCTGGCAAACCCCGTCCCGCTTGTCAGGGGTCACCGTGCCCGGCGAGGTGGTGGCCACCCCCGCCGTGCCCGGCGGGGGTGGCGAGAACAGCCTGCCGGGCACGGCGTTCCGCGGCTCAGAGGAAGGAGTTGATCTGGATCGTTTCCGTGCGGCCCGGGCCGACGCCGATGGCGGAGATCGGGGCGCCGGACATCTCCTCCAGGGCCTTGACGTACCGCTGGGCGTTCTTCGGGAGCTCCTCGAACGTCTTGGCCTTGCTGATGTCCTCGGACCAGCCCGGCAGCATCTCGTAGACCGGCTTCGCGTGGTGGAAGTCGGTCTGGTTGTACGGGAGTTCCTCGACGCGCTTGCCGTCGATCTCGTACGCGACGCAGACCGGGATCCGCTCCCAGCCGGTGAGGACGTCCAGCTTGGTGAGGAAGAAGTCGGTGAGGCCGTTGACGCGGGTGGCGTAACGGGCGATCACCGCGTCGAACCAGCCGCAGCGGCGGTCGCGGCCCGTCGTCACGCCCCGCTCGCCGCCGATGGTGCGGAGCTTGTCGCCGTCCTCGTCGAACAGCTCGGTCGGGAACGGGCCGGCGCCGACGCGGGTCGTGTACGCCTTGAGGATGCCGATGACCCGGCTGATCTTCGTCGGGCCGACGCCGGCGCCGGTGCAGGCGCCGCCGGCGGTCGGGTTGGAGGAGGTGACGAAGGGGTACGTGCCGTGGTCCACGTCGAGCAGGGTGCCCTGGCCGCCCTCGAAGAGGACGACCTTGCCCTCGTCGATGGCGTCGTTGAGGACCAGGGTGGTGTCGGCGACGAAGCCGCGCAGGTCGTCCGCGTAGCCGAGGAGTTCCTCCAGCACCTGGTCGGCGGCGATGGCGCGCCGGTTGTAGAGCTTGACCAGCATCTGGTTCTTGAAGTCGAGGGCCGCCTCGACCTTCTGCCGCAGGATGGACTCGTCGAAGAGGTCCTGCACCCGGATGCCGACCCGGTTGATCTTGTCGGCGTAGGTCGGGCCGATGCCGCGGCCGGTGGTGCCGATCTTCCGCTTCCCGAGGAAACGTTCGGTCACCTTGTCGACGGTCGTGTGGTACGACGTGATCAGGTGCGCGTTACCGCTGAGCAGCAGTTTCGAGGTGTCGACGCCGCGCTCCTGGAGCCCGCTCAGCTCGGAGAGCAGGACCGCCGGGTCCACGACGACGCCGTTGCCGATGACCGGGGTGCACCCCGGCGAGAGGATGCCGGAGGGGAGGAGATGCAGCGCGTACTTCTGGTCGCCGACGACGACGGTGTGGCCGGCGTTGTTGCCGCCCTGGTAGCGCACCACATAGTCCACGGAGCCGCCGAGCAGGTCGGTGGCCTTCCCTTTGCCCTCGTCACCCCACTGAGCACCGAGCAGCACAAGTGCGGGCACAGGCGTACACCCCTTCCGGGCGGGGCATGTCCAACGTGCACGGCGGCGACCGCGCGGCGTTCTCGGCGCGCGCCGTCCGCAGAGCCGTCGAACCGGTGCCCCGGATTAGACGAAGCCCCTGGCGCAAGACAGCGACAGGGGCTCTTGCACCGAGAGATTACCTGAGGAAGGACCGAGGTGTCGGCTC
The DNA here is from genome assembly GCF_018070345.1 of Streptomyces sp. F63. GTDB lineage: Bacteria > Actinomycetota > Actinomycetes > Streptomycetales > Streptomycetaceae > Streptomyces. Next base: position 86,433 of record NZ_JAGPXX010000001.1, read on the forward strand.
CAGCACCCGGCGAACGCCCCCTGCTCATCGTCATCGACCCCGTGGCCCGCCGCGACGACGCCGAATCCGTCCGCATCGTGCGGGACGTGCTGTGCGCGGGGGCGTCCGCCAAGGTCTGCCTCCCGGACGGGCCGGAGGACGTGGCCCGGCATCTGGCGCACCGGGGGCGGCGGCACCCGGTGGTGGTCGGCGACGACCTCGCGCTGCGCCGCATCGTGGGACTGCTGCACCGGGAACGGGAGCTGGCGAACGCGGCGCTGGCCTTCGTTCCGGTGGGGGCCCCGGACCGGTCGACCACGCTGGCGCGGGAGCTGGGGTTGCCGCTGGGCGCGGTGCCGGCGGCACGGGTGGTGCTGGAGGGCGCCGAGCGGCGGCTCGATCTGCTGGTGGACGACAGCGACGGGGTGGTGATCGGCGGGCTGCGCATCCCCCACACGGACGGACGGCTTCCGGACCGTGCGCCCTGGTGGCAGCCGGCGCTGCGCGGCTGCCGCGGACTGGTGCGCGGACACCGCCGGGTGAACGGCGGTACGGGCGGCGGCAGCCGGGACGGCGACGGCGCGGGCCGCCACCGGCTGCGCGTGGAGGCGGACGGGGCGGTGCTCGTGGACCTCGACCGGCCGGTGCGGGAGGTGTCGGTGTCGGTGTACGGCGGACTCGCGCGGGTCGTCATCCGGCCGGCGGACGGCGGCGGGGACGGGGACGGAGACGGGGACGGCCGGGGCGGGGACGGCGGCCGGGGCGGGGACGGGGACGGGCACGGCGGTGCCCCGGCCGTAGTGCACGCCCGGACGGTCACCGTCTCCGGGCCCGACTTCCGCTACCGGGCCGACGCGGTCGTCGGCGGGCCGGTCCGGACCCGTACCTGGACGGTCCGCCCGGGAGCCCTGCGGCTGACCCTGCCGCACCCGGCCCCGGCCTCGGCACGGTCCTGAGCCCGGCTCCCGCCGGGTCGCTCAGCCCGCCGCCCCGCCCGCGGGCCCCGCCGCGCCCCCCGCCGCGTCCTCGTTCCGGCGCCGCCGCTCCCGGTGCTCGATCCAGCGGTCCAGCATCGTCGCCATCTCCTGGCGGAGGAACTCGAAGAAGTCCCGTGTCTCCTCGAGCCGCTGCCCCGCCGGACTGTCGGTGCCGAGCGCCTGGATGCCCGTGCGCAGGGTGTTCTCCCAGCGGATGAGGACCTCGTTCCGGCGGCTGAAGGAGATGTACCACTGGTCGTCATGGAGCCGGTAGCGCTCGCGCCGCGAACCCGGTTCGCGCTCCCGGCTGATGAGGCTCACCTGGGACAGGTACCGGATCGCGCCGGAGATCGCGGCCGGGCTGACCTGCAGCTGCTCCCCCAGTTCGGCGGCGGTGAGCTGGCCCTGCTCGGAGGCCATCAGGGCGGCGAAGACCCGGGCGGGCATACGCGGCAACCCGGCCTCGACGAGTTCCGAGGCGAAGCGCTCCACGAAGCGGGAGAGCCCCTCCGGGTCCGGGCCGGTCCGCCCCGGCGGCTGCGGCTGTGCCTGCGGCTGCGACGGCTGCGGCGTCCGGGGCGGCGTCTGCGGCTGCGATTGCGGCGGCCACCCGGTCGGCTCGTCGGTCACGTCCGCTCCATCTCCCTTGATCAGCGTCCTGGGGGGGTGAGGGCTGAGTTTATATGCTTCCTTAACTTCACAACTTTGTGAAGTGCGCGTAGCGTCAGAACCATGACGAAGGCAATCTCCGTAGCCGGCCTCCACAAGACGTTCGGCCGGACCCACGCACTGGACGGCCTCGACCTGGACGTCGAGACCGGTGAGGTGCACGGCTTCCTCGGGCCCAACGGCGCCGGCAAGTCCACCGCGATCCGCGTCCTCCTCGGCCTGCTCCGCGCCGACAGCGGCGCCGCGCAGCTGCTGGGGAAGGACCCCTGGCACCACGCCGTCGAACTGCACCGCCGGCTCGCCTACGTCCCGGGGGACGTCGAGCTGTGGCCGAACCTCACCGGGGGTGAGGCCATCGATCTGCTCTCCCGGCTCCGCGGCGGCCTCGACAGGAAACGCCGCGACGAGCTCATCGAACGCTTCGACCTCGACCCGACCAAGAAGGGCCGGGCCTACTCCAAGGGCAACCGGCAGAAGGTCGCGATCGTCGCCGCACTCGCCTCGGACGCCGAACTGCTGCTGCTCGACGAGCCGACCGCCGGGCTCGACCCGCTGATGGAAGTGGTCTTCCAGGACGTGATCTTCCAGGCCAAGGCCGCGGGCAAGACCGTTCTGCTGTCCAGCCACATCCTGGCCCAGGTCGAGAAGCTGTGCGACCGCGTGAGCATCATCCGGAAGGGACAGACCGTCCAGTCCGGCACGCTCAGCGAGATGCGCCACCTCACGCGGACCACTGTCGAGGCCGAGACCGAGCGGCCCGTCACCGGCCTCACCGAACTCCCGGGCATCCACAGCCCGGTGATCGACGGCACCCGGGTCCGCTTCGCCGTCGACGGCACCCACCTCGACGGCGCCATCCGCAAGCTCAGCGAGTTCGGCATCCACATCCTGACCAGCCACCCGCCGACCCTCGAAGAGCTGATGCTGCGCCACTACGGCGACGAACTCGCCGCCAACGGCCACACCAACGGAGACAGCGGCGGCAGCGGCGGCAGCGGCACCGTGTCCACCGGCTCCGCGGACGACGGAGGCGTCCGATGACCGGCGCCACCGCCACCGCCGCCCCGCGGACCCCGTCACCTCCGGCCGCCACCACGCGCTCCGCCGCCCTGGCCGGCACCGGCATCCTGCTCCGCTTCGGGCTGCGCAGGGACCGCATCCGGCTCCCCGTGTGGCTGCTCTCGCTGACCCTCGGGACGATGCTCACGGCCAACAGCCTCAGCGGCCTCTACACCACCGAGGCAGAACGCGCGTCGACGGCCAGGACCATGGGCAGCGCCGCGGCCATCGCCACCTCGGGGCCGCGCCACTACCTCACCGACTACACCTTCGGCTCGATGATGGCGCACCAGATGCTGTCCTTCACCGGCGTCCTGGTCGGCATCATGAGCGTGCTCATCGTCTCCCGGCACACCCGCGCCGAGGAGGAGACCGGCCGTGCCGAGCTGGTCCGCTCCACGGTGGTCGGCCGCCATGCCCAACTGGCCTCCGCCCTGGGCGTGGCCGTCGTCGCCAACACCGCCCTGGCCCTGCTGTTCGGTACCGGCCTGGCCGTCATGGGCATCGAGTCCATCGGCTGGGGCGGCTCGCTGCTCTACGGCTTCGCGCACGCGGCGATCGGCATCGTCTTCGCCGCGGTCGCCGCCATCACCGTCCAGATCACCGCGCACGCCCGGGGTGCCTCCGGCATGGCGCTGGCCGTGATCGGCGTCGCCTACGCCCTGCGCGCCGCCGGCGACGTCGGCACCGAGGCGCTGTCCTGGATGTCACCGATCGGCTGGGCCCAGCGCACCTACGCCTACGTCGACGACCGCTGGTGGCCGCTGCTGGTGGCGCTCGGCTTCGCCGCCCTCCTCGCCGCCGTGGCGTTCCCGCTGAGCACCAGGCGGGACGTGGGGGCGGGGCTGCGGCCCACCCGGCTCGGCCGCCCGGTGGCCTCGGACCCGCTGACCCGGCCCACGGGCTTCGCCCTCCGGCTGCACCGCGGACTGCTGATCGGCTTCGGTGCGGGCGTCTTCGCGCTGGGCGTCACCTACGGTTCGGTGCTCGGTGACGCCGAGGACATGCTCAAGGATCTGCAAGAGGTCCAGGAGGCCGTGGAGGCGCTGGGCGGAGCGACCATCACGGAGTCCTTCGCCTCGATGATCACGCTGATCCTGGCCATCGTCGCGTCCATCTACGTGGTGATGGCCGCCCTGCGGCCGCGCGCCGAGGAGAGCGCGGGACGCGCCGAACCCCTGCTCGCCACGGGGCTGTCGCGCACCCGCTGGGTGCTGAGCCACATCACCGTGGCCGCGACGGGCGGTGTGGTCCTGCTGGCCCTGACCGGTTTCGCCTTCGGGATCGCGGGCGCCGCGGCGACCGGGGACAGCGGCCTGGTCGGCAAACTGACGTGGGCCGCGATCGCCTACGCACCGGCGCTCTGGTTCACCATCGGGTTCGCGGTCGCGCTCTTCGGCTGGGTGCCGCGCTACGGCACCCTGGCCTGGCTCGTCCCGGTGTACGCCTTCGTCGTGGGCTATCTCGGGCAGCTTCTCCAGTTCGCCGACTGGCTGAACAACCTCTCACCGTTCGGCCACGTCCCGCAGCTCCCCGCCGCCGACCTGGAGTGGGCACCGCTGCTGATCCTCACCGCGCTCGCCGCGGGCCTGGTGTGGCTGGGGCTGCTGGGCTTCCGCCGGCGCGACCTGGAGACCAAGTAGCCGGCGGCCCCGGCGTATCTCCGTCCACAGGGTGTGGACGGAGATACGCCGCCGGACAGGGAGCGACACGAGCCGGTCCGCCCCGGCTCACCTGCCGCCGCCCGGGGTGACCAGGCCGATCTCGTACGCGAAGACGGCGGCCTGGGTGCGGTCGCGCAGGCCGAGTTTGACGAGGACGCGGCTCACATGGGTCTTCACCGTCGCCTCCGAGACGGTCAGCCGGGCCGCGATCTCCCCGTTGGAAAGGCCCTGCGCGATCAGGGCCAGCACCTCCGTCTCGCGCTCGGTGAGATCCCGGATGCGGTCCATGCGCGGGGCGCGGGGGGCGCCGAGCCGGGTGAACTCGGCGAGCAGCCGCTTGGTGACGGTCGGCGCCAGCAGAGCCTCACCCGCCGCCACGATCCGCACGGCGTCGGCGAGTTGGCGGGCCGAGGCGTCCTTGAGGAGGAAGCCGCTGGCTCCGGCGCGCAGCGCCTCGTAGACGTACTCGTCGAGATCGAAGGTCGTGAGGATCAGCACGCGCGGGCGGCCGCCCTCCTCACGCTCGGCCGCGATCCGCCGGGTGGCCTCCAGACCGTTGGTGCCGGGCATCCGGACGTCCATCAGCACCACGTCGGGCCGCAGGCGCGCCGCCCGCACGGCCGCCTGCTCCCCGTCCACCGCCTCGCCGACCACCTCGATACCGGGCTGGGCGCCGAGGAGGACGGAGAAGCCCTCACGGACCATCGCCTGGTCGTCGGCGATCAGGACGCGGATGGGGGCGACGGGGTCGCGGGCGGGGACGGGGGTGCCGTGCTCCGGGCCGGGGGCGGCGTCGGAGCCGGGGGCGGGGGTGGCGTCGGCGTCGTTCACGTGCGCTCACCCGAACGGCCGGTTCCGTGGTCGGCACCATCCGGGATGCCCGGGTTGTCCGGGCTCTCCGAGCGGTCCGGGCCCTCCTCCCGGCTCTCGCGGCTCTCGCGGCTCCCCCCGCTCCCCCGGCTCCCGGTTCGGTCACCGTGGCCCGCTCTCTCGGAGCGGCCGGCGGTGTCCGCACGGGCGGCGGACGTCCGTCCCCGCGCCGGCCCCGCCGCCCCGGTCTTGGCCAGGCCCACCGGACCGTCCGGCCGCCGCGGCCCCGACCCCGGCTCCGGCTCCGGCTCCCGCTCCCGCACCCGCCCCGGCGGGGTCTCCCCCGGGCTCGCGCCGCGCCGTCCGGCGGGCGCCTCGCGCTCCTCGTCCTCGACCGGCCCGGCGGGCAGGAAGGCGGCGACCTCGTACCCGCCCTCGGCGGTCGGTTCGGCCGTCAGTTCGCCGCCCAGCATCACGGCCCGCTCGCGCATCCCCGTCACGCCGTGCCCCATCCCGGGTGACGGGGACACCGCTCCGGTCGGCGCCGTGTTGACGATGCGCAGTCCGAGGCCGGTCAGGACGTACGCCACCTCGACCCGCACCCGCGAACCCGGCGCGTGCCGCAGCGCGTTGCTCAGCGCCTCCTGGACGATCCGGTACGCGGACAGCTCCACGCCCTGCGGCAGCGGCCGCTCCGCACCCGTGCGGGCGATCTCCACGTCCAGGCCCACGTCCCGCACGCCCTGGACCAGTTCGTCGAGCCGGGACAGATCCGGCTGCGGCGCGTCCGGGACGCCCAGGGATCCGGCGCCGTCGAACCGCAGCACGCCCAGCACGCGGCGCAGCTCGGACAGGGCCTCCACCGCGCTCTCCCGGATGGTGCCGAAGCTGCGGGTCAGCTCCTCCGGCGCGTCCTCGACACGGTACGGGGCCGCCTCGGCCTGGATCGCGATCACCGACATGTGGTGAGCCACCACGTCATGGAGTTCACGGGCGATCCGGGCCCGCTCCTCCAGCGCGGTGTGCCGGCCGCGTACGTCCGCGACCAGCGTCTCCTGCTCCTCGACCCGGTTCCGCGCCAGCCACCAGCCGCGCAGCGCGACCACCGTGCCGAGGACGCAGCCGGAGAAGACGGCCGCCGGGAAGACCAGATAGGCACCCCCCGCGGCGAAGACGACACCGGCCCATCCCATGGACAGCACGCTGATCGCCCACATCTCCAGAGCGACCCGGGGCCGCGTCCGCAGCGCGACCACGATCATGACACCGAGATGCGCCAGGACCCCCGGCCCCTGCCAGCTGTCCGTCACGGCCATGAAGACGAAGACCCCGAACGACACCCACCAGGCGCCGAGCGGCCGGAGCAGTGTGAGGGCCAGCGGCACCGTCTGCGCCAGCCCCAGCAGCAGCACCAGGAACCCGGGCCGCTCCCAGGGGGCCCCGAGCAGATCCAGCACCAGCAGGAACAGCGCCGTGAACCCCACCACGGCATGCGGAAACCAGCGGCCGCCCAGCCGCCGCAGCAGCGGGCGCCGCCGCAGACCCGCCTCGCCGACCGGGGGGAGGGGCCGGAACCCCCAGATGTCCCGGAAGAGGTCCTTCCGCAGGTTGTCCCAGGCCGTTCGGGCTATCCGTGACTCGGTCCATGCCGGCGCCGGCGTCGTCTCGTTCATACGGGGAACGCTACGCATGCGGGCCGTCGGCGTCGTCACCGTCAATGCGGACTTCCGGGCCTACGACTTGAGGATGACCCGCGGCCCGGGGCGTCCTCCCTGCTCACGCCGCCCCGGGTCATGTCGTCCTCGCAGCGCCCGCGGGCCGGGCGGCGTCCCACGACCGTCCGGGCGGGCACGCTTGCGGCCCGCCTCACCCGGGGACGGCCTCCGGCGGGAAGTCCCGCAGCACGCGCAGCAGTTCACCGAAGGCGGCGGTGCCGGGGGTGAGCGCCGCGTAGTGCCCGCCGCCGGGGCGTTCCCGCAGCTCCACCCGCGCACCGGCCCGGCGCATGACGCGGGCGTACGCGCGGGAGAGGGCGAGAGGCACGTCCGGGTCGGCGGTGCCGTGCAGGATCGTCACCGGCGCGGCCGGGGGAGGCAGCAGCAACGGGTCGGTCAGCGGCAGGAGTTCCGCCACGGCGCCGGGGCCGCCGAGCAGCCCGGCGACCGCTCCCCCGCTCAGGTCCAGCTCGTGGGCCCGCCCGAGCGCGGCAACCGGGGAGACGGCCACGACGTGGTCGGGTGCGCCGACGGCAGGGGCGGCGTCCGGATCCAGCCTGCCCGGAGCGGCCTCCGGGTCGCCGGAGGCCGGCGCCGTGGTGCGGTGCGCGGGCGGCGTGGGGTCTTCCGTTCCGGCTCTCGCGCCGCCCGCCGCCCCGGCCGCCCCGGCCGCCGTCCCCGTGCGCAGGGCCGCCGCCCAGAGGGCGAGGTGGCCACCGGCGGAGTGCCCGAGCAGCACGTGCCGGCCACGGAAGTTCCGTCCGCCGGCCGGACCGCCGGTGCGCGGCGCGCTCTCCGCAGCGGCTCTCCCGGCGCGTCCGGAGCCGTCCCGTCCCGCGTGCGGGGCGTCGCCGCGGCCGCCGCCCCGGAGCTCCGGCTCCGGCCAGGCCGTGGCGACGATCCGGGAGACGTCCTCGAACGTCGCGGGCCAGCCGCCGTCGCCGCCCACCCGGCGGTACTCGGCCAGCGCCACCGCGCACCCGTGCCGGGCCAGCGCGGCGGCGAGGGGCGACAGATGCGCGCGGTCGTACGCCTCGCGCCAGAAGCCTCCGTGCAGGAGCGTCACCCGGAGATCCGGTTGGCGGCCGCCGTCCGGCAGGTGATAGTCGATCAGCTGGGACGGGTGCGGGCCGTAGCGCACGGTGTGGTGCGGGGCCTCCGGTGGCAGACCCAGCAGCGCGGCCTCCTCCGCTTCGGCGGCGGAGGCGTGACCGGCGCCTGCGGAGTGAGCGGCGCCGGCGGTGCTCCCGGCCGCCCCGGCGGGCACCTGGTGGGGGTGCCCGCCGGGGCGGTTGCCGGGTGCGGTCATACCCCGGCGCCGGTGTCCGGGCCGCCGTCCGGGCCGCCGTCCGGGCCGCCGTCCGGGTGTCGTTCGGCGAGGACCTCCGCCAGGACCCGCGCCGCCCGTTCCGCGTCGGCGTAGCCCACGTAGAGCGGGGTGAAGCCGAAGCGGAGAACGTCCGGGCGGCGGAAGTCGCCGACGACCCCGCGCGCGATGAGCTCCCGCATGACCTCGTCCGCGTCCTCACAGCGCAGCGCGATCTGGCTGCCCCGCTCGGCGTGCGCGGCGGGCGTCACGCACTCCACCCGCCCCGGCGGCACATACGCCGCCACGCAGTCCAGGAAGAAGTCCGTGAGCGCCAGGCTCTTGGCCCGTACGTCCTCCACCGCGACCCCGTCCCACACCTCCAGCGCCGCTTCCAGCGCCAGCATCGACAGGATGTCCGGGGTGCCGACGCGGCCGCGCACGGCTCCGTCGGCGGGCGCATAGGACGGCGCCATCCCGAACGGGTCGGCGTGCGAGTTCCAGCCCGGCAGCGGCGAGTCGAAACGGGACTGGAGTTCCCCCCGCACATACAGGAAGGCCGGTGCGCCGGGCCCGCCGTTGAGGTACTTGTACGTGCAGCCGACCGCCAGGTCCACGCCGTGCGCGTCGAGCCCGACGGGCAGGGCGCCCGCGCTGTGGCAGAGGTCCCACACCACCAGGGCGCCCGCCGCGTGCGCGGCCGCGGTCGTCCCGGGCAGGTCGTGCAGCCGCCCGGTGCGGTAGTCGACGTGGTTGACCAGTGCCACGGCCGTACGCGGTCCGCAGGCCGCGCCGATCTCCCCGGCGGGGACGGCGCGAATGCGGCAGCCGGTCATGCGGGCGGCCGACTCGGCGATGTAGCCGTCGGTGGGGAAGGTCTCCGCGTCGACCAGGATCTCGTCGCGCACCGACCCGGACCCATCGCCGGGCTCGCCGCCGGGCTCACCGCCGCCCGCTGCCGCGGCGGGCCGCGGCAGCGAACCGGCCCGCGCGAGCGGCCCGTCGGCGGCCGGGGCCGGCGGCGGTCCGGCGTGCCCGCCGTGCCCGTCCGCAGCAATCGCGGCACCCGGGGGGCCCGCGGTGCCCGCCGCGCCGGAGCCGCCGAGGGCGCCGGGCGCGCCCTGCTGCGCGATGCGTACGGCCGCGACGACGGCTTTGAAGAGGTTGACGCTGGTGGAGTCACCGACCACGATCCGGCCGGGCGCGGCGCCGACGAGCGGCGCGATCCGGTCGCCGATCCGCTCCGGCGCCTCCCACCAGCCGCTCTCCGTCCAGGAGCGGATCCGCAGCCGCCCCCACTCGTGTTCGACCACCTCGGCGATACGGGCGGGCACCCCGGCGGGCAGCGCCCCGAGGGAGTTGCCGTCGAGGTAGACGGCGGCGTTCCCGTCGGAGGGCTCCTCCAGGCGGAAGCGGGCGCGGAGCCCGGCCAGGGGGTCCCCGGCGTCCAGGCGTGCGGCCCGGTCGGCGAGCGCCCCGGGCCCGGCGCTCCCGGGGCTGCCGGGGCTGCCGGGGTCCGTCGCGTGCACGGCGTTCACGGTCTTCGCGCCGTCCGCCGCCCCGGCGGCGTCCCCGGCGGCATCCGACGCCTGCCGGTCCGTGGTCTCAGACATGGCTGCGGGCCGTCCACAGCTCGGGGAAGACGTTCCGCCGGGCCCGCTTCTCCAGCCAGGAGACGCCCGGGGAGCCGCCCGTGCCGGTCTTGGCGCCCATCGCCCGCCGCGTCGCCACCAGGTGGTCGTTCTTCCAGCGCCACACCAGCTCGGCGACCTCGGTGAGCGCCTCGCCCAGCCGCACCAGCTCGTCCTCCTGGGGGCCGGAGTAGATCCGCGCCCAGACCTCCTCGACGGCCGGGTGGGGGTCGTAGCGCAGGGTGAGGTCGCGTTCGAGCACCTCGGCGGGGACGGCGTGGCCGCGCCGGGCGAGCAGCCGCAGCACCTCGTCGTAGAGGCCCGGCTCGCCGAGCGCCTTCTCCAGCTCGGCGTGGACGCGGGGGGCGCCCCGGTGCGGTACGAGCATGGACGCCGACTTGTCGCCGAGCAGGAACTCCATCCGCCGGTACATCGCGGACTGGAAGCCGGAGCCCTCGCCGAGCGCGCCCCGGTAGGCGTTGAACTGGGCGGGGGTGATGTGCGCGAGCGGCTCCCAGGAGGCGTTGAGCGCGCGCAGCTCGTACTCGGACCGCTTGAGTGCCGCCATGGCCGTCGGCAGGTCGTCCCGGCGGAGGGCCTGCGCGGCCGTCTCCCACTCGTGGACGATCACGGTGAACCACAGTTCCATCACCTGGGTGGTCACCAGGAAGACCATCTCGCCCGGCTCGTCGGAGAGCGGGTGCTGCAGATGGGTGAGGATGTCCGCCTTGACGTAGTCCTCGTAGGGGGTGGTGCCCCGGAAGTCGAGGTTCGGGGTCTCCGAGCCGGCTTCGGGCAGGTCGTGCTGTGTCGTCGACATCGCTGTCTCCTCGTACTGCGTGCTCCCGGGTAGCGGTCCGCCCCTTCCTCTCGGCATCGGAGCCCCGGTCCCCTCTCGGATCCCGTCCGCACGGTCGGCGCGGAGCGGAACCCTCCGCGCATCATCCGTGGACATGGGCGAGACGGCAAGGGCCGGCCGTGTGAGCACGGCCGGCCCGGGCGGGAGACGCCGGTCCCGCTCCTCAGCCGAGGGTCTCGGCAGCGGTCGGGGAGGACTCGCGCAGGAAGGTGCTGCAGCGCTCGTACTCCTCCTGCTCGCCGATCGTCTGGGCGGCGCGCGCGAGGGCGTGCAGGGAGCGCAGGAAGCCCCGGTTCGGCTCGTGCTCGAAGGGGACGGGCCCGTGGCCCTTCCAGCCGTTGCGGCGCAGGGCGTCCAGCCCGCGGTGGTAGCCGGTGCGGGCGTAGGCATAGGACTCGACCACGCGGCCGTCCTCGTAGGCCTCGTCGGCGAGCTGGGCCCAGGCCAGCGAGGAGGAGGGGTACTTCGCGGCGACCTCGGCGGGGGCCGAGCCGGAGGCGAGCAGCTCGCGGGGGTCCGGGTCGTCGGGCAGGCGGGTCGGGGGCGGTCCCCCGAGCAGGTTCTCGTGTGTGGCCATGGGCCCAGTCTGCCTGCCGGACGGGCGGAACGGACGGGCGCGGTGGGGTGTGGGCCGTGGTGCGGGCTCCGGGGCGGGAGCCCCGGCACGCGCGGAAGCCCGGCGGCCGGGACCTGTACGGTCGCGGCCACCGGGCTCCGGTGGCACGGCGCGGCGCCGTGGCGGGGGTTACTTCAGCTTGGTGCCGGTGGAGCGGAGGTTGGAGCAGGCCTGCGCGACGCGCTGCGCCATGCTCTCCTCGGCCTTCTTGCCCCAGCTGCGCGGGTCGTAGGTCTTCTTGTCGCCGACCTCGCCGTCGACCTTGAGCACGCCGTCGTAGTTGCGGAACATGTGGTCCGCGACCGGGCGGGTGAAGGCGTACTGGGTGTCGGTGTCGAGGTTCATCTTGACGACGCCGTTCTCCAGCGCGGTCAGGATCTCCTGCTCGGTGGAGCCGGAGCCGCCGTGGAAGACGAAGTCGAACGGGTCGGCCTTGCCGGCCTTCGCGGCCACGCCGTCCTGGAGCTCGCGCAGCAGGTCGGGGCGGAGGACGACATTGCCCGGCTTGTAGACGCCGTGCACGTTGCCGAAGGAGGCGGCCAGCAGGTAGCGGCCGTTCTCGCCGAAGCCCAGCGCGTCCGCGGTCCGCTCCACGTCGGAGACGGTGGTGTAGAGCTCGTCGTTGATCTCGTGCGAGACGCCGTCCTCCTCGCCGCCGGTCGGGGTGATCTCGACCTCAAGGATGATCTTGGCCTTGACGGCCTCGGCGAGCAGCTCCCGCGCGATGGCGAGGTTGTCGTCCAGGATCTCGGCGGAGCCGTCCCACATGTGGGACTGGAACAGCGGGTTGCGTCCGGCGGCGACGCGCTCCTGGGAGAGCTTGAGCAGCGGCCGTACATAGCCGTCGAGCTTGCCCTTGGGGCAGTGGTCGGTGTGGAGCGCGATGTTGACCGGGTACTTCTCGGCGACGATGTGCGCGAACTCGGCCAGCGCGACCGCACCGGTGACCATGTCCTTGCTGTACTGGCCACCGAGGAACTCGGCACCGCCGGTGGAGATCTGGACGATGCCGTCGCTCTCGGCCTCGGCGAAACCGCGGAGGGCCGCGTGCAGGGTCTGGGACGAGGTCACGTTGATGGCCGGGTAGGCGAACTTGCCCGCCTTCGCCCGGTCGAGCATCTCGTTGTAGACCTCGGGAGTTGCGATGGGCATGTGTCGGCTCCTTGTGAATGTGCCGGTTATTCGAGTAGGCCCTGACCTAGGGGCGACATCATCGTCTGGGGGTCATCCTCCCAGATACGGCGTTCCGCTCCACACCACCCAAGCGGACGAAACGGACAGCGCCCGGCGGGGTTTCACGTGAAACCCTTGCCTCCCGGATGAACTTCCGTTCGCAGGACAGAGTTTGGTCCCCCGCCGACCGGCCCGGAAGGGCCGAACGGGGCAGGGAGGGCCCGGACGGACCGAAGCCGGACAGGTGGCCGGAACGGGACCGGCCGGGCGGGGCCGGGCCGGGCGGGGCCGGGCCGGGGGCTCCGGGCGCGACCCCGGCCCGGGGCCCCGGCCGTAGGACGCCTCCCGCACCGCCGGTCCGGCGGCCGTCCCCGCCGGCGCCTCAGAGCCCCAGGTCGTCCAGCCCGTACGCCCGGTAGTACGGCAGCCCCGCCTCCTCGATCGCGGCCGCCGCGCCGCGCTCCACGATCACCGCGACCGCCACCACCTCGGCGCCCGCCTCACGCGCCGCCTCGACGGCCGTGAGCGGGGAGCCGCCCGTGGTGGAGGTGTCCTCGACGATCAGCACCCTGCGGCCCCTGATGTCCGGGCCCTCGATACGCCGCTGCAGCCCGTGCGTCTTCTGCGCCTTCCGCACGACGAAGGCGTCGAGCCTGCGCCCGCGGGCCGCGGCGGCGTGCATCATCGATGTCGCCACCGGGTCGGCCCCCAGCGTCAGCCCGCCCACCGCGTCGTACTCCAGCCCGGCCGTCAGGTCCAGCATCACCTGGCCGGCGAGCGGTGCGGCCTCCCCGTCCAGGGTGACCCGGCGGAGGTCGATGTAGAAGTCGGCCTCCCGGCCCGAGGAGAGGGTCACCTTGCCGTGCACCACGGCCTTGTCCTTGATCTGCCGCAGCAGGGCATCACGCACGTCCGTCATGGCACCGAGACTATCCGGGGCCCCGGCGGCCGCCCGGTCACCGGGTGGCAGCGGGCCGGACGGCGCACGGCCGGCTCAGAGCCGGCGCCAGCGCCAGGTGGTGGAGATCTCCAGCGGATCGATCGGGGTCACCAGGCGCGGGGCCGTGTTGAGCCCATTGGGCGGCCCCGACTGCGGCTCGACGCACACGGCCTCCTCCTGCTCGTCGTAGACCACGACCCACTCGGCCCGGCTGGTGATCCTGAGCTCCAGCCGCCCCGGCCAGGTGAGGGTGACGTCCACGCCGTCCGGCATGCCGAAGCAGTCGTCCCAGGGCCCGGGGCGCGGGTCGATCCGCCGGCCGGTCGGGAGGTGGTCCTCGCCGCGCTCCTCCTGCCAGGCGGCCTCGAAGGAGATCAGGACGCCCTCGTCCGCGCCGCTCCCGCTTCCGCTCCCGCCGAGGTGCCGCAGGAACCAGGGGTGCCATCCGGCCTGCGCCGGGAAGGAGTTGCCGTAGGTCTCGACGCCCATCTTCAGCGTCAGCGCGTCGTCGGCCAGCTCCACGAGCTGGGTGACGCGGCCCGTGTACGGCCAGGGATCGCCCAGGTCGTAGGTGAGGACGGCCGCCGTGCCGTCCGCGCGGACGGTCCGCCACACCTGGTCACGGCCGGTTCCGTGGATGGCGTGGGGCGGGGAGTTGAGCGGGAGTTCATGCCGCTCGGCGCCGTCGCGGAACACGCCGCCCGCGGTCCGGCCGCACCACGGCACCATGGGGAAGGAACCGTATCGGGGGCCCTGCCGCAGCAGTTCGGTGCCGTCGATCCGCAGCGAACCGAGCCGGCCGCCCAGCTCGGGCCGTACGGTCGCCTCGGCGTCGCCCGCCGCCAGCAGGACTCCGGCCTCCGGGGCCGCTTCGGTCGTCGTCTCGTGAGTGCTCACACACCGACCCTATGCGAGTCCGGGCCCCCGGCGCGGCCCCGCCTTTCCGCCATGCGCGCCCCCGCGGACGCGGGTTGACGCCGCCGCGCCGCTCCGTCCCCGCACCGGCCGGGGTGCGCGGCTCCCGTTCCGCGGATCCGTCAGCGCCGGTGGCGGAGGACGCGGTTGACGATCAGCACCGAGGCGACGACGGCGGCGGCCACCGGGGCCGCCCAGCGCAGGGTGTCGCCGGCCGAGGCGGGCTGGGGCGCCGGTACGGGGGCGTAGCGGCCCCGCGGCGGCGCGTGGTCCACCTCCTCGGCACTGCGGCCGATCATGGTGCGGCGGGCGTGGGCCGCCTCGGCGGGCGGGGTCGCGCCGTCCGTGCCGCCCGCGCCCTCCGGTTCGCCGAGGTCGTCGGCCAGCGGGTCGAGGGAGGACGGCGGCACCTCGGTCTCGAAGACGGACGCCGCCTCGGGAGCGGTGCCGCCACCGGCCTCCGCCGCGGCGCTCGCGGCCTCGGACGGGCCTGGCCGGGACTCCTCGCCGCCGGCGTCCCGCGCGGCTCCGCGCTCCTCGCCGCCGCCCGCCTTCCTGCCGGGCGGAGGGGCCGCGTCGGGGCCCGGTTCGGGCGACGGGATGCCCGGGATGACCGGTTCGTTGTCGTCGGCCCGGCCGAGGCCGCCCTCGCCCTCCGCGCCGCCGGCCGGTCCGGTGCCGTGCCCGTCCCCGGAGCCGTCGCCACCGGTCTCCGGGCCGTCCGGTGCCGTGCCGCTGCCGCCGGTGCCGTACGCATCGCCGCGGCTCTCCGCTCCGGGCCACTGCCCGCCCGGGGCCGGCCCGTCGCCGTCGCCGCGGCCGGCACGCGCGGCGCCGTCACCGTTCTCGTCGGAGGCGGCGGGGGCCGAGGGGGGTGCGGGGCGGACCGGGGTCTCCTCCAGGTCGGCGGCCAGCGCCGCGGCGAACCGGTCGAGCAGGCGCCGCCCGGCGGAGGCCGCGGCCTTGTCGTCCACCTCGGCGAGCCGCCCTCCGCTCCGCACAGTGCCGCCGCACACCAGGGCCGTACCGCCGTCGGCGGGGTCCAGCCGCAGCGTGAGCGTCAGCGCGACGGAGCCGTCGCCGCGCGCCTCCGATCCCTCCGCCTCGACGGACACCTCGTCACCCGTCCGCTCGCTGACGCGCAGCGTGCCGTGGTACGTGATGGTCGAGCCGCCGGCGCGCAGCCGCAGCCGGCCGGCCAGCGCGTCCGGGCCCGACCCGGCGTCCCACTGGAAACCGGGGACGCAGCGGGCGACGCGTTCGGGTTCCGCGAGCGCCTGCCGCACGGTCCCGGGCGGAAACGGAACGAACACCTCATGCTCCATGGGAGCCGAGCCTACCCAGCGGACGCGCTCCGGCACCCCTGTCCGCGCCAGTTCCGCGGCGGGCGGGGCATCCGGCGGCACCCCGCGGGGGCGAATCGTTCCGGCGGAACGGCGGGGCGGGACCTCAATACCGCGGACGGGTGAGCGTCGACGCCCGCGCGCCCGGGATCCGCAGGTCCTCCGCGGCACGCTCCGCGGCACGCAGCTCCCGCGGGGCCAGTGAGAGCGGTACGGGCGCGTCGGGTGCCAGGCGCGGGCCCTCCGGGGCGCGGGCGGCGAGGAGAAACCCCCAGGTGCGGGAGGGGCGTTCGGCCGCCGCCGAGCGGTCCGGCCCGGTGGCGTAGCCGGACCGCCGGCCGCCCACCGCGTAGGGCGAGGTGCGCAGTCCGGCCGCTCGCAGGGTCGCGTCGACGGTCCAGTACGTCCGGGGGCGGGTGTCCGGGGCGCCCGCGTGCACGGCCAGCCGCCCGCCGGGCGCGAGGGCGCGCCGCACGAGCCCGTAGAACTCCCGGGAGTACAGCCTGGCGCTGGACGTCATGCCGGGGTCGGGCAGATCCGAGACGATCACGTCGTACGGACCCCCGCCCGCCGCGTCCCCCCGCAGCCGGCCGAAGACGTCGCCGGTGACCGTGCGGACCCGCGGGTCGGTGAGGGAACCGCCGTTCAGCCGGGAGAGCCCCGGGTCGGTGCGGCCGAGCCGTACCAGTCCGGGGTCGGGTGCGAGCACCGTGACCGAACGTACGTCCGGGTACCGCAGAACCTCCCGCAGGGCGAGACCGTCTCCCCCACCCAGCACCAGCACCCGCGTCCGGGGGCCGTCCATCGCCGGGTGGACCAGAGCCTCGTGATAGCGGCAGGCGTCGTGCCCGCTGAATCTCAGCCGGCCGTCGACGAAGAGCGAGAGCGGAGCACCACCTCCGGCCCCGTCCGGCCCCCCCGTGAGGACCACCTCCTGGTAGTCCGTCCGCACGGCGACCCGTACGTCCTCCCCGTAGACGGCCTGCCGCGCGGCTCGCTCGAAGGACGGCACCAGGAACGTTCCGGCGGCCAGGACCGCGAGCACCAGGCCGTTCGCCGCGATCAGGACCCCCCGGGCCCGGGCGGTCAGGTCGCGGCCGAACAGCCACAGCACCAGCGCCCCGCCGGCCAGGGCGTTCACCGCCCCCGTCAGCAGGGCGCCGCTCAACTGCCCCAGCAGGGGCAGCAGCAGGAAGGGAAAGGCCAGCCCGCCCGCCAGCGCCCCGATGTAGTCGGCCGCGAAGAGGTCGGCGACCGCCCCACCGGCGTCCTGCCGGCGGACGCGCTGGATGAGCGTCATCAGCAGCGGCACCTCGGCGCCGATCAGCACTCCGATGACGAGCGAGAAGCCGACCAGCACGGCATGGGACGCCCCGAACCAGACGAAGGAGGCGTACAGCGCCATCGCCGAGCAGCCGCCGACCAGCGCGAGCACCGCCTCCACCAGCCCGAAGGCCACCGCGGCCCGGCACCGCAGCCGCTTGGCCAGCAGCGAGCCGGCACCCATGGCGGAGACCATCACGGACAGCACGACGGACGCCTGGGTCACGGAGTCCCCGAAGAGATACGAGGCCAGCGCCACCAGTTCCAGTTCATACACCAGCCCGCAGGCGGCGCAGACGAACACCGCGGCCAGCACCAGCAGTCGTCCCAGCCCGGCCGGTACGGGCAGCCGCACCGGGCTCTCCGGCTCGTCCGGCGCGACGGCGCGGGACAGGAGCCGCGGCTCAGGCGAATCGATCATGCGGGGAACGCTACGTGAGCCGTCTGCACGGCCCTGTCACCCACAAGGGTTGTCTCGAAGGGCGCCGGGGGCGCACTACAGGGGGGCCATCGTCCGGGCGCCGACCTGGGTGCGCGTGGTGACGAGCGCCCCCTCCTGCGGATACGCGTGCCAGGTGCGCCACCGCACCCGGCCCTCGCACCGCTGGACCAGCATGGCCGTGAAGGCGTGCGGATCGCCGGGGAAGGTCCCGGCCAGGCCGTTGGGGTGGTCGGCCACCAGGGCCAGCAGCTCCTGCGCCCGGCCGGCGAACGACCCGCGGGACAGCGTCTCGACGCGGGCCGCGAACTCGTACTCCCAGCCGCCGATGCTCTCGGCGGCTCCGAGGGGCAGCGGTGTGCTGCTGCCGGGTATGCAGGCCACCGTCTCCGAGCACTGGCTGGCCCCTTCCTTGATGATCACTTGATGGGAGGCGCCGAGCAGGCGCAACTGCACCTCCGCCGGGCCCAGCCGCAGATCCAGCACGGCCAGCGCGGGCAGGGGCTCCTTGCCGAGACACCAGGCGAGATCGGCGGCGCGGGTGTCGGAATAGGCGGTTTCGAGAGTGGTGAGCATGGGTCGGCTCCGCAGCACGCAGTGGATGGTGGGCCGGCCCGCCTCGGAGGAGGACCCAAGAAAGATCACTCGCCGGCTCGTGCCCACGTGGGGTGTTCCGATGAATACGGAATCATGAAGTGCACGGTGCCCACAGCGTTTTTACCCATCTTCGACGGGTTTCCATGCCCCAGAGGGTTGCGCTGTTCATCTGTTCAAAAACCATGAGATAAAACGATGTTGAAGAAGGGGCATGGCATATGCGAGACGGCATGCGCCGGACGCATGACCCGGCCCTGGCCGCGAAAGTGACGCCGACCGCCCCGTGCCGGTCGGCGTCACTCCCCCCGCGCGCCCGGCCGCGGCCGGCCCCCCGCGGTCAGCTGCCCCCGCCGCAGCCGCCTCCCCCGCCACAGGACGAGCCGCCCCCGCAGGACGAGCCGGCGCCGTCCGACGAACCGCCGTCCGACGAACCGCCGTCACCGGCCCACCAGCCGAAGCCACCCGAGCTGCCGAAGCCGCCGGAGACTCCCCCGCCGCTCCGCCCCCGCTTGCGCGCCCGGTTGCGTCCGGACCGGCCACGCGCCCCCGCGACCGCGGCCAGCGCGACGGCGGCCAGCACCGCGAACACCACGATTCCCATCGCTCAACTCCCCCTTCTCGTCCCCCGAAGCGAGCCCCCCGCTCGGCGGTGTGCGGGGGAGATGCCCGTCGCGTCAGGAGGTGAAAGCAGAGTTGAGCAAATCCAGAGGTTCGGGTCTCCGGGGGGCCGCTCCGGGGCGGGGTCCAGCCGCCCCGGGAGGCCTGTCCCGGAGCCGCTGGTGAGGCCGAGTGAGACCTATCGCACAGACCGGCCACGCCCCCCTCCCGTGGGACCATGAGCCCCATGGGAAGACCACCGCTCAACCGCCGCCTGGCCGAGTTCGGCACGACGATCTTCGCCGAGATGTCGGCGCTGGCCCTCAGCACCGGCTCCATCAACCTCGGTCAAGGCTTCCCCGACACCGACGGCCCCGAGGAGATCCGCGAGGCGGCCGTCCGGGCACTGCGCGAGGGCCGCGGCAACCAGTACCCGCCCGGCCCCGGCGTCCCCGAGCTGCGGACGGCCGTCGCCGACCATCAGCGCGAGCGCTACGGGCTCTCCTTCGACCCGGACGGCGAGGTACTGGTCACCGCCGGTGCCACCGAGGCCATCGCCGCCGCCCTCCTGGCGCTCCTGGAACCGGGTGACGAGGTGATCGCGCTGGAGCCGTACTACGACTCCTACGCGGCCTGCGTCGCGATGGCCGGCGGCACCCGGGTCCCCGTCACGCTCCGCCCGGACGGCGGTGCCTACCGGCTCGACCTCGACGAGCTGCGCGCCGCCGTCACCGGCCGCACCCGGCTCCTGCTGCTCAACACCCCGCACAACCCCACCGGCACCGTCCTCGGCCGTGAGGAGCTCACGGCGATCGCCGAACTGGCCTGTGAGCGCGATCTGCTGGTCGTCACCGACGAGGTCTACGAGCACCTGGTCTTCGACGGGGAGCACCTGCCGCTCGCCGCGTTCCCCGGGATGCGCGAGCGCACGGTCACCATCGGCTCGGCGGGCAAGACCTTCTCGTTCACCGGCTGGAAGGTCGGCTGGGTGACGGGCCCGCCGGAGCTCGTCACCGCCGTCCGCTCGGCCAAGCAGTATCTGACCTATGTCTCGGCGGGCCCCTTCCAGTACGCCGTGGCGGAGGCGCTGCGGCTCCCCGCGAGCTACTTCGACGGGCTGCGGGAGGATCTGCGGGCCAAACGCGATCTGCTCGGCGACGGCCTGGCGAAGGCCGGCTTCACCGTCTACCGGCCCGCGGGCACATACTTCGTCACCACCGACATCCGGCCGCTCGGCTTCGACGACGGCTTCGCCTTCTGCCGCGCCCTCCCCGAGCGCTGCGGAGTCGTCGCGATCCCGAACGCCGTCTTCTACGACCACCGCGAGGAGGGCGCGCCCTTCGTCCGCTTCGCGTTCTGCAAGCGGACCGAGGTCCTGGCGGAGGCGGTCGAGCGGCTGAAGTGCCTGCGGGAGGGCTGACGCGGCGCGGGCACGGAAACGCACGCGAGCCCGGCCGGGAGGCCGGGCTCGCGCGCCGTTCCGTGGAGTTGTGCGGCCGGGGGCCGGTGCGGCGGGGTCAGGCCTCGCCGTCGTCCTTCTTGTCCTCCGGCGCGGCGGACTCGACCTCGGCCTCCAGGCCGAGCTGCTCGACGAGCCACTTGTCGAACTCGATCGACGCCCGCACCCAGCTGACCGTGCTGGAGACGAAGTGCTCCAGGCTGACGCCGACACCGATCAGCATCTGCGCCTCACCGATCAGGCGGACGGTGCCGTCGTCATTGGTGTGGGTGTAGACCTTCGGCCACAGGGTGCGCCGGTTCCAGTCGTCGATCGCCTCCAGCAGCTGGGGCTTGCTGTCGATCTGGTGGGCCCGGTCGTAGAACGTGCGGACGGAGAAGACCTGCTGCTCCTCCTCGCCGCGGAACATGAAGTACGTGCGGAACTGCTCCCACGGCGCGGCGAGGTCCCCCTCGTCGTCGACGACGTACTTCAGCTCCATCTGGTCCAGGAGCTGCTTGACCAGGTCCTGATCGGGGACGACGGGGCCGGGTGGCGGCCCCGACGGCTGCTGTTCGGGCTGCTGGCCCCCGAAATTCGGAATCGAGGACGGGTCGATGCTCACCGTGGATTTCCCTTCAGACGATTCCTGCCATCCTCCCCCACGGCGGGCGGGGGCTGGCAAGCCCGGGCCGACCAATCCGGCGTCCGGTGTGCCGGCCCGCCCCGGCCCCCGCGGCCGTCCCGCCCCCGCGCTCCCGCTCCGGCGCGTGCGCGGGCACGTCCCCGCCGCCTCCGCGCCGGTCTCCGCCGGGCCCCGGAAGGCCCGGCGGAGAGCGGTCGAGGGGCCGTCCGGACGGCGACCGGGCGGCGGCCCGAAGCCGCCGTGGGAGACCACCGGGAGACGCCCGGAGAGACCGGGAGCCGCGCGGGGACGCCCGTCTCAGTCCTCCGTGCCGGTCCGGGCCGCCGCGCCGACGGCCAGGCCGCGGCCGTCCGCCGCCACGTCGACCCGCACGGTGTCGCCGTCCCGGACGGTGCCGGCCAGGATCTCCCGGGCGAGCTGGTCGCCGATCGCCGTCTGTACCAGCCGCCGCAGCGGCCGGGCGCCGTACGACAGGTCCGGTCCGGCCTCCGCCGCCCCGGCTTCGGCCCCGTCCGCCGCGGCCCCGGCCTTGGTCTCGGCCTCCGCCTTCGCCTCGTGCCCCAGCCGGGACAGCCACTCCAGGGCGTCCTCGCTGACGTCCAGGGTGAGCCGGCGGTCGGTCAGCCGCCGCTGGAGCTGGTCGATCTGGAGCTGGGCGATCCGCTTGAGCTGGCCGGTGCCCAGGGCGTGGAAGACCACCAGGTCGTCCAGGCGGTTGAGGAACTCGGGCCGGAAGGAGGACCGCACGGTCTCCAGCACCCGCTCCTTCTTCTCCTCCTCGCTGATCGCCGGGTCGACCAGATAGTGCGAGCCGAGGTTGGAGGTGAGGACGAGGATGGTGTTGCGGAAGTCGACCGTCCGCCCCTGGCCGTCGGTGAGCCGACCGTCGTCCAGCACCTGCAGCAGGATGTCGAAGACCTCGTGGTGGGCCTTCTCCACCTCGTCCAGCAGGATCACGCTGTACGGGCGGCGGCGCACCGCCTCCGTGAGCTGGCCGCCCTCCTCGTAGCCGACGTAGCCGGGGGGCGCCCCGACCAGCCGGGCCACCGAGTGCTTCTCGCTGTACTCGCTCATGTCGATGCGGACCATGGCGCGCTCGTCGTCGAAGAGGAAGTCCGCGAGCGTCTTGGCCAGTTCGGTCTTGCCGACACCGGTCGGGCCGAGGAAGAGGAACGATCCGGTGGGCCGGTCCGGGTCGGAGATCCCGGCCCGGGTGCGGCGCACGGCGTCCGAGACGGCGCGGACGGCCTCCCGCTGCCCGATGAGGCGCTTGCCGAGCTCGTCCTCCATCCGCAGCAGCTTCTGCGTCTCGCCCTCCAGCAGCCGGCCGGCGGGGATGCCCGTCCAGGCGGCCACGACGCCGGCGATGTCGTCCGGGCCGACCTCCTCGCCGACCATGCCGCCGCCCTGGAGGTCCTTCTGCGCGGCGGTGGCCTCCTCCAGTTCCTTGCGGGTCTGCGGGATCACCTCGGAGCGCAGCCGCCCGGGGGTGACCCAGTCACCGGTCTCGGGCGCCTTGCGCTCGGCCAGCTCCAGCTCCGTCTCCAGCTCGTCGAGGCGCTTCTTCAGCTCGCCGACCCGGGTGTGGATGGCCTTCTCGCTGTCCCAGCGGGCCCGCAGGGCGCGCAGCTTCTCCTCCTTCCCGGCGCGCTCCCGGCGCAGCTTCTCCAGCCGCTCGCGGGCATCGGGGGAGAGGTCCTTCTCGCGGTCCTGCTTCTTGAGGAACTTCCGCTTCTCGTCGCCCACTTCGACGGCGAGCAGCGACTCCTCCTCCATCATCTGCCGGTCGACGGCGCGCTGGAGCTCGTCGATCTCGACGGGCGAGGAGTCGATCTCCATCTGGAGGCGGGACGCGGCCTCGTCGACGAGGTCGATGGCCTTGTCCGGGAGGAAGCGGGAGGTGATGTAGCGGTCGGCGAGGGTGGCGGCGGCGACCAGCGCGGAGTCCGCGATCTGCACGCCGTGGTGCGCCTCGTAGCGCCCCTTGAGGCCGCGGAGGATCGCGATGGAGTCCTGCACGGAGGGCTCGGCGACCAGCACCTGCTGGAAACGGCGCTCCAGGGCCGGGTCCTTCTCGATCCGCTCGCGGTACTCGTCGAGCGTCGTGGCGCCGACCATGCGCAGCTCGCCGCGGGCCAGCATCGGCTTGAGCATGTTGCCCGCGTCCATCGCCGAGTCGCCGCCGGCGCCCGCGCCGACGACGGTGTGCAGCTCGTCGATGAAGGTGATGATGCGGCCCTCGCTCTCCTTGATCTCGGAGAGCACGGTCTTCAGCCGCTCCTCGAACTCGCCGCGGTACTTGGCGCCGGCGAGCATCGCGCCGATGTCCAGCGCGACCAGCCGCTTGTCCTTGAGCGACTCGGGGACGTCGCCCTTGACGATGCGCTGGGCGAGCCCCTCGACGACGGCGGTCTTGCCGACGCCGGGCTCACCGATCAGGACGGGGTTGTTCTTCGTACGGCGCGAGAGCACCTGCACGACGCGGCGGATCTCGGCGTCACGGCCGATGACCGGGTCGAGCTTGCCCTCGCGGGCGATGGCGGTGAAGTCGGTGCCGAACTTCTCCAGGGCCTTGTAGGTGCCCTCCGGGTCGGGCGTGGTCACGCGTCGTCCTCCGCGGTTGTTCTGGAAGGCGTCGAGCAGCTTCTTGGCGCTCGCGCCCTGCTGGTCGAGCAGCTCACCGGTGCGGCCGCCCTGGGCGGCGAGGCCGATCAGCAGATGCTCGGTGGAGATATAGGCGTCGCCGAGCTCCTTCGCGCGCCGCGAGGCGTCGGCGGCGACCGCGAGCAGCTCGCGGTCCGGCTGCGGCGGGGCGACGGTGGAGCCCTGCACGGCGGGCAGCGCGCCGAGCAGCCGCTCGGCCCCGGAGCGCAGGGCGGCCTGGTCGGCCTCGACGGCGGCCAGGAGGTCCTGGATGTTCTCGTTCTCCTGGCCTTCGAGCAGCGCGAGCAGCAGATGGACGGGGGTGATGTCCGGGTTGCCCGCGGACACGGCACGCCGGCCGGCCGCGCTGATCGCTTCCTGGCTCCTGTTGGTCAGCTCGGCATCCACGTGACCTCTGCTCCTCTCCTGCGGCTCCTGCTCTGGTTCACCTGAACTAAGTTGAGTCTACCCCACTCAAGGGTGGTACGGGTGGGCTTTCTGCCCGAGTTCTGCGGCCTTGGGGCACCCGGGCGCCCGCGTCAGCGGCTACCCACTCCACCCCTCGATCGGGCGAACTCATCGGCTCTTCCGACCAACGGCCCGCCACTGCCTCCTACGGTCGTCGCAACAAGACCGGTGCCACGAGCCGGAGCGCTGGTCATCGAGGAAAGGGAGGGGCAGCATGACGGTCATGGCACACGAGCCGACGCCCACGCAGGAAGAACTCCTCCTGGAGAGCTTTCTGGCCCTGGAGACCCCTGAAGGCTTCCGGGCCGAGCTCATCGAAGGGGAGATCGTTGTGACACCACCGCCGGACGGCGAACACGAGGACTACATCAGCACCATCACCAGGCAGGTGCTGAGGCATGCGGCGAAGGACATGGACGTGTCGGGCAACAAGGGCTTGGTGCTGCCGCGCGGCGGCCTGTGTCCCAAGAACTACGCGATCCCCGACGCCGCCTTCGCCCCACGAGCCCTCCGGCTCTTCCGCGGCGCCGAACCCTGGATGCCCGCCGACGGCGTCGCCCTGGTCGCCGAGGTGACCTCCGCCAAGCCGGACGGCGACCGCTTCGCCAAGCGGCACTGCTACTCCCGCGCCGGCATCCCCCTCTACCTCCTCGTCGACCGGGAGAAGGGCACGGTCACGCTCTTCGAGGAGCCGGAGGAGACCGACTACGCCGAGTCGCACTCCGTGTCCTTCGGCAAGCCGTTGCCACTGCCCGAGCCGTTCGGCTTCGCCCTGGAGACGGCCGAGTTCGCCTGAGCCGCCGCGCTACGTCCTGCTGTTCGACCCGTACGGCGGTCTGCCGAACCTCGTCCTGTTCCCCGGGCTCGGGCTGCCCGCGCCGGTGGGCGAGGCCGAGCTGCGCGGCTGGCTGGACCGCCCGCCGCTGGTCGTGCCATGGATCGACGACCGCCCGCTGTGGCCGCAGCATCCCTACGAGGAACTGTCCGCGCACGACCCGGAGAGCCGGGCGCTGCCGGCCCGGCTGACCGCGTCCGTCAGTTCCTCCGGGCCTCGATGAGAAAGCGCTGTGCGTACGCCACGAACGGACCGTGACGCTCCATGAAGTCGTGGAGTTCAGCCAGCCGCTCGCGATAGGCGTCCACCGTGAAACCCGGGACGGTCCAGATCACCTTGCGCAGGAAGTGGACCACGGCCGCGATGTCGTGGAACTCCATGCGGAGTGCTTCCCGGCGCAGGTCGACCACCTCCAGACCGGCGGCTTCCGCGCAGGCCACGGCCGCCACAGGGGTGGAGCCGGATGTCGTCGTGAGCCGGTCCCGGCCCCGCATCCGCTGAGCGGGAGCCTCCCGCACAGGCTCCGGCGGCCCCATCAGGAACTCTCTCAGCTCCCGTACCGAGCCGGCGCCGACCTGCTGGGAAAAGTACGTGCCGCCCGGACGCAGCACCCGGCGGACCTCGTCCCAGCGGGTCACCACGGGATGCCGGCTGACGACCAGATCGAAGTGGTCCGGAGGGAACGGCAGATCGGCATCGTCGTCCACCTCGACGACGATGCCGTTCAGCTTCGACAGATTGCGCCGTGCGATCTCCGCGTTCGGCGGCCAGGCTTCCGTCGCCGCCAGAACCGGAGGAGCCACAGCCACCGGGACGGACGCCAGCACCTCACCCCCGCCGGTCTGGATGTCGAGCGCGGCCCCGGCCCTCGCCATCCGCGCCGCGAGCAGCCTCGCATAGCCCCAGGACGGGCGCTGTTCGGTCGCGCGTCCCGCGAACCAGGAGAAGTCCCAGCCTTCGGTCGGGACGGCTTCCCCCTCCGCGACGAGATCGTCGAAGCCGGGCATGGGGTAACGATGGCGATGGCCGGCGAGGCCCGCAACCGTTTTCCCGCGGAACCCGGAGGGAACCGGCCGTTCCCCGGCCGTTCCGCTCCCGATGGGCGGAACTCCGGCCAACCGCCCTCCCCGCCCCGGATACGCTCTCCCGCATGGCCACCGACCTCAGCGCGCTGACCCCCGAATACCTCGCCTTCTGGGCCGAGCGGCACCTGTGCACCATCACCACGCTCCGCCCCGACGGCACCCCGCACGTCGTGCCGGTCGGTGTCACCTTCGACGCGGAGCAGGGCATCGCCCGGGTCATCACCCGCAAGACCAGCCGCAAGGTCCGCAACATCCTGGCCGCCGGCCCGGACGGCGCGCGGGTCGCGGTCTGCCAGGTCTCGCGCGGCCGGTGGGCGACGCTGGAGGGCCGCGCGGTGGTCCGTACGGAGCCGGAGGCGGTGGCCGACGCGGTGAACCGTTACGCCGTGCGCTACGAGCGCATGCCCGCCCCGAACCCCGAGCGGGTGCTGGTCGAGATCACGGTGGACCGGGCGATGGGCCACTGCTGAGCCCGGACGGCCCGACGGACAAGGGGAGCTCCACCGGCCGGCCCCACCGCCTTGTCGGTAGCGGTAAAGGGACGTGGCGGCAGTGGCGTGCGTGTCACACTCTGCGGCATGACACATGATCACATCGGTGGGGCGTTGAGCGTCGGTCAGCATGACTCCGAACTCAACGAGCGTTTGTCCCAGGGCCTGGACGAGGTCAACTTCCCGGCCACTGGAACCACTGCCGCCGATCAGGGTTCACTCTCCGTGAAGGCCGTCGACGACGCCGGCGAGCTCATCGGAGGTCTCACCGCTTGGACGTGGGGCGGGCTCCTCGGCATCGAGATGCTGTGGATCCGGGAGAAGAGCCGTCAGGACGGGTGGGGAACAAAGATCCTCATGGCTGCGGAGCAGGAGGCGCGGCGGCGCGGCTGCGACCGCGCCTGCGTGTCGTCCTTCACCTTTCAGGCTCCGGGTTTCTATCAGCGTCACGGATATGTCGAGACCGGCCGGACCTTGGGAATCCCCGGTGGCGCCGAGGATGTCCACATGTTCAAGACACTGGCATAGAGCCTGACGGGGCCTGGTGACCGGGCGTTCTCCTGCTTCGGCCCCCGTTCGTGATGGCCAGCCATTGCTGAGCGACGACCTCGTGGGTGGCCGCGTCCAGTCGGCAGGCGGGCCGGCACGGGCTGCCGCCGGGGCGGTGGATCACCCGGTCGCTGCCGCCGGGCGCACAAGGGCGCCGGCGGCTGAAATCCAGGGGTTGATCTCAACCGCGGTTGAGGTATCAGGCTCTTCGGCATGAAGACCACCACCTCTCACCCGCACCCGGCGCCCGGCGCCCTCGGCCACCCCCAACTGCCCCGTCTGATGGGTCTGATGACCGGTGACGAGAAGCACGGGCCCGCCGCCACCTCCACCCTCGACGTGCTGTGGGTGCTCTACGACCGGGTCCTGAGGGTGGCCCCGGACCGCATGGACGATCCCGGACGGGACCGGTTCCTGCTGTCCAAGGGGCATGGCCCCATGGCCTACTACGCGGTGCTGGCCGCCAAGGGCTTCCTGCCGGCCGGCTGGCTCCCCGACTTCGGCTCCTACGACTCCCCGCTCGGCCACCACCCCGACCGCACCCTGGTCCCCGGCGCCGAGATCGGCAGCGGATCGCTCGGGCACGGGCTGCCGATCGCCGTCGGCACCGCCCTCGGCCTGCGGGCGCAGGGGCTGGACGATCCGGCCGTCTGGGTACTGACCGGCGACGCCGAACTGGACGAGGGCAGCAACCACGAGGCCATCGCCTTCGCCGGCCCCGCCGGGCTGGAGCGGCTGCACACCGTCGTCGTCGACAACTCCTCCGCCTCGCATGCCCGTCCGGGCGGCATCGTCGCCCGCTTCGAGGCGGCGGGCTGGTCCGCCGTCACCGTCGACGGCCGCGACCACGAAGCCCTGTACGCGGCCTTCACGGCCCCGCACCCGGGGCGTCCACACGTCGTCGTGGCGCGCGTCGAGCCCAAACGGGCCTGACAACCCGGCCCGCAGCCCCTCCCAGTGACCCGGAATCCGGAAGGACGTCTTCCCATGGACACCATGCGCGACCGTTTCGCCCCGGTCCTCTCCCGCCTGCTCGACGAGGACCCGCGCGTCGCGGTCGTCCTCGCCGAGATCGGCGCCGACGGCTTCACGGCAGCCCGGCGGCGGCACCCCGACCGCGTGATCAACGTCGGCATCCGCGAGCAACTGCTCATCGGCGCGGGCGCCGGTCTGGCCCTGACGGGCATGCGGCCGGTCCTGCACACCTTCGCCAGCTTCCTTGTCGAAAGGCCATTCGAGCAGGTGAAGCTCGATCTCGGCCACCAGGGCCTCGGCGCGGTCCTGGTCAGCGCCGCCGCCTCCTTCGACTGGCCCGCCGGCGGCTACACCCACATGGCGCCGGGCGACATCTCCCTGCTCGACACGCTCGACGGCTGGACCGTCCACGTGCCCGGCCATCCCGACGAGGCCGAGACCCTGCTGCGGCACGCCGTCGCGGCCGGTGACGACAAGGTCTACGTCCGGCTGTCCGTCCAGTCCAATGCCGACGCCCTGCCCGTCGACGGGGCACGCTTCCGCACCGTCCGCGAAGGCCGCTCCGGCGTCGTGGTCGCCGTCGGGCCGATGCTCGACGCCGTACTCGCCGCCACCGAAGGGCTGGACCTCACCGTTCTGTACGCCACCACCGTGCGCCCCTTCGACGGGCCCGCCCTGCGCCGGGCGACCGGGGCGGCCGGCTCCGATGTCGTCCTCGTCGAGCCGTACCTCGCCGGGACGTCCACAGCCGCCGCGAGTGAAGCCCTCACCGACATCCCGCACCGGGTTCTCGGCCTCGGCGTGGCCCGCCGCGAACTGCGCCGCTACGGCACCCTCCCCGAGCACCTGGCCGCGCACGGCCTCGACCCGCACTCCCTGCGGGAGCGCATCAGCGCGTTCCTGCGGGCGGCTTCCGGCGCGCCGGGCCGCCCTCGGACGTGAGCGTGTCTCGCTCGAACACGGCAGATGCCGCTCACGCCAACTGCGGATGAGTTGTGCGCGGCGGCATGGCCGTGCGCCCGAGGCGGGCTCAGCGGGTGTGTGCGGTGCTCAGTGCTGGCTCACCACGTCAAGATTGATGAACCTCGGCTCGGTGGTGCACAGTTCGCGCAGCCGGTCCGCGAAGGTCTGTGTCTCGGGCAGTGCGTTGTTCTTCATCGCCGCCTCGTAGGACGGAAACTCGACGACGTCCACGTAGTGGTTCGGGTTGTCCCGGTCGTGGGCGTGGAACTCGCGCGACAGGGTGCGCTTCCCCTGGGTCGCCTGCTCCCACTCGTCGAACAGCGGCTCCAGCTCCTGCTCGCGGGTCGTCTCGTACTCGATGATCTGCATAAAGGCCATGAGTTCTCAGCTCCTTGGAGTTCGTGCGAACGGTTCTCCGGCCGGCTCAGCCTCAACCGGAATTGCCCTCAGCCGGACTTGGCGTACTCCGCGGCCATTCCGCCGGCGAAGTCGTACAGGACGACGGGCTCGTCGCCGACGACCCAGGCGTCGTGGCCGGGCGGGCAGACGACGACATCCCCGGGACCTGCCTCGCCCTCGGCGCCGTCGTCCATCCGCATCCGCAGGCGCCCCTGCACCATGTAGGCGTTGTGGTGCACCTGGCAGCTCTCGGTGTCCACCACCGGGCCGACCGACTCCGACCAGCGCCAGCCGGGTTCGAAGGTCGCCACGGCGAAGTCGAGCCCGGTCAGATGCAGGGCTTCGATGTGGCCGCGGGGGAAGTCCCGGCGTTCGTCGGGCTTGTCGACGGTCTTGATCTCCAGTTGCACGGCGATCATCTCCATCCGGGTTGGGTCGATCCGTGCACGGACCCGGTCGGTTGCCGCCGCCACCGGGGCATCGGCTCCGCTGCCGCGGCACGCCGACTGAGCCCCATACACATCCAGTATCGACCCATTTGACCTATTACGCGACTTGGGCCCGGGACGTGACCAAACGACCGGGGTCCGCCGCTCCGATCGAGCGACGGACCCCGGTCACGCGCGTACGCGCCTCCGCGAAGGGGATGTCCGGTTCATGCCGGGCTGACCACCTCAGCCGAAGCGATCGAACTCGCCTTCCTTGATTCCACGCATCAGAGACCGGAGCGATCCGGGTGTGGTCACAACGACCACACCCGGGTCATCGCTCTCGCGCACCTTTATCGCCTCTCTGCCCTCGGCCAGTTCGAGACAGTGATTACCGTCTCCACCTCCGGAGTAGGTGGACTTCTGCCATCCGGTCGGCACGCGCACAGCCATATCGCTCACATCCCGCACCTCGGAGTTGCCGGAGCCGAGCCGACCCGGCGGTCAGTCCAGCCGCTCCCCGGTGATTTCCTCGGTGATCGCGAACCCCTTGGCCGGCCCGTCCGGGATCTCCACCGCCGTGCCGTACGGCACCCGGATCTCGGCCGCGTAGGCGGCCTCCTTCGGGGAGGGGGAGGTCAGGACCGTCACGGTGCCGTGCCCGTCGAAGTCGTCGATCAGCACG
Source organism: Streptomyces sp. F63 (assembly GCF_018070345.1). Classification (GTDB taxonomy): domain Bacteria; phylum Actinomycetota; class Actinomycetes; order Streptomycetales; family Streptomycetaceae; genus Streptomyces. Next base: position 116,650 of record NZ_JAGPXX010000001.1, read on the forward strand.
TACACCGGAATCCCGGCCCGGGCATAGGCCCTCCGCTTCCGCACCCGGTCCCGCTCGGTGGCGTCCCGCCCGGGCGAGACGACCTCGGCGACGAGCGCGACCCCTTCGGCCGAGACGCCCAGATCGTCGTCACCAGGCACATCGTCCAGATCCTTGGGGCCGATGAAGAGATCCGGAATGAGGGCTTTCTTCTCATGAAGAACGTTGCCGTCCTGGTAAGCCGCGTAGTCGCTACCGGCCAGATGCGGCACGAGCGCGTCTCGCAGACGGTTGGCAACCATGGTGTGGCGGCGGCGGCCGGTGGGAGACACCTCGATGAACCCCTCGACGATCTCGGCATGGAAGCCCTCGGGGAGTTCCAGGGTCTTCCACGCCTGCCACAGAGCCTCGTCGAGATCGACTTCGGCCTCACTTGGCGTCATGGGAGCCTCGGTCCTCTCGCACAGCAGAGCGGTCATAGCGCAGCACCTCCTCCTCAAGTGTGGGCTGAGCGGCCTTGCGGCACAAGCAACACCGTCACGCTACGTACGCGATCCGACGCACGACTCCCGAACGGGTCATCGCCACTCGTCCGGGTGAACCCTCAGCCGAGGCGACCGAACTCGCCGTCCTTGATCCCGCGTATCAGAGCCCGGAGTGACTCTGGCGGAACCGTGACGACCACACCGGGCTCATCGCTTTCGCGGATCTGTATTCGGCCGGCACCCGCAGCCACTTCCAGACACTCGTTGCCTGTGGTGCCGCCGGAGAATGAACTCTTCTGCCACTGGACGCTCTGCATGGTCGATTCCTTCACAAGTCACCCGCGAGGCGGTGGATGAACTGTCGTGTTTCCGATTCCGAGAGGGCCGTCTTCTCCACCCGGTCGAGCACGTCCCGGTAACCGGCGAGCTCCCGTTCGTCATCCACGAAGACACTGCCGTGGACCGTATCGAACTGCGCCGTGTCCAACTGCCGGACAGCCGCTTCCATGTAGTGCATGGAGAATCCCGAGCCCGTGAACCCATCGGTCTCGAAGGGAACGACTCGCACCCGTACACCCGTACACCCGGCCGGTCGGCGACCTCCAGGAGAGCATGCAACTGCTCCCGCGTGATCGCCCGGCTGCCCACGCGAATGCGAAGGGCAGCTTTGCTGCGAACGCTGGCCGACCGCTGGTCGCACTACCCCGTGCGGCCGGACGTCTGCGGCGGTGCCGAGTCCAAGGTCGTCTGGTGCAGGATCAGCCGGTCCGCACCCGGCTGAGCGGGCCAGCGGCCAGTCGGCCGGTGTGTGTCAGACCCCCGTGCTGGACTGTCCGCAGGAGATACGGGGGTCTGCCAACTCCCCTCCCCGGCAGGGTTTCCGCGTGCACCGATCAGTTTTCGGCCGCCCGCCGGTCAACCCCTGCACAGACCACGGAGAGCGGAACGGGAGAAGTCATGAGCGAGACTCGGGCACAGCAGGACGGCGGGGTTCAGGGCGGCGGGGTCCAGGACGGTACGGCGGGCGCGGCGGCCGGGCCGGGGGCGGCGGCGGGCGGGGCGCGGAAGGGGCGCGCCATGGCGATCACGGTGCTGGTGCTCCGGATCGTCTTCGGCCTGTTCTTCGTCTTCGCCAGCGCGCTGCCGAAGCTCATCGCGCACCCCTCGGCCACCGAGGGCTTCGACGAGATCGGCCTTGGTGACTGGTTCATGTACCTGACCGGGATCCTGGAACTGGCGGGCGGGATCGCGCTGTTGATCCCGCTGCTCTCCGGGCTGGCGGCGTTCTCGCTGGTCGCCCTGCTGATCTGCGCGTTCGGGATCACCATGACCGTCTTCGACGGGGAGAACGCCGCCTCGCCGCTGCTCTTCGCGATACCGATCGCGGTCATCGCCTGGCACCAGCGGCACACCGTGCCGGAGCTGTTCGCCCGGCTGCGGAGCGCCCTGGGCCGGTGAGCCCGGGGCCGGGCCGGGTGTCGGGCCCGGTGCCGACCGGGCCGGTGGGCCGGGTGGCTCGGGCCAGGCGGCCGCGAGCGGTACGGGTCGGAGCGGAGCAGCGCGGGTTCAGAGCCGTTTCGCGGGGCGGGCCGGCGGGATCGGGTCGTCGTCCCGCGATACCGGTGCCGTGGGGTCCGCGCCGCGCTTCGCGGCGGCCTTGCCCAGGTGGTGGAGGGCTCCGAGCAGCAGGCCGATGTCGTCCAGGTAGACCGGGTCGGGCAGCAGGTCCACGGGGAAGACGGTGTAGACGATCGCTCCCCAGAACAGCAGCTTGTCGCCGACCGGGGTGTCCTGGCTGCGCAGCATCCGGTAGGTGCGCACGAGCTTCACCGCGAGGACGGCGGCGACGGCCAGCATCGCCAGGCAGAGAATCGCGATCACCGCGAGCACGGGTCCGCCGAGTTGGTCGATCACAGGCTCTTCACCCCCGCATGGGCCCGGAACGCCCCGGGATTCGGACTGTTCCGCCTTGTCCGGATCCTACCCGTGCGGCCCGGTCGCAACTGCGGCTGCGGCGGTGCGACTTCTGCTCGGGCCGATGGCCAGCATGTGCGTACGTCCTCCGGCGGATCCGGCCCGGAAACGCCTCGGGCCCGGGAGCGGGATGCTCTCCGGGCCCGGGACGGTCCGCGGGAAGGAACAGGCGCGCGGGAAGGGCAGGACCGGCGCTGCGGACGCGGCCGGGCCCGCCGCCGGGTAATAACCCGGTCAGCCGGGCGGAACGGTTCACCCCGTCATCACCGGACGGGCCGCGGCCCTACTCGCCCCGCCGCTTCGGGCGCCAGACGACCAGGGCGCTGCTCTGCTGGACGTCCGAGTACGGCACCAGGTCCCGGCGGTACGAGGCGTGCACCGCGGCCTCGCGCTGGCGCATGGCCACGGCCGCGCCCTCGACCGTCTGCTGGAGTTCGGCCACCCGCGACTGGAGCGCCGCGACCTGGTTCTCCAGTTCGATGATGCGTTTGATCCCGGCGAGGTTGATGCCCTCGTCCTGGCTCAACTGCTGCACCTGGCGCAGCAGTTCGATGTCCCGGGCGGAGTAGCGCCGCCCGCGGCCGGCCGTGCGGTCCGGGGACACCAGGCCCAGCCGGTCGTACTGCCGCAGGGTCTGCGGGTGCAGACCGGAGAGCTGGGCGGCGACCGAGATGACGTAGACCGGCGACTCGTCCGTCAGCTGGTACGGGTTCCGGCTGCCGCGGCCGGTGCCCTCGCCGGTGACGCCACCGGAGCCTCCGGGGCCGCCTCCGCCCGCACTCCCGGCTGCGCGCCCGCCTCCTCGGATGTCCATCTCATGCTCCCTTCGCGGCCTGGAACAGCTCCGCCCGCGGGTCCTCGCCCGCGGTGGCCTCGCGATACGCCTCCAGCGCTTCCCGCGCCTTGTCGCTCAGTTCCCCGGGTACGGCCACCTCGATGGTGACCAGCAGGTCGCCGCGGGTGCCGTCCTTGCGCGTGGCGCCCCTGCCCCGGGCGCGCATGGTCCGTCCGTTGGGTGTGCCGGCGGGCAGCTTGAGCGTGACCGCCGGTCCGCCGAGGGTCGGCACCTTGATCTCCCCGCCGAGCGCCGCCTCCGTGAAGGAGACCGGCACCGTCACGGTGAGGTTGTCGCCCTTGCGGCCGAAGACGGGATGCTTGTCGACGTTCACCACCACATACAGATCGCCGTTGGGGCCGCCGCGTTCACCCGGCGCGCCCTTGCCGCGCAGCCGGATCCGCTGGCCGTCGCTGACGCCCGCCGGGATCCGCACCTGCATGGTGCGCGAACTGGTCGCCCGGCCGCTGCCCTTGCAGACCTCGCAGGGGGTCTCGGCGATCAGGCCGCGGCCCTTGCAGTCGGCGCAGGGGTCGGTGAGCGAGAAGCCGCCACCGCCGCCGCGGGAGACCTGCCCGGTACCGACGCAAGTCGGGCAGACCCGGGGCGTACCGTTTTTGTCGCCCGTGCCGGAGCACGCCTTGCAGGCGGCCGAACTGGACATCCGCAGCGGGACGGTGGCCCCGTCGACGGCCTCGGTGAAGCTGAGCGTCACCTCGGACTCGATGTCCTGGCCGCGCCGCGGCTGGGTGCGGGTGCCGGGGCCGGCACCGCCCCGGTTGAAGATCCCGCCGAAGACGTCCCCGAGGCCGCCGCCGAAGCCGCCGGCCCCCGGCGCGCCGGCCCCTCCGCCCTGGGCGCCCCCGAAGAGGTCGCCCAGGTCGAAGTTGAAGCCGGCGGGGCCGCCGCGGCCTCCGGCACCGGGGCGGAAGCCGCCGTTGCCGAAGAGGGCGCGCGCCTCGTCGTACTCCTTGCGGCGCTTGGGGTCGGCGAGGACGTCGTTCGCCTCGGAGACCTCTTTGAAGCGCTCCTCGGCCTTGACGTCGCCCTTGTTGGCGTCCGGGTGGTACTCGCGGGCGAGCTTCCTGTACGCCTTCTTGATCTCCGCCTCGGTCGCGTCCTTCGGGACGCCGAGAACCTTGTAGTAGTCCTTCTCGATGAAGTCCTTCGTGCTCATCCCCGGCGTCCCTCCTTCCGGTCGGTCATGACGTCAGCCCTCGTCCGGGCCACCGTTCTCCTCGTCGGCCGCCCGTGCCCCCTCCTGGCCGCCGTCGCCCTGGGCCTGAGCCTGGGCCTGGGAGGGCTGGGCGCCCGGCTGGGGTTCGGCGACGGCGACCCGCGCGGGGCGGATCGTTCGTTCGCCGACCCGATACCCAGGCTGGAGGATCGACACGCATGTGGTCTCGGTGACGTCCGGGGCGTAGGAGTGCATCAGCGCCTCGTGGATGGTCGGGTCGAAGGGCTCGCCCTCCTTGCCGAACTGCTGCAGCCCCAGCTTGGCCGCCGCCGTCTCCACGGACTCCCCGACGGCCTTGAAGCCGCCGACGAGTTCGCCGTGCTCCCGCGCCCGGCCGATGTCGTCGAGCACGGGCAGCAGTTCGGAGAGGAGGCTCGCCGTGGCGATCTCCTTGACGGTGATCCGGTCCCGCTCCACCCGGCGGCGGTAGTTCTGGTACTCCGCCTGGAGCCGCTGGAGGTCTGCCGTGCGCTCGCCGAGCGCCGTGCGGACCTGGTCCAGCTGGGCCGTCAGGGCGGTGATCCGGTTCGCCTGGTCGTCCGTTCCGGTGTCCCCGGCCCGGCCCGCCGGCCCCGCCTGGCCGGCGGGTCCGGCGGCCTGCGCCGCGTGATCAGGGGTCTGTGCGGCTTCGGCGTCGGCGGGGACGTCGGGCTCCTGCTCGAAGCCCGGGGTCTCCTCCGTCACGCGGCACCGTCCTGTCGCTTGTCGTTCTTGTCGTCGTCCACGATCTCGGCGTCGACGACGTCATCGTCCTTGGCCTCGCCGCCTGCGGCGCCGGCACCGGCCGCCCCGCCCTCGGCCTGGGCGCCCGCGTACATGGCCTGACCCAGCTTCTGGCTGACCGCGGCGACCTTCTCGGTGGCCTCGCGGATGGCGGCGGTGTCCTCGCCCTTCAGCTTCTCCTTGAGGTCCTCCAGGGCCGTCTCGACCTCGGACTTCACATCGCCCGGGACCTTGTCCTCGTTGTCCTTGAGGAACTTCTCGGTCTGGTACGAGAGCTGCTCGGCCTGGTTGCGGGTCTCGGCGGCCTCGCGGCGCTTGTGGTCCTCGTCCGCGTACTGCTCGGCCTCGCGCATCATGCGGTCGATGTCTTCCTTCGGCAGCGCGGAGCCGCCGGTGACCGTCATCCGCTGTTCCTTGCCCGTGCCCAGGTCCTTCGCGGACACGTGCATGATGCCGTTGGCGTCGATGTCGAACGTGACCTCGACCTGCGGGACGCCGCGCGGGGCCGGCGGCAGGCCGGTCAGCTCGAACATCCCCAGCTTCTTGTTGTACGCGGCGATCTCGCGCTCGCCCTGGTAGACCTGGATCTGCACGGACGGCTGGTTGTCCTCGGCCGTGGTGAAGATCTCGGAACGCTTGGTCGGGATCGTCGTGTTGCGCTCGATGAGCTTCGTCATGATGCCGCCCTTGGTCTCGATGCCGAGGGACAGCGGGGTGACGTCCAGCAGGAGGACGTCCTTGACCTCGCCCTTGAGCACACCGGCCTGGAGGGACGCGCCGATGGCGACGACCTCGTCCGGGTTGACGCTCTTGTTGGCCTCCTTGCCACCGGTCAGCTCCTTGACGAGCTCGGCGACGGCGGGCATGCGGGTGGAGCCGCCGACCAGGACCACGTGGTCGATCTCGGACAGCGCGATGCCGGCGTCCTTGATGACGTTGTGGAACGGGTGCTTGCAGCGCTCCAGGAGGTCGGCGGTCAGCTGCTGGAACTGGGCGCGGGTGAGCTTCTCGTCCAGGTGCAGCGGGCCCTCGGCGGAGGCCGTGATGTAGGGCAGGTTGATCGTGGTCTCGGTGGACGAGGACAGCTCGATCTTCGCCTTCTCGGCGGCCTCGCGCAGGCGCTGGAGCGCCATCTTGTCCTTGGAGAGGTCGACTCCGTGGCCGTTCTGGAACTGCTTGACCAGGTACTCGACGACGCGCTGGTCCCAGTCGTCACCACCGAGGTGGTTGTCGCCGTTGGTGGCCTTGACCTCCACCACGCCGTCGCCGATCTCCAGCAGCGAGACGTCGAACGTACCGCCGCCGAGGTCGAAGACGAGGATGGTCTGGTCGTCCTTCTCCAGCCCGTAGGCGAGGGCGGCGGCCGTCGGCTCGTTGACGATGCGCAGGACGTTGAGGCCCGCGATCTCGCCGGCCTCCTTGGTGGCCTGGCGCTCGGAGTCGTTGAAGTAGGCCGGGACGGTGATGACCGCGTCGGCGACCTTCTCGCCCAGGTAGGCCTCGGCGTCCCGCTTCAGCTTCTGCAGGATGAAGGCGCTCATCTGCTGCGGGTTGAAGTCCTTGCCGTCCAGGTGCGTCTTCCAGTCGGTGCCCATGTGGCGCTTGACCGACCGGATGGTCCTGTCGACGTTGGTGACCGCCTGGCGCTTGGCGACCTCGCCGACCAGCACCTCGCCGTTCTTGGCGAAGGCCACGACGGACGGCGTGGTCCTGGCGCCCTCGGCGTTGGTGATGACGGTGGGCTCACCGCCTTCGAGAACACTGACGACGGAGTTCGTCGTGCCCAGGTCGATGCCGACCGCACGTGCCATGGTTGATTCCTCCAGCTGACTTGAGTGGAACTGACTCAAGGGTGCCGGACCCGCTCGGTTCTGTCAAAGGAGCTGAGCCGCCCCGGCTCAAGTCTTGTGCGGGAACCTCTGTCACGCACCGTGAGGACCACCACCGCACAGCCGTCGCGAAGCCCCCACAGGGGCCCATGGAGCCCCCGCCAGGGCCCCGCGGAGGCTCCGCGGCGCACTTCCGCGCCCCCCGTCGCGGCGCCGGGGCGTGCGGAAGAAGGACGGGCGCGGGGCGGGTCCGAGGCAGGCGCGGGGCGGGCGCGGGGCGGGCGCGGGGCGCGCCATGACACCCGCGGCAGCGCCCGCCACGCCGCCCGCGATGACACCCGCACCCCGCGGAGGCCATACTTCCGCCTACCTCGGGAGCCCGCCGGGATGCGCGAGAGGGCGCGACAGGGCGCGGCAGGGGCCGGTGAGCGATACAGATCACCGGCCAGGCGCCTTCAAGCGGTCCTGGATCCTGGGTAATCTCAGGAATACTGATTAAGTTACCGCTTAGTAATTACCGCTCTCGCAGGTTCGAGGAGCCCTTATGCAACTCGCCGCGATCATCGTGTCGCTGGTCCTCACGGCGGTCGGCGTTGCGCTCATCGCCCGTGCCGTCGTGCAGCTCTACCGCTTCGTCAAGATCGGCCAGCAGGTTCCCGCGGGCTCCCGCACCGACCAGCCGAAGCAGCGCACCCTCACCCTGGTCAAGGAGTTCCTCGGCCACACCCGGATGAACCGCTGGGGCATCGTGGGCGTGGCGCACTGGTTCGTGGCCATCGGCTTCCTCACGCTGCCGCCCACCCTGGCGCAGGCCTACGGCCAGCTCTTCACCGCCGACTCGGTGCTGCCGGTCATCGGCGGCTGGCTGCCGTTCGAGATGTACGTCGAGTTCATCGGCCTCGCCACCGTCCTCGGCATCGTCACGCTGATGGCCATCCGGCTGCTGAACCTGCCGGTCCGGGCCGGCCGCAAGTCGCGCTTCGCCGGCTCCAAGGCCTGGCAGGCGTACTTCGTCGAGTACGTCATCCTCACCATCGGCCTGGCGATCCTGGTGCTGCGCGGCCTGGAGGGCGCCCTGCACCACGTCGACGGCTACGAGGCCGCGTACTTCGCCTCGTACCCGCTGGTGCTCGCCTTCGACGGGCTGTCCGTGGCGACGCTGCAGACCCTGGTCTACCTCTTCGCGATGATCAAGATCAGTGTCTCGATGATCTGGATGATCACCGTGGCGCTGAACACCAACATGGGCGTGGCCTGGCACCGCTTCCTGGCCTTCCCCAACATCTGGTTCAAGCGCGAGTCCAGCGGTGACGTGGCCCTCGGCGCCCTGCCCGTGATGGTCTCCGGCGGCAAGCCGATCGACTTCGAGGACCCGGACGAGGACGACCAGTTCGGCGTCTCCCAGGTCGAGCACTTCTCCTGGAAGGGCATCCTCGACTTCGCCACCTGCACCGAGTGCGGCCGCTGCCAGTCGCAGTGCCCCGCCTGGAACACCGGCAAGCCGCTCTCCCCGAAGCTGCTGATCATGTCGCTCCGCGACCACGCCCACGCCAAGGCCCCGTACCTGCTCGCGGGCGGCGGCAAGGACGAGGAGGGCAACGAGAAGGCCACCGAGGAGCAGCTCAAGGACGTCCCAGCCGCCGCGCTCGCCGAGGCCGAGCGGCCGCTGATCGGCACCCTGGAGGAGAACGGCGTCATCGACCCGGACGTCCTCTGGTCCTGCACCACCTGCGGCGCCTGCGTCGAGCAGTGCCCCGTGGACATCGAGCACATCGACCACATCGTCGACATGCGCCGCTACCAGGTCATGATCGAGTCGTCGTTCCCGAGCGAGGCCGGGACGATGCTCAAGAACCTGGAGAAGAAGGGCAACCCCTGGGGCCTGGCCAAGAAGCAGCGGCTGGAGTGGACCAAGGAGGTCGAGGCCGAGACCGGCTTCGCCGTCCCGGTCGTCGGCCGCGACATCGAGGACCTGAGCGAGGTCGAGTACCTCTACTGGGTCGGCTGCGCCGGCGCCCTGGAGGACCGCGCCAAGAAGACCACCAAGGCCTTCGCGGAGCTGCTGCACATGGCGGACGTCAAGTTCGCGATCATGGGCGGCGACGAGAAGTGCACCGGTGACTCGGCCCGCCGCCTCGGCAACGAGTTCCTGTTCCAGCAGCTCGGCCAGGAGAACGTGGCCATGCTGAACATGGCCTTCGGCGAGGACGACGAGGACGAGTCGACGAAACTCGACAAGTCCAAGAAGAAGATCGTCGCCACCTGCCCGCACTGCTTCAACACCATCGCCAACGAGTACCCGCAGCTCGGCGGCGAGTACGAGGTCATCCACCACACCCAGCTGCTCCAGCACCTGGTGGACGAGGGCAAGCTCGTGCCGGTGCACCCGGTCGAGGGCCTGATCACGTACCACGACCCCTGCTACCTGGGCCGGCACAACAAGGTCTACACCCCGCCGCGCGAGATCATCGCCAACGTGCCCGGCCTGCGGAACGAGGAGATGCACCGGCACAAGGAACGCGGCTTCTGCTGCGGCGCCGGCGGTGCCCGGATGTGGATGGAGGAGCGGATCGGCAAGCGCGTCAACAACGAGCGCGTCGACGAAGCCCTCTCCCTCAACCCGGACATCGTCTCCACCGCCTGCCCGTTCTGCCTCGTCATGCTGACCGACTCGGTCAACGGCAAGAAGAACGACGGCAAGGCGAAGGAGGAGCTGAAGGTCGTGGACGTGGCCCAGCTGCTCCTGGAGTCGGTGAAGGCCCCCGCCGGACCGGAGGACGCCCCGGAGACGACGGACGCGCCGGAGCCCGCCCCGGTCGACTGACCACCGACGCCCTCCGCACGGCTCGTAAGGAGGAGCGGACGGCCCGACAGGGCCCTTCACGGAACGACGGCCGGTGGCGCAGCACCTCGCGTGCTGTACCACCGGCCGTCGGCGTTCGCCGCACGGGGGCTCCCGCGGGCTCCGGCCCCCTCCCCCCGGCGCCCTCTCGGCCCCCGCGGGTGCGGGGTGTGCCGTATCTCGTGGTCGAGGCAGTGCGCTCCGCCCCGAGCGTGCTGTACCGGGCGGCGGCGACGTCGGGTACGGGCCGAACCAGCGGGGACGGCCGGCGACGCCCTGCGCCGGCGCCGGGCCCGGCCCGGTCCGCCCGGCCACGTCCGCCCGGTCCGGCCCGCCCGGCACCGGCCAGGTCCACCGTTCCATCAAAGACGGGCGCGCCCCGCACCCCCCGTCACGTACGACTCCTGCCGTACAACCCTCGCGCTCCCGCCACCGTCATATCGGCAGCGGGGAACGACGGGCCCTCCCCGGTCACACCCCCCGCGCCGGCCCGGCCCAGCTCGACAAGGAGCCGCTCAGTGCACAAGAACCGTCCGGCCGCTCTCACGGCGGCATCGTTACTCCTGCTGGCCGCCGCTGGGGTCGCCGGGGCTTCTCCGGCCCACGCGGGTGTTCACGACAGCATCCGCGCGAGTGACCGCAACTGCGACTTCAACGGCGACGGCCGCGACGACGTCCTCGTCGGTGCCCCGGGCGGCACGGTCAACGGCGACGCGGGCGCCGGCTACGTCACCGTCCAATACGGCACCGCAGGAGGGCTCACGACCTCCAACGCCGTGATCCTCCACCAGGACAGCGCGGGAGTCCCGGGCGGGGCGGAACCCGGAGACGCCTTCGGCCAGGCCCTCGCCACCGGAGACCTGGACGGCGACGGCTACGACGACGCCGTGGTGGGCATCCCGCACGAGGCCATCGGCACCACGGCCGAAGCGGGCGGTGCCGTCGTCCTGTGGGGCTCCCCGCAGGGGCTCACCGGCAGCGGCTCGCTGTGGCTGGAGTCCACCTCACCCACCAAGGACCAGACCTTCGGCGCCGGACTCGCCGCGGCCCGCTTCTTCGAGGAGGGCAACGCGGGAGACCTGCTGGCCGTACTGGACCGCGACGGGCTGCAGCTGTACGCGTTCGAAGCCGCCCGGGACTTCTCCATCCGCAGCGAGGGGCGCGACGGAAAGGCCGTGAAGGCCCGCACACCCGTCCTCCGCAACGACGCCGTCCAGGGCCTCGGCCGCTCCGGCCCGTCGGGCTCCGCACGGCTCGCCGCCGCACCCGCCCAGAACATCCGCCCCCGCGCCCTCACCACCGGCGACTACGACGGCAACGGCTGGGCCGACCTCGTCGTCGCGGGCGTGAGCACCGGCGCGGAGCCCGGCCACGGCTGGTCGATGTACTTCGCGGGCGGCCAGGACGCCCTGGCGTACCAGCGCGAGCTGCGCGGCGGCCCCGCCGCGGCCTCCGGCGACATCGACGGCGACGGTCTCGACGACCTCGTCACCGGCGAACCGAGCAGCCCCGACGACGGCGGCGACACGCTCACCGGCGGCCTCGTCGGCGTCTACTACGGCAGTGCGTCCGGCCCGGCCGGGCAGGGCGGCGCCACCGACCCGGAGACCCCGCCGCAGTGGTGGACCCAGGACTCCCCGGGCGTGCCCGGCGTGGCCGAACAGGGCGACGGCTGGGGCTCGGACCTCTCCGTCGCGGACACCGACGGAGACGGCTACGCGGACGTGGCGATCGGCGCCCCCGGCGAGGACATCGGCACGCTCGCGGACGCGGGCGCCGTGTGGGTGCTCCGCGGCGCGGCCGGCGGGCTGACCGCCACCGGCGTGCGGGACGTCAACCAGGACACCGCGAACGTGCCCGGCGCCCCGGAGACCTCCGACCGCTTCGGCGGCCAGGTCCGCCTCGCCGACCCCGACGGTGACGGCCGCCACCTGCTGCTGGCGGCGGCCCCGGGTGAGAACACCGACGACGGTGTGGTGTGGGTGCTCCCGTCGAACAGCGGCGGAGTGACCACCACCGGATCCTGGACGTACGGGGCGGGCTCCGTCTCGGCACCACCCGCGAACGCGCGCTACGGAGCGGCCGTCGACGAGTGACACGACAGCACGGGCGCTCCGCCGCGGCCCGGCCGCCCTCCGGGGAGGCCGGGCCGCGGCACGCCACCGTCCCCCGCCCGACGGCCCCGCGCGGAGCGCACGCGACGCCCGCGCACGAGATGGTGCATCCCCCCGTGGAAGCACCGCCCCGCCGCCGACTCGAAGGGAGTCTGCCAGCCGCCACTGACACTCCCCCCGCCCGCGCCCCGACGCGTCCCTTCCGGGCCACCGGAGAGACACCGGATCCTCCGGAACGGCACGCGGCATGCGGCACGCGGGCTCACGGCGCGGCACGCGACCCGCGGCACACCGCGCACGGACCACCGGGCGTCCGCCCCTGAGACCCCGACAGGTGTCAACTCCCCCGCCGCAACGCCCCGATGCCGGCGCCTCCTGCGGGACGGCGGACCGCCCGTATCACCATCACCCCTTCCCGCCTGGGGTTTTCCCCACCGGGTCCCCCTAAGGGATGTCACAGGTAGGCAGCAATGCGGGGCCATTGGGGCCGTGCGCACACCTCGCCCCCGCCGACCAGGTACGTTCGAATGGTGGCTGGATTCAGGATGGGACGCGGCCGGGACTCCCGCTCCGCGCAGCAGCAGGCCCCGCAGTACCGACAAGGGCAGCGGCAGCAGCCGTACGGACCGCCGTACGGCGGTCAGCCCGCGCCCCCGCCCGCACCCCACGCCCCGCACCAGCAGTGGCCGGGACACGGCGGCGGCCAGGGCGCCCAGGGAGAGGGACCGGAGTACTTCGGCGGCCACGATCCGCACTACGGGCCGGGCCCGGCCGCCAGCGGCGCCCCCGGGCGGGCGGCGCACGGCCACGACCCGTACGCCAACAACCCGGGCCACACCCAGGCGTTCTCCCTCGGCGACGCCCCGGACGCGTACGGCCCCGGCCCGGCCCACGGCGACGGCTACGACCCGTACGGCGGACAACCCGCCCCGCCCGCCGGCCCGCGGCTGCACTGGAAGCAGCTGCTGAGCGGCATCGTGTTCCGCCCCGGTGCCACCTTCTGGCAGATGCGCGACTACCCGGTGTGGGGCCCCGCGCTCACCGTCACCTTCCTCTACGGCATGCTCGCCGTCTTCGGCTTCGCGGATGCCCGCGAGGACGTGCTGAACGCCACCCTCTCCAACAGCATTCCGTGGGTCATCAGCAGTGGCATCGCGATCGTCATCAGTGCGCTGATCCTGGGAGCCGTCACCCACACCCTCGCCCGCCAGCTCGGCGGCAACGGCTCCTGGCAGCCGACCGTGGGCCTCTCCATGCTGATCATGACGATCACGGATGCCCCGCGGCTCGTCCTCGCGATGTTCATGAGCGGCGACAACACCGTGGTGCAGGTGGTGGGATGGCTGACCTGGCTGGCGGCCGGCGCGCTCTTCACCTCGATGGTGAGCAAGTCGCACGACCTGCCGTGGCCGAAGGCCCTGGGCGCGTCGGCGATCCAGCTGGCGGCGCTGCTGGCCCTGCTGAAACTGGGAACGTTCTAGGCCTGGGCAGACCGCCACGGGGACGGCGGCGCGCGCCGCCGTCCGCACCGCGGAAGCGAACGGGGAGGGGCCCCGCCCGGTACGGCCGGGCGGGGCCCCTCCTCACCTCCTCACCTCCACGCCTCCTCGTCGGCCGGGTGATTCCGGCCGGGCGAGCGAGACTCCCTCAGACCTGCGTCCGGTGGAAGCGGAGATACGAGCGGGAGGGGGTCGGTCCGCGCTGGCCCTGGTAACGGGAGCCGTAGCGCTCGGAACCGTAGGGGTGCTCCGCCGGCGAGGCGAGCTTGAACATGCAGAGCTGCCCGATCTTCATCCCGGGCCACAGCTTGATGGGAAGCGTGGCCATATTGGACAGTTCGAGCGTCACATGGCCGGAGAAACCGGGATCGATGAAACCGGCCGTGGAGTGGGTCAGCAGCCCGAGCCGGCCGAGGCTGGACTTGCCCTCCAGCCGGGAGGCGAGATCGTCCGGCAGCGTAATGACCTCGTAGGTCGAGGCGAGCACGAACTCGCCCGGGTGCAGGATGAACGCCTCGTCCCCCTCCGGCTCGACGAGCCGCGTCAGATCGGGCTGTTCCACGGCGGGGTCGATGTGGGGGTACCGGTGGTTCTCGAACACCCGGAAGTAGCGGTCCAGCCGCACGTCAATGCTCGACGGCTGGACCATGGCGGGATCGTAGGGATCGATCCGCACCCGCCCCGCGTCGATCTCGGCCCGGATGTCCTTGTCGGAGAGCAGCACGGACCGAAGATTACGCGGCCGGTGCGGGCCCGGCCCAATCGCCCCGGGCCCGCCGCCGCGCTCTCCGCTCGCCGCGGGCTCACGCTCCGCTCAACGGCCGCCCGGGGACAGCCGGAAGAGCGGAGCCGCCCGCTCCCGCTAGCGCTTCCCCCGCCCCACCGGCACCGAGTGCCGCAGCCGGGCGCAGCGCGGACACCGCAGCAGCCGGCCGGGTCCGAGCCTGCCACTGCCGAGGTTCTGCATCGGGAACGAAGCGGTGCTGAAAACGTGCCCTTCGGCACAGCGGACGACGGTGTGCTGCATCGAGTCCTTTTCCCCAATCCCCATCAAGCGTGGACGGACGAAGGCCACATTAGGGGATGGACCCGACGCCACCGGAGGCGGCTCTCCGCCCCACCGTATGCCCCAACTCCCCTGCCCCATAACAACTCCCGCCCCCCACCCTCCACGCCCTCGCGGCCCCGTCCGCCCGGACCCCGGCCCGCCCCGGACAGCCGGACCCACCCGTGCCCAAACAACGCAAAAGACCCCACGGCTCGTACGCCGGGGGTCACGATGGGGTACAGTATGCGACGGTGAAGCGCCTCCAACGGCTCTTCCCCGCGGGTGTAGTTTAATGGTAGAACATGAGCTTCCCAAGCTCAGAGCGCGGGTTCGATTCCCGTCACCCGCTCCACGACGAAGGCCCAGGTCACAGACCCGGGCCTTGTTTGTTGTCCGCACCTTCCGGCGCCGCTCTAAGCGTCTCGTGCCAGATCCGTGCCAGAAGGGCCGTCGCCGGACCGCTCACGCGCCGTACTGTCGCGCTGATCACGCACCATCCGGTCCAGCCCGGCGGCGACCTCCCGTTGCCGTTCGAGGTCGGAGTGCTGGTAGATCAGCGCCGCCCGCTCCGAGGACTGGCCGGCCCGGACCATGGTGTCCTTGAGGGTGGCACCGGACCGGGTGGTCAGGGTGTGCCCGGTGTGCCGGAGGTCGTAGAACCGGAAGTCGTCCGGCAGCCCGACGGCGGCCCGTGCCCGGCGCCACTTCCGCCCGAAGGTGGAGCGTCGGAACGGCTTGCCCTTCTCCCCCACGAAGAGGAGCCCGTCCGGGCCCTTCTCGGCGTACCAGTCGAGATGCCGCCGCAGCTCGATGTGGAGGAACGGCGGCAGCACGACGCACCGCTTCCCGGCCTCCGACTTGGTCGGCCCTTCCGCCCGCTTCCCGGTGGTGAGCTCCGGGGCGGCCTTGCGGACGCGGACGGTCAGGGTGTCCAGGCCGACGTCCCGGCGCCGCAGCTCGGCCTGTTCCTCCGGGCGGAGCGGCCCGTACGCGCCGAGGTAGACCATCAGCCGCCAGCGCGGCCCGATGGCGGAGGCGAGCGCGTCCACCTGGTCCACGGTGGCGATGGGCCGCTCGGTGGCCACTTCCTTCCCGGCCCCGCGGATACGGCAGGGGTTCCGGCGGATCAACTCGTCCTCGGCGGCCGTCTCCAGGATGGCTTTGAGCAGCCGGTAGCTCTTGGCGACCGTGGTCTCGGCCGCGGTGGCGTCGAGCCGTTCCGAGCGCCAGCTCCGCACGCGCGGCGGGGTGATCTGGTCCAGGTCGAGGGCGCCGAAGGTGGGAAGGATGTGCAGCCGGAGGAGTCGCCGGTATAGCTCCTCGGTCGTGGCCGACAGCCGCCGTTCCCTGACCCAGCGCAGGGCGTACTCCTCGAACGCCACCGCTCCCGCGTCCGGGTCCGCCCAATCACCGCGCCGGATCTCGGTCCGCTTCTCGGCAAGCCAGTCGTCAGCGTCGCGGGCCGTCTCGAAGGTGACGGGCGCCGGCCGCATCACGCCGTCCGGCCCCGGATAGCGGGCTTGGTAGCGCCCGGAGGGCAGTTTCCGCACGGCGCCAAAGGTGCGCCGCTTCCCTTTGCGGTTGGCCATCAGGCGGCCCTCCCGTACGGAGACCGGCGCCGACGCCGCCGCACCGGCCGTACGGTGTTGGCGTCGATGAAGGCCGCCAACTCGGATTCGGGGATGCGTACATGGCGGCCGACCTTGACGAAGGCCACGCGCCGCTCGGCGACCAGGCGGCGCGGGAAGCGCTCCGTCGTGCCCAGCCGCTCGGCGACCTCGGGCACGGACAGCAGGCGGTCAGTCATGAGTCGGTTCTCCTTCCGTGCCGGGGGCGGGTGCGAGCGAGGCGGACAGCCACTCTTCGCCGGGGGTGAGGCCGGTACCGGCGAAGACCCAGTGGGCGAGGACGTAGGTGGTCTCCTCGTCCTGGCTGTCGTCGGCTGGCCGTCGGTCGTCGGACAGGGCGGCGAGGGCCTGTGCGCGGCGCCATTCGGCGCGGGTGTCGCGGAGGGCGCCGAGGGTGGTGGAGTAGCGGCGGGTCTTGGTGGAGAAGTGGCCGCGGAAGCCGAGCATGTGGGCCCAGGCCCGCAGCCGGAGGTGTTCCAGGTCCTTGCGGGCGCCGAGCTCCCAGGCGGTGCGGATCATGCGCCGGGCGTGGTCGGTGATCCGGGCCTGTGCCAGCTCGGCGAGGAACCGGAGCGGGCGGTCCAGGGTGCCAGTAGCCGTCTCGGCGCCCTTGGTGGCGTACTTGGCGATGTAGGCGGCCACAGCCCGTTCGGTCAACTCGGCGGTGCCGTCGCAGGCAGCCGAGCGGATCGGGCGGATGTCGAGCTGGCGGCCGAAGGCGAAGGTGTGCGCCCGGCCGTCGAGGACGGGGCCCGCCACGGTCGCCCGCGCGGCGGCGGAACGGATCGCGTCGGTCAGCAGCTCGGCGGTGGCCCAGGCCGGGGGCGCGGTGTGGCCGCCGTCCGGGCCGTCGAGGCGGATGACGGCGTGGAAGTGGACCGCGCCGCGCTTCTGGTACTCGGCGACCTTGGCGAAGGAGACCCGGGCGGCGTGCCTGAAGGTCCGCTGAGTGAGCCCTGCCCGCTTGGCGATCTCACGGCGCAGGTAGATGGCGAAGCGCCGCCAGAGGGCTCCTGCGTGGGCGTTCCAGAGCACCGCGGCTTCGTAGTCGTACGTCTCCGGGTCCAACGGCGTGCCGAGCACGTCGTCGTCCTGGTCGTGGAGGACGCCGCAGCGACAGGGACGGACGGTGCCGCGCCGGTCGGTCGGGCGGTTGTGGACCGGGCCGAAGCCGGGGGCGGTGAACGTGGCGAACACCCGGGGGTGCGAGGTGACCGTCTCGGGATTGCCCTTGCCGCCGCGCAGTCCGGCCGTGATCAGGTGGAAGGTGTCCCGGCGGTAGACCTCGGCACAGGCCGCACAGCGGGTCGCCCGGCGGTTGTTGCAGCGGACCAGGAGGTGACCGGCCGGGAGCCGGGCCGAGTCGAGGTGGTGCAGGACGCGGCCGATCTCGCCCGTGCGCGGGTCGAGTTCGTGTTCCGTGCGGTGGCCGTCGAGGCGGATCGGGCGCGTGCAGCCGCCCAGGCCCTGGAGCTGCCGGGCGAGAGCGGGCAGGCTGCCCAGCGAGGCGAGCGCCCCCAGCTCCTTCAGCGGGGGCGGTGTGTGAGCGGTAAGAATGGGCGTGTCCTTTCGACTGCTGTCGGAGGGTGTGGGCCCGCCGGGGCGGCGGATGCTTGGCGGTATCGAGGCCGCCCCGGCGGGCCGTCAGCGCCGGTTGGCGCCGTTGAGCAGGGAGCGCAGCACCAGGGCCGCGATGGAGACGGCGACCGCCGTGACGGCGACGGTGGCCAGGAGCGCGGTAAGCACCACGCCGACGACGAGCACGGCGGCGATGGCTCCCGCGCCGATGCCGACGAACGGGGCGACCGGTCGGCCGGCCGAGGGCGCCGGGGCGTGCGTGCAGGAGCAGGCCGCCGGAGCGTCGTGCCGTTGTCCAGTGGTGGTCGCCGAGGTGATGACGTGCGGCACGGGCGGCGGGTCGGGCAGTCGCGGTTGGAGCAGCACGGCGGTTGTCCTCTCAGTCGTTGGTGCCGTTGACGACCTCGACCCCGGTGCGCGTACCGGATTCGATGGCCGGGGCCAGGAAGGTCTGGGAGAGCCAGAAGCCGAAGAGGGCGATCACGAGGGCGACCCAGAGGCGGACGCCGAGGAACTTGATCGCGGCCCAGGCGATGACGCCCAGGACGAAGACGAGCGGCAGGGAGACGGTCACGGCCGGTCCTTTCAGCGGCGGGAACAGCGGTGGGTGCGGGCCGCCAGCTCGGCGGCGGCGCGGCTGTCGTAGTCGGTGGAGAAGCCGCAACGCGGGGCCGTACAGGCGGCGGTGTGCTTCTCGCGGCCTCGGCCGTCGTAGTAGGTGGCGACGCGGACGGGGCCGATCCGGACGACGCGGCGGAAGCGCGGCTGCGCGGGCATCAGCGGTTCTCCTTCTCTGCGGTGAAGCGGGCGGTGTGGTCGATCAGCCAGCGGCGGATCTCTGCGCCTTCCTGCTGGTCGGCGGCGAGGATCACCGGCTCGGCGACGAGCAGGGCCTCTGTGAAGCGGTTCTGTCGGGTCAGTTCGGCCGCGCGCCGGAGGGCGCGGAGGGTGGACGGGCGCAAGGAACGGGCTCCTCGTGGGTCAGGTCGGATCGAGTCGGACCGGGTGATCGGGCGGGGCGATGCGGGCGGCGATGGCCTCGGCGAGGGAGGCAGGAACGCCGAGCCGGACGCGGAGAGTTGGTGTGTCGATGGGCGCGCCGGTACGGGTGCGGTGGTCATCGGCGACCTTCCGGGCGTGCTCGACGAGGGCGGCGGGAAGCCGGTCGGCGGGACGCTCGGCAGGCTCCGGGGCCCTCGGCGGAAGGGCAGGCGGCTCGGGCGCGGGCAGCGGGCACCGCTCCGGTTCCTGGCCTGGTTGCTCGACGGCCGGTACGTCATCCAGCTCGGCGACCGGCTCCGTACGGTCGGCCGCTCGCCCGTGGGCAAGCAGCGTTCCGCCGAGGAAGGCGACGGCCGGCCAACCGGCGACGAGGATGCGGAGCCAGGCCGGTACGTGGTCGAGGTCGAGCAGTCCGGCCGTGGCGACGTTCGCCCCCAGCGAGGCGGCGAGCGCGACGAGGAACCAGCACCACCCGGCCGCCTTCGCCTCACCCGACCGCAGCCGCTTCCACGCGGCGACCAGCAGCAGATCGACGCTGACCGGATAGGCCCACGCCTTCCAGCCGTCCTGTCCGGCGGCCACCGCCAGGTCATGGAGGTGTGCGAAGGACAGCGCGGCAGCGATGACGGCCTGAATCAGCACGGCGTCGAGCCGGGGCAGCGAACGCGCCATGGTCAGCCCCCGGCTTCGTCGGCGGCGGCCCGCGCGGTACGGGCGACCTCGGCGGCCTCCGCGTCTCCGGGCATCGCTTCGGCGATGCGCTCCAGCAGATCGGCTTTCCGGGCGAGCAGGTCGGCCGGGCCCGCGTCGGCGGTGCGGCTGGCCCTGATGTCCGCCAGGAAGGCGGCGATCTCTTGCACGGAGGGGCGTTCGGACATCCGTGATCACGTCCTCTCATCCGGTTTCGGGCATGGCGGGGGTAGGGACTTGGCGTGAGGCGGTCACGCCGACCGGTCTGCGAGGGGTTGGTTCAGCCGGTGGCCAGCCACGGCTCGGTCACCGAGGCCGGGGGCACTTCCACCGGAAGGGCGGCGGCCGGGACGTACGGCCGGAAGGGCGCCAGGGCCGGTACGTCCGGCGCGAGTTCAGCCGTCTTCCGGCAGGTGGCCGCAGCGTCGGCCAGCGACAGATACGGCGTACGGATGCGGGACCAGCCGCCGGAGGAGTCCCCGACGACGGCCAGGCCGGGCAGCTCCGGCGCGATCGCCGAGGCGACGTACACGGCCTCGGGCGCGATGTCGCCGAGCGCCATCTTGGCCGACTGCTCATCGTTCACCCGGTGGCAGACCCGCCCGGTGAGCTGAGCGCGCAGCATGGTCGCGCCCTTGCCCAGCTCGGCGCCGAAGCGCTGCCCGCACACCTCCAGGTAGATCCCGGCCGCCCGGCCGAGCTGAGCGAGCCGGATCAACTGAGTCACCATCTCGTCCCGCCGCTCCTCGTCCTTCCGCGTGGCGACGAGGAACAGCTCGGCCACCTCGTCCACGAACAGCACGATCGGCACCGGGCGTTCGCTCTCGGGCAGTCCCCACACATCCGAGGTGATCTCCTCGTCCGGGGTGCCGGGCGCGATGCCCTGCCGGGCCTTGATCAGGTCGTATCGGTCCTCCATCTCCTTGACGAGTACGGGCAGCAACTCCGCGGCCTCCCCCGGCTCGGTGGCCAGCGCCGACAGCCGGGGAGCGAACGGCGCCAGCTCCACGCCGCGCTTGCAGTCGATCCCGACCAGGGCCACGGGCTGAGCCGCCAGCCCGGTCAGCAGGTTCCGCAGGAACATCGACTTCCCCGAGAGCGTCGCGCCGAGGACGAGTTCATGCGGTACGGCACGGTAGTCGCGGACGAACGCGGTTCCGTCCTCCCGCAGCGCGACCGGCACGGCCAGGAGGTCACTCTCCACCCGTCGCGGCATCCGTACGTTCCGCAGCACGTCGAAGCCGACAAGCCGCAGCTCGACCACGCCCGGCTTGACGCTGCGGACGTGCACAGCGTGAACGCCCCAGGCGTGCCGCAGCCGTTCCGACGACGCGGCCACGTCCGCCGGCTCCTGGCCCGGAGCGAGACGGAGCCGGACCCGCAGCCCCGTCGAGGTCGGCCGCAGCAGACCCCGGCGCGGCGGAACGGGCCGGACCTCCCGGCGGGTGGTCGCCCGCACGGCCAGAGCCCGCAGCCGGGACGGCTCGACGGTCAGCCCGCAGGCGTCCATGGTCGAGCCGTACGAGGCCAGCAGCCGGACCACCGACAGCGGCAGCCCGACCGTGGACCAGTAGACCGCCGGATGAGCCTTCCGGGTGTAGGCCGCTCCCCCGATGGCGGCGAGCGGCCCACCCAGCTCGACCAGCGTCATCAGCTCGGACACGGAGATCAGCTCTCCCGCCCGGCCGGGAACGCGCCCGGCGCCACCGCCGCCGCCCGGTAGGAAATGCCGTGCCGGGCCTGCCCGTTGAACACGCTTTCCCACGGCCGGGCGATCAGACCGGGCAGCGAGACGGGCGCCCCGACGACCAGGCCCTCGGTCACCCCGCTCTCCGGTACCGCGACGGAGATCAGCGAGGACTCCCCCTCGTCGATGTAGACGACGCCGACCTTCATCAGCGTCTCGCCGCTGACGGCGTCCTTGGCGACCTCACCCGTCTGCCGGTCCTTGACCTTCGGCTCCGGGGCCTCGGTGAGCAGGATCGTCGCGGACGAGGTCTCAACACGAATCACGCGCACAGAACTTCTCCTTCGTCGGCCACCCGCCAGACCACCTGACAGGTTGACTTATCAAGTTCGACGCTAGGGACGCCAACTTGACTTGTCAAGTCAACTTGGCCGGTGCGCCGAGGCGCTGAGGCCGGCCAACGAGCTAGGGCAGCTCCTCGCGCACCAGCGCCTGAGCTACCGGCTCCCCCGTGGCCTCGGCATACGCGAGCCGATCCCGCACCTCCCGCAGTGTCCGCGGACGGTAACCGGGGCCACCGCAGCAGCTCTTGTGAAAGCGAACTCCCGCGTTCAGCAGCACCGACAGCACACGCCAAGCCTCGTCATCCCGCCTCCGAGGCGCCGCGAAGGCCGAGCCCACATGAACCAGCGCCCGGCCACACCGTGGACAGCGCCGTTCCCAGTCGCCGAACGGCTGCTTGTGCGAGGCCCGACACGGCAAGCAGACGTACGACGTCTTTCCATGGCCAAACATGCCGCCAGCCTATGGAGCCCGTCACCCAGACGCGACGGGTTTCCGAACCACTGCGGCCGACCCTCAGCCGAGCCGATACGTGTCTTCCAACTCCTGCCGATCAGCGGGCAGCAGGACATCCGTGACTTGGAGCGCCCGCCCCGAGACGTCGCAGGCGACCACCAGCACACTGAGCACCGGCTCCCCCTTCACCAGGCCCAGCAGCTCAGCCTCTTCCTTACTCGGCAGCCGGGCCGACACCCGCTCGGTCACGTGGTCGAAGCGGACTCTCTTCCGGGACTCCACGTGGTCCCGCAAGCTCTCCTGGAGCGGAGCCGAATCGGCAAGGTCGGTTCCCTTGGCCAGTTCGGCAGGGAAGTACGAGGAGGCCAGCTCAACCGCTTCCCCCTCGTCCTCGACCAACAGGCGGCGAACGAGCACCTTGGCCCGCTTGGGAACCCCGAGTATCGAAGCCACCCGAGGCGGTACGGGAACCTCCCCGACATGCACCAGCCGGCCCGACGCCGCCGATTCATCCCGATCCAGCGCTTCCCGGCCCCGCTGGTCCTTCTGCTCGACCACTTCGGGGCGGCCACGAACGATGGTGCCGTACCCCTGCCGGGACTCCAGCCAGCCATCCCGCTTGAGGAGATCGAGCGCCCGAACGACGGTCGGGCGGGACATGCCGAAGGCTTGGACGAGTTGGTTCTCACTGGGCACGAGGGTGCCGGGCGGGTACGTGCCGTCCTCGATACGACCCTGGAGCGTCTGCGCAAGCCGCACGTACTTCGGTGCAGCCACTTCGTACGCCACCGCTCCACCACCCGCATAGGCCAAGTCAACCGGTCAACCAGTCTAGACGGCTTGCACGCATGCATGCATGCCTTGCACGCATGCATGCAAGGCACCGACTCAGGACCAGGCGTCATCAACCAGAAACGAGACCATCGTGCCGCCGAACCGACTGGGGCCGGCGCACCAGGAGTCCGCGAGCGTATCGACGAGGCAGAGCCCGCGTCCGTGCGCGTCGTCCGCGTCGGGCTCACGCATCCGCACCTGGTTGGGGAAGCCAGGGTTGTGGACGTCCACCCGCAGGGCCTCCCCCACGCGCCACCACTCGACCCGCACCCGCCAAGGCTCCTCCGCCTCCCCGTAGAGGATGGCGTTAGTCACCAGCTCCGAGATCATCAACACGCAGTCGTCAACGGAGCACGCGAGATGATGCCGCGCAGTGAGCTTCCGAAACCACCGCCGAGCCCGCGCGACCGACTCGGGCACCGGATACAGGGTCATGCTCCCCATCGCCACGGGCTCGAAGCCGCGACTTCCGAGACCAAGGACATCAGTGGTGTTGCTCATTCGCGTCCCTCCCTACCGGTGCCGTCACAGTCGAGACAGCGCCGCTTGGACGTGGCACGGGCGCGAGCATCAGCCGCAGCCAGCGCCAGGGACGAGCGGGAGCCAACCCGCTTCCACCCCCGGCCCCGGCATCCACGACACAGAGCCCCTTGCGTGACGTGACGTAATACCGCGTGCTCATGGCTCACGCCCGTGCCCCCTTTCCCGAAGTGGCCTTAGCCACTTACTGGATAGTGGCATTAGCCACTCTGCTCGTGCAAGCAGCCCGCAGGGAGAAGCGGCGACTGTCAGCCGATCGGGTACCCCTGCTCGAATGCCCAACGGCCGGGCGGATACGTCGCCTCGGCGAACTCCAGCGGACGATCCTGCAGGTCATAGACGACGTGATGGACGATCAGCACCGCCGAGCCGGCCTCCAGCTCCAGATCGGCCGCCTCATCCTCGGTGGCCAGTCGAGCGCACATGCGGTCCT
Source organism: Streptomyces sp. F63 (assembly GCF_018070345.1). GTDB lineage: Bacteria > Actinomycetota > Actinomycetes > Streptomycetales > Streptomycetaceae > Streptomyces. Next base: position 140,405 of record NZ_JAGPXX010000001.1, read on the forward strand.
CGGCGTAGCTCCCCTGACGACCGGTCTGGTTCTCCACGTACATCAACGTGCCCTCCCGGATCCGGTCCGGGTCACGGAGCTTGGACGCCCGCTCGCCCACATCAGGGCCGAACCAGGAAGTGGAGAGGGTGATCGGGCCGGACTGGTCCTTGGTGACCCGCCGCCGGTGCACAGCTCGGGACCCAGGCGCCAGGCTCAGCGCCTCGGCCACGTAGTCCGGAGCCTCCAGCCAGCCGGCCGAGGTGATGACCGCGTACTCCCCGGGCGTGTAGATCTTCCCGGTCTGCTTCGCCCGGCCGTACAGCTCACGGGCCCGCCGGTTGACCGCCAGCCCGCGCACATACGTCCCCGAGCCCTGCCGCTTCTCGACCAGGCCCTGATGACTCAGCGCCTCCAGCGACCGCGCGGCGGTCGGCCGGGAGACGCCCCAGTCGTTCGCCAACTGCCGCTCGGACGGCACTTCGTCGCCCGGCCGCAGGTCGCCCCGAAGGATCTGGTCCCGGATGTGGTGCGCGATCTGCAAGTACTTGGGCTGCGCCTCTTCGATCCGCGGCATCCGGATCCCTCCCTCAAAGTGGCTAGTGCCAGTGGCCACTATAGGGTGAGTGGCCAGCACGCCACCCTCTACGCTGACGCGGGTGACGCGCTTGATCGTGGCAGCAGGTGGAGGGGGCGACGCAGTCGCCGCCGCAATGCTCGACCCCGCTCTCTACGGCACCGAGAGCCCGGCCGTGATCCTCACCTATGCGTGGGACCGTCTTCTCATCGACCCGGTACCGGGCCCGCGAGGGCCGGCCAACTTCACCGGCCTCCACCAGCTCACCCCGAGCGTCTACACCGTCCCCGCCGACGCGAAGCCGGTAGCCCCCGCAGGCTCGACCCTGCCCAGACTCGCCGCCGAGTTGCCCCACACCTTCGCCCTGATCGACCCCCACCACGGCGCCCAGGGCATCACGCACCAGCTCCAGGAACTCATCGAGCACCTACAGCCGGAGTCCATCGACCTCTTGGACGTCGGCGGCGACGTCCTGGCCCGGGGCGACGAGCCCACACTTCGCAGCCCACTCGGCGACGCCCTCACCCTGGCTGCCTGCTGCCAGCTCGACGCACCCGTACGCCTGCTGGTCGTCGGCCCCGGCCTGGACGGCGAACTCCCAGCCGAAGCCCTACGCGACCGCATGGGCCCAACCATCCTGGCCCTCACCGCCGAGCACACCAAGCCGGTCAGCTCGGTCCTGGAATGGCACCCCTCCGAGGCAACGGCCATGCTCGCCGCCACCGCCCGAGGAGTCCGCGGCCTCTGCGAAATCCGGGACGCCGGCCTCCCCGTCCCGCTCACCGACGAGGGCCCCACCGTCCACGAAGCCGACTTGGACGACGCCCTCACTCGCAACCAGCTCGCCCGCGCCATCCTCAACACCGAGACCCTGGACCAGGCCGAACAGCACAGCCGCGAGATCTGCGGATACTCCGAGATCGACTACGAGCGCAACAAGGCCACTTGGCTCGGTACCCAGCCGGAACAGAGTCTCGACCCGGAGAACGTCCTCCACCAGCTCGACCAGTTCGAGACCCAAGCCCGCAGCCGAGGCATCACCCACACAACGTTCCGCCGCCTCACCGAAGCCCTCGGCTACAACGGCACCCAGCGCCAGGACCTCAGGCAGTTCCTACTCAACAGCCGCCCAGAGCAGTACCAGCCCCCGCTCTGGCACATCCCATCTTGAGGCGTCCAGTCCCAGCTGATGCCTGACGCTTCAGCCCCCGATCGCTGCTCAGCAAGGGCCTAGACACGACCCACCCGAAGCCTGAGTAACAACTTTCTCTACGGGTTCAAGGCGGCTCGCTCCGCTCACCGCGCGCGGCCCGGCCCCCGGCCGGGCCTGCGCTCCTGCCTCCGTCCCGCTCCGCCCCGACCGGCGCCCGTCCCGCGCTCGTAGTAAGCAGCCATCAGACCTCGGAGATAGATGCCTCCGGCGGGGGCGCTCAGGCTCCGGGACGGACGGGGCGCCGTACGCGAGTGCTGGTCGACGGTGGCCTACGTGGAGAGCTGCCATCCCGTCTGCCGTCGACCCAGGCAGAGCCGAGCAGACGCGGCCCCTGGCGTCCAGGTCGTTCGTACAGTGGCGCGCTCCACCTGGACGCCAGGGGCCGCGCCCGCTCCACGGTGTGTGGGTCGACGGCAGACGGGATGGCAGCTGGGGAAGTCGGTCGGCTGCGGTCGCGAAATAAGATCCACGCCGTATCCAGGGAGAGCTTCGAGTTACCGAACATTTGACCGATATCTAGACTGTCGGCTGCTTGGTGCCGAGCTGCGAGCCGCGCCTGGGTGATGCAGGGTGGAAGTGCAAAGGATCACTATCGATCCATCGGCACGTGGCCGACATGACGTCAGAGAAGACGCCAACATGCTGATCATTTTCCACGCGAAAAGCAAGCGTTCACCGCTTCCGAACAGCAAGCCTAATTCAATGGCATCTGTCGACGACGAAAAAATGGACAGCGAAGTCAGAGATGGGCTCCTAGAAGGTGCTTTCGAGGCGGTATTGGATTCGACGAAACACCTAGATGAAAAAATAGGAAGACTGCTAACCGGAATCGCCTTTCTTACGGCGGCAACCATCGCCCTAGCTTCACTTGCGACTGGCGTTTATCTGCAATTCAAGTTGCGCATCCCGCCGGGAGGCGTGTTGCCTCTCGGCTTGATGGCCATTACGACCTTTCTGCTCGGTGTTTTCATTTCAGTGGGGTTGCTTACTACGGCGCTAACAGCCCCACTTGGTGTCCCTTCGTTCGCCCCATCATCATCAGAACTTCCGGCCGATTCTTCACCAGACAAGTGCACCCCAAAATCACAGATATTCTTCAGGGGGATAGTCGAGGCTTCAAGCGAGCAATGGAGGGAATATTGGTGTAGAAAGCGAGATGACCTCAAGCGGGACAGAAGGGACGAGCTCATTGGCGAGACGTACCGCTTGGCCGTGCGCGCGTCATTCAAACACGACCGAATCGCGGAAGCCGTCGCAGTATTTTCGTTCTCCTTGCTGGCCTTTGCTGCGTCGGCAGTCTTTACGGCGGCGGCAGCCTCATCCGAAAATTTCGCCCTAGGAAATTCAAAAAGTTCCCGCGTAGGAAATCTTGAATTTGAGTACCGATTCGTGCTGGGTGCACTTTTCGGGTTCTATACTTGGCTGCAGTTCGCTACCCCTATCAGCTATGCGCGCCACGCTCCCACGGGGAGTAAGGAAGGCACCTCTCTCGCCAGGAGGCCATTTCTTGCAGGTTTGCTGATGGCTTCATTCCTCATCTACGACGAGTCTTGGGAGGTCGTTGGACGCGCTGTCTGGACATTGGCAGTGGTGGGGCTCATGGCATATATGCTGTTTCTGCTAAAGTGCTCCAAGGGGGTCGAAGATCGCGATGCCGATAGCTATAATCTCTCCGTTTTCGGCGATTGTTCTTGCATGGAGCGAACTTTATGTATGGCAGTTTGTTGAGGTCGTCTTTTTGGCTGCAGTTCTATTCGTTGCATCCCTCAGTAAGCCCACCCTGCAGCGCAATGAACGGCGAAAGCGGTGCCTTGAGAATGCTAATAAATCGCCTGACCGGAATTCAGGCCAGATGGGCGGTTAATCCCGGGCAATAGCGGTCGCGTCGGGTCCGCGCCCGGAGTACCTGCCCAGGTCAGCAAGGCCATCCGCCACAAGACCGCCGGTAATTCCCAAGCTGATTTCACATGTCAGCGGTGTCCAGTAGCCTGCAACGACCAGCCGTGGCACGCATGGAGGCTTCGTGGAAGCTGTCGCTCTCGCTGGGCCCAATCGGTTGTGGTCGGCGCAGGAGGTCTTGGCACGCCCGAGCCCTGTCCCGGCGGCGGCCGGGGTCTATGGATGGCACTTCGCACTTCGAGCAGCCGCCTCACCCCGACCTGGACGCCGGGCGCCTGCTCTACATGGGGATAGCACCGCGGTTCATGGCGAACCGGATCAGCACCCAGACCTGCGTAAGCGGGTGCGCTACCACCACCGGGGCAACGCGGCCGGCTCGACCCTGCGGTCCACCCTCGGCTGCCTGCTCAGCCTTGAGCTGCGCCGCTTGGGCAGTGGCAAGCGGATCACCTTCGGCAAGGCCGGTGAAGCCACCCTGGGCCAGTGGATGGCGGACAACGCGCGGGTGTGCTGGATCGAGCAGAGTGAACCGTGGGATCTGGAGTCACAGCTCATTTCCCAACTCGATCTGCCGCTGAACCTCGACCAGAACCGCCACAACGCGTTCCACAGTCGCCTGAAGGAGCTACGGGCACAAGCACGCCAGCGAGCCAGGGGTTGCCCATCAGCTTCTAGGTCGACGGGGCGTTGCTTGGGCCGTCCGAGGGCGCTCGACAGTGGCAACGACGACCACTAGGCGCACGGGTCTACTTTCTCTGAAAAGCGAAAACGCAGCTCACCAAGACCCCCGATAATACTCAGGACAGGAAAACAAGTCTTGATTCGCCATTTAGATTTCACCGACCTCAGCAGGCAGGAATGCGCCCTGGTCGGTTCATCCACGGGAATACTACCTATCCAGCACAAGCCGCCACGCAAAGCTGCAGGATAGCGGCATTACCTTGCACCCCATCACACCCACAGAATTAGGGCAGCGATGATCAAAATCAGCAAGAAAGGCCCAGCGATTGCCTTCCTTAGCTCTCTCTCCCCCCTGCCGGGGAACATCGGGTCGTCACCTTCGTCGGTAAACCTTGTGGATCCGCCAGCCGTTCCAGTCAGGAGGTCACTGGCCTCCCTAACGATTGCAGCCGCAGCCTTCACATCTCCGGAATCTTTCAGCATCGCGTCTAACTTAGACAGCATATCAGGCGAAGCGACTGCGAGACGTCGAACTTGCCGTTTAGTCTCCTCGTCAATTTCCGTGTTGTTGATGATCGTCTGATAGACGCTTCCATTATTCGTTTGAATATATTGATCAATCGCCGGGATTTCCACCATTGCCACCCCCTCTACATTTGGTGTTACTGGCAAGCGACGGCTGACTGCCCCAATTGAAGCTAAATGAGGACTCACATTCGCCCTGAGACCGAGACTGCCCCAGAGGGCCCGCAAGAATAAGCGCCACCAAGACGGCTGCTACGGCCGAAACGGTGGCTACACCGATTCTTGCGAACGGATTAAGCGCCTGGCCTGCCGTCTTGATGAGAGTAGGCCATTTATGCGTCATCCACAGAATTAAAGCAACTCCGACGACGGCAAAAACAAACAGGCGATCGCGGACAAACGTAGCAACATAGTCATCGGAAGAGAATTGCACAGCGTACTCAATGACCTTGGCCGCGTCAGTGACCGCATCAGGGAATACTTGCCGAATCAGCTCAACGCCGAATATTAGCAGCAGCACCACTAGAAGGGCACGAGAAACCGAGTAAAGTGCGCCAAGCAGTCCCGACGGCATATCTGTCAGAAATCTCACTGCTTGCCATCTCGGTAGTTCGTCTGCGAGACCGTTCCATTATTGGTCTGAATGTACTGCCCAGCATTAATTGACGAGTCTCGCTGGGTGCTTTCGCCCGCCGGGGGAGCCGTTGGTGTGGAGCCGTTCGCTCCGGCGCCAGTGCTCAAGTTAGACGGAGTCGCCGAAGGGGCGCTGGCTGAGCGCGATCGCGACCACCGCACAGTGATGACAGCAGCTCCGAGCGCAAACACTCCAGCAACGACGGCTGCAACAATGTCGGTCATTACGTTCCCCCTGTGTGCTCAACGATTTTCAGCAAAGTCACGCGTAGGAGCAGCTCCTGATGAACGCCATCGACGGCCAGTGGTCACGTGATGCGCCATCGGACAGCACCAGTCAGATGCCGCCTCCAGCAATGGCAACGCCCCATGTATCAGCAGTCACTCTCCCCGATCTCTGATTTTGACACACCACGCCCCACGCAGCAGTGGGGTTCCGCTGAGTACGTGTCTACGTGGCCGAAACTTGCATGATGACATTCGGGTACGCAGGTCGGCACCGCCCTTGCGCTGGTGAGCCAGGTCATACCCAATAGAACCGGTGGACCATGCCAGCATGCAGGGGAGGGCACCCAGCGTGCGGCGCAGGCTCCGACTCCTCCTCGGAGTCCTGAACCTCTTCGACGAACTCCAGTGCTCAGTCGGGGTCTCGGATCGCCCGGTCAAACTCAGCAGCTATGACACGCAGGTACTCACCGATCACGCTCATGGCCGGAGACTAGGCGAGGCCACTGACAACGCCCGTCGGGCGGACCGTCATGCAAGATCGAAGTTAGGTCCGGTCCGGCAGATCGGGCTCCAGCCGTCGGGGGTTTTCGACGGCGGACAGATCGGGCCAGATACCTCCAAGGCACCACGTCATGGCCAGGACCTCCAATTCCTCAGCGAAGGGGTCAGCGCCCCGCGTTGCCTTCTGTGCGGCCCACTGGCGCACCGCGCCGGCCACCCAGTCGGCGATCTGTAGCTGCGGCACGGTGCTGCTGTCAGAGAATCCGATGCTGGTCAGGGGTAGGCGCTCAAGCAGTTGTCCGGGGCGGGCCGGATCCTCCAGCTCGTGCACCGCAAGGAGTTGCTCTGCGTGACGTGCGAGCGTCTTTGACTCGTCGTGGATCAGGGCGAAGTCACCGATGGCCCGGGCCATGCCGCGGCATGCCTCCACCAAGCACGGCACTGCTGGGTCCAGGTTGTCCAACACTCTTCCGGAGGCGATCTCCGCGATGATGCTGTCGGCCTGCGTTCGGGTGTACTGCAAGAGGCCCGAAATTTCGGAGAATTCGGGTTTTGTCGTTGCCTGGTAGGCCGATATTGCAGCGAACAGGTCGTCGGCGCTGGCGCGGGTGCGCTTGCGAGCTGCATCGACGAACGTTTGAAGAAGCTGGTCGAAGGAGGTTGCGTCCCCCAGCAGCCGGCCGCCTGCATGGAGCAGATTCGCCAGGGCAACAGCGGCTCCATCGGCGTACATGTTGTAGTCAGTCTCGTGTGCCAGTTCTACGACCAAGACGTCGATCATTTTTGACGTAACCATGAACTGCTTGTGTGCGACGTACGCCTGGATCGTTGCGCCGGACAGTGAGTCGAAGGCCGATAGAAGTGCTGTACGACCGTGGGGCGTCTTGGACAACGCGGTGTACTTCGGTTCGCCATGACCTGAGGGAAGTTTCGCCCTGACGGCGTCCACGACCTGCTGCGCAAGCTCGTCATCGATGTAGACGGCAGCTGCGCAGAAGACGGGCTGCGCAGGGTCGAGAAGGTTTTCCCCGGTTGAATGCGATTCGTCCGCGTATACCGTACGGGTGGTTCCTGGCATGGGTGCAGCATCTATGCCGAAGCGGGTGCTGTCGACGCCTTTCCGGGCACATCCTCGTCAGGCTGTGGCAATGACCGTTGACGTACCCAACGTTGAAGCGGGCCAGGAGAAGCAGTGGAGTGACGGCAGTCTTTGACGGCAACACCAACGCACGTTGCCGTACTGGGAGAGCCGACCGCGCACTATTCGCAGGAGACGGACAAGCCTCACCACTGACCAGCGGAACGCCCGGATGATCTCCTAGAGCGGTGCTCCATGACCACTCGCATCCGCCGACCATCGGTGGTCACGGTCACAACCGAGCACCGTGGCCAAGCCCGGTGGCCGGTACCGCGAGCCATATGCGCGCCAGATCAGTCGGCGCACCCGCCGTCGTGGCTGACTGTCGGTGGCTGAGGTCCAAAAAGCCACGACTTGGCGAAGCTCCGTGCCAGATCCGTGCCAGATGGGGCGGTAAACCCCGGACAGTGGCAGTCCCGCCGAGTCCACGCTCGGAACAGCGGCAAGGGGTATCTGACCAGGTCAGCAAGCCAATCACCTCAAGACGGCCGGTGATTCCCAAGCTCAGAGCGCGGGTTCGATTCCCGTCACCCGCTCCACGCGAAAGCCCCAGGCCAGCGGCCCGGGGCTTCTTTGCTGTCCGGCTCTACCCCAGGCGTGGAACAGCTGAGGCTCGCGGCGACCTCCGCCGCCGAGGGTTATCGTGGCAGCAGAGACGGCCGACAGGGAGAGTCAGCATGACTGCCGCCCACGACTACAGCGATCTGCATGACCTCATCGAGCGCCTTGAACCCGAGCAGGCCGAAGAACTGCGTCGGCATGCGCTGCGCCTGGTGAAAACACCCCCGGCAAGCCGTTTCCGCGTCCTGCAGAGCTTCGACGGGCCGCCGGAGGATCTGGGTGCCCGCGCCAAGCACATCGCTCGCGAGGAGCTCGGCGAGGCCGATGCTGATCGTTGACACCGGCCCCCTGTCGCCCTTCTGAACCGCAACGACCCCGACCATCAGAGCTGCGCCGAGCTGCTGGAATCCCACAACGGCGAACTGCTGGTCACGCCCTACGTACTCACCGAAGCCTGCTACCTGCTCGTCAAGTACGTCAGCCCGGACGCCGAGATCAACCTCATCGAGGCCGTCGCCGCTGAAGACCTGACCCAGGTACCCACCGAACGCGACGATCTTTTCCGCATGGCGGAGCTCATGCAGCAGTACCGTGGGTTCCCTCTCGGTGTTGCCGACGCCTCGGTGGTCGCCCTCGCAGAGCGTCTCAAGGCACCCGCAGTCGCCACACTGGATCACCGCCACTTCCACGCCATCAGGCCTCTCCATGTGCCGGCACTGACCCTTCTGCCATAAGGCCCTGCCGCACGGCGCCCTGCCAGGTGCGTGCCAGAATTGGAGAGCCACGATCAACAGTGGTCGGTGAAGTGCCGGAGCCAAGACGCTACGGAGAGCGTTGTCCCGGGTCACACTCGGTGGACGCCCGGAAGAACCGTGATTTCCAAGCTCAGGGGCTCGGTGGCGGCCGGGGGCGCATGTCCCGCCACGCGATAGCCTGCCGCAGCCAGACGTCCGGTAGGCAGAGTCGCGGGAGGCGCCGCAGTGTGGGACGGAGTCGTTGCCCGGTATGCGTGGGCCGACGCGAACGAGATCGACTCCTACACCGCCTCCGTCATCACCGGCAAGACCGAGGACGAGGTGATCCGAGCCTTCGGCGGTGATCCGGTCAGCTCCAGAGTCATGACGTTCGATGAAGCCGCCGAAGAGCAAGCCGATCATCTCTACGAGGACCACAACCTCCTCCTGGTCGTCACGGCCGGCCAGCACGTCATCACGGTCGAATGCGGCTACTACGGAAGCATCCCGGAGATCGCCCGACGCGCCTCGGTCGGCGGCGAGTTCTTCAGCGTCTACAGCAGCGTCAACGGCCACTACCAGGTGATGCACGCAGTGGACGGCCGCGTCGACGGCGCCTTCGACCCGTTCGAGATGGAAGACGCGGCCTGGATGGATCCCCAACCGCAGCTACCCGCCTGGGCACAGGAGGCGACCTTCCACCTCGGCTCCGTCGAGGCCGAGTCCTTCGCGCTGATGGAGCGCACCATGGGCGTGGCATTCAACCCAGCGTGGCTTGAGACCCCGCTCCGCACCGTCCTGCTGCCAGCTCCCGCGGCACTCTTCGGTGACTCCGAGGCGGCCTGGCAGGCGTGAGCGCCGACAGTCGCCGATAGCGAGGGTAGCCGTCTCAGTTTCCGTCTCGTTCAGCGCCGTCCAAGGGCGTTCAGAGCGGCCCCAGAGCCGGTTCCGCCTCAGCAGCAATACGCTGATCAACGCAGGTGAACCGCCCTGCACATAGCCCACCACCCCACCAACACAGTTGGAAAGCGTGCGCCGTCCAGGGTGCTGGTCGCACCAGAAGCGCACCAGAAAGGGCGGTCAACCACGGTGATAGGAGACCCCGCCTCACCGAATATATAGGGGCATCACCGCAGCTCATGGACTCTGCCTCGTGCCAGTGTCGGTGATTCCCAAGCTCAGAGCGCGGGTTCGATTCCCGTCACCCGCTCCACGCGAAAGCCTCGGGCCAACACCCCGGGGCTTTTTGGCGTTTGGACCGCTCCAAGCGCCTTGCACTAGATCCGCACCGGAGGCCACTCTCCCCTGGCGCGAAGGCATTCCCCGAGCCACGGGATGGGCGGTTGCCGTCGGAAGACCTCAGAGGCATGGTTATGGTTGAGGTACCATAACCACATGAGCCTGAAGAAGACGACCGTCATGGTCGATGAGGAGGATCTCGCGCTGATCAAGGAAGCGGCAGCGCGCGAGGGACGGCCGGAGTCGGAGTACTTCCGGGAGGCTTTCCACCTCGCGGCCCTGCGCACCCGACGCTGGGACGAGGATTGGGACATCCCCAGCCTGGACTTTGGGGGCCCGGTTAGTGCCGAGGAGATCGACCGAGCGGTATCGGATGGCGTGGCGGACACCGAGTGATCGTCATCGGTGACACCTCCGGCTTGGTGGCTGCCCTCAACGCGTCGGACCCCGAACACGAAGCCTCTCGGACCGCCCTGCGCCAGGCTGCACTGACCGTTGTATCGCCACTGGTGATCTTGGAGATCGAGCACATCACCACGCGTAACGTCAACCGCAGAGCCGCCTACGCAGTGAATGACTGGCTGCTGGCCCAAGAGCAAACCGGACGCCTGGCCATCCCTGAGTTGTCCGCCGGCACACTGCGCAAGGCCCGCGTTGTCCAGAACCGCTACGCGGCCCTGCGGCTCGATCTGACCGACGCCGTGAACGTCGTCCTGGCCGAGGCGTACGACACCGAGACCATCCTGACCCTCGACCGCCGGAACTTCAGAGCTGTCACCCCCCTCACCGGCAATCACGCCTTTCGGCTTCTGCCCGACGACCTGTAAAAAAGCAGTTGTCGCCGTTCGAAGAACCGGAAGCCGCAGTCACCGGCGGGCGGGCAATCCACCCACGTGAATCACCGCCGCACGCCGACGCCGACGCCGACCGCAGTCGACGCCGTCCTCAGCGCGCCGGGCTGGGCTCGCTATCAGGCGGCGTGCGGAGTGAAGGTGACGGAGGAGTCACCCTCGTCGATGGCCAGGTTCAGGGTGCCGTCAAGGGCCTTGGCCAGGCGCCGCAGCAGCGGGAGAGTGGGTACGGTGTCGCCACCCTCCATCCGGGAGACCTGCGGCTGCGTCATCCCGGCCCGCTCGGCCAGTTCGGCCTGGGACAGTCCGAGTTCGATCCGGCGGTCGTAGACCGCCTGTCCGAGATCGCCGGCCAGCCGCGCGTCGACGTACTCCTGGTCGTACTCCACAACCTCACCCGCAAGCTGCCGGGTCCGGCGCGTCCTCCATGCGCTGTGGTTCATCAGCTCTCCTTGCGCCGATCGTAGGTGTGCTCGGCCCGGCCGTGCTCGGCCTCGCAGACCTTCTGAGCCTGATGCGCACGCTCGACTTCCGCCGCCTCACGCATCCTCGTCTTGCGGAACACGGTCAGCAGAACGATGCGCTGCCCGGGGGGCGAGCCAGTACGGGATGCGCACGGCGTCACCGTCCAGCTCGAAGCGCAGCTCACGCAGCTTGCCGCCCAAGTGACGCGAGTAGGGCTCACCGAGTGTCGTCGGCTTGTCCAAAAGACGTTCCGTCTTGTCTTCCACCCGTCGGTACAGGCGGAACGGAAGCAGATCCAGCCAATCCCGGACCTCGGGTTCGATTTCGATCTCCCACCGCTCCGTCATGCAATCAACGATATATACCTCGGATTACATAGAGCAAGCCATCGTCGGTCCGCGACCGTCCGTGCCTCCCTGCCGCGCCGCGCCCGCGACCTGCGGCAGGGCCACGCCCGACGAGAAGGTTGCGGACCGAAGGCGCCCCGCGTGCCCGATGCGTGCCCGATTGGGGAGCGAACCGCGGTCAACCACGGTCAGCAACGAGTGGTGTCACGGCCACTGGATGGGATTGTTTCAGCAGGTCAGGTGCCGTTTTGCTGTCCAAGCGCCCGGTGATTCCCAAGCTCAGAGCGCGGGTTCGATTCCCGTCACCCGCTCCACGACAAAGCTCCAGGTCAACAACCTGGGGCTTCTTTGTTGCCCTGGGCTGCCGCATCTCTCCGTCGGCCCACGATGCCGACCGAGATCCGGCGAAACACCATCGCACTTGAGGCAAGACGGTCGAGAGGCGTCAGGTGTCACGTGGCCGGCGAAGGGTGGGCGTAAGCTCAACCCAGCGACCGCAACAACGGCCAGGCTCAGATGATCGCGTAGACCGCCGCCCAGGAGACGTTCCGATGACCGAACAGCCTTCTGCCCCCGACGGGCCCCTGATCCCCATGCCGGCGCTCACCCCGGCAGCCCTCCGCGCGGCGGTCGCCCAGATCGCACCCGCCCAGCTGCCTGCTTTCGTTGAGCACCTTGACCGCGCGGTCGAACAAGCCGCCGCCCAGAGCACCATCGCGCCCCTGCGTACCTTTCTGCAGTGGTGGGGGGAGTTCGTCGCTGTCCAGCGCTACCCGGCCCGCGCCGCCCGCCTGCACGAACTGGAGGCTTTGGCGGAAGAGGCCACCGACCGCGAGACTCTTCGCTCCACACTCTCCGAGATCCGACGGATCACGGAACTGGCCCACCACGAGATCTCCGCGTGAGCGATACCTGGACCTGGGACTACGACCCCGACGCCGAGCACGTCGTAGGCGGTCTGCCGTACGAAGTCGTGGCCGAGGTAGAGCGCTTGGCTGAGCAGCTGACGATCTTGGGCCCTGACGCGGTCAACGTTGGCCGCGGAAATCCACACGGGGGAGGCCTGCGGACCCAGGACGTCTTCGGGGGACGGGGCTTCTTCATGTTCATGGCACTAGAACGCCTTGAGCTGGTGGTGATCACTCGCGTCACATGGCTCGGCTGATCAGTCGCTGCGGCGCCGGCTCGCCGCGGGTGAGAGCCACAAGGGACCGGGGGTCAGAAGTCCGCCCGAGTTGCTTCTGGTCGAAGAGATCGGAGCGCGTGCCCGATCCGTGCCCGATCAGGCGGTGAACGGCGGTCAATCAGCGGCTTGGCCGGGGCCCGGGCGGACGAAGCACGCCTACCGTTTACGCAGGTCGGGGTCGTTCAGACGCGCGTCAGGCCCGGTGATTCCCAAGCTCAGAGCGCGGGTTCGATTCCCGTCACCCGCTCCACGACGAAGGCCCAGGCCGGCGGCCGGGGCTTCTTTGTCTTCTGGATCCTGCGCCGGATCCGCGCCGAAGGGCTTTCACTGGGCACGAGGGCACCCAGGTCCGGAGCGCGGGTTCGGCTCTCCGGCTAGACGTCGAGTTCGGCGAGGTGGTCCGCCGTACGGCCGTGCCACTCGACAAGGAACAAGGTCGCGTCGTCGTGGGCCTCGCCACTCCGAGCGCGTTCCAGGGTGGAGGCAAGTCTGCGAACGGTCTGGATCACCCCCGTGCTGGAGGGTTCGATGCGCTCGATGGCGTCGGTCAAGCGGGATTCGTGGAACTCCTGACCCTGGGGTCCTCGCTCCTCGATGACACCGTCGGTGAAGAACAACACCTTGTCTCCGGGGCGGAGCCGGGCCTCGGCCACCTGAGGGGCGGGCAGGCCGAAACCCATGGGCAGCCTGTCCGCACTCTCCAGCCGCTCGATGACGCGGTGCCCCCTGATCAGGATCGGCGCCGGATGACCGGCGTTGATCCACTGCAGGTACCCCGTGGAGATGTCCAGGCGCATCATCTGAGCGGTCACGAACTGTTCGGTCCCGAACGTGCCGTTGATGCTCCGGTCCATCATTTCGTACAGCTCCCGGAGCGCGACATCCGTGCGCCGGCCCCGGCGGTGCGCTCCGAGGGCGACGGTCGCCAACAGCGCAGCCTCCAGTCCGTGCCCCATCGCATCGATGATCGCCAGATGCAGGAGGTCGTCGTTGAGCGCGTAGTCCAGGCTGTCGCCTGCGACCTCGCGTGCGGGCTGCAGGGCACCCGCGAGGGAGACCTGCGGCGTGGCCATCGCCAGCGGAGGAAGCTGGGCGTATTGGATCTCCGCGGCCAGACTCAGCGGCCGGCCATGGCGGCGCGCCTTGAAGAAGTGGTCCGTATAGCGGGTCTTGGAGATGATCATCTCCGCGATCAGGGCCGCGAGTCGCCGCAGAAGCCGCCGGTCGTCCTCGGTCACCGCGTCCAGGGTGATGGAGATCACGCCGACCTCGTCGGCGCCGTCGACCAGCGGCAGATGCACGCGCAGCCCGTCGGCCTGCCGCTCCTCCACCATGCGCCTGCCGAGGAATGCCGCGCCGGCGGGTGAGCCGTCGACGGGCAGCGGCCCACCCGAGGTGAGGCCCCGGCCGCCGGCACCAGCGTGGTCTGCTCGTAGTCCTGCAGGTGGATCGAGACGTCGCGGCCTCCGATCCTGGCGACCTCTTCGGCCACCAGCGGGGCGATGAGCTGCGGCGGCATCTCGTGGGACCGGTCCAGCAACTGCCCGAGCAGCCGCTCACCGAACCCCTCCGAGCGATCCACCGGAATCCGGCGGGAGCCGCGCCGGCTCTCGTCCACGGGTGCGCCGCCTTCCCATTGTGGAGCAGGCCTCTAGCCCACACCCTTGCCCACGACGATCACCCCGGCTCCCGGAGTTACGCCACACGGGTGAAACCCTTCTCCGTCCGCCCGCGGGAGACCTCACGCCGGCTCCCGCCCAGGCCGCAACGGGAGCCGGCGTGAGGTCTCCCGCGAGCTGCCGATGAACGGCCACGGTCGGGACGGTGCTCTGAGCAGCACGCAATGCCGTCCCGGGAAGCCGGGAGCCGGCTTGCCCCGGCTCCCGCTGCTGGAGCGCGAGTGGGTCAAGAAGCGTCACCCGCGGGGCCGGGCCCGCCGGCACGCCCTGGGGGCGGGCGCGTTCGGGTGCGGGTGCTCAGGGCGCCGGGTCAGGGCGGCCCCCGCGGCGGAGTGCCCGGGCGACCCAGCCGATGATCGCGGCGTTCACCAGCGCCCCGAAGACGATGGCCGCGACGAGCGTCACGGCGCCCCCCGGCAGGACGAGCAGTACGAGGCTGCCCGGGGCGGTCGCCAGGATGGGGATGACGCCCGCCATGGACTCCCCCGAGCCGTCGGTCGCGGACACCGCCAGGGCCCACCCGAGCAGGGCGGCGCAGAGCAGGAGGTAGGCGAGGCCGGTGAGGCCGAAGGCGCCGTGCAGGCGGCGGAGGACGGAGCGGTCGGAAGCGGTGGCGGTCACGGGAATCGGCCCCTTCGATGGGTGTGGTGGCGTGTGGTGGCGTGTGGTGGCGTGTGGTGAGGGCGCGTGCGCGCGGGGGGTGCCGCGGTGCTCAGAGGTGGGCGCCGGGCGGGTTCGGGCGGGCGAGGCCCAGGTCGTAGGCGAGGATCGTGGCCTGGACGCGGTCGCGCAGCCCGAGCTTGCGGAGCACCGCGTTCACATGGGACTTCACGGTGCCCACGGTGATGCCGAGCTGCTCGGCGATCTCCGCGTTGGTGAGGCCGGAGGCGACCAGGGTGAGGACGCCGCGCTGGCTGGTGGTCAGGCTCTCGAGCCCGGGCGGGCTCCCGGCGCGTACCGGGGTGCCCGGCCCGGAGGCGTAGTGGTCGATGAGGCGGCGGGTCGCGGACGGGGCGAGCACGCTTTCGCCGGCCGCCACCACCCGGATGCCGTCCAGCAGTTCGGAGGGGCGTACGTCCTTGAGGAGGAAGCCCGAGGCACCGGCGCGCAGTGCGTCGAAGACGTACGCGTCGAGGTCGAAGGTGGTCAGGACGAGGACACGGGGGGCGTCCGGGCGGCCGGTGATGATGCGGGTGGCGGCGATGCCGTCCAGTTCGGGCATGCGGACGTCCATGACGACCACGTCCGGTGCCAGCTCCTCGGCGAGCCGTACCGCGTCGGCGCCGTCGGCGGCCTCGCCGACGACGGTCATGTCCTCCTCGGCGTCGATCACGGCGGCGAATCCCGCCCGGACGATGCCCTGGTCGTCGACGACCAGCACGGTGAGGCTCATCGTTCCCTCTCCTCGTCGTCCGGCGCGGCCGTGAGGGGCAGCCGGAGGCGGACGGTGTCCCGCGGGCCGGTGGTCAGGGTGCCGCCGAGTGCCGAGACCCGCGTGGCCAGCCGTTCTCGTGCGCCGGGGCCCACGGCGCGGGGCACTCCGGTGGCCGTGAGCGTCAACGTGTCCTCGTCCGCGTCGAGTTCGAGCACCGCCGGCTGCTCGCCGACGGCCGCGAGCATCGTCTCGGCGGCGTGATAGGCGGCCAGGTCGACGGCGGTGGGCAGGCGTTCCGGTACGCGGCCGGTCAGCCGTATCGCGACGTCGCGGCCGGTGGCCCGGAGCTGGTGGGCGAGCAGGTCGAGCGCCTGGAGGGTGGGCTGCGGGCGCAGTTCGGGTCCCGTTTCACCCTCCCGCACCGTGTCGAGGAGGGCGCGCATCGCGGCCAGGGCCTCGCGGGCGCGTTCGGCGGTCGCGTCGAGCCGGCCCGCCTCCGCCTCCGCGACCATGCCGGCGGTGCGGGAGAGGACGGTGGTCTCCAGTCCGGCGGCGATCCTGCGGCGCTCGGCCCACGCGTCGCGTACGGCCTGCTCCGTCCAGGCGGCGAGGCGTTCGTCCCGCGTCGACCGGGCGGCCCGGTCGCGCCGCCCGCGCAGGGTTCCGGCCCGGTGGGCCGCCCCGGCCGCCAGGGATGCCGCGGCCGCCGTGCCCGCGGCGACCGCCCAGGCGGGGACGGTCGTGCCCCGGTCCAGGACGGCTGCCGTCGCGGCCGCCGTGTGCACCGCCACGGCGGCGAGCGGGAGGGCCGGGAGCGATGAGAGCGACGGGAGCGACGGGAGAGAACGGCGCGGGTGTTCGTCGCCGGCCGGCGGGCCGGCCACCCTGCCGGCCGCGTCCGCCGCGAGCGCCGCGCACGTGGCCGGCAGGCTCAGGGCGAGGGGCAGGAGCACCGGACCGGCGTAGTCGCCCGCGGCCATCGCCACCGGCCACAGCAGGGCCAGCCCGCAGAGAACCACCTGCGCCGCGCGGGGCGCACGGCGCAGCCACAGCAGGGCGACCGCCTGCGCCGCGACGAGCAGCGCGAAGAGCACGCCCGCGGACACCCGCCCGCCGGCCGGCACCTCCTCCGCCCGGATGACCAGGACCGGGAGCAGCGGCTGCACGGCCAGGCCGGTGGCGGCCGTCAGCTGCGCCAGACGGTGGCTCCGCGGAACGGACCGCTCCGCCGGGGCCGCGGTCCGGCCGGGCAGGACCGCGTGCACCTCCCAGCCGCCCGCCGCCGTCGGGCCGGTGGTGAGGGTGCCGCCCGCCTCCCGTGCCCGCGATCTGAGGAAGCCCTGGCCGCGGCCGCCGCCGAGCCCCGCGCCGTGCGCCGCCGCACCGGCCGGCGGGGCCGTGCTCGTGACGACGACGTCCGTGCGGGTGTCGCCGTACCGGACGCGCACGCTCGTGTCCGCGCCCGGGGCGTGCCGTGCCACGTTGGTCAGCGCCTCGCGCACGATGCCGTACGCCGCGTCCGCGAGGGTGCCGTCCGGCAGGGGGTCGATCTCGCAGTCCACCCGCTGGTCCAGGCGCCGGAACCCGGCCACCAGGTCGAGCAGCCGCTCCTCCGGTGACGGCGTCTCCTCGCGGGAGGGCGCCGGTGCCCATACCGCGCCGAGCGCGCGGGTGACCTCGCGGCCGGTACCGACCGCGAACTCAAGGGCTTCCCGGCCCAGTTCGGGGCGCCGGTCGCGCAGCCCGAGGGCGGCCCCCGCGGTGACCACCACGGCCGTCAGGTGGTGGGCGCTGACGTCGTGCAGCTCCCTCTCCATCCGGCGCCGCTCGACGGCCGGGAGCCGGAGGCGCTCGGACTCGGCCCGGCGCAGCAGGGCCTCGGCCGCCTTCCGTGCGCGGCGGGCCCGCCGGGCGAGGAGGCCGGCACCGCTCGCCGCGGCGTACAGCACCGAGGTCAGGACGAGGTCGAGCCCGTCGCGGTCGCGGAGCCCGTGCAGGCTGAGACCGTACAGAAGCTGCCAGCCGGCGAGCGCCACCACGCACAGCACGGCGGTGAAGGCGTCGCGTCGGGCCGCGACGGTGAACAGGGCCAGCGCGACACCCGCGGTGCCGAGGACCGCCGTCGCCCCGGCGGGCAGCGGCCCGGCGCCCAGCGCGCAGGCGGCGGCGACCACGACAAGCGTGACCACCGGCCGGACACGGCGGAGGGCGAGGGCGGCCGTGACCACGCCGGCGGCCAGGGCCGCCAGGAGAAGGGCGGGCGCGGGCGGGACGGCTCCGCGCACCAGCGCCGCCCCCGGCCACACCGCGGCCTGGGCGCAGATCAGCAGGACCGGGAGCAGCCGGTCGTCGGGTCTCTTCATGACCCGGCAAGGCTATGGCCGCGGGCGGGCGGCCCGGCTCCGGCTGGAGGCGGATTCCGGTCCCCCGTCTCTCTTACCCGGGTTGCAGGGTCTCTCCCCCCGCGGTTCGACAGGGGCTCCGGGCCGGGCGGCCGGCGCCGGGAAGCGGTGGCGGACATGGCGCGGTCCAGCCGTGTCCGCTGTCGCCGGGGATATTCAGCCGGACGAGAGGAGGTCCAGGATGCCGTCGTACAGCGAGCTGTTGGACAGCAGCAGAAAACCCGCGAGGGCGATGAGCCACGCCGTGTTCTCCCGGGCGTTGTCCCGGAACCAGTCGTCGATCCTGCGCAGCGGCGAGTGGAGCGGGCCCTGCGCGACGAGACGGGCCGCCGTGAGGAGCGCCGCCGGGGCGACCATGACGAGGCAGTGGACAGCCAGGACCGCGGCCCGGGACGGCCACCGCAAGCCGCTGTCGCTCACGATGCCGATCGCCGCCAGGTACGGGAACAGGGTGGCCGCTTCGAGGAGAACGGCCGGCACGGCCACGGTGAGCAGCCCCCGTGCCGTGGCGGACGGGCCGACCGCCTGCTCCCGCCGGCGGGTGAGCCGGCCGGAGCCGGGGGGCTCCCCGCGCAGCAGTCCGTACCAGAGGGCGAGGAGGAGCAGGGTCACCCCCGCGGCGGCCGTCGCCCGGTCGCCGCCCGGTGAGGCCAGGGCGGAGCGCAGCTCGTCGCGCAGGGCCGCGAGCGTGCTCAGCAGCAGCAGGCCGAGCAGCAGATACCCGGCGGCGACGAGGGCGAGATAGCCGAACACCCGGCCGATCCGCAGACCCGACGGCATGAGCAGGAACCAGACGGGAACGGCGATGGTGGACACGCCCAGGGTGTCGAGCAGGGCCAGCGGCAGGACCTCGCCCAGGACGCCGGCCACTACCGGGCCCCCGGTAGCCGGTGGACGGCGTGGCGGCCGGTGTCCCTGTGCCCGGCGAGGTGCGCGCCGCCGCTGCGGGAGACGTGCCGGGCCTGGCAGGTCCGGTGGGGACGCACCGGACCCACGGCCCCGGAGGGCCGCGGAGCGGACGCCCCGGCTCCGGCCCTACTCCCGTTCACGGTCCGGATGGCGTTCACGGTCCCGGTGGCGTTCGCCGTCCGTGCCGGCCTGGCGGTCATGGTCCCTGTCATGGTCCCGCCGGGAGCCGAGGCCGAAGTCGTCGCGCAACTCCTCGACGATTCCCCTGGGTTTCCGGCCCCGCGCGCTCTCCAGCAGTTCGATGGCACCCAGGACCATGAGAACCAGACCGAACGGACGCCCCCTGAACCATCCGAATTCGATATCGGGGAGGAAAATCGCGAGTACCGCGCCCGCGATGATTGCCACCGCCCCGAGAACACGCTTCATTCCCGTCGTCCCCCTGATGTGCGCCCGTGTACGCGGACCCTCCAACTCGCGCCCACGGTACGTCATATGGACGGGCCCGCAACACAGGCCGATGACCCGTCGCCGACCGCCCTGCCGACCCGGTCGGGCGGCAAGGACGTGCGGAGATGCTCCGGTTCCCCGCCGCCGGGCCGGGGCGGGACGGACGGATCCCCGCGCTCCGCACCGAAGCGTTCCGCCGGCGGGAAACCGGGGCTTTCGCGCCGGGTATTCCGGGAACGGAATCACAGAAGTCCTTGCCCGTCAGCGATTGCGGGGACTTTCCGGAACCGGTCGGCTGCCGGCCCGGTTCAGGGCGGCGGAAGACGGAACGGCGTGTTCCCGTTCGCCGTACGGACCGGTGAACGGGGGAACCGTGCGAGGCGACGGGCGCGGGCGATGAGCGGCGGTGCCGTGCCGGCCTTCCGGAGGGACGGAAGGCCGGCACGGGTGTGGTCCGCGGAGCGGTGCCCCCGGCATCCCCGTGCCGGGGCGCGGCCGCCGGCTCGGGCGCCGGGGGGCGTCCCGGCGGGTGCCGGCGTCACACCCCGCAGGAGCCGCTGTCGAGCTGGAAGTAGCGGCCGTTGGCCCAGCGGCACAGCCGCATGCCGACGACGACACCGGCGAGCGTGACCAGGGCGGGCAGATAGCCGCTGGAGACCTGGATGATCGGGATGGCCGGACAGCCGCCCGAGATCGCCCAGCCCGTGCCGAACAGCACCGCGCCGGGGATCACCCCGGCGTGGATACGGCCCGGGGTGCGGCGGACCCGCAGCAGGGCGAACGCGCACACGATGATCCCGACGGCGCCGGCGAAGGCGAGGAACATGCGCAGGTCCTGGAAGGTGAACATGCGGTTCAGTTCGGCGTAGTCGCCGAAGCCGATGTTCGTGACGGTGTAGCCGAGACCCAGCCCGGCGAGGGTGTTGGCCAGCAGAACGCCGCCGCGGGTACGCATCAGATCACCTTCCACAGCAGGAACGACACCGCGACGGCGGTACCGAAGAACACGGCGGTCGCGACGATGCTGACGGGGCGCAGCCGGCCGCAGCCGCTGAGTCCGTGGCCGGAACTGCACCCGCCGGCCAGTCGCGTGCCGAAGCCGACCAGGATGCCGCCGGCGAACAGCACGGCGGTCATGGTGAGCGGGTTGTCCGTGACCAGGCTCTGGAAGCCGGGGCCCATGTCGAAGCGGAGCTCGAACCGGCCGGAGGTGTACGCGGCGATCCATCCGCCGATGAGGATCGACAGCAGCAGAGCCGCCTGGGTGACCACCGGTGCCGGTCGCGGGGCCGCGGCCGGGGTGGCCGGGGCCGCCTCCGGCTCGGGTTCCGGCTCGGGTTCGGCGGCCAGGGTCCAGGGGTCCACCGGGGGCTGGGGATAGCCCGGGCCGCCCTGGTAACCCTGCTGGGAGTACGGGTGATCCCCCTGCGGGTACGGATGGTGCTGCGGGTCGGCGTACGCTCCGGCGCCGAAGGGCTGTGCGGGCGCCGCGGCGGCGGTGCCGAAGTGCTCGGCGGTGGCCGCGGCGAGCGCGTCGGCGAAGGCCTGGTCGTCGGTGAACTCTTCGTCGAGCTTTTCGAGTTCGCGTTCGCTGCGCCAGTGCAGCACGCGGTCCCACGCCGACGACACACCGAGGGACCGGTCGGTGGTGAGCGTGTGGACGATGGTGACCAGGGCAAGCCCGATGGCGCCCGCCCACCAGGGCCAGTAAGGACTCATGCGGGACCTCTCATCCATTCCATCAGCCGGGCCCACCGGCCGGGTTTCCGGTCGGCCGTCTGCCGTGTGCGCCGAGCGCGGCTCTCGGGGGGCCGGGGCGCCCGCCGGGGTGGCACCTGTCCCGGGCGGGCCGGTTCCCAGTGGGGCGCCGGTTCGAACTGGGCCGTGGTCTCCGGCGCCGCGGCTCCCCGGCCGTGCGGCTCGTATGCCTGCGGGCGCTCCGCCGCCGGCCGGAACCAGGGATCGTTCTCCGGGGTCCACGGCTGTGGCGTTAAGGGCTGCGCCTGCTGGTGCTGTTGGGCCTGCCAGGCCGCCTGGTGCGGCTGGTGCGGTTGGTGCGGCTGCGCCTGCCGGCCCGGCTGGGCCGTCCGGGGCGGCTGTGGCGGCTGGGACCGGCGGGGCGGCCGGGGCTGGTGGGGCGGCTGAGCCTGGCGCGGCGGCTGCTGCTCCGGGGCCGCCTCTCCGCACGAAGCCGTGTCGGCGGCTCGTCTGAGGTGGTGCGCGTGGCGCCCGTTGGGCAGCAGGCTGATGGGCACACGCTCTCCGGTGAGGGAGGTCTGGTAGCGAGCACAGGACCGCCACTGGTGGTCACTGTCGCAGTAGTGGTCGCGCCAGCTCTGCATGCCCGCCTTGAGCAGCGGAAAGAGAGGGCACCCCACGGCGTGTGTGCAGCCCACGTCGCTCCCTTCGGGATCGGGCGTACCGCCCCCTCGGGGGATGGTTGCCGTCCTCGGTCCATGTCGGTCGTTTGCCGCGCACCCGGCCGACGATTTCCCGCCACCGGAAATACAGCCACGGCGCTAAACGCAACGCCCCCGCCGCCGCGCCCATGCGCGACCCAATCACTTTTTCCGTATCGCAAGCAAGTGGTGATGGTACGGCACCGTCCGGATAGCCGGACGGGCAGGTAAATCAAAACCCCTGGGGGTATTTCCTTCCAAACGCCGGGGGGTATCCTCGAGGAAACGCCGGGGGGTATTTCAACCGGACAGCGGGATGGTGAACGCCATAGAGCAAGACAATGCATGACGGACGCACCCCGCCCGTTCCCGCGCCCTGCGCGGCCCCGGCGGGAAACCCAGCCATTCGCATTTCAAAGAGAACATCTCGTGGGGAGTTATGTGCCAACGCGCCATCTGTCCGACCTGCCGGAAGGCGACCTTTACGGGCTGTGGACGGCATGTCGAGCAAGTACTCGCGGGCGTCCCGGCGTCCCGGCGGTGCACGTGTGAGCCGGCGGGGGCCGGACGGGCGCGCGACCGGGCACCGGGGGCGGCGGCCCGGCCCGAGCCCGGTCCGGCCGGACCGGGGCAGCCGTCGCGGCCGCCCCACGCCCCCCGGGGCGCGGAGCCCACTGCGCACCGGTCGAAGGGCGGCTGGTGGGCCCGGCTCGTCGACTGGGTGAAGGGCCCGGCATGAGGTGAGGTCCGGGGGGACGCGCCCGTCGCCCCGGCTTCCCGTCCCGGGCCGCGGGCCCCGTGTCCAAACACCGCGAAGCTCCCGGCAGACGCGGATTCCCCCCTGCGGGGACACGTCTGCCAGGAGCTTCGTCGTGGTGCACGGGCCGTGCGCGGCCCGGGTACCGGCCTGCCGTCCGGCGGGCCTCAGCCGCCTCGGGCGGTGCGGGGCCCGCCGGCGCTCAGGACACCGGTCAGAGAGAGACGCTGACGCCGGCGTGGCCGTACTGGCCCACGGTGTTCAGGGCCTGGCCCTGGAGCGCGTCGACCTGCGCCAGCACGTCCGCGCTGTTGATCGCCACGGGCCCGGCGGTGATGCCGGCCTGCGGGCTCAGGCCGCCGGAAACGTTGTCGAGCTCGGCGTCGGAGATCTCGGCGGTCTCGATCCGGTGAGCGGAGTTCATGACGAAACTTCCCTTCATATGGGTATCCACAGTTGGGGGGCGGCCCCGCTCGGCACCGATGGCGGGCCTCGGCCGCAGGACGCACGGAATCCATTTCCGGGACACGCGCGCGGCTCCGGCGGCTGCCAGGGATCAAAGCACGGAGATCCACCGCGCATCCAATCGACTGAGACTCCCGTCACAGCGATTCACCGAGGCGCAAACACATTCGTGCAGAGAGGCGCACACATCCGGGGCGACTTCTTCACATTCCACGCCGATGCGGGAAGGCGTCCGGTATTGACCCCGCGCTATGGAGCGGGGCATTCCGCATAAAGGGAGTCCCCGCCGGCGATCCGCGCACCGATCTCCCCTGAATCGTGCCGCGACTGCGCATTCGGTGTGCAGATTCGCCGAACCGGACACCAGCCCCTCCCCGGCCGCCGACCGCAGCCACGCGGAAGGGCGTGCGCCGCGTGCGCCGCGTGCGCCGCGTGCGCCGCGTGCGCCGCGTGCGCCGCGTGCGCCGTCGCCGGGCTGGCGGAGACCGCGGGTACGGGTTATCTTGGACAAGTGTCCAAGGCGAATGACCAAAATCAGGGTCCCGCACGGCCGACCGCCGCAGCACGGGGCCGGGAGGTGCGGCGAAGGCTGCTGGCCGCGGCCGCCGCGCTCATCAGCGAGGTGGGCTGGAACGCGGTCACCACCCGGACGCTGGCCGAACGCGCCGGTGTGCGCTCCGGACTGGTGCACTACCACTTCGACTCCCTGGCGGCCCTCCTGCGGCAGGCCGCGCTGGAGGCCATGCGCCCCGCCCTCGACGAAGCCGTCACGGTGTTCACCGCCGCGGCCGACCCGGCCGACGGGGCCGCGGCCCTGCTGGCGTCCCTGGACCGGTACACCGGACGGGACCCGGAGTCCCTCCTGTTCACCGAGGCGTACCTGGCGGCCACCCGTGACGAGGAGCTGCGCGGGCAACTGGCCGAACTGACCGGCCACTTCAGGGACCGGATCGCCGCCGGACCGCGGTGGACCGGGCACCGGGACCCCGAGGCCACGGCGATCGCCCTGATGGCCGTACTCGACGGCTTCCTCCTCCACAAGGCTCTGAACCCCGGTCTCTCGGCCGCGCGGATCACCCCCCTCGTCCGCGGCCTCATGACCGACCCCCCGAAAGGAGAACACCCGTGAAGGCACTCGTCTGCGGAGCAGGCATCGCCGGGCTGACGCTCGCCGTGCGACTCCTCGACCAGGGCTGGGAGGTCCACGTGGTGGACAAGGCCCCCGGTCCGCGCGGCCAGGGATACATGATCGACTTCTTCGGTCCGGGGCACGAGGCCCTGACCGCGATGGGCCTGCGGCCCCGGCTCCGGCAACTCGCCCACCCCGCGTCGGAGTTCAGCTACGTGGACGGGGCGGGCCGCCGCGTCACCGCTGTGGACTACGCCCGGTTCCGGAAGGCGGCGGGCGGCGGACTCGTCAGCATCATGCGTCCCGACCTGGAGCTGCTGCTGCGGGAGGCCGTCGGAGACCGGGCGACGCTCCAGTACGGCACCACCGTCGAGAGCGTGGAGGCTGACGGCGGATCCGTGACGCTGTCGGACGGCACCCGGACCACCGCGGACCTCGTCGTGGGGGCCGACGGCATCCACTCCCGGGTGCGTTCCCTGGTCTTCGGGCCCGAGCGGGACCACTTCCGCTACCTGGGCATGCACACCGCCGCCTTCGTCTTCGAGGACGAGGAGGTGTTCCGGAGGATGCGCGACCGGTTCGCGCTCACCGACACCCTGCACCGGCAGATGGGGTTCTACGGACTGGAGCAGGGACGCGTCGCCGTCTTCACCGTGCACCGCACCGGCGATCCGTCGCTCCCCGCCGACCCGCGCGCGGCGCTCCGCCGGGAGTTCGAGGGCCTGGGCCCGCTGGTCCGGCGGGCCCTCGACCGATGCCCTCCCGGCGAGGAGGTGTACTACGACCAGGTCGCGCAGATCGACGCGCCCCGGTGGCGGAGCGGCAGGGTGGTGCTGCTGGGGGACGCGGCCCACGCCGTGTCCCTCATCGCGGGCCAGGGAGCTTCCCTGGGGGTCGGCGGGGCCTACGTGCTGGCCGAGCGGCTGCGCGTGGCCGGAGCCACCGGAGCCGCCGGAGCCGTCGCCACGGCGCTCGCCGAGTACGAGCAGCGCTGGCGTCCCGTGGCGGGCGAGGTCCAGACGCGGGCGCGGCAGCGGGTCGGCGAGTGGTTCCTGCCCACCTCACCGGCCCGGCTCCTGCTCCGGCGCTGGGGCCTGCGCGCGATGAACCTGCCGGTGCTGGACCGGCTTCTGACGGGTGCGCTCTTCCCCGCCGCCCATTCCACCGCGGTGGCGCGGGCGGGCGAGTGACCGGCCGGGCCCCGCGCCGTGGAGTCCGGGCGGCGGCCCGGGACCCGGCCGGGGCGGAGAGGCGCCGGACGGCTCCCCGCCCCGGCCGGTGGAGCGGCCCCGCCACCGCGTTCCCGGGAGGGATGGCAGGGCGGCGGGGACGCGGAGGTCAGGCCGTGGTGCCGGTGACCGAGGTTCCGGACCTGGTGACGTAGTAGGTGACCGTCGCCCCGCTCCAGTAGTGGAAGGTGAGGGTCACCCGGGCCCCGTCGGTGACCTCGGCGAAGAACTCGGACGTCAGGGTGGTGACGCCGGCGGCGTAGTCCGGGGCGAACGAGCGGTCGAACTCCTTGTACGGCGTCCAGTTGTGCGGCCCGGCGTTGCTGCCGTCGGCGTACCGGGCCTCCATGGTGGCGAGCTGGTCGCCGCGGAAGTCGGTCGGGACGGCGAAGGAGTCCGTCGTCCCGGTGGCGTTCCGCAGGACCGGCGTGTCATGGGTGATCAGGTCGATCCGCCACGGGACGCCCTGGGAGAACCGCGCCGACAGCACCGCGTTGGTGCCGTAGTCGCGTTCACCGCTGAGCCGGGTCAGGGCCGCCGCCCCGAGCGTGAGCCGGTCGCCCTCGACGGTGTAGTCGGTGCCGCGTACCAGTTCGGTGGTGCCGTGGGTGAGGCCCGTGAACGAGGTGCCGTTGAGGTTCAGCGTGAGCGTCTTGTCGGTGACGGGCGCCGACCGGGCGCTGAACACCTGGTCGGAGGAGGCCGTGCCGGACCGGGTCGTCCAGCTCGACCTGATCTGTTCGAACAACTCCGGGTCGTTCCAGGCGAAACCGGTGCGCTGGAAGTGCTGGCCGTTGTCCCACAGCATGGTGGTGATGTTCCTGGTGCGGGCGTGGAATCCGAGGGCCTCGAAGAACTTCAGCTTCTCGCCCTGCTGGATGGTGCCGGTGTGCCGGTCGAAGCCGAGCAGCCCGTACTCGCCGAGGATCACCGGGATGCCCCGGGCCACGAAGGTGCTGTGCACCCGGTCGAAGGCGTCGGTGAGGTCCTTCCGCGCGGTGGCGTCGAAGCGGATTCCGCCGGCGATGTTGACGCTGAACGGCCAGTATCCGTAGTAGTGCACCGTCGCGGCGAGGTTCGGGTCGTCCAGGGTGTCGAACGTGGCGGTCAGTTCGTCCAGCCGTGCCTGGTCCGACGAGGTGTGCAGGGTGGGCAGAACGAGCAGCCGGCTCGCGTTGCCGCCGCCGGAGCCGCGCACGACGCGGTGGAAGGAGGTGTTGAGTTCGTTCAGCAGCTCCGCGTTCTCGGCGTCACCGGAAGCGCCGCTGAACTGCGGCTCGTTGATGCTCTCGAACACCAGCCTGGACGGCGAGTCCCGGAACGTGCGGGCCAGCTGGGTCCAGAGGGCGTTGTAGCGGGCGAGCACGCCGGCGCGGTCGGCCGGCAGGTCCGCGATCCACTGCCAGGAGTCGTGGTGGACGTTGACCAGGACGTGGAAGCCCTCGTCGAGCGCCCAGCCGGCCACCTCCTCGACGCGGTCGAGATGGTCCGCGTCCAGGGCGTACTCCGGGGCCGGGCCCTGGTGCCCGCTCCAGGTCACCGGGATGCGGATGCTGTTGAACCCCTGCGCCCGGATGTTGCCGAGCAGTTCCCGGGTGACGCGCGGGTTGCCCCACGAGGTCTCGTCGCTGCCGGTGGCGTCGAGCGAGTTGCCGAGGTTCCATCCCGGCTGCATCGCGGCGACCTGCGCCATGGCCCCGCCGGATGCCCGGCCCCCGGGGGCCGTGACGGGTTCCCCGGGGGCCGCCGCCGAGGCCCCGGTGCCGCCGGCGGCCAGCAGGCCGAGCCCGGCGAGCAGGACAACCGCCCACCTCGCCGGTCCGCGCGCCCATCCGCGGACCGCTCCTGTGATGTCGCGTAAGACGTCCATCATGCTCCTCATCGGCACATGTGCCGCAGTGGGGGAAAGGAACGAACGTGTTCGCGGCCGGCCGGGGCGGGAGCAGCCGGCCGCTGCTCCGCCGCGATGCTGGCAGTGCCGCATCACCGGCGCAAGAGGCCCCCGGCCGGGGTGGCCCCGGGCACACCCCCGGTACGGGTGCCCGCCGGCTCGTGGCACCCGGGGCGTGGACAGGAGCCCGGGGCGCAGGACATCACGGCGCATCCGCACGCCGCTGCCCGCTCCCCGATCCGCGGCCGGGCCTGCTGTGGCGGAGAGCACAGTGCGGGCCGGAATCCTTTGCCCGGACCGGGAGGTTCCCCCGTAGTAAATACCCCCTGGGGTATCCCCTCGGATATCCCGTTTCCCCGGAGAGAGACAGCCATGCTGCAAGCGGTAACACCGGCCCTCAAGAAGTTCCTTCTGCCGATTCTCCTTCTGACCAGCCTGCTGGCCGTGACGGCCGGCGCCACGGCGCCGCGCGCCGCCGCGGCGACCACCGCGTCCGACGCCGTGGTCTACGTCGGGCAGGAAGGCGCCTCCATCTACGAGCAGTCGCTCGACGGCGTCCTCTACACCGAGGACTCCATCGGCGTCATGGCCGACCGGATCCTGGCGACCGAGGGCGAGATCGGGGACATGGCCGACCGCATCGTCTACGTCACCGAGGTCTCGCAGTACACCGGTCTCACCATCGTCTACTACGCGTACGACATCACGCTGACCGGTATGCAGGAGGCCAGTTACCTCTACGAGCTCTCCCTCGTGCCCGTGGCCGCCCTCCCCACCGGCTGGTGACGGCCTGCGGCCGCAGCCGCCCCGGCTCCTTCCCGGGCCGCTGAAGACGGGGGTCCCCCCCGGATGACCGGCGGGGACCCCCGTCTGGTGCGGCCGGGGCCGTTCAGCGGCGGCGGGTGATCTTCCAGGTGCCGTCCGCGAGCGGCTTGTCGGGGTGCTGGACGCTGAAGAAGAGGGTCTTCGGGTCCTTGCCGAAGTAGATGCCGCTGACCTCGGCGCCCGGGTCCTTCAGGGAGGCGAAGAGCTCGGTGCCGTCGGCGGCGCCGTCCCGGTCGCGGTCCCGGCCGGCGA
Organism: Streptomyces sp. F63; assembly: GCF_018070345.1. Lineage (GTDB taxonomy): Bacteria > Actinomycetota > Actinomycetes > Streptomycetales > Streptomycetaceae > Streptomyces. Next base: position 168,924 of record NZ_JAGPXX010000001.1, read on the forward strand.
CCCAGATGTCGCTGGCGTAGTTGTCCTCGACGATCCACAGGCGGCCGTCGGGGCCCTCGGCCAGGTTGTCGGGGCTCTTGAAGCCGGTGATGCCGGCGTCGCGGTCCTCGACGGGCGCGTTCACGCCGGCCTGGACGAACGAGGAGAGGACGTTCTTGCGCAGGTTGACCGCGACGACGCGGTTCTCGCTGGTGTTGGCGACGTAGAGGGTGTCGCCGATGACCTCGACGTCCTCGGGACGGCCGAACTCGGTGGCGTTCACCGCGTCGGAGGCCGCGTCGGCGTCCGCGACCACCTTGTCCTTGTCGAGCGGGACCCAGGTGAAGGCGCCGGCCTTCTCGGAGTACGTCTCCGGGTTCCACTTCTGCTCGGCGTCGGAGAGGCCGTTGATCTTGAGGGCGTGGAGGCGGCCCTCGGAGAGGTCGCCGCGGCGGGTCGGCACGAACTTGTAGATCGAACCGCCCTTGAGCTCGTCGATGACGAAGACGGTGCCGTCGGGGAGCACGTCGATGCCCTCGTGGCGCAGGATGCCGATCTCGCGGCGCTCCTCGATCCGGGTCACCTTCGTGCGGTCCCGGCGGTCCAGGAACAGCTCGAAGACCCGGCCGCCGTCGGTCTCCTCGGTGACCAGCAGGCTGCCCCAGGGGGTCCAGCGGATGCCGTCGATCCGGTGCCAGTCCGCGCGCTGCGCGATGATCTCGGCCTTGCCGGTCCTCAGGTCGACGACGGAGACGGCTCCGTTGGAGGAGACCTCGTGGGTGCGGTAGAGGTAGCGGCCCGCCTGGCGGCCGGTCTCGTTGACCGTGTTCATGTCGGTGAGGTCGTCGGTACCTCCCCCGTAGATGTCGAGGACGGTCTCGTCGGCCACGAGCTTCTGGCGGAAGCCCTTCGGGGCGGCCAGCGGCTCGGACCAGTCGGCCGACATCTGGTCGTAGGCGGACTTCTCCAGCGGCCGGAACGCCATCGGCTGACCGTGGTGGCGGTCGTGGGCGGTGGCAGGGGCGGCGGAGAGCAGTCCGAGGGGCAGGCCCATGCCGGCGGCGAGGGCTGCGGTGATAAAGCGGATACGGCGGGTGCGGCGCATGGTGTGCGTCCTTCTGTGGATGACCCTGATGTGCGGGGTGGCTGCGCCGGACGCTAAGAGCGTTTCGTTAACGCGCACCCCTCTCCGGGTTACCTAGGGGGGTATCGACCGGTGAACGTTGCCTGTCCGGAACGATCGGCCGGCACCGTACGCCCCCGCCGCGGCCGCCCGGCCGGCACGGAGACGTTCCCTCCGTGCCGCTTCCGCCGGAGCTCAGTCCACCGGGGCGAGGACCACCCAGACCGGGCCGCGGGCGAAGGGGAGGCGGCGGCCGCCGGTGTCCGTGAAGACCGTGCCGGCGGCCGCCGACGGGCGGCTCCACTCGGCCTCGTATTCCCGGCCGTCCCGCAGGACGAGGGCCCGGCCGGAGCCCACGGTCTCCGTGTAGGGGGTGTTGCTGCCCGAGCGGTCGCCGTAGTCGGAGGGGCGGACCGTCACGTACTGGACGACGACCGTGGCGGCGCTCAGCCGCTCGCTCCCGTTCGTACGGGCCGGTTCCCCGTCCATGGAGACCAGCCAGCGCTTCTCGGCGGAGGACCAGTCGAAGGTGAAGCTCGCGGCCGGGAAGCGGACGGTACGCTCCCCCGTCCTCCGGCCGCCGCCCGGCGCGGGACCGAAGCGGAAGCCGATGTCGCGGGGCTCCGAGGCCCCGGACGCGGCGCGCACAGCGCGGTCGGGACGGAGGTAGAGGTTGTGGGGCGCGGGGCGGCCCGGGTCGCGCACGTATCCGTCGGTGAGCTCGCCGGGCGGCAGGGGGATCAGCGGGGCGGCCTCCACCACGGGGCGCAGCCTGCTCTGCACCCCGGAGTAGGCGAGGGCCGGCGTGCCGAACTGGCGCAGCAGTTCCAGGTCCGACTCGCGGGCGCTGCGCACCGGGCCGAGGGATTCCGGCAGTTCGGAGGCGAGGATCGCCAGTATCCGGGTGAGGCCGGCCTCGACCTGCTCGATGTAGACGATGTCGGCCTTGTCCAGGCCCGTGTGCGGCCGGGCGGCCTCCACATTGTCGATCTTGACGGCGAGGACCTTCTCGCCCGCGCCCTTCTCGCCGGTGAAGGGCGAGCGTCCGTCGCCGTCCCCGTCGCCGTCCCCGTCACCCGTCTGGCAGGCCGCCGCCAGCAGCGACAGTGCCGCCGTCAGCAGTACGGTCCGCCGCGATGCCGTCCGCTCCATGGCCGCCCGCCTCCTCGTCCGCCGCCTCCCCGACGAGTGTGCCCCTCCCGCCGGGGAACGGCATCGACCCAACGGGGTAAAGAACCGCCCCGGACCGCTCTTCCCCGGGTGCCCGGCGGCCGTCGCGTGCGCGGGCCGCGGCCGCGGCCGGCGGCGAAGGGCCCCGGCCCGGACGGTCCCGGCCCGAACGGTCCCGGCCCGAACGGTCCCGGCCCGAACGGTCCCGGCCCGAACGGTCCCGGCCGGTCATCGGAGAATCCTCTTCCCGCCGTACATACTTCGGCCCCTCTCAGCGGTCTTTGAGTCAGGGAGAGAGCGGAGCAGCGCGCACCCGGCTGCCCGCCGCCGACAGGTTTCCGCCCCTCGGGCCGATTCGGAGCGTATGAAGTGATAACCCTCGACAAGGGCCCGCGCCTGCGCGGAGCCGACGCGTCCGCACCCGCGCGGCGCAGACGCCGCCGGGCCGCCGCCGTCGTCGTCACCGCCGGCGCCGTCCTGGCCGTCCCGGCCGTGGCCACGCCCGCGCAGGCCGCGGCGCCGACCGTCAGCGCCAAGGGCGCGTTCCTGCTGAACCAGGCGGACGGCTCCAGGATCTACGGCAAGTACGCGGACACCAAGCGGCAGATGGCCAGCACCACGAAGATCATGACGGTCCGTGTGGTGCTCAGCCAGAAGAATCTCGACCTCGACCGGAAGGTCACCGTCCAGCAGGCCTACCGCGACTACGTCGCCCGCGAGGGCGCCAGCACGGCCGACCTCAAGAAGGGCGACAAGGTCACCGTCCGGCAGTTGCTCTACGCGACGATGCTGCCCTCCGGCTGCGACGCCGCGTACGCCCTCGCGGACACCTTCGGCAGCGGCACCACCCGGTCCGCACGGGTGAAGTCGTTCATCGGCAAGATGAACAAGAAGGCCGGGACCCTCGGCCTGACCAACACCCGGTTCGACTCGTTCGACGGCATATCGACGACCGGGAACAACTACACCACCCCGCGCGACCTGGCCAAGCTCGCCCGCAGCGCCATGAAGTACTCGACGTTCCGCACCGTCGTGAAGACGCGGAAGACCGTGCGCTACGCCAAGACGAGCACCGGCGGCACCCGCACCTACACCTGGTACAACACCAACAAGCTGCTCGGCTCCTACTCCGGCGCCGTCGGCATCAAGACCGGCACCGGCACCGCCGCGGGACCGTGCCTCGTGTTCGCCGCCACCCGCGGCGGCAGGACCGTGGTCGGCGTCGTCCTCAACGGCAGCAACCGCTACACCGACGCCGCGAAACTGCTGGACTACGGCTTCGGCAGCAGCACCGCCACCACGATGAAGCTGCGTCAGCTGCCCGCGGGCGCCCAGCAGGACTGACCCCGGGAGGCCCGTTCCCGGGCCGCTCCGCCGGGCGGCGCCCCCGGGTCAGAGCCGGTGGCGCCACCCGTCCGCGGGCCCGGGGCCGGCGGTGCCCCGCTCCGGGACCCCGCGGAGCAGGGCACGCAGCCGGCCCGGCGGCAGCCCGGCCGAGCGGCGCATCGCGTGCGTCAGATGGGCCTGGTCGCTGAAACCGAGTTCGGCCGCCAGCAGCCGCAGGTCCGTCTCGCCCTCGCTCAGCCGGTCCAGCGCGCGGGCCAGCCGCAGCCGCTCGCGGTAACGGGTGAGCGTGACGCCGGTGACGGCCGTGAAGACCCGGCTGAGGTGGTGCGGTGAACAGGCCACCGCGCGGCTGAGGTCCTCCAGGCGGAGCCCCGGGTCGGCGCAGAGGGCGGCGCGGGCGTCGTCGACGAGCCGCTCCCGGGCGGCCGCGGTGGCGGGGCGTCCGCTCGTCACCCGCCCCGGGGCGATCTGCGCGAACACGGCAGCGGCCAGGGCCACCGCGCGTTCGCCGAGGTCGAAGGCGTCGCCGTGGGCGGAGCGCGCCCGGGCGAGCAGCACGCGGTGGCGGAGGGCGAGCTCGGTGGTGACGTGGGCCAGTCCCCCGGGGACGGCCGGGTCACCGCCCAGCATCCCCGCCACGCACGGCTCGGAGAGGACGATCTCCGTGTAGACGTCACCACCGCACGGGTGCGCGAACTGCTGCTCCGCGCCGGGCCGTTCGACGTAGACGGTGGCCGGGTCCAGCAGGCGCTCCGCCCCGTCCACCCGCCCGCGGACCAGGCCGCGCCGGACGAGGACCAGGCCGAACACGGCGGCCTGCCGGGCCTCCGTCCAGCCGCGGGGCGGATCCCCGCAGCGCACGTCCGCGACGTAGACGTCGTCGGTGTGCAGATACACGCTCCGTTCCACCGCCACGTCCCGCACCCTACGCGGCGGCCGGCCCCGGTACGAGGGCTTGCCCCGGCGGACCCCGATCGCACAAGGAACGACAAGCCCGGCCGGTGGCTGCCGGGCCACCCTTCACCGAGCGGCGCCCGGGAGGCGGGCGCCCCGCTGCCGCCCTCCGTGTACCGCGGAGCGGGCGGAAGCGCGGACGGTTCGCACGGGCGGAGGCCGGGGCATGCGCGCAGACGAGGGCGCCGGGGGGCGCGGGCACGTCGGGGAAGGCGCGGGACGCGGAGTACTGCGCGGAGAGGGCGCGGGCCGCCGAGACGACGGGGACACCCGCTCGGCGCGCCCGGCGGACGCACCCCCCGGCGGCCGGACGGGGGTCGGCCGCCGGGGGGTGCTGCGGGGCGCGGCGGCGACGGGGGCGGCGGCGCTCACCGCACCGGCGGTCACCGGCGGCGCCACGGCCGTGGCCGCGCCGCGGGTGGTGAGCCGCTCCGCCGGCCCGTTCGAGGTGCTGGCGCTGCTGGACGCCCGGGGCACGTTCCCCGGACAGCTCCGGGACCGGTTCAGCGGGGCGTCGGAGCAGGACTGGCGGCTGGCGGAGCGCATCGATCCCGGCTCCTTCGGGCCCGACGGGACCTGGCGGCTCGACTTCCGCTGCTACGCGGTCCGGCGCCCGGGCGGCCGGGTCACCCTGGTCGACACCGGCATCGGTCCCGCGGACAGCCCGGCGGCCGGCTGGGCTCCCGTGCCGGGCCGGCTGCCGCGGGTCCTCGCGGAGGCGGGAATCTCCCCGTCGGACGTGGACTCGGTCGTGCTGACCCATCTGCACGAGGACCACTACGGCTGGGCCGTCGGCCCGGACGGTACTCCCGCGTTCCCCGAGGCGCGCTACCTGCTGCAGCGGAGCGAGACGGCCGCGCTCGACCCGGCCGACACGGCGATGACGTACGTGGTGCGGCCGCTGCGCCGGTCGGGGCGGCTGACCGAGGTGGACGGCGCGGTGCGGCTCTGCGGCGGCGGGCGGCGGGGAGGCGCCGTCCATCTGCGGCCGACCCCCGGTCACACCCCGGGGCACCAGTCCGTGCTCGTGGACGGCGGACACCGGCGGATCATGGTGACGGGTGATGTGCTCGTGCACGCCGTGCAACTGGCGGACCCGGCGGTGGCGTACGCCTTCGAACAGGATCCGGTCACCGCGCGCACCAGCCGCACGCGGCTGCTCGCCGAGGCCCGTGCGCGGGGCGCACTGCTGGCGACGGCACATCTGACCCGGCCGTTCGTCCACCCGGGGCCCGCCGGTGCCGGCCCGGCCGCCGTCCGCACGGCTCACTGAGCGCTGCACGGACGCTCACCGACCGCCGTGCGGACGCTCACCGAGCGCCGTGCGGCGCCGCCGTCCGCTCCCGGCCGGGCGCGGACGCGCCCGGGGTCAGCGCGCGCTGTCGCCGGGCAGCGGGCCCGGGTTCCCCGGGCGGGCCGGGACGGGTTCCGCCGGGAGCGGTTCCGCCCGGACGGGTTCCGCCGTGACCGGTTCCGCCGTGACGGGTTCCGCCGTGACGGGTTCCGGCCGGGCGGAGTCGTCCCCGGTGGCCGACGGCACGGCTTCGTCCGGCGTGACGGCCCTCGGCGGGGCGGGCTCCGGCCCCGGAGCGGCCCCGGCGGAGCGGGCCCCAACGGGCTCCGTCGGGCCGGTGCGGCGCAAGCGGCTCCGAAGGCGGGAACCGCGCGCCGTGCCGCCGGTCAGCCCGAGTTCCGCCGCGATGCCCTCCCAGACCGCGGCCGGCGGCGCGACGATGCCGTCGTCCGGGGAGACGCTCCGGGCGGCTCGTACGATCCGGCGCAGCGTGACCAGGGTGTCGCGGCACTGCGCACAGTGCTCCGCGTGCCGCTCCGCCGCGCGCAGGTTCTCCGTGCCGGCCGCGTGCGCGAGGGCGTCCGGCCCGCCGGTGGCGGGCGGGGCGGCGGGGTCCGGGCCGCCCGGGGCGGCACCGGCCGGAGCACCCGCCGGAGCGCCCGCCGGCCCCGCGGCACCGGACGCGCCCGCGGGACCGGCGGTCCGGGCCCCGTCGGGGAACGACCGCCCCGTGAGGGCCAGTTCGGCCAGCAGGGCCGGGTCAGCGTGCTCCGTCACCGTCCATCTCCATTCGGGTTCTCAGCCGGCCCAGGCTCCGGCGGACGTGGGCCTTCACCGTTCCCAGCGGCAGGTCCAGCCGCTCGGCGATCTGCACCTGCGTGAAGTCGTGGTAGAAGGCGAGCCGCAGGATCTGCTGCTGCGGCTGCGGCAGGGCGCGCAGCTCGTCCGTCACCAGAACGCTGTCGACGATGCCGTCCACCGGGTCGTGACCGGGCCGGTCGGTGATCGCCCGAGCGGCCCGCCGGGCCTTGTCCTGACGGCTGCCCCGGGCCTGCAGGGCGTCGGCGATCCTGCGGCGCGTGATGCCGATCAGCCAACCCGGCAGGGAACCCCTGGCCGGCGAGTAGCCCGTCCGGCCGCGCCAGGCGCTGACGAACACCTCCTGGGTGACGTCCTCCGCCTCGCTCGCGTCCCCGAGCGCGCGGCCGGCGAGCGTGTGCACCAGCCCGGCCCACCGGCGGTACGCCTCCGCGAGGCAGCCCTCGTCACCGCGGGCGAAGCCCTCGGCCAGCTCGGCGTCGGTTCGGGTTCCGGTCACGGACGCGACGATAGGGAGCCGTCCGCCCCGATCCTCCGCACCACGTCAGCCGCTCACCCGGGTGGCGGTCACGATCAGGTTGTTCCGGTAGCCGCCCTGCTCACGGTCGTACGGGAGGGTGCAGGTGATCAGCGTCAGCACCGGGGGCCCGGTGCGGCGGAACAGCTCGCCCGGCAGCCGTTCGCGGTCCCGGACCTCCCGGGACGCGACCGTGTAGCGGACCTCCGGCGCACCCTTGCGGCGGACGACGACGGCGTCCCCGGCCCGTACGTCGTGCAGCGCGGCCAGCGCGCCGAGCCGGCCCGTGCGCGAGTCGACGTGGCCGACCAGGACGGCCGAGCCGGCGGGCGCGCCGGGGGCCGGGCCGTACCGGTACCAGCCGGTGCCGCCGGCGTCCTTGGGCACCGCCACCGTGCCGTCCCGGGCCAGGCCGACCGGCCGCACCTCCGCGTCGACCCGCAGCCGGGGGATGCGGAGCCGGACCGGCGGAGTGGCGGCGAAGGCCCGGTGCCCCGGATCCGCCCGGGCGCCGCCGTCCTGCGCGTCGCGCGAACGGCCGGGTGAAGCGGCGGTGTCCCGGCCACCGCCGTCCTGCCGTCCGCTGTTCCCGCCGCCGACCGGCCCGGCGGACCGCCGGTCGCCGAAGTCGGGCGGCGGCGAGCCCTCCCGGGTTCCCGGGTCCGGTACGGCCAGCAGGGTCGCCACCACCACGATCGCGGCCATGACCGCGACGGCGGCCGCCGACAGCCAGGGGCGGAGCCCCGGGGAGGCCGCGGCCCGCCGCACCGCCGTCCACGCTCGCGGGCCCGCTCCGCCGCTCACTGCCGTCGCGGCTCTCGCCGCGGCTCTCGTCCGCGTGCTCATCCGGGGGCTCATCGGGGGTCTCTCCTCGTGTGGACTTGCGGCTCGGGGCGTGCCGCGCGGCCTGCCCCGGGATCACGGGCCCGGCCGGGGCTCCGTTCCGGACCGCCCGGCGCGGGCGGCCGCCCGGCGCGCCTGCGCACGCCGGGCGGCCTCGTCCCGCCACTCGGCCGGCCACTCCGCCGTGGGCCGCCGGCTCGTCCGTCCGCCGACAGCGGGGCGGCGGGTGCGGAAGGCCGAGGCACCGGGGAGCGGGAGCACCGGGGCGGGGGCCCTGCGTTCAGCCGCGGGAACGGCTGCCGCGCCAGGCCGTGCGGGTGAGCAGCACACCGGCCGCGGCGAGCGCGCCGGCGCCCGACCAGGCCGCCCAGGCGGCGGTGCCGTCCGAGCCGTCCGCGCCGGCCTGCATCAGCGTGTCGCTCTGACCGCCCCTGACACCGTTCGGGGCGGTGTGGAGACCGCTGAAGGTCTGGGTCTTGAGGGCCAGGTTCTTGTCCTCGGCACTCCCCCAGGCGTAGACGACGTTGCTCGTGCCCTCCTTCAGGTCGAGCTGGGCGGGGCCGATGACGACGTCGTCCGTGCCGGCCAGGGTGACATCGGCGTTCACGCTGCCCGCCGGGACCGTGGTGGTGGCCTCCTTGGGGTTCTCCAGCCCCTTGACCAGCGGCGTGCCGTCGGCCCGCACGTCCACGGCCGGTGCGGCCGCCACATGGCGCACGGTCAGCCGGGCCTGGCCGGCGGGCACCTTCGACACGTCGTTGACGTAGGCGTTGAGGGTGGGCTCGCCATCGGCGGTGAGGTGGGCGGCGAGCGTGGCGTTCGCCCCGGCCGGGACCTCCACCGTCTTCTGGATGGCGGGCTCGCCCTCCGGGTCCGCGCCCGCCTCGAACACCTCGATGTCGTAGCTGCCCGGGTCGAGCGACTGCGGCGGTGTCAGGGTGCCGGGCTTGAAGTCCGGCAGGAGTTCCTTGCCGTTGGCGTACACGTCGACGGTGAGGCCCGGAACGCCATGGAAGACGGATACCTGTGCCTTGCCCTGCCCGGTCTGCGCCGGCCCGGCCTGGGCGGGGGCGGCGGAGAGTCCGAGGGCGCATATGCCCACCGTGGCCGCGATCGCGGCGGCGCTGCGGCAGTTCCTCATCGAAATACCCCTTCACGACGACGCTCCGTCCGATTGCGGAGCATTCATCCCTATTTCGGGTTGGGAGTCCCGTTCGGATGCACGGAGGCGGATCTCTTTTCGCGGGAGCTTCCGGCCGGGGCTTCCGCCGGGGCTTCCGACTGGGTTCCGCCAGGGCTTCCCAGGGGGCGCGGTGGCTCCTCCCGGGGCTTTCGACGCGTCACTCGTCCGCCCGTCGGGGGCGGGGCGGACGCGGACCGGGGAGAGGGCGGTGCCCCCGGCGGGCCGTGCGGCGGGGCCGGGCGGGGTTCAGAGCCCGGCCCGGTCCAGGGCGCTCTGCAGGGACTGCCGGTATCCGTCGCTGGTGTACGTGGCACCGGACACCGTGTCGATGTCCGCGCTCTGCGCCGCCAGCGTCTCCTGGTTGAGCCGGGGAATCGCGGTGGCGGAGATCTGCTCGCTCCGCGGGTCCCCCGCGGGCGACTGGAGCGCGGTCGCCGCCGTGATCCTGCTGCCGGTCAGGGTGATCCGCACCTGCACGGGGCCGTGCTCCGTGCGGACGGTGCCGCCGGTGACGGTGCGGGTGGCGGGTGCCGCCGTGGTGGTCTCGGGGGCGGCCGGGGTCCTGCTGGTCCGGGCCGGGGGAGGCGCGGTGGTACGGGGCGCCGACCGGCTCGGGGAGGGCTCGTCCGGCGCGCGTCCGGTGCTCTTCGACGGCTTCGCCGGGGCGGAGGAGGGGGACGGGGAGGGCGGCGCCGGTGAGACGGCCGCCGTGGACGGGGCGCCGGGGCCGCCGGCCCGGGCGAGAGCCGGGTCCCGGTCCGGTTTGAGGGCGAGCAGCGCCACGATGACGGAGACGGTGCCGGCCGCGGCGAGCACGGTTCTGCGGTACGGATGTCTGTTCCTCAGGGGCATGTGGCACCTCCGGGCTCACCGGGCCGGGTCCGGCCCCGGGGGCCGGGACGCGGGAGCCGGGATCGGACTCAGAATGCGAAGGACTCGTGGTGGATGCGGCGTTCGGGGACCCCGGCCTCGCGGAGGGCCGCGTACCACTCCCCGGTCAGCCCCGGCGGTCCGCAGAGGTAGACGTCGTGCCGGTCGATGTCGGGGAGCAGTTTCCGCAGGGTCCGGGCGCTGATCGCGGGGCGCCTGCCGTCGGGGCCGTTGACGGCGTACAGCAGATTGGCCCCCCGCCGGTCGGCGATCTCCTCCAGTTCGCCGCGGAGCGCCAGTTCCTCCGCCGTGCGGGCCCGGTAGAGCAGCGTCAGGTCGCCGGGCGCGCCGGGCAGTGTCTCGAACAGCGCCCGGAGCGGTGTGATGCCCGCCCCGCCGGCCAGCAGCAGGACCTTGCCACCGCGCTGCCGGGCCGCGGTCAGGGCCCCGTACGGGCCCTCGGCCCAGAGCCGGGTGCCGGGAGGGAGCGCGGCCAGCGCGGCGCTGTGCCCGCCGACCGCCTTGACGGTGATCCGCAGCAGGTCGGGGCGGGGCGGGGCCGACAGCGAGTACGGATTCGCGGTCCACCACAGGCCCCGGGTGAGGAACCGCCAGCGGAAGAACTGCCCGGCCTCGGCACCCAGCCGGTGCAGCCGCCGGCCCCGGATGAGCACCGAGACGACGCCGGGCGCCTCCGGGACGACCGAGTCGACGCGCATCCGGTGCCGCAGGTTGAGCCGCAGCGGGACGAGGACCCGGTACCAGAGCAGCAGCGCTCCGGCCGCGGCGTACAGGGTGTACCAGGCCGTGCGTGCTGCGGGGTCGCCGGCGAACTCGGCGCCCGTGGAGAGCTGGTGCCAGAAGGCCAGGTAGACGGCCGCGTAGGTGAGCAGGTGCAGGTAGTACCAGAGTTCGTAGCGCATACGGCGCCGCAGGAGGCCGGCGGACAGCAGACCGGTCAGGAGCAGGAGGAGTGTGCCGGCGGCCGCCTCGACCATGTCGGGGTACCCGGTGACCACGGAGACGGTCTGCGCCACCAGGCCGGTGCCCGCCTGGAGTGCGTAGCCGTAGAGGGTCAGACCGACGTGGGCCGCCGTCAGGACCAGGGTGTAGCGGCCGCTCATGGCGTGCCAGCGCGTCACCCGGTCCGAGCCGACCCTGCGCTCCAGGGCCGGGACGCGCGCCATCTGCACGATCACCAGGGCGACGGCGTAGCCCGCCAGCAGTCCGGTCATGCGGCCCGCGTTCACCATCCATCCGGAGGCCCCGGAGACGGCGGGGGTGTTGCGCCACCACAGCCACAGGACGGCCGCCGCGCCGGACCAGGCGAGGAGGAGCAGCGGTATGGCGGGCGAGCGCCGGGGACGGACGCGGCGCATGGCCTGCCGTCTCCCCGCGCGGCTGTACTGGATCGTCGTCACGGACTTTCTTTCCCGGTGCTGCGCGTGGGGGGCGCCCGGGCACCTTACCCACCGGCGTGCCCCCCGGAGCAAGAGGTGGGCGGGCCCCGTGTGCGGCCCCCGGCCCTCACCGGTGGCGCAGCCGGGCCACGGCCTCGCGGATCTCCGGCAGCCGTTCGTACAGCGCCTCGCCCGGGCAGCGGGTCTCGTAGCTGTCGCGATGGCCGGATATGACGTGGAGTACGGCCTTGTCGCCCTTGTCGAACCGCGCCTCGTCGTTGGTGGAGACGAGACGAACCGTGCCGCGCGGGTCCGCCCCGGGACGCAGCTGCCAGGCGGCGACCTTCGCTATGCCGCCGAGGAGGGCCCGCGGCACCACCGTTCCGGTGTCGAAGGTGCCCAGGGCCGCTATCCCCACGGTGTGCGCGTTGAAGCCCTTGGTGTGCGCCCCGCGCACGGGGCGGGCTCCGCTGCCGGCCCGGCCCTCGTAGACGGTGCCGCACCGGTCGACGACGAAGTTGTAGCCGATGTCGTCCCAGCCCTCGCCCTTGACGTGGTCCGTTTGCAGCGAGCGCAGCATCTCCGGCACATCGGCGCAGTCGTAGCTGTTCGGATGCCCGGTGTGGTGGAGGAAGACGGCGCTCACCACCCCCGCCGGCCGCGGGCGTTCGCGCACCAGGTCCTCGTCCGCGTCCCAGACCTCCCGGCCGACGATCGGGGGGCGGGGGGCGGCGGGCCGGACGGCGGCGGGCCCGGACCGCTCGGGCGGCTCGGACCGCACACTGCCGTCCCGCACCACCAGCAGTGCCAGCGGCAGGATGACGACGCCCGTACCCAGGGCCAATCGGCGTGACCACATGGGACCAGCGTGCGGGCGGGGCCCCCGCGCTTCTCGGGAGGCTGCGCCATTCGGGTGAGGGGATCGGGCCTGACCTGCTGGTTTTCCGGGACGGGCCGGGGCCTGGCGGGGCGGAGCCGGACACGGGCCGGGGCCCGGTCGGTGACGACCGGGCCCCGGATGGTGCCGTGCTGTGCTCTGCGGTGCTGTGCTCCGCCGCGCCACGCAGCGGCCGAACGGGCCGCTCAGCCGGCGAAGTTGACGCCGAGGAGCGGGGAGCCGGCGGCGGAGACGCCCACCGTGGAGGTGTAGACGGAGACACCGCTGCCGCCGATCACGGAACCATTGGACTTGAGGGCGTACACCGCGCCGTTGCCGCCGTTCTCGCCCATGGCGCCGACCGTCAGGTCCGCCTTGCCGTCGCCGTTGAGGTCGGCGAGGTGGACGTCCGAGCCGAAGTAGTCGCCCTCCTCGTTGGAGTTGGGGACACCCGACGTGTTCTGGTGGAACATCTGGGCGCCGGCGCCGGTGATCCCGGAGCCGTCGGCCGCGCCGTACAGCACGGTGACGGCGCCGGTGCCGTCGAGGCCGCCGAGCGACTCACCGGGCGAGCCGACCGCCAGGTCGAGGTGGCCGTCGCCGTTGACATCGCCCAGGTCGAGCTCGGCGCCGAAGGCGTCGTAGTTCTCCGAGCCGCCGGGAACACCGGAGGTGTTCTGGGTGATGGCGGTGCGTCCGCTGTCCGGGCCGTTGGCCGAGCCGTTGACGATGAGGACCTTGCCGCCCTTCGACGCGCCGGGCACGCCGGAGTCGGCGTCCCAGAACATGCCGATGACGATGTCGCCGTAGCCGTCGCTGTCGGTGTCGCCGATGTCGGTGATGATGCCCGCGGCCAGCTTGGAGCTGCCGGTGAGGGTGAGACCGGAGGCGCTGCCCGGCAGGTAGTAGTTGGCGTTCCAGTGGGTCTCGCCGTCCGACGGCTCGTTCTCGAAGCCGTCGGCGACGAGGTCGGCGATGTCGTCGCCGTTGACGTCACCGGAGTGCAGGTTCAGCGGCCCGGTGTCGGAGCCGCTGAGCATGGCGGGCCGGACCGAGTAGACGCCGCCGGTGGTGCCGGAGGTCTTGCCGAAGCCGCCGCGGTAGACGCGGATGGTCGCGGAGCTGGAGCCGATCGCCAGGTCGGCCTTGTCGTCGCCGTTGAAGTCGGCGCCCTCCAGGGAGTAGCCGAAGCGGTCGTGCTTGGTGGGCACCGGGTCCTTGACGGTGGTGCCGCCGGACAGGCCGCTCGCGGAGCCCCAGACGATCTGGACGGTGCCGCCGTTGACGTCGTCGCCGACCTTCTCGTAGGGCGAGCTGACGGCGAGGTCGGTGTACCCGTCGTTGTTGTAGTCGGCGGCCGCGGTGTCGGCGCCCCAGCGGTCGCCCTTCTCGGAGACTCCGGGGACGCCCGGGCTGTTCTGGCTGATCACGGCGTACCGGCTGCGGGAGACGCCGTTCGCCGTGCCGTAGAGGACGACGACCTGACCGGCCTCGGCCCGGCCGTTCACCGAGGCGCCCGGGGCGGAGACCGCGACATCCAGGTAGCCGTCGCCGTTGAAGTCGGCCGTCGGGCGGGCGCCCTCGGCGGCCGCCGTGCCCGTGCCGGCCGCGAGCAGGCCACCGGTCAGCGCCGCGACGGCTGCGGTGGCCAGGGCCGTACGGAAGTGCTTGTGCATGCGGGTTCTCCTGTGCATGCGGATGCGAGACGACGCATCAGCAGTCGATGGGAAGCCGTACCGCGCACGGCCCGGGGGTCCCCCGGGCGGGCGGCAGTTGACAGAGGGGAGACCCCGGGTGAACTCGAAGGGTTGTACGAGAAAACGAGACGTACCGTAAGTCCCTTTCCACCCCCGCGGCCTCGCGCGGTAGGGCCCGCGCGAGGGCCCGGACGTGCATGGGCCCGGCCGGAGCGTAGGGGTTGCGTCCCGGCCGGGCCGTCTTCGGGGGTGGGCGTCGTCAGCCGCCGCTCCGGCTACCCCTCAGCGCCTCACCGACCTGTTCGCGGAGAGGCCCGGTCAGCGGCCCGTCGAGCGGCAGCGGATTGCAGGGCAGCCGTTCACCGCACGACCGCGCCACGCGCAGCACATCGGTCAGGCACTCGACGAGGCGCCGCGCCACGTAGGTCAGTTCACCGGTGCTGAACTCGTCGCCGGAATCGAGCATGCCGCGCGCGAGACCCACCACCGCCTCGGCCGCCGCCACCTGCTGCGCCTCGATGTAATCGGCCAGCCGGGACAACGGGCCGTCGGGATTCCCGTCGGGAACCATGGCCGGCTTTCCCTCCGGCCCGTCCCAGGGGAGCCTGCGCAGTGCTTGGCTCATGCGGTCAGCTCCCCGTAGTCGATCCCCGTGCTCATCGTCACGAGGGCGGTACGCCTGTCCCGCCGCGGGTGCCTCTCCTGGGCGCGGCGATACGCCGGCACGCAGGGGCACGGCCAGGGGATTCCCTCGCCGTGCGGCGGCTCGGCCCCGGGCGTGGGCGGCGGGGCCGCCCGTGCCGCCGCGAGGGGTGTGAGCGGCGCCCGCCGCTTGCCACTCGGAGGCATGAGGATGCCGAGCAATAGTGCTAGTACCTTGGTCACGCTGGTTCACTCCATGGGTGATCCGGCCGAGCCCCGGGACAGTTCGCGCTGTCGCCGGGGCGCTTTCGTGCTGCGCCGACCACAGTACTCGCAGTTATCCACGGTTATTCACGGATGCGTGGAACTCTGCGGACACCCACGCTGGATTTATGGAACTCGACCGCACACGCCCGCTGTGGCGGCAGATCGCAGCGGAGATCATCCGGCGGATCGACAACGGGACCTATCCGCCGGGAAGCCGTGTGCCGTCCACGCTGGAGATCGCCGCAGAGTTCGGAGTCGTCAACGCCACGGCGGCCAAGGCGATGCGGTACGTCCGCGAGGAGGGTTACACGCGCGGGGAGGTCGGGCTGGGGACGTTCGTGGTGGACGAGCTCCCAGGTTGAGCCGG
The DNA here is from genome assembly GCF_018070345.1 of Streptomyces sp. F63. GTDB lineage: Bacteria > Actinomycetota > Actinomycetes > Streptomycetales > Streptomycetaceae > Streptomyces. The sequence continues at coordinate 184,273 of NZ_JAGPXX010000001.1, forward strand.
TGCATCGCGGTGGCTCCCGGCGGTGGCCAGGGCTGCCGCTTGCCGGACGGAATCGGCGGAGGCGGCCAGCAGCGGCAGCCGGACGGCCGGGCTGGGGATACGGCCCTGGGCGTGCAGCACCCCCTTGATCACGGTCGGGTTCGGCTCGGCGAACAGCGCGGCGGACAGCCGGGCCAGCTCGGCTCCCAGCCTCCGGGCAGGTCCGGCGGCGTCGCGCCGCCACAGCGAGATCAGCTCGGCGTAGTCGGCGGTGCGGACATTGGCCGAGGCCAGGATGCCGCCGCGGGCGCCGGCCGCGAGCAGTGGCGAGATGACGGCGTCATCGCCGCCGAGCACCGCGAAGCCCGGGGGCGGCGAGCCGAGCAGTTCCACCGCGGCCGCGTCGATCGCACCGGTCGCGTACTTGACCCCGACGATCTCCGGCAGCTGCCCGAGCGCGTTCAGCGCACCGGTGCTGAGGGGCTGAGCGGTGCGGTACGGGATGTCGTAGACGACCAGCGGCAGCCCCCCGTGCTCGGCGAGTGCCGTGAAGTGCGCCAGCACTCCCGCCTCGCCGGGCCGGATGTAGGGCGGCGCGGGAACCAGCGCCGCGTCGGCGTCACCGCTCCGGGCGAGCTCCCGCAGTGCCGTGATGGCGGCGGCGGTGTCGTTCGTGCCCACGCCGACGATCAGCGGGGCTCCGTGGGCCCGGCAGGCGGCCGAGCAGATACGGACCACGGCCCGCTTCTCCTCGGTGGTCAGCGTGGCCGCCTCCGCGGTGGTCCCCAGGGCGACGAGTCCCCGGGCGCCGCCCTCCGACAGCGCCTCGTCGGCGAGGCGGGCGAGCGCGTCCGGGGCGAGGCGCAGGTCGTCGGTGAACGGAGTCACCAGGGGGACGAACAGGCCGGTGAGATGTGCTTCGGGCTTCATGCACCCAGCCTGACCGAGCCAACCCAGTAGATCCAGTTCACATTTCTTTCCTCTTGCATAAGCTGTCCTTATGCTCGATGTCCGGCGTCTCCGCCTGCTGCGCGAACTGGACCGGCGCGGCACCATCGCGGCCGTCGCCGAAGCGCTGACCTTCACCGCCTCGGCCGTCTCCCAGCAGCTGAGCGCGCTCGAACGCGAGGCGGGCGTACCCCTGCTGGAACGCAGTGGCAGACGGGTGGCGCTCACCCCGGCGGGCCGCACCCTCGTCATCCACGCCGACGCCGTCCTCGAACGTCTCGAACTGGCGGTCTCCGAGCTGGCCGGGGCACGCGAGGGCATCCGCGGGCCGCTGCGGATCGGGACGTTTCCCTCCGGCGGCCCCGCGATCGTGCCCGCCGCACTGGCCGAACTGGCCCGGCGGCACCCCGCGCTGGAACCGATGGTGCAGGAGATCGACTCGGCGCGGGTCTCCGACGGACTGCGCGCCGGCGAACTCGACGTGGCCCTCGTCCACGACTACGACTTCGTGCCCGCGTCACCGGACACCACGGTCGATCAGGTGCCGCTGCTGGAGGAGCCGATGTACCTGGCCACGGGTGGCGCCACCGGCAGCGCTCCCGCCACCGGTCCCGCTGCCCGTGGCGGCACGCTGGCGGAGCTGCTCGGACCGTGGGCCACGGCACCGTGGATCACGGCCCGGGACGGCACGACCGGTCACGCGATGGCCGTACGCGCCTGCCAGGCGGCCGGATTCCAGCCGCGCGTCCGTCATCGGGTCAACGACTTCCGTACGGTCCTGGCGCTGGCCGCCATCGGGCAGGGCGCCGGATTCGTGCCGGAGATGGCCACGGCGCACGCCTCGGGGGACGTGGTTCTGACCCGGCTGCCCCTCTTCCGCCGTTCGAAGGTGGCCTTCCGCGCGGGCGGCGGCGGGCATCCGGCGGTCGCGGCGTTCGTGGCGGCGGCGCAGACAGCGGTGGGCGCCACGGGCGGTGCCTCCGCACGGGCCGCTTCGGTGAGGTGAGCCGCGGATCCCGTGCCGGGAGAGATCCCGGCCGGCCGGGCGCCCGGAGCGCGGGCCGGGCACCGGGACGCGCGGGCCCGGAAAAGCCGGGCCCGGCCGGTACGTGGGGGTGGCGTTCCGGCCGGGCCGTTCTCGGGGGTGCGCGTCATGGGCGGCTGCCCTCAGGTGTAGATGATCTGGGCGTTGGCGGCGAGGTTGTAGAAGTCGCCGACGGTGATGATGCCCTGGACCTCGTCGATGAGGTCCTCCTTGTCGAGGTCGAAGAGGTCCACGGACGCCTTGCAGGCGTAGATGCCCGCGCCCGTGTCGCTGATCATCTCGATGAACTCGGGGATGGGCGGGATGTCGAGCTTGGCCATCCGGCGTTCCATGAACCGGGTGAGCATGTCCGGGGCGCCGGGGAGGGCTCCGACCATGGTGGGGAGGTGCAGTCCGGGGTTGCCGACGGTGGCGAACTTGATGTGCTCGTAGCGCTTCTTCGTGATCGCGTCGAGGCCGAAGAAGGTGAAGAAGAGATCGGCCTCGATGCCTTCGGCGCGGGCGCCGTTGGCCATGATGAGGGCCGGGTAGATGCCCTCCAGGGATCCCTTGGAGACGACGATCGAGACCTTCTCCAGCGTGGCGGTGGTCATGGCGGACTCTCCTGAGTCGGTGGGCCGGTGTGCGGGCGGGTCGATGGGCGGGCGGTGGGCCGGGCCGCGTCGGCGCGGGCCGTGTGGTGCACGGGGCGGGCGCGCCGGCGCGGCGGGCGCGGGGGATCAGATGCAGCCCTTGGGCTTCGGGATTCCCGCGATCTTCGCGGCGGTCTTCGCCGGGCCCTTGGGGAAGAGCTGGTAGAGCTCCTTGACGCTGACGCCCGACGCCTTGCCGAGCACCCGGACCGTGGGGCCGGTGCCCTTCTCGGCGTATTCGGCGCGCATGAAGGTGATGACGGTCCAGTGCCGGTCGGTGAGTTCGTCGATGGCGTGCTCCTTGGCGATCTCCGGGGCCATCTCCTTCGTCCACTGGTCGGGGTCGGCGAAGAAGCCCTCCTCGTCGAGCACGACCGGGGTGCCGGCGTAGCTGGTGGTGGTCATGGCGGTTCTCCGTTCGGTGCGGTCAGGCGGCGGGGTGGGCGGTGTCCGCGGGCTTCGCGGGAGCGGGCCGGGTCTTGCCGTGCTCCGGCATGGCCGAGCCGATGCCGGGGAGGTCGCGGCCCGGCAGCAGGCTGTGCCAGTAGAGCCACTCGAAGGCGAGCTTGCCGAGGTGGTTGGCGCGCGACTCCTTGAGGAGCGGCAGGCCCACGGCGGCCGGGAAGTGGCCCGGCAGCGGTTCGGTCTCGTAGTTGAAGTCGATCAGCAGGGCCTTGTGGAAGCCGGTCTCGATGAAGCAGTTGGTGTGGCCGTCGTAGGAGCCGTCCAGCGGCTCGCCCGCGAGGTGGCGGCCGATGTTGTGGACGAGCACCTCGCCCTCGAAGTGGGCCACGGAGCCGGCCTTGGAGGCGGGCAGTCCGGCGGCGTCGCCGATCGCGAAGACGTTCGGGCGGACCTTGGACTGCAGGGTGCGCTGGTCGACGCGGACGAAGTTCAGTTCGTCGCCGAGGCCGGCGGAGCGGCCCACGTACGGGGCGCCGCCGTGCAGCGGGACGACCACGGCGAGGTCGAAGGGCACCTCGGTGCCGTCGTAGGAGACCAGCCGGCCGCCTCCGCCGGGACCGCTGCCCACCTCGTCCATCTCCACGGAGCCGAGGGTGAAGTCGGTGACGAGGTCGACGCCCTTCTCCTTCAGCAGCCCGCCGAGCGCCTTGGCGGCCACCGGCTTGGTGAACGCGCTGTCGAGCGGGGTGGCGTAGGTGATCTGCACCTTGTCCCGGATGCCGCGCCGCTGGAAGTACCAGTCGGCGAGGAAGGAGAACTCCAGGGGTGCGACCGGGCACTTGAGGGGCAGGTCGGCGACGTTGACCACCAGCCGGCCGCCCTGGAAGTCCTCCAGGGCCCGGTGGAGGGCGGTGGCGCCGGGCAGGTCGTAGAAGGTGTGCACCTGCTTGCCCCAGGCAGGGCCGGTGAGGCCCTCGGTCTCCTCGGGCAGCAGCACCGCGCCGGTGGCGACGACGAGGACGTCGTAGCCGAGGGAGTCGCCGTCGCTGAAGCGGACGCGGTCCGCCTCCAGGTCCACCCGGTCGATCTCGGCCCGGCGGTACTCGACCCCGTCCAGCAGCTGCCGTCCGCGGGGGCGGACGAGGGCGTGGGGCTCGGCGAGGCCGAACGGGACGAACAGCAGTCCGGGCTGGTAGATGTGGTCGTCGTTCTGGTCGACCACCACGATCTCGTACTCGCTCCTGTCGTACATCCGCCGCAGCCGGTTGGCCGTGAGCGTTCCGGCGGTGCCGCTTCCGAGAATCACGATGCGCCTGTTCATGCCTCCACTGTCGTCCGGGGGCCGAGCCGGGGTCAGGGGCCTTTGGTCCCCGGGCAGTTACCCATAGGGGTATACCCGGGGGCGATCGGTCCCGGTCGGCCGGCGGCCGAGGCGCGGGCACGGGCACGGAGCGCGGGGCACAGGCCCCGGCGGGCACGGACGCGGGCGGGCACCCCGGGCCGGGAGCCGGCGCACGCGGCCGCGGGGAAACGGCGCGGGGCCCGGCCGTGGGGGGAACGGCCGGGCCCCGCGGGTCGTGCGGGCGGCGGGCCGGGCGCGCCGGGACGGTCGGGTCCCGCGGCGTCCGGCCTGCCGGTCAGCCCTTCTTGCCGGGCTTGGTGGCGAGGTACCAGTCGGCGAGCTGCACGCTGTCGTCCGAGAGCCGGGCGTCGAGCTCGTCCTGCGTCCTCGGGGCGCCGACGACGACGTCGTCCCCCGGCTGCCAGTTGGCGGGGCAGGACACCTGCTCGCGGTCGGAGGTCTGCAGGGCGTCGAGGAGGCGCAGGATCTCGGGGATCATCCGCCCCGCGTTCATCGGGTAGTACAGCACCGCGCGGACGGTCTGCTCCGGGTCGATGAGGAAGACCGCGCGCACGGCCGAGGTGCCCGAGGTGTTCGGGTGCAGCATGCCGAAGGCGTGGGAAACCTTCATGTCGAGGTCGGCGACGATCGGGAAGGGGATGCGCACCCCCTGCTTCTCCTCGATGGACCGGACCCAGGCGAGGTGGCTGAAGACGGAGTCGACCGAGTTGCCGAGCAGTGCGGCGTTGCGGGCCGCGAACTCGTCGGCGAGCTCCGTGAAGGCGATGAACTCGGTGGTGCAGACCGGGGTGAAGTCCGCGGGGTGGCTGAAGAGGATCAGCCACTTCCCCACGTAGTCGGTCAGCTTGACGGTGCCGTGCGTGCTGTCGGCCTCGAAGTACGGGGCCGGGTCGCCGATGAGGGGCAGCCGCCCCTCGGTCGCGGCCGGTACCTGCTGCTCGGAGACGGTCATGGTCGGGAGCTCCTTCGGAGAGACCGGGACGACGTGCGGGAATCCGGGCGTGACCGGAGGTGTTCCCCGGGTACGCTCCGGTCCCCCATGATACGGGGGAGGGTATTTCCGCCCCGGGTGCGGGGGCAGGGCCGAACGGCCCTTTTCACGGTACGCCCGGCCCCTGCCCGCGGCATCCCGGCCGGAGTCCACTGGAGGCCGACGGAGTCCGCCGGAGAGCGCGGGTGTCCGGACCACCGGTCCGGTCCCGCCGGCCGGGCCCGCGGTGATTCCGGGCGCGGCAACCGGTAACCCGGACCGTGAACCGGCACCAGGCCGGCACCGGCCGGCCGCACGGCGCCCCGGCACCGGTGAACCGGCACCACCGGGGCGAAGCGCGGGCGGTCCAGCAGCCCGGCGGAAGGAGACGTGGCCGTGACCCGCAAGACATCCGGCACCACCGCACCGCGGCGGTCCGCCACCGCACGACAGCACACACCCGCACAGCGCCCCGCCCCGGCACCGCGCGACGCCCGGTCCACGGCGGCCCCCGCCGCCCCGGCACCGCGCGACGCCCGGTCCACGGCGGCCCCCGCCGCCCCGGCCGGCGACGGCGGCGCCGACGGCACCCGCCCCGGCAGCGGCGCCACCGGTCCCGCGGAGCGGACACCGGCGGCGGCCCGCCCCTCCTCCGTCGCCTTCTACGCGCCCCACCACCACGGCCACGGCCCCGCCGCCCACCGCACCGGCCCGGGACTCCGGCCGTGACCGCCACCACGCCCGCCCGGCGGCCCGGCCCCGCCCGCCCCGCCGGCGCCCCGGCGCCCAGCACGCCCCTGCTGGAGCGCGTCCGCCGGGGAATCATCGGGGACGACGAGGTACTGGACGGCCCGTACGGCCCCCGCCGGCTGGTCTACGCCGACTACACCGCCTCCGGCCGGTCCCTGGACTTCATCGAGGACTTCGTCCGGGACCACGTCCTCCCCCGCTACGCCAACACCCACACCGAGAGCTCCAGCACCGGCCTGCAGACCACCCGCCTCCGCGAGGACGCCCGCCGCGTCATCCGCGACGCCGTGGGCGGCACCGAGGACGACCTGGTCATCTTCACCGGGTCCGGTGCCACCGCCGCCGTCAACAAGCTGGTCGGCATCCTCGGTCTGCGGGAGCAGCCGAGCGCCGCGGTGCTGCCCGCCGAGCGGCCGGTGGTCTTCGTCGGCCCCTACGAGCACCACTCCAACGAGCTGCCCTGGCGCGAGTCGGTCGCCGACGTCGTCGTGATCGGCGAGGACGCCGACGGCCACATCGACCCGGCGCGGCTGGAGGAGGAACTGCTCCGGTACGCGGAGCGGCCGCTGCTGATCGGCAGTTTCTCCGCCGCCTCCAACGTCACGGGCATCCTCACCGACACCGATCGCATCGCCCGCCTGCTGCACGCTTACGGCGCGCTGTCCTTCTGGGACTACGCGGCGGCCGGCCCGTACGTCCCGCTGCGCGTCGCCGAGAGCGCGCCCGGCGCCGGCGACCACAAGGACGCGGTCTTCCTCTCGCCGCACAAGTTCGTCGGCGGCCCGCAGACGCCCGGGGTTCTCGTCGTCCGGCGGGAGCTGGTGCGCAACGCGGTGCCGACCGCGCCCGGCGGCGGCACCGTGGCCTTCGTCGGCCCGCGCGGCCACCGCTATCTGGACGATCCGGTGGTCCGCGAGGAGGGCGGCACACCCGCCATCGTCGAGTCGATCCGCGCCGGGCTCGTCTTCGCGCTGAAGCAGGCCGTCGGCACGGAGCTGATCCAGGCCCGCGAGGAGAGCCACTGGCGGTACGCGCTGGAGCGCTGGGAGCGCGATCCCGCCGTCGAGATCCTCGGCAACCACCGGGTGCGGCGGCTGTCGATCGTCTCCTTCCGGATCCGGCACGGCGAGCGCTATCTGCACCACAACTACGTGGTGGCCCTGCTCAACGACCTGTTCGGCATCCAGGCCCGCGGCGGCTGTTCCTGCGCCGGGCCCTACGGCCACCGGCTGCTCGCCATCGACACCGCCGCCTCCGACGCCTACCTGGACGAGATCACCCGGGGCTGCGACGGTGTCAAGCCGGGCTGGGTCCGGATCAACTTCAACTACTTCATCTCCGAGACGGTGCGCGACTACCTCGTGCGCGCCGTCGAACTGATCGCCGACCACGGCCACCGGCTGCTGCCCGACTACCGCTTCGACCCGCACACCGGGGGCTGGCACCACCGCCGCGCCGCCGGGGAGCCGCCGCTGCGGCTGTCCTCCTTCGGTTACGACGCGGAGGGCCGGCCCGTCGTCCGCGACGAGCGGCGCCGGGCGGGCGAGGAGTCGCTCGCCGGGCGGCTCGACGAGGCCCGGCGCCTGTTCGCCTCGCGCCCGGACGGCGTGGACGGCGGGCCCACCGGGCTGCCCGCCGACTTCGAGCGGATGCGCTGGTTCCACCTTCCGCCCTCATGTCTGGAGTGAGACGCGCCCCGGCGGGGAGCGCGCCCCGGAAGAGATCGCGGGACCGCGGAATGAATCCGCCCCGCCCCCTGTTGGCAGAGACACCCGCAATACCCCGGCGGGTATAGAGACAAGGAGAGCCGGGCCCATGCCGACCATTGAGCTGACCAAGGACAACTTCGAGGAGACCGTGACGAGCGCGGGCATCGTGCTGGTGGACTTCTGGGCCGCCTGGTGCGGACCGTGCCGGATGTTCGCCCCTGTCTTCGAGAAGGCCGCGGAGAGCCACCCCGACATCGTCTTCGGCAAGGTGGACACCGAGGCGCAGCCGGAGCTCGCCGCCGAGTTCCAGATCTCCTCGATCCCGACGCTGATGGCCATCCGCGACCGCACCGTCCTCTACGCCCAGCCCGGCGCCCTCCCGGCCCCCGCCCTGGAGGACCTGATCGGCAAGATCCGCGCCGTCGACATGGACGACGTGCGGCGGCAGCTCGCGGCCCGCGCCGGCCAGGCCTGACCGCCCGCCGGGGCCGGCCGTCCCCCCGGGCCGGATCCCGCCCGCCACCCCGGATCCGTCCCGCCCGGGGCCGGGTCCCCCGTTCCACCGCACCGCCGCTGGAGACTTCCCCCGGCTCCGGCACGGTGCGGTGTGGTGCGTGATATTCCACCGCACCACGGAAAGCCCTCGCGGCCCAACGGCCCGGGGGCTTTTCGCCGCATTCCCCCGCCGCGGACCGACCCGGCCGGGCGGCTGGGGGGAATTCCCCTGTCGCCCCCGTTGTCGCCGGCGGGCAACGGGGCGTCCGATGCGGGACGAATGGCCGTCGCCGCTGCCGCCCGGGCCTCTTGCGGCCGGCAGCGCACTCCCGCGCCTATCGGCGAAATCGCCAGTCCTTCCCGGGCCACGTATGCCGGGGAACCCGGACCGCAGCAGGTCGGAGCCGGGTCCGTCGGACCTGCGACGGCCGGCCGGCCCTCCGCGCGTTGACAGCGGAATCGCCCACCCCCATCTTTGGTGCACCCCCCGGCCGACGGGTTCCGCAAGAGGCCGTACAACGCCTTGTGAAACGCCGCCTTCCGCAACCGCCACCGGTTCACCGGAAGCGGCCGGCCTTTTCCGGACCGGGCGCGGCAGTACGGATTGGATTCACCAACCCCCCAGGAGGAAATCCATGACCCCGAACCGATTAATGCGCCGGATCGCCGCTCTCGCGGCGGCGGTCGGCCTCGTCGTCCTCGTGCCGGCCACCGCGCAGGGCGCCCGGACCACCACCGCACAGACCGCGCAGACCCTGCAGGCCGCACAGACCACACAGACCACACTGAATGCACAGAATGCGCAGGCCGCCCGGGGTGCGCAGAGCGGCCCGGGCGCGGCCGGCACCGCGGGCGAGCGGCAGGGCACGGCGGTGGAACGGACCACCACCGTGCGCTACGGCTCCTACACCATTCCGGCGTCGGCAGGCGAGGAACACGGGGAGATCAGCAACCGGATCGCGCTCAACGTCGAGAAGCCGTGCACCGCCTGCTTCATCACGGGCATCAAGCCCAACCTCGTCTACGCGGACGGCTCGAACGCCAACGTCAACACCGGCCCGATGCTCCACCACATGGTGCTCTTCAAGGGCAGTGCGACCGACGTCACCTGCAGCCGCCCGGGTCAGCGGATCTTCGCCTCCGGCAATGAGCGGGTCGAGAGCGTGTTCCCCGACGGCTACGGCATCAAGGTGGACTTGGGCGAGCGCTGGACGCTGCTGTACGACCTGATGAACCACGCGGACACGGAGAAGACCGTCCACATCGAGCTGACCTTCACCCACGAGTCCGCTCTCCTCTCCGGCCGCAAGGCCCTCACGCCGCTCTGGATGGACGTCGGCGGCTGCCTCGGCAGTGGGTACGAGGCTCCGGAAGGAATCAGCGAGAAGAGCTGGACCTGGACCTCCACCGTCTCCGGCGAGCTGATCCACATGCGCGGCCATCTGCACCACGGCGGCACCGCGGTGTGGACCGAGAACCTCACCACCGGGCGGCTGCTCTGCGAGTCGGTGGCCGAGGAGGGCGGGACCCCCGAGTTCATCGACCTCCACGGGCGCACCGAGATCTCGGACATGTCCTCCTGCACGGGCACGCCGCTCGGCACCATCAGCCGCGGTGACGAACTGCGCATCACCAGCCGGTACGAGCTGACGGGCCACTCCCACCACGGCGTGATGGGGATCATGGTCGGCTGGATCGCCCGGAGCTGACCCGCCCCCGGGCCGCGGGGCCGCCGGGGATCGCCGGGGATCGCCGGGGATCGCCGGGGATCGCCGGGGCCGGGACCGCCGGGGCCGGCGCGGAGCCGGCAGGCCCCGGTGCCCCCGGCCCTCGATCCCCTCCCGCGCCGCTCCCCGGCCGCTTCGCACCCCCGCACCGTCGTTCCCGTATCCCGTACCCCCCACCCCGCAGAGAGGTGATCCCGTGCAGACGGACCGGCTCGGCGAACCCGTACTCTCCCTCTTCCGCGCCGTCACGGGGCTGATGTTCCTGTGCCACGGCCTGGCCTCCGTGTTCGGCGTGCTCGGAAGCAACCGGGGCTCCGGCGAGGCCGTCCCCTTCGGTGTCTGGCCCGGCTGGTGGGCCGCCCTGATCCAACTCGTCTGCGGCACGCTCGTCATGGTGGGGCTCCTCACCCGGGGCTCCGCGGTGATCGCGTCCGGCTCCATGGCGTACGCGTACTTCGTGGTGCACCAGCCACACGGCCTGCTGCCGCTGGTCAACCAGGGCGAACTGGCGGCGGTCTACGCCTGGGCGTTCCTGCTCGTCGCCGCCCTCGGGCCGGGCCCCTGGGCGGTGGACGCCCTCATCCGCCCATCCGGCGAGCGGAGGGCCGGCCGCGGGGCCGGCGTCGCCGCGGCGGGCTGAGCCCGCGTCCACCGCGATCCCCGGAGGGCCTCCGCGGCGGCGGGTCTCCGGGGATCGCGCGGACCGGGACCGGAGGGACCCGGGAAGAGTCCGGGAAGAGCCCGGGAAGAGCCCGGGAGGAGCCTGGGAAGAGTCCGGGAGGAGACCGCGGGAACGAGCGGAGGGACCGCAGCGGAGCGGCCGGGGAGCGATCAATTCCGTGCAGACGCGGTCAAGTCGGCGCCCTGGAACACCGATTGCCTCCCTCTTGGCGCAACAACCCGGTATCACACCATCGCAGAAACCTTCTGTCCGCTTAACTGGGCGCCGGTCAACGTCGACGGGGGAAAGGCAGCGCGCGGATGGGCAGACACAGCAGACAGAACCACGCCGGGTACGTCCGGAGCACGGCCCTGCGGGCGGCGGCCGCACTCGGTGTGGCCGGGACGATCGCCGTGGCGCTGGGCGCCTCGTCCGACGACGATCGAACGGCCCGGGCCCGCGCCGACGTCCGCGCCCAGGACCGGGGGCCCGATCTCCCGGCGAGCCCCGCCGTGTCTCCCGGGGAGCGTGGAACGCCCACCTCCTCCGGCACCCTCTCCCCCTCGTCCTCCGCCGCGCCCCGGCCGGCGCCGGGCGGCCCGGAGGACGGCTCCCTGCGGAGCGGGGCCGCCGCCGCGGCGAGCACGCCCGGCGCCCGGGCGACGGACGGCCGCCCGGGCCGGGCCGGCGCCCACGGCACCGCGGCACGGGAAGCGCAGCGGCCGGAACGGCAGCCCGGCGGCGGATCGGCCCCGGACGGCGCCCGGCCCGCGCCCGGCTCCGCCGGAACGGACGCCGTGGCGGAGCCGGGCGGCGGGACACCGGCCGACGGTACGGGCGGCGAGAGCCGGGACGGCGAGGGGACCTCGCTGGGCGGTGTCGTGCACGGCGTCACCGGAGTGGTCGGCGGTCTCACCGGGGACCTCACCGGGGACCTCACCGGAGGGCTCGGCTGGGGCGGCAGCGGCCTGCTCACGGGCTGAGCGGCCGGCGCCCCCGCCGCGCCGCGTCCGGCCGTTCCCCTCCCGGGCCTCTCCCGCGCCCCCCTTTCCGGCCGCCGCGCCGCCATTCCGGCCGCCTGTCCCGGCCCGGTTCCCGCGCCCCCCGCCCCCGCGCTCCTTCGCCGAGCCGCGCGCACCACCGCCCGCACCCGGCGCCCCGGCGGCGCCGTCCGTGCCGTGGGCACGCTTCCATACGCCCGTCACCAGGGCGTTAGCCTGCTGTGCATGCGCAAGGACAGCCGGAGCGGCGGCCACGAGGACCCGGGCCCGCGCGCCACCGTCGGGCCGGCCCCGGGAGGGACCGCACCGGGTGCGCGTCTGCGCCGGGCCCGGCTGGGGACTTTCGCGTACTTCGCGCTCAACGGCTTCGTCATGAGCGTCTGGGTGGTGCACATCCCGTCCATCGAGGTCCGGGCGGGCATCTCCCATGCCGTGCTCGGCTGGCTGCTGCTGTGCCTGGGCGCCGGGGCGGTCGCGGGCCTGCGGCTCGGGGGCTCGCTGAGCGACCGGTTCGGCACCCACCGCACGCTGCCGGCGGCCGCGGTGCTGTGCAGCGGCTCACTCGTGCTGCCCGGTCTGGCGGAGAGCGCCTGGGCACTGGGCGCCGCCGTGGTCGTCTTCGGCTTCGGCAACGGCTGTATGGACGTCAGCATGAACACCCACGCGGTGCAGGTCGAACGCGGCTACGGCCGGCCCGTCATGTCGGCCTTCCACGCGGTGTTCTCGATCGGCGGGGTCTTCGCGGCCCTGGTCGGCGCCCGCACCATCAGCTGGGGCTGGAGCGTGCCCCTCACCCTTGGCGGCATCGGCGGGCTCTGCGCGCTCGCCTCGGTGGTCACCGCGCCGGCCCTGCTGCGGCCGGGGACACGCGCCGCGGCGGAGGCCGCCGCCGGGGACGCCGCCCCGAAGGAGGCCGGCGTGCGGGAGCCGGCACCCGTACGGGACGTGCCCGTACCGGAGGACGGCGTACGGGGGGAGAGCACACGGGGAAGCGGCGCACGGGAAGCAGCCCCTCGCCCGCCGCTGCCCCGGCGGCCCGCGCCCGTGGCGGAGTCACTCCCCGCGCCGGCGGCCAAGCGGCGCCCGCCCCGCCGCGTATGGGCGCTGGCCCTGCTGGCCCTGATCCTGATGCTCAGCGAAGGCGTGGCCTACGACTGGAGCGTGCTGCACGTGCAGACCGTGCTGGACGCCCCCGCCGCGACGGCCGCCCTCGCGTACGGCGCCTTCGCCACGGCGATGACCGCCGGACGGCTGTCGGCGGACCGGATCGCGGCCCGGTTCGGCCCGGTCTTCGTGGTCCGTTACGGGGCCGGCCTGGCAGCGGCCGGGCTGACGGCGGCCGCGCTGTCGTCCTGGGTGCCGCTCGCCCTGGCGGGCTGGGCGGTCTTCGGTCTCGGACTGTCCGGCTGCGTCCCGCAGTTCTTCAGCGCGGCGGGCCATGTGGACGCGGAGACATCCGGGGCCAACGTCTCCCGGGTGGCGGGGCTCGGCTATCTCGGCATGCTGGCCGGGCCCGCGATCATCGGGCCGATGACCGCCTTCATGCCACTGAACATGACGTTCTTCCTGCCGGTGGCCTTCTGCGTGACGGCGGTCTTCACCGCGGGCATCCTGCGCCCACCGGCCCCCGCCCCGGCCACCGGCTCACCCGCCGCCGCACCGGCCCGGACCCGGACCTGAAGCAGGGAGAACGCGCCCCGAACCGGGACGTGCGGACGATGCCCCGGGCCGCCCCGGAAGGCAGACTGCGGCCATGACCATGGCCATGGTGGACGTGCCCGGGACCTCGGGATCAGCGGCCTGTGGGCCGTCGTCCTGGTCACCGCCGCGGCCCGCTGGTTCCGCTGGGAGTGACGGCACGGGCGGACGGGCGGACGGGCGGGACGGGCGGGACGGGCGGGCTCAGGACGCCTCGCGGTAGACATGCGGGGCGACGCCCGTGACCTTGCGGAAGACCCGGCTGAAGTAGGCCCGGTCGTGGAAGCCGACGGCGCGGGCGATCGCCTGCACGCTGTCGTCGCTCTGCCGCAGGCGCTCCTTGGCGCGCTGGACGCGCAGCCGGGTGAGGTAGTCCCAGAGGGTCAGGCCGAGTTCGCGGTGGAAGAGGCGGCCGAGGTGGTTCTCGCTGACCCCGGCCGCGCGGGCCATCTGACGGCGGGACAGCGGATGCCGGTAGTGCTGCTCGATGTACGCGAGAGCGTGCCGTACGGGCGCGTGGGCGCGGGCGCCGGGGTCGCCGCGGCGCGTCATCCGGGTCAGCAGACCGGCGGTCTCCTCCTCGGTCAGGATGTCCCGGCCCAGCAGCATCAGCCCGGGATGCGGTTCCGCGCGGCGCGCGTCGTCGCGGGTGAAGCCGTGGCCGCTGAGCATGAGGACGGGGACGGCCGGCTGTTCCTGTCCGCGTTCCCGGCTCGCAATCTCGTACATCCGCTCGACGATGTCGAAACCGTCCATGTCGGCGGGTGCCCGCTCCACGACGAGCAGGCAGGGCACGTCCTCGGCGGACAGCGCGAGCGCCGCCGTGCCGTCGGCCGCCGTACGGACGGGGTGCCCGGGCAGTGCTCCGCCGAGCAGCCGCCGGAAGCGCTCCCGGGACGCCGGGTCGCCGTCCACGACGACCACCGGAGCGGCCAGTCCGGGCGGGCGCAGGGCGTGCAGGGCCTGGGCCAGGTCGCGGCCGGAGACCGGTCCGTAGAGCAGGAACGGGGTGTGGCGGAGCGTCGGATGGTCGTGCAGCCGCTGGACGGCGGACCACTCCTGCGGGCGGGGCCGGTCCGTATCCCAGGCGACAGCCGCCGGGACGGGCGCGAGGCCGGGGACGGGAGCGGGGCCCGGGACGGCGGCGCGGCCGGGATTGCCGCCGGGACCGGGGCCGGGGCCGGGGCCGGGACCGGGGCCGGGGCCGGGACCGGGGCCGGGGCCGGGGTGGCTGTGCACGGTGCGGCCGGCGACAAGGGAGGCGATGTCGTCGTCCGGGTGCAGGCGGCGCGGGTGCAGCCCGCACCGGCGGGCCAGCGCGGCGATCTCGCGGGGCGGGGCCCCGGCGGCGGCGACGAGCAGGGTACGGCCGTCCGTGCCGCCGCCGGGCGGGAGCGCGGGGACGGCGCCGGGGGCGTCCGCCGGGGTGGGGAGCGGCAGTTCGAGCCGGAAGCCGTACCGGCCGCCGCCCGTGCGGGCGGTGACCGACCCCCCGTGCAGCACGGCGAGGCGCCGGGCGATGGCCAGCCCGAGCCGCATCCCGGGAGCTCCGGAGGCGAAGGGCTGGAACAGGTCCTCGGCCTCGCCGGCCGGCGGCGCGGGATCGGGGCGGGTGACGAGGACGCGGAGCAGCGGCGGCCGGACCTCGGCCTCCAGCGTCAGCCGGACGGGGCCGGTCGCGGAGCCGGGCCCCGGGCGGGGACCCGGTCCGCCGGCCGGTCCGCCGGCGGCGGCGTTCAGCAGGTTGAGCAGGATCTGCCGGAGGCGCGGGCCGTCCGCGCTGACCGCCGGGAGCCGCCCCGGGATCCGGAGCCGCCAGCCCCCGCCGTCCGGGCGGGCGCGGGCGGCGGTGTCGAACGCCTCGGCGAGCAGGGGGCGGGGGTCGATCAACTGCCGGGAGAGGTCCAGGGCGTCGATCTCGGAACGGGAGAGGTCCAGCAGGTCGTCGATGAGCCGGAGCAGCCGCCCGGCCTGTTCGTGCGCGGTCCGCAGGGCTTCGGCCGCCCCGGCCGGGCCCGGATCGGTGTCCGGCGCCCGGGGCGGGACGGGGCGGGTGTGGTGGAGGATCGCCTCGACGGGGGTGCGGAGTTCGTCGGTGGCATTGCCGAGCAGCCGGGTCTTGAGCCGGCTGGCCCGCTCGGCCGCGTCCCGCGCGCGGCGCACCTCGTCGAACAGCCGGATGCCCTTGAGCGCCGCGCTGATCTGGTCCCCCAGCGCCCGGTACAGGGCACCGTCCCGGTGTGCCGAGCCCCGGCGGCCGCCCGCGTCGAAGAGGGCGAAACCCAGTTGCTCGTCGCCGATGTGGAGGGGTTCGGCGACGAGCGTGTAGCGCCGGTCGTCCGGCGGCAGCAGGTGGTCCGGGAGGAGGAGTTCCGCCCGGTACGGGGTCCTGGCCGCGGGGCCCGGGTCCGGGCCGGGAGGGGGCGCCGCGCCGGAGTCCGTGCCCGGGGCCGTGCCGGTCCGGGGTGTGCGCGACGCCTCCAGTTCCGCCCGGGTGAGGACGGCACGGGCCGGCCGGGAGGGGCCCGGAGGGCCGGCGGGGCGGGGAGGAGCGGGTGGCGCGCTCGGCGCGGTGCGCACCGCGCCGGGCGCGGACGCCTCGTCCTCGTACAGGACGAGACGGCAGCCGTTGACGCCGATGGGCGGCAGGTGGCGGGAGAGCGCCCCGGTGAGGGCGTCGAGGTCGACGGCGGTGGTGAGCGCCGTGCCGAGTTCGCGCAGCCGGCGCGACTCCTGCTCCTCGGCCCAGCGTTCCCCCTCCAGCAGCCGGCGCGCCTTGTCGGCGACCATCAACCGGGCCTGGCCGAAGAGGCGTTCGGCCCGGGCAGCGTCCACGGGCGGCGCGGCGTCGGTCACCAGGGCGCGGGCCCGCAGCAGGGCGCCGTCCCAGGCGGCGGCGTCCTCGGCGGTGCGGACCGCGCTCCCCGTCAGCCGTTCCAGCAGCGGAAGGAAACCGTCGCCGGGGGCGGGCTCCGTACCGAACGCGGCGGCCAGTTCCGGGCCCACCCCGGGAAGTCCGGCGAACACCTGCTCCGGCAGAACGCCGGCCGCCTCCGGGGCCGCCGGGGTGCCCGTCCCGCGGGTCCCCCGGGCCGCCCGTCCCCCCTGGGTCACCAGGGGGGACGGGCAGCCGCAGGACCGGCGCGTCACCAGCGTGCCCGGCACGACGCTCCGCGCCGGGGGGCGCGTACCGCGCAGCCGGGCCAGCAGGGTGTCCACGGCCAGTTCGCCGAGTTCGGCGAAGGGCAGGGCCACCGAGGTGAGCGGCGGATCGGAGAGCCGGGCCTCCGGGGAGTCGTTGAAGCTGATGACCGCCACGTCCTCCGGGACCCGGACGCCCCGCCCGGTCAGAAAGCGCAGGGCGTCGGCGGCCAGGACATCGCTGCAGGCGACGACGGCGTCGAAGTCGCGCCCGGGCCGCAGCCCGCGGATGTCGAGCAGCACCCGCATCGCCGCGGCGCCGGCCCCGCTGCCGAAGTCGACGGCGGCGGAGACCAGGGCGCGGTCGAGCGGGAGGCGGTGCCGGGCCAGGGCGTGCGTGTAGGCGCGGTAGCGGTCGAGGGAGACGGGGTTGGCGAGCGGGCCGCGGATGCAGACGAGCCTGCGGCGGCCGTGATGCCCGACGAGGTGGCCGACCGCCTCCCGCATGCCCGCGTGGTTGTCGAGGTACAGGGTCTCGTGACCGTCGAGATCGCGGTTGAGGCTGACGACGGGGAGTCCGTCGAGCCGCCGGGCCAGTTGCCCGGCGCGGTCGCTCGCGGCGGGGAGGCCCAGGGTGGAGGTCCAGCAGATGACGCCGTCGAGCCGGTCCGGGCTGATCAGTTCGTAGAGCGCGTTGCGCGGCCCGCCGCCGGGACGGAGCGGGCCGCCGGGTAAGCAGACGAGGTTGACGTCGTTGCGTTCGGCCGCGGCCAGCACGCCGGACCAGAGGGTGGCGCCGACGCCGAGGTGGATATTGGCCGTGACGAGTCCGACGGTGAGGCGGCCATTGCCGGCGGGCCCGCCCGGGCGGCGGCCGGGGCGGCCGTCGGCACGGCTCTCCCCGGCGGCGTCCGCGCCGTCCGGTGGCCGCGCCCGTACGGGCCCCTGTTCCGCCATGGTGCCTCGCTGGTCGTCGGAAACGACCCCGGGCCACCGCGCGAGCGGCATACCGGCCGGGGGTCGTGGACGATAGCGGCGGCACAGGGCCCGGACAAGACCGGAGAGTCTCCGGCCCCGCCCGGGCGCTGTGCCCCGGGGCTCCGGGGGAAGGGCTCCGGGGAGGCCCCGGGAAGGGGCTCCGCGGAGCCGGGATTCCGGCGGTGCGCGGGCGGGAAGCGGCCCGGCCGTGCCCTTCTCGCCCCGCCCGGCGAGAACGGGACCGGCCGGACCGGGTCGCCCCGGCGGGCCGGCCGGGTCAGATCTTCCCGACCCCCGCGCCCGCGGTCACGCTGGACTTGACGCTGTCCGCGTTCTCGGCCGAGTAGCCGTACGGGATCGGCGCCACGCTGCCGCCGCTCTGGCCCGAACCGGAGTTGACGAACTTGTTGTTCACGGCGCGCAGCGAGCCGGGGCCGGAGGACGCCTCACCGAGGTGGAAGGGGTCGTCGGTGTTCTCGAAGTAGTTGCCCTCGACGAGCACCCCGGCGTCCTCGGTGGACGCCACGCCGTAGCTGCCGACGTTGTCGAAGTAGTTGTTCAGCACGTGCACCGGGTTGCCGAAGCGGACCCGCGGGTTGCGCTGGTTGGTGCCGTCGAACCAGTTGTGGTCGTAGGTGACCCGGAGCTTGCCGATGTCCTCGCCGCCGTTGTTGTCGGAGTGCCCGAGCAGCATGTTCTTGTCCTGGTTGTGGCAGCGGTTCCAGGAGACGGTGATCTGGTCCGAGGCCCGCTTGATGTCGACGCCGCCGTCCTTGGCGCCGGAGATGTCGTTGTGGTCGATCCACACCTTCGTCGAGTACTGGACGTTGATCGCGTCGTCGTTCGAGCCGGTGAAGGTGAGGTTCTGGACGATCACGTTCGAGACCTTGCTGATGTTGAGCCCGCTGCCGGTGATCCGGCCGGAGGTGCCCACACCGACGACCGTCTTGTTCGAGGCCACCTTGGTCATGGAGCTCAGCGAGATGGTGCCGTTGACCCGTACGGTCAGCGGGCTGCTGCTCTGCACGGCGTCGATGAAGGCGCTCGTGCTGGAGACGGTGACGGTGGAGCCGCCCGCGCCGCCCGTGGTGCCCGCGCCGAAGCCGACGGGGGACGCGGCGGCCGCGGGGGACGCCTTCTCGCCGGCCTGCCGCTCGGCGGCCCCGCCGCTGCCGGCGGTCAGCCCGCCGAGGGCGACGACGGTCGCCGTCACGGCGGCGGCACTGGCCAGCTTGCATCGCGCGCTCGTCCTGCGCATGGGAATCTCCGTTCGATGTGGGGGTGTGAGGGGGAATCGAACCGTTCCTGCACCGGTGCCGCGCGGCCGGCATCTCCGACGATGCTAGGGCGGCTCCTGTGGACGATCAGGCGCCGCGTGTGGACTATTGCGCGCGGCCGTCGCCCGCCCCGGTTCCGCGCACCGGCCGCCGCGGACGCTGCCGATGATGACCGGGGCGGAGCGGGGCAGACGAAGGGACAGCGGACGGCGCGGCCGGCGGGGAGGACGCGGCGGTGAGGTGCCCCGGACAGCACGGGCGTCCCGGGGGACGCACGGAACCCGCGCATGCCGTACAGCACCATCGGTCCCGTTTGCAGTGCAACCTTGCGCCGTGCTGCCCTTGGCCGGCGGACCCACGGAGAGGAGCAGGCGGATGACGGACCCGGAAGCGCTGCACAAGGGGGCCGGTCCCCGGCGGAAGGCCGAGATCCTCGGCGCCACCCTCGACCTGCTCGCCGAGCGCGGATACGACGACCTCACGATCGAACAGGCCGCCGAGCACGCCGGGGTCAACAAGACCACCATCTACCGCTGGTGGGGTTCCAAGCCGGAGTTACTCCGCGACGCCCTGCTCGACTCCGGCGTCCTCAGCGTCACGGTCCCCGACACCGGAAGCCTGTACGGCGATCTGGCCGCGCTGACCGACGCGGTGCGGAGCCTGCTCCGCGAGGAGCGCACCCGCGCCCTCGTCGAGGCGGCGCTCGTGGGCGCCGTACGCCACCACGCGCTGCGCGAGCTGGTCGTCTCCCTGCTGGACGACGGCTTCCTGCGCCGGCAGCCGATCCTGGAGCGGGCCACGGCCCGGGGCGAACTGCCCGCGGGCTTCGACCCCGGACCCCTGGCGGACGCCCTCGCCGGCGCGCTGTGGGTGCAGCTTCTGCTGCGACGGCGGCCGCCGGGCGAGGAATTCGGCCGGGCGCTGCTCACGCTGCTGCTGGACGGCTGCCGGGTCCACGGCTGAACCGCCGCCCCGGACACTCCCTGATACTCCCGGACACCCTCGGACGCCCTCCGGCAGCCCCGGACACCCTCGGACACCCTCCGGCAGCCCCGGACGCCCCCGGGCAGCCCGCCCCGGGCCACCGCCGCCGCCCCCGGCCGTGCCGCCCGGCGCCTCCCGCGGACGCTCCGGCACGCTCCCGGCCCCGGCCCCAACCCCCGTGACACGGCGGAAGTTTGGCGCGGACGGCAGGGGCAAGGCGCTGAAGGTGAGCGATACGAGCGAGATCCGGGTCGGCCGGCGGACCCTCACCCTGCACCGTCCGGGCAAAGTCCTCTTCCCCGGCGACGGCATCACCAAGGCGGACCTCGTCGAGCACTACCGTTCGGTCTCCCGGCGCATGCTGCCGCACCTGCGCGAGCGTCCCCTGATGATGGTCCGCCATCCCGACGGCATCGGCGGCAGGCCGCTGGTCCAGAAGAACGTCCCGGGCCACTTCCCGGACTGGGTGCACCGGGCCGAGCTCCCCCGGGAGAGCGGCGGCACCGTCACCCATGTGCTCTGCGACGACGCCGCCACCCTCCTGTACCTCGCCGACCAGGCCTGCGTCACCCCGCACCGCTGGCTCTCCCGCGCCGACCGGCCGGACCACCCGGACCGGCTCGTCGTCGACCTCGACCCCTCGGAGGGTGTCGGCTTCGAGGACGTGCGCTGGGCGGCGCACCGGGTGTGCGAGTTCCTCGACGGGCTCGGGCTGCCCACCCTGCTGATGACGACCGGGTCGAGCGGCCTGCACATCGTCGTCCCCCTGGACCGGCAGGCGGACTTCGGCACCGTCCGGGCCTTCGCGAGCCGCGTGGCCGGGCTGCTGGCGGAGCGTCATCCCGGCCGGCTCACGACCGAGCAGCGCAAGGCCGAGCGCAAGGGCCGGGTCTATCTGGACGTCCAGCGCAACGGCTACGCGCAGACGGCAGTGGCCCCGTACGCGGTGCGCGCGCTTCCCGGGGCGCCGGTCGCCACGCCGATAGCCCGCCGGGAACTGGACGACCCCGGGCTCCACGCCCGGCGCTGGACGCTGGCCACCATCGGGGACCGGCTGGCCGGCGACGATCCGTGGGCCGGGATGCCGCGCCGGGGACGCACACTGCGGGCGGCGGAGCGGCGGCTCGCCGGGCTGTGACCGGCGCGGCCGCGCCGGCCGCCCGCCGCGTGCCCCGCCGGCGGGCGACGTACGGTCTCGTGCCCCTGCCCGTACCGCACCGGCTCCGCTCCGCTCCGCGCCGCAAAGCACCGCGCCGCGCCGCGCCGGCGCAACCGCCCGGAGCCCGGATGCCCCACGCACCCCGGGTACGAGACGCGCCGGAGCCCGGACGCGAGGGCCGCCGCGCGGCCGGAAACGGCAGCGAGCGGCATCCGCGGACCCGTCTCCTGTCCACACCGATGCCGCTCAGCCGTCCTGCTCTCGGCCGTCCTGCTCAGCGTCTTGCCCAGCACCCGCTCGACCGCCCCCGCCCGGCGCCCCGGCCGCCTCCACCGCGTCGGCCGGACGTCACCGCAGGGGTCACCCTCCGCGGGAGCGGATCAGACGCCGATCGCGCCACCGTCCGCGCGCCAGACGCAGACCACCGAGGGGCGGACGATCTTCCCCGGTCCGTCGGGCCACGCCGAGGCGGGGTTCTCGACCGTCGCCCCGTCCACCTCGCCCGGGTGCTGCACACAGACCAGCACCCGCTTCTCCTGCACGACCGGCCCGCAGGTCTCGGCCCCGGTGGGCACCGTCAGGAACTGCCGCACCTGGCCCTCGTTCCGGCCCCGGTCGGCGACGCCGAAGAGACCGTCGTGGCTGCCGAGCTGGTTGCCGTCCGTGGAGAGCCACAGGTTGCCGTGCGGGTCGAAGGTGATGTTGTCCGGGCAGGAGATCGGGCTGACCTGGTCCTTGGGGAAGCCCGCGTAGTAGGTGGCCGGGTCCTCCGGATCGCCGCAGACCAGGAACAGCCGCCAGGCGAAGCGTTCCGCCGTCGGGTCGTTGCGGCGCTCGGTCAGCTCCAGCACCTGGCCGTGCTTGTTCGCGTTGCGCGGGTTGGCCTCGTCGGCGGGCGCCTTGCCGTCCAGACCGCGCTCCTTGTTGTTCGTCAGCGCGACGTAGACACGGCCGGTGCGCGGGCTGGCCTCGACGTCCTCGGGGCGGTCCATCTTGGTGGCGCCCACCTTGTCGGCCGCGAGGCGCGTGAAGACGTACACCTCCTCGGCGGTCATGCCCGGCACGTACGAGGTGTCGCCCTCGGCCAGCTTGATCCACTCGCCGGAGCCGTCGAACTCCCCGTCGCGGAGCGGCTTGCCGCTGCCGTCGATCTCGCTCGCGGGGCTGTCGCCGGTGAGCTTGGCGACGTAGAGCGCGCCCTCGTCGAGCAGGGTGAGGTTGTGCTCCCGGGCGGCCCGGCCGTGGCCGCGCATCATGCGCTTGTTCGAGACGAACTTGTAGAAGTAGTCGAACCGCTCGTCGTCGCCCATGTAGACGACGGGGCGGCCGTCCCGGGTCAGCCGGGGCTGGGCGGCCTCGTGCTTGAAGCGGCCGAGGGCGGTCCGCTTGCGGGGCACCGAGTCCGGGTCGTACGGGTCGAGCTCGACGACCCAGCCGAAGCGGTTGGCCTCGTTGGGCTCCCGGCCCAGGTCGAAGCGCCGGTCGAACCGTTCCCACTTGCGCTCGCTGACCGCGTCGGTGATGCCGTAGCGCTTCAGGCGCGCGGCGGTCTCCGGGTCCGTGACGGCCTCGGCGTTGCCGAAGTACTGGTTGAAGTTCTCCTCGCCGGAGAGGACGGTGCCCCACGGGGTGGTGCCGCCCGCGCAGTTGTTCAGCGTGCCCAGCACCGTGGTGCCCTCCGGGTCCGCCGAGGTGCGCAGCAGAGGGCTGCCGGCGGCCGGGCCGGTGACGCGGAACGGCGTCGTGGCGGTGATCCGGCGGTTGAGCCAGTGGCGGGTGACCGGGGCGAGCGCGCCGCTGCGCCGCTCCTCCTCCACCACGACGACCGACAGACCGTGCGCGGCCCAGGCGATCTCGACCTGCTCGCGGGTCGGGTTCTCCGGGTCGTAGCCGGCGAACATCAGTTCTTCGTTGGTGTACTCGTGATTGGCCACCATGACCTGGCGGCACCGCTCGCCGGGAAGGTCCAGCAGGGTCAGGAAGTCGTTGTTGTAACCGAACTGACCGGCCTGGGCCCGGGCGGTCTGCCGGTCCGGGTCAAAGGCCGGGGCCCCGCGCAGGATCGGTTCTCCCCAGCGGATGACGACCCGCTGCCGGTAGCCCGGGGGGACGGTCACGGCGTCGGCGGTGTTCGGCGGGACCGGCGTGAACCGGAGCCCGCGCGCGGCCCGCCGGCCGTGGTGGGGGTGGCCGGATCCCCGCGCCGCGGCGGCGGAGGAGGCCTCCGGGGACGCGGCCTCGGCGCCGGGCGCCTGCCCGAGCGCCGAGGCTCCGACCGCCGACGCGACGGTGACGACGGCGCCGGCCCGCAGCATGGAGCGGCGCGAGAGCGCACCGGCGATGACATCGCCCGCGTAGGCGTTGTCACTGGTGTTGGGCACCTCGTGGAAGCAGGCGTTCCCGCACCGGTAGCGGCAGGTCATCGCAGACCTTCCGCCCGGATGTGAGCTGATCAGAGGCAGCAGTCTCCGCACGTGATTCTCCTCCGTAGGGTTCCTCCGGCCCCGGCTCCCGACCGGGTACACGGACAGTCTCCGCGCGTTGACGCTAAGGGGGCAGACCCGCGCGCCGGAAACCCCCGGATGAACCCGGGGTGAAGCCGGGGAAACCGGCGCACGGCATGTACTGGGGCCTCCGCAAGCCCCGCATCGGCCGGAGCGGGGCGGAATCCGGACAACGATCCGCACGGGACCGGCTATCCATGGCGACAAGATCTCGCCACACGCGGCGACTTCTGGGACGCTGTCGCAGAGCCGCACGCCCGGCCGGGCCGGCTCGGCCGAGACGACGCGCGCGGTGCCGTGCGGCGGAGGCGCGAGGAGCACCGTGATCGACGAACCCCGGACCCCGGTCGAACGGGCCGTTCCCCACGGCCCGCCGGCGACCGGGCCGCGGCCGGCGGTCCCGTCGCTCCGCCCGCCGCGGAGGGGGCCCGCGCCCGGCCAGACCCCTGCTGGCTAGCCTTACATGTCCGTCCTGGTCAGGGACGAATCCCGCACCTCGGACATTCATCGCACCCGATACTTGTAAAGGGCTTCTCCCATGGGCATTCGGAGTCTGCTGCGGAATGTGTTCAGCCGGTCCCGGACGGGGCGGGAGGAACAGGCACCCCCGGCGGCCGGTACGGCCGGCCCGACAGACGCCGCGAGCACGAGCGACCGGACCGGCGGCACCGGCGACAGCGGCGGCACCGCCGTACCGGAGCAGCCCCGGGGAACGGAGGAGCCGGCGGGCGCCGCGGGCTCCGTCCCCGCCCAGGCGCGCCGCACCGCCGGATCCGGCGGCACCGGCTCGTCCGGCGGGCCGGGGAAGGATCCGGAGCCGGAGAAGGAGCCGGAGCCGGAACCGGAACCGGAGAAGAAGACCGGTGGTATCAGCGCCGAACTGATGTCGGCCTTCGACCAGCCCCGGGCTCCCGAACAGCGGACGGCCGCGTCCGGGGACGCGAAGCAGGCGGCGCCCGGCAAGGGCGCCGGCGACAGGGCCGACGAGCCCGCCGGCACCACTGACCCCACGGACACGGCCGACACGGCCGCGACAGGCGGGACGGACCCCGCAGCCGAGGCCCACCGGGCCGCCGAGGACGCCGTGGCGGAGGCCGGGGCCCTGTCCACCGGCGCCGTTCCCGAGCCCGTCACCGGCCCCGTCGGCAAGACCGCCGATGCCGCGGACGCCTCGGGCGGCGGCGGCAAGGAAACCGGCGAAGGCGGCCGGGACCTCGCGGCGGAGGGCTCCGCCGAGGCGCGGGCGGAGGTCGACGCGGTGACGGCCACCGTCGCCGAGCTCTCGGGCGACGCCCCGCCCGCATCCGTGACGGACGCCAAGGCAGAGGCGGGGGAAGCCACCGACGGCAAGCCGGCGCAGGGCACCGAGACCGGGGCCGGCGCCGCCGCCGACGAGGCCAGGAAGGAGGCCGCGTCACTCGCGGGCGACAACGACCCCACCGCGCCGGAGCCGGCCGCACCGGAGAAGACCACCGCCGCGGGGGAATCCGGCACCGCGGCCGGGGCGATCTCACTGGAGAAGGTCCGCAAGACCGCCCCCGGCCTGGTCAACCTCTACAAGGCCGCGTCGGCGACCCTCGACAAGGAGGGCCTGGCCGGGCAGCGTGCCGCCGTCTACCTCGTCCTGGACCGCTCCGGCTCCATGCGCGGCTACTACAAGGACGGCACCGTCCAGCACCTCGCCGAACAGGCCCTCGGCCTCTCCGCGAACCTGGACGACGACGGCACCGTGCCGGTGGTGTTCTTCTCCACCGACATCGACGGCACCGCCGACATCGCCCTGGACGACTACAAGGGCCGGATCGAGGCGCTCCACGCGGACCTCGGCCACATGGGCCGGACGAACTACCACCGCGCCATCGAGACCGTCGTCGAGCACTACAGGAAGTCCGGCTCCACCGCCCCGGCCTTCGTCATCTTCCAGACGGACGGCGCCCCCACGAGCAAGGCGGCCGCCGAGAAGGCGCTGTGCGAGGCCGCGGACCTGCCCCTCTTCTGGCAGTTCATCGGCTTCGGCGAGAAGGACGCCAAGGGCTTCGACTTCCTCCGGAAGCTGGACGCCCTCTCCGTGCCGGAGCGGCGGAAGGCCGACAACGCCGGCTTCTTCCACGCCGGTCCGGAACCGAAGAAGCTCACCAACCGCAAGCTCTACGAGCAGCTGCTGTCCGAGTTCCCGAAGTGGCTCGCGGAGGCCCGGGAGAAGGGCATCCTCGGCTGACGGGAATCCCGCGGCCCGTACGGGGAAACGCCGGTGAGGCGGAACCCGGACGCGACAGCGCGGCGCGGCACACCGGGCGCGGCAGGACACACACCAGGCGCGGCAGGACACACACCGGGCGCGGCGCCGGTTCCGTCACCGCCCCCTGCCGTCACCGCCCCCCCGCGTCGTCCGCCGCCGGCGCCGCGCCCGGGGCTTCCCGTGGCTCCCTCAGAGCCTTGAGATCCCCGGGCGCGGCTGTTCGCGCGGCGGCGGAGCCGCCGGATCAGCCGGTGACCTCGATCCGCTCGGCCCCCGGCCTGCCGCCGCCGGATCCGGCCGGGCCGGCTTCCGCCGTGCCGTCCGTGCCGGTGTTCGCACCGCCCGCACCACCGGCACCGCCCGCACCGCCGGCACCACCGGCCAGCCGGGAGAGCATCGACGCCAGATCGATCCCGGTGGTGGAGCCCAGCAGCTCCATCCCCTGCGCCACGTTGTCCGCCACCGTGCGCGGCAGCTTCCCGGCCCCGTCGGTGGAGATCACGGTCAGCTTGTCGATGGCCGCCATCGGCTCCGCCGCCTTCGCGACGACCTGCGGCAGCACCTCGACGAGCATCTGCAGCACGGCCGCGTCGCCGTACCGCTCGAAGGCGTCCGCCTTCTTGTGCATCGCCTCGGCCTCGGCGGTGCCGTGCGCGGCGACCGCCGCGGCCTCCGCCTCGCCCTCCAGCCGTACCGCCTCGGCCAGCGCCGCGCGCCGCTGCTTCTCGCCCTCACCGGTGAGCCGTGACTCCTCGGCCTGCGCCTCGGCCTGCTTCACGCGCGCCACCCGGTGCGCTTCCGCCTCCTGTTCGGCCCGGTACCGCTCGGCGTCGGCCGGCTTGCGGATCTCCGTGTCGAGCTGGCGGTCCTTGAGCGCGGCCTGCCGCATGGCGACCTTCTCCTGCTCGGACAGCACCTCCTGCTGCCGCGCGGCCTCGGCCAGCGGTCCCGCGGCCGCGGCGCGGGCGGCCGCCGCGTCCGTCTCCGCCTTGATCTCGGCCTGGCGGAGCGCCAGCACCCGCTGTGCGACGGCGATCTCCTCCTCGGCCCGCAGCCGCGCCTGCTCGGCGATGCGGCGGGCGTCGGCCTCGGCGGTGTCGGCCTCCTGCCGGGCGCGGGCGGCCTCGGGCCGGCCGAGGTCCTGCAGATAGCTGCCCTCGGCGGAGATGTCCTGGATCTGGAAGGTGTCGAGGACGAGTCCCTGGCCGGAGAGGCTGGCCTCGGCCTCCTCCGCGACCTGCCCGGCGAACGCCGCCCGGTCCCGGATGACGTCCTCCACGGACATCCGGCCGACGATCGAGCGCAGCGCGCCGGACAGCACCTCCTGGGTGAAGCCGACCACCCCGTCCTGCTGCATCAGGAACCGCTGGGCGGCGGCGCGGATCGCGTCCTCGTCCCCGCCGACCTTGACGATGGCGACCCCGTCCAGGTCGACCTTGACGCCCCGCAGCGTCACCGCGCCGCGCACGGCCACCGGGATGTGCCGGCTGGACAGGTCCATCACATGGCGCTGCTGGACGAACGGCACCACGAAGACGCCGCCGCCGACCACGACCTTCTGGCCGCTGGTGTCGTAACTGACACGGCTGGTCACCGCGTCGACGGACTTCTTGCCCCGGCGTCCGGTGATGATGAAGGCCTCGTTCGGCCCGGCCACCTTGTAGCGGGAGACGACGAGCACGGCCAGGAGAACGAGGAGTACGACGACTCCGACGACGGCGACGAGCACTGGGCTCATGGGGTCCTGCCTCTCTGCGGACAAACCGGATGATTCACAACGACGGGAGCTCCCGGGGGCCGGGTTCGTCCGTCCCCCCGTGGACGGACGAACCCGGCGGCCCCCGGCGGAGAGTCCCGCGGCGGGGCCGCGCCGGGCCGCCCCGGGCCGCGGCAACGGCCGGGACGAGGGCGTTCCACCGGCACGGCGCCGGAGACGGCCGGACGGCAGCCAACGGACCCGGCCGATGGCGACGAGCGGGCCCGGCCGGACCCGGCCGGCGGGTGGGGCGGCGGGACCGCTAGCGCTCCACGGCGCGCACCTCGACCGCCGTGCTGGACAGCGCGGCCGTCACCCAGATCTCCTCACCGAGCGGCTGCGCCGTCTCGCTCCGGGCCGCGTACTTGACGGGCTGCCCGCCGGCCCGGAGCAGCACCTCTCCGTAGCCGCCCGGCGGAATGGGCGTCACCACCGAGCCCGGGGTGCCGACCAGGTCGGCGGAGCGGAGCGTCGGCGCGGTCTGGTCCCGCATCAGCGTCCGGCTCAGCCGGACCACCAGCCAGGCCGTGCCCAGCCCGGCGGCCGTGCCGGCGGCGGTCGCGGTGCCGGGCCCGGCTCCCGTGGTGCCCAGCGTGATGGCACCGCCGAAGCCGAGCATCGAGATGAACCCGGCCAGGGCCGGCAGCGAGACCATCCCCCCGAAGGCCCCGTCCAGCACCCCGTCCAGCACGCCGTCGAAGACGAAGGCGAGGACCAGCAGCACCAGCCCCGCCGTGCCGAGCCCCAGAAACCACGCCATCCGGCCCCCTCTCCCTGCGGGGAGCGGGCCCCTGCACGCCCCGCACTTGCCGCGTTCCGGGCAGTCTGGCAGCGGGGCGGCCCACGGCGCACTGCCGGGTTCCGGCAATCTTCAGGCCTCCGCGGTGCCGGAGAGCCGCCCCGGCCCGCGCCGCGACGCCCCGGGCATCACTTCCGGCCCGCGCCCCGGCCCCCACCCGCGTCCGCGTCCGCGTCCGCCCCCCGGAAACCCGGATGGGTGGCGCCGGGCGCTCCGATACGATATTGACCGCCCGCAGAATCCTTCCTCACTCCGCGCATCCACCTGCAACCCGGGAGCAGCCGCAATGGCTCGACACCTCATCACCAGCGCCCTTCCGTACATCAACGGGATCAAGCATCTGGGCAACATGGTGGGGTCGATGCTCCCGGCCGATGTGTACGCCCGCTATCTGCGGCAGCGCGGTCACGAGGTGCTGTACATCTGCGCCACCGACGAGCACGGCACCCCGGCGGAACTGGCCGCCAAGGAGGCCGGGCTGCCGGTGGACGCGTTCTGCGCCGCGCAGCACGACGCGCAGAAGGCCGTCTACGACGGCTTCGGCCTGGAGTTCGACTACTTCGGCCGCAGCTCCTCCGAGCAGAACATCGAGATCACCCAGCACTTCGCGCGCCGTCTGGCGGAGAACGGCTTCATCGAGGAGCGCGCGATCCGCCAGGTGTTCTCCGTCGCCGACGAGCGCTTCCTGCCGGACCGCTACATCGTCGGCACCTGCCCGCACTGC
Source organism: Streptomyces sp. F63 (assembly GCF_018070345.1). Taxonomy (GTDB): domain Bacteria; phylum Actinomycetota; class Actinomycetes; order Streptomycetales; family Streptomycetaceae; genus Streptomyces. Next base: position 213,217 of record NZ_JAGPXX010000001.1, read on the forward strand.
GGCTACGACAAGGCCCGCGGCGACCAGTGCGAGAACTGCACCCGCGTGCTCGACCCCACCGATCTGATCGAGGCCCGCTCCGCGATCAGCGGCAGCGCCGAGCTGGAGGTCCGGGAGACCAAGCACCTCTTCCTGCTCCAGTCGAAGCTGGCCGGTGAGGTCGAGGCGTGGATCGACGCCTGCGGCGAGGAGTGGCCGACGCTCGCCTCCTCCATCGCCCGCAAGTGGCTGACCGAGGGCCTCCACGACCGCTCGATCACCCGTGACCTCGACTGGGGCGTCCCGGTCCCGGCCGACACCTGGCCCGAACTGGCCGCCGAGGGCAAGGTCTTCTACGTCTGGTTCGACGCCCCGATCGAGTACATCGGCGCCACCAAGGAGTGGGCGGACCGCGCGCCCGACGGCGAGGTCCGGGACTGGAAGTCCTGGTGGTACGAGCCGGCGGGCGCGGACAACGTCCGCTACACCGAGTTCATGGCCAAGGACAACGTCCCGTTCCACACGGTGATGTTCCCGGCCACCCAGCTCGGCACCCGCGAGCCGTGGAAGAAGGTCGACTACGTCAAGGCCTTCAACTGGCTGAACTACTACGGCGGGAAGTTCTCCACCTCCCAGCGGCGCGGGGTCTTCACCGACGCCGCCCTGGAACTGCTGCCGGCCGACTACTGGCGCTACTTCCTGATGGCGAACGCACCGGAGTCGGACGACACGTCCTTCTCCTGGGAGCTGTTCTCCTCGGTCGTCAACAAGGACCTCGCCGACACCCTCGGCAACTTCGTCAACCGGGTGCTCTCCTTCTCCCGCAAGCGCTTCGGCGACACCGTCCCGGCGGGCGCGGAGGCCGGCGAGGCCGAGCGGAAGCTGGGCCGGGAGATCGCGGGCCTGCTCGCCGAGTACGAGCGGCAGATGGAGGCCCTGCAGTTCCGCAAGGCGGCGCAGGCGCTGCGCGCGCTGTGGAGCGCGGGCAACTCCTATCTGGAGGAGAAGGCCCCCTGGCTGGAGATCAAGACCGACCAGGACGCGGCCGCGCTCACCCTCCGTACCGCCATGAACCTGATCCATCTCTACGCGGTGGTCTCCGAGCCGTTCATCCCGGCCTCGGCGCAGGCCCTGCGCGCCGCGTTCGCCCTGGCGGACGACACCGCCGCCTGGGTCACGGCGGAGGAGGCCGCGGCACTGGCCTCCGTCCCGGCCGGCACGGCGTTCACCGTCCCGCCCGTCCTCTTCGCCAAGATCACCGAGGACGACCTGGCGGCCTACCGCGAGCGCTTCGGCGGCGAGGAGTAGCCCACACGGTTCGCGGACGGGCCGCGGAGGAACTGCCCTCAGCGGCCCGTCGGCATATTTCGCCGGTGCGGCGTGTCAGGTGATGAGTTCCACGATGCACCGCGCGCCGGACCCCCGCGCGAGCCGCCCGTCACCGGTCACGAGCGGCACGGTGAGATGCTCGGCCAGCGCCACGTATGCGGCGTCGTACGGCGTGTAGTTGTTGCGCAGTTCCCACATCCTCGGAATCAGGTGCTCGCAGGGCACCCGCTCGATGGGCAGGTCGGGCAGCACGCGCACCGCCCGCTCGGCGACTTCCACGTCGACTTTCCGGGCCCGCAGGAGGTTCCGCAGGGTGTTGAGTGCTTCGTAGTCGATCACCCCGGGGGCGACCAGCCGCTCACCGGACATCCGGGCCATGCAGGCCTTGCCCGCCGGACCGGCGTCGATGAGGGACGAGATCAGTACGGAGTTGTCAACGACGATCATTCGCCCCGGCCTTCACGCTGTGCTTCGACGACGGCCTCCATCGGGACCTCCCGCACCAGGTCGGCCCGGACCACGGTGAGGATGTCCTCGATCGGCTCCTGCGCCGCCTGGTCCTCCAACATCTTCCGCAGGTACTCCTGGAGCGATCTCCCGGAGTCCGCGGCGCGCCGGCGCAGTATGGCGTAGGCCTGGTCATCGACGTTTCTGATCTGAACGGTAGCCATGCATGCAGAATAGCGCGAAATCGACGCCGAAATAGCGCTTCTTGCTCCGAAAAAGAGCCCGGGACCGCGCGGAACGCGGTCCCGGGCTCCTTACGGCCGCCTACCGCTCCTGCTTCACCTGCGGCTTCCGCAGGCTGAGGTGGAGCTCCCGCAGCCGGGCCTCCTCGACCTCGGTCGGGGCGCCCATCAGCAGGTCCTGGGCGTTGCCGTTGAGCGGGAAGGCGATGGTCTCGCGGATGTTGGGCTCGTCGGCCAGCAGCATCACCATGCGGTCCACGCCCGGGGCGATGCCGCCGTGCGGCGGGGCGCCGAACGTGAAGGCGCGGAGCATGCCGCCGAACTCGCGCTCGACGTCCTCCCGGGAGTAGCCGGCGATACCGAAGGCCTCGTACATGATCTCCGGCTCGTGGTTCCGGATGGCGCCGGAGGACAGCTCCACGCCGTTGCAGACGATGTCGTACTGCCAGGCGAGGATGTCCAGCGGGTCCTTCTCCCTCAGCGCCTCCAGGCCGCCCTGCGGCATGGAGAAGGGGTTGTGGGAGAACTCGATCTCGCCGGTGTCCTCGTTCTTCTCGAACATGGGGAAGTCGACGATCCAGCAGAAGCGGAAGACGCCCTCCTCGAAGTGCCCGGCCCGGCGGGCGGCCTCGACCCGGACCGCCCCCATGATCTTGGAGACCTCGTCGAACTCGCCGGCGCCGAAGAAGACGGCGGTGCCGGGCTTGCCGCCGACCTCGGCGATCAGCTTGTCGGTGTCGTCCTCGGTGAGGAACTTCGCGATCGGGCCGGTGAGCTTCGCGTTCTCGCCGATCCGGATCCAGGCCAGGCCCTTGGCGCCCTGCTCGACGGCGAACTCGCCCATCTGGTCGAAGAACTTCCGCGGCTGGTCCGCGGTGTCCGGCACGGCCAGCGCACGGACGTGCTTGCCGGCGAAGGCCTTGAAGCCCGAGTCCGCGAAGATGTGGGAGACGTCGGTCAGCTCCAGCTTGGCGCGCAGGTCCGGCTTGTCGCTGCCGTACTTGAGCAGCGCCTCCCGGAAGGGGATGCGCGGGAACGGGGAGGTGACCTCGCGGCCCTGCCCGAACTCGGTGAACAGGTCGGTCATCACCTTCTCGATGACCCGGAAGACGTCCTCCTGCTCGACGAAGCTCATCTCGATGTCGAGCTGGTAGAACTCGCCCGGCGAGCGGTCGGCGCGGGCGTCCTCGTCGCGGAAGCAGGGGGCGATCTGGAAGTAGCGGTCGAAGCCCGCGATCATCAGCAGCTGCTTGAACTGCTGCGGGGCCTGCGGCAGCGCGTAGAACTTGCCGGCGTGCAGCCGGGAGGGGACGAGGAAGTCGCGGGCGCCCTCGGGGGAGGTGGCCGAGAGGATCGGTGTCGCCATGTCCATGAAGCCGAGCGCGGTCATCTCCCGGCGGAGGAAGGCGATGACCTGGGAGCGCAGCATGATGTTGCGGTGCATGCGCTCGCGGCGGAGGTCGAGGAAGCGGTACTCCAGCCGGCGCTCCTCGTTCACCCCGTCCTCGGTGTTGATCGTGAAGGGCAGCGGCTCGGCCGCGCCCAGCACCTCGACCGCGTCGACCTCGATCTCGATCTCGCCGGTCGGCAGGTCCGGGTTGACGTTCTCGGCGCCGCGGGCGCTGACCCGGCCGTCGACACGGACGACGGTCTCCTTGGTCAGCGAGCCCAGCACCTCGTTGGCCGGCGTACCCGGCCGGGCGACGAGCTGGACCAGGCCGTAGTGGTCGCGGAGATCGACGAAGAGGATGCCGCCCAGATCGCGACGATTGTGCAGCCAGCCGCTCAGTCGCACCTCGGTGTCGACGTCAGCGGCGCGGAGTTCGCCGCAGGTGTGGGACCGGTACCGATGCATCGCTCATCCAAGTCGTCGGATCGTCGTCGGATCGTGGCTGGCGGGCGGTGGACGCCCGTGGGACGCGGCCCGTCGAGGGCCCCGTCAAGGGTACCGGTAGCCACCTGCCTCACAGCCGGTCGTCATATCGCCCCGAACCTGCCTAAAGTGATGTAATGCGCTCCGAGGATGTCCTGTCCGCCACCGCGACCGGGCTCTGGCGCTGGGACACCGTCTCGAAGGCCCTGCGGATGGACGCCGAGGCGGCCCGGCTGCTGGGCCTGGACGCGGTCGACACCACGCTCTCCCCGGGGGCCACCCGCGCCCGCTTCCACCCCGTGGACTGGGTGGAGATGTACGAGGTCGTGAGCCTGGCCCTCGCCGAGGGCAATCTGGCCGAGGTGCTGATGCGGGTGATCGGCGACGACGGCAGGGTGCTCCGCAGGATCCGCGTCCGCGCACGGCCGCACCGGCACATCGGCCGGGTCACGCTGATCGGCACCGTCCAGGAGCTTCCCGAGGAGCCGCGGCACGCCGACGACGCCGCGGCGCCTCCCCGGGTCACCGGCGACTGGCGGCGGGCCCGGGAGGCCTTCCTGCTGGACGCCGGGCGGGCGCTGGCCGAGGCCGGGTCCACCTCCGAGGTGCTGCGGGTGGCCGGGAACCTCTCCATGCCGGGCTTCTCCCCGAACGGCCTCGTCGTCTTCTCCGCCGAGGGGGACTGGCTGAGGATCGTGGGCCACCACGGCGACCGCCCCGGCGACGAGGAGGCCGCCACCGAGGAGATGCCGCTGGACACCCCCTATCCGGCCGCCGAGGTGGTGCGCACCGGCCGCGCCGTCTATCTCTCCTCACCCGAGGAGTTCCGCGAGCGGTACCCCCTCACCTGGCCGTTGGTGTCCCGCTACGGCCTGCAGTCGTGGGCCTACGTCCCGCTGATCACGGCGGGCCGCACCACCGGGGCCTGGCTGGCCACCTTCGACCACCGGGTCGCCTTCACCCCCGACGAGCGGTCCATCCTGGCCACCGTGGCCCGGATGCTGGCCCAGGCGCTCTCCCGGGCCGGCACCCAGGAGTCCCAGCGGGAGCTGACCACGGGACTCCAGCGGGCCATGCTGCCCCAGGCCGCGCCGGAGACCCCGGGGATGACGGTGGCCGCCCGCTACGTGCCGACCGGCGGAGGGCTCCAGCTCGGCGGCGACTGGTACGACGTGATCCCGCTGCCCTCCGACCGCGTCGCCTTCATCGTCGGGGACGTCCAGGGCCATGACGTGCGCGCCGCGAGCCTGATGACCCAGTTGCGGATCGCCCTGCGCGCCTACGCCTCCGAGGGACACCGTCCCGATGCCGTGCTCTCCCGCGCCTCGCGCTTCCTGGCCGGGCTCGCCGACCGGCGGCCGGACGGAGAGGGCGGCGGGGACGATCCGCGCTTCGCCACCATGCTCTACGTCGAGGCGGACCCGGCGTCCGGGACGCTGGACATCGCCCGGGCCGGCCATCAGGAGCCCGTCACACGGATGAACGACGGCACCATGATGGCCCGGCCCACGACCGGCGGGCCGCCGCTCGGCGTCTCCCCGGGCGCCGACTATCCGATCACCAAGATCGTCCTGGAGCCGGGGGAGCTGATGATGCTCTTCACCGACGGCCTGCTGGAGACCGGCGGGCACGATCTCGAGACCGGCTGGCAGCGGCTGCGCGAGGCGATCGAGGAGAATGTCTCGGAGGACATGGAGACCATGGCCGACGGCCTGATCCAGGCCGTGCACGGCCCGTCCTCCCACTACCGGCCCGGCCCGCTCTCCGACCGGCGCGAGGACGACATCGTGCTGCTGCTGATCTGCCGGAACGGCCCCGGCTGCGGCGCCCCCGCCCTGTACCCGCCCCGCCGGCTGCGCCGGGCGGTCATGACCATCGCCCAGGCCGAGCCCGAGCGCATCTCGCTGGCCCGCCGGCAGCTGCGCGAGCTGATGCACGACTGGTCGGATCCGGAGCAGGTCGACTCGGCCGAGCTGATGCTCTCCGAGATGGTCACCAACGTCCTGGTGCACACGGACGGTGACGCCCTGGCCGTCGCCGAGATCACCGCGCCGGACGGGGACGGCAGCCTCGGCCGGCGGCTCCGCGTCGACGTGGCGGACAGCAGCGACGAGCTGCCGCACCGCCGCCGGCCGGGCGAGCTGGCCTCCTCGGGGCGCGGCCTGGTGCTGATGGAGCTGCTCGCCCACGCCTGGGGGGTCGACCCCCGGGGCGAGGGCAAGAGCACCTGGTTCGAGCTGTTCGAGAACACCGACCCGCCGGGCTCGGGCGATCGTGAGCCGGGCGGGCCGCCGCTCCCCGAGGCCGTCGCGGATTTCGCCGCCTGACCGGCCGGGGCCGGCGTCCTCACAGCCCGCTTCCGGACATCCCGTGCACGGCGGGGATCGTGCCCAGCCGTCCCTTCCGGAAGTCGTCGAAGGCCTGCTGGAGCTCTTCGCGGGTGTTCATGACGAACGGCCCGTAGTGCGCCATGGGCTCCCGGATCGGCCGGCCGCCGAGCAGGACGACCTCCAGGTCGGGCGTGGGGGAGTCCTGCTTCCCGTCCGCGCGGACGGTGAGCGAGGAGCCGGCGCCGAAGACGGCGGTCTGGCCCAGGCGGACCGGACGCCGCTCGGCACCGACCGCCCCGCGGCCCGCGAGGACGTAGGCGAGGCCGTTGAAGTCCTCGCGCCAGGGCAGGGTGAGCTCGGCGCCGGGGGCCAGCGTCGCGTGGACCATCGTGATGGGCGTGTGCGTGATGCCCGGCCCCCGGTGGCCGTCCAGTTCACCGGCGATGACCCGCAGCACGGCGCCGCCGTCGGGGGAGGTGAGCAGCCGCACGCCGCCGCCCCGGATGTCCTGGTAGCGCGGCGGCATCATCTTGTCCCTGGCCGGGAGGTTCACCCACAGCTGGAGCCCGTGGAAGAGTCCGCCGGACAGGACGAGCCGCTCCGGCGGCGCCTCGATGTGCAGCAGGCCGGCGCCGGCCGTCATCCACTGGGTGTCACCGTTGGTGATGGTGCCGCCACCACCGTTGGAGTCTCGGTGGTCGAAGACCCCGTCGATGATGTAGGTGACGGTCTCGAAGCCGCGGTGCGGGTGCCACGGAGTGCCTTTCGGCTCCCCGGGCCGGTACTCCACCTCACCCATCTGGTCCATCATGATGAACGGGTCCAGGTGCCGGTAATGGATGCCCGCGAAGGCCCGGCGGACGGGGAAGCCCTCGCCCTCGAAACCGCTCGGCGCGGTCGTCACGGCGAGCACGGGGCGGGCCACGGCGTCCGCGGGGGCGGCCACGCGCGGCAGGGTCAGGGGGTTCTCGACGGTGATGGCGGGCATGGGGGCCTCCTCGGGGCTTTAGTTGAACAGTAAACAACAACCCGAGGCGCCGCCATTCCCGAGACCGGAACGGACATGACCCGGGCGCCCCTGCCGGGGAGCATGCCCCACGGACGGCGGCCGCGCGAGACCACCTCCGCCGAGAACCGGGGGAGCGCGGCCGGCGCGCGGCACAGCCGGCCGGACAACCCTCAGCCGTACATCCGGCGCATCGCGAAGTCGACCATCTGCTCGACGGCCTTCGCGTCGAAGACCATCCGGTGCTCCCCCTCCATGTCCAGCACGAAGCCGTAGCCCGTGGGCAGCAGGTCGAGCACCTCGGCGCCGGTCAGCGTGAAGTACTTCGACTCCTTGCCGGCGTAGCCGCGCAGCTCCTTGAGGGAGGTGAAGAGGGGGATCACCGGCTGCTGGGTGCTGTGCAGCGCCAGAAAACCGGGGCCCTCGCCACGCGGGCAGTAGATCTTCGAGGTCGAGAAGACGTGCTGGAAGTCCTCGGCCGACATCGATCCGGTGGTGAAGGCCCGTACCGCGTCGGCCAGCGAGGGCGGCGACGGCTCGGGGTAGAGCGGCTGGCCCGGCTGGGCGCCGTAGCCGCCGCGCCCCTGCTGCGGAGGTGGCGGAGGGGCCGCGTAACCCTGCCCGGCGCCCGGGTTCTGGTCATAGCCGTACATGCCCCAAAGGGTAACGAGTCACAGTTGACCGGCTAGGGCTTGCGTCTTATTACTGACGGGTAGCATCATGGCGTGACCACGTTTGGTACGCAGTAGAGGTATGCCGCCTCCCCGAAGCTACGGAGCCGTCGCCATGGGGCACTACAAGTCGAATCTCCGCGACATCGAGTTCAACCTCTTCGAGGTGCTCGGGCGCGACAAGCTGTACGGCACCGGCCCGTTCGCGGAGATGGACGTCGACACCGCCAAGAGCGTCCTGTCCGAGATCGCCCGCCTCGCCGAGAACGAGCTCGCCGAGTCCTACGCCGACGCGGACCGCAACCCGCCGGTGTTCGACCCGGAGACCAACACCGCACCGCTCCCGGAGTCCTTCAAGAAGAGCTACCAGGCCTTCATGGACGCCGAGTGGTGGCGCCTGGGCATCCCGGAGGCGCTCGGCGGCACCATCACCCCGCGCTCCCTGCTCTGGGGCTTCGCCGAGACCATCCTGGGCTCCAACCCGGCGATCTGGATGTACTCCTCCGGCCCGGCCTTCGCCGGCGTCCTCTACGACGAGGGCACCGAGGAGCAGAAGAAGATCGCGCAGATCGCGGTGGAGAAGCAGTGGGGCTCCACCATGGTGCTGACCGAGCCCGACGCGGGCTCCGACGTGGGCGCCGGCCGCACCAAGGCCGTCCAGCAGGAGGACGGCAGCTGGCACATCGAGGGCGTGAAGCGCTTCATCACCTCGGGCGAGCACGACATGGCCGAGAACATCATCCACTACGTGCTGGCCCGCCCCGAGGGCGCCGGCCCCGGCACCAAGGGCCTGTCCCTGTTCATGGTGCCGAAGTACGAGTTCGACTTCGAGACCGGCGAGCTGGGCGCGCGCAACGGCGTCTACGCCACCAACGTCGAGCACAAGATGGGCCTCAAGGTCTCCAACACCTGCGAGATGACCTTCGGCGACAAGCACCCCGCCAAGGGCTGGCTCATCGGTGACAAGCACGACGGCATCCGCCAGATGTTCATGATCATCGAGTTCGCGCGGATGATGGTCGGCACGAAGGCCATCGCCACCCTCTCCACCGGCTACCTCAACGCCCTGGAGTACGCCAAGGAGCGCGTGCAGGGCCCGGACCTGGCCGCCTTCACGGACAAGAGCGCCCCGCGCGTCACCATCACGCACCACCCCGACGTCCGCCGCTCGCTGATGACGCAGAAGGCGTACGCCGAGGGCATGCGCTCCCTCGTCCTCTACACCGCCTCCATCCAGGACGAGATCCTCGTCAAGGAGGCCGCGGGCGAGGACGCCTCCGCCATCCACCGCCTCAACGACCTGCTGCTGCCGATCGTCAAGGGCTACGGCTCCGAGAAGTCCTACGAGCTGCTCGCCCAGTCGCTGCAGACCTTCGGCGGCTCCGGCTACCTCCAGGAGTACCCCCTGGAGCAGTACATCCGGGACGCCAAGATCGACACCCTCTACGAGGGCACCACCGCCATCCAGGGCCAGGACTTCTTCTTCCGGAAGATCGTCCGGGACCAGGGCCAGGCGCTGACCGCCCTCTCCGAGGAGATCAAGAAGTTCCTCGGCGACGCCGAGGGCGGCGAGGAACTGGCCGACGCCCGCGCCGAGCTGTCCAAGGCCGCGGTCGACCTGGAGGCCATCGTCGGCCACATGCTGACCGACCTGGCCGCCACCGAGCAGGACGTGAAGTCGATCTACAAGGTCGGCCTCAACACCACCCGCCTGCTGATGGCCTCCGGCGACGTCGTCGTCGGCTACCTGCTGCTCAAGGGCGCCGCGGTCGCCGCCGCGAAGCTCGCCTCGGCCTCCGCCAAGGACAAGCCGTTCTACGAGGGCAAGATCGCCGCGGCGAAGTTCTTCGCGCACACCGTGCTGCCGGGCGTCTCCGCCCAGCGCACGCTGGCCGAGAAGACCGACAACTCCCTGATGGAGCTGGACGAGGCCGCCTTCTGAGGCGTCACCGCGTCCGGAACGCCCACCGCGTTCCCCACCGCCCAGGTCCCCGTCCGCGGATGAGGCCCTGAAACCCCGGCCCGCACAGGCCGTCCGCGCCGACGCGCGGCCGGGGTCCCGACCCCCGCCCGGCAGGTCCCGCCGGGCGGGGGTCACCTTCTGCGCGCAGCGAGCCCGTTCGGGCCCCTTCCGGCCCCTTTCCTATGCTGAACCCCATGAGCCGACCTCCCCGCTTCACCCGCGCGCACACCGACGACCTGATCTCCTACCTCGCGGCGAGCCCCTCGCCCTACCACGCGGTCGCCAACGCCGCGGGACGGCTGGAGACGGCCGGGTTCCGGCAGGTCGAGGAGACCGAGGCGTGGGACGGCTCGCCCGGCGGCCGGTACGTCCTGCGGGGCGGGGCGCTCATCGCCTGGTACGTCCCCGACGGCGCCGGCCCCGAGACCCCGTACCGGATCATCGGCGCCCACACCGACTCCCCCAACCTGCGGGTGAAGCCCGTCCCCGACACGGGCGCGCACGGCTGGCGGCAGATCGCCGTCGAGATCTACGGCGGCACCCTCCTCAACACCTGGCTCGACCGGGACCTCGGCCTCAGCGGCCGGCTCACCCTGCGCGACGGCTCCCACCGGCTCGTCACCGTCGACCGGCCGCTGCTGCGCGTGCCCCAGCTCGCCGTCCACCTCGACCGCGCCGTCAACGCCGAGGGCCTCAAGCTCGACAAGCAGCGCCACATGACGCCCGTCTGGGGCCTCGGCGACGTCCACGAGGGCGACCTCGTCTCCTTCGTCGCGGACGAGGCCGGGGTCCCCGCCGGGGAGATCGCCGGCTGGGACCTGATGGTCCACAGCGTCGAACCCCCCGCCTACCTCGGCCGCGACCGCGAACTGCTCGCCGGGCCGCGCATGGACAACCTGCTGTCCGTGCACGCCGGCACGGCCGCCCTCGCCGCCGTCACCCGGGACGGCGGGGAGCACCTCACGGCCATCCCCGTCCTCGCCGCCTTCGACCACGAGGAGAACGGCAGCCAGTCCGACACCGGCGCCGACGGACCGCTCCTCGGCAGCGTCATGGAACGCTCCGTCTTCGCCCGCGGCGGCGGTTACGAGGACCGCGCCCGCTCCTTCGCCGGCTCCTTCTGCCTCTCCTCCGACACCGGCCACGCCGTCCACCCCAACTACGCGGAACGGCACGAACCCGGCCACCACCCGATGCCGAACGGCGGCCCCATCCTCAAGGTCAACGTCAACCAGCGCTACGCCACCGACGGCGCCGGCCGGGCCGTCTTCGTCCGCGCCTGCGAGCGGGCCGGGGTGCCCTGGCAGGCGTTCGTCTCCAACAACTCCATGCCCTGCGGCACCACGATCGGCCCCATCACCGCCGCCCGGCACGGCATCGCGACGGTCGACATCGGCGCCGCCATCCTCTCCATGCACTCGGCCCGCGAACTGTGCGGCGCCGACGACCCGCATCTGCTCGCCGACGCGCTCCGGGCGTTCCTGGAGGAGTGAGCCGGGGCGGCGTTCCGGCTGCGGGGCGGCGCGGCGTTCCGCCGCGGCCGGAATGCGTTGGCGCGCGGGGCACTTGACACCCGGCGGTTCCCCTCCACACCAAGCGGCGCATGGAGCCCCCCGCCCCGGGTATCCGGAGGCTACGCACGGAGCCCGGAAGGCCAACGCTTGAGGAGGCGGATCCCATGGGTATCGGCGGAAGCATCCTTCTGATCGCGGTCGGGGGCATCCTGACCTTCGCCGTGAGCTGGGACATTGCCGGAGTCAACCTCGATCTGGTCGGCCTCATCATGATGGCGGTCGGTCTCATCGGGCTCGCGGCCTACGTGAGCATCCTGAAGCGGCGCAGGGTCCAGCCGCCGGCCCCGGGCGCCCCGGTGGTCGAGGTCGAGGACCACAACCGCTACTACCGGTGATGCGGAGTACGCGCAGGCGTACTCGGCCGGGAAAGGGTACGGCCGCCGCGTGATCAACGGCTGGTGTGGACAAACGAAGATCACGCGGTGGCCGCAGACCAGAACGGAGTCCCTGCTCGCCGGCGGATGTGCGCCCTCCCGACGCCCGCCGACGGAACGCACGGACCACACGAACGCACAGGGCTGGAACTGCGGCGGAGTACAGGACGGTGCGCCTTCTCCGTGCCCGGCTGTGGTGCCGGCGCGCCTCAGCCCCCGGGGCCCCGCTCCGCCACTCTCACAGCCCAGGAGTCCGCCGGGTCGTCCAGCCACACCCGCTGTCCCTCCGGCGTGACGGTGAGGCCGAACCGGGTGTGGTCCGGTTCGCCACGGCCCACCCACCACCGGTAGGCCGCTTCGACCTCATCCCACAACCGGCGCGGTCCCGACTGCCAGACTTTCGCCTCCGGCTCTCCGTCACGGAACATCACGCACGCCCAGGAGCGGTCACTCAGTCCGTAGAACCACACCGGCCGTGCACCCTCGCGCTTCTCCGCGACGGCCTGAGTGCAGTCCCGCACACGGAGCCCCAGGGCGAACGGAACGGCTGTGTACCTCCCGGTGATGAGCTCCCCTTCGGTCACCGTGGTCGTGGATGTGTCGGCGCTCTCCGTCGCCCCCGCCGAGGCATATTCGCTGTGGTCGGCCAGGGACAGCCGCTGTGCGCGCAGCTTCATGAATTCCACGGGGCGTGTGAAGGGCCCCGATGCCGTCCCGTTTCTCACCACCAGTCGGGCCACAGCATCCGCGTTGGAATAGTGCGTGCCCCAAGGGGCGACGATGAGGCCGCCCGAACGGGTTTGCTCGATCCACGCCCCCGGGATCTCCCGGAGTCCGACGGTAGCCAGGACGCGGTCATACGGCGCGGGGCCCGCGTAGCCCTGGAACCCGTCGCCCAGGACGACTTCCGGGTACAGCCCCAGCGCGCAGAGCCGTTCCCGGGCCCTTCCCGACACGGAGCGGTCCACCTCGACCGTGACGACGTTCCGACCGCCGAGGCGGTGTGTCAGGGCCCCGGCCGTCTCGCCCGTGCCGGTGCCGACGTCGAGTGCCCGCATGCCCTCCTCCACGGCCATCGCTTGAAGCATGGCGTACACGACTGAGGGCATGGACGAGGAACTGGTCGACACCTTCCCCGGCGCGGTGCCGGTGTGCTTGCCGTCATCCCACTGCGTCACGATGGGGACGTTGCTGTCCGCCGCGGCATACCAGGCATCGGGGTCGGCGGCCCGGTCGACGGTGACGCTCGCGCCCTTGTCCATGTCGAACGGCCACATCACGTCAGGCAGGAAGGCGGCCCGGTCCACTGCCGCGAACGTCGGAGCCCAGTCCGGCGTCATCGAACGCGTCTCCAGGAGGAGGCGCCCCAGCTCCTTTCGGCTGGGGCGGCCCGCCTGCGCAGAGTCGATCGTCACTTGCGGTGCGTCCCGTCGCCGGGCGGGGTGTCGCCGTCAGGGGACGGCGGGTCCTGGGGCGGCGTCCACGGGGTGCCGGGGTGTCCGTCGCCTCCGTCCCCTCCGCCTTCACGGAGTCCGCCGTTGTGGGCGGCGGTGAGGATCTGCATGTTCCTCACGTCACCCTCCTCTCGCTCCGAGTGGTACCGGTCATGCTCGGGCCACCGTCGGGGGACGGTGGGTCCGGAGGAACGGGCCACGGCTCGCCGGGAGTCGTGCTGAGCGTAGGCAACAACATGATGTCCTCTTCTCCGTTTCCCGCCGTGTCCGTGGCGGTGCACGCACTACGTAACCGGACGGACACGCACGGCGGTACCGTGAACGCAACGCCAGAACTTGAAAGCGTTGAAAGTCTGCGGGGAACGCCGGGAGTTGAGCCATGGCCAAGCGTGAGCCAAACGCCTGTCTGAGTCGCCTGCTCGGTGAAACCGGCGGGAGCCAAAGCCGGTTCGCCACGGCCGTGAACCGGATTGGTACCGAACAGGGCACGCGGCTGAGGTACGACGCCTCCGCCGTGAGTCACTGGCTCACGGGGACGACTCCCAGGAGAGAGGTGCGCCCCCTCATCCTGGAAGCCCTGGCCCGCAAGCTGGCTCGCCCTGTCACGCACGCGGACGCCGGATTCCCCATGCCCACCGGTCAGCCCCAGAGCACTACCGTTGAAGGACTGCTGGAGCTGGGGAGGCACGACATGGACCCGTCCCGCCGTGGCGTCCTGGGCGCCGCTCTCTTCTCCGCCGCACTCACCATTCCGGACTGGCCGAACGTGGTGGGCCGTATGGAGGCAGTCCGGACCGGCCGTACCCACCGCATCGGGTACGCGGAAGTGGACGCGGTGGTGGCCATGACGGACAAGGTGTCAGAACTGGACGACGTGTTCGGCGGACGCCACGCCAGGCCCATGGCCGCCGCTTTCCTGGTCAATACGGTCACCCCCCACCTCCGCGCCGACGCTTCCGACGGCGTACGCAAGGCCATGCTCTCCGCCGCTTCGGACCTCCTGTACCTGACCGGGTACATGGCCGTGGACGAAGGGCTTCACGGCCTGGCACAGCGGTATTACGTCAAGGCCCTGGAGCTGGCCGGGGCAGCCGACGACCGCCTGACCTACTGCACCACATTGCGCGGAATGAGCCTCCAGGCCGTGGACCTCGGCCACCATGCCCACGCCCTCCGTCTGGCCGATGCCGCCGCCGCGGCCTCCCGCAACGCCGGGCCCCGTATGCGCGCCTTCCTGTCCGGGCAACAGGCTCACGCCTACGCGGCCGGCGGCGACCGTGTCACCGCCCTGCGATACATACGGGAGGCGGAAGTGGCCATGGACAAGGCGGAGTCCCGGGCAAAGACGTTCGGGAGCTATGACCCCTCGTCCCTGGCGTACCACATAGCCCAGGTCCAGTACGGTCTGGGAGACCTGTCCGGGTCCGTGAAGAACATGAAGGAGTCATCCCGCCTCCGCCACGATGTGTACCGCCGGACCCGCGTTCGCTATGACGCGATGTTGGCGGAACGCCAGCTGGAACTCGGCCACCTGGAAGCGGCGTGTGCCACCTGGCACCGCGTGCTGGATGATTACCCGCTGGTCCACTCCGGCCGGGCGGACGAACGGGTAGCCGTCATGAAGGCTCTCATCCGTCCCCACGCACGAAACCGGGCGGCCCAGGCCCTGTACGAGCGGGCCCAGGCCGTGAACGTCCCGGCCACCGCATGAGCGGCTGCAGACAAACCCGCGCTCCGGCGGGCTCACCCGGGCCCGGGCCGTGTCACGGCCTCACGGCCGTCAGGGCGTGTCGAGTCCCGCCAGCACCAGGGGGAGGCGGTCCGCGCCGCCCTCGGACACCGTCACCGGAACTCCCCAGTCCTGCTGGTGCACATGGCAGGCCGGGTACTCCTGCGCCGGGTCGTCGTCACAGGACGCCGCCATCGCCGAGACGTGCAGCACCCCTTCGGTGAACCCCTCGGCCAGGACGAGATCGCGCCCGAGCCCCGTGTCCGTACCGGAGCCCTCCGCCAGCAGCTCCGGCGGCGTCGCGCTGACGACGAGCCGGGTCGCGGGGCCGTAGCGCTCGTCCAGCTTCTGCCCGGCGGGCGGCCGGAACACCACGTCGAGCCGGAGCCGCCCCGGCGCCACCTCGGTGGCCGCGCGCCGCGTCCGGTGCGCCACCGGCTCGACGCGCACCGCCTCCTCCGGGAGCCGCAGCCGCGTCAGCCGGTGCCGGGCGGACTCGACGACCACGATCGCGTCGCCGTCGAGCACGGCGTCCGAGGGCTCGCGCAGATCGGTGGCGAGGGTGGTCACCTCGCCGGTGGCCGGGTCGTAGCGGCGCAGCGCGTGGTTGTACGTGTCGCTGACGGCGACCGAGCCGTCCGGGAGCGCGGTGACGCCCAGGGGATGCTGGAGCAGGGCCTGCCCGGCGGGGCCGTCGCGGTGCCCGAAGTCGAAGAGGCCGGTGCCGACAGCCGTGCGGACGATGAACTCCCCGCCCGCGGCACCCGGTTCGGCCGATCCGGCCCGCTCATCCGGTCCGGCCGGCTCGCCCGGTCCGGCCGGCTCGGCGCGCTCGATCCAGCGGAGGGCGCTGGTCTCGGAGTCGGCGATCCACAGCCGGTCCCCGGCGGCCGCGAGCCCGGACGGCTGCGCGAACCACGCCTCTGCGGCGGGCCCGTCCACCAGACCCTCGTTGGTTGTACCGGCAACGGCTTCGACGGTGGCGCCACCGTCCCCGTCCCCGTCCCCGCCCGCGCCCGCGCCCGCGTCCGCCGGCGGGGTCCACGTCCAGAGCTGGTGAACGCCGGCCATGGCGATCCACAGCCGGTCCGCGAACCACGCCACGTCCCAGGGCGAGGAGAGATCCGTCTCCCAGGCGGGCCCGGAGGTCGCGGAGCCCTGCCACCACTGGCGGCCGGTGCCCGCGATCGTCGTCACCCGGCCCGTCTCCGCGTCCACCGCCCGCAGCGCGTGGTTGACCGTGTCGGCCACCGCGACCCTGCCGTCGGGCAGCAGCGCCAGGCCCTGCGGCTCGCTGAACCGCGCCTCGTCCGAACCGCCGTCGGCCAGGCCACGCTCACCGCTGCCGATCCGGCGGAGGACGGTCTCGCCGTCGGCGGCCAGCTCCACCAGGGCGTGCCGGGTGGAGTCCGAGACGAGGAAGGTGCCGCCGGGCAGCCGGACGGCCTTGCCGGGGAACCGCAGATCGGTCGGCACCGGCTCGGGCGCGACGTACGGTCCCTCGCCGCGCCGCAGGGTCCCCTTGGCGGCGTGCTCCTCCTCCAGCTCCGCCACGAGCCGCTCGATGGCATGGGCGTGGCCCTCACCGGCGTGCTGGGCGACGACGTAGCCCTCGGGGTCGATGACCACGAGCGTGGGCCAGGCCCGCACGGCGTACTGCTTCCAGGTGGCCAGCTCGGGATCGTCGAGCACGGGGTGGTGCACCTCGTAGCGCTCGACGGCGTCCACGAC
Organism: Streptomyces sp. F63; assembly: GCF_018070345.1. Taxonomy (GTDB): domain Bacteria; phylum Actinomycetota; class Actinomycetes; order Streptomycetales; family Streptomycetaceae; genus Streptomyces. The sequence continues at coordinate 229,919 of NZ_JAGPXX010000001.1, forward strand.
GGCCTGGTGCTCGGCCTCGTGCACGAACTTGGGCGAGTGGACCCCGATCACCACGACCGTGTCCCGGTGCTTCTCCTCCAACTCCCGCAACTCGTCGAGCACATGCAGGCAGTTCACACAGCAGAACGTCCAAAAATCCAAGATCACAACGCGCCCCCGCAGGTCGGCGAGGGTGTACGAGGTACCGCCGGTGTTGAGCCAGCCGCCCTTGCCGATCAGTTCGGGAGCGCGGACGCGTGCGTGCTTTGCCATCCCTCCATCGTGCCCGACGACGGGCGAGGCCCGGACGCCGGGCACAGGCATGGCCGGGGCCGCCCAGGCGTCCCGGGGGCGGTCTCAGCGCGTCACGGCAGCACGGCTTCGTCTGGGTCCGGCGACCCGAGTCGGCCGCCGCGTGACTCGGCGACCAGCAGGGCATCGGCCAGGCACTCGGCGAGCCGTTTCGCCGCGTAGCGCAGTTCGGACACCGTCGCCTTCGGGTCGTCCAGAACTCCGCGCGCGAGGTCCAGGACGTCCGCGCCGGTCTTGAGCTGCGCGGCCTCGACGTTGTCGGCGAGCTTGGTCAGGAAGCCGCCGGGGTCGCCGTCCGGAATGTATGCGCGTCGGCCCTCTGGTCCGGGCCATGGAAGAAGGCGGACAGGGGTCAGTAGGCTTCGCATCGTCGTTCGCTCCTCGCAGCGATCGGCCATGCCCCGGGCCGTGCCAGCGGCGCCGGGGTTCTCCATGACCAACGGTACGCGCACCGCACCATGCCGCACCAGTCCACACCAATGCGCACGGGTGTGCCAACGGGCGCACCATTGGCTCATGGTCCGCACCATTAATCCCGACGACCCGCGTCACCCGTACCAGCAGATCGCCGACCACCTCGCGGAAGAGATCACGTCGGGCGAACTGTCCGGCCGGGTCCCGTCGGAGCTGGAGTTGCGCCGCGAATACTCATCCGGGGCGTCGACGGTCCAGCGGGCCTTGACCGTGCTGCGTGAGCGCGGCTTGATCTACACGGTTCCCGGCCGCGGGTCGTTCGTGAAGCAGCCCGACGACGACGCGGAGAGGTGACCGTCCGCCTCCGACTGGAGCGGGAGTTGGGCGCGGTCCTCCGAAGATGTGCTGGACTGGGTCGAGGCACCTGGCATCCGGATGCTGTTCGTCTTCGACCCCGACGGCGGGGCGTCTTTCTCCTGGGCAGGGCAGATGAAACTCGGCACGATGGCCGACCTGACGGCCGACATCACCCCGGAGAAGCGCGAGCGCATTGATGCCATCAAGGCGGAGATGGCCGACGCCGAGCGGGGACACGACGCCGAGGCACCCGCCGGTGGACAACTGGCGCCAGGCGCGCCGTGAACGCGGAGGCCGGCCTTTGGGGACCGGCCTCCGCTCATGCTCGGTTCAGCGACCGTCCGCCGGGATCCGGCCGTCGTTCTTGCCGCCCTCACACCTGCGGGACGGATCCTGCGCGGTCGGCCCCGCGTCGTCAACGGGCGAATCGTCCTCCTCGTCGGCGTCCGTCAGACGGGCGCCGCGCGACGTGGCGACTCTCAGTGCGTCGAACAGGCACTCACTGAGCCGGGTCGCGGTGAACCGCATCTCGGACGCGGACGCCTTCGGATCGCGCAAGATCCTCTTGGCGGCGGCCAGCACGCTCTCGCCGATGCCGAGCTGGGCCTCCTCCATCTCGTCGGCGAGCCGGGACAGCATGCTGTTCGGGTCGCTGGTGCGGAGGTAGGCCGGTTTGCCGGAGTCGGACCACGGCAGGAGGCGGGGGCGGGTGTCACGCGACCACCCCCGGCAGGTCGATGCCCTGTGGCACCAGCAACAGCCGGATGCGGCGGCGGTGTCGTCGTTCGCGCTCGGTCCTTCGTTCATGGGCGATGAGGTACGGCCGGACGAGTCCGATGGCTGCGCCGTCCAGCGCGGGCGGTCCCGGACACCGGGGAACGGTGGGTGCCGCGGACAACGAGGTTGCCCCCGTTGACCGGTGGCGCCCCCCAGGAGGAAGCAGCAACCGCAGCAGCGGACGAAGGAGCCTCTCGGTAGTTTTGAGCATGTCGTCAACCTCCAAGCCAGGTTGGTGGCCATGCCCCCGGGCCGTCGCCACGGTCGCGGGGGTCCTTTCGCGAAGACCCTCGCGCCCGTTCCCGCGCAAAGCCATGCCACGGCCCTATGGGTGCGCCCTATATTGGGCGTATGGGGGAAAATCGCGCGGACGTGTGGTCCCACCCGCAATTGGTGTCGACGGTCGCCGCCGGGGACTGGGGCGCCGTCTTTCGTACGTACCGGCAGCTCACCGGGATGAGCCAGACGAAGCTCGGGGAGCGCGTCGGCCTCGTTCAGCCCGAGGTGTCCAACATCGAGCGCGGCCGGAGGCACGTCACTTCGGTCGAGGTGCGGCAGCGGATCGTGGAAGGGCTCCGCGTCCCGGCCCACCTCTTGGCAGCCGACCGGCCGGGCGCCGGCTCACCGGTGCCCGCGCTCGCCGGGCCCGGCCCCGGGCCGGACGAGGACCTGCTGGCTCGCGTGACGAGCGTGGTCGACGGAGAGCACCCCGTGGACGCCGCCACGCTCGACTGGCTCGACCGGCTCCTGGCGGAGCATCGCCGGGCCGAGGACGAGATCGGTTCGCGGCCGTTGGCGGGCTTGATGCGCCGGCAACTCCGGACGGTGGTGGACCTGTACGGCAACGCCCGGGGCCCGTTGGCGAGCCGGGTGGTACGCCTGGCGTCCGAGCACGCGCAGTTCCTGGCGTGGATGGCGCAGGATCAGGGGAAGACGGCAGCCGCCCTCGCCTGGTACGACCGCAGCCATGAGTGGGCGCTGGAGGCCGGTGACGCCACTATGGCGGCCACGACGCTCAGCATGAAGGCGCACATGGCGTGGTCGGGCGGCCGTGGGGACCGGTGTGTGCGTCTGGCGGAGGCGGCTCGCTGGTCGGCCCCGGGAACGTCCCTCGGAGTCCAGGGCATGGCCGCTCAGATGGCCGCCCGAGGTCACGCACTGGGCGGCGATGCCGACGACGCCGAGCGGCTCCTGGACCAAGCGCAGGAACTCATCGGCCGCGCGGCGCAGCGCCCGGAGGACGAGCCCCCGTGGATGTACTTCTACGGCGAGACGTGGTTCACGCTGCAACGGGGGATGGCCGCACTGCACCTGCGCGACGGAAAGACGGCGGTGCGCCACCTCACGGCCGGGCTGGCGGCGCTGCCGGACGACTACCGGCGCGACAAGACGTGGTACCGGGCCTGCCTGGCACACGCGCTGGCCGAAGCGGGCGAGGCGTCGCACGCCGCCTCGGTCGCGCTGGCCATCGTGCCCGACGCTGCCGAGATCGGCCGCCCCCACGCGTGGAACGAGCTGCACACCGTGGCCGCTGCCCTGATGCGGCGAGGTGCGGGGGAGGCACGGCAACTCGTGGCCACGCTGCGAACGTACGACTGACGGGGGCGCGGGGTGCCGCCGCGTCTTGGGCCCTCGCGCCCTGGTGCGTACCCCGCTCAGGCGTCCCGCGCGCCCGGCCGTGGGTCCGGCAGGCCGAGGACTCGGTCGCGGAGGACGGGGAAGTCGGCGCGGGTCTTCGCGACGCGGGAGAGGTCGAGGTCGGCGGTGAGGATCTCCTCGTCCTCGCCGGCCTCGGCGATCACCTCGCCCCAGGGGTCGATGATCCGGCTGTGCCCGGCCTGTTCGACGCCGCCGTGCGTGCCGGCGGAGCAGCAGGCGAGGACGTACGCCTGGTTCTCGACGGCGCGGGCGCGGGCCAGCAGGGTCCAGTGCTCCCGGCGGCGGGCGGGCCAGCCGGCGGGGATGACGAGGAGTTCGGCTCCGGCGTCGGTGAGCCGGCGGAACTGCTCGGGGAAGCGCAGGTCGTAGCAGGTGGCCAGGCCGGCCACGGTCCCGGGCTCGGTGTCGGTGTCGGTGTCGGGTCCGGTCTCCGTCTCCGTCCCGGCCACGGTCCCCGTCCCGCTGTCGGGGAGGCGGACGGTGGCGATCTCCTCGCCGCCGCCCATCATGGCGGCCTCGCCCTTGTCGAAGCCGAAGCGGTGGATCTTGCGGTACGAGGCGCGGAGGCCGCCGTCCGGGCCGAGGACGACGGAGGTGTTGTAAAGGGTGCCGTCGGGGGCGCGTTCGACGACGGACCCGGCGTGCAGCCAGACCGAAGCATCGGCCGCGGCGGCGGCCATGGCGGTGACGGTGGGGCCGTCGAGTGTCTCGGCGTACTCCTCGAAGAGGTCGTAGGCGAAGGCGCCGGTGGGCCAGAGTTCGGGGAGGACGACCAGGCCGGAGCCGGCCTGGTCCCGGACGAGCGCGGCCACCCGTTCCCGGCGCGCTTCGACCGTTTCCTCCGCATTGACGGCAATCTGCAGCAGGGAGGCGCGCACGGTACCACCACTCTCGGCCTTCGGCCCGCAGCGACGGGCCTACGATCGTCACACGAAAGCACTGCCGGTGTGCCCACGCGCAGCGTAACTTAACTGCGTGAGCCGGTGGCTCAAGCACCCAGCCCGCGTACGAACCGCCGAGGGGTCACGTGACCGTCCACCCAAGCCTGCAGCCCTACATCGACGCCTGGACCCACTCCATCGAGGCGATCTCCGAGCTGGTGACGCCGCTCGTCGAGGGTGAGTGGAACCGCGCGACCGCCTGTCCCGGCTGGTCCGTGCGGGACGTCGTCTCCCATGTGATCGGAGTGGAGTGCGAGATGCTGGGCGATCCCCGGCCGATCCACACGCTGCCGCGCGATCTGTACCACGTGACGGACGAGCTGACCCGCTACATGGAGGTCCAGGTCGATGTGCGGCGCTGCCACACGGGGCCGGAGATGACCGCCGAGCTGGAGTACACAATCATCCGCCGCTCGCGGCAGCTCCGCAACGAGGGCCGCGACCCCGGCACGAAGGTCCGGGGGCCGCTGGGCGGCGCGGAGCTGACGCTGGAACGCTGCCTGCAGCTGCGGGCGTTCGACGTCTGGGTGCACGAGCAGGATCTGCGCCGGGCGCTGCGGCAGCCGGGTCATCTGGATTCGCCGGGTGCGCTGGTGGCCCGTGACCTGCTGCTGGAGGGGCTGCCGAAGGTCGTCGCCAAGGACGCGGGCGCCCCGCCGAACACGGCCGTGGTGATCGACGTGCACGGGCCGGTGGAGTTCATGCGCACGGTGCGGGTGGATGCGCAGGGCCGGGGCTCCGTCAGCGGCAGCCCGTCACTGGGGCCGGCGGTGACGCTCACCCTGGACTGGGAGACGTACGTTCTGCTGGCCTGCGGCCGGGTCAAGCCGGCGGCGGTGGCGGACCGGATCAAGACGGAGGGCGACCAGAAGCTCGCCGAGGCCATCCTGCGGAACTTCTCGACGACGCCGTAGGGAAGCCGAAGCCGCAGGGGTCGCGGGTGCGCGCGGCCGCCGCGGGCCCGGCCGGGCCCGCCTGTGCCGTTCCGGACCGCCCGTTCCCCGGTCAGCCGTTCACCGGGACCCCGGGCCCCGGGCCCCGGGGTCCCGGGTCCCCCCACCTCCGTACCGTCTTCCGTCGTTCCGTCCGGACCGCGGCCCCACCCGCGGTCCGTGACCTCCGGGGCGGATGCCGGCGCGGTCCGCCGACCGCTCCCCGCTCCCCGCTCCCGCCACTCGGCTGAGGTCCCGTCAGCCCTGGCGTACGGCCGGCACGTGCAGCGTCTCCACCCGGCTGGCGACGGTCCGCTCCCGCTCCCGCCGGTCCGCCCGCCCCCGCAGCCGCAGGATCTGCGCGACGCCCAGCGCCTGCAGGACGAACACGGAGGCGAAGGCGGCGCGGTAGTTGTCCCCGGTCGCGTCCAGCAGCACGCCGATGGCCAGCAGCGTCGTCATGGAGGCGGTGAAGCCGCCCATGTTGACGATGCCGGAGGCGGTGCCGATGCGCTCCGGCGGGTTGGCCGGGCGGGCGAAGTCGAAGCCGATCATCGAGGCGGGGCCGCAGAGTCCCAGCACCAGGCTGAGCGCGACGAGCAGCCACGCCGGTGCCGTGCCCGGCCAGGCCAGCGTGGTGCCCCAGAGGAGGGCGGTCAGGCCGATCGTGCCGAGCGCGAGCGGCATCCGGGCCCCGTGGTGCCGGGCGATGAGCTGCCCGTAGACGAGGCCGACGGCCATGTTGGAGAGCACCACCAGGGTCAGCAGTTCCCCGGCCTCCTCCCGGGACCTCCCCTGGGCCTCGACCAGGAACGGCATCCCCCACAGCAACAGGTAGACCATGCCCGGGAACTGGGTGGTGAAGTGCACCCACATACCCAGCCGGGTGCCGGGCTCGCGCCAGGCGTCGGCGATCTGCCGGCCGACACCGAAGCGCGGCGCCGGCGTCCTGCCCGTCCCCTTCCCGGCGCCGGGTTCCGGGGCGGGGGCGCCGCCCTCCGGGTGGTCCTTGAGGAAGACGAGCACCAGGGCGAGCACCGCCACGCCGCCGGCCGCGCTGCCCGCGAAGGCCGGGGTCCAGCCGAAGGCGCCGAGCAGCCGGGCCAGCACCAGCGTGGAGAGCAGATTGCCGGCCATCCCGATCAGCGCCGCCACCTGGGCGATCAGCGGGCCGCGGCGGGCGGGGAACCATCGGGAGCCCAGCCGCAGCACGCTGATGAACGTCATGGCGTCACCGCAGCCGAGCAGCGCCCGCGCGGCCAGGGCCATGGCGTAGGAGTCGGAGAGGCCGAAGCCGAACTGGCCGGTGGTGAAGAGGGAGATGCCGAGGATGAGGACGCGCTTGGTGCCCAGCCGGTCGACGAGCAGACCCACCGGTATCTGCATCCCCGCGTAGACCAGGAGCTGGAGGATGCTGAAGGTCGACAGCGCGGAGGCGCTCACCCCGAACCGGTCCGCGGCGTCGAGCCCGGCCACCCCGAGGCTGGTGCGGTAGGCGACGGCCAGGAAGTAGACCAGGACCCCGATACCCCAGACGAAGGCGGCCCGCCCGCCGCCGCGGGGGTCGGGCACGGCGGAGCCGGGGAAGGCGGACGCGGGGCCGCCGGAAGACGCCGCGGAGCTCACCGGCCATCGCCTCCGGCCAGCTCCCGCACCCGGCCGATATGCCCGCTCACGGCCGCGGCGGCCGCGTCGGCGTCCCCCGCGCGCAGGGCGCGCAGGATCTCGGTGTGCTCGGCGATGTTCTTGGCGATGCGGTCGGGGTGGGCGTGCATCACGGCCACACCCATCCGCAGCTGCCGGTCGCGCAGTTGGTCGTAGAGGCGCTCCAGGATGAGATTGCCGGCGTTGCGCACGATCTCGGCGTGGAAGCAGCGGTCGCTGACGGAGAAGGCGGGCAGGTCGCCGGCGGACGCGTGGCGCCGCTGCTCGTCGAGGAGTTCCTCCAGCCGCTCCAGCAGGCGCGGGCTCGCGGGGACGGCCCGGCGGGCGGCGTGCTCCTCGACGAGCAGGCGGGTCTCGACCACGTCGCGGATCTCCTGCGCGGAGACCGGCAGCACCAGGGCGCCCTTCTTCGGGTAGAGCTTGAGCAGCCCTTCGGCCTCCAGCCGCAGCAGGGCCTCGCGCACCGGGGTCCGGGAGACGCCCGTGGCCTCGGCGAGATGGCCCTCGGTGAGCAGCGCGCCGCCCTCGTAACGGCGGTCCAGGACGGCCTGCTTGACGTGGGCGTAGACCCGCTCGGCGGCGGGCGGCCGCTTGCCGGGGACGGTGCCGGGAGCGGTGCCGGGAGCGGTGCCGGGGGTGAGGGCGGACAGCATGGACACAGCTTAGATACAAGAGATGAACGGCTTCGGAGCGGTCCGGGATGCGGACGGGACGGGCGGCTGAACGCCCGGAAGCCCGGACGCGCGTGGCGTCCGGGCTTCCGGGGTCGAGCACTGCGGGGCCGGGCCGGTCCGGCCCGGGGCCGTCAGGCCGTGGTCAGGCCCAGGTGATGAGCCGCTTGGGGTGCTCCAGGATCGCCGCGGTGTCCGCGAGGACCTTCGAGCCCAGCTCACCGTCGACCAGCCGGTGGTCGAAGGACAGGCCGAGGGTCGTCACCTGACGCGGCTTGACCTTGCCCTTGTGCACCCACGGGCGCTCCTTCACCGCGCCGAAGGCGAGGATCGCGGACTCGCCGGGGTTGAGGATCGGCGTACCGGTGTCGACGCCGAAGACGCCGACGTTGGTGATGGTGACCGTGCCGCCCTGCATGGCCGCCGGGGAGGTCTTCCCCTCCCGGGCGGTGGCCACCAGCTCGCCCAGCGCCCGCGCGAGCTCCGGCAGGGTCTTGGCGTGCGCGTCCTTGATGTTCGGCACCATCAGACCGCGCGGAGTGGCCGCGGCGATGCCGAGGTTGACGTACTCCTTGTACACGATCTCCTGGCCGGCCTCGTCCCAGGCCGCGTTGATCTCCGGGTTCCGCCTGATCGCGACCAGCAGCGCCTTGGCGACCAGCAGCAGCGGGTTGACCCGCAGCCCGGCCATCTCCGGGTCCTGCTTGAGCTCCTGGACGAGCTTCATCGTCCGCGTCACGTCGACGGTGATGAACTCCGTGACGTGCGGGGCGGTGAAGGCGCTGCCGGTCACCGCCTGGGCGGTGGCCTTCCGCACGCCCTTGATCGGCACCCGGGTCTCGCGTCCGCCGGCGGGCGCGGACACGGGCGCGGCGGCCGGTGCGGCGGGAGCGGGGGCCGGGGCCGTCTCCGGCGGCGCCGCCGGAGGGGCCGTCGCCGCGGCGGCCGCGGCGGCGGCGTGCACGTCCTCGCGGGTCACGATGGAGTCCGGGCCGGTCGGGACGACCGAGGCCAGATCGACGCCGAGGTCCTTGGCGAGCTTGCGGACCGGCGGCTTCGCGAGCGGCCGGGCGGCCTCCGGGGCACCGGCCGGCGGGGCCTGCGCCGGAACGGCGGCCGGGGGCTCCGCGGCGGGCACGACCGGCCCGCCGTTGGCCTGCCCGGCACCGGCACCGGCACCCGGCTGCGGCTTGCGCGCGCGGCGCTTGGTGGACGCGGCGGAGACGCCGTAGCCCACCAGCACCGGCTGCCGCTCCTGGGGCTGCTCCGGCTCGGCGGGGGCCGCCGGCTCCGCGGCCGGGGCGGGGGCCGCCTCCGCCGCGGGCGCGGCACCGCCGTCGTCGTCGCCGTCACCACCCGGCCGGGTGTCGACGGTGATGAAGACGGCGCCGACGTCGACCGTCGCCCCCTCCTCGAAGTGCAGTTCGCGCACCACGCCGTCGAAGGGGATGGGCAGTTCCACGGCCGCCTTGGCGGTCTCGACCTCGCAGACGGTCTGCCCGTCGGACACGGTGTCGCCGGGTGCCACGTACCACTTGAGGATCTCGGCCTCGGTGAGTCCCTCGCCCACGTCGGGCATCCGGAACTCGCGGAAGCGCTGGGAAGTCGCTGTCATCGTCACTTTCCCCGTCCCTTCAGTACGCCAGAGCGCGGTCGACGGAGTCGAGCACCCGGTCCAGGCCGGGCAGGTACTCCTCCTCCAGCCTGGCCGGCGGGTACGGCGCGTGGTATCCGCCCACGCGCAGCACCGGGGCCTCCAGGTGGTAGAAGCACCGCTCGGTGATCCGGGCGGCGATCTCCGATCCCGTACCCAGGAATACCGGAGCCTCGTGCACGACGACCAGCCGCCCGGTCTTCTCCACCGAGCGCTGGACCGCGTCGAAGTCGATCGGGGACATCGAGCGGAGGTCGAGGACCTCCAGCGACTTGCCCTCCTCCGCCGCCGCGGCCGCGGCCTCCAGGCAGACCTTCACCATCGGGCCGTAGGCGACGAGGGTGAGGTCGGTGCCCTCGCGGACGGTGACGGCCTCGTGCAGCGGGCCGGGGACGGCGGCGGTGTCCACCTCGCCCTTGTCCCAGTAGCGCCGCTTGGGCTCGAAGAAGATGACCGGGTCGTCGCTGCGGATCGCCTGCTGCATCATCCAGTAGGCGTCCGAGGCGTTCGACGGGGAGACGCACTTGAGCCCGGCGACGTGCGCGAACAGCGCCTCCGGCGACTCGCTGTGGTGTTCCACCGCGCCGATGCCGCCGCCGTAGGGGATGCGGATGACCACGGGCAGCTTGATCTTGCCGAGGGCCCGCGCGTGCATCTTGGCGAGCTGGGTGACGATCTGGTCGTACGCGGGGAAGACGAACCCGTCGAACTGGATCTCCACGACGGGGCGGTAGCCGCGCAGCGCCATGCCGATGGCGGTGCCGACGATGCCGGACTCGGCGAGCGGGGTGTCGATGACCCGGTCCTCGCCGAAGTCCTTCTGCAGGCCGTCGGTGACGCGGAAGACGCCGCCGAGCTTGCCGACGTCCTCGCCCATGACCAGGACCTTGGCGTCGTCCTCCATGGCCTTGCGGAGGGATTCGTTGATCGCCTTGGCGATGGGAAGCTTCATGATCTTCTCGGCGGCCATGTCAGTTGCCCTCCTCGGCGAAGGACGCCTGGTAGGCGGCGAACTGCGCGCGTTCCTCGTCGACCAGGGCGTGGCCGTCCGCGTAGATGTGCTCGAAGATCGCCGTGGTGTCGGGGTCCGGCATCAGCCGGATCGCCTCGCGCACATGGCGGCCCAGTTCCTCGCTCTCCTGGTCCAGCGCGGCGAGGAACGCCGCGTCGGCGATGCCCTCGGCCTCCAGGTAGGCGCGCAGCCGCAGGATCGGGTCCTTGGCCTCCCAGGCCTCCCGCTCCTCGTCCCGCCGGTACTTGGTCGGGTCGTCGGAGGTGGTGTGGGCGCCCATGCGGTAGGTGAACGCCTCGACGAGGGTCGGGCCCTCGCCGCGGCGGGCGCGCTCCAGCGCGGAGCGGGTGACGGCGAGGCAGGCCAGGACGTCGTTGCCGTCGACCCGGACGCCGGGGAAGCCGTAGCCCTGGGCGCGCTGGTACAGCGGGACGCGGGTCTGCTTCTCGGTGGGCTCGGAGATGGCCCACTGGTTGTTCTGGCAGAAGAAGACCACCGGAGCGTTGTAGACCGCTGAGAAGGTGAACGCCTCGGCCACGTCGCCCTGGCTGCTCGCGCCGTCGCCGAAGTAGGCGATCACGGCGGAGTCGGCGCCGTCCTTGGCCACGCCCATGGCGTAGCCGGTGGCGTGCAGCGCCTGGGAGCCGATGACGATCGTGTAGAGGTGGAAGTTGTTGCCCGTCGGGTCCCAGCCGCCGTTGTTCACGCCGCGGAACATGCCCAGCAGGTTGGTCGGGTCCACGCCCCGGCACCAGGCGACGCCGTGCTCGCGGTAGGTGGGGAAGACGTAGTCGTCGTCCCGCAGGGCGCGGCCGGAGCCGATCTGCGCGGCCTCCTGGCCCAGCAGGGAGGCCCACAGGCCCAGCTCGCCCTGGCGCTGGAGCGCGGTGGCCTCGGCGTCGAAGCGGCGGGTCAGCACCATGTCCCGGTACAGCCCGCGCAGCTCCTCCGGGCCGAGGTCGATGGAGTACTCGGGGTGCTCGACGCGCTTGCCCTCGGGCGTCAGTAGCTGTACGAGCTCGGGCTGCCCGGCGGTGTCCGGTGCCCCCGCCGGTGGCTTCTTGGCGCCGGCGCGCTTCGCTGTGGTGCGGCGTGGCTTGCGCCCCGCGGTGCTCTCCACGGTCACGGTGTGCTCCTCCGTCTGTCCGGCCCCCGGGGTCGCCGGTGGCCCAGTAGGTCCCCTTGCCGACGGCAGGGGGGGCTCACCCGATTCGAACGGCGCACGGGGTGGGTGCGGCTGCCGGACCGGGCGTGACAGGCGCCCGGATCTGGCCGCAGGACGCACGTTACCCAGTGGCCCGCATTCCTGCGAAACCCCCTCTGACCTGGGATTTTGCTTGGATTTCCAAGTAAATCGGGTAGGTCGGGGAACACCACTGGTCACAGCCCTGCGACAGCCGGGACTACGGCACGTTAACCCGGGGGGCAAGAGCACGGGAAGAGTTCGCGGGGATAAGCCGGAGCGAGAGCCCGTCTTATTGAGGCCCCGGTTCCGGATCGGGTACGCAGCGTGATCTAACATTTGACGAGTGCCGCGCTCATCCGTTGCCCCCGCTCCGCCGGATCCCGTCCCGGACCCCCTCCAGGGCCCCGTCACCCCGGCGGCAGCCCTCTCTCCGGCGGTCCGGCCGGGCAGCGGTCCCGGCAGCCCCGGCGCGGAGACCCCCGGCGCGGGCACCCTGGCCGTCCTGCTGCGCCGCTACGGGCTCGGCGAGGCGCTGTCCTGCGAACGGGTGACGCAGGGCCTGCTCAACCGCGGCTACGCCCTGGTCACCACCCGCGGCCGCTTCTTCCTCAAACACCATCTCGACGGCGACAGCCCCGCCATCTCCCGCCAGCACCGCGCGACCGCCCGGCTCGCGGCGCTCGGCCTGCCCGCCGTTCCGCCGCTGGCCGACACCGGCGGATCCACCGTCGCCGTCACCGGGGGGCGCTGCTTCGCCCTGCACCCCTGGATCGACGGCCGGCACCGCTACGGGGCCCAGCTCACCCGCGGCGAATGCGGACAGCTCGGCGAACTCCTCGGCCGGGTGCACACCGCGCTGGAACGGACCATGCCGCCCGCGCCGCGCGCGGCACCGGGGGCGGGCGGCACCGCGCCCGGCGACCGCCTCCGCTTACCCGGCCAGCGCCGACCCGCCTCCCCCACCAGCCCGCCCGCCCTGGCCAGCGCCGACCCCGCCGACACCTACGCCCTGATCGAGGAGCTCCTGGCCCGCGCCCGCCGCCGCCCGCAGCGCGACGCCTTCGACGAACTCGCCGAGCACCGGCTCACCGAGCGGCGCGCCCTGCTCGGCCGCCACGCCCACCGGCGCCCCCGGCCGGGTGCCGAGCCCGCCGCGGGCTGGGTGCACGGCGACTTCCATCCGCTGAACCTCCTCTACCGGGGCACCGAACCGGCCGCGATCGTCGACTGGGACCGGCTGAGCGTCCAGCCGCGCGCCGAGGAGGCCGTACGGGCCGCGGCGATCTTCTTCGTCCGTCCCCGCGGCCCCCTCGCCCTGCCCAAGGTCCGCTGCTACGCGCGCGGCTACCGGCGGGCCTCCGGAGCGGCCCCGGGCGAACTGGCCGCGGCCGTCCACCGGGTGTGGTGGGAACGGCTGAACGACTTCTGGATGCTGCGCTGGCGCTACGAACTGCGCGACCCGCGCGCCGACGCCCAGTTCCCCGCGGCGGCGGCCCTGGCCGTGTGGTGGACCGAGCACTACGACGCGGTACGGGACGCCTTCACCACCTGAGGGCCGGGGAACCGGCCGGGGCGGACGGCCCCCGGAACGACGGCGGCCCCTCCGTGCCGGAGGGAGCTCCGGTGCGAAGGGGCCTGCTCACCGCTGCGGCCACGGGAAAGCCGGACAGGGGAACCGGGGGATCAGCCCTCGGCCGCCCCTCCCGTCGTCACGCCCTCGTCGGTCCCGCCGACACCGCCCGGGTCGCCGCCGGCACCGCCCGGGTCGCCCGTGTCGCCACCGGGATCCCCGGTGGCGCCGGGGTCGCTGCCCGGGTCACTCGGGGTGCTCTCGGACGGAGGCGCCGAAGGGGACTCGGGCGGGGCGCTGGTGGTCGTCTCACCGGCGGTCGGATCCTGGGACGGGGTGTACTCGCCGCTCGGCTGTTCGGGCGTGTAGTCCTGGTCCTGGCCGCCGGTGCCGGGCGCCGTCTCCGGGTCCTGGGTGGCCTCGCCCTCCGGCGACTGCGACCTCTCGGTGTCGTCCTGGCTCCGGGAGGCGGTCGGCGACGGCTTCTGGTCCGGCTCCTTGCCGCCACCGCCCCAGTCGAGCGCGAAGACGATCCCCACTGCCATGGCGACCGCCGCCAGCGCCGCCACGAGCAGCAGCGGGCCGCGGCCCCGGCCGGAGCCGCCCCGGCCCCCGTCATAGCGGGTGCCGTCGAAGCCGCCGTCGTCGCCCCGCGGGGGACCCAGCAGCGGGGCGGGGATCTGCGAGGTGTCACCGCCCGCCGGCATCATGGCGGTCGCGCCGGCGGCCGGGCCGGCCGTCGGGGCGGCGCCCGCCGCGGCGACGGTGCCGGTGTCCCAGCTGCCGGTGTGGCCGCCGTGCTCGGTCAGCATCTGCAGGGCGTACTGCGCCAGCCCGCGCATCTCCTCGGCCGTCTGGAACCGGTCGTCCGGATCCTTGGCCAGCGAGCGCATCACCAGCCCGTCCAGCTCCGGCGGCACGGAGTCCGACACCCGGGACGGCGGCACCGGCATGTCCTGGACGTGCTGGTAGACCACCGACAGCGGGCTCTCGCCGGTGAACGGCGGGCGGTGCGCCAGCAGTTCGTAGAGCAGGCAGCCGGTGGCGTACAGGTCGGAGCGGGTGTCCACGGTCTTGCCGAGGGCCTGTTCCGGCGAGAGGTACTGCGGGGTGCCCATGACCATGCCGGTCTGCGTCATCGTGGACTGCGCGCCGTGCAGCGCACGGGCGATGCCGAAGTCCATGACCTTGACCGCGCCCGTGTTGGTGATGATCACGTTCGCGGGCTTGATGTCGCGGTGCACGATGCCGTGGTGGTGGCTGTAGGCCAGCGCCTCCAGCACCCCGGAGACGATGATCAGTGCCTGGTCCGGCGGCGGCGCCTCGGAGTCGATCAGCAGATCCCGGATCGTCCGGCCCTCGACGAGCTCCATGACGATGTAGGGGACGGTGCTTCCGCCGATCACGTCCTCGCCGGAGTCGTAGACCGCGACGACCGCGTGGTGGTTGAGGCCCGCGACCGACTGGGCCTCGCGCGTGAAGCGGGCCTTCGAGACCGGGTCCTCCGCGAGATCGGAGCGCAGCAGCTTCACCGCGACGGTGCGGCCGAGCCGTACGTCCTCGGCGGCGAAGACCTCCGCCATGCCACCGCGGCCGAGCCGGTGGGTCAGGCGGTAGCGCCCGTCCCCGACCAGTCCGCCGTCGCCCCACAGCTCGGGGGAGTCACCGGGGCCGCCGTTCCCGTTCCCGTTGCCGCCGTTCGCCGGTTCGGATTCGGACGGGCCCCCGGAGCGCGTCTGTGCCATCAGTCCTCGCCGTAGTCATCTGTCCGCTGTGCGCGGTCCGGGTCCCCCTCGTCGAATCCCCTGCCGCCGGCTCGGGACCCTGGGGTCTTCCGGGAGGCACGCTACAGCCTCCGCACGGCGCGCCGTCCCCCGGTGGACAGACCATCCAATCCGCTGAGGGGGTGCGGAGGCAAATCCCGGGTCCGTCCGTGGGGATGCTGTAACGCTTCCCGAACTCTTCTCGCCCATCCGGTCACGGAACGGGCACCCGGCTTGACGTGGCCGACCCCTGCGGCAGACTTGGCCGGTAATCACGGTTGTTCGAGCAGCCGGCCGGGGCCCGCATCCACACGGCCGTCCGCACAGGGGGAGTCAGTCACATGAGCGAGGACGGCGGGCAGGGCCGCTACGAGGGGCGCTCGGTCGCGGGCGGGCGGTACCGGCTGCGCGACCTCCTCGGCGCGGGCGGAATGGCCTCCGTGCACCTGGCGTACGACACGGTGCTGGACCGGCAGGTGGCCATCAAGGTCCTGCACACCGAGCTGGGCCGCGAGGAGGCGTTCCGCGAGCGGTTCCGGCGCGAGGCGCAGTCGGTCGCCAAACTCTCCCACACCAACATCGTCTCCGTGTTCGACACCGGCGAGGACACCCTCTCCGATGCCGAGGGCGGCGGCAAGATGCCCTACATCGTCATGGAGTACGTGGAGGGGCGCCCGCTGCGCTCCGTGCTCGACGACGACATCGCCCGGTACGGCGCGATGCCCGCCGACAAGGCCCTGCGGATCGCGGGCGACGTGCTGGCGGCCCTTGAGGTCAGCCACGAGATGGGCCTGGTCCACCGGGACATCAAGCCGGGCAACGTCATGATGAACAAGCGCGACGTGGTCAAGGTCATGGACTTCGGCATCGCGCGGGCCATGCAGTCCGGCGTCACGTCGATGACGCAGACCGGCATGGTCGTCGGCACCCCCCAGTACCTCTCGCCGGAGCAGGCGCTGGGGCGCGGCGTCGACGCCCGCTCCGACCTCTACTCGGTCGGCATCCTGCTCTTCGAACTGCTCACCGGGCAGCTGCCGTTCGACGCCGATTCGCCGCTGGCCATCGCCTACGCGCATGTGCAGGAGGAGCCGCCCGTCCCGTCGTCCGTCAACCGCTCCCTGCCCCCGGCGGTGGACGCGCTCATCGCCCGGGCGCTGAAGAAGAACCCGAACGAGCGCTTCCCCACGGCGGAGGCGATGCGCGCCGAGTGCGCGCGGGTGGCGTCCGCGGGCCAGACCGGCGCCGCCCCGGCGATCAGCGACGGCTGGGCGGGAGCGCGGAACAGCGGTGCGGGGGTGGGCTCGGCCGTCTTCCCGCCGCTGGACCAGCAGAACCCCGCCGCGTACGCGCAGGGTGCGCAGGGCGTGCCGGGCGCGCAGACCCCGTACCAGCCGTCGCCCGTACCGGGCTCCCCGGGGCCGGGCGGCTTCGGTCCCTCCACTCCGCCGCCGCCCAGCTACCCGATGGGCCGGCAGGGCTATCCGACGCCCTCCCCGTACGGGCCCTCCGGCCCGGCCGCACCGTACAGCCTCTCGCCGCAGCCCGGCGGGGGCGGTACGGCCGGCACGGGCGGCACGGGCGGCGGCAGGAGCACCATGCCGTTCCTGGTGGGCGCCCTCGTCGTGGGCCTGCTGGCCGTGGGCGGTCTGATCACGGCCCTGGTCCTCAACAACGGCGCCGATGACGGCGGCGACAAGCAGCAGGCCGGCAGCGGGCAGACCGGGCCGGCGGACCCGTCGGCCGGCGGGACCGCCGACGCCGAGGGCGGCGAGGGCGGCGAAGCCGCTCCGGTCAAGGAGGTCCCGGAGGACAAGAGCCGGACGATCGACCCGGAGAAGTGCACCGACGCCTACGAGCACTACGACGACAAGGACGCGGTGACCATGCCCGATCTGCGCTTCCGCCACATCGCGTCGGTGAAGGACTGCATGAACGAGGCGGGCTGGAAGTACAACGACCTCGAGTACGAGGACTCCTCCATCTGGGGGAAGAACGCCGTTCTGGAGCAGATCCCCCGCAAGGGCGAGCCGTTCGACCCGGACAAGGACACGATCACGCTGACGGTCGCCACGGGCAAGCCCGAATAGGCGGCCTCCGGCCCCGGCCCCGGCCCGGCGCGAGCGCGGGGCCCCGGGCGCGGAGCCGGCGACGACGGCCGGGGCCCGGCACGCGGCGTGCGATGCGCGCCGTGCGTGCCGGGCCCCGGCCGTTGCCGTTCACCGGCCCGGGCGCTCCCCGCGGAGCATCGGTCCGGCCGTGTCCGCGGGGCGCCCGGCCCATCAGAGGTACGGGCCGGAGCGGGCGCCGCCGCCGGGCCGGCCGGCCTCCTCCTCCTCGTTCTCGGGCTCGGGCAGGTGGACTCCCGGGGGCAGCGCGCGGCGCATCTGCTCCAGCTGGGCTCGGGCCGCCATCTGCTGGGCGAAGAGAGCGGTCTGGATGCCGTGGAAGAGGCCCTCCAGCCAGCCGACCAGCTGCGCCTGGGCGATGCGCAGCTCCGCCTCGGTGGGCACCGCGTCGTCGGTGAACGGCAGCGAGAGCCGCTCCAGTTCCTCCACCAGCTCCGGGGCGAGGCCGTCCTCCAACTCCTTGACGGAGCTGGCGTGGATCTCCTTGAGCCGTACCCGGCTCGCCTCGTCGAGAGGAGCCGCCCGGACCTCTTCCAGCAGTTGCTTGATCATGCTGCCGATGCGCATGACCTTGGCGGGCTGTTCGACCATCTCCGTCAGGGGGGTCTCGCGGGACTCGTCCTGCTCCTCCCCGCCACCGGAAGCGGCGCTTCCGAGAGCCATCCCGTCCGGTCCCACGACCAGGACATGGGAGCTCTCCTGCGACCGTTCATTCCTCGGCTTCTCCATGCCGCCATTCTCGCGCACGCGCCCCGGGACCGGCGGGGAGGGGCGCGGAGAGACGATCGTCACAGACCGCCGCGGGTGGTAGGCGGTCCGGCCGCGGCCTCAGCCGCGGCGGCGCAGCCGGAAGCCGAAGTAACCGAGCCCCAGACCGAAGAGGACCAGACCGGTGCCGAACGGCAGCACCCGCGCCGCCGGTCGGCCGTCCGGCACGGCGGCCGGGGTGCCGGACCCGGCGTCGGATCCGGATCCGGGTCCCTGGTCCGCGGCCCCACCCGTGCCGTCCGGCTCCGCACCGCCGCCCGGCTCCCTCCCGGGCGTGCCCGGCCCGCCGGGGCTCCGCCCGTACGGAAGCGGGTCGTACGGCCGTGGCTCGTCCGCGTGCCCGTACGGGAAGACGTCCGGGCGCTGCCCTTCGTCCGGGCGCTGCCCTTCGTCCGGCCCCGTCCCGTGGTCCCGCGCGGGTGGCGCCCACGGGGCGGGGTCACCGGGCGGGATGCGGTCCGGGAGGGCGGCCCGGCCCGGCCGGGTGCGGCCCACGGCCGCCCGCCGTCCCGCCGGGGTGTCGGCCCCGCGCCGGGCGGTGGGGGAGGCCGCGGCCCGCGGTTCCGCGTCCCCGGAGAGGTGGTCGTGCAGGAGGACGAGGGGCGCGGGAACGAGCACCACGGCTGCCAGCAGTCCCGACGCGAGCCGTGAGCGGAACACCGGAGTCACGCTCGGCCCCCTTCCCGGACCGGAACGGTTGGAGTGTCCAGCGTCACACGGGGGGCCTTTACCGGCATCCCGGCGGTGCGGCATCCCGGCGGTCCGGCATCCCGGCGGTCCGGCGTCCCGCGGCTCTCCGGGCGGAGGCGCGCCGCTACGGCACCAGCAGGATCTTGCCGACGTGGCCGCCGGCCTCCAGCACCCGGTGCGCCTCGGCGGCGTCCCGCATCGGCAGCGTGCGGTCCACGACCGGCCGCACCCGGCCGGCGGCGATCAGCGGCCACACGTGCTCGCGCACGGCCGCGACGATCGACGCCTTCTCCGCCTCCGGGCGGGCGCGCAGTGAGGTGGCGGTGACGGCCGCCCGCTTCGACAGCAGGGCGTTCAGGTTGAGTTCTCCCTTGACACCGCCCTGCAGGCCGATGATGGCGAGCCGGCCGTTGACCGCGAGGGCCTTCACGTTCCGGTCCAGGTACTTGGCGCCGATGATGTCCAGGATGACGTCGGCCCCCGCGCCCTCGGTGGCCTTGCGCAGCTCCTGGACGAAGTCCTGCTCGCGGTAGTCGATCAGGATGTCCGCGCCCAGCTCCCGGCAGCGCTCCAGCTTCTCCGGGCTGCCCGCGGTGACCGCGACCCGGGCGCCGGCCGCCTTCGCCAGCTGGACCGCCATGGTCCCGATGCCGCTCGCCCCGCCGTGCACCAGCAGGGTGTCGCCGGGCCGGAGGTGGGCGATCATGAAGACGTTGGACCAGACCGTGCAGGCGGCCTCCGGCAGGGCCGCGGCCGTCACCGCGTCGACGCCCTCCGGCAGCGGCAGCAGTTGCCCGGCCGGCACGGCCACCTTCTCCGCGTAACCGCCGCCCGAGAGCAGCGCGCACACCTCGTCGCCGATGGACCAGCCGGCGACTCCCGGGCCCAGCGCCGCGATCCGCCCGGAGCACTCCAGTCCGGGATACGGCGAGGCGCCCCGCGGCGGGTCGTAGTAGCCCTGGCGCTGAAGGACGTCGGCGCGGTTGACGGCACTGGCGGCCACCTCGACCAGCACCTCCCCCTCAGCGGGTACGGGATCCGGGACCGGGGCCCACACCAGGGCCTCGGGTCCGCCGGGTTCGGGGATGGTGATCGCGTGAATGGACATGTCCGCGAGGCTACTCCCGCGGACGGCGGTCCTCCGGCTCCGCGGTCTGCCCGCGGGGGCGGGCCCGGACGATGGTGATGAGGCGGTCGGTGGAGCGCAGCGGGCCGGCGGTCGGGTCGTCGTACGCCAGCAGCCGGTGCCCGCGGAGGACGGAGACCACCAGGTCCTCCGTCTCCCGCACGGAACGGCCCACTTCGGCCTTGACCACCGGGCGCTCGACGATGTCGAGCCCGCTGCCCTGCTGGATGAGGTCCTCCATGACCATGCCCGCGCTGGGGCTGAGGGAGGAGAGGCCGAGCAGCCGGCCGGCGGCGCTGGCGCTGGTGATCACGGCATCGGCCCCGGACTGGCGCAGCAGCGGCGCGTTCTCCTCCTCCCGCACGGCCGCCACGATCTTCGCCGCCCGGTTCATCTGACGGGCCGTCAGAGTGACGAGGACGGCGGTGTCGTCGCGCTGGGTGGCGATGATGATCTGGCGGGCCTTCTGCGCCTCGGCGCGCAGCAGGACGTCACTGCGGGTGGCGTCCCCGATCACGCCCACGAAGCCCTCGGCGTTGGCCGAGTCGATCACCTTGCTGCTCGGGTCGACGATGACGACCTGGTCCTTCGGCAGCCCTTTGGCGTTCAGGGTCTGCACGGCCGACCGCCCCTTGGTGCCGAAGCCGATGATGACGGTGTGGTCGCGCAAGTGGGTCCTCCAGCGGGCCAGCCGCCACTCCTCACGGGTGCGCTCCGTGAGGACCTCCAGGGTCGTGCCGACCAGGATGATCAGGAACATCACCCGCAGCGGCGTCACCACCAGGACGTTGACGAGCCGGGCGCCGTCGCTGGCCGGGATGATGTCGCCGTAGCCGGTGGTGGAGAGGGTGACGGTGGCGTAGTAGACGGCGTCGAGAAAGTCGACGTTCTTGTCGGTGTTGTCGGTGTAGCCCTCGCGGTCCAGGTAGACGATCAGCACGGTGGTCAGCAGGACCAGCAGCGCCAGCAGCAGCCGCTGCGCCACCTGGCGCAGCGGGTGCACGGCGATGCGGCGCGGCAGCTGGATGCGGAAGCCGGTGGCGTCCGGGGCGTCCCGTGCGGCGATGTCGTAACTGGGCAGCTTCACTCGGTTTCCCCCTCGAACCAGGGGAGTTCGAGAATCTCCGCCATGGATCCGTCCTCGGCGCCGCCCGGCGGGACGACGGCGAGCCCGTCGGCGGCGGCGATCCCGCGGAGCATAGCCGGTCCGTTGAAGCGCAACGGCACCGCCCGGTGGCCGGCCCCCGCGCCAGTGCGCGCGGCGGTCCCGGCGCCGGTCCCATGGGTGCCCGCGCCGCGGCCGCCGGAGTGTCCGGGCCGCGCGGAACGGCCGGGCGGGTACGCGGCCGGAGCGCCCGTCCGGCGCACCACGGGCACCAGCCGGGTGTCCCGGGGGTGGCCCGGGGCGCCCCCGGCCAGCGGGACGTACGCGGCGGCGCGCGGCGCGCGGCCGGAGAGCGCGCGGAGCAGCGGCTCGACGAGCGTCAGCAGCCCCGAGACGGCGGCGAGGGGGTTGCCGGGCAGACCGACGAGGTGCCGGCCGGGCGCGAGCCGGGCCAGCAGCATGGGGTGCCCGGGGCGCACGGCGACGCCGTCCACCAGCACGTCCGCCCCGGCCCGGCGGAGCACGGGGTGCACATGGTCGACCGGGCCGGCGGCCGTACCGCCGGTGGTGACGACCAGGTCGGCGTCCGACGCGGTGACCGCGGTGTGCAGCACTCCGGCGTCGTCGCCGAGCCGGTGCGTCCCGGTGACCTCCGCGCCCAGCGCCTCCAGCCAGGGGCCGAGCATCGGGCCGAGCGCGTCCCGGATGCGGCCGTCACGGGGAAGCCCTGAGTGCAGCAGCTCGTCACCGAGCACCAGCACCTCCACGCGCGGGCGGCGCACCGTCCGCAGCTCGTCGTAGCCCGCGGCGGCGGCGAGACCGAGCACGGCGGGGGTGACGGCCGTCCCGGCCGCCAGCAGCCGGTCGCCGCTGCGGCACTCCTGGCCGCGCGGGCGGATGTCCTGGCCGGGCACGACGGTACGGCCGCCGGCCGTGTGCAGCCAGGCGTCGCCGGGTGCGGGCGTTCCCGCGTCCGGGGCGCTGGTGGAGGGTGCGCCGGTGGGGTGGCCGGTGGGGTGGCCGGTGGGGTGGCCGGCGTCGGCCCGGTTCCGGTCCGCTCCACGAGGGCCGGCGGGCCGGCGGTCCTCTCCGCCGCTGCCGCCGCCGTCCCCGGCACCGTGCTCCGGGACGCCGTCCGGAACGCCGCCCTCCCGGCCCGGGCCGGAACCGGAGCCGCGGGCCGGGCGCCGGCGGATCTCGCCGTACTCGCTGCGGAGCACGCCGGTGGTGCCCGGCGGCACCCGCGCCCCCGTCGCGATGCGGACCGCGTGACCGTCCTCCAGCGGGACGAGACCGTCGTCCCCGGCCAGGACCCCCGGCTCGCCGGTGGCGATCCGCCAGGGGCCCGGGCCGGACACGGCCCAGCCGTCCATGGCGGAGGAGTCGAAGGACGGCAGATCGGTGAGCGCGGTGAGCGGCTCGGCGAGCACCGTGCCCAGCGCTTCCGGCAGGTGACGGACCTCCGGGCCCAGCGGGCCGCGCACCGCACGGGCGGCGGTGGCACGGGCCTCGGACCAGGGCATGGCTCCGTGCCGGTGCCCGCGGCGTTCCCCCGGTGGTGCCGGGGCGCCCGGTCCTCCGCCACGGCTCGCCGGGGTCTCCGGGGGGCCGTAACGGCCCGGCTGCTCGTGGGTGCGGGCGTGCCCGTGCCCACGTCCGTCATCCGGCCGGCCGCCGTCATCCGGCCCGGACGGCCGGGTGCCGGACGCCCCTTCGGGGTGCTCCTCACCGTTGATCCGGTCCCACGGGTCCCAGGCGTCGTCCTCCCCGGCCGGCGGTCCCGCAAGGGTCACGCCGCTCGGCCCGCCGCTCGGCCCGGCGGGCGGACCGGCGAGCGGACCGGCGGATCTCCCGGGGGACGCGCCGGCGGCCGGCAGCTCCGGCTCCCCGGCGGACCCGGCCGCCGAACGCGGTGACGGCGGGCCGTCGTTGGCGATCGCCAGGGCCTCGTCGACCTCCCGGTCGGCACCGGCGGCGCCTCGGTCCGCTCCCCGGTGTGTCATTCCGTGGTCTTCCCCGGGTCCTTGCCCGCCTCCTCGGCCCAGCGCGCGGCCAGTGCCGCCGCCCGGCGGACGTTGGCCAGTACCTGCTCGGAGCCGCCGCCGGAGTGGCCGGCCGCGTACCCCACCAGGAAAGTGGTCAGCGGGGCGGCGGGCCGCGCCACCCCGTGGGCGGCGTCACGCGCGAGATCGAGGAGCGCGGCGGTGTCCACGTCCAGTTCGATGCCGAGTTCCTGCTTGACTTCGGAAATCCATTCGTCCAACACCCGCCCATGGTCCCTGATGCGGGCCCGTGCCGCGGCAAGGTGGTCCCAGGTGTCGCAGTCGAAGGCCGCGGCGGGGTCGGGGGCCGGCAGGCGGCGGAGCGACAGGCCGGCGGTGAGCAGGCGCAGCGGGAGGTGCGCGAGGCCGCCGTGTTCGGCCGCGATCAGGGCCAGTTCACGGCGCAGCGGTTCGGTGCGGTAGACGGCGACGAGGGGCTGGTCCCGGCCGTCGGCGTCGGTGAGCAGCACACCGTCGGGGCGGACCGGGAGCGCCGGGCCGGCCGGGCGGTGCACGGTCTCCGGGCGGCGGGCCCCGGCGGGCGGCCGCGCGACGGCGGAAGAGACGGATCCCGCCGGGCCCGACCGGCCGCGGCCACCCGGCGACCCGACGGCACCGGCACCGAGGCCCGCACCGGCAGCGCCGCCCGAGACCGCGGAAACGCCGGCCTCACCGGGGCCATCGGTGAGCCCCGGCCCGGGGGCACCGGCGGATCCGCCCCGGCCCGTGCCGGTCTCCACTCGCTCGCCGGTGTCCGCGTCCACGTCCGTGTCCGTGTCCGTGTCCGTTTTCGTCTCCGTCTCCGTGCCGGCGCCCGCACCGGTGTCCGGGTGCGGCGCGTCGAGGGCGGTGAGCAGAGCCCGTACGGTGTCCGCCGTCAGAAACGGGAGATCGGCGGAGAGCGCGAGCACGACGGGGGCACCGGCCAGGCGGACCCCCGCGTTGAGCGCGGCCAGGGGCCCGCCGCCCGGCGGCTGCTCGAACGTCCAGCGCACGGGCCGTACGGTCGGGCGCCGCGCACCGACGACGACCGTCTCGGCCGCGTCCGCGCAGGCGTTCAGCACCCGGTCCAGCAGGGGGCGGCCGCCGACCCGCAGCCCCGGTTTGTCGGCGCCGCCCAGCCGCTTCGCGGCTCCGCCGGCCAGCACCACGGCGTCGTACACCAGCACAGTCATGCCCCGAGTATCACCGGGCCCCGGCCGGCCCGGGCAACCGGCCGCCCGCCGGGGCGCCGTCCCGCCCGCGCCCGTGGGCCGCCCCGGGAAGGGCGGCCACGCGGGCCGCACCGGCGGCGGATGCCGGGCCGCCCCGGTCACCGGACCCGCACGGCCACACCGGACCGGCCGGACCCGGCACGAGCCGGGCGGCTCCGTGCCGGGCCGGCCCGGGCCGGGGCGTCCGTGCCGGGCCGGCCCGGGCCGGGGCGTCCGGGCCGGGCGGTCAGAGAGTGCGCAGGAGCAGGGCCGGCTGCTCTATGCAGTCGGCGACGTAGCGGAGGAAGCCGCCGGCCGTGCCGCCGTCGCAGACCCGGTGGTCGAAGGTGAACGACAGCTGCACGACCTGCCGTACGGCCAGCTCTCCACGGTGCACCCAGGGCTTGGGGGCGATCCGGCCGACGCCGAGCATGGCCGCCTCCGGGTGGTTGATGATCGGTGTGGAGCCGTCGACGCCGAAGACGCCGTAGTTGTTGAGGGTGAAGGTCCCCCCGGTCAGCTCGGCGGGGGTGAGCCGGCCCGCGCGGGCGGCCTCCGTGAGCCGGGCGAACTCCTCCGACAGCGCGGCCGCTCCGAGGGTGTGGGCATCCCGGATCACCGGCACCATCAGGCCCCGGTCCGTCTGCGCCGCGAAGCC
Organism: Streptomyces sp. F63; assembly: GCF_018070345.1. GTDB lineage: Bacteria > Actinomycetota > Actinomycetes > Streptomycetales > Streptomycetaceae > Streptomyces. The sequence goes on from NZ_JAGPXX010000001.1 coordinate 254,519, forward strand.
CAGGTGCACGGCCGGGAGCCGGACCACCTCGCGGGCCGCGGTGTCCACGGTGGAGTTCAGCTCCGGGTACTCGGCGAGGGCCGCCGTGCAGATCCGGGCCAGCAGTGCCGGCAGCGACACCTTGGGGCGGCCGGGGGTGTTCATGGCCGCCCGCGCCGCCAGCAGTTCGGTGGCGTCGGCATCGACCCATGTCGTGGCGTCGGGGATCTCGCTGCGGCTGCGGGACAGCTTGTCGGCGACGGCCCCCCGGACGCCGCGCAGCGGGATCCGCTCGGAGCGCAGGCCCCGCCCGGCCGCCGCGACGGCCGTCGGCGGGGTCCCCGTAGGGGCCGCGGAGGACCGTGCGGTCCCCGTCGGTCCTCCGGTGTCCCCGCGCCCGGGAGCATCGGCCGCGGCCGTCCGCCCGGCCGCGGAGACCGGCGCCTCCGGACCCGTGGCGGGCGCGGCCGGGCCGGGCCGCTCGGCAGCCCGCCGCACCGCGCTCTCGACGTCGGCGCGGAGGATCAGCCCCTCGGGGCCCGAGCCCGTCAACTGCCGCAGATCGAGGCCGTTCTGCCGGGCCAGCCGGCGCACCAGCGGCGAGATGACGGCCACCGGGCCGTCCCGCCGCTCCGTCCCGGGAGGCGCTCCGTCCGCGCCACCGGCACGGACGGTGCCGGGGGCGGCGGACGCTCCACTGCCGGGGGCCGCGGCCGGGCCGGGACCGGCCGTGGTGCCCGGACCGATCTCCACGCCCGGCTCGCGGAAGCCCGCCCCGCCGGGCCCGACCCGGCCGGAACCCGCTCCGGCGCGGGAGCCGTTCCGGGAGCGGGCGTCTCCCGGAGCCGCCGGGGCGCGGCCCGCTCCCGCGGTGCCGCGGCCGCCGAGACCCGTGGGACGGACCCGGCGGCGGCGCGCGGGCGGCGCGCCCGTGCCGTACCCGACGAGGACGTTGCCGGATCCTTCACCGGCCGCCCCGTCCACCGCCGCGGCGGGCGGGCGGGAGTCCTCCGGCCCCGGGCCACCGGAGCCGGCCGCGGCGCCCTCCGCCGCGGAAGCGGCGCCCACGGCGACCGTCAGCAGCGCCGCACCGACCGGGAGTTCCGTGCCCTCCTCGCCGAAACGGCCCGTCACCACCCCCGCGTAGGGGCAGGGGACCTCCACCATCGCCTTGGCCGTCTCGACCTCGACGACGGGCTGGTCGACGGAGACGACGTCGCCCACCTCCACCAGCCAGCGGACGATCTCCGCCTCGGTCAGTCCCTCGCCCAGGTCGGGCAGCGCGAATTCCCGGACGGCGGCCATCAGCGGTCCCCCTCGCGGCCGGGGAAGTCCGCCTCCCACTGGAGCCGGGCCACCGCGTCGAGGACGCGGTCGACACCGGGCAGATGGTGCTTCTCCAGCATGGGCGGCGGATACGGGATGTCGAATCCGGTGACGCGGAGCACCGGGGCCTCCAGATGGTGGAAGCAGCGCTCGGTGACCCGGGCGGCGATCTCCGCGCCGGGGCCGGCGAACCCGGTGGCCTCGTGCACCACGACGGCCCGGCCGGTGCGGCGGACGGAGGCGGTCACCGTCTCGTCGTCGAACGGCACCAGGGTGCGCAGGTCGACGACCTCCAGCTCCCAGCCCTCCGCACGGGCCGCCTCGGCCGCCTCCAGGCAGACGGGCACGGACGGCCCGTAGGAGATCAGCGTCGCCGAGCGGCCGGTGCGGCGGACCGCGGCGCGGCCGATGGGGGCGACGGGCTCCGGGGACTCCGGGGTCCAGTCGGCCTTGGACCAGTAGAGCCGCTTCGGCTCCAGGAAGACCACCGGGTCGTCGGAGGCGATGGAGGCGCGGAGCAGCCCGTAGGCGTCGGCGACCGTCGCGGGGGTGACGACGTGGAGGCCGGGGGTGGCCATGTAGTACGCCTCGGAGGAGTCGCTGTGGTGCTCGACCCCGCCGATGCCGCCGCCGTACGGCACCCGCACGGTGATGGGCAGCGGCATGGCACCGCGGGTGCGGTTCCGCATCTTCGCGACGTGGCTGAGCAGTTGCTCGAAGGCGGGATAGGCGAAGGCGTCGAACTGCATCTCGACGACCGGCCGCAGCCCGTACATCGCCATGCCGACGGCCGTGCCGAGGATGCCGGCCTCCGCCAGCGGGGTGTCGGTGCAGCGGTCGTCGCCGAACTCGGCGGTCAGGCCGTCGGTGATCCGGAAGACACCGCCCAGGGTGCCGACGTCCTCGCCGAGGACGTGCACCGCGGGGTCGGCGGCCATGGCATCGCGCAGCGCGCGGTTGAGGGCCTGCGCCATGGTGGCGGGCTTGCGGGTGGTCGTGGCCGGCTTCTCGGCGGCCGGTGCGGTGGTCACCGGTGGTCCTCCCCCGTCTGCTCCGTCTGCTCCGTCTCCTCGGCGGCGTCCAGTTCGGCGCGCAGCTGCTCCGCCTGCTCGCGCAGCTGCGTGGTGCGCCGGGCGTAGACGTGCTCGAAGAGGTCCATGGGCTCCGGCACCGGGTCCTCGTTCATCCGGGCCCGCAGGCCGGCGGCCATCTCCTCGGCCGCCTCCCGCGCGGCCGCCACGTCCTCGTCGCCGAGGTGCCCCGCCTCCCGCAGTTCGCGCTCCAGCAGCGCTATCGGATCGTGGGCGCGCCACACCTCGACCTCCTCCGCCTCCCGGTACCGGGTCGCGTCGTCGGCGTTGGTGTGCGCCTCCATGCGGTAGGTGACGGCCTCGACGAGGGTGGGCCCGCCGCCGGCGCGGGCGCGCCGCACCGCCTCGTCCAGGACGGTGTGGACGGCGGCGACGTCGTTGCCGTCGACCAGGCGGCCGGGGATGCCGTAACCGACGCCCTTGTGCGCCAGGGAGGGCGCCGCGGTCTGCTTGGCGAGCGGTACGGAGATGGCGAAGCCGTTGTTCTGGACGAGGAAGACGACCGGGGCCTGCCAGACCGCGGCGAAGTTCAGCGCCTCGTGGAAGTCGCCCTCGCTGGTGCCGCCGTCCCCCACCATGGCGAGCGCCACGACGTCGTCCCCCCTGAGGCGGGCGGCGTGCGCGAGGCCCACGGCGTGCGGGAGCTGGGTGGCCAGCGGGGTGGAGAGCGGGGCCACCCGGTGCTCACGGGGGTCGTAGCCGGTGTGCCAGTCGCCGCGCAGCAGGGTGAGGGCCTGGACGGGATCGAGCCCGCGGGCCACGGCGGCCAGGGTGTCGCGGTAGCTGGGGAAGAGCCAGTCGCGCTCCGCCAGGACCTCGCCGGCGGCCACCTCGCACGCCTCCTGGCCGGTGCTGGACGGGTAGACGGCGAGCCGGCCCTGCCGGGTGAGCGCGGTGGCCTGCGTGTTGTAGCGGCGGCCGCGCACCAGGGCGGCGTAGAGGCGCTTCAGCAGCGCCGGGTCGGCGTCGCGGGCCGCGGGCGTGCCGAGTACGCGGAACGGTTCCCGGTCCGGCAGCAGGGGAGCCGGATCGGTGCGGGGCCGCCAGGCGGGCGGCGGGACCGGCCGGGGGGACGCGGCGGTCTGCTGCAGGACCGTCATGGACGTACACCTCCTGGACTGCCCCGGCGGGGTGCGCCGGGGGGCGGGGGCTTCGGAACGCGGAGCGGGGTGGACTCCCCTACCGATTGTTCGGTCCATCGGCACAGTTTGGCTACAGGCGGCCCCAGCCTGTGGACAAACGGTTTTCCACAGCGTGGGATGTGCACAGGACGTCCACGAGGGGGTGGCACAGGGAAATGCCCGCTGAACAGATGGCCGCCGACGACGGCCCGAGACCTCCCGCGCGGCCGCTCGACGCCATCGACCGCGACATCCTGCAGATCCTGCGCGCGGACGGCCGCGCCTCCATACGGTCCGTCGCCGAGCAGGTGCACGTCTCGCGCGCCAACGCCTACGCCCGCATCAACCGCCTCGTCGAGGACGGGGTCATCCGCGGCTTCAGCGCCCGGATCGACCAGGAGCGGGCCGGCCAGGGCGCGTCCGCGTACATCACCCTCAAGATCGTGCAGAACTCCTGGCGCCGGGTCCGCGAACAACTGCAGGAACTGCCGGGGGCCGCCCACATCGCCCTGGTCAGCGGGGACTTCGACGTGCTGCTGCTGGTGCACACCGAGGACAACCGGGCGCTGCGGGAACTGGTGCTCACGAGGATCCAGTCGATCCCGGAGGTGCTCAGCACCCGCACCCTGCTGGTTTTCGAGGAGACGGACCTCGGCCCGGAGCCGTAGACGGCGGGCGCGCCCCGCCGGTCCGGGCCCCGGACGGGTCGGGGCCCTGGACGGGTCGGGGCCCTGGACGGGTCGGGGCCCTGGACGGGTCGGGGCCCGGACCGCCGGGCCCGGTCCCGCAGAGGCCCCGGACGGCTGAGGCGCTCAGGAGATGCGCAGACCGCCGAAGGCCATCAGCACCACCGCGTCCGCGACCCGCTCGCGCTCGGCTGCTCCGCCACCGTCCGGGCGGTACCACTCCGCGATGGAGTTGATCATGCCGAAGAGCAGCCGCGTGGCGAGCCGCGCGTCGATGTCCTCGCGCAGATCGCCGTCCGCCGCCGCCTGCTTGAGCAGGGCCGCGACCCGCTGGTCGAACTCGCGGCGCCGCTCCATCGCCCAGCGCTCGGTGCCGGTGTTGCCGCGGACCCGCAGCAGCAGGGTCACGTAGGGCAGCTCGGTCATCAGCACCTCGACGGTGCGCCGCGTCACGTGCTCCAGCCGTTCGACGGCCCGGCCCTCCCGCGCGCCCGGTTCGTCGAGCACGGCGAACAGGCCGTCCAGCGCCCGGCTTATGGCCCGCCGCAGCAGCTCCTCCTTGCTGCGCACATGGTGGTAGATCGACGACTTGGAGATCCCCGCGGCCCGCGACAGGTGCTCCATGGAGGTGCCGTCGTAACCGCGCTCGATGAACACCCCGACGGCGACCGCGAGGAGCGATTCGGGCGTGTAGGTGTCGCGCTTGGCCATGGTCATGATTCAAGCAGGTTCTCTTCGGCGGCGGCCCGGCGGAGCAGATACGGGGACGGGGCGTAGCGGCCGGTGGGATGGGCCCGGTGGAGATTCCGCAGCACGTCCCGCACCCAGCGGGCGCCCAGGGCCTCGCCCCACTCCAGCGGTCCGCGCGGGTAGTTCACGCCGAGCCGCATGGCGGTGTCGGTGTCCTCGGCGGTCGCCACCCCGCGGCCCACGGCGTCGGCGGCGAAGTCCACGAGCATGGCGACCGTGCGGGCGACGATCAGGCCCGGTACGTCGGCGATCACGCTGACCTGCTTGCCCAGCGCCTGGAACAGTCCGATGGCGGCCGCCACCGCCTCCGGATCGGCACGCTCCGACGGGGCCAGCGCGACGCGGGCCGCGGCCCGGTAGTCCAGCGCCAGGTCGAACTTGATGTACGTGCCGGCGTCGTCGGTGGTGGCCGCGGACCCGTCGGTCAGGGCGAGGCGCGTGCCACCGGGCAGCGCCAGGAAGCCGCCCGCGGCATGCGGCGCCCCTTCCCGGACGACCGTGATGCCCGCCTCCTCGATCAGCGCGCACAGCTCCGCCGCCGGCCCCAGGTCCCCGTGGACGGCGATCACGGCCGGGGCCTCGCAGGGCGGCGCGGTGTGCGGCGCGGGCCGCTCGGCCTCCGGACCGTGGTCGTACCAGCCGCGGCCGGACTTGCGGCCGTGCAGCCCGGACTGCACCAGCCGCCGCTGGGCGAGGGAGGGCGTGAACTTGGGGTCCCGGAAGAAGGACTCCCACACGGAGTGGGTGACGGCCTCGTTGACGTCCTGGCCGATGAGGTCGGTCAGTTCGAACGGGCCCATCCGGAAGCCGCCGGACTCGCGCAGGACGGCGTCGACGGTGGCCGGACCGGCGGCCCGCTCCTCGTACACCCGGAATGCCTCGGCGTAGAACGGGCGCGCGACCCGGTTGACGATGAAGCCGGGGGTGTCCGTGCAGCGCACCGGGGTCTTCCCCCAGGCGGCGGCCGTGGCCTGCGCGCGGTCGGCCGCCGCGGCGTCGGTGGCGAAGCCGCTGACGACCTCGACCAGCGGCAGCAGCGGTGCCGGGTTGAAGAAGTGCAGTCCCAGGAAGCGGCCCGGCCGCCGCAGGGCGCCCGCCACGGCGGTGACGGAGAGCGAGGAGGTGTTGGTCGCCAGCAGGCAGTCGTCCGCGACGACCTCCTCCAGCGCCGTGAACAGGTCCCGCTTGACCCCGGCGTCCTCGGCGACGGCCTCCACCACGAGCGCGGCGTCCGCGAGTTCGGTGATCGCGGCGGCCGGGGCGAGGCGGGCGCGGGCCGCGTCGCGGTCGGCGGGGGCCATGCGCCCCTTGTCCACCAGCCGGTCGAGGCGGGCGGCGATGCCCTCCGCCGCCTCGGCGGCCCGGCCGGGCACGGCGTCGTACAGCCGGACGGGATGCCCGGCCACGAGGGCGACCTGGGCGATGCCGGCGCCCATGGTGCCGGTGCCGACGACGGCGACGGTGCGGTCCGGGCCGAGCGGGGCGGGGCCGGCGGCCGGCGTGCCGGATCCCGCGGTGGCCAGGGCGGTGGCCGGGTCGGTGGCCGGGTCGGAGCCCGCGGGGCGGTGGCCGGAGCCCGCCGGGGTCTTTCCGCCCGGGGTCGCCGTCGGCTCGGCTTCGGTCATGCGCACATACCTTTCACCCGGGGACGAGGAGTTCTCCGGAGTTTTCCACAGCCCCTTGTCCCGACCGATCGTTCGGTTACTCTAAAGCCGTTCCCGCATCCGCACCCCACCGTCCCTCTCACGGAGCGCTCAGGCGCGCCGTTCCCCGGTTCGACGAGGAGTTGGTCAGACATGGCCCCCCATCTCACCGCACACCAGCTCGCCGAGCGGCACCGCCCCACGCTCGACCGGGCCCTGGAGGCCGTCCGGACCCGGGCGTACTGGTCGCCCCACCCGGAGCACCCGAAGGCCTACGGCGAGAACGCCGCCGAGGAGGGCAGGGCCGCGTTCGACGCGCTGCTCGGCCGCCGCCTGGAGCTGGACCAGCCGGGGACCGACGCCTGGACGGGCGGCGAGGTCTCCCCGTACGGCCTCGAACTCGGCGTGGAGTACCCGCACCCCGATGCGGAGGTGTTGCTGCCCGCCATGCGGGCCGGCATGGGCGACTGGCGACGGGCCGGAGCCGAGACGCGCGCCCTGGTCTGCCTGGAGATCCTGGCCCGGATCAGCGCCCGCACCCATGAGTTCGCGCACGCCGTGATGCACACCTCCGGCCAGGCCTTCCTGATGGCTTTCCAGGCCGGCGGCCCGCACGCCCAGGACCGCGGTCTGGAGGCGGTGGCGTACGCCTACGCCGAGCAGGCCCGGGTGCCGGAGCGCGCGGAGTGGTCCAAGCCGCAGGGCAAGCGCGAGCCCCTCGAACTCACCAAGACCTTCACGCCCGTGCCGCGCGGCATCTCGCTGCTCATCGGCTGCAACACCTTCCCCACCTGGAACGGCTACCCCGGCTTCTTCGCCTCCCTGGCGACGGGCAATCCGGTCCTGGTCAAACCGCATCCGCGGGCCGTGCTGCCGCTCGCCCTGACCGTCGCGGCGGCCCGGGAGGTGCTGGCGGAGGCCGGGTTCGACCCCAATCTGGTGGCGCTGGCCGCGGAGCTGCCCGAGGAGGGTCTGGCGAAGACGCTGGCCACCCGCCCGGAGATCCGCATCATCGACTACACCGGCTCCTCGTCCTTCGGCGACTGGCTGGAGGAGAACGCCCGCCAGGCGCAGGTGTACACCGAGAAGGCCGGGGTCAACACGATCGTCGTCGACTCGACCGACGACTACCGCGGCATGCTGGCCAACCTCGCCTTCTCCCTGTCGCTGTACAGCGGCCAGATGTGCACCACCCCGCAGAACCTCCTCGTCCCGCGCGACGGCATCACCACGGATGCCGGTCCGAAGTCCTACGACGAGGTGGTGGCGGACCTCGCGGCCGCCGTGGAGAAGCTCCTCGGTGACGACGCCCGGGCGAACGCGCTGCTCGGCGCCCTGGTCAATCCGCAGGTGAAGAAGCGCGTCGAGGAGGCCGGCGAACTGGGCGAAACCGCCCTCGCCTCCCGCCCGGTGGCCAGTGCGGAGTTCCCGGGCGCCACGGTCCGCACCCCCGTCGTGGTCAAGCTCGACGGCGCCCGGAAGCTGTGGGAGGGCGACGGAAACCGGCCGGCCTTCCTCAGCGAGTGCTTCGGCCCGGTGGCCTTCGCGGTCGCCGTGGACTCCACGGCCGACGGGGTCGAGCTGCTGCGCCGCACCATCCGGGAGCACGGCGCGATGACCGTCGGCGCGTACACCACCTCCGAGGAGGTGGAGCGCATGGTGGAGGACGTCTGTCTGGAGGAGTGCGCCCAGTTGTCGCTCAACCTGACCGGCGGGGTGTACGTCAACCAGACCGCGGCCTTCTCCGACTTCCACGGCTCCGGCGGGAATCCGGCGGCGAACGCCGCGCTGTGCGACGTGGCCTTCGTGGCGAACCGCTTCCGTACGGTCGAGGTGCGCCGGCCCGCCTGACGCTGCCGTACCGCCCCGCCCTCGTGGGGGCACCGTGAGAGCGGGGCCGTGTGCCGCGGGCGGCCGTTCCCGGCCGCCCGCGGCCCCGCTCAGTGGGTGCGGAAGCCAATGGTCGGGGTGGCCCGGCGCAGCGGCCAGTCCGCGGTACCCGCGGGGAGGAGATCGTCGAGGAAGCGGTAGCGCCGCATCACCTCCTCGCTCTGCCCGCCGCACTTGATGGCGTACTGCCACCAGGCGGCGACCTCGGCCCAGCCGGGAGCCGAGAGCGATCCCCCGAAGTGCTGCACGGACAGCGCCGCGGTGAGATTGGCGAAGGCGAGCCGGTCGGCGAGCGGCCAGCCGGCCAGGGTGCCGGTGATGAAACCGGCCATGAAGACGTCGCCCGCCCCGGTCGGGTCGAGGGCCTCCACACCCAGGGCCGGCACATCGGCGCTCTCCCCGGTGAGCCCGTCGATCGCCACCGCGCCCGCGGCCCCCTTGGTGACCACCGCGACCGGCACCAGCTCGGCCAGCGCCCGCACCGCGGCCTCCGGGCTGTCGGTACGGGTGTAGTGCTGGGCCTCGGTCGCATTGGGCAGAAAGGCGTGGCAGTGGGTGAGGTCGGCAAGCGTGTCCGGGTCCCACACGCCGCTCCCGTCCCAGCCCACATCGGCGAAGACCTTGCTGCCCTCGCCATGGGCCCGGCGCACCCAGTCGTCCAGCCGCCGGCCCGGGTCCAGAGAAGCCACACAGGCCAGGGAGCGCGGCCGTTCGGCGACGCTGACGCAGGGGGTCGGCGCCGCGTGCCCGTGCGACACCATGGTCCGCTCGCCCTCGTAGGCCATGGAGACGGTGACCGGCGAGTGCCAGCCGGGCGCGCGGTGGGACGGCCCGAGGTCGATGCCCTCGCAGTCCGCGAGGCTCTCCCAGCAGTAGTCGCCGTAGACGTCGTCGCCGAAGGCCGCAGCCAGTGCGGTGCGGAGTCCGAGCCGGCGCAGCGCGGTGGCCATATTGGCCGCCCCGCCCGGGCTGGACCCCATACCGCGGGCCCAGGTCTCGGTGCCCCGCACCGGCGCGTGGTCCAGCCCGGTGAAGACGATGTCGAGGAAGACGGTTCCGGTCAGGAAGACGTCCGTCACCGGATCGTCCTCACGCCGTACGGCGGACAGCGGATCCATCGGCGTCCGCGACGGCGCGGGATGGGCGGTTCCGGTGTTGCTCAACGCACTCGTGCCTCTCTCACTGGACCTGTCACCGGTGCTGTGACCGGGCGGTTCACCTCTTCGCGACGACCGGCACGGCGCTCCCCAGGCCGTGGGCCGGGGGTACCCCCACGCCGCATTGCCCGGCACGCGCGGACGTCCCCGTCCGCGGCGGGCCGGTGCCCCGCCGTGCCGCGCACCGCACCGGGCAGCGCGGCTTCCCGCCGGACCCTCCCGGTCGCAGCACTAGTGTGACGGACACCTTGCGAGGCGATGGGGAGGTTGTCCAGGCATGAGGCTGACCGTGCTGGGCGGTGGCGGTTTCCGCGTACCGCTGGTGTACCGGGCGCTGCTCGGCGACAGCGGCGATCCGGCGGGCCGCTGCACCGAACTGGTCCTGTACGACACCGACCGCGGCCGTCTCGACGCCATCGGCGCCGTGCTCGCCCGCCAGGCCGCCCTCCACGCCGAGCGCGACGGGTCCGGCGGCCCCGCGCCCGCCGTCCGGCTCACCACCGACCTGGACGAGGCGCTGCGCGGCGCCGACTTCGTCTTCTCCGCGATCCGCGTCGGCGGCCTGGAGGGCCGGGTCCGCGACGAGCGGATCCCGCTGGGCGAGGGCGTACTGGGCCAGGAGACGGTGGGCGCGGGGGGCGTGCTCTACGGGCTGCGCACCCTGCCGGTGGCGGTACGGATCGCCGAACGCATCGCCGCCGTCGCCCCGGACGCCTGGGTCATCAACTTCACCAATCCGGCGGGTATGGTCACCGAGGCCATGGGCCGCGTCTTCCGCGAACGCGGCCTGCCGGACCGGGTGATCGGCATCTGCGACTCCCCGGTCGGCCTGTGCCGGCGCGCCGCGCGTGCCCTGGGCGCCGACCCCGACCGCGCCGACTACGACTACGTCGGCCTCAACCATCTGGGCTGGCTGCGCCGGCTCACCGTGGACGGCCGCGACCTGCTGCCCCGCCTGCTCGGCGACCGCGCCGCCCTGGAGTCCTTCGAGGAGGGGAAGCTCTTCGGCGCCGACTGGCTGCGGGCCCTCGGCGCGCTGCCCAACGAGTATCTGCACTACTACTACTTCACCCGGGAGACGGTGGCCTCCCTGACCGCCGCCGAGGCCACCCGGGGCGAATTCCTCCGCCGTCAGCAGGCCCGCTTCTACGCAGGCGAGACCGCAGGCGGCGACGCCGGCGGGGATCCGTACGAGGCGTGGGAGCGCACCCGCCTCGAACGCGAGGAGACGTACATGGCGGAGAGCCGTGCGGCGACCGGCGGCTGGCAGCGCGACAGCTGCGATCTCGACGGCGGCGGCTACGACCGGGTGGCGCTGGCCCTGATGCGCGCCATCGCCCGCAACGAGCGGACCAAGCTGATCCTCAACGTGCCGGGGCGCGGCGCGGTGCCGGGGCTGGACGCGGACGCCGTGGTGGAGGTGCCCTGCCTGGTGGACGCGGGGGGCGCACGTCCGCTGGCCACCGGGGCGGTGGCACCGGATCAGCTCGGGCTGATGCTGACCCTCAAGGCCGTGGAGCGCTCCGCGATCGAGGCCGCGGCAAGCGGTTCGCGCGCCGCCGCCCTGCGTGCGCTGGCCCTCCACCCGCTGGTGGACTCGGTCCGGGTGGCGGAGCGGATCCTGGACGCCGAGGACCGGTTCCGCTGCTGAGGCCTCAGCCGAACACGTGCGTCTGGACCCAGGCGTGCATGGCGATGGCCGCCGCAGCGCCCGCGTTGATCGACCGGGTGGAGCCGAACTGCGCGATCGAGCAGACCATGGCGGCGTGTTTCCGCGCCTCCGCGGTGAGGCCCGGCCCCTCCTGCCCGAACAGCAGCACGCAGCGGCGCGGGAGCACGGTGGTCTCCAGGGGTACCGAGCCGGGCAGGTTGTCGATGCCGATGACGGGCAGTCCCTCGGCCTCGGCCCAGGCGGTGAGGTCCGCGGTGTCCGGGTGGTGCCGGACGTGCTGGTACCGGTCGGTGACCATCGCGCCCCGCCGGTTCCAGCGCCGCCGTCCGACGATGTGCACCTCCTGCGCCAGGAAGGCGTTGGCGGTGCGCACCACGGAGCCGATGTTGAAGTCGTGGGTCCAGTTCTCCACCGCGATGTGGAAGGCGTGGCGGCGCGTGTCCAGATCGGCGACGATCGCCTCACGCGTCCAGTAGCGGTACCGGTCGACGACGTTGCGGCGGTCGCCGTGCGCGAGCAGTCCGGGATCCCAGCGGTCGCCGGTGGGCCACGGCCGCGGGTGCGGCCCGACGCCGACGGTCCCGGGGGTGTAGTCCTCGTCGTACTGCACGGGTTCGGTGCCGGGTCCGGGTCCGGGGCCGGCTTCCGGACCGGAGTCCCGGCCCGGTCTCCCGGCCGGCTCGTCCGGTGCCGCCGGCGGCACCGCCTCGCGGGGGTTCTCGCTGCTCACCCGACGAGGGTACGGTGCCGCCGGTCCTCCGGATCGCCGGCCGCCGGCTCACCGGACGGATCCGCCGCGCCACCGCCGCGGCGCGGCGGACGGCCGGGCAGCAGCCGGTCGCGGATCCGCCGGGTGACGCGGTCCGTGATCCGCCCCGTGGCCCGCAGGAAGCCGGTGGGCAGGAACACCGCGTCCGCCGCGATCATCGCGAGCGAGAAGAAGGGCAGTCCGAGGACCACCGAGATGGCGAAGTGCTCGGTCATCATCGCGGCCAGCAGGACGTTCTTGACCCGCCGGTTGAAGAGCGTGAACGGGAAGGCGACCTGGACGATCACCGTGCCGTAGGTGATCAGCATCACCATCGCGCCGTTGGAGCCGAGCGCCTCCGAGAGGGCCGGCCACGGCGTGAAGTAGTCGAGGTTGAGCGGATAGTGCAGCGCGGTGCCGTCCTGCCAGCGCGAGCCCTGCACCTTGTACCAGCCGGCGGTCGCGTAGATCAGGCAGACCTCCGCCATGATCACGAACAGGGCGGCGTTGTGGACCAGGTTGGCGGTCATGTCGAGCACCGCGCGGAGTTCGCCGCGGGGCGCGTGGCGGGACACCGCCCACCACAGGGCGTGCACCAGCCAGAGGCCCCAGAAGACCACCGCCCAGCCGGTCGCCAGACCGGGGAGGAGGGAGGCCAGGGCCAGCACGAGGCCGAGCAGCGACCAGAGGACGACACCGGTGACGTCCCGCGGGGCCCGGCCCGCCCCGGCTGCCGCGTCGTCGGCGCCCTCGCCGCCCTCGCCGCCCTCCGCGGCCCGTTCCCTCCGCCGCGCACGGCGGGCGTCCAGCGACCAGACCCGGCCGCAGCGGGTCAGCACCAGGTAGAGCGCCATGAGGTGGATGACGTTGTCCCCGCCGTCCCCCATGAAGACGCTGCGGTTCTGCAGCGACAGCACGCCCACCATGAACAGCACGGAGAGCGTGCGGGTGCGCCAGCCGAGCAGCAGCAGCGCGCTCGCCGCCACGGACAGCAGATACACCGCTTCGAACCACAGCCGCCCGTCGGACCACATGAGCACCGTGAAGGCGCCGTTGCCGTCGGTCAGCTGCCGGGCCATCTCCCAGCTCCAGGGCCCGTCGGGGCCGTACAGCTCCCGGCGGTTCGGCCACTCGCGCAGCAGGAAGACCAGCCAGGTGAAGGAGAAACCGATCCGCACCACGGCGGACTGGTACGGGCCCAGGGCACCGCCCGTGACACGGGTGACACCCCGCGCGAGGACGGCGGCGACGCCGGAGACGCTCACTTGTCACTCACCACCGCTGCCTGCCCGGGGCGGGCGCTGCCCGGTACGTCGCCGGGGCCGACGGGCCACCAGGGCAGTTCCCGGTGCACCGTCCCGCCGCCGGACGGCCGGCCGGCCGTCTCCCCGTCGCCGGGGGTCCAGGCGGGCGGGCGCACCGGAGTGGTGGCGGAGCGCACCTGGACACGGAGGACCTCCGTTCCGGCGGTCTCGGGACCGATCCGGGAGAGGACGATGCGCCGCAGATACTCCTCGGAGAGAGCGCCCCGCAGCCCGTTCGGCCGGTTCTCCTCGTCGTGCGAGCCGGTGAAGAAGTCCCAGGCGCGGCGGAGTTCGTTCTGGTGGACGTGGCTGGGAACCGGGTTGTGGCGGACGGCCTCGGCGTCCCGGGCGGTGAGGTTGGTCCAGCGGGTGACCGAGATGCCGCCGTCGGACGCCATGACCTCGGCCCGGGCCTGCACGGCGATGTTCTGCTGGAGCGGGTTGGGGGCGAACAGTTTCCAGTTCTGCTCGAACTCCGGGTAGACGTAGCCGTCGATCGTCCCGCCGTGCCGCTTGGAGACCGTGTTCTCCGGTGCGACGTGCAGAAACACCATCGCCAGATGGACCAGGGCGGTGACCGTGACGACCCCGAGGGCCACCGCGACGGCTATGCGCCCGGGCCACGACAGTGCGCCCATCCCGGCGTTGTCCGCCGCTCCGTGCTCGTCTGCGTCCATCGCGCCTCTCCCTGGCTTCCCCCCGGTCCCCGAGAACGGTACTCAGCACGCTCGGACCGGCACAGGTCCGTCAGGTTATCCACAGCCTTGACACCCCACAGCCCTCCCCGCACCATTGAACCGAACGATCGGTCGGTCGGTGGCTCGCCGGGACCGGATGTCGGTGGCCCGCCGGGGCCGGATCACGGGAACGAGGGGTGGCATGACGGCGGCTGGAACGACAGCGGCAGGGCGGGCCGGGGCGGCCGCGCCGGGCACGGCGGCACCCGCCGGGGGACCGGCGCCGGAGCCGCCCGGCCCCGAAGCCGCACGAGCGGTCTTCGAGGCGACGGTGGCGGCGGACGAGCGCGTCGAGCCCCGGGACTGGATGCCGGACGACTACCGCGCCACCCTCGTCCGGCAGATGGCGCAGCACGCCCACTCCGAGATCATCGGCATGCAGCCGGAGGCCAACTGGATCACCCGCGCGCCCTCCCTGCGGCGCAAGGCGATCCTGATGGCCAAGGTGCAGGACGAGGCCGGGCACGGCCTGTACCTCTACAGCGCCACCGAGACGCTGGGCGTGAGCCGCGCGGAGCTGCTGGACAAGCTGCACAGCGGCCGCCAGCGGTACTCCTCCATCTTCAACTACCCCACGCTCACCTGGGCCGACGTCGGTGCGATCGGCTGGCTGGTGGACGGGGCGGCGATCACCAACCAGGTCCCGCTGTGCCGCTGTTCGTATGGGCCCTACGCCCGCGCCATGGTGCGGGTCTGCAAGGAGGAGTCGTTCCACCAGCGCCAGGGATACGAACTCCTCCTCGCGCTCAGCCGGGGCACCGAGGCGCAGCACGCGATGGCGCAGGACGCCGTCGACCGCTGGTGGTGGCCGTCACTGATGATGTTCGGCCCCCCGGACGCCGAGTCCTCGCACAGCGACCGCTCCATGGCCTGGAAGATCAAGCGGCACTCCAACGACGAGCTGCGCCAGCGCTTCGTGGACGCCTGCGTTCCGCAGGCGGAGTCCCTCGGCCTGACCCTCCCCGACCCGGAGCTGGCCTGGAACGAGGAGCGCGGGCACTACGACTTCGGCCCGATCGACTGGCAGGAGTTCCGCGAGATCCTGCGCGGCAACGGCCCCTGCAACGACCAGCGGATCTCCCAGCGCCGCCGGGCGCACGAGCAGGGTGCCTGGGTGCGGGAGGCCGCGGCGGCGTACGCCGCGAAGCACGGCGCGGAAGGACGGGAGCCCGGCGGGCCCCGGACGGCCGAGCCGCACACCGAGGAACAGAGCACCGGTGGGCGGAAGCCCGCCGCGCACGGAGAGGCAAGCGCATGAGCCACGACGACTGGCCGCTGTGGGAGGTCTTCGTACGAAGCCGGCGCGGCCTCTCCCACACCCACGCCGGCAGCCTGCACGCCCCGGACGCCGAGATGGCCCTGCGCAACGCCCGCGATCTCTACACGCGGCGCGCCGAGGGCGTCTCGATCTGGGTGGTGCCCTCCGCGTCCGTGACCGCCTCCTCCCCGGACGAGAAGGACGCGTTCTTCGAACCCTCCGCCGACAAGCCCTACCGGCACCCGACCTTCTACGAGATCCCCGAGGGGGTGCCGCACCTGTGAGCACACCACCGAACGCCCCGGCCCAGCCGGCCGCGCACGCCGCGGCGGCTCTCGCCCTCGGCGACGACGCCCTCGTCCTCTCCCACCGGCTGGGGGAGTGGGCCGGGCACGCCCCCGTCCTGGAGGAGGAGGTCGCGCTCGCCAATATCGCCCTCGATCTGCTGGGCCAGGCCCGGCTGCTGCTGTCCCTCGCCGGTGACGAGGACGAGCTCGCCTTCCTCCGCGAGGAGCGGGCCTTCCGCAACACCCAGCTCGTGGAGCAGCCGAACGGCGACTTCGCCCGGACCATCGCCCGCCAGCTCTACTTCTCCGTGTACCAGGAGCTGCTGTACGGCAGGCTCGCCGCGGGCGGCGGGCCCTTCGCACCGATCGCGGCCAAGGCCGTGAAGGAGGTCGCCTACCACCGCGACCACGCCGAGTTGTGGACTCTCCGCCTCGGCGACGGCACGGAGGAGAGCCACCGCCGGATGGCGGCCGGGCTGGCGGAGCTGTGGCGCTTCACCGGCGAGCTGTTCCAGCCGGTGGAAGGGCTCGGA
Organism: Streptomyces sp. F63; assembly: GCF_018070345.1. Taxonomy (GTDB): domain Bacteria; phylum Actinomycetota; class Actinomycetes; order Streptomycetales; family Streptomycetaceae; genus Streptomyces. Next base: position 270,701 of record NZ_JAGPXX010000001.1, read on the forward strand.
CTCGACGCCGCCGCGATGGCCGAGCTGGAGACGGAGTGGTCCGGCCGGATCACGGCCGTCCTCCGGCGGTCCACGCTCTCCCTCCCCGAGGGGCCCCGGCACAGCGGCTGGGCGGCCGGCGCCGGACGGCAGGGCCTGCACACCGAGCCCTTCGGCCGGATGCTGGCCGAGATGCAGCATCTGCACCGCAGCCACCCAGGGGCGTCCTGGTGACCGGCACGGCGCTGGAAGAGCGGCTGCGCGAACTGGCCGGTTCCGTGCCCGACCCGGAGCTGCCGATGCTCACTCTCGCCGAACTGGGCGTCGTGCGCGGGCTGCGGCTGCTCGGGCCCGGCCGGGTCGAGGTCGAGCTGACGCCGACGTACACCGGCTGCCCCGCGGTCGGCACGATGGCCGCCGACATCGAGCGGATACTCCGGGAGGACGGCATACCGGAAGTCACCGTCCGCACCGTGCTCTCCCCGCCCTGGACCACGGACGCCATCAGCGCCGAAGGGCGCCGCAAGCTCCGCGAGTCCGGCATCGCGCCGCCCCGCCCCGGCGGAGCCGCCGCGACCGGCGGGCCCGTGCCGGTGGAGCTGTCCCTGCGCTGCCCGAACTGCGGCTCGACGGACACCACCCTGCTGAGCCGCTTCTCCTCCACCGCGTGCAAGGCACTGCGCCGCTGCGAGTCCTGCCGCGAACCCTTCGACCACTTCAAGGAGTTGTAGATGACCGCGGCTGCCCGTCACGGCGCGTTCCATCCGCTGCGCGTGGCCGCGGTCGACCGGCTGACCGACGACTCGGTCACCGTCACCTTCGCCGTGCCACCCGCACTCCGCCCGGCGTTCCGCCACCGCCCGGGGCAGCATCTGACGCTCCGGACGCGGATCGACGGCGCGGAGATCCGCCGCACCTACTCGATCTGCGCGCCGGTGACCGATCCGGACGGCCCCGCCACCCTGCGCGTGGGCATCCGGCTCGTGGAGGGCGGCGTCTTCTCCACCCACGCCCTCAAGGAACTGTCCGCCGGGGACACCCTGGAGGTGATGACCCCGGCCGGGCGGTTCGTCCTCGATCCGCGCCCCGGGACGTATGCCGCCGTGGTCGGCGGCAGTGGCATCACCCCCGTGCTGTCCATCGTCGCGAGCCTGCTGGCGCGGGAACCGGAGGCGCGCTTCTGCCTCGTCCGCAGCGACCGGACCACGGCCTCGGCGATGTTCCTGGAGGAGCTCGCGGACCTCAAGGACCGCTATCCGCAGCGGTTCCAGCTGGTGCAGACCTTCTCCCGGGAGCAGCAGCAGGCCGGTCCGGCCTCCGGCCGGCTCGACGAGGAACGGCTGGCGGCCCTTCTCCCGGCGCTGCTGCCGGTGGACCGTGTCGACGGCTGGTTCCTCTGCGGCCCGTACGGGCTGGTCGAGGGCGCCTCCGGGGCCCTGCGCGCTCTGGGGGTCCCGCGCGACCGCGTCCACCAGGAGATCTTCCATGTGGACGGCTCCCCGGCCGGGGAGGGAGCGGCCGTGGCCGCCGCGGCGGCGCCGGGGCCGGAGGACAGCACACTCGCCGTGACCCTCGACGGCCGCTCCGGACCGGCCAGTCTCCGGAGCGGCGAATCCCTGCTGGAGACCGTGCTGCGCAACCGCGCGGACGCTCCCTACGCCTGCAAGGGCGGTGTCTGCGGCACCTGCCGGGCCCTGCTGGTCTCGGGAGAAGTGCGAATGGACCGCAACTTCGCCCTGGAACCGGACGAGCTCGACGCCGGATATGTGCTGGCCTGCCAGTCGCATCCCACCACGGAACGGGTGGAGCTGGACTTCGACCGCTGATCCGGCCCGGAAGGGTGCCGGGCGGCAGGGGCCCGGCACCCGCGCCGGGGCGGGCGCGCGCCGGGACGGGCACCCCGGGCCGCGCCCGGCGGCAGCCGCCGGGGACCCGCTGCCGCGGGAGGCTCCGCCACCGGCTCGGTCACCGGCTCGGTCACCGCACTAGCCGCTGGTCAGCTTCGCCAGTGCGGCCTCGCGCTCGGAGACCTGCGCCAGCAACTGTTCGGCGATCTCCTCCAGGAGCTTGTCCGGGTCGTCGGGAGCCATCTTCAGCATCTGGCCGATGGCGCTCGACTCCAGCTCCGAGGCGAGGCCGGCCAGCATCTCCTTCCGCTGGGCGAGCCATTCCAGACGGGCGTACAGTTCCTCGCTCCGGTCCAGCGCGCGCTCCACCGGACGCGGACCGGACTCCCACTCCTCGGTGAGCCCCCGCAGCGTTTCCTCGTCTCCGAGGGAGTACGCGGCGTTGACCCGCACGATGAAGGCGTCCCGGCGCTGCCGCTCGGCCTCGTCCCGGGCGAGGTCCGGATGGGCCCTGCGCACCAGCTCGCGGTAGATCCGCCGGGCCTCCTCACTCGGCCGCACCCGGGCCGGCGGCCGCACCGGCTGCTCGTTGAGCATGGCCGCGGCCTCCGGCGGGATGCCCTCGGAGTCCACCCAGCCGTGGAACAGCTCCTCGACCCCGGGCATCGGCTGCACCAGACCGCGCAGCTCCTCCGCCCGGCGTACGTCCTCCGGCTTGCCCGTCCGCGCCGCGACCGCTTCCGCGATCAGGGCGTCCAGCTCGTCCAGCCGGGAGTACATCGGGCCGAGCCGCTGGTGGTGCAGCCGGGAGAAGTTCTCCACCTCGACCCGGAACGTCTCCACCGCGATCTCGAACTCGATCAGCGCCTGCTCGGCCGCGAGCACCGCCCGCTCCAGACGCTGGGTGGCCGCCCGCTCGGCCTCGCGCTGCTCGGGCGTGGGCTCGGGCGTGGGCTCGGTCTGCTCGGCTTCCGGATTCGTCACCGGTACAGCCTACGAGCAACGCCGGCGCGCCTCCGACCCGCCGTCGGCCGCATTCCGCGCCCGTCCCGCCCGGCCCTCCCCGAAGCCTCAGACTCCCGTCTCCGCCGCGATCCGGCCGCTCCGGACGGCCGCCACGAGTTCCGCGTGGTCCGCCTCCGTGCGGTTCGCGTACGCCACCGCGAAAGCCGCCACCGCCTCGTCCAGCTCCTCGCTCCGGCCGCAGTAGCCCGCTATCAGCCGGGGGTCGGCACTGTGCGCGTGCGCCCGCGCCAGCAGCGCACCCGTCATCCGCCCGTAGTCGTCGAGTTCGGCGGCGGTCAGCGCGGCCGGGTCCACACTCCCCTTGCGGTTCCGGAACTGCCGTACCTGGAACGGCCGGCCCCGTACGGTGGACCAGCCGAGCAGGACGTCGCTCACCACCTGCATCTGCTTCTGCCCCAGCACGATCCGCCGGCCCTCGTGGCCGGTTTCCGGAGCCGGGCGGCCCAGCCGCGGATCCAGCGCCGCCTTCTCCGCGTACGGCAGCAGCGCCGACGGCCTGGCCTCCTTCACCTGGAGGACGAGGGGCGCCGCCCGGTGGTCCAGCAGCAGCACCACATAGGACCGCAGCCCGACACTGCCGGTGCCCACCACCCGGAACGCCACATCCTGCACCGTGAAACGCGCGAGCAGGGGCAGCCGGTCCCCGGGCAGCGTCCCCAGATACTCGCCCAGTGAGCCCGCCACGGCAGCGGCCTCCTCGTCCGCCACCCGCCGCAGCACCGGCGGAGCGTCCGTGAAACGCCGGGAGCCGTCGGGCAGCCGCTCCGTGGACTTGGCGGCGAACCGCGCGCTCGTGTTGCGCCGCGCCTTCTCCGAGACCCGCTCCAGCGTGCCCAGCAGATCGTGGGCATCGGTGTGCGAGACGAGTTCCTCGTCCGCGATGGCGTTCCAGGCGTCCAGTACCGGGAGCTTCGCCAGCAGCCGCATCGTCCGCCGGTAGGAGCCGGCGGCGTCGTACGCGGCGGCGCGGCAGCTGTCCTCATCGGCCCCGCCCTGCCGTCCCGCCAGTACCAGCGAGGCCGCGAGCCGCTTGAGATCCCACTCCCAGGGGCCGTGCGCCGTCTCGTCGAAGTCGTTGATGTCGATGACCAGTCCGCCCCGGGCGTCGCCGTACAGGCCGAAGTTCGCCGCGTGGGCGTCACCGCACAGCTGGGCGCCGATCCCGCTGACCGGCGTGGCCGCCAGGTCGTGCGCCATCAGCGCGGCGGAGCCGCGCAGAAAGGCGAAGGGACTCGCGGCCATCCGGCCCACCCGGATCGGGGTCAGCTCCGGCAGCCGGCCGGCGTTCGACTCCTCCACCGCGCGGACCGCACCCGGCCGCTCCGGCCCGGAGGGCAGCCCGCCGTGCGCCGAGCGCGGTGCCCGCTCCCGCAGTTCCTTCCCCAGCCGCTTGGGGGAGACCACGGCATCCACCCGGGGCGCCAAACCCGGCACCACCGGAATCCGGCGGTGCCCCGGCCGCTCCCGCCGCGGCTCCGCCCCGGCCGGCTCGGCCTCCACCCCGGCCCGTGTCTCCACCGGCCCGTCGGCGCACGTCTCCGCCATGTCCTGTCGCCTCCCCCGCCACGCGAACGCCGTCCGACACCGGCGCCCGTCCTCGACTGCCCCGACCGTACCCCCGCCCGCCGCCACCGGGCACTCCCCTGTGGATAACTCTTCCACCGGGCCCCGGGCCCCGGGCCCCTCCGGCCTGCGGAACTCCCCGCGCCCGCCGGACGCCGGACGCCGGACACCGGTCGGGACCCGCGGAATTCCCGGGAGAAGCCGCGCCCGCGCCGTCTACGCCCCCAGACCGGCGTCCCGGGCCAGCAGCGCCGCCTGGACCCGGTTCTCACAGCCGAGCTTCGCCAGGATGCGGCTGACGTACGTCTTCACCGTCGCCTCGCTCATATGGATGCGCGCCCCCGCGTCCGCGTTGGAGAGCCCCTCGCCCAGCAGGGCCAGCACCTCGCGCTCCCGCTCGGTCAGCGTTTCCAGGCGGCGCCGCGCCTCCTCCGCCCGTGCGGACGCGCGGTCCGCTCCCGCCGACGCCAGCGAGTCCACGACATGCCGTGTCGCCGCCGGTGACAGATAGGCGTCTCCCGCGGCCGCCGCCCGCACCGCCCGGATCAGCTCCCCCGGAGCCGAGTCCTTCAGGAGGAATCCGGCCCCGCCCGTTCCCAGCGCCCGCAGGACGTTCTCCCGCTCCCCGAAGGTGGTGAGCACGAGCACCCGGGCGGCCGGTGCGGCCCGCCGCAGCTCGGGGAGGGCCGACAGGCCGTCCATCACCGGCATCTGAAGGTCCAGCAGGACCACGTCGACGCCGTGCGCACGGGCCAGTCCGACCGCCTCCCGGCCGTTGCCCGCTTCCGCCACGACGTCGATACCGGGGTCCGAGGTGAGAATCATTCTGATGCCCGCTCTGATGAGCGGCTCGTCGTCGACGACGAGGACCTTGATCACAGCTCTCCTGTCCGACGGCCGTTTCCCCGAGCGGCGCCCCCGAAGGCGCGCCCGCATCCGATTCCGGGCGGGACCGCGGCGCACCGTGCCCGCGCGGCCGCGCCGCCCCGCACGGGCCGGCTACAGCCGGGCGTCGTAGGCCCGCTTCTCGACCAGTCTTCCGTCCCGGAAGCAGAAGCGGAACGCCGGATCGACATTCCAGTCCGACGAGGACTCGGTGGACAGCAGCGCCAGGCAGCGGGAACCCTCCGGCCGGCGCGGTCCCTGCTCCTCCAGCCCGTCCGTCAGCCACGGACTCCCGTCCGGCAGTCGCTTCCGCACCGCCGCCTCGGAGTCCCCCACCCGCACCGACCGATACGTCCCGGGCGAGATCATCGACTCGTCCAGCGCCTGGACCAGCTTGACGACGCCATACCCGAGCAGACCGGCCATCACCACCAGCAGCAGTACGGCGATCCCGCAGCCGGCGGCCACGCCCCCGGCCCTGCTCCCGCCGCGGGTCGCGCCGGAGACCTCCCGCGGCGGCCCGTACGAGCCGGGATCCGCGGTACCGGCGGTCCCGGCGGCCGCACCCGGGGCGGGAAGGACGGCCGGACCGGCAGGCACCGCCCCGCCCGCTCCGCGGGACTCCGCCGCCACCGCACTCACGGCGCCGTACGCGCCCGCCGGGCCCGCTCCGGCGCTCACGCCCCGTTCCCGGGCCGCTCCCGGCTCCGGTTGGTACGGCAGCACGCCCGCCAGCCGGAAGCCGCCGCCCTCCACCGGGCCGGCGTGCACCATCCCGCCGACCAGCCGGGCCCGTTCCCGCAGTCCGGGGAGTCCCTGCCCGCCGCTCACCTCGCTGCCGACCGGAGCCGCCACCGGCAGGACCGCACCGCCCGCCGCACCCCCCGCCGCACCGTCACCGTGCCCACGGTGCCCGCCGCGGCCGCCGTCCGGCCCCGTCCCCATGGCTCCGGCGGCCACCGGGACGGGCCCGGCCACCGGCACCGGTCCGTTGGCCACCTCGACCACCAGCGAGTCCGGCTCGTACCGCAGCTGCACGGTGATCGGGGCACCCGGCGCGTGCTTGTGCGCGTTCGTCAGCCCTTCCTGCACGATCCGGTACGCCGCGTGCCCCGCAGCCGGCGGCAGTTCCCGCGGCTCGCCCGAGCGCACCAGTCCGACCGGTGTCGCGGCGCCCCTCGACGCCTCCACCAGCCCCTCGACGCCCGCCACACCGCGGGCCGCCGGCTGTGCGTCCGCGGCCGGTTCCGGGCCTTCCGTACCGTCCCGCAGAATCCCCACGGCCTCGCGCAGCTCGTGCATCGCGGCCACCGACGCCTCGCGCAGCACGCCCACCGCTTCGCGCTGCCGTCCCGTCAGCTCGCGGTCCACCTCCAGCGCCCCGGTGTGGACGGCGATCAGCGCGAGCTGGTGGCCGAGGCTGTCGTGCATGTCCTGCGCGATGCGCTGCCGTTCCCGCAGCCGCGCCTGCCGTACGACCATGGCGCGCTCGCGCAGCAGCTGGGCGTTGTGCTCGCGCAGGGTGTGCAGCAGCGTGCGGCGCTGCGACCAGTAACGGCTGGCAAGGCCGGGCACCACCGTCGTCGCCAGGAAGAAGACGGCGGAGAAGACGATCAGGACCGGCAGCGCGGTCCCGAACCCCGGGTTCTCGTCCAGCACCGTCAGCCCCGTGCTCAGGACGAACGCCGCGCCGAACGCCCCCAGGGCCCGGCCCACCCCCTCGATCCGCCGGCCCGCGGACCAGCCCGCGGCCATCAGCAGCGGAGTGAACCCGGGAAGGACGCCGGACAGGGCGGCGGCGACCACCAGCACCGTCGCCGGCAGCGCCCGCCGCAGCAGGGACAGCAGGGCCACCGCGAGCGCGGCGGCCGCCACACGGAGACCCCCGGCGTCCCCCAGCGCCTCCATCCCGGCTCCGGACAGCGCCAGCAGCGCGGCCAGTACCAGCTCCCCCGCGATCCGCCGCCCCGGCCAGTCGGCCCGCACGAACAGCAGTTTCCGGGCGTCCCGCACCCTCTCCCGTACGTCCACGGGGCCACGCTAGGCAGCGGGCCGTCCCGGCGACACCGTCTTTCGTCGCGGTCACGCGCAACGAAAGTCGTCCCGGGGGGCACCATCGGCCCGCCCCGCAGGACGCCCGGAGGCCGGAAGGACTCCATTTCGACATGCTTCTATGTTGACGGTCTTCGATTCAGGCCTCACTCTTGATTCCACGAGCATCAATACAGACCAGATCGAGGGGAGTCCCCATGAGTGACCGGTCCGACCTGCGCGAGACCGTCCGTGCCGGATACGCCGCCGCCGCGCTCCAGGTGACCGGGGGCGGCACGGCGTGCTGCGGATCCGGGTCCACGGAGATCGACGAGAGCTTCGGCGCCCGCACCTACGGCGCCGAGGACCTCGCGGCACTCCCCGAGGACGCGGTGGCGGCCTCCCTCGGCTGCGGCAACCCGCTGGCGGTCGCCGAGCTCCGCGCAGGCGAGCGGGTGCTGGACCTGGGCTCGGGCGGCGGCATCGACGTCCTGCTCTCCGCGCGCCGGGTCGGGCCGGGCGGCAAGGCCTACGGGCTGGACATGACCGAGGAAATGCTGGCCCTCGCGCTGGCCAACGCCGAGAAGGCCGGCGCCCGCAACGCCGAGTTCCTGAAGGGCACCATCGAGTCCATCCCGCTGCCCGCCGGCACCATCGACGTCGTGATCTCCAACTGTGTGATCAACCTGTCCGTGGACAAGCCCGCCGTCTTCGCCGAGATGTTCCGCGTCCTGAGGCCCGGCGGGCGCATCGGCATCTCGGACGTGGTGGCCGAGGACCACCTCACCCCCGAGCAGCGCGCCGAGCGCGGCAACTACGTGGGCTGCATCGCCGGGGCACTGTCCTACGCCGAGTACCGCGCGGGGCTGGAGGCGGCCGGGTTCGGCGCCGTCGAGATCACCCCGGCGCACGACGTCGCCGAGGGGATGCGGTCCGCCATCATCCGGGCGGTCAAGCCCGCGGACGCCCAGGGCGCCCCGGCGGCCACCGGCACGGCGGCCGCAGCCGCCGGGGGCGGCTCCTGCTGCGGCTGACGGGGCCGCGCCACCCCGCCCCGGACCCGAGGCCGGCGCCCCGGGGCGGGCGCCCGCCCCGGAGGAAATCCGCTGGTCCGGCGGACGGCGGCTCAACCGCGGGGGACGGCGGCGGAGACGGCCCGCCCCGGTCCGCCCGCGGCGCTCAGGCCGCCGGGTCCGGGGCGATCTCGGCGATCAGGCCCTCGATCCGGTTCCTGATCTCGTCCCGGATGGGCCGCACGGCGTCGACGCCCTGCCCGGCCGGGTCGTCCAGCTTCCAGTCCAGGTAGCGCTTGCCGGGGAAGACGGGGCAGGTGTCGCCGCAGCCCATGGTGATCACGACGTCGGATGCCTTCACCGCGTCCACGGTCAGCACCTTGGGCACCTCCGCGGACATGTCGATGCCCACCTCGCGCATGGCTTCCACGGCGGCGGGGTTGACCTCGCCGGCGGGCTGTGAACCGGCGGAGCGGACCTCGACGCGGTCCCCCGCGAGGTGGGTCAGCCAGGCGGCGGCCATCTGGGAGCGGCCGGCGTTGTGGACGCAGACGAAGAGCACGGAGGGCTTGTCGGTCATCACAGGTTCTCTCTTGCCGTAGGGGCGGACCGTGCCGGAGCGCACAGGTGCGACGCCCAGACCCAGACCCAGACCCAGGGCCGGGGCCGGGGCCGGGGCCAGTGGCATCATCCGGCACTGATGTGAAAGTATCAGCCCATGATGACGTCAGTCGACACTGAACTGATCCGGGTGCTGGCGGACCCGCTCAGACTGAGGATCGTGACGCTGCTCGCGAACGAGACCCTCTGCACCACGCACCTGGTCGAGGAGACCGGCGCCCGCCAGACGAATCTCTCCAACCATCTGCGCGTGCTCCGCGAGGCCGGAGTCGTCGAGACCGAGCCCTGCGGCCGCTACACGTACTACCGGCTGCGGCCCGACGTCATCGAAGCCCTGGCCGTCTCCTTCGCCGAGCTGGCCCGCACCGCCCGCGCCTCCCAGGCCACCGACACGAAGAGGTCCTGCCCGTGACCCGCACCGACCCGCCTCTCGCCCCGACCGCGGAGGGGCCGGGCTCCTCCGTCGCCGCGAGGCTGTCCACCCTCGACCGCTTCCTCGCGGTGTGGATCCTGATCGCCATGGCCGCCGGCCTGGGCCTGGGCCGCCTGGTCCCCGGGATGAACGACGCCCTGGCCTCGGTGGAGGTCGGCGGTATCTCGCTGCCCATCGCGCTCGGGCTCCTGGTCATGATGTACCCGGTCCTGGCCAAGGTCCGCTACGACAAGCTGGACGCCGTCACCGGCGACAAGCGGCTGATGGTCTCCTCACTGGTGATCAACTGGCTCGTCGGCCCGGCCGTGATGTTCGCCCTCGCCTGGATCTTCCTGCCCGACCTGCCCGAGTACCGCACCGGGCTGATCATCGTCGGCCTGGCCCGCTGCATCGCCATGGTCATCATCTGGAACGACCTGGCCTGCGGCGACCGCGAGGCCGGAGCCGTCCTCGTCGCCCTCAACTCCGTCTTCCAGGTCCTCGCCTTCGGCCTCCTCGGCTGGTTCTACCTGGACCTGCTCCCCGGCTGGCTCGGCCTCGGCGACGGCAGCCGCCTCGACATCTCGATGGGGGAGATCGCGCTCAACGTCGCCATCTTCCTGGGCATCCCGCTGCTGGCGGGCTTCCTCACCCGCCGCATCGGCGAGCGCCGCATGGGCCGTGAGTCCTACGAGACCAAGGTGCTGCCGAGGATCGGCCCCTGGGCCCTCTACGGCCTGCTCTTCACCATCGTGGTCCTCTTCGCCCTGCAGGGGAAGACGATCACCTCCCAGCCGCTGGACGTGGCCCGCATCGCCCTCCCCCTGCTCGTCTACTTCGCGGTGATGTGGTTCGGCAGCTTCGCCCTCGGCAAGGGCATCGGCCTGCCCTACGCGCGCTCCGCGACCCTGGCCTTCACGGCCGCCGGGAACAACTTCGAGCTCGCCATCGCTGTCGCCATCGCGACCTTCGGCGTCACCTCCGGCCAGGCGCTCTCGGGTGTCGTCGGCCCCCTGATCGAGGTTCCCGTTCTCATCGGCCTCGTCTACGTATCGCTGGCCTGGCGCGACCGGTTCGGAACCCCCGCGCCGGCCGCCGGCCCGGAAGGAAGACTGTCATGAACTGCCTCACCTGCGCCCTGCACGGAGACACCGCCCCGGCCACCGGCGTCTGCGCCACCTGCGGCACCGGAGTCTGCCGGGAGCACACCCGGATCGGGCTCCGCACCGTCCGCCGCGGCCCGGTCATCGGCCCCGCGCTGTACGGCACCGAGCGCCGGCTGCTCTGCCCCGAGTGCGCAACGGCGGACGCCGAAGCCCCGGTGACCGTCACGACCGCCGCGTGACGCACGGGGGGCCGGCACGGCAGCGGCCGGCGGCGGGCCCCCGGCCCGCCGCCGGCCGCGGCGGTTCCCGCACGGCCGGGACACCCGGCCGGTCAGCTCCGGGGCGGTCCCGCGGAGTGGAGGGTGTCCAGACGCCGCCGGTACTCCTCGTCGTCGATCTCGCCGCGCGCGAAGCGTTCGGCGAGCACCTGCTCCGCTGAGGGGGGCACGGGCCGCTGCGGCTGCTCCGAGCGGTTCCCCAGGGACCGGAAGAGCATCACCGCGCCCGTGATGATCAACCCCCAGAACAGGATCATCCCCACGGACATGGCGAACCAGCCCCACCCGCCGACATCGTGGTCGTACCAGAACATCATGATCCATCACGCCTCTCGGACCTTCGGCCACGGGCCCGCCGGCCTCGCCGTCCGCGCCCCTCACCCTCCAGGCTGCCTCCTCCTCCGGCCGCCTGCATGGGCCGGTGGGGCCGCGCCTCCGGGACCAGGTACCCCACCACGCGGGGGTGATTCCGTCCCGTACCGCCGCAAAGGGCCCCGAGGGGGGAACCGGCCGGCCCGCCTCGGGCGGCCGGCCCCGTTCAGGCGTCGATGACGACGGGGATGATGAGGGGCTTGCGGCGGTACGTACGGAAGGCCCAGGCCGCCACGGCGCGGGCGATGAGCTGTTCGAGCTGGTGGGCCTCCCCGACGCCTTCCTCCGCCGCCTTCGCCAGCGTCTTCTCGATGACGGGGACGACCGGCTCGAACGTGGCGTCGTCGTGGACGAAACCGCGGGCGAGGAAGTCGGGCGCCTCGGCCAGGGCCCCGGTGTCGGCGTCCACGATCGCCACGACGGTGACGACGCCCTCCTCGGCGAGCGTGACCCGGTCCTTGAGGGAGGCCTCGGTGGCTCCGCCGACCTCCATGCCGTCCACGTAGATGTTCCCCGCGGGCACCTTGCCGGTGATCGAGGCCCGCCCGTCCACCAGGTCGACGACCACGCCGTCCTCGGCGATGACCACCCGGTCGGGGTCGACCCCGGTACGGACGGCCAACTCGGCGTTGGCCCGCAGATGACGCCACTCCCCGTGCACGGGCATGACGTTCCGGGGCTTGACGATGTTGTAGCAGTAGACGAGCTCACCGGCGCTGGCGTGCCCCGAGACGTGCACCTTCGCGTTGCCCTTGTGGACGACGTTGGCGCCCCACCGGGTCAGCCCGTTGATCACCCGGTAGATGGCGTTCTCGTTGCCCGGGATGAGCGAGCTGGCCAGCAGGACGGTGTCGCCCTCACCGATCCGGATCATGTGGTCGCGGTTGGCCATCCGCGACAGCGCGGCCATCGGCTCGCCCTGCGACCCGGTGCACACCAGGGCGATCTTGCTCGGCGGCAGCTTCTCCAGCTCCTTCACGGAGACCACGAGGCCCTTCGGGACCTTCAGATAGCCCAGGTCCCGGGCGATGCCCATGTTGCGGACCATCGACCGGCCCACGAAGGCGACCTTCCGGCCGTGCTGGTGCGCCGCGTCGAGCACCTGCTGGATGCGGTGCACATGGCTGGCGAAGCTGGAGACGATGACCCGCTTCGGGGAGGTCCGCAGCACCTGCTCGATCGCGGGGTTCAGCTCCTGCTCGGAGGTGGTGAAGCCGGGCACCTCGGCATTGGTGGAGTCGGTGAGGAACAGGTCGACGCCCTCCTCGCCGAGCCGGGCGAAGGCCCGCAGGTCGGTGATGCGGTCGTCCAGCGGGAACTGGTCCATCTTGAAGTCGCCGGTGTGCAGCACCAGGCCCGCGGCGGTCCGGATCGCCACCGCCAGGCTGTCCGGGATCGAATGGTTGACCGCCACGAACTCGCAGTCGAACGGGCCGAAGCCGCGCCGGTCCCCCTCGCGCACCCGGACCGGACGCGGCTTGATCCCGTGCTCCTTGAGCTTGGCCTCCAGGAACGCCAGCGTCAGCTTCGAGCCCACGAGGGGAATGTCCGCCCGCTCGCGGAGCAGATACGGCACCCCGCCGATGTGGTCCTCGTGGCCGTGGGTCAGCACGATCGCCACGATGTCGTCCAGCCGGTCCCGGATCGAGGTGAAGTCGGGGAGGATCACGTCCACTCCGGGCTGGTGCTCCTCGGGGAAGAGCACGCCGCAGTCGACGACGAGCAGCTTGCCGGCGTGCTCGAAGACCGTCATGTTCCGGCCGATCTCGCCCAGGCCGCCCAGAGCGACCACCCTGAGCCCGCCCTCGGGCAGCGGAGGAGCGGCTTTCAATTCGGGATGGGGATGACTCATTGTCCGGACGCTACCGGAGAGTCCCGGAGTCGGCTCCCCGCCCCCACCGCGCGGACGCCCCGGCACCGCCCGATCGGGTAGGCCCGGGACGCGCGGCGGCCGGGACGGCCGGGGAGGCGGCACCGCGGCAGGCCGGTCCGGGCCCCGGACGGTATCCGTCCGGGCTCTCCGCGGAAACGCGGCCGCCGCACCTGCCGGGACGGCAACGCCCCTGCCGGGAAAGCGGGTCCGGCCGGGCCGCCCGAGAGACGCAGTCGTGAGCGGCTCCGCACCGGCGAGGGCTCCCGAGGCGCCATGACGCCGGCCGTGTGGCGCCGGGCCGGGCCGGCGCCCGCGGATGCCCCGGCCGCTCCGCCAAGCCGTCAGCCGTGCGCCTCGAGCCGCCGGCGGAGCGTGGCGGCGAAGTCCTCGGCGGCCATCAAATGGGCCCGCAGGGTCTCGCAGCGGGCATCGGCCACCTCGCGATAGGCGTTCAGCCGCTCGCGCAGCCGCTCCCGCTCTCCGTCCGCCGGCGGATCACCGGCGCCCGAGAGGCGGTCGGTGATCTCCAGCAGATCCCGCATCTCCTCCAGGGAGAAGTCCAGCGGCTTCATCCGGCGGACGACCATGAGGCGTTCGGCATCGGCAGCGGTGTAGAGGCGGAAGCCGCCCTTGCTGCGGGCGGAGGGACTGACCAGACCGACGTCTTCGTAGTGGCGGATCGTGCGGAGGGACAACCCGGTCCGCTCGGCCACCTCACCGATCTGCATCTGCCGCTCCGCCATCGCCGCGCCTGCTCCCTCTGCCGTCTCGCCGCTTCGGACGTTGGCATCAATCCAGCCCACGTGTCCGGAATCACATGATCCGAGCGCTTGTTTGCCTGCACTTCACAGCCCTGACGCACACCCTGCCCTCACGTCAGGGTAGGGTTTCCCCGCGGCCGCCCGCGCTGTACGGCTGCGACCGGTCGGCCCCGCCGGACCGTGGCCCCGACCGGGCGCCGCCGGCACCCGCGGACTTCCGGGCCATGATGCCCGACCGGCGGCCACGACGGCCGCCACCCCCTGTGCCGGCAGGGCCCCCTCGACGAGGCCGGCCCGCCGGGATTCCGCACCGGGTGCGGAGCAGAGTACGCGTGGGCATCCAGCGGTTGGAGTCCTGCGCCCGAACAGAAACGGTTGCATGTCCCTCTCGCTTTCCGCGGTGCCCAAGCTTCGCTTGTCCCGGCCCGACTGGCTCGCCTCCCCGAAGGTGTTCCGCACCGAGGTGCTGGCCGGCCTCGTGGTCGCCCTGGCCCTGATCCCGGAGGCCATCTCCTTCTCGATCATCGCCGGGGTCGACCCCGCCATCGGCCTGTTCGCCTCCTTCACCATGGCCGTGGTGATCTCCGTCGTGGGCGGCCGCAAGGCCATGATCTCGGCAGCGACCGGTGCGATCGCCCTGGTCATCGCCCCGCTCAACCACGAGTACGGCCTGGGTCACCTGATCGCCGCGGTGATCCTCGGCGGTCTCGTGCAGATCGCCCTCGGCGCGGTCGGCGTGGCCAAGCTGATGCGCTTCGTCCCGCGCTCGGTGATGGTCGGCTTCGTCAACGCCCTTGCGATCCTGATCTTCCTGGCCCAGGTCCCGGAACTGCGGAACGTGCCCTGGGTCGTCTACCCACTGGTCGCCGGCGGCCTGGCGCTGATGGTGCTCTTCCCACGCCTGACGAAGGCCGTTCCGGCCCCGCTGGTCTCCATCGTCATCCTCACGCTGATCACCGTCGGCGCCGGTCTCGCCGTTCCGACGGTCGGCGGCAAGGGCGAGCTGCCCTCCTCGCTGCCGGTGCCGGGCCTGCCCGAGGTGCCGCTGACTCTGGAGACGCTCACCGTCATCGCCCCCTACTCCCTCGCCTTCGCGCTGGTCGGGCTGATGGAGTCGCTGATGACCGCCAAGCTGGTCGACGACATCACCGACACCCACTCCAACAAGACGCGGGAGTCCATCGGCCAGGGCATCGCCAACGTGGTCACCGGCTTCTTCGGCGGCATGGGCGGCTGCGCCATGATCGGCCAGACGATGATCAACGTGAAGACCTCCGGGGCCCGCACCCGGCTCTCCACCTTCCTGGCCGGTATGTTCCTGCTGATCCTGGTCGTGGTCTTCGGGCCCGTCGTTTCCGATGTCCCGATGGCCGCCCTGGTCGCCGTGATGATTCTCGTCTCGGCCGCCACCTTCGACTGGCACTCCGTCCAGCCCGGGACGCTGCGGCGGATGCCACTGGGCGAGACGGTCGTGATGGCCGTGACCGTCGCCGTGGTCGTCGCCACCCACAACCTGGCCATCGGCGTCGTCGTGGGCTGCGTCACGGCCATGGTGATCTTCGCCAAGCGCGTCGCCCACCTCGCCGAGGTCTCCGGCGTGGTCGACCCGGACGGCAACCAGGTGGTCTACGCGGTCACCGGCGAGCTCTTCTTCGCCTCCTCCAACGACCTCGTCCACCAGTTCGCCTACAAGGACGACCCGGACGACGTCGTCATCGATCTCACCGACGCCCACATCTGGGACGCCTCCTCCGTCGCCGCCCTGGACGCCATCGAGACCAAGTACGCCCAGCGCGGCAAGAAGGTCACCATCATCGGCCTCAACAAGCCGAGCGCCGACATGCACAGCAAGCTCGCCGGCCGGCTCACCGCCGGCCACTGAGCCACTGACGCGCCCGTCCCCGTCCCGCCGCGGCGCTGACCGCGGTCCTCGCCCGGGAACCAGCGGTGGTGGGCCGCGCGGCCCCTTGACCGCGGTGGCCCGCACGGTCCGGTGGGCAGCTCACTGTGGGCCGGTCACCCCGCCGCCGCGATCGTGACCAGGGCGGACGCCCGAGCGGGGACGCACAGGGGCGGGCGGCGCGGCCGCCCGCCCCCAGGTGCGCGGACGGCGGTTCAGGCCGTCGCGGGCCGGGGCCGCGCCCGCGGCACGGACCGGGCCAGACGGCCGGTGCGGTGCAGCCCGTAGAGGGCTCCGGAGCAGGCCAGTCCCAGGACGAGCAGCGCCGTCCACGGCAGCGCGGACACCCCCGCCGCCCGGGCGGCGTCCAGCGCGGCACCGATGAGGAGATTCCCCAGCGTGATGCCGACACCGCAGATGGTGTTGAACAGCCCGTAGTGCGTGGCGACGAGGCGGTCACCGGACAGCCTGACGATGGTGTCCATCTCGAACGGGTAGGCGATCATCGTGCCGAGGGCCAGCAGCAGCGCGGCCAGGGTCGGTGGCACCGCGGCCAGCAGCCACAACGCCGCACCGCCCGCCGGCACGGGAACGGCCGTGCCGGCCAGCAGCGGCGTGAAGGCGGCGCCCATGACGAGCAGTCCCAGGGTGAGAGCGCGGCCCGGTTCCATCCGGGCCCTGCACCAGGTGGTCACCCTCGTCTGGAAGAGGATCGTGCTCAGCCCGGAGACGGCGAAGAGCAGCGCCACCGCAGCCGTGCCGGAGTTCCCGTCGCCGCCGAGGCGGCGGATCTCCATCGGCAGCGCGAGGTAGACCTGGAACTGCAGGACGTAGAAGCCGATCATCGCCCCGGAGAACAGCAGGAACGGCCGGTTGGCCACCACGCCGCGCCACTGGGACAGGACGCTCTCCCGCCGCTTCCCCGCCGCCTCGGTCTCCGTGCCGCCGGAGTCCCCGGCCCGGCGCGCGGGCAGGCCGCGGATCTGCACGATGCTCAGTACGGCGAAGATCCCTGCCGACACCAGGCAGGTGACGCGGAAGTCCACCCCGGTCAGGACCATCCCCACCAGTGGGCCGAGCAGAATGCCGGCCTGGTAGTAGACGTTGAACAGCGCGAACGCCTCCACACGGCGTTCTCCCGCGTCGGCGGCGAGGTAGGCCCGGACCGCCGGATTGAACAGCGCGCCCGCCAGCCCGGTGGCCGCCGAGGCGGCCAGCAGTGCCGGGAGCGAGTCGACCAGCCCCAGCATCGCGAACCCGGCCGTGCGCAGCACGCAGCCGGCGACGATCAGCGGTTTGCAGCCGAGCCGGTCGGCCAGCGTCCCGCCGACCAGGAACATGCCCTGCTGGCTGAAGTTCCGTACGCCCAGGACGAGTCCGACGATCCACCCGGCCAGCCCGAGCGTGCCGGAGAGATGCCCGGCCAGGTACGGCATCAGCATGTAGAAGCCGAGGTTGATGGTGAACTGGTTCACCATCAGCAACTGGACGCTGCGCTTGTACGACCGCGTCTGCCTGAAGACCGTCTTCACCGGCCCGCCTCCCCGGTTCCGGACCCTGCGCCGGCCACGGCGCCGGCATCGGGTGCGCCGGTCCGGTCCGCGGCGGCCCGCGGTGCCTCCGCTTCCGCGTTCCGCGGTTCCCCGGCGCCGAGCGTGAGCGGGTCTGCCACGGTGGTGCACCGCGTCCAGTGGGTGACTTCTTTCTCGTTCAGCCGCCCGATCACCTCCGGTTCGGCGGCCGGCGGGTTCTCCAGGAGCCCGTGTGCGGCGCAGTAGTCGTCGTCGTAGACGGTTCCGAGGTAACGCTGCGGGCCGTCGGGGAAGACCGCCGCGATCCTCGTGTCCGCGGGCAGGGTGCGGGCCAGCCAGCCGGCGACCAGGGCGACCGCCCCCACGCTCCAACCGCCGGTGGCGTAGTGCGAGGCCGCGAGCCGCCGGCAGGCCCACACCGCCTCGGCGGGTGCCACCCAGTGCACCTCGGCGAAGCTCCCGTAGGCGACGTTGCGGGGGTAGATGCTGGAGCCCAGGCCGCGCATCAGACGGGGGCGGGCGGGCTGGCCGAAGATCGTCGAGCCGATGGTGTCGACGCCGACGAGCCGGATCCCCGGGAAGAGGTGCCGCAGCGTCCGGGACACTCCGGCGGAGTGGCCTCCGGTGCCCACGCTGCACACCAGGACGTCGATATGGCCCAGTTGGGAGGCGAGTTCCAGCGCGAGCGGGGTGTAGGCGGTGGTGTTGTCCGGGTTGTTGTACTGGTCCGGGCACCAGGAACCGGGGTACCGCTCCATGAGCCGGGCGACCCGGTCGCGGCGGGCCTGCTGCCAGCCGCCGGTGGGGTGGGGCTCCGAGACGACGTTGACCTGGGCGCCGTAGGCGGTCAGCAGCCGGGTCATGGACGTTTCCAGCCCCGGGTCGGTGACCAGCGTGACCGGATGGCGGTGGACCATCCCGGCCAGGGCCAGCCCCAGGCCGAGGGTGCCGCTCGTGGATTCGATGATCCGGCCGCCGGGCCGCAGATCACCGCGGGCGCGGGCCCGTTCCACCATGTGCAGTGCGGGACGGTCCTTGATGCCGCCGGGGTTGAAGCCTTCGAGTTTCGCCCAGAAGCCGCGTCCCGCCGGAGCGAGCGGTTGGGACACGCGGAGCACAGGGGTGTTGCCGACCAGCCCGGGAAGGGCGGAGCCGGTGGGGGGTGTCGGATCGGTGGTCGGGGGGGTCATCTTCCCGCTCTCGGTCGATGGTGGGTACGTCGCTGATTCGGTACGTCGCTGATTCGGTACGCCGGGCACTCGGTACGCCGGGCACTCGCTACGCCGCCTCCGCGGTCCGGGCGAGCCCGGGGGCCGGCCGACGGCACAGGGCAGCCGGGTCTCCCACGGCTGCCGGGCGGTCCGGGGTCCGCCCGGCGCCGCGCGCCGCGTCCGGGACCCGGCCCGGCCGTTCGCCTCGGACCGGGCCACGGCGTCCGGTGCCGCGCACCGCACAGCGGAGGGCCGCCCGCGTACCGCGTGTACGCGGGCGCCCCGCAGCACGCGGAGCGGTGTGGTGCCGGACGCCGCTGTCCCGGCGGGGAGGCCGGAGCGGCTCCTATACGCGCCACCGGCAGACGAGGCGGAGCGTGGACCGGCCGGAGAGCGGTCTCCGGATCCCCGGCGCGGCCGACCGCGGCACCGTACGGCCGGGCTCGGTCTCCTCGGACACCGCCGGCAGGTCAGCCGCGGTGTCCTCACCGGGAGACGGTGACAGCGGACGGTTCTGGAACACACCGGCGGGGGCCGGCGGGGAACAGGAATCGCCCGGGGGCGCCGGCTCGGCCGGTTCCGTCCCCGTGCGCCCGGCTTCCTGCGCACCGCGGTCGTGCGTGCCGTGATGATCCGGGGGATGGTGCGGGCTGTGGGTGTGGCCGAACACGGCGCCGGCCGCTGTGCCGTATGCGTGGCCGGGGCCGTGCAGAAGCGCCGTGCAGTCGAAGGCGGTCAGCAGCAGCCCGCCCAGCACCAGCGAGAGAAGCCGGTACGGCCGGGGCGGAACGGCGGGGACACGGGGTGAGGAGATCCGGGGGCTGCGGAAGCGGTTCGGCACGGGTCCTCCGCGGAGCGGCCGCCTTCCGGACACGCGTCCGGAAGGGGCGTACGGGCGATGGGGGCGGCTCGGGGTGCGACGCCACGGTGTGCCCACCCGCCCGGTCGAGGGAGGGTGGGAGCAGAGTCGACGAGAAACCGGGCGCCGGTGGCCGGAACGCGCGGACCCTGTGGCCGGGAATCGTCCGGGCCGCGGGATTGCGGCGAAGCAGGGCTGCGGCGTGACCGGCCGGCAGGACGCCGGATCCTAGATCCGCAGAACGGCCTGTCTACGGGCGTCCGCCGGCAGCCGCCCGGCGGCCGCCGGATCGCCCGGGGAGAGCTCGCCCGGCGCCGCGGCCGGGACGGCCCGGTCACCGGCGGGCGAAGGAGCGCACGGAGCCGCCGGCCCGGGGCTCTGCTGCGGCTGTCCGGGCAGGCACTCCGGCGCCGGATGGGAGGGGTCGCTGCCGTGACCCCCGCCGTGGCGCTCCGGCGAGGCCTCCTCGGTCACCCCGCCGGTTCCGGGCCCCGTCCCGCTCGCGGGGCTCGCAGGATCCGCGAGTCCCGTCGCGGCGAACGTGGGTGCCGGTGCCGGAAGGTGGCCCGTTACGCCGTCCGCGCTCACCGCGTGGACGTACACCACGCCGAACACCAGCACGGCCAGCCACAGCACGCGCAGCGGTTCCGTCCAGGAACGGAAGCGCTGCGCGGCGAAAGGTGGCCGAGCCGTAATCATGCCGTGATCCTAGCGAGTTGACCGCTCCGGTACCGCACTCTTCCGGTGAACGGCCGAGTGGCGACCCTTCACCGGCGGTGGGCCCGGTCCTTCCGGCGGTCCGCCGGAGAGCCCGCTGGTGTTCCCGGCCGCGGGGCCGCGGGGCCCGTCCGGTGGAGCGCGCCGCACCGGGCACACGGAACCGGTGAGCAGCCACCCTGGTCGTCCGGGATCCGTCCCCGCCCGTGCCCGCCGGAACGGGCGGTCCGGCCGCCACCAGGCCTTCGCTCCCCGGCCGCCACCGGGCCGGCGGGCCTCCTCGTGCCCCCGCCCCCGGTGCGGCCGGTACGGATCAGCCGCCGGCCCGTCCTCCGTCCCCCGGCAGCCGCAGCCGTTTCAGGGCCAGGGCGTTGAGAGCGACGATGACGCTGGAGCCGGACATGGACAGCGCGGCGATCTCCGGCCGGAGCACCAGGCCGAAGGCCGGCTCGAAGACCCCCGCCGCGATCGGCAGGGCCACGGCGTTGTAGCCGATGGCCCAGCCCAGGTTCTGCCGCATCTTGCGCAGGGTTCCGCGGCCGATGCGCAGGGCGGTGGGCACGTCGAGGGGGTCGGAGCGCATCAGTACCAGGTCTGCGGTCTCGATGGCCACGTCGGTGCCCGCGCCGATGGCGATGCCGAGATCGGCCCGGGCGAGAGCGGGCGCGTCGTTGACGCCGTCGCCGACCATGGCGACCTTCCGGCCACCGCGCTGCAACTCGGCGATCTTCGCGGCCTTGTCCCCGGGGAGTACCTCCGCGATGACGGTGTCGATGCCGAGTCGCCGCGCGATCCGTTCGGCCGTGGCCCGGTTGTCGCCGGTGAGCATCACCACCTCGACGCCCAGGGCGTGCAGTTCGCGCACGGCGGCCGCCGAGGTCTCCCGGGGCGCGTCGGCGATGCCGATCAGCCCCGCCACCCGGCCGTCGACGCAGGCGATGACGACGGTGCGGCCGGTGGCGGCCAGTTCCTCCCGCCGGGCGGCCACCGGGGCCAGATCGACGCCTTCCCGTTCGGCCAGGCGGCGGTTGCCGACCGCGACCCGGTGACCGTCCACGACGGCGGTCGCTCCGTGGCCCGGCACGTTCTCGAAGCCACGGGCGCTCGCGGGCGCCACGTCCCGGCTCTCGGCGTGACGGACGACGGCTTCCGCCAGGGGGTGCTCGGACTCCCGTTCCACCGCCGCGACGAGCCGGAGCAGCTCCTCCTCGCCTCCCTCCCCGGGCCCCGGTGCGGTGACGACGTCGGTGACCTCCGGTTCGCCCTTGGTCAGGGTGCCGGTCTTGTCCATGACCACGGTCCGGATCCCGGCGGAGACCTCCAGGGCCGCGGCGTTCTTGAACAGCGCGCCGCGGCCCGCCCCCAGTCCGGTGCCCACCATGATCGCCGTGGGAGTGGCCAGACCGAGGGCGTCCGGACAGGTGATGACCACGACGGTGATCGCGAAGAGCATCGCGGCGCCGAAGGTCCGGTCGGTGGCCAGCAGCCAGACGCCCAGAGTCGTCAGGCCGCCGGTCAGCGCGAGGAGGACGAGCCAGAAGGCGGCCCGGTCGGCCAGCCGCTGGCCGGGCGCCTTGGAGTTCTGCGCCTCCTGCACGAGCTGGACGATCTGGGCCAGCGCGGTGTCGGAACCGACGCGGCCGGCCCGCACGCGCAGCGTGCCGTTGACGTTGACGGTGGCGCCGACGACCGCCGAGCCGGGGGCCTTGTGCACCGGCAGGCTCTCACCGGTGACCGTCGACTCGTCGACCTCGCTCTCGCCCTCCTCCACGGTGCCGTCGGCAGCGATCCTGGCACCGGGGCGGACCAGCAGCAGATCCCCCACCACGACCTCGGCCGTCGGGATCTCCACCGGCTCACCGTCCCGGACCACGAGCGCCTTGGGCGGCGCGAGATCCAGCAGGGTGCGGATGGCGTCGTTGGCGCCGCCCCGGGCGCGCATCTCGAACCAGTGCCCCAGCAGCACGAAGGCCGCCAGGACGGTGGCCGCCTCGTAGAAGACCTCGCCGCCGCCGGTCAGCGTGACGATCAGCGAGTACAGCCAGCCGGCGCCGACGGCGACCGCGACCAGGACCATCATGTCCAGGGTCCGCGCCCGCAGGGCCCGTACGGCGCCGCCGAAGAAGACCGTGCACGAGTAGAAGATCACCGGCAGGCTCAGCAGCAGCGCCCACACGTCCTGGCGCAGCCCGAACGGCACCGGGGCGTGCAGGCCGAAGACGTCCTCACCGATCGGGGACCAGATCACGATGGGGACCGAGAACAGCAGCGCCACCAGGAAGCGGTGGCGCATCCCCGCGACCATGGCCTCCATGGAGATCTCGCCGCGGCCACCGTGGCCCATCACCTCCTGCGGGGGGCGGGGCCGCCCCTCGGCACCGGCGGGCGCCTCGCGCGCGCCGGCTCCGCCCGCGACGCGCTCCACGGGAGTCCGTCCGGGATCGATCAGCGGATCGCAGATGTGGGAGGGGACGGACAGCCCGGCACAGTGGTATCCGCACTCGGTCACCCAGCGCCGCAACTCGGCCACTGATGTGCGTTCCCGGTCGAAGACGACGGTGGCCGTCTGCGCGACGGGGTTGGTCTCCACCTTCAGCACGCCGGGCCGGCGTTCCAGGACGGCGGTCACCGTGCTCTGCTGCGAGGCCCAGTGCAGACCGCCGACCTCCAGCACGACGGATCCGGTTCCGCCGCGGTCGCCGGCCGGGTGCCGTGCGGCGTCACGGCGCTCACGTGCCGGTCGGGACATGGCCGGCCTTTCTTCCTCGTGCTCGTCGGCGGCGCCGGCCGGAGGGCCGCCGGGAAAGGTCCGGTGCCGTGCGCCGCGTACCGCCCGTGGCCCCTCTTTGTCCGGCGACGTCCCAGTGTGGGACGGCCACGCGCGTTTCCGGGCCGGTGACCCGCCGGGGCCGCACTCCGTTCATCCCCCCGGGCGTGCATCCCCCGTGGACCGGTCCCGGCGATCGCCTTCGCACACGTCACCGCATGCCGACGCGGACGGCTCTCCGGTGCACGCGTCCGCGGACACCGCCTCATGAGGTGCGTCGCGTCCGGGCGTCCGTGAACCGCCTCCGGAACGCGGAACGGGCCTCTCCCAGCGACTTTCGTCACTCGGAGAGGCCCGTTACCGATACCTCGTGCGTGGGGCACCGACGAAATGCCCTGATCAGCGCTAAAATCACGCGGCCGAAGATCGTTTCCCGCGACCACGGAGATCATTTCCCACCAAGCTGGTCAGCGGAGGCAGCCTCTCACCGCCCGTCCTCGCCTGGGCTAACGTGGACGATCAGTCGGACAGGCTCCAGTGTGGGCCGTCGAACCACTCCGCGACGAGGTTCCCCTTTGCCCCGCAGGAAGTGAAGGGCTCAGGTCGGCGGGACGGTGCGACGAGCCAGGGGAAGAACCGAACGTTTTGCAGCCCGTGAATGGCGCTCAACCCTTCGAGTTGGTTGGTGAACCCGCTGGGGACGGGACAGCGGGGTCACGAGGTTTCCCCTTGAGCGTGGCGCAGCGCGCGCATCGAGTGGTGCAGGTCCGCCTCTTCGGTGATCTCGTCCAGGATGAGGGTCGAGACTCCGAGTGCCAGGTAGCGCGCGAGCAGCTTGCCCACCTGTTCGTAAGTGCCGACGAGGTAGGGGCAGAAGGTCTTGTAGGCGCGGAACGGATAAAGCCAGTAGGTGTCCTTGGGCGCGTGCGACTGGAACGCGTCTCGGGAAAGGCCGAGGTGCCACTGCGATTCGACGGTCTCGGCCGCGATCTCGTGCACCTCCTCGCCCAGCGGGTCGGAGGGGAACCGCGCGTGGGCGACGGCCCAGGCCTCCTCGGCGGTATCGCGGGCGATGATGCCGAGGCGGAAGCCACTGTCGACGAGCGGCGTTCCCTCTCCGTATGCGCCGATCTCACGGGGATAGGCCAACCGGGTGACCCCGAGCCGCTGCTGAGCCGTGCGACAGGCGTCGGAGGTGCCGGAGACGAACACACCTGGCTTCAGACCGGGTTCGAGCGGCGGAGTGACGGTCGCGTGACTCAGTCGGTAGAACTCGCCCTCGTAGGAGACCGGGCGGTCGCCGTCCAAGAGCTGCTGAACGATCTCCGCGTATTCCGTGAGCCGGTCGTAGCGCCGGTCGTGGTCGAGTCCGCAGCCGAGCTCCCGCAGGTGCCGGGGGAATCCGCCGATGACGTAGTTCAGGTCGACCTGGCGCTCCTGGAGGAAGCCGATGCTGCTGATCATCCGGGCCACGCTGAACGGGTGCATGTACACCGGGTTGACGGCCACGAGCGGCACGAACCGCACGGTGTTCTCGATGAGGAGCTGCGCGGCGGCCCACGGGTCGAGAAGGGTGTTGTCGCTGTAGACGAGCATGCCGCGGATGCCGGCCGCCTCGGCCCATTTGGCCTCCTGGATCAGGCGCTCTCTGAATTCCCACGGGGTGCGACCGGCCGCCGATGGGAAGGTCGTGTACAGGGTGACCACTTTTTCTGACTACCTCTTCTCCAGAGCACGGAATGACAGGGCGACTCGTGTCAGCTCGAACCGAGTCGGCGCAGTTCCTCCGCCAGCGTGCGCGGCGTCGGGAAGTCGAACATCGCTGCGATGCTCAGGTCGATACCGAATTCCGCCCGCAGGTGCGACATCAGTTCCACGGCCGTGAGCGAGTTCCCGCCGAGCTCGAAGAAGTCGTCGTCCGGAGCGACGTTCCCGATGCCGAGCATGGCCGACCACAGGGCGGCCACCCGGTCGTCGACGCTCGCCGCGCGAGCAGCGGACGGGGCCGCGGCGAGGCCGGGGTCCGAGGCAGGCGCGGGGGTCTCGCCCCCGCTCGCCGCCGCCACCGCGGCCCACTCGGCCGGCGGCTCCGCGGCCGCGCTCGTGGCGGTCGGCGAACCTCCGCCCGGAACCGTCGTCACCGTGTCCCCGAGGGGCAGGGGCGCCTCCTCCCGGAACGGCCGCACGGCCACCTGCCGCGGAGTGTGGCCGCCCAACAGCTCGAAGAGCAGGTCGAGCCCCGTCTGCGGGGGGATGCCCTCCGGGCGCGGACCGGCCGGTGCCGCCGCTTCCTGCGTGTCGGCGCCGCCCAGTACGTCCCCGGTGATCCTACGCATCATGAACCCGGTGATCTCGGCCACGACCCGGCCGTCAGGCGCGATCAGTTCGATGTCCGCCGCGATCGTGTCCCGTGCCGAGTTCTTGCGGCGCACCTTGCTGAACAGCTTCGGCGGCAACTCCTCGTGGACGGTCAGCTCGCGGTAGAGGAACGGCAGGTGCGGGTCCTCGCGCTCGATGTCGCGGGCATAGGCGGTAGCGGCGTCCAGCAGCGTCGGGTGTACGGCGTGCTGTCCCGCCTCGGCAGCGAACTCCTCGGGCAGGGCCAGCGCGACCACGCGCAGCTCCCGGTCGGCGGAGGTGGTGCGGACCTCCTCGACGGTGTGCCAGCGGGGCCCCAGGGCGAAGGCCAGCCGACCGGACTTCAACGCGGACGGACTGCTGTCCGGTACGGAGGCCAGCAGCGCCCGCAGGTCCACCCGGCGCCGTTCGGCGGTGGCCGGGCCGATCCGCCCGGTCACATGCTTCAGTACCGCGCCCGGTCCTCCCACCGGCGTCGAGGTGATGGTGAACGCGTGTCCGCCCGCCGGGTCCGGCGCGAACGCGATCTCCAGGCGGCGGACGGCCGGAACGGCGAGCGGGCGGAGGAAGACGGCGTCCGACACGCGTACGGATCCCTCTGCGCCGCCCAGCACCTCGGAGCGGTACGCCCCGATGGCCAGGTCCAGGTACGCCGTGCCCGGCATGACGGGGGTACCGTCCATCCGGTGCTCGTCCAGGACGGGGAAGGCCTCGGCGCTGACGTCGACCGACCAGTGGACGCCGCCCTTCTCCGCGACCCTGCGGCGTTCGTCGTCGGCCAGGCCCTCGACGGCCATGCCCACATCGGTCCACGACGGCCAGTTGATGCTCAGCAGCCGGTCGGCGTTGATCCGGGCGGAGCGGACCCAGGCGTCGAGGAAGGCGTTACCCGCCGCGTAGTCGCCGCTGCCCACGAGTCCGTCGAGCGCGGCGCGGCTGGAGAACCCGACGAAGAAGTCGAGAGTGCGACGTCCCTCGAAGACCTCGCGCAGCGCGAGGGTGCCGGCCACCTTGGGGGCGAGCGTGCGCTGCGCACGGTCCCGGTCGGAGAACTGGACCATGGCGTCGCCGGCGATCCCGGCCAGGTGGAACACGCCGTGCACCGGGCCGTGTTCCTCGGTGACCTCGTCCACCACGGTCGTCAGCGCGGCGGTGTCGGTGACGTCACAGGACCGTGCCAGGACCACGGCGCCGAACTGCTCCAGTTCCTCCCGGGCGGCCCGGGCGAGCACACCGCCCCGGCCGAGCAGCACCAGTCGCGGACGCAGGCCGCTGCTCGCCAGCCCCTTGGCGACGGACAGGCCGAGGCCGCCGAGGCCGCCGGTGATCAGATAGACACCGCCCCGGCGGAGCGGATTCGCCTCCAGGGGCTCGGGCCGGTAGGGGGTCTCCACCGGAAGCCAACGGCGGTCCCCCCGCAGGGCGACCAGTCCGCTGTCGGGCCAGCGGCGCAGCTCCTGGACGGTCTCCTCCTCTCCCACCCCGGTGCCGAGGTCGATCAGGCGCGCGGCCGCCCGTGGGTTCTCCTTGGCCAGGGTGCGCACCAGGCCCGTCAGCATGGCGTGCGCGGCCTCGACGGGCTCGTCGCCGGAGACGTCCACGGACCGCTCGGTGACGACCGTGAGCGCGGGCTGGACGGAGCCCCCCAGCGCCCGGCCGGCCTGCCGGACGAGCTCGGTGACGGTGTGGAAACCGAGTTCGAGGGCCTGCTCCACGTCGGCGGCCGAGGCGGCGCCCAGCGTCCAGCCGTGCACGACCAGTTCCGGCACGGTCTGCCGATCGGCCAGGGTACCGAGCAGGGACCGTAGGTCCTCGGCGTGCGCCGGGCGGACGGTGAACCCGCCGGCCACCTCACCGAAGCCCTCTCCGGCCCAGACCGGGACGACGCGCAGTCCCGCCTGGCTCAGACGGGCGAGCAGGTCGACCGAGGCGGTGCGGTCGGCGGGCAGCAGGACGACGGCGTGGGTGCCCCCGCGGGTCCCCCGCGCCGGTTCCGGCCGGGCGGCGGACGGCGGCTCCTCGGTCCACCGCGCGATCGAGAAGGGGCTGACGACCTGCGGCTCGGCCGGCCCGGCCGGGAGGGCGGCCGGCACGGCGGCCGGCTCGGTGGCGCTCGGCCGGACGGCGTTCGGCTCCACCCAGTAACGCTCGCGCTGGTACGGGTATCCGGGCACCTCGGTGCGCAGCCACGGCGTTCCGCCGTTCACCCCGTCCCAGGCGACGTCGTGTCCGTCGGTCCACACGGTGGCCAGTGCGTTCAGGACCGACCGGCGGTCGCCCGGGGACTGCACGCGCCGCTGCGGCAGGGTGGCGGCGAGGACGTGGCCGCCGTCCTGCACCGCGGGGTGGCGCCTGGCGAGGGCGGTGAGCGTACGGCCGGGACCGACCTCGAGCAGCAGCCGGTCCTGCTCGGCGAGCAGGGTGTCGAGGGCGGCGCCGAAGTGGACGGGAGCGGTGAGCTGGCCGGACCAGAAGGCGGGATCGGTGGCCTGGGCGTCCGTCATCAGGGCCCCGGTGGCGGCGGAGTGGACCGGAATGCGCGGCGGCCGCAGCTCCATCTGTGCCACGGCGCGGTGGTACGCGTCGGCGGCCTCGGCCATGCCGGGGCTGTGGAAGGCGTGGGAGGTGTTGATCCGGCGGGAGGTCAGACCGGCCTCGCGCGCGGCTGCCGCGAAGGCGTGCAGGTCCTCCGTGCCGCCGGCCACCACGACCTGTTCGGGGCCGTTGACGACGGCGATCGTGACGCCTTCGGTCATCAGCTGCCGCACCCGGTCCGCGGAGGCGGCCACCGCGAGCATGGCGCCCGCGGGCTGCGCCTCCATGGCACGGGCCCGGACGGCCACCGCGCGGACGGCGTCGGACAGGGACAGCACGTCGGCGACGGCTGCCGCGGTCACTTCACCGATGCTGTGGCCGAGCAGTGCCGTGGGACGGACACCCCAGGACATCCACATCCGGGCGAGGGCGTATTCGACGGCGAACAGCAGCGGCTGGGCCTTGAGGGTGCTCTGCAGGTCGGCGTCCCGGGCCGCCTCGCGCCACCACTGCCGCAGGGGCAGGCCCTCGGCCTGGAAGAGGTTCAGCACCTCGTCGAACGGGGCGGCGAAGGACGGCTCGTGGTCGTAGAGGTCGTGGGCCATGCCCGCGTGCTGACTGCCCTGGCCGGGGAAGAGGAAGGCGATCGCGCCCGGCCGGTCGCGGGAGGTGCCGACGACCGCGGCGGACCGGGGGTCGGTGAGGACGGCCACCGCCTCGGCAGCGCCGGTGGCTACCGCGGCGCCGCGGACCGGGTGGGCCGTGCGGCCGCGCTGGAGGGTGTCGACGCTGGCCGCGAACTCGCCCTCGCCGACGGCCGCGAAGTGGTCCGCCAGGCGTTCCCGGTAGGTGTCGGCCGCCTGCGGGGTGCGGGCCGACCACACCACCAGGCGGGGGCTGCCGTCGTGCCGCGGCAGCGGGCGCGGTGGCGCCTCCTCCAGCACGGCGTGGACGTTGGTGCCGCCGATGCCGAGCGAGCTGACGCCGGCGAAGCGGGGCCTTCCGGGCGTGCTCGGCCAGTCCTGGGCTTCGACGGGCAGCCGGAAGGGGGAGCCGTCCAGCTCCAGCTTGGGGTTGGGCCGGTCGAGGTTGACGTTGCCCGGAATGCGCTCGTTGACCAGCGAGAGCACCACCTTGATCAGGGAGGTGACACCGGCGGCGTGGCCGAGGTGGCCCACGTTGCCCTTGACGGAGGTCAAGGCGCAGCCGCCCGGCTCCGGATCCTCGGAGAACATCCGGAACGCCTCGTTGAGGGCGGTGACTTCGATCGGGTCACCGAGCACGGTGCCGGTGCCGTGGCTCTCGACGAGGGAGATGTCGCCCGCGTCGATACCGGCCATGCTGATCGCCTCGGCGATGACGGCGACCTGCCCCGTCACGCTGGGCGCGGTGTAGCCGACCTTCTCGGCGCCGTCGTTGTTGACGGCGGTGGACCGCAACACCGCCAGGACGCGGTCGCCGTCGGCCAGCGCGTCGGAGAGCCGGCGCAGGACGACCACTCCGGCGCCGCTGCCGAAGACCGTCCCGGAGGCGTCGGCGTCGAACGGACGGCAGCGGCCGTCCTTGGTGAGCGGTCCGCCTTCGGACCAGTAGTGGCCGTGGCCAAGGGGGAGTTCCACGTCCGCGCCGCCGGCCAGGGCGAGTTCGCACTCGCCCGCGCGGAGGGACTGGGCGGCGAGGTGCACGGCGACGAGGGAACTGGAGCAGGCCGTCTGCACGGTCATGCTCGGGCCGTGCAGACCGAGCTTGTACGAGACGAGGGTGGCGGCGGAGTCGGCGTTGTTGAGGGCGCCTCGGGACATGCCCGTGGTGCTGCGCGCCCGCCCGTCGTCCGGGTCCGCCAGCCGCCCCTGGTAGGTGTTGGTCCCGACCGAGCCGAAGACGCCGACGTCGGGCAGTGAGCCGGGGACGTGCCCGGCATTCTCCAGCGCCGCGTGTGCCGTCTCCAGGAACAACCTGATCTGCGGGTCGGCGATCTCGGCGTCCCGCGGGGTGAAGCCGAAGAGCCCGGCGTCGAAACGGTCGAGGTCGGCGGCCTGGGCGACCGCCTTGACGTAGTCGGGGTCGGTCAGGGCGGCCTCGGTCACGCCGTTGGCGCGCAGCGCGTCGTCGTCGAGCGGTTCGACAGAGTCGGTCCCCGCCATGAGGTTGCGCCAGAACTCGTCGGCGCTCCGGGCTCCGGGGAACCGGCCGGCGAGGCCGATGATGGCTATGGGGTCGGGCAGTTCGTTCATGAGTTTTCCCCAGTGTCCTGGTAAAGGTGTCGTCGGATGTCGAGTCGGCGCCGGGCGGCGGACCCGGCCCCGGGCGGGGCCGTGATGGAGCGACCCGGGCCCGGAATGCGGGCGGCGGTACGGTCCGCCCTCCGGTCCGCGCCCCCTGAGCGTCCGTCGGCAGGGGCGTCGAGGACTGCGGCGAGGCGGCTCAGAGTGGGACGGGCGAACAGCTCGGTCACCGGTACGTCAAGGCCCAGCCGCTCCCGCAGCAGCCCGTGCAGCCGCACGAGGCCGATCGAGGTCAGCCCGGCGTCGAAGAAGTTCTCGTCGGGTCCCAGGTCCCGGCCGAGCACCTCGCGGGCGAGCGCGGCGAGGCGCCCGCCGTCCTGCCCGGCGGTGTCGACGGCCGCGGTGGCGGTGGCGGTGGGCAGGGCGGTGCTGCCGGCGGCGGAGACCTTGTGGTTGTGGTCCATGCCGAGCCGGTCCACCACGCGTACGACGGCGGGGACTGCGTGGGCGGGCAGCAGGCGGCGCAGGTGGGTGCGCAGCCCGTCGGGGTCCGGGAGGGCGGCGCCGTGCGGCACCACGTGGAGGGTCAGCACGCCGCCGACGGCGTTGGCCTCGAAGGTGGCCAGCGCACGGGCGACGGAGTCGTGGCTCAGGGCGGCGGCCTCGATCTCCTCCGGGGCCACCCGGAAGCCGTCGACGAGGAACTGCCGGTCCGCGCGGCCTTCGATGTGGACCCGGCCCGCCGGATCGCGCCGTCCCAGGTCACCGGTGTGGAACCGGCGGACGCCGGGTCCCGTCCCGGCCGTGAACGCGTCGCCGCGCTCGCCGTCGTCCAGGTACCCCAGGGCCACCCTCGGCCCCTCGACCACGACGCCGCCCCGGCGCCCCGGTTCCACCGGGCGGCCCGCCTCGTCGAGGACGAGGAGCCGGTTGCCGCCGAACCCGTCG
The DNA here is from genome assembly GCF_018070345.1 of Streptomyces sp. F63. GTDB lineage: Bacteria > Actinomycetota > Actinomycetes > Streptomycetales > Streptomycetaceae > Streptomyces. The sequence continues at coordinate 301,520 of NZ_JAGPXX010000001.1, forward strand.
CCCACCGGGAGGACCGCGGTGTCGGGCAGGGACGGATCGGGCTCCTGGCCGAGTTCGGCGACGGTGGCGCCGGAGGCGATCTGCGGGGTCTCCGTGGCGCCGTAGGCGTTGACGATCCGGGCGCCGGTGAGACGGCGGAGCCGGCGTACGAGCCCCGCCGTCAGGGGGGCGCCACCGCAGACCACCAGCCGCAGCGCGTCGAGCCGGGCCGCCGGGCCGCCGGCCGCGGTGACGAGTTCGAGGAGGGCCGGGGTGGCGTGCAGGACGGTGATCCGGCTCTCGTCCAGGAAGCGGACGAGCCGGTCGGGCGACCGGAAGACGCCGTCGGGCGGCACCACGAGCGTGCCGCCCGCGCGCAGCGGTACGAACAGGTCGCGCAGCAGGGGGTCGTGGCCCGGCCCGGCCAGCAGCGCGACCCGGTCGGCGGCCCCCGGCGCGAACTCCTCCGCGTACCGGTCGAGGGAGGCTTCGAGGACCCCGCGGCCGGCCACCACGGCGGCCGGGTGCCCGCTGGTGCCCGAGGTGAACAGGATGTGGCTCGCGTCGGGCAGCCGCCCCCCCGGCGTCGGGCCGGCCACCGGACGAGGGACCGCTTCGGCCGTGGCACTGTCCAGGAGCAGGCAGGGCCGGACCGCGTCCCGCTGTTCGCGCAGCCGGGCGGCGGGCAGAGCGGCGTCCGACAGGGCGGGTACGGCGCCCGCCGCCCAGGTCGCCAGCAGGGCGACGGGCAGTTGGGGCGTGCGGCGCGAGGCCACGTCCACCACGGCACCGCCGGCGGCTCCGGCCGACACCAGCCGGGCCGTGAGGGCGTCCACCCGGTCGACGAGTTCCCGGTAGGTCATGACCGGAGCGCCGTCCTGCTCCACGGCCACCGCGTCGGGCGTGTCGGCCGCCCTGGCCCGGACACTGTCCACCAGCGGCCGTGCGGCCGGGTGCGCGGGGAGGGCGGGGGCCGGGTCCGGGACGGGCCCGAGCGGTCCGAGGGCTGCGTCCGGCTCCTCCAGCAGACGGGTCAGCGCGTGCCCGACCTGGTCGAGGACCTCACGGGCGACGTCCCCCGCCACTCGGTCGGTGGCGTGGACGAGCTCCAGGCGGTAGCCGTCCTCCCGACGCAGGTAGAAGTTCAGGTCGAACAGGGCGGCGTGACCGGGCGGCTGATGACGCGTGGCCTCCAGGTCCCCGAAGCGCGGGGGCGGCGGGGTGCGGGTGACGTCGTTGACCCACACCTGGAAGAGGGGGTTGCGCGTGGGGTCGCCGGCCAGTCCCAGGGCGTCCGCCAGGACGTCGAAGGGCGGCGCCCCGTGTTCGTAGGCCTCCAGGTGGCGCTCCGCCGCGTGCCGCAGCAGGCCGGCGGCATCGGTCTGGTCGCCCACGTCGAGCCGGACGGGCAGCGTGGTGAGCAGGAACCCGAAGAGGTCCTCGTCCCGGTGGCCGCGGCGCACCGAGGCCGGCATGCCCAGGACGACGCTCTCGCGGGAAGTCCAGACCGACAGGACCAGACCCACGCAGGCCAGCAGGAGGGTGGCCGGGGTGGCGCGGTGCGTGCGCAGCAGGGCGTCGATCCGGTCGGAGGTCCGGGCGTCGAAGCGGAGGACGGCGCCGGAGCCGGTGGAGTCGGGGACGGTGGAGGGCTGGGGGGCGAAGGGCAGTCCGCTCCGGGCGGGCATACCGTCCAGGTGGCGCCGCCAGAACTCCAGGTCCTCCGGCCAGCCGCGGACGGCGTCGGGGTCGGCGACCGCGCGGCGCGCGTGGTCGGCGAAGCGGGGGGCCTCTCCCGGTGGAGCGGCACCGGCGTAGGCGGCGGCCAGGCCGGCGAACATCAGGTCGACGCTGTGCTGGTCGCAGACCATGTGGTGGACGGAGAGCACCAGGTAGACGGCGTCGCTGTCGGTGCACTCCAGCAGCCCCGCGCGGAACAGCGGCGCCCGGTCCAGGGGGATGGTCTGACGGGCGATCCTCCGTACGAACGCGTCCGCGTCGGCCTCGGGGCCGGTCGCGGTCTGCCACACGGGGGTGACCGGCCGGTCGTACACCAGACGGGCCTCGCCGTGGGCCGGGCCGCCGACCTCGGCGCGCAGCAGGTCGTGGCGCCGGACCACCGCGGCGAGGGCCGCGTCCAGCCGGGCGCGGTCGGGCCGCCCGGCCAGGCGCAGGGACCCGACCACGTTGTAGGCGGAGGGGTCCGGCATCACGTGGCTGAGCAGGTGCAGCCGCCGCTGCGCCGGGGTCAGGGGGCCGGTCTCAGGGCCGGGGGCACGGTCTCCGCCCGGGCCGGTCACGAGGTGCGGCGCCGGTTCCGGTTCGGCGGGGCGGGCGGTACGGGGCGCGTCGGCCACGTACGCCTCCAGTCGCTCCAGGGAGGCGTTCTCGGCCAGCAGCAGCCGGAGCGGTACGTCGACCCCCAGTTCCTCGGCGATCCTGGCGCGCAGGCGCACGGCGAGCAGCGAGTGCCCGCCGAGAGTCAGGAAGCCGTGCCCGCTGTCCGACAGGTCGGTGTCACGGCCGAGTTCGCCCCACCACACCCGGGCGAGCGGGGTGGCCGCGGTCAGGGCCGGCGGGGTGTCCGGGGCGCGCCGCCACCACGCGGCGAGCGAGCGGACGAGCTCCTCCCCGTCGTCTCCGGCCGGTGCCTGCGGCAGCTCGGGCAGCCAGCGGAACCCCTGGGGGTGTTCCGCGGCGGGCAGATGGTCGGACAGGTGGTCGCGCAGCTCGGCGAGCGGCACGGTCGGGCCGGCCGCCACGAGCGCGGCGACGGTTTCCGGCGCACCGCCGGAACGGCCCGGGACGGTGACCACAGCGGCACGGTCGATGCCCGGGTGGGCGGCGAGCACAGCCTCGATCCGCGAGGTGTTCTGCACGCTTCCTCCGTAGGAAGTCTCGGATGAGCAAGCCGGGACAAGGGGGCGGGTGGGACGGCCCGGGCGCTACCGGGGCGGTCCGGTCGGGCAGCCGGGCGACCGGCCGGGTACGGCGGTCGGCCGGGCCGTCAGGCGAAGTCGTCACCGCCGCCGGCCCGGGCACGGCGCACCTGCCAGGCGACGACCAGCCAGGCCAGCAGCAGCCAGGCGGCGCCGACCGCCGCCTCGGCGAGCAGGTGACCGGCCCAGGGTTCCCCGGCCATGCCGCTCCGGACGGCGAGCAGTCCGTTGCGCACGGGCAGGACGGTGCCGAGTGCGTCGACCCAGGGCAGGCGGCCGGGCGGGAGCAGCACCCCGCTGGCAAGGAGCACCAGGTAGGCGAGCAGGTTGCCCGCGAGGCCGTCGGCGCGCCGCCCGACGGCCAGGGCGGCGCCGGCCAGCCCGGCCGCGCTGGTCGTCCACGCCATCAGGAGGTAGACCGGCAGCCAGGGCAGCAGCGCGGGCAGGGTGCCGGTGAGCCCGGTCAGGGGTGCCACGACGACCATGGCGACGACGCAGTAGAGGAGTCCGAGCCCGGTGTAGGGCAGGGAGCGCACGAGGAAGACGGGGAAGGCGGGGAGCCGTCCGCCGCGGATCCGGTAGAAGGTGCCGGACCATTTGTCGAGCATGGGGACGTCCATCACCGCCACCGCTCCCGACAGGGTCAGGATGACGGCGAGGGAGCCGATGAACGCGAAGGCCGGATCGGCGAGGCCGATGACCCTGCCCAGCACGGTGAAGAACAGGCACTGCAGGACGGCGCGCGGGAGCAGGGCCGTCAAGACGATCACGGGCGGGTTCTCGACCCGGAACTCCCACCAGCCGAAGCGTGCCACCACGGAGAACCGCCACAGCGTCTCAGACCAGTTCAAGGGTCCCCTCCTTGCGTGCGCGGTCCACGACCCGGACGAACGAGGCGATGGCCAGGGCGAAGTAGCCAGCGGTCAGCGCGGTGAGCATGCCGAGCGCACCGAGGTCGACGTGCCCGGCGGCCGCGCCGGCCAGGAACTCCTGCGCCCAGCTCAGGCTGATCAGCGTGGAGATCCAGCTGACGGAGCCGGGGAGCAGGTCGGAGGGGACGAGGAGACCGCCCAGCAGGAACACCGGGTACATGAGGGCCGCGGACACCTGGAAGCCGTACTGGGTGAGCAGCAGCACACAGGCCAGCAACATGCCGAGTGCCGCCCCGGAGACGACGGTGACGGCACTGCCGAGAAGCAGCCACCCGGGATGGGCGAGGGTGATCCGCACACCGGTGAGGAGGAGGGTCACGGTCACGGACGCGGCGATGACGGCGACTCCCCGCAGGGTGGCACCGAGGCATTTGCCGAGGAGGACGAGGAAGCCCGGGCGCACGCTGGTGACGCTGGCGGCGAGTGTGCCGTAGTGGAGTTCGAGGCGGAGGATGCCCCCCGCCACCCAGACGGTGCTGGCCCACAGCGAGGTGAGGAGCACGCCGATCGTCCATCGGGTCACGGTCTCGGCCGACTGGTCGGACCGTGACCCGACCGTGACCAGGATGAGCACGACGGGCTGGACGACACCGATGACGAGGCCGAGGTGGTTGCCGCTCATCTCCCGGATCTGCATCCGGGCACAGGTCCACAGGACCCAGGCGGTACCCGCGATGCGGCTAGCCATGGCGCGTCCCCCCGAGTTCGAAGCAGGCGTAGGCGTCCTCCAGGCGGAGCGGTGCCACGTCCATGACGAGGATCTCGCTGCTGTCGACCAGGCCGCTGAGTCGGCCGAGCGCCTCGGCGCCCCAGTCGCGGACCCTGAGCCGGGCGGTCCAGACGGGCCCGTCGGTGGTGACCTCGTCGACGACGAGGCAGTCCCCGTCGCCGGCGGCCGCGTCGCGGGCGGGCGCGGGACCCCGGCCGCGCACCGTGACGGTGGCGATGTATCCGGCGGTCTTCGCGAATTCGGGGACGGTCATCGAGTCGATGACCCGGCCGCCGTCGAGGAGGACCACCCGCCCCGCGAGCCGCTCGATGTCGAGCAGGTAGTGGCTGGTGAGGAGGACGGACACGCCCTCGTCGCGCAGTCCGGCGACGACGGTGCGGACCCGCTCGGCCTCGACCGGGTCGAGGCCGACCGTGGGCTCGTCGAGCAGCAGCAGCCGGGGCCGTGCCACCAGGCCGATGGCCAGGTGGAGGCGCTGCTTCATGCCCTTGGAGTACGTCTGCACGGGCCGGTCGGCGGCTTCGGAGAGGCCCGCCTCGGCCAATGCCCCGTCCACCCGTGCGGCAAGTCCGCGGCGGCCGTGGCCGCCGAGCATGGTGAAGAAGACGAGGTTCTCCCGCCCGGTGAGCCGCCGGTACAGGCCCCGGTCACCGCCGAAGACGGCGACGGTGCTGCGCCGGACGGCGTTCACGTCCCGCACGACGTCGTGGCCGAAGACCCGGACGGTGCCGCTGGTGGGCAGCAGGAGCGTGCTGATGATCTGGGTGAGGGTCGTCTTGCCGGCGCCGTTGCCGCCGAGCAGGCCGACCACCTCGCCCTCGTCGACGTGGAAGGAGACCTCGCGCAGCGCGGTGACCTCCTTGCCCTTCTCGCGGAACACCCTGCCGAGGTTCTCGATCTCCACGGTGGGTCGGGACATGTCCTTGTCTCCCTGTGCTCAGTGCCCGGCCGGACGGCCGTCGGTGCGCCAGGCGCAGACGACGGAGGGGCGCGGCACCCCGCCGTCCGGCCACGTGGAGGCGGGCTTCTCGTAGCTGGAGCCGTCGACCTCGCCGGGGTGCTGGATGGCGGCGAAGACGGTGCGGCCGTCGGGCGTGATGTACGGGCCGCACACCTCGGCACCCACCGGGGCGCTGAGGAACCGGCGCACGCGACCGGCCTCGGGGCCGGACAGCGCGGTGGCGTACAGGCCGTCGTTGGCGTCCAGGGCGTGCGCCGAGTCGGTGGCGATCCAGAGGTTTCCGGACCGGTCGAAGGTGAGGTTGTCCGGCGAGGAGATCGGCGAGACGCCGCTCTTGTCCCGGCCCATGAAGTGCGTGGTGGGATCGGAGGGGTCGCCGCAGACGATCGGCAGGGTCCAGCCGAAGGCGTCGGCACCGTGGTCCCCGCCGTCCTCGGTGATCTCCAGGATGTGGCCGTGCTTGTTGACGGTTCGGGGGTTGGCCTCGTCCGCACCGGGGTAACCGGCGGCTCCGCGACGGGTGTTGTTGGTCAGCGAGGCGTACACCTTGCCGGTGATCGGGCTGGCCTCGACGTCCTCGGGGCGGTCCATCTTGGTCGCCCCGGCACGGTCGGCGGCTTCACGGGTGTAGATCAGCACCTCTTCGAGGGTCATGCCGGAGACCATGGACCGGCCGTTCTCCACCAGCGGGATCCAACGGCCCCGGCCGTCGAAGGAGCCGTCGGAGGGCAGGGCCCCGCTGCCGTCGATCTCACCGGCGCTGCTCGCCGAGAGTTCGGCGGCGTACAGGGAACCCGACTCCAGGAGTGTCCTGTTGTGCGCGCGGGCGCGGGCCGAGAGCCCGGGGTCGTACGTGCGGTCGGAGACGAACTTGTAGAGGTATTCGAACCGGTCGTCGTCGCCCATGTAGACGACGACGCGTCCGTCGGGGGCGATGGTGACGGTGGCGCCCTCGTGCTTGATGCGGCCCAGCGCGGTGTGCTTGCGCGGCGTGGCCTCGGGGTCGTATGGGTCGAGCTCGACGATCCAGCCGAAGCGGTGCACCTCGTTCGGGTGCTCGGCGAGATCGAGGCGTTCGTCCACTCGGGACCAGCCGCGCGTGGTCATGGGCGACTTCACGTCGACGCCGTAGCGGGCCAGTCTGGTCTTGAGCTCCTCGGGGGCCTGGGCGCCGTTACTGAAGCAGTAGTTGAAGTTCTCCTCGCCCGACAGCACGGTGCCCCACGGCGTGACGCCGCCGGCGCAGTTGGCGAGGGTTCCCCACACGGTGCGTCCGCGGGGGTCCTCGGCGGTGCGCAGCAGCGGGTGTCCGGCGGCCGGGCCGGTGACGGCGAAGCGGGTGGTGAAGCGGGTGACCCGGCGGTTGTGGCGGCGGGCGCCCTCGCGGGCCAGTCGCCAGCGGCCGGTCCCGCGGTCCCGCCGGATCTCCACGACGGACATGCCGGAGGCCTCGACGGTCGCCCGGACCTCCTCCTCGGAGAGCGCGTCCAGACTGGTGAAACCGGGGAACATCAGTTCGGGGTTGGTGTACTCGTGGTTGCACACCAGCAGGGCGCGGTCACCGCGGTCACCGCGGTCGTCGCCGGGCAGCGGGAGCACGGCGACGTAGTCGTTGTTGTAGCCGAAGGTCCGGGCCTGCGCGGCGGCGGTGAGCCGGTTCGGGTCGAGCGGCCGACTGCCGGGGGTGACGGGATCGCCCCAGGAGACGACGACGGCGTGCTCGTAACCCTCCGGGACCTTGACCGCGTCCTCACGGGTGGGGGCCACCGGCGCGAACGACGGAGCGCGGGTTCCCGCGCCCGCGGACCCCGCCCCCGCGCGGCCGGCCGTCGCACCGGCCCCGGCAGCGGCCGCGGCGGGACCGGCCGCGAGGCCGCCCGCCGCGGCTCCGAGGACCAGGGCGCCCGCGCCGCGCAGGGCACCGCGGCGGCTCATCCCCTCGGCCACCACGTCACCGAAGTACGGGTTGCCCGACGCGTTGGGTGCGGGGTGGGCGCAGGCGTTGCCGCACCGGTACAGACAGGTCATCGCGGAACGCCCGCGGTGCTCCCCCAGGAGCGGCAGGAAACGTGGTTCTCCCATGGCCAAGGCAGCTCTCCCTCACGAGGCACGAAAGTGGGTGTCGTCGGCGGACTGCGAGAAGGGCAGTGCCGGAGTCCCCATGGAAGGCCAGGTCACAGGGGTGGTCAACGAGGGCGGCAACTTGTGGCCACGGCTGCGGGAGGCTCCGGGCCCGGACCCACGATGGCCAGATCCCCCGGTCCGCACGAAAGGAAAGGTCCCGTGCTGGAAGCAGATCTGCGCACTTATCTCGAACAACATCTTCCGCATTACATGGTGCCCACGCAGATCGTCGAACTCGACGAACTGCCCCTGACGCCGAACAAGAAGGTCGACGCCAAGGCACTCCCCGAGCCGCTGACGAGCGGGTCCGCGGCCGGCCCCGCGGTCGCGCCGCGCGACGAGCTCGAGCGCTCCGTGGCCTCGGTCTGGAGCGAGGTGCTGGGCCAGGAGGACATCGGGGCCAAGGACCACTTCTTCCGGCTGGGCGGGAACTCGTTCCACCTGGTGCGCGTGGTCGCCCGGCTGCGCGACGTCCACGGCGTGGCCCTGTCGTCACGCGCCTTCTTCGAGCGTCCCACCGTCGAGGCGCTGGCCGCCCAGATACGGGAAGCGCTGCACGCGGCGGAGGCTTCCCGATGACGCCGTCGGCCCGCAGCCGTGACCGGCGACGCGGGTCGGCGCACCGATCCCACGAGCGGCCCGTCCGGCCCGGGCAGGAAGGCAGGACCGTCCGATGAGCACACAGCGCAGGCTGTCCCTCGGGCAGGAACGGATCTGGCTGATGGAGCAGCTGAATCCGGGCACGAGCGTGGACCACATCGTGATCGGCTACGAGACGCACGGCCCGCTGGACGAGAAGGCCCTCAAGGGTGCGCTCGCCGCCCTGGCCGACCGTCACGCTCCCCTGCGCAGCGCGGTGCGCAGCGTGGAGGGGGTGCCGCACGCGGTGGTGCACGACGGATACGTCCCGGAGCCGGCCGTCCTGTCGGTCGCCTCGGCGCAGGAGGCGCTGGAGCACGCCGCGCGGGACGTGCGCCGGCCCTTCGACCTCGCGGCGCCGGGACTGTTGCGCTCCACCCTCTACGAGGTGACTCCCGAGCACCACCTGATCATCATGACCCTGCACCACATCGTCGGCGACGGCTGGTCGGTGGGGGTGCTCACCCGGGAGCTGGGCGAGGCGTACACGGCCCTGGCCGAAGGCCGCGACTGGACCCCGGAGCCACTGCCGACGGACTACGGCGCCTGGGTGGAGGAGGAGGCCGCCACGGACTGGGATCCGTCGCTGGCCTACTGGCGCGAGGCGCTCCGGGACGCCCCGCCGATGCTCGGCATGCCCCTCGACAAGGCCCGTCCGTCCCGTCTGTCCTACCGCGCACACCAGGCGGTCGGCACCCTGGAGGCCGCTGACAAGGCCGCGCTGTCGGCCTTCGCACGCCGGCACCGGGTCTCCCCCACGATGGTGCTGCTGTCCGCATGGGCGGCGGCCCTCCACCGGCACAGCGGGCAGGAGGACCTGGTGGTGGGCATGCCGGTGTCGGGCCGGGACGCCCCGGAACTGGCCGGTTTGATCGGCCTGTTCATGAACGCGCTGCCGATCCGGATACGGCTGGAGCCGGGTCTCTCCTTCGCCGACCTGCTGCGCCGAGTGCGCGGCACCGTCACCGAAGGCCTGCAGCACCGCAAGCTGCCGTTCGCCAAGCTCGTCGCGGCCCTGCAGCCCGAGCGGAACCCGACGTACGCCCCGGTCTTCCAGACGGTCTTCAACCACGGCTCCTCCGGTGACGGTCTGGTACTGCCCGGCGTTCGTGTGGCACCGGTCCAGGTCGGCGCGGTGTCCTCGGCCGTCGACCTCGAACTGGTCGCGGTCGACAGCGCCGACGACGAGACCACCCGGCTCACGGTCATCTGCGCGACCGACGTCTTCGCACCGGAAACGGCCGAACTGCTGCTCGGCCACGTCCGCGAGCTGCTGCGGCACGCCCTCCGGGCACCCGAGACCGCCGTGGACCGGCTGCAGCTGGCCGGAGACGAGGAGATGAAGCGGACGTCCGCCCTCTGCGCGCCCCCCGCCGTAGAAGTCACCGCGGTCGACGGGGTGCTCGATCTGTTCGAGCGGCAGGTCGCCGAGCGTCCGGACGCCGTCGCCGTGAGCGCGGCGGGTCGCGACCTGACCTACGCCGAGCTCGACCGGGCGGCTGCCCGGATGGCGTCGGCCATGGCCGACGAGGGAGTGGTCCGGGGCGACGTGGTGGCCCTGTACCTGGACCGCTCGGTGGACATGCTGCTGTCGATGCTTGCCGCCTGGAAGGCCGGCGCCGCCTACCTTCCGGTGGATCCCGGCTACCCCCGCAAGCGCGCGGAGTTCGTCCTCGCCGACTCGGGGGCCTCCCTCGTGGTCACCACGGAGCAGGGCGTGATGTCCCTGCCGGACACCGACCTGCCGGTGGCGGTCGTCGAGGAGGCACTGGCCGGGCCGGACGCACCTGCCACGACACGGGCGACGAGCGAGGAGGACCCCGCGTACGTGATCTATACGTCGGGTTCGACGGGCCTGCCGAAGGGCGTGCTCGTGCCGCACCGGGCCGTGGTCAACTTCCTCGCCTCGATGGCTGTCGAACCGGGTCTGACCGGCGACGACGTCATGCTGGCGCTCACCAGCCCGTCGTTCGACATCGCGGTCCTGGAGCTCTTCCTGCCGCTGGTGGTGGGGGCCCGGGTGGTGATCGCGAGCCCGCAGGACGCCCGCGACCCCGAGGCACTGGCGGCGCTGATCCGCGAGCAGGGGGTCACCACCGTTCAGGCGACGCCCATCACCTGGCTGCACCTGGTGCCCGAGCTGACCGGCAACCCCCGCATCCGCCGGGCCCTGTGCGGCGGCGAGGCCGTGAGCCGGGACCTGGCCGACGGCCTGTGCGAGGTGGCCGACGCCGTGTGGAACATGTACGGCCCCACGGAGACGACCGTGTGGTCCCTCTGCGCGCCGGTCACCCCCGGCGCACCGGGCGAGTCCGTCCCGATCGGCCGGCCCATCGCCAACACCACGGCCTTCGTGATGGACGACGGGCTGCACGCCCAGCCGGCCGGAGTCGTCGGCGAACTGTGCATCGGGGGTCTCGGAGTGGCCCTGGGCTACCTGGGCCGTGCCGAGCTGACCGCCGAACGCTTCCCCGGCGGGGAGCTGTACCGGACCGGTGACCTGGTCCGGATGCGTCTGGACGGCACCTTCGAGTTCCTGGGCCGCGCCGACGGCCAGGTCAAGGTGCGCGGTCACCGGATCGAACTGGAGGAGATCGGAGCGGTCCTGCGGCGCCATCCGCGGGTGAAGGACGCGGTCGTGGTGCCCCGTCCCGACACCACGGGCGGGCGGCAGCTGGTGGCCTACGTCGTCGAGAGGAAGTAGCAGCGGCATGACATCGACATTCCGGCCCCGCAGCGGTGTCGAGGCCGAACTGGGCGCGATCTGGAGCGAGCTGCTCGGACACTCCGACTTCGGCGTGCACGACAGCTTCTTCCGCGTCGGCGGGACCTCCTTCGCCGCCGTCCGGCTCCTGGCACGTCTGAACAGCGCCTTCGGGTACGACATCCCGCTGTCCGAGCTGGTCCGCAGCCCCACGGTGGCGGACCTGGCCATGCTGCTGCGGGGCAGCGCGACGCCCGGGCCGGCCGTGCTCGTCCCGATCGACGCCACGGGCGACCTGCCACCCCTGTTCTGCCTGCATCCGATCGGTGGGAACGTGTCCCGCTACGTCGCCCTGGCCCAGGCCCTGGGCGACGAGCAGCCGGTGTACGGGCTGCAGTCGATCGGGCTCGGCGACGGTTCGTCGGCCGTGGCGGACATCGAGGAGATGGCCGCCTCCTACGTCGAGGAGATCGTCCGGCTCCGGCCCGAGGGGCCGTACCGGCTGCTGGGCTACTCGATGGGCGGCATACTCGCCCACGCGTGTGCCCGGCTGCTGTTCGAGCGGACCGGGGAGCAGCCCTTCCTCGCGGTCGTCGACACCGACGTGCGGTACCCCGCCCACTTCGACCCGTGGGACGAGGTGGTGCGGATCGTGCTGAAGGCCGACCGCTCCGAAGTGGACGGTTCGGTACTGCGCGGTGCGGACCGGGACACGGCGGTGCGCACCTTGCACCGGCTGTGCGTGGAGAGGGACGTCCTCAGCGCCGGCTTCCCGGTGGAGCGCCTCGGCGACATCTTCGACACGGTCTGGGCGAACCTCGAAGCCGTGCGGTCCTTCTCGCCCGTGCCGTACCCGGGCGAAATGGTGCTCTTCTGCTGCGGAGAGGAGTCGGACCTGGGCTGGACTCCGTACGCGGGCGGGATCCGGACCCGTGTCCTGGAGGGCGGCCACTTCGGGGTGATGGAACTCGAAGGGGCCACGGCGCTCGCCGCCGCCCTGCGGGAACTGCTGGCCGGCCGGGAATGAGGGCGCGGTGCTGAACCGGTCCTACGCCGGCCGCGAGATCCGGCCCCTCCACGTCCACCGCGTGACGGAGGCCGAGCTGGTCGCGTTCGCCGACGCGGTCGGGGAGAGCCATCCCGCCTGCCGGTCCGCGGCGGCCGCGGCCCGGCTCGGTCATCCCGCGGTACTCGCCGTGCCGACGTACACCGGTGTGCTGGCGCTGCGGGCGGAGCGGGTCCTCTTCGACGACCCGGATCTCGGGGCGGACCCCGCGTCGCTGCGCCACCGCGAGTCGCGGATCACCGCGCACCGTCCGGTGTACGCGGGGGACCTGCTCACCTGCTCGGTCCGGGTGTCCTCGATCGAGCAGGTCGGGGCGAACGAACTGCTGGTCACGGAGGTGGCGATGCGGGCAGGGGACGAACCGGTGGCCCTGGTGCGCAACACCGTCGTGATGGGCGGTGCCTGACGGTCCGCCGCCGCACGCGAGGAGGTCGCGTGCGGCGCGGGACGGCCTCAGTCGATCTCGTCCAGGGCGACCCGCCGGCCCTCGCGCAGCGAGACCCGCACGGCGGCCACCGCGCGCATCGCGTCCAGCGCGGCCTCGGGCAGGCAGGGGTTCTCGCCGCTCCCCCGGCACAGGCGGAGGAAGTCGGCCATCTCTGCCGCGTAGGCGGGCGCGAACCGGTCCAGGAACCCCTCGTAGCCGTCCTCCGGGGCCGGTGCCCGCCGAGCACCGTCCAGCAGGGCCAGCGGGGTGCGGTCCGTCAGCCCGGCGGCGGCGGAGCCCTTCGTACCGAGCAGCTCGACGCGATGGTCGTAGCCGTGCGGATCGGTCCGGCTCGCGGTCAGCACTCCGCGGGCCCCGTCCTCCAGCGTGAGCAGCACGGTCAATACGTCGTGGTCGCCCAGCTCCGCGTAGGGCCCCTCAGTGAGCACGGCCCCGTCCGCGTACACCTCGGTGATCCGCCGGCCGGCGAGCCACGGCACGGCGTCCAGGTCGTGCACGACGCAGTCGGCGGCCATTCCGCCCGAGACGGCGAGGTAGGACGCGGGCGGCGGTTCCCTGTCGAAGGCGGTGGCCCGCACCATCAGGACATCGCCCAGGTCGCCCGCGGCGACGGCCGCGCGCAGCCGGACGTAGCCGGGGTCGCGCCGCCGCTGGAAGCCGATCTGCACACGGGCGCCGGTCCGCCGCACCAGTGTCGTGACCCGGTGGGCCTCGGCGAGCGTGGTGGCGACCGGCTTCTCGCAGAAGACCGCGAGGCCGCGCTCGGCCCCCTCGGCTATCAGTTCGGGATGGGTGTGCGAGGGAGTGGCGACCACCATGCCGTCGCGGACCGCGAGCGCGTCCGCGACGCCGTGCGCCACCCGGGCTCCGATCCGGCCGGCGAGGGCCTCGGCGGCGCCCGTGTCGGCATCGTGGACCACCAGGTCGAGGTCAGGATCGGCGGCCAGGAGGTTGGCGGCGTGCAGGGAACCGATGCGCCCCGCACCCAGTACTGCGATCTGTGTCATCCCGAAAGCGTGCGCGGCCGCCCTGACGGTCCACCGCGCCCTGGCAGCTAACTGCCAGCCCGCTCGACCACCGCGTGACCAGGCAGAAGCTGTTGCTCCATTCAGCCAACGCCGGGACAGATCTTGCAGGAGTGTGGACATGATCGTCAGCGGAAAAGAGCGCAGACTGCGTAGGCTGTTCTCTCCGTTCTCCGGGCGCAGCGTCATGCTGCCCATCGACCAGCCCGTGTCCCTCGGACCGATCCGGGGGATCACCGACCTTCACAAGGCGCTTCCGACGCTCCTGGCCGGCGAGCCGGACGCCGTCATCGCCCATCGGGGCGTCCTCCAACGCATACCGGCCGAACTGGCGGTCCGCACGAACCTGGTCATGCACCTCTCCGCAGGCACCGACCTGTCCGGCCGCGGCTACGACAAGACCCTGACCGGCACGGTCGCCGAGGCGGTCCGGCTCGGTGCCGACGCGGTCTCCGTCCAGGTCACCTTCGGCACGGCCGAGGAGAAGGCGATGCTCACCGACCTGGCCGCGATCGCCGGCCAGTGCTCGCAGTGGGACATGCCCCTGCTGACGATGGTGTACGTACGCGGCGCGGACCCGGTGGCCGACCCGGGCAAGGTCGCGCACGGCGCCCGGGTCGCCGCCGAACTCGGCGCCGACGTCGTCAAGGTGCAGTACACCGGAAGCAGGGAGTCCTTCGAGTCCGTCGTCGACGGCTGCTTCGTCCCCGTGGTCGTCGCCGGTGGCGAGCGCAACGGCGACGAGGACTCCTTGCGCGACACCGTTACCGGCGCCCTGCGGGCCGGTGCCGCGGGCGTCTGCGTCGGCCGCAACGTCTTCCAGCACGACGACCCGCAGCGTGCGCTCACCGAGCTGCGGGCGACCGTCCACTCCGATTCCCTCCTGCTCTCCTACTCCGAGGATGTACCGACCCATGTCTAACGCCAGCGGCGCCATTCCGATCTGGTGCGACCTCTCCCACCTCGGCGAGTCCACTCACGACCGTCTCACCCACGTCCTGCAGACGCCCGCCGAGGGCGTGCTCCTGAGCCCCGGCCAGGTCCCGTCGACCCCGCTGCCGGGGCGGGTGCGCACCGCGGTGCTCGTCCGGGACCCGGCCGAGCTGGAGGGGCTGGACGCCCAGCTCCCGCTGACCGTGATCGCCAAGGACCTCGACGCGCTGGGCCGGCTCCCCCCGGCCTGGCGGCGCGGCCTGTGGATCGAGGTCGACGACGGCGACAGCATGAACGCCGCGGTCGCCGCGCTGGGCCTGGTGGACGTGCTCGTCGTGAGCTTCTCCGACGAGACCAACATCCCGCTCGAACTGATCATCGCCGAGGCCCAGCACCACAGGACCACCGTCATCAAGCGGGTGCGGTCCCTGGGCGACGCCCTGGTGACCCGCGGTGTCCTCCAGCACGGCCCGGAGGCCATGCTGCTCCGCGTCGACTCCCCGGGGGACGTGGCCGCGCTCGGCAACGCCTTCGCCGCGTTCCACACGGAGCAGCTGGACCTGGTGGCCGCCGAGGTCACCGACGTGCGCTCCATCGGCATGGGCGTGCGGGGCTGCGTGGACACGGCGGACCTTTTCGAGCCGGACGAGGGCATGCTCGTCGGGTCGACCTCCTCGGGCGGCCTGCTGGTCTGCGCCGAGGTGCACTACCTGCCGTACATGAACCTGCGTCCCTTCCGGGTCAACGCGGGCGCCTCGCATTCCTACCTGTGGACACCGGGCGGCCGCACCGCCTACATCACGGACCTGCGCGCCAGCGAGCCGGTGCTCGCGGTCAACACCTCCGGCCGGGCCCGCCCGGTCGTGGTCGGCCGGGTCAAGAGCGAGGTCCGGCCGCTGCGTCTGATCGAGTGCCGGATCGGCGACTCCACGATCAACACCATCGTGCAGGACGACTGGCACGTGCGGCTCTTCGACGCCGAGGGCAAGGTCCGCAACTGCACCACGATCATGCCGGGCGACCGGATGATGGCGGTCGCCGCCAAGCCGGGCCGGCACGTGGGCATCTCCGTTTCCGAAATGATTGTGGAGGTCTGACGCCCCATGAGCGCCACCATTCTCGACCGGGTCATCGAACTGCTCGAGCAGCGCGACTCGGTCACCGAGACGGTCACCCCGGAGATCGGCCTGGCCGACCTGGGAGTGGACTCCATCGACCTCGTCTACCTGTTGACCAGCTTTGAGCGGACCGACGACGCCGAGTTCGAGGACACGGACTTCGACCTCGGCCGGTACGGGACCGTGAGCGACCTGGCGGGCACCATCGCGACCCGGATCCATGACTGACCGGGTCCAGGCCGCCCCGGCCCGGCCGGTCTTCGACCCGGAGCTGTCGCTGGGCTGGCGCACCGGCCCGCTGGACGGCCTCAGCTGCCTGCTGCGATGTGCCGAATCGGTCCTGCGGGCCGAGGGCTTCGGCCCGCTGGACGTGGCCCGTGCCCTGGCCCTGCCGCTCGACCTGAGCGGCGCCCGGCGCGCGCCGGGCCGGTTCCGGTCCGGCCGTCTGCAGTGGCGCAACGCCGTCGACGGACGCGAGCACTGGGCAGAGCTGGAGCGCCTGGTCGCGGACGGGACTCCGGTCGTCCTGATGCCCGACCGTTTCTACTGGCCCGGGGACGAGTTCGAGGGCAAGCGGCACTTCCTGGACCACATGGTGCTGGTCATCGGGCGTGCCGGGTCTCGGCTCACGGCCCTCGACACCGACGCGCCGGCCGAGGACGGCTACCTCCGGCACATCGAGATCACGCCGGAGGTGAGGCGCGGCGCCTGCCGGTTCGCCACCGTCCACTTCGACGCCCCGGGCGACACCGCGGAGTCGCTGCGCACCACGCTCCTGGAGCCGATGGCCCGCTGGACCGCCGACGACCTGGCGGCCCTGGACGGCTTCGCCGCGCGGTGGGAGCGCGAAGGCCTGAACGGGCCGATGGCCCGCGCGCTGCACGTCCTGGTCCTGGGCGAGCTGCAGCCCGCGCTGTTCCTGACCTCCCTGTCGGTCCAGGACACGGCACCGGCCGTCGCGGACGCCTCGAGATCGGCGGCCGCCGCGGCCCAGCGCCTGGGCATGGCGCTGCTGGGCGCCCACCGGTTCGCCGGCGAGCAGGCGGAGGACTCCTCGTTCTACGGGCCGGTGCTGCCCGCCTTCGACTCCGTCCGTACCGCCCTCGCCCGGCTCGTGAGCACCGCCCACGCCGAGCTGGGGCTCGTCCAGGATCCGCCGGGCCGGCCCGACGACCGGCTGTGGCACCGCGTCGAGCGGATGCGCGACTGGTGCTTCGCCGACGCAGTGGCTCCGCCCACCACCGTGACCTCCGAGGGAGACAACCGATGAGCGACACCGCTCCTCCGCTCGCGCTGAGCGGATCGAAGGACCTGCTGGCCCGGGCCGCCCGGGTCGACGCCACGCTGGCGTACTCCGGCTACGTCCTGCAGCGCGACCGGCTCGTGGACGGCGAGTACCCCGTCTTCGCCGAGCGCGCCGCCGGCGCGTACGTGTGGGACGTCGACGGCAACGAGTACCTCGACTTCATCCTGGCCTACGGCACGATCATCCTCGGCCACGCCGACCCGGTGGTCTCCGAGGCCGTCGGCAAGGAGATCCGGGAGGGGTTCGCCGTCACCCTGCGCAAGCGGGTGCAGGTCGAGCTCGCCGAGCTGCTCACCTCCGTCATACCGGGCGCCGAGAGGGTGTTCCTGCTCAAGAGCGGGTCGGACGCGACCAGCGCGGCGGTCCGGGTCAGCCGGGCGCACACCGGTCGGCAACGGGTGATCCGGTGGGGCTACAACGGCTGGCACGACTGGTGCGCCAACCGTCCGGGCGGGGTCCCGGAAGAGGCGCAGCAGGTGGTCAGCACCTTCACCTACAACGACCTGGACAGCCTGAGGGCGGAGTTCGAAGCCCACCCGGGCGAGATCGCCTGCCTCCTGATGATGCCGTTCGAGGTGGAACCGCCGGCCGAGGGCTTCCTGCAGGCGGCCGCCGACCTCGCGCACGAGCATGGGGCGCTGTTCGTCCTGGACGAGATGCGCTCCGGCTTCCGGATGAGCCTGGGCGGCGCACAGGAGAAGTACGGCGTCGCGGCCGATCTCGTGACCTTCAGCAAGGCCATGGCGAACGGCTACCCGATCTCCGCGCTGGTCGGTACCGAGCGGGTCATGCGCGCCGTCGGCGAGGTGCACATCGGCTCCACCTTCCATGTCAACGGCGCCGAGATGGCCGCGGCCGTCGCCACCATCACCCGGCTGCGCGACACGACCGTCCTCAAGCACGTGGAAGTCCTCGGCGAGCAGTTCCAGGAGGGGCTGCGCGCCCAGGTCGCGGCTTCCGTGCTCGACGCGGAGGTGGTGGGCGTGCCGCAGATGCCGTTCCTGCGCTTCACCCACCCCGACGACGGTCTGCGCGCCCGCATCCAGGACGCCTTCTACACGGAGACCGTGCGCCGCGGCGTACTGCTCCACCCCAACCACCACTGGTACGTGTGCGGGGCCATGACCGAGGAGGACATCAGGAAGGCCCTCGACGCCACGGCGGCCGGATTCCGGGCGGCAGAGGCCGCCGTGCGCCATGGCTGACGCCACGGCACTGGTCCGGGCGGCGCTGGCCACCCGGACCGTGCCAGCGGACGTGGACGGGCTCACCGACGAGGAGCCGCTGAAGAGCCTGGGACTGGACTCGGTGGCGCTGATCGCGCTCACCGCCGAACTCCAGCAGGAGACCGGCGTGGCGATCGACGACGAGGTGCTCTTCGCCCCGGGCGTCTCCGTCGCCGCGCTCGCGCGGGCCATCGCCGAAGCGGTCGGCCCGGGCACCGGCGAGGAGGCCTCCAGCGCGTGCGCCCCGGTCCCGGACGGGACGGCGGCGGTCGAGGTCGCCGGACTCGGCGTCGTCGGCCCCACCGGCCACGGTGCCGGTGAGCTGTGGCAGTCGCTGCTGGCGGGCCGCGCGCACCGGGTGCCGGTGCCCTACGGGCCGGCGGGCAGACACCAGGTCGGGGTGGTCCCCGGCTCGTGGGACGAGGAGATCACCTCGCCGGACCGGCTGTTCACCCTGCTGTACGCCGCCGCCGAAGAAGCCCTCGGCGACGCCCAGGTCCAGGAC
Organism: Streptomyces sp. F63; assembly: GCF_018070345.1. GTDB lineage: Bacteria > Actinomycetota > Actinomycetes > Streptomycetales > Streptomycetaceae > Streptomyces. The sequence goes on from NZ_JAGPXX010000001.1 coordinate 320,155, forward strand.
CGCACCCGGGTCCACCTGGTGGTCGGCACCACCGACACCGGGGGCAACGCACTGGCCAAGGCCCTGGAAGCGGGGCCGCCGCCCACGGGCTCGGCCTTCGTGGGCACTCTCGCCCGCCGGGCCGCGGCCGCCCTCGGACTCGGCGGCTCGGCCACCGTCATCGGCAGCGCCTCGGCCTCCGGTGCGGTGGCGCTGGGACACGCGTGGGACCTGTTGCGCGCCGGCGAGGCCGACGAGGTGCTGGTGATCGGTGTCGACACCGTCTCCGAGTCGGGCTTCCACGGCCTGGCCGCCCTGCGCACGCTCAGCCCGCACGGCTGCCGTCCCTTCAGCTCCGAACGGCGCGGCATCGCCGTCTCGGAGGCGGCCGCCGCCCTGCTCCTGCGCCGGACCGGTACGGGCGCGGGCCGCCCGGTACACGGCCGGCTGGTGGGTTACGGAGCGTCGAGCCTGACCACGCATCTGGCCGCCCCCGAGGCACACGGCATCGAGGTGGCCGTGCGCCGGGCGATCGCCGACGCCGGCATCGACGCCGCACAGGTGTCGTTCGTCAACCTGCACGGCCCCGGCACCAAGCTCGGTGACGTGGCCGAGGTCGAGGCCCTGCGCGCCGTCTTCGGGGACCGGCTGCCCCGACTGCCCCTGAACAGCTCCAAGGGCGTGCTGTGGCACTGCCAGGGGGCCGCCGGGATCATCGAGTCACAGGTCTGCCTGCTGTCGCTGGCCCACGGCACGCTCACTCCGACGACCGGCGCGGAGCCCGTCGACGACCTGTTCGCCGACCTCGACGTCGTCCGCGAACCGCGCGAGTTCCCGGCCCGGTACGCGCTGTCCGTCTCCTGCGGTCTGGGCGGCGTCAACACTGCACTCGTATGGGAGCGAGCATGACCGTCATCAGCCCGGTGCGCACCGCCCGCATCGCCGGGAGCGCCACCGCCGGATTCGACCTCACCCCGCACTGGCGCGAGCGCAGCCGGGGCCGGGCGGGCTGGGAGCACGCCCCGGCCCTGACCAGGGAACTGTCCGGTCTCTTCACCGCCACGATCGCGCGCGCCGTGGAGCGCGCCGGCGGCCTCGCGGACCCCGCCGAGACCGAGATCGCGGCAGCCACCTGGTACGGCACCTCGCACGTGGCCGAGATGATGCACGAGCAGCTGCGCGAGGCGGGCCCCAAGTGGCTCGATCCCGAGCAGTTCCTCTTCTACTCGCCGCACTCGCTGGTATCTGGCGCCGCACTGGCGCTGGGGATCGGCGGGGCGGGATCCACGCTCATGGGCCCGGACGCGGAATTCCAGGCGCTGACCCACGCGATGCGGCGGATCCGCACCGGCCGTACCGCGGAGGTGATCGTCGCGGAGTACGAGGCGCTGACCCCGTTCGCCGCCGTGACGTGCGTCGACGGTCCGGAACTGCCGGACGGCGAGACCCTGCCGAAGGGCCGGGCCACCGCGCTGGTGCTCCGCCCTGGCGGCCCGGCCCCCTCCGGCCGGGAGGAGACCGCGGAACGGGCGCGCGCGTTCGGCGACGTCCACCGCGGCGTGGACGCGGCCGAGGTGGAACGGCTGGCCCGCCGGCACGCCGCCGCCGTCCTGCACGCGGCGCCGGGACTCCTGCGGACCCTCGCCGGGGCGGACGGGCCCGCCCTCGTGGTCTCCCGCCCCGGCGGAGACGGACGCCACGACGCGGTGGTGGTGCTGTGAACTCCGCCGCCGAGCTGACCGCGCGGGTCGAAGACGTGGCCGCCACCGCCCCCGGCCGCCCGGCAGTGGTGTCGGCGGGGACCTCCCTCACCTACGCCGAACTGGCCCGGCGCGCCCGGCAGCAGGCGGAGCGGTGGCGGGCGGAAGGCGGCTCCGGCCGTCGGGACCTGGTGGCCGACGACCCGGTGGCGGTGGCCGTGGCCCTCGTGGCCTCCGCCACCTGCGGTACGGGTCTGCTGCTGCTCGACGCGGAGGGTCGCCCCGCGGAGCACGAGCGGGCCCGCGCCCTCTTCCGGGGCGCGCCGCCGACCGCCACGCCCGGCCTCGGGCTGACCACGTCCGGGGTGGACGGGCCGCCCAAGTGCGTCGAGCGCCCCTGGGCGGCGGTGGCGGCCAACTCCGCCGCCTTCGCCGCCGCCCTGGGCCTGCGCCGGGGCGAGACCGTTCTGTGCACCACGCCGCCGCACCACAGCTATGCCGTGTGCGGCGGCATCGTCACGGCCCTGACGGCCGGGGCCACCTACGTGGGCGTGCCCCGGCGCACCGGCCCCCGGGCGCTCGCGGCGGCCGTGGACACCCACCGGGTGGACGTCCTGCTCTCCGTACCACTGCTCTACCAGTGGTACGCGGCCGGGCTGCCGGCGCACCACGTCCCGCGCCTGTGCGTGTCGGCGGGGTCTCCGCTCACCCCCGACCACCGGTCGGCGTGGGAGCGCGGCGTCGGCTGGCGGCTCGTCGAGCACTTCGGTACGTCCGAGTACGGGATGCTCACCGTCGGCACCGCGGACCGCCCGGGCTCGGTCGGACCGGCGGTGGACGGCGTTCGCGTCTCCGTGGAGTCGGCCCGGCACGGCGTCGCCGACGGCGGCGAGGTCGTCGTGACGGTGCCCGGTGCCCCCGCCCGGCTCCTCCACGCCGACGGGCGGGCCGAGATCCTGGACGGTCCGCGCCGCACCGGCGACCTGGGCGCCGTGGACGCGGACGGGCACCTCTCCCTGCTCGGCCGGGTGGGCGGCGTCCTCAACGTCGCCGGGAACAAGGTCTCCGCCACCGAGGTGGAGACCGCGGCACGCGCTCATCCGGCCGTCCGCGAGTGCGCGCTGGTCGGTGACTCCTCGGTGCCGGGCGCCACACGCCTGTGCCTGTTCGTGGAGGTCGACGGGGTGCTCAACCGCCAGGCACTGCACCGACACCTGGCGGCCGCGCTGGCGCCCTACAAGATCCCGCAGGCGGTGTACGAGATGGAGGCGCTGCCACGCAGCGCGGCCGGCAAGGTGCTCCGCTCGGAACTGCTGGGCCTGGTGCTCTGAGCCCGGGGCGGGCAGCGGTACACGCACGAGAGCGGGTGACCCGGTCGGGGTCACCCGCTCTCGTCGCGCCGCCCCCGCGGGGCGGGACGTCAGCGCAGGACGGAGGCGAAGACCTCCGACAGGTCACCGGCGGCCCTGTCCCGGGCCAGGGCCTCCCGGGCGTACCCGGCCCGCTCCGCGAATCCGCCGTCGCCCAGCACCTCGTCCACGGTGCGGGCGATCTCCACGGCCGGGACGACCGGGTCGGAGGTGCGGCCCCCGTGCCGGTTGACGTAGGTGAGGGTGCCGTCCACGGGGTCGACCTCCGTGGTGCGGGCCACCAGTCCGGCGCCGTGCCGCTCGACGAAATACCGGCCGTTCGCCTCCTGCTCGGACATGAACGGCAGCACGACCTGCGGCCTGCCCTGTTCGAGGGAGGCCAGAACGGTGGAGTAGCCGCCGTGGCTGAGGACGAGGTCGGCCCAGCCGATCGGTCCGGTGATCCCGGTGAACCCGCCGACCTGGACGTTGCGGTGTTCCCGCACCCAGTCGGAGGCGGCGAAGCCCGCCGACAGAAAGACGGTGAAGTCCGGCCGGTCCAGGGCCTTCAGCACCTCGCGCAACGCCCGCTCGGTGACCATGCCGCCGCTGCCGATGGTGACGTAGACGTGGTGGGTTCCCGCCTTGCGCTCCGGCTGGAACGGCGGGCCCGGCGGGTCCCAGTAGAGCGGGCCCACGAAGACGGCCTCGCTCCGGCCGTCGGGCGCGATGGGCGCCGGCTCCACCTCCGGCGAGCTCGGCACGACCGTCCGGTCGCCCCACAGCAGGTCCCGTACATGGCGGACGGGGGCGAGGCCGTGTTCGGAGGCGAGTTCGCCGATGGCCTCGATCGCATCCGGGTGCGGCAGCAGCTTCTTCGGATCGGCGGTGTTCCACGGCATCCAGGGGTGCGGGGTGTCGTAGAGGAAGTCCGTGTCGGCGAGCGAGACGACCGGCAGGCCGCGCAGGCGGGCGGCGAGGACCGCGGTGGGCTGCATGTCGGTGACGACGATGTGCGGACGGTAGGCGTCGATGGCGGCGAGGTCGCGGGCCAGGTGATCGGCCAGGACGCTCTTGCGGTAGTAACGGGCGGTGGCCGCGAAGACGCGCTCGACGTCGGTGAACGGGAGGAACGCCGGAACCTTCTGCGGCGGGCCGCCGGGCGACGGCGTGCCCACCACCGAATAGCCGGCCTCGGCCACCATCCGGGTCACCGCCGAGGGCCCGAAGGCGCAGGAGAAGCGCTCGTCGAGACGGTCGGCGGCGGCCAGTCCGCGGCCGGTGTACCCGGCGCCGCCGCCGGCGGACCAGGGGAAGAACAGCGTACGGATCGTCATGTCAGCAGAGCCTCCGGCCCTTGGGTCTTGTCGTTGGCGAGGACCTCGCCGCCGGGCAGATCGCGGCGCAGCACCTTGCCGAGGGTCCGGCCGGGGCCGACGTCGAGCAGACGGCGCACCCCCGCCGCGCACAGCGCTCGGACGCCGTCCCACCACAGGACCGGCCGGGTCATGTGGACGAGCAGGTCCGCCCTGATCTCGGCGGGGTCGAGGGTCAGGGCGCCCGTGGTGTTCAGCGCCACGGGCACGGTGGGCCCGGCCAGGCGCAGCCGGCCGATCTCCTGAGCGAACTCCTCTTCGGCCTCGGCCATCAGGGCGGAGTGGGCGGCGATTCCGATGGCCAGCGGCACCACCCGTTCCGCGCCCGCGCGCCCGGCCTCCTCCAGCACCCGCGCCAGCGCGTCCCGCTCACCGGAGACGACGATCTGGTCGGGCCCGTTGACGGCGGCGACGGCGACGGCGCCCCCGGGGCGGTCCGCGACGATCTGCCGGACCCGGTCGAGGCCGAGGCCGATCACGGAGGCCATCGCGCCCGGGTACCGGTGAGCGGCCGTGGACATGATCTCGCCGCGCCGGTGCACCAGGTCGAGGGCGGTGTCGGCGTCGAGCACGTCCGCCGCGACCAGAGCGGTGAAGTGGCCCAGGCTGTGCCCGGCCACGGCCGCCGGAGCGAGGTCGGTGCCCCGTTCGGCGAGGAACGCGCGCAGCGCGAACAGGCCCGCCAGCGACGCGGTCAGCACACAGGGCTGGGTCCAGTCGGTGCGGGCCTGGTCCTCACGGGAGGTGCCGAAGCACAGGGTGCGCAGCGGCAGTCCCGTGCGTTCGCCGGCCCGGTCGAACAGCTCCCGGACCTCTTCGTGCTTCTCGTACCACCGCTGGGCCATGCCGGGGAACTGCGCCCCCTGGCCCGGGAACAGCAACGCGTACGTCACAGGCTCATCCCTCCGTCGACGGCCAGGACCTGGCCGGTCAGGTACGAGGCTCGGTCGGAGCAGAGGAAGGCGACCGCCGCCGCCACCTCCTGCGGCGTACCGGCCCGCCGCATCGGGGTCTGGGCGAGGATCGCCTCTCGCGCCCGGTCGCCACCCGCCGCGCTCATCTCGGACGGGACGTAGCCCGGGGCCACCGCGTTGGCGGTGACCCCGAAGCGCGCGGCCTCGCGGGCGATGGTCTTGGTCAGTCCGATCAGGCCCGCCTTGGACGAGGCGTACGCCGCCTGGAACGGCCAGCCGGTGAGCCCGGCGACGGAGGTGGTGAACACGATCCGGCCCCGGCCGCGCCGCGTCATCTCCGGCAGCGTGCCGCGGGCCAGCAGCATCGCGGCGGTCAGGTTCACCGCGAGCGTGCGTTCCCAGTCCTCCAGGCGGATGCGGTGCGCGGCCCCGGGCCGCAGCACGGCCGCGTTGCTGACCAGGACGTCCGGCAGGCCGGTGGTCTCCTCGAGGGTGCGCAGGAGGCCGGTGACGGCCTCGGGGTCGCCCAGGTCGGCACGGACCGTCTCGACCCGGGCGACCCCGGGCCGCAGTTCGCGCCCCAGTGCCTCGGCCGCCTCCCGGTCGCGGTGGCAGTGCAGCACGAGGGTGGTGCCGGGGCCGCTCAGCGCGGCGGCGACGGCGCGGCCGATCGCGCCGGTGGCCCCGGTCACCAGTACCGTTCTCGTGGTCGTCACGGCGCGAGGTCGGCCGATCGGTCCAGGACGGTCAGCCACTGGCGCATCAGATGGGCCATCTGGTGCACGAATCCGCGCAGTTCCTGGTTCCACACCGGACCGGTCATGGTCTCCACCGCGTCCTGCAGCTGGTGCGAGAGCGAGCGGTAGGCCTCGTGGTAGGTGGTGCCATCGAGCTTGGCGCCCTGCAGCCAAGCCAGCACGTCGTCCAGGACGGCGATGGCCGGAAGCTCCTGCTGGAGGTCGCGCAGCAGGTTGTGGTCGTTGCGCTCGTGCACGGCCAGCGGGGTGCCGAAGCGGACGGCGTGGCCGAGGTGCTTGGCACAGGCCTGCACGAAGTACCCGCTGAAGATGTCCGCGTAGCGGTCGATCACCTGGCCGGTGGCGCGGTAGCCCATCCGCGGGAAGTAGTACGCGGGGACGGCGTCGCGGTGGACGGCGGTGTTCTGGGAGTTGACGGGCGCCCAGGTGCCGGGGGCGAGGACCGCCTCCGGCCCGGTGAGCGCGCGGACCTCGGGGCCCACCGCGATCCGGGTGATCGCGTCGACGTCGGGGTCGCCGAGCCACAGGCCGGCGTTGACGCGTACGTCGGCGAGCCCGGTGGTCACGGTGGCCCGGTCCGGGACGCGGTGCCGGTAGGGGTAGCCGCGGGGGTAGACCCGCATCGGGGACACGTCGAGCAGCTCGCAGGGGTTCCACCAGCCGGACTCCCCCTCGACCGTGCGGTACGGGCGCTCGCCGGCGACGACCTTCAGGTGCTCGGAGAAGAAGTCCTCGCCGTGGGGGAAGTTGTCGTCGTCCACGGAGATCAGCAGGTCCGCTCCCGCCGCCCAGGACAGCAGGTAGCCGATGTTGCGGCGGTTGTCGGAGTCGTACGGGACCAGCGTGGGCGCGCCGAGCCGGGCAAGCAGCGCGTCCTGCTCCGCCACGGTGGGGCTCAGGACGTCCAGGCCCTCCGCGCGGGCCCGCTCACAAACGTCGAAGAAGGCCCGGGGGGTCTTGCGGTCCGGGACGACGACGAGCCGGATGCGCTCGTCGCCGCCGTGCCGGGCGATCAGGCCCCGGTAGGCGTCGAAGAAGGCCGCGCTGTCGCCGATCGTGGTCATCACGATGTCGATGTGGCGGGGCCGGTCAGCGGTGGTCATGTCAGGTCCTTGCGTGGGAGAGGGGGAGGTGTGCCTCGGAGCGGCCGACCGCTCCGGGGCCGGACAGGCGGATCACGCTGTCCAGAGCGCCACCGCCGTCGAGACCGGGCAGGACGTCCTCGGCCCCGGCCGCCAGGAGTTCCCGGGCGGTGGCGGCACCGGTGGTGACGGCCAGGCAGCTGAGGCCGGCCGCATGGGCGGCGGTGACGTCGCGGACGGTGTCCCCGACGAGCACGCCCGCAGGTACCGAACCGGGCGGGGTCAGGCTCGCCGCTCCGGCACGTGCCACGTCCTCGCGTTCGGTCGCGGTGTCGCCGAAACCGCCGTCGTCGAGCAGACCGGACAGGCCGGCCGCGCGCAGCTTCCACGCGGCGACCGCACGGGCGTTGCCGGTGCTGGCGCCGAGGGCGAAACCGGCCTCGGCCAAGGCCCGGAGGAGCTCGCGGGCGCCCGGGAGCAGATCACCGGCCGCGCTGCCCGCCCCGGGCAGCGGGGACCGTTCGAGCCGCCCGACCATGTCCGCGACGACCTCGGGCAGTCGCTCGGCGATCTCGTCCTCGATGGCTCCGGCGAGCCGCAGGGCGGTCCGCACGGTTCCCGCGTCGGTGAAGCCGGCCAGGTTCACGCCCCGGTAGAAGAGCTCGGCACCGCGGTACGCGAAGGCGTCCTGGCGGCCCGTCGCGTGGGCGATGGCGGCGGCCATCGCGTCCATGTGCATGCGCTGCAGGGCGGAGCCGGGGCGGATCAGGGTGCCGTCCAGGTCGAACAGGGCGATCCGCCGGACCCTCTGGGCGGTCGTCGTCACGCGGCACCCCGGGCGGCGAGCTCTTCTGCGATCCACCGGTAGGTCTCCAGCAGGCCCTTCTCCAGCGAGACCGCCGGCTCCCAGCCCAGGACCCGGCGCAGCTCCGTGTTGTCGGAGTTGCGGCCGCGGACCCCCTGGGGGCCGTCGACGTGCTCGATGCCGAGGTCGTCGCGGCCGGCGGCCGCGAACACCAGGCGGGCCAGTTCGTCGATGGTGACGAGGCGGTCGGATCCGATGTTCAGCGGCTCGCGGTGGTCACTGCGCATGAGCCGGTAGGTGCCCTCGACACAGTCGTCCACGTAGCAGAAGGAGCGCGTCTGGCTGCCGTCGCCCCAGACCTCGACCGCGCCGCCGGCCGGGGCGAGCGCGACCTTGCGGCACATCGCCGCCGGAGCCTTCTCCCGGCCGCCGTCGTACGTCCCCTCGGGGCCGTAGATGTTGTGGTAGCGGGCGACGCGGACCTCCATGCCGTACTGCTCGTGGTAGTAGCGGCACAGCAGCTCCGCCATCAGCTTCTCCCAGCCGTAGGAGTCCTGCGGATTGGCCGGGAAGGCGTCGGCTTCGCGCAGCGCCGTGGCGTCCGGGGTGTCCTGGATGTGCTCGGGGTAGATGCAGGCGGAGGAGGCCAGGAAGTAGCGGCCGACCCCGGCCTGCTGCGCGGCGCGGATGGTGTTGAGGTTGATGAGTGCGTTGTTGTGCAGGATCGTCGCGGGGTCCCGGGAGATGAAGCCCATGCCGCCCATGTCGGCGGCGAGGGCGTAGACCTCGTCGATCCCCTCGCAGGCGGCGGTGGCGACCGCCGGGTCGCGGAGGTCGCCGACGAGGAACTCGTCGGCGTCTGTCTCACCGAATTCGGGCCGCTTCTGGTCGACGCCGCGCACCCACCAGCCCTGTCGGCGCAGATAGGTCACGAGGTGGCTGCCGATGAAACCGCCGGCACCCGTGACGAGAGCTCGCTGGGACATGGGGTTTTCCCTTCGTTAAGGTGTGGATCATGGGGTTGGGCAACGGGTTCCGCGTGGCGACGTACAACATCTGGGGCACCGGTCTGCCCGCTCGGTACTGGCGTGAGCGGGGTGTGCTGCGCGGTGTCGTCGAGGGGTCGCCCGTGCTCGGCCTGCTGGACGAGCCGCAGGTCTGGGAGCGGCGGCGCGAGGGCCTGCACCGCGAGCTGGCCGCCGTCTCCCCGGACCTCGTGGCACTCCAGGAGGTGCTCTCCTCGCCCGGCGCGGCCGAGAGCCGCGCCCACGAGCTGGCACGTCGGCTCGGCCACCGGGAGGTCGTGCTCTCCGGAGCGGACGGGACGATGGGCTCCCTCGCGGTCCTCAGCCGCAGACCCGTGCTGAGCCGGGCCGAACTACCGCTGCGGTCGATGACGGGCGCCTTCGGCGGCCACTCCACGGTCCTGGAGGTCGTGCTGGACGTCGTGCGGTTGTGGGTGGTGCACGTGCCGGTCGGACCGGAAGAGGTGCGGGCGGCCGTGATCGGCGAGATCGGCCGGCTCGCCGCCGCGGCCCCGGCGGACCGGCCGCTGCTGCTCTGCGGGGACTTCAACTGCCCTTCCGACGGGGCGCCGATGAAGGGGCTGCTGGCCGACGGCGTGCTGGCCGACTCCTGGATCGAGGCCGGCGGCGCGCCGGACGCGCTCACCATGCCGATGCCCGGTCCGACCTGGCGGCTGGACTATCTGCTGTACCGGCCGGCCGACGGGCTCGTGCCCCGGCCCGGGCCCCGGCTGCTGGGCGACTCGCCGGACGCGGACGGCCTCCACCCCTCTGACCACTGCGGGGTGGCGGTGGGTTTCGCATGACGTGTCCGTCAAGGGGAACGCGCCTTTCACTGGAGGGCAACGGCGCCCCGGCTTGCCGGGGGTAGCGGCACATTAGGCAGCCCCCGACCAGGCAAAACAGGCGCTGGCCACTTCATGCCACCCGACGGCCGGGGCGGACCCGGCAAGTTCTTGCCAGATCCTCGGCGCCGACCGCGGTCCGACCGCACCATGCTCTGACGCCGGAATCACCGACATCCGGCATTCGCGCATGAGGTGACCGATGACTTGGAGCAACTGGCGCCGTCTGGGGCCGGCGGAGGGCGGCACCACGGTGCTCGCAGTCGACTTCGGGCCGGGACGGGCAACCGCCGGGTTCGGCGAGCTGGCGCCCCGCCTCACCGGGGACTGGACGCTGTGGGAGCCCCGCACGTTCACGACCGGCTCCGCCGGAGACGGCGACCCGCAGGAGCTGGTGCGGGAGTGGGCCTCGTACGCCGCGGCACAGGGGACGGGGGTGGCGGCCGTGATCGGCTACTGCTCGGGGTCCGCCCTGGCCTGCGCTCTGGCCGATGCCCTCCAGGAACGGGGGATGCCGCGGCCGCTGCTGGTCATGTTCGACCCGGACGCCGCGGACGCCGGACTGATCCACGACTACTACACGACCGCCCTGCGTTCCTTCGAGGGCTTCCTGCCGGACGCCGAGCTGGAGCGGGCCCGCGACCTCGGTGACCACACGCTCTCGGCGGCCGCGGGCGCAGGACCGGACGGACTCACCGCGCTCGCCCGCGTGCTCGGCGCCGAATACGAGCGGGTGGCGGCGGCGGCCTGCCTGGCCGCCGGCATGAAGCCGGAGTACGGACGGCAGCTGAGCGAGCGACTCGACACCTTCCTCGGCTACCTGGCCACCACCGGCCGGGTCGAGGACTCCGTACCGGCGCGGGCGGCCGCCCGCGGACCCGTGGAGGTGATCGTGTCGCGGCAGCAGACGGTTCCCGCCCGGTTCGGCGCCGCCACTCGCGCCTTCGACGTGACCCGCGCCGCGCTGCTGGACGACCAGGCCGTGGCCGACACGGTGACAGCCCTGCTGGAACGGGAGGCCGTGCGATGACGGGGCACGACGACCGGAGCCCGGACGACCACCTCGTACCGCTGGGCACGACGGGCTGGCAGCTGTGGCACGACGTCGTCCTGCGCAGCGCGGGGTTCCCCGCCGACCGGGTGCTCGCGCTGACCGATCCCGCGCTCGCCGCCGCGGCCGACCTCCGCAACGCCGCCGGCACCAAGCCCGGCGCACACGCGCACGAGGCCTACCTGGCCGCGTTCGACGAGGCTGCCGGGCGGCTCTCCGCCGCCGTCCGGGCCACCGCGCGGGAGCCGCTCTTCCGGGAGGCCGTGACCTGGCAGAACCGCAAGCTGGTGACGGACTGCCTGAACAAGGCGGCGGCCGGCGAACCGCGCAACGTCCGCGGCCGCAACCACGAGATGGCCATCACCAGTTACGTCCAGCGGTACTCCCTGAAGAACGACACCATCGGATTCTTCGGGCCGGTGGGCTGGGGCGAGTGGAAGCCGTCCGCCGCGATCGGCCTGGAAGTCCGCCATGGTCCCGGCCTGCTCGCCCGCCGAACGGTCTACTTCGAGTCCTGGGCGATCGACTCCGTGGCGCGGACCCTGTCCGAGGACCCGCGGATGCCGCCCTGGCTGGCACCGCGCACGGTGCCCTCCAACCGGCTCGACGGCCAGCTGTTGCACCGTCCCGGCAGGCCCCCGCTGGGCCTGACCGAGGAGGAGGCCGAGGTCGTCGGCCTGTGCGACGGCGTACGCACCGCCCGGGAGATCGCCCAGGAACTGCTCTGGTCGGGCCTGCCGGGCCTGGAGTCGGAGCCGGAGGTGTTCGCCGTCCTGGACTCCCTGCGCGACCGCGGACTGCTGGTGATCGACCTGGTGGGCCCGATCGAGGCGTTCCCCGAGCAGACCCTGGCCAAGAAGCTGGAGCTCGTCGGTGACCTGGAGCTGCGCACCGACGCCCTGACGACCTTGAAGCGGCTGACCGACGCGCGCGACGCGATCGCCGACGCCGCCGGGGACGGCGAAGCGCTCGCCGCCGCGATGGACGAGCTCAACGCCGCCTTCGAGGAGATCACCGGCGGTTCCTCCGTCCGCCGCGCCGGCGCCACGTACGCCGGACGAACCCTGGTGTACGAGGACACCGTCCGCGACGTGCGCGCCGCTCTCGGCGGACCGCTGCTGGACGAACTCGCACCGCCGCTGGGCCTGATGCTGGACAGCGCCCGCTGGCTGGTGAACCGGATCGCCGACGGCTACGGCTCTCTGTTCGCAGGGTTCCACGACCGCTGGTCCGAACGCACTGGGGACCCGGCCATGCCCCTGCACAACATGGTCAGCATGGCCACGCCCCACCTGTTCTTCTCCATCCGGCAGTTGCCGGGACCGGTGAAGTCCGCCATCGCGGACTTCCAGGAGCGCTGGGCACGGATCCTCCGGATCCCGAACGGCGCACGCCGCCATCAGGTGACCGCGGCGGAGATCGCCGACCGGGTCCGCAACGAGTTCCCGGCCGCTCCGGTGCCCTGGGCCACAGCCGTGCACCACGCCCCCGACCTGATGATCGCCGCCGCCGACGCCGAGGCGGTGGCACGCGGGGAGTACCAGTGGGTGCTGGGCGAACTGCACACCGCCTTCAACTCGTTGGAGAGCCGGCTCTTCGTCGAACAGCACGACGTGCCCGCCTCGCTCCTCGCGGCCGACAGCGCCGACCACGGCTCCCGGCGCATCTACCTCGTCCCGCCGAAGGACTGGCCGGCGGTCACCTCACGACTGGCTCCGCCCTCGACGCTGCTCGCCCCCGCCTACACATACTGGTCGCTGCGGGACGGTGCGGTGCAGGCGCCCGGAAGGATGCTGGCACTGGCCGACCTCTTCGTCCACCGGGATGAGGGCCGACTGGTCGTACGGTCCCGGAGCGAGACGTTCAGCGCCGACCTGATGGAGATGATGGGCGAGCTCCTCTCAGCGGCTTCGGTGAACGCCTTCAAGCCGCTGGCCTCCGCACCGCACCGGCCCCGGGTCTCCGTCGGCAAGATGGTGGTCGCGCGCGAGTCCTGGTCGTTCAAGGCCGCCGACCTCTCCTGGGCCACCGTCAAGTCGGAGCCCGAACGGTTCCGGGCCGCACGGGCCTGGCGTGCCGAGCAGGGGCTGCCGGAACGCGTCTTCTACAAGTCCCCGGCCGAGGACAAACCGGCGTTCGCCGACTTCAGGTCGATCGCTCTGGTCAACATGCTCGCCAAGATCATCCGCAAGACGGCGGAGGACCCCGAAGCCGGCATCGGACTCACCGAGATGTTGCCCGATCTCGAGGAGGCCTGGCTCCAGGACCGTACCGGAGCCAGGTTCACAGCGGAATTGCGTACCGTGGCCGTCGACACCCACGGCCGCCTGTCACGACAGGAGAACTGACAATGCCCATTGCGCCCGAACTGCCCGAGCCGGCTTCCACCCTCGGCCGCATCAGGGACAGGCTGGCCGCGCTGCCCGGCGTCACGGGCATCGCCCTCGGCGGCTCCCGGGCCCGCGGAGTGGCCCGCCCGGACTCGGACATCGACATCGGCCTCTACTACGACCCCGCCACGCGGCCCGACTTCGAGCTGGTCCTGGCCGCCGCCGCGGACCTGGACGACCACGGTGAGCCGGCCGGGCACGGCTCGTACGGCGAGTGGGGGCCGTGGATCAACGGCGGCGTGTGGCTGGTCGTGGACGGAATCAAGACCGACATCCTGCTACGCGACCAGGCCCGCGTGGAGAAGGTGGTCCGGGACGCCGCCCAGGGCATCGTCACCACCGCCTATCAGCCGGGACATCCCCACGGCTTCGTGTCGACGATCTACGCGGGCGAGGTCTGCCACAACCTGCCCCTCCATGACCCGCAGGGCCGGCTCGCCGACCTGCGCGCGCTCGTTTCGCCGTACCCGGAATCCCTCCTGGAAGCGACGGTGAACCAGTTCGGCTGGGAGGCCGGCTTCTCCCTGCACAACGCCCACTCCCCGGCCCGCCGCGGCGACCTGGTCCAGGTCACCGGTCTGCTGTACCGGGCCGTGGTCTGTATGAACCAAGTGGTCTTCGCCCACAACGGCCGCTTCGTCCTGAACGAGAAGGGCGCCTTGGCCGAGGCCGCGGAGATGCCCCGTGTCCCCCGCGACTACCGGGCCCGTGTCGAAGCGGCGCTGACCGGCCTCTCCACCGAACCGCGCGTACTGCAGGCGGCCGTCGACGGCCTGGCAGAGGTCCACGACGAATTGGCGTCGTGGACGAAGGACGTGTGAGCGGCCCCCCGGCCGGTTCCGCCGCCGGCGGGGCCCCGCCGGTCTGGCTGGTCACCGGCATCCCCGGCGCGGGCAAGAGCACCGTGGCCCGCGCACTCGCCGAGACGGCCCCCCTCGGCGTGCACATTGAGGGCGACCGGCTGCAGCGGCTGATCGTCAGCGGGGCCGTACCGCCCCGCCCGGAGCACGACGAGGAGGCGGAGCGACAGATCGAGCTGAACATCCGGCACCAGTGTCTGCTGGCCGCCTCCTTCCGGGAGGCGGGCTTCGAGGTCGTCGTCGACTACGTGGTCACTTCGACGGCCCGGCTCGATCTGTACCGGTCGCTGCTTCCGGCCGTCCCTCTGCGGCTGGTGGTGCTGGCGCCCGGCTCCGCCGTCGCCCTGCACCGGGACGCGGCACGCGGCAAGCAGGTCCTGGGCGACTGGCTGCACCTGGAGGAGGAGATGCGCGGGGAGCTGGGGGGCTCCGGCCTGTGGCTGGACAACAGGGCGCTCTCCGTGGACGAGACCGTGACCCGCATCCTCGGCCGCGCTCGCGAAGCATCCCTGAAGGAGCACGTCCCCCGGCCGGACGCCGTCCCACCGCTTACGACGCTGTCGTGATCGGGGCCGGGGCCGCAGCGGCGGCCCCGGCCCCTCCTGCGTGGTCGTGGGGAGGGCGGCGGCACGGCGGCGAACGGCCCGGTCACCGTCCTCGACGGGAGGCCGGCAGCACGACCGACGTGATCAGCAGGCCGTCGGCGTGCATCCAGCGCCCGTCGAAACCGGTCAGGGACCGCCCTCGGTGGAGCGGTCCCTCGACCAGGAGCCGTACGCGGAACCCGCCGTCTTCGGTGAAGTCGATCTGGGCGTCGTGAAAACCGAGCCAGCGACGGGCGAGCGGGTGCCAGGTCTTGTAAACCGACTCCTTCGCGCTGAACATCAGCCGGTCCCAGTGGATCTCTGGACTGCGGCGGGTCAGGGCGCGCAGCGCCGCTTGCTCGGCCGGGAGGAGGACGAACTCGCGGATGTGCGCCTCCACCGGCTGGTTGGGCTCGGCGTCGATGCCGAGGGAGGCGACCGCGTCGAGGGGGGCGACGGCAGCGGCGCGGTAACCGTCGCAGTGCGTGATGCTCCCGGCGACACCGACGGGCCAGCGCGGTCCGCCCCTCTCCGCGGACAGCAACGGGGCGTCGGGGTGGCCGATCTCGCGCAGCGCCAGCCTGGCGCAGTGCCGGCCCGCGGCGTACTCGCGGCGGCGCTTGGCGACGGCACGGGCGATGGCCGCCTCCTCCTCCGGAAAGAGGAACGCCTCCGGCTCCTCGTCGCGCGTGGTGTCCGCGCAGGCCACCGACCGGGGCAGGATCCGCTCGATCACGCGGCGACGGCCCGCAGTACGCCGGTCAGGTCGGCGGTGATCTGCCGGGCCACCTCCTGGCGGCGTGGGCGCAGGTAGAAGTGGTCGCCGGGGTGGAGGTGCAGACCGGTCAGACGGGGCAGGCGGTCGGCCAGTGCGACCAGCGCGTCGCGGGGCAGCAGGGCGTCCTCCTCCCCTCCGAAGAGCGACTGGGGCAGGTCCTCCAGCGGCGCGTAGCAGGCGGGATCACAGCCGTCGATGAGCTGAAAGTCGTTTCGTATCACCGGGGAGAACAGCCGCCACAGGGTAGGGCTCTCCAGGATCTCCGCGGGGGTTCCGCCCACGGCGCCGAGCAGGGAGCGCAGTTCCTCGTCGCCCAGCAGATGACGGCCGGGCCCGCCGGGGAGCACCTCGTCCGCGGCCCACGCGGACAGTCCGAGCCAACAGGGGCCGGTGCCGCCGGCGGCCCGTAGCCGCCGTGCCAGTTCGGTCGCCACGAGTCCGCCCATGCTGTGTCCGAAGAAGGCATACGGAGCCTGCAGATAGGGCTCCATCTGCTGCCGGAAATGCCGGACCAGGGCGTGGAGGTCACCGGCGTGCGTGCTCCGGCCGCCGCCGACACCCCGGCCGGGCGCCTCCATGAGGACGACGTCCCAGTCAGCCGGAAAGAGACCGTTCCAGTCCCGGAAGAACAGGTGGGAACCGCCTGCGTGGTGGAAGAGGAACAGCCGTCCGGCCGGGTCGTCGACCGGCCACGGGCGGTTCACCGTGGTGAACGGTTGTGCGGGCGGGGCCATGCTGTGGGGATTCCCTTCTGTGGGGGGGGGCGAACGCGCTTCTCGTCCGGGAATCGCTCAGCGGTGGCCCTTGCCCTCGGCGAGTTTCAGGGCTTCGGCAAGCGCGCGCCACACCTCGGCCTGCAGTTCGACGCTGCCGGTCTCCTGCGCCTCCTTGGCGATGCGTTCCATGCCGGCCACGGCGTCCGCCCGGTTGCCCTCGATGATGGCCAGCTGGTTGTCGAGGATTCCCAGCCGTACGCGCTCCCGCATGCCGAGGCCTTCGCCCCGCTCGGCGAGTTCGTTGCTGATCTCCCGCGCTTCGATGAAGTCGCCTTCGTGAAAGGCGAGTTGGGCCTCCAGGACGAGCAACTCGTACTGAAGGAGCGGCAGTCCCATGACGTCCGTCACCGACCCCGCCTCCTTCAGGCGCAGTCGCGCCTGAAGGGTGTCCCGCGGATCCATCTGGAGGTACATCGACGCGGCGGCGAGCCGGACCCGCATCCACAGCACCGGATCATCGTTGCTCGACATCCGGTCGAGCGCCTTCTTCATCGTCTCGTCGGCCGCAGGGCGGTCGCCGTGCCGCACGCAGACGGTGGCGGCCGTCCACAGCGCCTCCACCTGAAGCCGTACCGGGATCTCGTCGTTGAGCGTGTCGACCAGGCGGTCGGCACGCTCGCGCGCCTGCACGAGCTGCCCGTTCTCGGCGTCGAGCGAGATGAGGGTCATCAGCGCCTCCACCCGGTCGCGGCGCGGCAGGTCCTCCTGCTCGGCCAGCACCAGGGCCTCGCTCGCATGGTCGCGGGCGCGGGCGAGGTCGCCCGAGTCGCGCAGCATGCGGGCGAGCCTGATCCGGGACCGGGCCCGGAGGTCCGGCAGGTCGATCTCGTCGCTGAGCTCGGTCAGCTCGTGGACCTGCCGGAGCCCCTCGGCCGCCCTGCCCTGCATCTGGTAGCAGCGGGCCAGCAGCCACTGGGCCTGCCAGCGCAGGACGGCGTCGCCGTCCTGCTCCTGCAGAAGGGCGTTCTCCAGGACCGCGGCCAGCTGAGGAGACTCGCCCACTGTGGTGACCGTGGCGAGCGCCCGTGCCAGTGGGCCGCCCGCGGAGACGCGGAAAGCCGAGGGCGTCACGTCCAGCCGGGTGCAGAGGTAGGACAGTACCCTCGGCGTCGGAGGCCGCGCTCCGGACTCCAGCCTGGAGAGATAGGCGGCCGAGATCTCCGAACCGGCGAGCTGCGCCTGCGAGAGACCGCGGGCCACGCGAAGTGCTCGGAGACGGCGCCCGAACATCGGCTGCTCCGGGACGCGGTCGGGGCGACTAGACATGACGACCAGGCTGCCGGGCGCGCGACACTTTTGTCAATTCGGTCCACCTTCTGTCAATTTTCAGTCACTTCGACTTGCCTAATCGCATACGCCGAGGAAGTCGACACCAACTGGGCAGCACCGTCACGGCCAGTCGATCTGACCGGCGCAGGTGGACTGCAGCACGTCGACGGCAGCTACCGCGACGCCGCCACCGTCACCGCCGGGACCGCCCTGCGCCGCGTATCCGAGCACGGCGGCGAAGAGCGCGCCCACGACCGCCATCATCTTGAAAACCTGGAAATTTATGGATTTTCCTCCCCTTTTGCTTAACCAGCCACCAGCTTGCGGCGCAGCATCGCGCACGCCCCTCGGATGTCGCGGAGTCGTCCTCGCGACGCCCCTTCCCCCCGGCGGCAGGCTCCACCCAACCACAGCTTCTCGACCTTGCCAAGCGTTGTCAATTGATTGACAGTCATGGCAATTGATCTTTAAGGTCCCTGGCAGCGGCGGCGCTGTCCGACTCCTGAGGGGGGAGCCCGGGGCTTCCGCGCGGCCGAAGCACGAGCCATACGCATGGGGGTATGTGAAATGAGGATGAACTTCGCCGGGCCGTCGCAGATCCGCCGCGCCATCCAGGGCGCGCGCCAAGAGGTGCTGCTGTCGCTTCCCGGGCACGAACCGGCCCGCCAGGAGCAGCTCGAACAGCAGGTGGACACCGCGGCGGCACGCAGCATCACCGGCGACTCCGATGTCGCGGTGAGGATGTACGTGCCGTCGGCGGTACGCGGTACGGACCGGCTGCCGGAGCACACCCTGGCGACGCTGGCGATGGAAGGCCTGGAGATCCACTCGACCTCGGGCCGCAACCCGCGCATGGCGATCATCGATCGGTCGATCGTCATCCTCGCCTGCAACCAGGCCGACTACGACGACGGGGCGCTGATAGGCCACGGCCTGCCCTTCACCCCCATCCTGGTCCGCTCGCTCACCTCGGACCTGCCGGAGGACGACACCGTCCTCCCGGACGCGGGAGCCCTCAACCCGATCTCCCGCGAGGTACTCCGCCAGCTGACCCTGGGCACCAAGGACGAGGCCGCCGCCCGCGAAATGGGCATGGCTCTGCGCACGTACCGTCGAACGGTCGCCCGGATCATGGACTCCCTCGACGCCCGCAGCCGCTTCCAGGCCGGTTACGTGGCGGCGCAGCGCAACTTGCTCTGAGCCCCTGCGACGCATGCTGGAACACGGCCCGACGAAGATCTGATTCGGGTACCGCCTACTGCGGGGGGGGCCGGCGCGGCATTGGCGGTGCCGGGCCAGCACCGGACGTTCAGCACTCCCCGCAGCGCCTCGCCCTACGGGCGGAAGCCGGTGACTCGGTTCCGAGGATCGGACGTGGCCTCCCCCGCTGCCGCAGGTGTAGGCCGTCGGGCGTTGGGTGAGCCACGTCTGCGGTGCTCCAGATGGCATCCCTTGAAGTGGTGTAGCCGCTCACGGCCGGTGCACCCCCGGCGTACACCGGCTCCGACCCCTCCCGCCCCTACCCGAAGCCGGAGCAGGCCCAGCTGTACGCCGCCGCCCGCGCCCAGCCCACGGACGAACTCCGCTACGGTTCCCTGACCCTGCTCGCCCTCGGTCTCGGCTGCGGCCTGGACTCACCCGAGATCATCACGCTGCGTACCCACGACGTCCGCGAAGCGTCCAACGGCACGGTCGCCCTCTCGGTCCGAGGACGACGAAAGCGGATCGTGCTGTGCCGCAACGCCTGGGCCCCGGTCCTCACGGAGGCCACCGCCCGGGCATCCCGTCCGAGCCAGGCCCGCTACCTCTTCCGCCCCGCGAGCCATGCCCGGGGCACGAACACCGTCACCAACTTCCTCGCCCGCACCAAGCGCACCCCCGGCACACCGCCGCTGGTGATGGGCCGGGCCCGTGCGACCTGGCTCGTCGACGCCGTCGAGGCCCGCATGTACCTGCCCACGCTGATGGCCGCCGCCGGCCTGACCACCCTGCGCTCGGTCGACCGGATCCTGCCCAACCCCACACCCCGCCTGACCTGCAGGGAAAAGCGAAACGGTCGGCATCGTGATGACGATGCCGACCGTTTCGTCGGTGTTACAAAGACACCTTCGTCGGTGTCCATGCGTGCGCGAGGGGGGAGTTGAACCCCCACGCCCTTTCGGGCACTGGAACCTGAATCCAGCGCGTCTGCCTATTCCGCCACCCGCGCATGGGTGCTGCCGAATGATCCTCTCACATCTCCCAGTCCCTCTCGGGGCGGTGGTGTGTGAGCGCCTTCCGACATCCAGAAGATTAGCACGCCGGGCAGGGTGAGTTCACACGCGTTCCGCCGCCCCCGCGCGACCCGGCGCCGGTCCCGCGCCGTCCGCGTCCCGCCGCCCGTCCGTCCGCTCTCTCCCCATCCGTCCTGCGATCTTCTGCCGGGCGCCGGGTTTCCCGGCCCCGGCCGCCCGAGCACGCCGCAGGTTGCGGGACACTGTAGGTGGCCGCCTCTACGATCCTGTGAGCGGCGACACTGACGGGCAGGGGCGGGATGTGGAACCAGTCGTGTTTGCGGCTCGTGGATACGATCAGTAGGCAGTACCAGCGGCGCGTTGCGGCACGGGTCAGGGAAGGAGGTGCCCAGTGGGAGTACTGAAGCGCTTCGAGCAGCGTCTCGAAGGTCTTGTGAACGGCACCTTCGCCAAGGTGTTCAAGTCCGAGGTGCAGCCGGTCGAGATCGCCGGCGCGCTCCAGCGCGAGTGCGACAACAACGCGACCATCTGGAACCGCGAGCGGACGGTCGTACCCAACGACTTCATCGTCGAACTGAGCGCGCCGGACTTCGAGCGCCTCAGCCCGTACTCCGGCCAACTGGGCGACGAGCTCTCCGGCATGGTCCGCGACTACGCCAAGCAGCAGCGCTACACCTTCATGGGCTCCGTCCAGGTCCACCTGGAGCGGGCCGAGGACCTCGACACCGGCCTGTACCGGGTCCGCAGCCGCACCCTCGCCTCCAGCGAGTCCCAGGCCCCCGCCGGCCGCCGCCCCGCCGCCGCACCGCACCCCGGCGGCTATCCGGCGCAGCCCGGCGGCCCGCCGCCGATGCCCACGTCACCACCGCCCGGCCCGGCGCCGGTGTCGCGGCTGCCCGGAGCGGGCCCGCTGCCCGGCGCGCAGACCCGCCGCTGGATCGAGATCAACGGCGTCCGCCACCAGATCTCCCGCCCGACGCTCGTTCTCGGCCGCAGCACCGAGACCGACGTCCGCATCGACGACCCCGGAGTCTCCCGCCGGCACTGCGAGATCCGCACGGGTACGCCCACGGTGATCCAGGATCTCGGGTCGACCAACGGCATCGTGGTGGACGGGCAGCACACCACCCGCGCTACGCTCCGCGACGGCTCGCGAATCGTCGTGGGCAGTACCACCATCGTTTACCGGCAAGCCGAAGGGTGAAGCGGGGGCAATGTCAGAGCTGACCCTGACGGTCATGCGGCTGGGTTTTCTCGCCGTACTGTGGCTGTTCGTCATCGTGGCCGTACAGGTCATCCGCAGCGATCTGTTCGGCACCCGCGTGACGCAGCGCGCCGCGCGCCGCGGCGCCGAGCCCGGCCGCGCGGCCCCGGCGGGCCGTCCGCCGCAGCCCCCGCGCCAGCAGACCGGCGGTCGCGGCGCGGGCCGGCAGCGGCGCGGCGCCCCCACCAAACTCGTCGTCACCGAGGGCACGTTGACGGGCACCACCGTCGCGCTGCAGGGGCAGACCATCAGCCTCGGCCGGGCACACGACTCGACGATCGTGCTCGACGACGACTACGCCTCCAGCCGGCACGCCAGGATCTACCCTGACCGGGACGGCCAGTGGATCGTCGAGGACCTCGGCTCCACCAACGGCACCTACCTCGACCGGAACCGACTCACCGCACCGACACCGATTCCGCCGGGTGCGCCGATCCGCATCGGCAAGACCGTCATCGAGCTGCGGAAGTAGTAAGACAATGAGCGAGCGGAGCGAGCGCGCCCCGGCGGATTCCGCCGCCGGGACCGTCCCGGCTGGGGACTCCCGCGCGCTCCCGAGCGGAGGGTGGGCACCGTGCGGATGTACCCGGAGCCGACAGGCGAGGTGCGCATGAGTCTGTCACTGCGCTTCGCCGCCGGATCGCACAAAGGCATGATCCGCGAGGGCAACGAGGACTCCGGTTACGCCGGCCCCCGTCTCCTCGCCATCGCCGACGGCATGGGCGGCCAGGCGGCGGGCGAGGTCGCCAGCTCCGAGGTGATCTCCACCCTCGTCCAGCTCGACGACGACGTTCCCGGCTCGGACCTCCTCACCTCCCTCGGCACCGCCGTGCAGCGCGCCAACGACCAGTTGCGCGTGATGGTCGAGGAGGACCCGCAGCTGGAGGGCATGGGCACCACCCTCACCGCCCTGCTGTGGACGGGCCGCCGCCTCGGCCTCGTCCACGTCGGCGACTCCCGCGCCTACCTCCTCCGCGACGGCGTGCTCACTCAGATCACCCAGGACCACACCTGGGTCCAGCGGCTGGTGGACGAGGGCCGGATCACCGAGGAGGAGGCCACCACCCACCCGCAGCGCTCCCTGCTGATGCGCGCTCTGGGCAGCGGCGACCACGTCGAGCCGGACCTCTCCATCCGCGAGGTCCGGGCCGGCGACCGCTACCTCATCTGCTCCGACGGGCTCTCCGGTGTCGTCAGCCACCAGACGCTGGAGGACACCCTCGCCGGCTACCAGGGCCCGCACGAGACCGTGCAGGAGCTCATCCAGCTCGCGCTGCGCGGCGGCGGCCCCGACAACATCACCTGCATCGTGGCCGACGTCCTCGACGTGGACGGCACCGACACCCTCTCCGGCCGGCTCAACGACACCCCCGTGGTGGTCGGCGCCGTCGCCGAGAACCAGGCGCAGCTCGGCGACAACGGTGCGATGCAGACCCCCGCGGGCCGCGCGGCCGGTCTCGGCCGGGGCGTTCCCCAGCAGGGCCAGAACCCGGACTCCGCGGCCCGGGGCGGCTTCGGCCCGCCCGGCAGCGGCGACCCGGTGGGCGACCCGCCCGGCGACGGCTCCTACGGTGCCTACGCCGGCGGCGACCTGAGCAAGCCCCGGCGCGGCAGGTGGCTCAAGAGATCCCTGGGACTCGTCCTGGTGCTGGGAGTCGTCGGCGGCGGCGTCTACGGCGGATACCGCTGGACCCAGACCCAGTACTACGTGGGCACCGAGGGCGAGCACGTCGCGCTCTACCAGGGCATCAGCCAGGACCTCGCCTGGATCAGCCTCAACAAGGTCCACGAGGACCACCCGGAGATCGAACTCAAGTACCTCCCCGTCTACCAGCGCAACCAGGTCGAGCAGACCATCGCGGTGGCGAGCCTCGCCCAGGCCCGCGACAAGGTGGGGGACCTCGGCAAGCAGGCCACCGCCTGCCGCAAGCAGGCCGAGCAGCGGGCCGCCGCCGAGGAGCAGGCCGCCAAGGAGAAGGAAGCCGAGGAACGGCAGCGCGAGGCCGGCGCCCCCGGCGGAACGGCCGACCGCGACAGCCAGAACAACGACGCCAGCAGGGCCGCCACTCCTTCGCCCGGCCCCAGCCTTTCGGAGGAAGAGCAACGGCTGGCCAAGCAGTGCGACAGCACGCAGCCGTAGGGGGCCAGCCATGAGCAGTTCCGCCACCACCACCACCATCGGGCCGATGGGAGCACCGAGCCGGCGCAACACCGAGCTCGCGCTGCTCGTCTTCGCCGTCCTCATCCCCGTCTTCGCCTACGTCAACGTGGGCCTGGCGAAGGAGGGCACCGTCCCGGCGGGCGTCCTCGGCTACACCGCGGGCCTCGGCCTGCTCGCGGGCATAGCCCACCTCATGGTGCGCAAGTTCGCCCCGTACGCCGACCCGCTGATGCTGCCGATCGCCACCCTCCTCAACGGCCTCGGTCTGGTGCTGATCTGGCGCCTGGACCTGGAGCCGAGCATCACCACCCCGCAGCTCGGCGGCGCGATGGCGCCCGGCCAGCTGATGTGGTCCACACTCGGCGTCGCCCTCTTCCTGGGTGTGCTGTTCTTCCTCAAGGACCACCGGGTGCTCCAGCGCTACACCTACATCTCCATGGTGGTGGCGCTGATCCTGCTGGTCCTGCCGATGTTCTTCCCGGCCCGCTTCGGTGCCCGGATCTGGATCACCATCCCGGGCGTGGGCTCACTGCAGCCCGGCGAGTTCGCCAAGATCATCATTGCGGTCTTCTTCGCCGGCTACCTCATGGTCAAGCGGGACGCCCTCGCCCTCGCCAGCCGCCGCTTCATGGGCATGTACCTGCCGCGCGGCCGGGACCTCGGCCCGATCCTCGTCATCTGGGCGCTCAGCCTGATGATCCTGATCTTCGAGACCGACCTGGGCACCTCCCTGCTCTTCTTCGGCCTCTTCGTGATCATGCTGTACGTGGCCACCGAGCGCACCAGCTGGGTGGTCTTCGGCCTCACCCTGAGCGCGGTGGGCGCCGTCGCGGTGGCGTCCTTCGCCTCCCACGTCCAGCGCCGGGTCCACAACTGGCTGAACCCGCTGGAGCTGCTGAACGGCGGGGTCACCGAGACCGCGCAGGCCATGTACACCTTCGGCGCGGGCGGCATCCTCGGCTCCGGGCTCGGCCAGGGCTACTCCCGGCTCATCGGCGGCATCGCCCCCAAGAGCGACTACATCCTGGCCACCGTGGGCGAGGAGCTGGGGCTCACCGGCGTCATGGCCGTCCTGATGCTCTACGCCCTGCTGATCGAACGCGGGATGCGCACCGCCCTCGCGGCCCGCGACCCATTCGGCAAACTGCTGGCCGTGGGTCTCGCCGGCGCCTTCTCTCTCCAGGTCTTCGTGGTCGCCGGCGGCGTCACCGGCCTGATCCCGCTGACGGGCATGACCCTGCCGTTCCTCGCCCAGGGCGGCTCCTCCGTGATCGCCAACTGGGCTCTGGTCGCGATCCTGCTGAGAATCAGCGACACCGCTCGCCGCCCGGCCCCCGCACCGGCACCGTCCACCGACGCCGAGATGACCCAGGTGGTCCGAACGTGAACAAGCCTCTCCGCCGCGTAGCCATCTTCAGCGGCCTGCTCATACTGGCCCTGCTGATCCGCGTCAACTGGGTGCAGTTCGTCCAGGCCGAAGAACTCCAGAGCGACAAGCACAACCGCAGGGTCGCCATCGAGCGGTACAGCGTGCCACGCGGCGACATCATCGTGGACGGCAAGGCCATCACCGGCTCCACCACCACCGACAGCGGTGACTTCAAGTACAAGCGCACGTACAAGAACGGCGAGATGTGGGCGCCGGTCACCGGCTACGCCTCCCAGGCGTTCGGTGCCGACAAGCTGGAGAACCTCTTCGACGGCATTCTCACCGGCAACGACGACCGACTGTTCTTCAGCCGGACGATCGACATGTTCACCGGCGAGGAGCAGACCGGCGGGCAGGTCGTGACCACCCTCAACTCCAAGGCGCAGAAGGCCGCGTTCGAGGGGCTGGGGAACAAGAAGGGCGCCGTGGCGGCCATCAATCCGTCCACCGGGGCGATCCTCGCCCTCGCCAGCGCCCCGAGCTACGACCCGTCCGACATCGCCGGGATGGGCACCAAGGACCAGGAGAACTACCAGAAGCTGCTCAAGGACCCGGACCGGCCGATGAACAACCGGCCGCTGCGCGAGACCTTCTTCCCCGGTTCGACCTTCAAGGTGGTCACGGCGGCCGCGGCGCTCGAGCACGGTCTGATCGACGACATCGACGCCAAGACGGACACCCCCGCCCCGTACTTCCTCCCGAACACGCGGACCGAGCTGAAGAACGACGGTCCGCACCCGACGTGTGAGAACGGATCCCTGCGGGAGGCCCTGCGGGTCTCCTGCAACACGGTCTTCGGCAAGATCGGCGCCGAACTCGGCCGGGACAAGCTGGTCGAGACCGCCGAGAAGTTCGGCTTCAACAACGCCGAGATCGACACCCCGGTCCGGGCCGGCCGCAGCAACGTCTCCACCGAGATGGACAAGCCGCAGACGGCGCTCTCCGCCATCGGCCAGTTCGAGACGGCCGCCACCCCGCTCCAGATGGCCATGGTCGCCGCCGCCGTCGCCAACGACGGCAAGCTGATGAAGCCGTACATGGTCGATCAGCTGCAGGCGCCGAACCTCAACGTCGTCGAGCAGACCAGCCCCGAGGAGATGAGCCGGCCGCTCTCGCCGGAGAACGCGCAGAAGCTGCAGTCCGCGATGGAGACGGTGGTCGAGAACGGCACCGGCACGGCGGCACGGATCCCCGGCGTGACCGTCGGCGGCAAGACCGGTACCGCTCAGCGCGGCGTCGACAACAGCGAGAAGCCGTACGCCTGGTTCATCTCCTACGCCAAGACGGACGAGGGCTCCCCGGTCGCCGTGGCCGTCGTGGTCGAGGACTCCGACGCGGCCCGGGGCGACGTCAGCGGCGGCGGGCTGGCGGCCCCGATCGCCGAGGACGTCATGCGGGCCGTGCTCGGCAAGTGATCTCGGTCACGCCATGAAGCGATCCGCCCTTCTTGTCGTACCGGTCGTGTATCAGCTCGCCCTGACGCCCGGACCGCGTAAGACGCGCCGGGTACGGTATGCCCGGACAGCACACCGCCGGGCCCCATGTCGGTGCGGTCGGGAATGACGGAGAGGGCTGGAGAAGCTATGGAAGAGCCGCGTCGCCTCGGCGGCCGGTACGAGCTGGGCTCGGTGCTCGGCCGTGGTGGCATGGCCGAGGTGTACCTCGCCCACGACACGCGCCTCGGCCGTACCGTCGCTGTGAAGACACTCCGGGTGGACCTCGCCCGCGACCCGTCGTTCCAGGCCCGGTTCCGCCGTGAGGCCCAGTCGGCCGCCTCCCTGAACCACCCGTCCATCGTCGCGGTCTACGACACCGGCGAGGACTACGTCGACGGTGTCTCCATCCCGTACATCGTGATGGAGTATGTCGACGGCTCCACCCTGCGGGAGCTGCTGCACTCCGGGCGCAAACTGCTGCCCGAGCGGTCGCTGGAGATGACCATCGGCGTCCTCCAGGCGCTGGAGTACTCCCACCGGGCCGGCATCGTCCACCGCGACATCAAGCCCGCGAACGTCATGCTGACCCGCACCGGTCAGGTCAAGGTGATGGACTTCGGCATCGCCCGGGCCATGGGTGACTCCGGCATGACCATGACGCAGACCGCCGCCGTCATCGGCACCGCCCAGTACCTCTCCCCCGAGCAGGCGAAGGGCGAGCAGGTCGACGCCCGCTCCGACCTCTACTCCACCGGCTGCCTCCTCTACGAACTCCTCACGGTGCGGCCGCCGTTCGTCGGCGACTCGCCCGTGGCCGTCGCCTACCAGCACGTCCGCGAGGAGCCGCAGCCGCCGAGCACCTTCGACCCCGAGATCACGCCCGAGATGGACGCCATCGTCCTCAAGGCGCTGACGAAGGACCCCGACTACCGCTACCAGTCCGCCGACGAGATGCGCGCCGACATCGAGGCCGCCCTCGACGGCCAGCCCGTCGCCGCCACCGCCGCCATGGGCGCCGTCGGCTACGGGGCCTACGGCGCGGACCAGCCCACCACGGCCCTGCCCGCCCAGGGGGCGGGCGGCCAGACGAGCATGCTGCCGCCGATGCGCGAGGACGACGGCGGCTTCGGCTACGACGAGCGGCCCGACCGGCGCCGCGGCGCCGCCAAGAAGTCCAACCTCTCGACGATCCTGCTCGTGGTCGCGGGACTGCTGGTCCTGATCGGCGCGATCTTCATCGGCCAGGCCCTGTTCAGCGGCAGCCCCGACGACGACCGCGCCGTCCCCAACCTGATCGGCAAGTCGCTGAAGGAGGCCGAGCAGCGGACCGCCAACTCCGACCTGGAGCTCGCCGAGGGCGGCAGCGAGCCCTGCGAGAGCGGTGAGAAGAACACCGTCATCAAGCAGTCGCCGGAGCCGAAGACCGAGGTCCCCAAGGGCGACACGGTCACGGTGACCCTCTGCTCCGGCCCGGAGAAGATCTCCGTCCCCAACGTCATCGGGGCCGACTTCGACCAGGCCAAGTCCGAGCTGGAGGACAAGGGCTTCGAGAACATCCAGCGCAAGGACGTGGTCTCCGAGCGCGAAGCGGGCACGGTCGTCGAGCAGTCCCCCGAGGCGGGCAGCGAGCGGGCGAAGGACGTGACCATCACCCTCTCCGTCGCCAAGGAGGCGGAGAAGTCCACCGTCCCGGACCTCACGGGCAAACGGCCGGACGAGGCCAAGACGATCCTCGAGGGCGTCGGTCTGGTGCTGGGCCAGCAGAGCGAGGTCGAGTCGGACGCCCAGCCGGGCACCATCGTCTCGCAGAGCTTCCAGCCGGGCGAGCAGGTCGCGGCGGGCTCGACCGTCAACATCCAGATCGCCAAGGCCGCCGAGCAGTTCCCCATGCCGGATGTGAAGGGCCAGAGCGTCAAGGACGCCAAGAAGACCCTGCAGGACGCGGGTCTCACCATCGGCGGCTTCACCGGACCGGACGACGACAAGGCCGTGGTGTTCAACAGCTCGCCGGCCGCGGGTGAGCAGGTGAAGAAGGGCCAGGCCGTCACGCTCGTCACCATCGGCGGCGACCAGGGCGACAACGGCGGCGGCGGCTTCGGCGGCTTCTTCGGCGGAGCCGGCGGCGGCTCGGACTAGCCCCGGCCGCGCAGCCCCCGGCCGCGGCGGCCCTTCCCGTCACCGGAAGTCCCCGGCACCCCTCGCGGGTGCCGGGGACTTCTCGTGAGCGGCCGGCGCCCGGTGACGCAACCGGCGGAGTGCGGCCGGGCGGACAGAGGCACGGGCGGGGTGCGGTCCGCGGACCGTGCGCGCGCCGCGCTCAGGCGCCCGGTGTGCCGGGGGCGCTCCCGCGGGCTCAGCGCAGTTCCTCCGGCGGGGTGCGGTCCGCGTCGACCTTCTCCGTGCGCTCCAGCTCGGCCCAGACGATGTAGCGGTAGTCCGAGGTGTAGACCGGGGTGCAGGTGGTCAGCGTCAGATAGCGGCCGGCCTTCTTCTTGCCCGACGCCTCCGGGATGTGGGCGAGCACGTCCACGTTGTACTTGGACGTCTGCGGCAGCTTCTCGTAGACCCGGTACACGTACCAGGTGTCGCGGGTCTCGAAGACGACCGGATCGCCGTCGCGCAGCTTGTGGATGTTGTGGAACTTGGCGCCGTGGCCGTCGCGGTGGGCGGCGAGCGAGAAATTGCCCTGCTTCTTCCAGGGCATCGCGGCCTTCACCGGGTCCGTGTAGTAGCCCGCGACGCCGGCGTTGAGCTCCTCGGTGCCGGTGCCCTCGGTGACGAGGATCGCCTCCTCCTCCATCGCCGGGACGTGGAGGAACCCGATGCCGTCCTGGGTGTCGAGCGCACCGGGACCACCCGACCAGCGGTCACGGATCTCCTGGCTCTTGCGGCCCGCCTCGCGGTCGGCCAGCACGTTCGTCCACCACAGGGAGTAGACGACGAACAGGCCCAGCACCAGCCCCGCGGTGATCAGCAGTTCGCCGAGCACGCCGACCACCGCGGCCACCCGCCCCCTGCGGCGCGGCCGGGCGGCGGGCCGGCGCACCCCGGTCTGTTCATCGTGTTCGGTCGTGGCTGCCACGGCGTCCCCGTCGTCCGTTCCGCTCGGTCCTCAGCCGACGAGCGCGTCGGGCTTGCCCTCGCTGCGCGGCCGTTCGTCGACCATCTTGCCCCAGACGATCATCCGGTACGTACTGGTGAACTCCGGGGTGCAGGTGGTGAGGGTGACGTACCGGCCGGGCCCGGTGAAGCCCGACTGCTTCGGCACCGGCTCGATCACGCTGATGTTGGACGGCGGGGTCTGGGGGAGGATGCTCGCCATCGCGTAGGTGTAGTAGGTGTCCCGCGTCTCGACGATGATCTCGTCGCCCGGCTTGAGCTTGTTGATGTAGCGGAACGGCTCGCCGTGGGTGTTGCGGTGCCCGGCCACCGCGAAGTTGCCCTGCTCGTCCCAGGGCATGGCCGTCTTCAGCTTGCCCTCTCCGTAGTGCCCGGCCATGCCGCGGTCGAGCACCTTGTGCTTGTCGATGCCCTCGGCGATCGGAACCTTCACATCCAGTTTGGGGATGTACATGATCGCGAAGCCCTCGCCGGGGGAGAAGACGCCCGGGTCCCGGTTCTCCGCCTTCTCGCCGCCGCCCTTGTCCCACTCCTCCTGGAGGTTGCTGGCGGCACCGCCGGCCTGCTGGTTCGCCAGGACGTTCGTCCACCACAGCTGGTACGTGACGAACAGCAGCATCAGCACGCCGACCGTGATGAACGTCTCACCGAGCACCCGGCTCGCGATCACCCCGGGACTGTCCTTGCGGGCCCGCGCCAGCCGGCGGGCCTCGACCCGCGAACACGGCGCCGCGGCGGCCCCTGTTCCGCTGCCCGCGGCGGTGGCCGGCGCGGCGCCTGCCGCCGCTGCCCCCGCTGCCGTCCCGCGGGCCGCGGCGGTTCCGGGGCGACGGGCGCGCCGGCCACTGCCGTGCCGTCCGCCGCCGCTCTGCGCGGCCTTCCGCCGGGCCGCCCGGCCCCCGGTGACCGGGGGTGCCGCGGAGGGTGGTGCGGCGCCGCCGCTTCCCGGGTCCGTCCTCGGGAGGTCGGCGATCCGCAGGGCCACCGTGGCCTCGTCGGCGGGCGGTTCCGGGGCGCGCAGCGTCACCGTGCGGTCGTCGCCGGGCGCGGAGCCGGGGGCTTCCGGGGCGGACCCCGAGACGACGGCCAGCCCGGCGGTGAAGGGGCTCGGGGCCCGCCGCTGCGTCCGCGGCTCCGGGGCGGCACCGTAGGGCTCCCCGAGGGTGTCCGTGGAGGCGTCCGCGGGGATGTTCCCGTAGCCGCCGTACACCGGGCCCGCCGGGGGCTCCGGAGGGTCGTCCAGCGCGCCCAGGGGGTCCGTCACGGCCCGGAAGGCGGGGCTCCGGGGATACGCCTCGGCCGGGAACTCCTCGTGCGGGCGGGCCGCCGGAGGGGCGTACGGATCGTCGTAGCGCCCGGAGTGGCCGGGGACGGTGTGCCTCTCGCCGTATCCGGGCGCCGTGCCTCCCCCGCCGTGGAAGCCCCGGCGCGGGCCCGGGAGCGGGTCGTTCAGCGGGTCGTGCGGACCGTCGGCCGCCGCCGGGTACGAGCCGGGCTCGTCGTACGGCGGGGTCCCGCCGCCCTCGTACGGGGCGCGGGAGCTGTCCCGTTCGGGGCGGAGGGCGGTCACGCGGCGGCCTTGCCGACCACCGGCGCGAGACCCACCGACCGTTCCACCGCGCCGCCGTCCCCGCACGCCGCGAGCCAGTTGGCCAGCATCCGGTGCCCCCATTCGGTGAGAACCGACTCCGGGTGGAACTGCACTCCCTCGACCGGGAGTTCCCGGTGGCGCAGTCCCATGACGATGCCGCTCTCCGGGCCGTCCCCGCCCGTCCAGGCGGTGATCTCCAGCTCGGCGGGCACGGTGATCTGTTCGACCGCGAGCGAGTGGTAGCGGGTGGCCGTGAAGGGCGAGGGCAGATCCCGGAAGACGCCCTCACCGCCGTGATGCACCGGGGAGGTCTTGCCGTGCAGCAGTTCGGGGGCCCGCCCGACGACGCCGCCGAAGGCCACCGCCATGGACTGCATGCCCAGGCAGACGCCGAAGACCGGGACGCCGGTGTCCGCGCAGTGGCGCACCATGTCCACGCAGACGCCCGCCTCTTCGGGGGTGCCGGGACCCGGTGAGAGCAGGACGCCGTCGAAGCCGTCCCGGGCGTGGCCGAGCTCCACCGCGTCGTTCCGGACCACCTCGCACTCGGCGCCGAGCTGGTAGAGGTACTGGACGAGGTTGAAGACGAAGCTGTCGTAGTTGTCCACCACGAGGATGCGCGCGGTCACCGGGAACCACCCCCGTTGTCCACCGTCACATCGCCGAACGGCAGCAGGGGCTCCGCCCACGGGAAGACGTACTGGAACAGCACGAAGACGATCACCAGCACGAGCACGAGCGAGAGCAGTGCCCGCACCCATGTGTTCCCCGGCAGCTGCCGCCAGATCCAGCCGTACATGCTGACCCTTTCCGATCGGTGCACCGACCAGAGTAAGGGGAGCCGGGCCCCGGCCGGGGGCCAGCGGGCGAAAGCCCTCCTTCCGATTGACGCCGCGGGGGCCCGGCCCCGGGAGCCGTCACTTCTCCACCGGGGTCGCGTACTGGAGGTCGACGGTGCCGGCGTGGCCGCGCAGGGTCACCGCGTCGTGCCGCTCGACCTCCCAGCCGAGGCCGTACGCGTCCACGTAGCGGAGGTAGTTCTCGATCGCCGGGGAGTCGTTGAGCGCCTGCTGGAGGCCCTCGGTGTCGCCGACCGCGGTGACCGTGTACGGCGGCGAGTAGACCCGGCCCTGCAGGATCAGGGTGTTGCCCACACAGCGGACCGCGCTGGTGGAGATCAGCCGCTGGTCCATGACCCGGATGCCCTTCGCCCCGCCCCGCCAGAGGGCGTTGACCACGGCCTGGAGGTCCTGCTGGTGGATGACGAGATCGTTGGGCTGGGGGTCGGGGGCGCCGGGGGTGCGGGCGGTGGCGTCCGGCGGGGCGTCGGTGAGAGTGACGGTCAGGCCGGGTCCGCTGACCTTCTTGGTGCCGGCCGCCCTCTCCAGGCCGTCCAGCTTCCGGTCCTGGGCCTCGGTGCTGCCGTCGTCGCGCCGGGCCAGCCGGTCGATCTCCGCGCGAACGGCGGCGGACTCGTCGTCGAGCCGGGCGTTCTCCCGGCTGCGCTCCTGGATGAGGTCGGAGAGTTCCAGCAGGGAGTCGTCGGTCCGGAGGTTGGTACCCTGAGCGGTATCGAAACTGGTCCAGAACAGCAGGCCGGCCAGGGCGAAGATGCCTGCCGTGAGGAGCCGTACCGGATGCCATGCCGGCCTCCGGGGCGCGGGGAGGCGGGGTTGAGAAGCGGGATCCGCCGGATTGCTCACCGTACCCTTATCTCCTTCGAAGCCGCGGAAGCACTACGCTAACGGACGCGCCCGGGGGAGCAAGTGTCCCCGTCGCTCTCAACCCGGCTCAACCCGGCCGACAGCCCAGATCCCTGCGCGGCCGCACAGCGCATCGACAGGAGAGTCTCTCGTGCCGAAGTCACGTATCCGCAAGAAGGCCGACTTCACGCCGCCTCCGGCGAAGCGGAACACCGTCAAGCTGTCGAGCGGCCGCAGCTGGGTGGCGCCGCTGATGCTGGCCCTGTTCCTGATCGGGCTGGCCTGGATCGTGGTGTTCTATGTGACGACCGGTGACATGCCGGTCGAGTCCCTCGGCAACTGGAACATCGTGGTGGGCTTCGGCTTCATCGCGGCGGGGTTCGTGGTCTCCACGCAGTGGAAGTAGCGGTCGGCGACAGTGCCGGTCAAGCTTTGCCCACACGTTGTCCACAGAGTTATCCACAGCAGGGGAAAAGATATGAAGAGCTGTGGATAACTCGGACCGGCGGGGCGTCGATACGACTGCCCCGTTGTCGTACAATCCGCGGTCCGGACAGCAAAAGAGCAGGTCAACCAGGTGTTGACGGAGAGTGCCCGCCCGGCCGCCAACACTGTGCACAAGATCCCGCACCCGCTGTGGACAACGGCCGTCACCCTGCGGAAAACCCCCGCCCCGGGGGCTACCCCAGAAGCTGCAGGGTGCGGACCCAGACCACCACGGCGATCACCAGCAGCACCGCCCCGCAGGTCAGCCACTGCACCAGCTCGCGCCGGCCTCGCGGGGCGTGCACCATGCCGAACGCCACGGCGGCACCGGCCACCAGACCGCCGATGTGCGCCTGCCAGGCGATATTGGCCCAGGTGAAGGTGATGAACAGGTTCAGCGCCAGCAGGATCGCCACCGGGCGCAGATCCTGGTTCATCCGCCGCATCAGCACGACCGTGGCGCCCAGCAGACCGAAGATGGCGCCGGAAGCGCCCAGCGACGGCTGGTTCTGAGCCGCGAGCAGATAGGACAGGGCGCTGCCGCCGAGGGCGGACAGCAGGTAGAGCGCCAGATAGCGGACCCGGCCCAGAGCCGCTTCCAGTGGCCCGCCGAGCCACCACAGCCCGAGCATGTTGAACGCGATGTGCATCGGCTGCTCGTGCAGGAACGCCGAGGTCAGCAGTCGGTACCACTCGCCGTCCGCGACGCCGACCACCTCGCCGGTCCCCCGGTTCACGGCCAGGCCGATCATGTCGAGCGAGTCGATGAACCGGTCCTGGATCACCAGGGCCGCGATCCAGACCGCCACGTTGACGGCCAGCAGGATCTTGGTCAGCAGCCGCGGGTCGGCGGCCTGCACTCCCCCGGCTATGGTGCGCGGCCGGTTGGCGCCGGGCGCATGCCCCGTACCGGAGCCGCTCCGCACGCAGTCCGGGCACTGGAAGCCCACCGAGGCACTGATCATGCAGTCCGGGCAGATGGGCCGCTCACAGCGGACACAGCTGATGCCGGTCTCGCGGCCCGGGTGCCGGTAGCAGCTGGGCAGGCCGCTCTCGGCCGCGGGCCGTTCCGGACTTCCCGGCGCCTGCTCCATCGTTCCCCCTCGCTCCGGCGGGTGCTGCGGTTGTTGCGGTCCTGCGGTTGTTGCGGCCCTGCGGGTGTGCGGTCCTGCGGGTGGTGCTGCCGTACGGCGGTGCGGCGCCCCGGATTCCGCCGGACGCCGTTTCAGCCCTCGCGGGTCTCCACGACGACCGATTCGATCACCACGTCCTGCACCGGGCGGTCGGTGCGCGGGTTGGTGGGGAGCGCCGCGATGGCGTCCACGACCTTCTGCCCCTCCGGGTTCGCGACCTCGCCGAAGATGGTGTGCTTGTTCGTCAGCCACGCGGTGGGCGAGACGGTGACGAAGAACTGCGAACCGTTGGTGCCCGGGCCGGCGTTGGCCATGGCCAGCAGGTAGGGACGGTCGAACGAGAGGTCCGGGTGGAACTCGTCCCCGAACTCGTAGCCCGGACCACCCGTGCCGTTCCCCAGCGGGTCCCCGCCCTGGATCATGAAGCCGCTGATGACCCGGTGGAAGACCGTGCCGTCGTAGAGGCGGTCGGTGGTCTTCTTGCCGGTCCGGGGGTGCGTCCACTCACGCTCGCCCCGGGCGAGCTCGACGAAGTTCTTGACCGTCTTCGGGGCGTGGTTCGGCAGCAGCCGCACCTCGATGTCTCCGTGGTTGGTCTTCAGGGTGGCGTAGAGCTGCTCGGCCACGATCTGCCTTCCGTAGTTCTCACTGACGCCTCCGATCCTCCCACGCCCCGCCCCGCCGCGACGAGCAGCCGCCGTTCCGGCCGCCTCCCGGCACCCCACCCGGATGCGCGTCACCGCGTGCCGCGCCCCGGCACCGCGGGCATGATCTCTCTTCGGGTGGATAGGCGAACTGCGTCCCTACTGGGGGATCCCCCAGGCACCCGTGTTCCACCACCGAGGAGGAGGATCCCGTGACACGCATGGACAGCGTGCGCGCCGCGACCGACACCGCGAAGGACAGCGTGCTGCACGCAGCGGAGGTGGTGGCGCCGTACGCCGGCACGGCCAGGCACCAGGCCGCGCACTACGCGCAGGAGGCCCGGGCCAAGCTGGCGCCGAAGGTGTCGCAGGCCGCGCAGCAGGCCCGCAGCACCGCCCGCGCGCAGTACGGCGCGCTGCAGCCCCGGATCGAGCAGGCGCGGGGCTCGCTGCCGCCCAAGGTCGACCTGGCGGCCCAGAAGGCGGTGACCCGGGCGCGAGAGACCGCCCGCCATGCCGCCGACTACGCCGTACCGCGGGTCGAGCACGCCCTGGCCGACGCCGTCGCCGCGGCCGAGCCGGCCCGTGCCGAGGCCGCCGCGCGCAGTGCCGCGGCGGTGGCGGCGATCCGCGGGCAGGTCACCGCCGCGGAGATCCGGAAACTGGTGAGGAAGCGGGAGCGCCGCGCCCGCAACGGCCGCGCCGCGAAGCGCCTGCTGGTGCTGGGCGCCCTGGCGGGCGCCGCGGTCGCCGCCTGGAAGTGGTGGGACAAGCAGGCCAACCCCGACTGGCTGGTCGAGCCGCCCGCCGCCACCGAGCTCGGCGAGCGGGCGCCCCTGGCGTCCGCCGACGACACCGAGCAGGCCAAGCTGGACGCCGAGCTCCAGTCGCACCAGGCCGGCGTCGCGGACGGCGAGGCGGGCGGCGGGAGCGCCGCGGAGAGCGACGAGAAGCGCTGAGCCGGTGTGCGCCCCGCGCGGCCGGCAGGGAAGCGGAACGGCGGGAGACATCAGGTCTCCCGCCGTTCGTCGTGCGGTGGAGCCTAGGGGAGTCGAACCCCTGACATCTGCCATGCAAAGACAGCGCTCTACCAACTGAGCTAAGGCCCCGGGCCGGTGAACCCCCCGCCGCGCGACGGCGCGTCGACGGTGTCCGCCGCCACAAGAGTACCGGGTCCGCGGAGTGATCCCGTCAAAGGACCGCAGACTCCCGATCCTCCGTCCCGCTCCCTAGGATGGCGGCGCGAGGTTCGCAGCAGCGAAGGGGAGTCGCCATGGAAGCAGCACAGCAGGAAGCCACCGCCAGAGCCCGCGAGATGCAGCGGAGCTGGTACGGGGAACCGCTGGGGGCGCTCTTCCGGCGGCTGATCGACGATCTCGGGCTCAACCAGGCCCGGCTCGCCGCTGTCCTGGGACTCTCGGCGCCCATGCTGTCGCAGCTCATGAGCGGTCAGCGGGCGAAGATCGGCAACCCGGCGGTCGTGCAGCGGGTGCAGGCGCTGCAGGAACTGGCCGCGCAGGTCGCGGGCGGCAGCGTCAGCGCCGCCGAGGCCGCCGAACGCATGGAGGAGATCAAGCGGAGTTCCGGCGGCTCGGTGCTCACTCCCACCGGATCGCAGTCGACCTCCAGTTCCGGGGCTCCCACCGTGCGCCGGGTGGTGCGCGAGATCCAGTCACTGCTGCGTTCCGTCGCCGCCGCCGGCGACATCATCGAAGCCGCGGACGCCCTCGCCCCCTCGCAGCCCGAACTCGCCGAATTCCTCCGGGTGTACGGTGCCGGGCGGACCGCCGAGGCGGTCGCCCACTACGAGGCGCACCAGAGCTGACCGGCCGGTCCGCGAGGGGAGGCGGCACGATGGGTGAGGTCTTCGCGGGACGGTACGAGCTGGTCGATCCGATCGGCCGGGGCGGGGCCGGCGCCGTCTGGCGCGCCTGGGACCACCGCAGGCGCCGCTATGTCGCCGCCAAGGTGCTCCAGCAGAGCGACGCCCACACGCTGCTGCGCTTCGTACGGGAACAGGCACTGCGCATCGACCACCCGCATGTGCTGGCCCCGGCCAGCTGGGCCGCGGACGACGACAAGGTCCTGTTCACCATGGACCTGGTGCGCGGCGGTTCGCTGGCCCACCTCATCGGCGACTACGGGCCGCTGCCGCCCCGGTACGTCTGCCTGCTGCTGGACCAGTTGCTCTCCGGGCTGACCGCGGTGCACGCCGAGGGCGTCATCCACCGGGACATCAAGCCGGCCAACGTCCTGCTGGAGGCCACCGGCACCCGGCGGCCGCATCTGCGCCTCTCCGACTTCGGCATCGCCCTGCGCAAGGGGGAGCCCCGGCTGACGGAGACCGACTACGTGGTCGGCACCCCCGGCTATTTCGCGCCCGAGCAGATGCTGGGCGCGGAACCGGACTTCCCCGCCGACCTGTTCGCGACCGGCCTGCTGGCGCTCTATCTGCTGACGGGGCGCAAGCCCGACGCCCAGGCGCTCGTCGAGCGGTTCGCGGAGCACGGCGTTCCGGGCGCCCCCGAGGAGGTCCCGGAGCCGCTCTGGCAGGTGCTGACGGGTCTGCTGCAGCCGGACCCCGGTGCCCGGTTCCGTACCGCCACGGGTGCGCGCAAGGCCCTGGCCGCCGCGGTCGACCTGCTGCCGGAGGGGGATGCGGACGGGGAGGCGGTGGAGGTCTTCGACCAACTGGGCCCACTGCCCGAGGAGTTCGGGCCCCAGGGCCCGTTACGGGAGCGGCACGCCGCACCGGCGGCCTCCGGGACCGGCGGGCCTGCGGCCACCGCGGCGCCGTCCTCGGTGACGGACACGGGGAGTTTCACCCTGGCGCCTCCGGCACGCTCCGCCGGGGACCCGCGGCCGGTCACGCCACGGGGGCCGGACGCCCCGGCCACACCACCGGCCACACCACCGGCGCCGGCCCAGACTCCGCCCCCGGCCCCGACTACGGCCCCGGCCCCGGTCTCCACGCCGACCCCGGCGCCGTTCCCGCTTCCGGTCGCGGCCCCCGGTTCCACGCCGCCGGCCGCTCCCGGCCCGCCCGTCGGACCGCCCCGCCACGGCCATGCGGGCCCGTTCCCCCCTGCGGTCCCGCCCGGATCCCCCGGAACGCCCGGATCCCCCGGCTTCTCCGGATCCCCCGGCTTCTCCCAGGCGGCCACCGCCGACATACCGCGCGACTACGCCGTCACGGGCCCGTACACCGCTCCCGGTACCCCCGCGGCCGCCGCGCCCCGCCCGCCGGCTCACCGCGCGCACGCGCGGCGGCGGCCGGGACCGCCCGCGAGGGTGGTCGTCCCGGTGCTCGTCCTGGCGCTGCTGTGCTACGCGGTGGGCATCTGGGCCCTGACCGCCGGGTGAGTCAGGGGCGGGGCATCTGCCCGTAACGGCCACCGTGCTGCTCCGGCGGTGCGCCGTCCGCTCCCGGCGGGCCTCCCGGCAGCGGATGCCCCGGCCGCTGTCCCGGTACCGGCCGGTGCGGGCCCCCGGCGGGCGGGTCGGTGGCGGTGACGGCGGTGACGGTTTCGCCCGGGCGGCGCCGGACGGCCAGGGTCCAGGCCGCGAGTCCCAGCAGCAGGACCGTGCCGGCGCCGATGCCCGCGAACCCGACGGCCCGCAGCGGGCCGTCCCGCTCCCCGGTCCCGTCCTCGTCCGCGGCCGTGCCGTCCGGCGCCGCTGCCCTGCCCTCCGCGGCCCGTTCCCGGTCCTCGCCGGTGACGGCGAATCCCGCCGCGGCCGCGTCGCCGTCATAGGCCGGCCCCGGCTGCGGCTCGCCCTCCACGGTGAGCCGGAGGGTGAGGTCCAGGCCGCCCTTCACGTACGCGGCCGCTTCGGGGGTCAGGCCCACCGACAGGTAGTACCAGCCGGCGAAGCACATCTCCCCGACCTTGGCGGTACCGCTGAACCGGTGGCCGAACGCGGCGGGCACGGTGGTGAACCCCAGCGTCTTCGGCTGCCCGTCGAAGGCCGTCCCCTGGTCGTGGACGGGGGCGCGGGCGGTGTTGTGGAGCCGCAGCAGCACTCCGCCGCCGAGGTGGGGGACGCGGCCGCCGGCGGTTTCGGCACCGGCCAGTTCCGCGGCGACGCCGAGCCGCCGGCCCCAGTCGACGGGGACCTTGTAGAAGAGCGTCTCGCCCGGCTCCAGGCGGTCCCTCCACACCCCCCGGCCGGTGGCGGCGGCGTCGTTGAACCCGGTGCCGCCCCGCACCCGCCGCGGAAGACCGCCGGGGTCGGCGGGGGGCTCGGTGCTCCACGCCGCTCCGCCGGGCGCTGCGGTGGCACCACCGGTCACTCCGGGCTCCGCCAGGAAGGAGATCTCCAGCGGCCAGTCGCCCGGTCCGGAGGCCGCGCCGCCGGTCCGCTTCACCAGGAACAGATACTCACCGGCCCGCTGGCAGCTCGCGTTGGGCCGGACCAGGCGCGAGGCGGTGGCGGCGACCGGCAGGCCGAAGCCGCCGGCACCGGCCGTGCCGCGCATGCCGTCGCACCGGGCCCCGTCCGCACTCAGCAGCGTCGCCTCGATGCCGGTGTCGAACGCCGCCCCACCGGTGGGCGGGAGGGCAGCGACCGCGGAGAGATGGGCGTTGGACTCCTCGTCCAGCCGCACCCGGTAGAACAGGGTCTGGCCCGCGCCGATCGTGTCCGTGTAGACGTGGCGGGCCTTCAGCTCCGGGGCGCCGCTGCCGCTCGTGGCACCCCGGGTCCGCTCGGCGTTCCGCGCGGTCCGGTAGGCCGACGCGGAATCGCCCGGGCCGTCGGCGGCCGCCGCGACGGACGGCCCCGGGGCCGGTAAGGGCCCGCACAGCACCGCCGGCGCGCACAGCGCCGCCACCGCGGCCCAACGGAGCCGCGTCCCCGAGCGTTGCCTCATCGCACGACACCCCTCCGTCGTCCCCCGGGCCGTCCCCGCCCCACCCCGGCCGTACGAGCAGGAAGCCTACGGCGGTGCGACGCGTCGGCGGGCGGTATGGCCGGCGACCGCGTATCGCGCCCCCGGTCTCTTCCGAACCGGCCACGGCGATTTGCTCTTGCACAATATTAATTCGCGAGAGCAACTTCAAGGGGTGGGTGGCGGCCGGGCAGCACGGAGCCCCGGCCGCTCACGGCGGCCGGGGCTCGTACAGGCTTGGCGTCGGTCTCACACACCGGAACCCGAACCTGCGGGCACGGAGTCGGTCGCCTCCGTCCACAGATCCTGCTCGGCGCGATCCGCCTGGATCTGGCGGTACACGAGGAGCCCGCCGATGGCGGCCAGTGCGACCAGGAGCAGCTTTTTCACCGCGCTACCTCGTCCTTCTTGACGTAGGGGACCTCTGCCGCCCGACTATACACACGGCCGATACCGATCGGTGACCTCCGCCCGGCCCCCCGGACCGCCCAACCCGTTCCCGGGACACACGAGATCGGCCCGGACGGGATCCCGTCCGGGCCGATGCACAGGAGTGGGGCTAACAGGACTTGAACCTGTGGCCTCTTCCTTATCAGGGAAGCGCTCTAACCGTCTGAGCTATAGCCCCGCGCGCTGCCCCTGAAGATTAGCGCACACGGGGCCCGGTCCCAAAATCGGTTAGCCGGTGGTGGGGCGCCCCCGCCCGCCGCTACTCGTCCTCCGCCAGCGTCACCTCGACACCGCCGACGAAACCGGCCGACAGGTTGTAGACGAAAGCGCCCAGCGTGGCCAGAGCCGTCGCCAGCACCACATCGATCACCGCGATGATCGAGGTGAACATCAGCACCCTCGGCAGTGACAGGAACGACTCCAGGTCGAAACCGCCACCGCCGCCCTCACCGGACTGCGTCGCCTGCCCGATCGCCGTGCCGACCGTGCTGAACACCCCCATGGCGTCCAGCACCATCCACAGCACCGCCACCGCGATGATGGTGCAGATGCCCAGCGCGATGGACAGCAGGAAGCCGACCTTCATCACCGACCACGGGTCCGCCTTCGCGACCCGCAGCCGCGCCTTGCGCGTCCGCGGGACGGTACGGGCCCCCGCGCCGGTGCGGGGTCTGCGCACCGGCTGCCCCGGCGCCTGCGACGGGACCGCGACGGGCGGCTGCCCCACCTCACCCGGCGACGCGTAGGCCTGCGGCGGGTGGTACGGCTCCGCCGGCTGCTGCGGATAGGGCTGACGCGTGTCCGTCACAGCGGCGGATCCCCCTTGGTGCGTACCCGCCGGATACGAGACGGCCCACGGGGGGTCGCCCGCCGCGGCGGGGCCGCGGGCACCGCCCGTCCCGGTGGCCCCGGGGGCGATGTGCCGCCCCTCGGCCTCCGCGCCACCCGCGCCGGCGCCCGTGGCTCCACTCACGGCTTACTCCTCTTGGCTTCCGGCCGAGGACTCCGCGCCCTCGGCCGCCTCGGGCGCGGCCGCGACGGCTGCGTCGGCGATCTCCTCGACCTCTTCAGCCGCACGTCCGGCCTCGGCGTTCCGGGCGATACCGACCACGGCATCGCGCTTGCCCAGGTTGATCAGTTGGACGCCCATGGTGTCACGGCCCGTCTCCCTGACCTCGTTGACCCGTGTCCGGATCACACCACCGCTCAGCGTGATGGCGAGGATCTCATCGCTCTCCTCGACCACCAGAGCGCCCACCAGTGAACCGCGGTCCTCCACGATCTTGGCGGCCTTGATGCCGAGGCCGCCGCGGCCCTGGACGCGGTACTCGTCGACGTTCGTCCGCTTCGCGTAACCGCCGTCGGTGGCGGTGAAGACGAAAGTACCGGGCCGGACGACATTCATCGAGAGGAGTTCGTCACCCTCGCGGAAGCTCATGCCCTTCACGCCCGAGGTGGCCCGCCCCATGGGGCGGAGCGTCTCGTCCGAGGCGGTGAACCGGATCGACTGGGCCTTCCTGCTGATGAGCAGCAGGTCGTCCTCCGCCGACACCAGCTCCGCGCCGATCAGCTCGTCCTCCCGGCCGTCCTCCATCTCACGGAGGTTGATCGCGATGACGCCGCCCGAGCGCGGCGAGTCGTAGTCCTTGAGCGGGGTCTTCTTCACGAGGCCGGACTTGGTGGCCAGCACCAGGTACGGCACCGCGTCGTAGTCCCGGATGGCCAGGATCCGGGCGATCTTCTCGTCCGGCTGGAAGGCCAGCAGGTTCGCGACGTGCTGGCCGCGCGCGTCCCGGCCGGCGTCCGGCAGCTCGTAGGCCTTGATCCGGTACACCCGGCCCTTGTCCGTGAAGAACAGCAGCCAGTGGTGGGTGGTGGAGACGAAGAAGTGGTCGACGATGTCGTCCTGCTTCAGCTTGGTGCCCCGGACGCCCTTGCCGCCGCGCTTCTGGGAGCGGTAGTCCACCGTCTTGGTGCGCTTGACGTAGCCGCCGCCCGTGATGGTGACGACGATGTCCTCCTCGGCGATCAGGTCCTCGATGGACATGTCGCCCTCGAACGGCACCAGCTTGCTGCGCCGGTCGTCACCGAACCGCTCGACCAGCGCGGCCAGTTCCTCACTGACGATCGACCGCTGCCGGGAGGGGGAGGACAGGATCTCGTTGTAGTCCGTGATCTTGGCCTGGAGGTCGTCATGCTCCGAGGTGATCTTCTGCCGCTCCAGGGCCGCCAGCCGGCGGAGCTGCATCTCCAGGATCGCGTTCGCCTGGATCTCGTCGATCTCCAGCAGGCCCATCAGGCCGCCGCGCGCCGTGTCCACCGTGTCACTGCGCCGGATCAGCGCGATGACCTCGTCGATCGCGTCGAGCGCCTTGAGCAGGCCGCGCAGGATGTGCGCCCGCTCCTCGGCCTTCCGCAGCCGGAATCTCGTCCGCCGGACGATGACCTCGATCTGGTGGTCCACCCAGTGCTTGATGAAGGCGTCCAGGGAGAGCGTGCGCGGCACGCCGTCCACCAGCGCCAGCATGTTGGCGCCGAAGTTGGTCTGCAGATCGGTGTGCTTGTAGAGGTTGTTCAGCACGACCTTGGCGACCGCGTCCCGCTTCAGCACGATGACCAGCCGCTGGCCGGTACGCGAGGAGGTCTCGTCGCGGACGTCGGCGATCCCGCCGATCTTGCCGTCCTTCACGAGGTCGGCGATCTTCTGCGCGAGGTTGTCCGGGTTGACCTGATAGGGCAGTTCGGTGACCACCAGGCACTGCCGGCCCTGGATCTCCTCGACCTCCACGACGGCCCGCATGGTGATCGAGCCCCTGCCCGTGCGGTACGCCTCCTCGATGCCCTTCCGGCCCACGACGAGCGCGCCGGTCGGGAAGTCGGGGCCCTTGATGCGCTCGACCAGCGCGTCCAGCAGCTCCTCGCGGGAGGCCTCCGGGTTCTCCAGCGCCCACTGCGCGCCGGCCGCCACCTCGCGGAGGTTGTGCGGCGGGATGTTGGTGGCCATGCCGACCGCGATGCCGGCGCTGCCGTTGATCAGCAGATTCGGGAAGCGGGACGGCAGGACCGTCGGCTCCTGGTTGCGGCCGTCGTAGTTGTCCTGGAAGTCGACGGTCTCCTCGTCGATGTCCCGGAGCATCTCCATCGACAGCGGCGTCATCCGGCACTCGGTGTACCGCATGGCCGCGGCCGGGTCGTTGCCCGGGGAACCGAAGTTGCCGTTGCTGTCGACGAGCGGCAGCCGCATCGACCAGTGCTGCGCCAGGCGGACCAGCGCGTCGTAGATCGAGGAGTCGCCGTGCGGGTGATACGTGCCCATGACGTCGCCGACGACGCGGGCGCACTTGTAGAAGCCCTTCTCCGGACGGTAGCCGCCGTCGTACATGGCGTACAGCACGCGGCGGTGCACCGGCTTGAGCCCGTCGCGGATGTCGGGCAGCGCGCGCGAGACGATGACGGACATCGCGTAGTCGAGATAGCTGCGCTGCATCTCCGTTTCGAGGCCCACCGGCTCGACCCGCATGCCCACGCCCTCGATGGCGACGGGCTCGCCCTCGGGGCTGACGGGGACGGGGGTGGCGGGGCCGCCTTCGGAGGGGGGCGGGGTCACGTCGGCCATGGCAGTTCAGAAGTCCTTTCGAGGTACGGCGCGGGAGCACCGGCCCGGTTGCGGGGCCGGTGCCGCGCCGGAGGCCGGAGGCGGATGCCGGGATGCGTCAGATGTCCAGGAATCTGACGTCCTTGGCATTGCGCTGGATGAAGGAGCGCCGCGCCTCGACGTCCTCGCCCATGAGCACCGAGAACAGGTCGTCCGCCTGGGCCGCGTCGTCCAGGGTGACCTGGCCCAGCACCCGGTGGTCGGTGTCCATGGTCGTGATGCGGAGCTCCTCGGCGTTCATCTCGCCCAGACCCTTGAAGCGCTGGACCGAGTCGTCCCTGATCCGCTTGCCGTTCTGCCGGCCGAGGTCGATCAGGGCGTCCCGCTCCCGGTCCGAGTAGGCGTACTCGAAGTCGTCCCGGCCCCATTTGATCTTATAGAGCGGCGGGCGGGAGAGGTAGACGTGACCGGCCTCGACCAGCGGGCGCATGAAGCGGAAGAGGAAGG
Source organism: Streptomyces sp. F63 (assembly GCF_018070345.1). Classification (GTDB taxonomy): domain Bacteria; phylum Actinomycetota; class Actinomycetes; order Streptomycetales; family Streptomycetaceae; genus Streptomyces. Next base: position 364,340 of record NZ_JAGPXX010000001.1, read on the forward strand.
TCAGCAGCAGGGTGTTGATGTGCTGGCCGTCGACGTCGGCGTCCGCCATCAAGATGATCTTGTGGTAGCGGAGCTTGGAGATGTCGAAGTCCTCGTGCACCCCGGTGCCGAAGGCCGAGATCAGGGCCTGCACCTCCTGGTTCTGGAGGATCTTGTCGATCCGGGCCTTCTCGACGTTCAGGATCTTGCCGCGGATCGGCAGGATCGCCTGGTACTCCGGGTTCCGGCCGGACTTGGCCGAGCCGCCGGCGGAGTCGCCCTCGACGATGAAGATCTCGCACTTGGTCGGGTCGTTGGACTGGCAGTCGCTCAGCTTGCCCGGCAGCGACGCGCTCTCCAGCAGGCCCTTGCGGCGGGTCAGATCACGCGCCTTGCGGGCCGCGACCCGGGCCGTGGCGGCCTGGATGCCCTTGCGGATGATGTCCGCGGCCTCGTTGGGATTGCGGTCCAGCCAGTCCATGAAGTGCTCGTGGACGATCTTCTGGACGAAGGTCTTCGCCTCGGTGTTGCCCAGCTTGGTCTTCGTCTGGCCCTCGAACTGCGGCTCGCCGAGCTTGATCGAGATGATCGCCGTCAGGCCCTCGCGGATGTCCTCACCGGTGAGGTTGTCGTCCTTCTCCCGGAGCAGCTTCTTCTCGCGCGCGTAGCGGTTGACCAGCCCCGTCAGCGCGGCCCGGAAGCCCTCCTCGTGGGTGCCGCCCTCATGGGTGTGGATGGTGTTCGCGAAGCTGTAGACGCCCTCGGTGTACTGGGCGTTCCACTGCATCGCGATCTCCACCGAGAGCATGCGCTCCTTGTCCTCGGCCTCGATGTCGATGACGGAGGGGTGGACCAGCTCCCCCTTGCGGGAGTTGAGGTACTTCACGAAGTCGACGATGCCGCCCTCGTAGTGGTACCGGACGGAGAGCGGCTTGCCCTCCTCGTCCACGTGGTCCGCGCGCTCGTCGGTCAGCGAGATGGCCAGGCCCTTGTTGAGGAAGGCCATCTCCTGGAAGCGCCGTGCCAGGGTCTCGAAGGAGTAGTCCGTGGTCTCGAAGATGTCCGGGTCGGCCCAGAAGGTGACCGTGGTGCCGGTGTCCTCCACCGGCTCGTTCTTCGCCAGCGGCGCCGTCGGCACGCCGAGCTTGTAGTCCTGCGTCCAGCGGTGGCCCTCGGTGCGCACCTCGACGGCGACGCGCGTCGACAGCGCGTTGACCACCGAGACGCCGACGCCGTGCAGACCGCCGGACACGGCGTAGCCGCCACCCCCGAACTTGCCGCCCGCGTGCAGCACGGTCATGACCACCTCGACGGCCGGCTTCCCCTCCGACGGCACGATGCCCACGGGGATGCCGCGGCCGTTGTCGGTCACCCGCACCCCGCCGTCGGCGAGGATCGTGACCTCGATGGTGTCCGCGTGCCCGGCCATGGCCTCGTCGACCGAGTTGTCCACGACCTCCTGCACGAGGTGGTGCAGGCCCCGCTCACCGGTCGAGCCGATGTACATGCCGGGCCGCTTGCGCACCGCGTCCAGGCCCTCCAGGACCGTGATCGCGCTGGCGTCGTACGCGGCGTCGTGCGCGGCCTCGTGCACGGGCGGCGGGCCGTCACCGGAGACGGTGGGGGGAGCGGTGTTGGTCTCGTTGGGGTTGCCGGAATCGGCCACGAAGCGCCCTTTCTGGCACAGCACACGCCGTCTCCCGGCATCCGGGAGCGGCTGCGTCGTTCGACATGTTCCGCAAGTCGGCGGTATGCCCACCAGTCTACCGGTAGCGCTGACATGAATGGGGGTTTGCGGGCGCCTGGATCGTTGTGTGCCGCCCTGAACCGGCATCCGCCGACTCCCCATATGCGGGCCCGGGCTCCGAGCGGCCCACAGGGGCGCTCAGCGCTTCGGGCTGTCAACCCCCGACCACGCAGCGGGACGCCTCCGGCAGCACCGCTGTCACAACGCCACCACGCCGGTCCGGCAAGGGCCGGGAAGAGCCGGGAAGGCCTTCCCCCGGGCCCGGTGGCGGTCAGCCGTAGGTGTCCCCGGGCCCCCTGCTGCCCGGGGCACGCAGCGGTCCGTAGCCCTGGCGGGACCCGCTCCCCGGGCCCAGAACCTTGATCAGCCGGACCGTGCCCCGGCCCAGGTCCCCATTGAGCCGGGCCACCAACTGCGGTGCCAGCAAACGAAGTTGGGTTGCCCACGCGGTCGAGTCGCAGCGCACCGTCAGCACCCGCGACTCCTCGTCGTACCGCTCCGGCGCGCAGTGCTGCGCCACCTCCGGGCCGACGATCTGCGGCCAGCGGCCCATCACCCCGCCCACCGCCGCGGGGGCCTCCCAGCCCCGGTCGGTGATCAGGCGGTCGATCGCCGCACCCAGCGGCAGCGGATCCCGGCCGTCGGCCCGCGCCCCCGAGCGCAGACCGCCGCGGCGGGCCTGTTTCCTCTGCTGGGCGGCCGCGCCCCGGGCCCGGGCCTGCTCCTTCGCGGCACGCAGCGCGACGCGGGCCAGATCGACCCCGGAGGGCTCCGGCCCCGCGGGGCGCTCCGCCGGCACCCCGGTCCCGTCCCGCCGGGCCGGTCCGCCTGTGCCGCGCGCCCCACCGCCCGTCACGGGGACTCCCGCTCGACCGTGCCGCCGGCCACCGCGTACCGGGCTCCCGCCAGCGCCCCCGGAACGTCCTCGGACACCGCCGCCGTGACCAGCACCTGCTCCGCCGGGGCCACCAGCTCCGCGAGCCGGTCGCGGCGCCGGGTGTCCAGTTCCGCGAAGACGTCGTCGAGAACGAGCACCGGCTCACCCGCCGGGCTCTCGGTGCGCAGCAGGTCGTACGAGGCCAGGCGCAGCGCGAGCGCGTACGACCAGGACTCCCCGTGGCTCGCGTACCCCTTCGCCGGGAACCGGCCGAGCTTGAGCACCAGATCGTCCCGGTGCGGCCCGACCAGCGTCACCCCCCGCTCGATCTCCTGCTTGCGGGCCTCCGAGAGCGCCGCCAGCAGGACGCCGTACAACTCCTCCCGGTGGCCCGCCTCAGCGAGCCGCTCGCCCGCCGAACCGCGGTACTCCAGCACGAGCGGGCCCCCGCCGGGCGCCAGCTGCTCGTACGCCTTGTCGGCGAGCGGCTGCAGCGCGGCGGTCAGATCCAGCCGCTGGGCCAGCAACTCCGCGCCGGCGCGGGCCAGATGCTGGTCCCAGACGTCGAGGGTGGAGAGGTCCGCGCCGCGACCGCCGTGGCGGCGGGCCATCGCGGCGCTCTTGAGCAGGGTGTTCCGCTGCTTCAGCACCCGGTCGTAGTCGGAGCGCACCCCCGCCATGCGCGGCGAGCGCGCGGTGATCAGCTCGTCCAGGAAGCGCCGCCGCTCCCCCGGGTCGCCCTTGACCAGGGCGAGGTCCTCCGGCGCGAACATCACGGTGCGGGTGATGCCGAGGACGTCCCGCGGCCGCACCTGCGAGGAGCGGTTGATCCGGGCCCGGTTGGCCCGCCCCGGATTGAGCTCCAGCTCGACGAGCTGCCGCCGGTCCCCGCCGGCCACGGCGGCCCGGATCACCGCCCGCTCGGCTCCCATCCGCACCAGCGGGGCGTCGGAGGAGACACGGTGGCTGCCGAGGGTGGCGAGATAGCCGACGGCCTCCACCAGATTGGTCTTCCCCTGGCCGTTGGGGCCGACAAAGGAGGTGACGCCCGGGTCGAGGGCGACCTCGACCCGGACGTACGACCGGAAGTCGGCGAGCGACAGATGGGCTACGTGCATCGGGGCCGTCAGCCGCCCACCGGCGGTTCGACATCGGCGCCCGGAGCGTCGGCGCCCTTCTCGTCCCCCGCGGAGGCCGTGACCGCGTGGCCGCCGAACTGGTTGCGCAGCGCGGCGATCATCTTCATGGCCGGGGAGTCGTCCTGGCGGGAGGAGAACCGGGCGAACAGCGAGGCCGTGATCGCCGGGAGCGGCACCGCGTGGTCGAGCGCGGCCTCCACGGTCCAGCGGCCCTCGCCGGAGTCCTGGGCGTAGCCGCGCAGGGCGGAGAGGTGCTCGTCGTCGTCCAGGGCCCGGACGGCCAGGTCCAGCAGCCAGGAGCGGATGACCGTGCCCTCCTGCCAGCTGCGGAAGACCTCGCGCACGTCCGTGACGGAATCGACGGCCTCCAGCAGCTCCCAGCCCTCGGCGAAGGCCTGCATCATGGCGTACTCGATGCCGTTGTGGACCATCTTGGCGAAGTGGCCGGCGCCGACCTTGCCCGCGTGCACGGAGCCGAACCCACCCTCGGGCTTGAGGGCGTCGAACACCGGCTGGACCTTCGCCACATCCGCGGCATCGCCGCCGTACATGATCGCGTAGCCGTTCTCCAGGCCCCAGACCCCGCCGGAGACGCCGCAGTCCACGAACCCGATGCCCTTGGCGGCGAGCTCCCGGGCGTGCTTCTCGTCGTCCGTCCAGCGGGAGTTGCCGCCGTCCACCACCACGTCCCCGGGGGAGAGCAGTTCGCCGAGGGCGTCGATGGTCGACTGGGTCGCCTCCCCGGCCGGGACCATGATCCAGACGACGCGCGGCCCCGTGAGCCGGCCCACCAGCTCCTCCAGGCTGTGGACATCGGCGAGATCCGGATTGTGGTCGAATCCGATGACGGTGTGACCTGCGCGGCGGATGCGCTCGCGCATGTTGCCGCCCATCTTGCCGAGACCGACGAGACCGAGCTCCATCAGTGACCCTCTTCGACGTAGTCGTTGCGATTGGTACCCGGCCGAGCCTACGCCCGGACACCCGCCGCTCACCTGTGGGCTTCTGGTGCTCAGACGCACGTCGGAGGGGGCGGCGGGGACAAAACGCCGACCCCGCGCGGGGCCCGCGCCGGCCGCCGGTTCCAGTCGGGTACCCGCCGCTCAGCCGCTCAGTCGCACCGGCATGATCAGGTACTTGTAGGCGTCGTCCGCCTCCGCGTCCACGGCGGGCCTGCCGCTCAGCAGGGCGGGCTTCGTGGACGTGGTGAAGGACAGCTGCGCCACGGGGGAGTCGATGGCGCTCAGCCCCTCCAGGAGGAAGCCCGGGTTGAAGGCGATGGAGATGTCGTCCCCGTCGAGCTGGGCGTCCACCCTTTCCACAGCCTGTGCGTCGTCACTGGAGCCCGCTTCCAGGATCAGCACGCCCTGCTCGAAGCTGAGGCGCACCGGGGTGTTCCGCTCGGCCACCAGCGCCACCCGCTTGACCGCGTCGACGAACGGAGCGGTCTCGATCACCGCGACGGAGTTGAACTCGGTGGGGAAGAGCGTGCGGTACTTCGGCAGGTCTCCTTCGAGGAGGCGGGTGGTGGTCCGGCGGCCGGCGCCCTCGAAGCCGATCAGGCCCTCGCCCTTGCCGGAGCCCGCCAGCGCGATGCTGACGGTGTCGCCGCTGGTGAGCGATTTGGCGGTGTCGAGCAGCGTCTTCGCGGGCACCAGGGCGACGGCGGAAAGGTCGGGGACCTCCGGCTTCCACAGGAATTCGCGGACCGCGAAGCGGTAGCGGTCGGTGGCGGCCAGCGTGACCGTGTCGCCCTCGATCTCGATCCTGACACCCGTGAGCACCGGGAGGGTGTCGTCCCGGCCGGCGGCGATGGCGACCTGCGCGGCGGCCGCGGCGAAGACCTCGCCGGGGACGGTGCCGGTGGCGTCCGGCATGTCCGGCAGCGCCGGGTACTCCTCCACGGGGAGGGTGTGGAGGGTGAAGCGGGAGGATCCGCAGACCACGCTCACCCGCACACCGTCCGTGGAGATCTCCACGGGGCGGTTCGGCAGGGCGCGGCAGATGTCGGCGAGCAGCCGGCCGGACACCAGCACGGTGCCGCCTTCCTCGACATCCGCCTCGACCGAGACCCGGGCCGAGACCTCGTAGTCGAAGCCCGACAGGCTCAGGGAGCCGTCCTCGGCCTTCAGCAGCAGGCCCGCGAGGACGGGCACCGGCGGACGGGCCGGGAGGCTGCGGGCCGCCCAGGCCACCGCCTCCGCGAGTACATCGCGCTCCACCCGGATCTTCACCGTAAGCCGCCTCCCGCTGTTGCTGGCTCGCCCTGCTGGCCTTCGTCGTCGGCTGTGTGCCGCCGGACCAGTCTGACGCACACCACGGACAGTCGGTGCGCTCCGGGGTCAAGTCGGGCCGGGAGGCGTGGCGCGGCCCGAGGGCGAGTTGTGCACAGGCCCCACTTCGAAACGGATTTCCCCCTGTACCTACGTGGTCGTAGTAGTAGGGCTTGTGGATACCGTGGATAACCCGCTTCTCGCAGCTCAGGGGCGGTTTTTTGTCCACGGGCCCTGTGGGCGGGACCGGTGGACAACCGGCCGGTCCTGTGGACGGGGCAGAGTTCTGCACACACCGTGCACAGGGAAGGGCGGGTTCTCCCCAACGGCGTCCCCAGTTTTACCCAGGTTCTGCACAGCCCAATCCGGCGCATTGATGTGATGCAGTTCACTCTTGGCGGTGACGAGGGGTGTTGTGTTGCCGAACAGTGGACAAGGGTGTGGAAAGACTGTGTACAACGGCCCTTTCCCTGTGGGCGGGCGGTGGACAACCGGACCGGAGCCCGCAGCCCGGATCGTCGGTCCACAGTCTGTGGAGACCGGATAACCACAAGCACACAGGCTGTTGACCTCCCGGTCCGACGGCCGGCAGCGGGCGGCTGTGGACAGAGTCTGGACAACTTCGTCCTCCCCAGGGTGTGGACGGCTCATCTGCCCCTCCGGTGTGGAGAACTGCCCTGTGACAGCCGGTATTCGAACAGCGCAAGGGGCGCGCGGAAGACCGCCACCGGACGCGTACGCGGCCTACGCGCGGTCCGTGACGCCGGAATCGGCTCGGCAAGCGCCCGGAGAGCCCGTCCCGAGAGCCGCCATGGCAGCGGAGAGCGACAGCCGCAGCAGTGAATCCGGGACCGCGGGGACACGGGGGCGGCCTGCGGGCGGGTCCGGGGGACAGCACGGACCGGCACGGCGCGGATACCGGCAGCCGATACGCCGAGGGCGCTCCCGCGAAGCAGGGAAGCAGGGCTTCCGGGAGCGCCCTCCGCGTATCGCGGCGGGGTGCCCGCCGGGCGCCGCGTCAGCTGTTCTTGATGCGGTTGGTGAGTTCCGTCACCTGGTTGTAGATCGAGCGCCGCTCGGCCATCAGCGCGCGGATCTTGCGGTCGGCGTGCATCACGGTGGTGTGGTCGCGGCCGCCGAACTGGGCACCGATCTTGGGCAGGGAGAGATCCGTCAGCTCCCGGCAGAGGTACATGGCGATCTGGCGGGCGGTCACCAGCACCCGGCTCCGGGACGAGCCGCAGAGATCCTCCACGGTGAGCCCGAAATAGGCGGCCGTCTCGGCCATGATGGCCGAGGCCGTGATCTCCGGTGCCGCGTCCTCCCCGCCCGGGATCAGGTCCTTGAGCACGATCTCGGTCAGGCCGAGGTCGACGGGCTGCCGGTTCAGGCTGGCGAACGCGGTCACCCGGATCAGCGCCCCCTCCAGTTCCCGGATGTTGCGGGAGATGCGCGAGGCGATGAACTCCAGCACCTCCGGCGGGGCGTTGAGCTGCTCCTGGACCGCCTTCTTCCGGAGGATCGCGATCCGCGTCTCCAGCTCGGGCGGCTGCACATCGGTGATCAGGCCCCACTCGAAGCGGTTGCGGAGCCGGTCCTCCAGCGTGACCAGCTGCTTGGGCGGCCGGTCCGAGGAGAGGACGATCTGCTTGTTGGCATTGTGCAGGGTGTTGAAGGTGTGGAAGAACTCCTCCTGGGTCGACTCCTTGCTCGCCAGGAACTGGATGTCGTCGACCAGCAGGATGTCCATGTCGCGGTAACGCTTGCGGAACGCGTCCGCCTTGCCGTCACGGATGGAGTTGATGAACTCGTTGGTGAACTCCTCCGAGCTCACGTAACGGACCCGCGTTCCCGGGTAGAGGCTCCGCGCGTAGTGCCCGATGGCATGCAGCAGATGGGTCTTGCCCAGCCCCGACTCCCCGTAGATGAACAGCGGGTTGTACGCCTTGGCCGGTGCTTCCGCGACGGCCACCGCCGCGGCGTGCGCGAAGCGGTTGGACGCGCCGATGACGAAGGTGTCGAAGAGGTACTTCGGATTCAGCCGCGCGGTCGGCTCGCCCGGACCCGTCGCGGGCGCGGGCTGAGCCGCCAGCGGTCCGGGTGCGCCACTCGGCGCGGGAAGCCCTGCCGGGCCGCCCGGCACCCCGTGGTTCCGGCCGGCCGGCGGCTCGGGGAGCTCGCGGTGCGGGGAACCGTACGGCGGGCGGTCGGAAGCCCCGGACCGGTAGTCGCCCTGCTGCGGAACGGACCGCTGGGGGTCCTCGTAGCGCTGCGATTCGTCGTAGCGCTGTGGCTCGTCGTAGTGCTGGGCGTCCTCGTAGCGGTGCTGGCGGCCCTGCTGCTCCCCGTGCGGTGAGGCGTACGGGTCGTGCTCCGGGAAGCCGCCGGGCCGGGGCGGGCGCCAGCCGTAGTCATCGCGCGGACGGGGCCAGGCCCCGGGCTCCGGACGGCCCCGCTGGTAGTCCGGATAGGCGGGACGGGCCGTGGGCAGGCCGTCGGCCGGGCGGCCGTAGCCGCCCTCGTATCCGTTGTCGTAGTCGTATGCGTCCCGCTGCGGTTCCGGGTGCTGCGGCTCGTCGTAGCGCTGGGCCTGTTGCGGCACAGGGGGTGGTGCGGGAGCCTGCGGAGCGGACTCGGACTCGGCGGCGCTGACGGTCACCGCCAGGCGGACGGTCTGGTTGCACTCGCGGCTGAGGGCCTCGCTGATCAGCGGCGACAGCCGGCCCTCCAGCACACCCTTGGCGTATTCGTTGGGGACCGCGAGCACCGCGGTACCGGCGATCAGAACGAGCGGCTGGCAGTCCTTCAGCCAGCGGCGGTCCTTCGCCTCGATGCCCTGGGCGCCGTCGCCGAGAAGCTGATCGAGGACGCGTGGCCACACCGCGGCAAGATCAGCAGGTACGTCAGCCACAAGGCACGCTCTCTCGATCACTGGGTGGGTGGCGCCGACGGATCCCACGTATGTGTGGTTCTCGGGGCGGGAGGGAAGAATCCGGAGTTCCGCCACGGTAGTCAGGCCGACGTGCGGGGTTCAAGTCGTTGTCCACAGGGTGTGTACAAATGTGCCATGCTCGGCCGGCCCGCCCTTCCGGGGACTCTCCCGCGCGAGGGCGGCGGCGCGGCGCGGCAGGGCTTCGCCGCCCCGCGGGGACCCGGTTTGACCGGGTGACGCGGCCGCGCGTACCGTGAGCAGGTCGAGTTGTCGATGGCTGCTGCCGCCTGCCTCCGATGGGCGAAGATCGCTTGAGTGTCGGTCATGCGGTGCACTCGGGCGTATGCGAGCTACTCGTGGGCGCACGGTGACAGCCAGATGACGTCACGCAACACCCGAGTCCTAGTGGAGCCCCCGAGTGAGCAAGCGCACCTTCCAGCCGAACAACCGTCGCCGCGCGAAGACCCACGGCTTCCGGCTGCGTATGCGGACCCGTGCCGGCCGCGCGATCCTCGCGACCCGCCGTGCCAAGGGCCGCGCCCGGCTGTCGGCCTGAGCAGCCAGACCTCAAGGTCCATGTCGTGCTGCCTACCGAGAATCGGCTGAGGCGGCGCGAGGACTTCGCCACTGCGGTACGCCGAGGACGCCGGGCCGGTCGCCCGCTTCTCGTCGTCCACCTGCGCAGCGGTTCAACGGACCCGCACGCGCCTGGGGAGAACGCTCCCCCGGTGCGTGCGGGTTTCGTCGTCAGCAAGGCCGTCGGTACAGCCGTGACCAGGAATCTGGTGAAGCGCAGGCTGCGTCACCTCATGCGGGAGCGGCTGTCCGCACTGCCCGCCGGTAGCCTGGTGGTCGTAAGGGCACTGCCCGGGGCGGGAACGGCCGGTCACGACGAGCTCACCCGCGATCTCGACACCGCGCTGAGGCGGCTGCTGGGTGGGGCCGTCCATGGCAAGGCTGAGGAGAAGGCGGAGCGATGAAGTATCCGCTGCTCTGGTTGATCAAGCTCTATCAGTGGACCATCAGCCCTTTGCTGGGTCCGGTCTGCAAGTACTACCCGTCGTGTTCGCACTATGGCTACGGGGCCATCCGGGCGCACGGCGCGGTGAAAGGGACGGCACTGACCGCCTGGCGCATTCTGCGCTGCAATCCGTGGTCGCCCGGTGGCGTCGACCACGTCCCACCCCGGAAGCATCCGGTCTGGCACCAGCGGCTGCGGAACCGGTGGAGTGCTCGCTCCGCCAGTGCGCCCGAGGGACAGCCCGAGACTCAGCCCAACGCCCAAGGAGCCTGATTCGTGGACACGATCCTCGGTCCTCTCTATATCGCCGTCTCCTGGATCATCGTCCAGTTCCACTCGCTGTACAGCCTTGTCTTCGACAAGAACAGCGGCTGGGCCTGGGGTCTGTCCATCGTGTCGCTGGTGGTGCTGATCCGTATCGCTCTGATCCCGCTCTTCGTGAAGCAGATCAAGGCGACGCGGAACATGCAGGTGCTCCAGCCGAAGATGAAGGCGATCCAGGAGCGCTACAAGAACGACAAACAGCGCCAGTCCGAAGAGATGATGAAGCTCTACAAGGAGACGGGCACCAACCCGCTCTCGAGCTGTCTCCCGATTCTGGCGCAGTCGCCCTTCTTCCTCGCGCTCTATCAGGTCCTCAACAAGATCGCGAACAATGAAGCGGTCGGCGTCATGGGCGCGGACCTGGTGAACAGCGCCCGTAACGCGCACATCTTCGGTGCTCCGATCGCGTCCAAGTTCATGGACAGCGCCTCCAAGGTCGAGAGCCTCGGTGCCACGCTCACCGATGTCCGCGTGGTCACCGTCATCATGATCGTTCTGATGTCGGCCTCGCAGTTCTACACGCAGCGCCAGCTGATGACGAAGAACGTCGACCTGACGGTCAAGACGCCCTTCATGCAGCAGCAGAAGATGCTGATGTACATCTTCCCGATCATGTTCGCCGTCTTCGGTATCAACTTCCCGGTCGGTGTGCTGGTCTACTGGCTGACCACCAACGTCTGGACCATGGGTCAGCAGATGTACGTGATCCAGCGGAACCCCACCCCGGGCAGCATCGCCTTCCAGCAGCGCCAGGAGAAGCTGCGGGCCCAGGGCAAGCTCAAGGAGGACCCGGCACAGGTCGAGGCCAAGCGCGCGGTCGAGGAGGCGCGGGCCAAGCGGCAGCAGCCGAAGCGTCAGCCGAAGGCGAAGCGCCAGGCGGCCGCCGCTCAGGGACCCGCCAAGGCCGGCACGGGCAAGCGGCCGACGGACGCTGACAAGGAGCAGGAGAAGCCCTCGCTGGAGAAGAAGCCGGCCCAGGGCGACCAGACGCAGCAGTCCGGGGGCGCGTCCGCCTCCCGCACCACCAAGTCCGGACAGCGCAAAGGCCGGCAGCGGCCCAAGCACCCGACCAAGAAGTGAGGAGCCACCCAGTGACGGAGGGCACCACCGCCACCGACGGCGCCGACACCCTGACCCGCCTGGAGCAGGAGGGTGATATTGCGGCCGACTACCTCGAGGGCCTGCTGGACATCGCCGACCTGGACGGCGACATCGACATGGACGTCGAGGGTGACCGGGCAGCGGTGTCGATCATCAGCGACTCGACCAGCCGGGATTTGCAGAAGCTGGTCGGCCGTGACGGCGAGGTGCTGGAGGCGCTTCAGGAGCTGACACGCCTCGCGGTGCACCGTGAGACCGGTGACCGCAGCCGGCTGATGCTGGACATCGCCGGGTTCCGCGCCCGTAAGCGCGAAGAACTCGCGGAACTCGGTGCACGGGCTGCGGAGGAGGCGAAGGGCAGCGGGGAGCCGGTGAAGCTGAAGCCGATGACCCCGTTCGAGCGCAAGGTCGTGCACGACGCGGTGGCCGCAGCCGGCCTGCGCAGCGAGTCGGAGGGCGAGGAGCCCCAGCGCTGCGTTGTCGTTCTTCCGGTCTGACCACGCTCGGATGTGTACCCGGCCCCGCCTGTTCGCAGGCGGGGCCGTACTTTGTGAGCCTTGCAAGCCGGCGTCCTTCCGGGGCGCCGTACGTCCGGGCAGCGGTGCCCCGGAAAACCGAGGAAGGACGGTCCTGTGACCGAGGCAGCAGAGCTTCCCCCGGCGCCCCCTACCGCACGAACGGTGTTCGGTGAGCGCCTTCCGGAAGCCGTCCGGTACGCCGAACTCCTTGCGGACGCGGGTGTGCGCCGGGGGCTCATCGGTCCCCGAGAGGTTCCCCGGCTCTGGGAGCGGCACCTGCTGAACTGCGCAGTGCTCGCGGAGGCCGTGCCCGAAGGGGTGACGGTCTGCGACGTGGGATCGGGAGCGGGGCTGCCGGGCATCCCTCTGGCGCTCGTTCGTCCGGATCTGCGGATCACTCTGCTGGAACCGCTGTTGCGGCGCACCACCTTTCTGCAGGAGGTGGTGGAGCTCCTGGGGCTCGACCATGTCGCGGTGGTGCGCGGGCGGGCCGAGGAGGTGCTGGGGTCACTGCCTCCGGTGCACGTGGTGACGGCTCGGGCCGTGGCACCGCTGGACCGGTTGGCGGGATGGGGCGTCCCGCTCCTGCGGCCCTACGGCGAGATGCTGGCCCTCAAAGGGGACACGGCGGAGGAGGAACTCAAGGGGGCCCGGGCGGCGCTGAGCAAACTCGGTGTTGTCCGCACGTCCGTTCTTCACGTGGGAGAAGGCGTGGTGGAGCCTCCCTCCACCGTAGTGAGAGTGGAGGTCGGCGAGAGCCCCGGCGGTGTCCGCTTTGCCGCCAAACGAGCCAAGGCGGCACGGGCCGGGAGGCCCTCGCGGAACACGCGAAGGCGTCGCTGATAGCCGCCATTGCTCCATACAAGCTGGCAAAACTACCCAAATCGGAGTGTCGCCATGCTTGGGGAACGCGGGCGCATGCATCGTGTTTCACGTGAAACGTCGCTCCCTGTTGCATGGAATCATTAGCCGCGGCCGGGCCGCTGTGCCGCGCCATCAGGCCACACCCGAGAGGGCGGCCGCCGACCGAACATCAGGATCCCCCGAACGGGTGGTCCGGTTGTCCACAGAGAGGTCATCCGAGGCGGATTCATCCACAGGAGAACGGGCCTCGCTGGTTCCTAACCCCGAAAGCATGGCAGGCTCTGTCTATCGCGAGCCAGAAGTCGAGGAGAGTGAATCCTTGCGGTCCGACGCCAATATCGCGGGGCCGATGACCGATCCGGTCCCCGGTCCCCGTGCCGCTGAGCCCCATCGGGGGGTGACCTCCGATACTCCGCCGCCGGGAGTCGATGTTTCACGTGAAACGCCGCCCCCCATGGACGGCGCCCCCATCGGCCGTGCCGCGCAACTCGCCGTCGAGGCCCTGGGGCGTGCCGGTGACGGTCTCCCGCGCCCCGAGCAGACACGGGTCATGGTGGTGGCCAACCAGAAGGGCGGAGTCGGTAAGACAACCACCACGGTCAACTTGGCAGCCTCGCTGGCTCTTCATGGTGCACGCGTTCTGGTCATCGATCTCGACCCCCAGGGAAATGCCTCGACCGCACTCGGTGTGGACCACCACGCCGAGGTCCCGTCGGTGTATGACGTCTTGGTCGACAGCAAGCCACTCTCCGATGTCGTGCAGCCCGTACCCGACGTGGAAGGCCTCTTCTGCGCGCCGGCCACCATTGACCTGGCCGGCGCAGAGATCGAGCTGGTCTCGCTGGTGGCCCGGGAGAGCCGGCTGCAACGGGCGATCCAGGCCTACGAACAGCCGTTGGACTACATCCTCATTGACTGCCCCCCGTCGCTCGGTCTGCTGACCGTCAATGCGCTCGTTGCCGGGGCCGAGGTCCTCATCCCCATTCAGTGCGAGTACTACGCGCTGGAGGGACTCGGGCAGCTTCTGCGGAACGTCGAACTGGTGCGTGGGCACCTCAACCCCAAGCTCCACGTCTCGACCATCCTGCTCACGATGTACGACGGTCGGACCCGGCTGGCTTCGCAGGTCGCGGACGAGGTGCGCAGTCACTTCGGCAACGAGGTCCTGAGGACGAGCATTCCGCGTTCCGTGCGCATCTCGGAGGCGCCGAGCTACGGGCAGACGGTCTTGACTTATGATCCCGGCTCCAGTGGTTCTCTTTCCTACCTCGAAGCGGCCCGGGAAATCGCGTTGCGCGGGGTGGGGATCAACTATGAGGGCCACGATGCCCACACCATGGGCGGCAACGCTCAGCACGGACAGCACGGTACGCCGGAGGGGACGCAGTGAGTGAACGACGCAGAGGACTGGGGCGCGGGCTTGGCGCGCTGATCCCCGCCGCACCTCAGGGGGGCGACCAGCCGGTCCCGGCGGTGGCCCAGGGAGGAGCGACCTCCCCCACGGCGGTCCCTGTTCTTGCCCCGGAGCGTGGTGTGGCGGCAGCCACCGTGACCGCGCTTCCCCAGAAGGGGTCAGAGCAGCGCGCGGAGGACACACCCGCGGTGAACGAGGCACTGTCCGAGCCACCGACCGGTGCGCATTTCGCGGAACTGCCACTGGACTCGATCACGCCGAACCCACGCCAGCCCCGAGAGGTCTTCGACGAGGACGCGCTGGCCGAGTTGGTGACGTCTATCCAGGAGGTCGGGCTGCTCCAGCCCGTCGTGGTGCGGCAGCTGGCTCCGGAACGCTACGAGCTCATCATGGGGGAGCGCCGGTGGCGTGCCTGCCGAGAAGCGGGGCTGGAGCGCATTCCGGCGATCGTCCGGGCCACCGAGGACGAGAAGCTCCTGCTCGATGCCCTGCTGGAGAACCTGCACCGGGCCCAGCTGAATCCTCTTGAAGAGGCGGCCGCCTACGATCAACTGCTCAAGGACTTCGAGTGCACCCATGATCAGCTGGCGGACCGTATCGGCCGGTCGCGCCCTCAGGTGTCCAATACGCTGAGGCTGCTCAAACTCTCCACTCCCGTCCAGCGTCGCGTCGCGGCCGGAGTGCTGTCCGCGGGTCATGCGCGGGCCCTGCTGTCTGTCGAGGACTCGGAGGAGCAGGATCGACTCGCTCACCGGATCGTCGCCGAAGGGCTGTCGGTCCGTGCTGTCGAGGAGATCGTGACGCTCATGGGGTCCCGGCAGGGCGGCACGGTGAAGCCCAAGGGGCCGCGGGCAGGAAACCGTGTATCGCCCGCGCTGACGCAGTTGGCTTCCCGGCTCTCCGATCGCTTCGAGACCCGGGTGAAAGTTGACCTCGGTCAGAAGAAGGGCAAGATCGTCGTGGAGTTCGCCTCCATAGAGGATCTGGAGCGGATTCTGGGAACCCTTGCTCCGGGTGAGGACCGGGTCCTGGAACTCGGTGCGGAGGAGACCGGGAGCGGCGAGGAAGCATGACGTGGGGCGTGGGGCGGGTCACGTGAGTCGTGACCCGCCCTTTGCTTTGCCTTCGCTTCGTCCTGAGACCGGCTGGATACGATGCCCCGGGGACATGGTGGCGCGCGTCCGGATCCCTGCGGACGCTGAACAGGACCCGCTGTGAACCGCGCTTGCAGTGGCAAGAGGGAGTGAGAGTGAGGAGCAGGCTTCATGGGGCGTCGGCTCGTACCGCTCACCTTGGACAACCTGTCGGACGTTCCCAAGCGGTGCCGTACCTGCGTCTTCTGGGAGCTTGACCCGGTCAGTGGGGAAGCTGCGGTCCAGGCGGGCAGACCGGAGCTGGAGAAGGAGGCATGGATCTCCGGCGTGCTTCTGGAGTGGGGATCCTGCGGACGCGTTCTTTACGTCGACGAGGTGCCGGCGGGCTACGTTCTCTATGCGCCGCCCGCCTACGTCCCGCGGTCCACAGCCTTTCCGACGAGTCCGGTTGCCGCGGACGCCGTCCAACTGATGACGGCCTGGATCATGCCCGGCTATCAAGGACAGGGGCTGGGACGGGTACTCGTCCAGACCGTTGCGAAGGATGTACTGAGGCGGGGTTTCAAGGCGATCGAGGCCTTCGGTGACGCCCGCTGGAAGGAGCCGGCGTGCGTCCTGCCCGCCGACCACCTCTTGGCTGTCGGATTCAAGACTGTTCGGTCCCATCCCCGGTACCCACGGCTGAGGCTGGAGCTGAGGACCACGCTCTCCTGGAAGGAGGACGTCGAGATGGCGCTGGACCGTCTTCTCGGAGCGGTGCAGAAGGAACCCGCGCTCAGACCGCTGTAGGTCTCCGGAGCTGGGAGGAAGCTCGGCGCCGTTGACCTGGACACCGCACAGAGCGAAAACAGGGCCCTCCTCCTTCAGAGGGGGCCCTGTTTCACGTGAAACGGCTGTCAGCCGATGAAGGGTTCCAGATCGCGCATGATCGCTGCCTTCGGCTTGGCACCGACGATCGTCTTGGCGACTTCGCCGCCCTGGTAGACATTGAGGGTCGGGATCGACATGACCCCGTACTTGACGGCCGTCGCCGGGTTCTCGTCGATGTTCAGCTTGACGATTTCGATCTTGTCCCCGTGCTCCGCGGCGATGGCTTCGAGGGACGGGGCGATCTGGCGGCACGGGCCACACCAGGCGGCCCAGAAGTCCACGAGAACGGGCTTCTCGCTCTTGAGAACCTCTTCATCGAAGTTCGCATCGGTCACATTCTTGAGGGCGCCGGCCATGGGCGAACTCCTAGCTTCTGGGAGGGAAGGAAACGGTCAGACGGTGGCGGCGGCGGTCTTCTCCGGCTCCGGAGTGTGCTCCGCGGAGGCGTCGGAGAGCGCCGCGAGGTAGCGCTCGGCATCCAGGGCAGCGGAGCAGCCGGTGCCAGCGGCTGTGATGGCCTGGCGGTAGGTGTGGTCGACGACGTCACCGGCGGCGAAGACGCCGGGGAGATTGGTGCAGGTCGAAGGGGCGTCGACCATGAGGTAACCCTCGTCGTCCAGGTCCAGCTGCTCGGTGAAGAGTTCGGTGCGGGGGTCGTGGCCGACGGCGATGAAGAGGCCGGTGACGGGCAGCTCCCGGACATCACCGGTCTTGGTGGAACGCAGGGTGACACTGGTGAGCTTCTGGTCGCCGTGGATCTCGGCGACCTCGCTGTCGTACGCGAACGTGATCTTCGGATCGGCGAAGGCCCGCTCCTGCATCGCACGGGAGGCCCGCAGCGTGTCGCGGCGGTGGATGATGGTCACGGACTTGGCGAACCGGGAGAGGAAGGTCGCCTCCTCCATGGCGGTGTCACCGCCACCGACCACGGCGATGTCCTGGTCCTTGAAGAAGAACCCGTCGCAGGTGGCACACCAGGAGACACCGCGGCCGGACAGTTCGTCTTCCCGGGGAAGCCCGAGCTTGCGGTGCTGGGATCCGGTGGCGACGATGACCGCACGAGCCTTGTGGACCGTGCCGGCCGAGTCGGTGACCGTCTTGATGTCACCGGCCAGGTCGACAGCCGTGACGTCATCGGGGACGAGTTCCGCTCCAAAACGCTCGGACTGGGCGCGCATGTTGTCCATCAGGTCCGGACCCATGATGCCGTCGCGGAAACCGGGGAAGTTCTCCACATCGGTGGTGTTCATCAGCGCACCACCGGCGGTGACAGCGCCCTCGAAAACCAAGGGCTTCAAGGATGCGCGCGCGGTGTAGAGCGCCGCGGTGTACCCCGCCGGTCCGGAGCCGATAATGATCACGTTACGGACGTCGCTCACGGGTGTCTTCCTCGTCTCTGCCGACTGCTGTCCAGGGGTCAATCACGGGCCCGATCAGGAGTCCCACCCCACCCAACGGATCCTAGACGGCAGGCATTCCCGCTGTTGACCCATGGGCTCCCAGGGGTCAGTGTCGGCTATAGACCCGGTTCATGAGGACGTCGCCACGCGGCTCCTCCGTGGTGACACACGAGGAGTCGACGACGTAGGCCTCGACCTTGCGGGCGTCCACCCGGTGAGGCAGAACGACGATGTAGACCGGCGTGCCGTCGAAGGTCCCCTCCTCGGCTGCAAGGGGCTCCACCCTGGGGTCAATGCCGTTCCGTATGCACGGAGGGAGCACCACATCGGTTCCCCTCATGGCCCGAGGGCTCGATTGGGCTCCGAGGGTGTCCGGCTCGGTGGCGGCGGGTCCCTTTTCCTGACCGTCCCCGGCGTGGTCGAGGAGGCTGCGAACCTCGCTCTCCAGGGTGGCGGCGCTCAGGCCGGAATTCCCGCTCCGCGTGTCGGCGGCGGTCTCCTTGGCGGCCGCGCCGCCGCCCTCCACCGAACTCATCGATTGCACCAGGGCCGCACTGCCGACGCTCAGGGCCAGCACGGAGGCCACGCCGAGGGCGGCTGTCCGCCAGCGGCGCCGACCGCCGTTCTGCCGGCCAGGTCCTGTACTGCCACGGGACTGCCGCATGCGCCGTGCGCTCCGGGTCCGTGCACCGACGCCGGTTTCACGTGAAACCGGGGCTGCAGGGTCGTCCGTTTCACATGAAACGGAGTCGGGGACGGTCGAGGAGAGCAGGGATTCCGCGGCGATCGCCGCATCGATCCTGCTCGCTACATCGGCCGGCATGCGGGGCGGACCGGGCAGGGTGCCCAGCAGACCCCGGATCTCCTCCAGGGAGACCCGCACCTCTGTGCAGAGTTCGCAGTCGTCGAGATGGCCGCGGACGGCTGAGGTTCGCTCCGGGGGGAGTGCTCCTTCGGTGAGTGCGGAGATCTCCGCAACGTCCGGATGCTGGTCCGTGTCGATCATGGATGTCACGCCCGCCTGCCTCCCTTCACGGCATCTGGATCTCGCGGTGGGGCCGCCGGTGGGACGGATGTCCTCGGCGCACGGTTCCTTCCCTCATGCGAGACCGCCTTACCGCTTTCCCCGCTACGGAGATGAGAGAGAAGGGGGAGCAGCCGGGCCCGCCCTCGAGCGCACCGGCTCTTGACCGTTCCAGTGGGGACCCCCAGCACTTGGGCGGCCTCCGCCACGGGGTATCCCTGCATGTCCACGAGCACCAGGGCGGCGCGCTGCTCCGGGGGCAGAGTACCCAGAGCCCTCAGGAGTTCCCGGTGCAGATCGCCGCGCTCGGCGGGTGCGGAGGCCGATTCGTGAGGCTCCAGCAGCTGCTCCAGCCGTTCGGTCTCGGCGACCGGGGACGTTCTGCGGGACGCGGTCTTGCGGGCCCGGTCCAGACAGGCGTTCACCGTGATGCGGTGCAGCCAGGTGGTGACGGCCGACTGGCCGCGGAAGGTGTGCGCGGCCCGATAGGCGGAGACGAGGGCGTCCTGGACCGCATCGGCGGCCTCCTCGCGGTCGCCCAGGGTCCGGAGTGCCACGGCCCACAGCCGGTCCCGGTGACGCCGGACGATCTCACCGAAGGCCTCCGGATCGCCGGCGACGTGGCGTGCGAGGAGATCCCTGTCGTTTACGGAGCCGTCCATGGCGTCGTCCACGTCGGCCCTCCCCTCCGCTTCGGCACCGGCTGCGACTCAGCCTGTCACAGTGATCTCGGAAATACCGCCCCGGAACTGGTTCGCCGAACCGTCGTGCGGCAGTTCGGTGATGTGGATGAGGACATAGCGGGTGCGGACGGGCTTGCCGGTGCTTATCTTGAGCTCGGCTCCGGCTTTCTCCAGCTTGCTGAGACGCTGGGAGAAGTCCTCCAGCGCTGCGGGCGCGGAGGCGGATTCCGGGGCCGCCAGCACCTGAGCCGTTTGGCCACTGCGGTACATGTCCACACGGAGACCGGTCACGGCTTGGACGCTGCCGAGATCGACGATGAGGCCACTGCCGTCCTTGCGGTTCGCAAGGTTGCCGAAGTTGGCATAGCCCTTGTAGTGCGGAGTCACCCACGCGGTGCCCGGGTCGCCGTCCACCGCATTTGATACCTGGCCCGCGGCCACAGGGGCGTCCAAGGGCGAGAACTCGGTCGTGGCCGAGATCTTCAAGGGTGTCGCCTTGCCCGTCTGCGGCTGCTTCTCCTCCGACCCGTCGCCCCGGGCCCGGTCGGCGTCCCCGGGCGTGTGCTGGTCGCGGTTCATCAAGGCATCCGCGACCTGCCAGCTGCCGAGTCCGAGGGCAGTGATCAGCAGGGCCGAGACCGTCCACTTCAGTGCCTTGCCCGTCCGGCTGTGCAGCGGGGGCGGGGGAGGAGCCGGTACGGACTGGGCCGTCGGCGGTACGCCGTTCCTGGAGGATGCCTGGGGGTAGGCGGCCGGGGGCTGATATGAACCCGGCTGGTAGGTGGGCGTGGCGAAGGAGGGCTCCGGCGGCCGGATGCGGGGAAGCGCGGCGACGGCCTTGCAGAGTTCCTCCGGGGTGGTGCAGGGCTGCTCCAGCCGCAGGGGTGTGGAGCCGTTGTTCACCAGGGCCCGCATCGCGATCTCCGACAGTCCGCGATGGACACCGGCCCGTACCTGGTCGGGGGCGATGAGCCCTGTTCCCCTGGGCAGGCCGGGCAGGCCGAAGGCGTCTTCCTCGTACGGCCAGCGCTGGGTGAGAGAGGCGTACAGCAGGGCGCCGATCGCCTCGGTGTCGGCCCGCTGCGGATGCTGGGAGCTGATGCCACGGAGGGCGGCCATGACGGCCAGCCCCCGGATCCGGTACTGGCCGGAGTGGGTTCGCAGGACGCACCCGGGAGTGAGCCTCAGGTGGGCCAGGCCTTCCCGGTGCGCGGCGGCCATGGCCTGGGACACCTGGGTCACCAGCTGGTAGGAGTCGTGCGGCTCCAGAGGCCCCGCCGCGAGGACGGCGGTCAGTTCGGTGGCGTCGGGCAGCCACTCGTGGACGACGTAGACCAGGTCGTTCTCCTCGACGGCGTCGAGGACCTGAACGAAGCGGGGGTCGCCCAGCAGAGCGGCGGAGCGCGCGGCGGCGAGGACGGGCCGGGCGCGCGGGTGGTCGGCCGGCAGCACATGCACGCCGACCGCACGACGGAGCTTCTCGTCCACGGCACGCCAGCTGCTGAAGCCGTCCAGACGGGTGAGGCACTCCTCCAGCCGGTAGCGTCCGGCGAGCTTGTGCCCACTGTGCAGCTCGGGCGGTTCGACATCGGCGATGGCGGTCGGCCGCGGTCTCGCCGCTTCCCGGGAATCGGCGTCGGTGCGGGCGGCGTCCGTATCCGCCGTGCCGGTCGTGTTCTGGGCTTTCACCTCGTCGGCGTTGGCATCTCCCGCCTGGGCGGTCAGCGGGTCCTCGCCGCTGTTGTCTGCCACGTCGACGGCAGCCGTACTCCGTTCCGCCACCGTCGTTCCTGCCTCCCCATCCGTTGCACGCCGGTCACCACAGCTAAGCAATTGTGCCCACAGTCCGTCCGTATGCACGACGTGCGGGGTCGGACGATGGTTGTGCGTGGTCAGCGGCCGAGGCGGCCGCGGACCATCCCGACCATGGCGGTCATCTCCTCGATCCTCATGCGCTTCGCCGCCAGGAAGAAGACCGCCAGGAGCACGATCCCGCCCCCGCACAGCGACGCGAGGGAAGCGGCACCGCTGTTCCCGAGAGCCTGGGTGATGCCATAGCCCGCCGCTCCTCCCGCGAGCGCAGCCGGGATACCGGCCCCTGTCAGCCGGGCATAGGTCCGCGTGACGCGGCGCCCGTCCAGATCGCCGCCGAGCCGTCGGCTCAGCCTCTTCCATGCAACGCCTACCCCGACGACATAGGCCAATCCATAGGACGCCCCCATGCCGACCACCGCCCAGCGCGCGGGGAGCAGCAGGAAGCTCGTTCCGGCGGCCGCGGCGTTGACCGCGGCGACGATGACCGTGTTGTAGAACGGCGTCCGGGTGTCCTCGTAGGCGTAGAAGCCGCGGAGGACCACGTACTGGACCGAGTACGGGATGAGGCCCAGGCCGAAGGCCATCAACGTGAAGCCGATGTTGCGTGCGCCCGATTCGCCGGAGGCGCCGTAGAGCAGGGTGGCCATGGGGACACCGAGCGCCAGGAAGGCGAAGGCGCAGGGGACGATGGCCACCGCGGACGTGCGCAGTCCGTAGGAGATGTCGTCGCGGACGGCCCCGGCGTCGTCGTCGGCCGCAGCGCGTGAGATCCGCGGGAGGACCGCGGTCATGACGGAGACCGTGATGATGGCCTGGGGCATCTGCCAGAGCAGCAGGGCGTAGTTGTAGGCGGTGATGCCCGTGCCGGGGTGGCCCTGCTTGTCGGCGACCGTTCCGGCCCAGGTGGCGAGCTGGGTGACCACGATCATGCCGAGCTGGTTGGCGAGGACGAAGAAGAAGGTCCACTTCGCCAGCCGGGCCGCCTTGCCGAGGCCGTGCCCCCGCCAGTCGAAGCGGGGCCGGAAGCGGAAGCCCGTGGCGCGGAGGTAGGGGAGCATCGCCAGCGCCTGGACGGTGAGGCCGAGCAGGGTGCCGATGCCGAGGAGCCGGACGCCCTCGGGAGTGATGGTCTCCGCGTCCATGCCGGTGCTGGTGAAGCCGCCGAAGGCCCAGATGAAGCCGCCGAAGGTGGAGATGATGACGATGTTGTTGAGAACCGGGGTCCACATCATGGCGCCGAACCGGCCCCGGGCGTTGAGGATCTGCCCGAGGACCACGTGGACACCCATGAAGAAGAGCGTGGGCAGGCAGTAGCGGGCGAACGCGACGGCCACGTCCATCTGGGCGGGGTCGGAGACCCACTTCGCCGACATCATCCTGATGAGCAGCGGGGCGGCGAGGACGCAGACGGTGGTGACCCCCGCCAGCAGGACGATGACGAGCGTGAGCAGACGGTTGGCGTAGCCCTCGCCGCCGTCGTCGTCGTTCTTCATGGCCCGCACCAGCTGCGGGATGAAGACGGCGTTCAGCGCCCCGCCGCCGACGAGGATGTAGATCATCGTCGGGAGGGTGTTGGCGACCTGGTAGGCGTCGTTGAGCGTGCTGACGCCGATGGCCGCGGCCATCACCAGGGTGCGCAGGAATCCGGTGATCCGGGAGACGAGGGTGCCGGCTGCCATCACCGCGCTGGACTTCAGCAGCCCCGAGGCGCGCCCGGCGGACTTCTTCGCGGGAGCGGGTTCGGGATCCGACGGGAGCTCCGGGTTCGGACCGGTCGCCGGGGCCGGAGCCGGCGGTGGAGAGCTTGTTCCGGAGGGCTGGAGAGCGTGGGACGGCGGGGAGGTCTGGGGGGCGGGGGAGGTCGGGGATGGCTGCTGCGGCTCGTATGGCTGCTGCTGGTCCCGGTAGAGATGCGCGAAGGCGTCCTGCTGCCCGCCCTGGTGCTCCGGGCCGGGTGACGGCGTCCACGAGGACGGAGCGGGGGCGGCGGGCTGAGTGGGCCGCCGGGAGTGCGAGGCCTCGTCGCCGGGGGTGGCCGAGGGGCCGTGGCCATAGTCCTGGGCGTGGTCCCGGGCGTAAGGGTCATGAGCGGCGTCCCGGACGCCGGCGTCGTGGGCGGGCGGCGGTGCCTGGCCGGCCGGGTCACTGCCCGGATACCGGCTCCGGTCACCGTCGTACGGCGCGTTCATCGCTTCCCCACCTCATCGTCCCGGGCCACCAGACCACGACTTCGCTCAACGCTCCACCCTCTCACCCGGATCGGGAGCCTCGTTCTTCTCCGGTCCGGTCTGGGGGCTCTCCGCCCCGGGCATCCCCGGGCCCTCAGCTCCGGCCGTCTCGCCCTCGGCCGGGACCGGGGGCTCGGGGGCGGCCGAGGGCGCCGTGTCCCGTCCGGCCAGCTCCGGCCCCGCGGGGTCGTCCTGGCTCTTCTCGGGGTCCTCCGCCGGATTCCCGTCCTCCGTGGACTCCGCCCCGTCCGCGTCGTCCGCTCCCCCGGCGTGGCTGTCCGCCTCCCGCGCGGCGGCCCGCTTGCGCTGGGTGTACATCCGGATGCCGGCCAGGACCAGGAGGAGCATCCCGCCGGCGATGACCAGCATCACGGTGGAGGTGATCTCCGTGACGTTCACCTTGAACGACATCGGGGCTCCGTAGGGCCGCCCGTCCTCGGTGTAGAGCTGGGCCTCGACCCAGACGAGGCCGTTCGCGTTGGCCGTGGTGTCGAACTTGACCGTCTGGCTGTGGCCGCTTCCGATCTCGACCATCTGGGGCTCCCCCGGGTCGAGCCGGTGCGGGGAGCTGGAGCGGAGTACCAGTTTGAGGTCCTCGACGCCCTGCAGGAGGTTGTTCTGCACCGTCACGGGAATCGTTCCGCTGCGTCCCGAGAGCGTCAGCTTCTTCTGGGCCTTCTCGATCAGTTTCACTTCCCGGGTGAGGCCCGCCAGGTAGTCCTCCGCGGCTTCCCGGTAGGCCTCGGCGGCGCGTGGCTCGCCCCGCCAGGCGGTGGACATCTCGCGCAGAATCGCGTTGCCGAAGGGAGTGATCACCCGCTCCGGCTCGGAAAGGATCACCGTGAAGCCGTTGAGCGCGTTCTGGGTCCGCTGGATGTCCTCGAAGGCCTGGGTGGGCAACTCCCGCTTCCGCAGGGCCTCGGGGTAGGCGCGAACACCGGGGACCTCGGTGGCCGCCCGCGGGTCGGGCTTCTCCTCGACCGCGTCCCGCAGTTCCTGCGGCCGGGCCCAGCGACCGTCCTGCAGCCCTTCCAGAGCTTCCGCCATGGCGCGGGCCTGGTGGGCGGTGGGCATGCGCTGTGGAGCGACGACGATGCTGCGCTCCGTGCCGGGGGCCTCCCGGTTGACCATCAGGGTGTGGGCGAGGAACTCCTGCACGGCGAGCGTGGACTCCTCCGCGCGGGTCATGTCGCCCCTGAAGGCCGTGGAGAGACGTGTGTCGGCCGCGAGGGCCGTGGTGCCGCCGCCGATCGGACGGACCGCGCTCGTGGTGTAGGACGGCTCATCGGCCCCCCGCAGGCTGTCACCGCGGGCGATGATGGTACGAGCGCCGGCCGAGGTGGCGACGTCGATGACGGAGGTGTCGACGGCCCCGTTCACGGGCCACGCGAAGTCGGCGCTGGGCTTGCGGCCGAAGATGGTTTCCCCGGTTTTCACGGCGAGATCGGTGGCGGTCTTCAGATGGCTGATCGATCCGGAGACTTTCGTGCCGCGGTGGGCCAGTGAGGCGAGATCGGGATCGGCGAACGGGAGCGTGATCAGTTCCCGGCCTTCGACGGCCGCCAGCAGATCGCTCATCCACTGCCGGGCGACTGCCTGGCCCTCGCCCTTGGTGACCGACCCGTCGGGCTCCCGGATCTCGTACTCCTTGGTCATCATCTCGACACTGACCAGCAGGTCGGGATCGACCACCCAGGTCACGGGGAGGTCCTTGCCGAGGGACACGAGCTGCTGCAGCCGGCCGCCGGGAGCCAGCTCGGCCGCGAGGGAATCGTCGCGGAACTGAGGGGTCTGCTGCTGGTCCGATCCGGTCCGGGCCGTGAGATGGGGGGTGGAGACCAGCGGCCAGAGGTAACCGATCTTCGTCGGCTTCCGTGCTTCCTCCGGCTGCCAGGGCAGGAAGGTCCGCTCGATGCCGAGCACTTGGTCGTACTGGCCCGCGGAACGGCCGTTGAGGGCCACGCCGAGCTGATAGACGCCCGCTTCTCCCAGGGCCAGCTCATCCGCGGGGAGCGTCAGCCGGAACTCACGGCTGGCGCCGGTGGGCAGCGTGCCCAGCTTCACGGTGTGCTCGGCGTCGACGGCGCGTCCGTCCTCCGCGGCGGAGAAACCCTTGCGCTTGGCGACGATCCCGATGGCTCCGCGGCTGCTCAGAGGTGTCCGGCCGACCCGGAGACCGACGCGGGCGTCGCTGACCGCGGACCTGCCGTTGTTGCTGACCCGGCCCGTGACGGTGATCGTGTCGTCTTCGGCGGGGACCTCGGGGGTCAGCGAGTTGATGGAGACGTCGACGGTCCGGGAGCCGGTGGCCGAGGGAGCGGCCCCGGCTCCGGGTGCGGCAGGAAGCTGTACCAGCCCGGCCAGGAGCGGCGCGCCCGCCAGCGCTGCGGCAGCCCGCCGCCACCACCGGCGGGCGGGACCGGTAGTCGTCCCCTGGGATGCTGCCACCTCGGCCACGCGCTCGCCCGTCCCTCGTCATCGGTGGTGGTCGTCGGATGTGCGTCCACGCATGGTAACGATGCCCGGCCGAGCCGAGTGCCGGGGATGGCCTCCCAAGATCCGCGGTGAGGCTGCCACGGGAAACGTGGAAGCCTCGGGCGTCCGAGGGCCGTACCCTGGTCTGTCGTGCCGAACGCGAAGAATGACAGCCCCGACTCCCAGACCCCGCTGATCTCGAACCACGCGCAGACGCTCAGCCAGGCGCAGCGCCGTGCCGTGGGGGAGTTGCTACGGGTGTCCCCCGTCGCCGACGACTTGGCGCGCCGTTTCCAGGAGGCCGGTCACGCTCTCGCCCTCGTCGGCGGGTCGGTCCGGGACGCGCTGCTGGGCAGGCTGGGCAACGATCTGGACTTCACCACGGACGCCCGGCCGGACGACGTGCTGAGAATCGTCCGGGCTTGGGCTGATTCGGTCTGGGAGGTCGGTATCGCCTTCGGGACGGTCGGCTGCCGGAAGGGCGATTTCCTGATCGAGGTGACCACCTACCGCTCGGAAGCCTACGACCGCACCTCGCGCAAGCCCGAGGTCTCGTACGGAGATGCGATCGAGCAGGACCTGGTCCGCCGCGACTTCACCGTCAATGCGATGGCGGTCGCTCTGCCGGAGAAGGAGTTCATCGATCCGCATGGCGGCCTGGAGGATCTCGCGGCCCGGCTGCTGCGGACGCCCGGCACTCCCGAGGAGTCGTTCTCCGACGATCCCCTGCGGATGATGCGTGCCGCCCGGTTCGCCGCCCAGCTCGACTTCGAGGTCGCCCCGGAAGTGGTCGCCGCCATGACCGCGATGGCCGGCCGAATCGAGATCGTCTCGGCCGAGCGCACCCGCGAGGAGCTGAACAAGCTGCTGCTGGCCGACCGGCCGAGGAAAGGGCTCACGCTGCTCGTGGACACCGGTCTGGCCGCACACGTGCTGCCGGAACTTCCGGCGCTGCGGCTGGAGCGTGACGAGCACCACCGGCACAAGGACGTGTACGAACATTCGCTGACCGTGCTGGAACAGGCCATCGGCTTGGAGGAGAACGGCCCCGATCTGGTGCTGCGGCTGGCCGCGCTGCTGCATGACGTCGGGAAGCCCAAGACCCGGCGTTTCGAGAAGGACGGCCGGGTCTCCTTCCACCACCACGAGGTGGTGGGGGCGAAGATGGCGAAGACCCGGATGGCGAAGCTCAAGTACTCGACTGAGATGATCAAGGATGTCTCGCGGCTGGTCGAACTCCATCTCCGCTTCCACGGCTACGGCACGGGCGAGTGGACGGACTCGGCGGTGCGCCGTTACGTGCGGGACGCCGGACCGTTGCTGGGTCGGCTGCACAAGCTGACCCGGTCGGACTGCACGACGCGGAACAAGAGGAAGGCGAACGCCCTCTCCCGGGCGTATGACGGGCTTGAGGCGCGGATTTCCCAGCTTCAGGAGCAGGAGGAGCTGGACGCGATCCGCCCGGACCTGGACGGTAATGAGATCATGAAGATCCTTGGCGTCTCCCCGGGGCCGATGGTGGGCAAGGCGTACCGGTACTTGCTGGAGTTGAGGTTGGAACACGGCCCGATGGAGCACGATGCGGCTGTGGCGGCGCTGAAGGAATGGTGGGCGGGGCAGCGGTGACGGCCGGCCGGGGCGCTGCTCGTTTCACGGGGCGCTGCTCGTTTCACGTGAAACAGGCGCCGTCCGTTCCTCTGGAGACCGGGGAGTGTTTCACGTGAAACGCTCCCCGATCGGTCACCCCGCCCCGGCGCGCAGGCGGGCCGTTGTCCGGAAGCGCCACAGTGCGAGCGCGGTGGCTCCGTAGAGCAGGGCCACGATCCCCACCAGGGCGGCGGACCGGCCGTCGGGTGGCAGTATCACGGCCGCGAGTCCAGCCGCCCCGACGAAGGCCACGTTGAAGAGCATGTCGTAAAGAGCGAAGACCCGGCCGCGAAAGGCGTCGTCCACTGTGGACTGGATGACGGTGTCGGTCGCGATCTTTGCTCCCTGGGTGGTGAAGCCGAGGAAGAAGGTGGCGGTCAGCACTGGTGCCGGTGCGAAGGTGATCCCGAGGGCCGGTTCCAGGACGGCCGCGGCCAGGGCGCAGGCGGTGATCCAGCCGGTGGGGCCGAGTCGCCCGGCCGTCCAGGGGGTGACGAGGGCGGCAGCGAAATAGCCGGCTGCGGAGAGGGCGACCGCCATGCCGAGCAGGGACAGGCCGGTGGCGGCGGCCGCGCTGTCGACCGGTCCTTCGGTGCTGTCGCCGGTCCAGGCGTACCGGGAGAGCATGAGAACCATGACCGTCAGTGCTCCGTAGCAGAAGCGCATCAGAGCCATGGCGGTGAGGGCGCGAGCGGCCCGGCGGTGCTGGGACAGATGCGCCAGCCCCTCCAGAAGCCCGCGCGCTGTGCCGGCCACCGCCGGCCCGAACCGGAGCCGGCTCAGGCCGCGCGGCCCCAACTGGTCGCGGCCGAGTCCGAGTGCCGTCAGCGCCGCCCCGAGGTAGATCCCGGCTCCCAGCAGGACGACGCCCGCATCCGACTGCCATCCGGTGAGGCGCAGGGCGAAGACGGCGCCGGCCCCGGCGGTGGCGGCGATGGTACCGGCCGTCGGGGAGAGGGCATTGGCCGTCACCAACTGCCGCTCATCCGCGACGACATGGGGGAGCGCCGCGGAGAGACAGGCAAGGATGAAGCGGTTCACGGCTGTGACGGTCAGCGCCGAGAGGTAGAAGAGCCAGTCCGGCACCTCAGCGAGGATCAGCGCGGCGGTGGCGCCGGCGAGAGCCGCCCGCAGCAGGTTGCCGCAAAGGAGGACCTGCCGGCGGTGCCAGCGGTCGAGAAGGACGCCGGCGAAGGGGCCGATGAGGGAGTACGGCAGAAGCAGGACCGCCATGGCGGAGGCGATGGCCGCGGCGGACGTCTGCCGTTCGGGGGAGAACACCACGTATGCCGCGAGCGCGACCTGGTAGACACCGTCGGCGGACTGGGAAAGCAACCGTACGGCCAGCAGCCGGCGGAAGCCGCGGAGCCGCAGCAGTGCCCCCACGTCACGCAGAACAGCCATGCTCCACAGCCTCACACAATGCGGGGACGCGTACGGACCCCGGGCGCGGGGCCCGGGGTCCGTACGGGGAAGGAGGGAAGCCGTGCGAAGAGGGTGCGCGGCTCAGCCACCGGTCAGTGATCGACCTCGCCGGCGATGAACTTCTCGACGTTCTCCCGGGCCTCGTCGTCGTAGTACTGCACCGGCGGGGACTTCATGAAGTACGAGGAGGCGGAGAGGATCGGGCCGCCGATGCCCCGGTCCTTGGCGATCTTGGCCGCCCGGAGGGCGTCGATGATGACACCGGCGGAGTTCGGGGAGTCCCAGACCTCCAGCTTGTACTCCAGGTTCAGCGGAACGTCACCGAACGCCCGGCCCTCCAGCCGCACATAGGCCCACTTGCGGTCGTCGAGCCAGGCGACATAGTCGGAGGGGCCGATGTGGACGTTGTCCGAGCCCATCTCGCGGTCGCGGATCTGCGAGGTGACGGACTGCGTCTTGGAGATCTTCTTCGACTCCAGCCGCTCCCGCTCCAGCATGTTCTTGAAGTCCATGTTGCCGCCGACGTTGAGCTGCATCGTGCGGTCCAGGATCACGCCGCGGTCCTCGAACAGCTTGGCCATGACCCGGTGGGTGATGGTCGCCCCCACCTGGGACTTGATGTCGTCGCCGACGATCGGGACGCCCGCCTCGGTGAACTTGTCCGCCCACTCCTTGGTGCCGGCGATGAAGACCGGGAGAGCGTTGACGAAGGCCACCTTGGCGTCGATGGCGCACTGCGCGTAGAACTTGGCCGCGTCCTCGGACCCGACCGGCAGGTAGCAGACGAGCACGTCGACCTGGCGGTCCTTGAGTACCTGGACCACGTCGACCGGAGGCTCGGCGGACTCCTCGATCGTTTCGAGGTAGTACTTGCCGAGACCGTCGAGGGTGTGGCCGCGCTGCACCGTCACGCCGGTGGAGGGCACATCGGCGATCTTGATGGTGTTGTTCTCGCTGGCGCCGATGGCGTCCGCCAGGTCCAGACCGACCTTCTTGGCGTCCACGTCGAAAGCGGCGACGAACTCCACGTCGCGGACGTGGTAATCGCCGAACTGCACATGCATGAGACCCGGGACACGGCTGTCCGGGTCGGCGTCCTTGTAGTACTCGACGCCCTGCACCAGCGAGGCGGCGCAGTTGCCCACACCGACGATGGCTACACGAACCGAACCCATTCCGGTTACTCCCCTTGTTCATTCGACGAGGTTCCGCTGAATGCGGACCTCACTTGGCGGTGCCGTTGGACGGATCCGGCCGGGAACCACCCCGGTTCCGGGGCAGGCCGCCCGTGCTTTCCGATGTTTCGCGAGACGACGCGCGCGGCCGCGGAGGCCGGGAGCGTTCCGGTGCGCTCTCCGCGGACGCCGGGCCGGGAGCCGCGCCGGCGGCCCCGGCGGAAGATCCGGGCTCGACCGGCGAGGCCGGCTCCTGCGAGGAGCCCGGCGCGGGTTCCGCCGACGGGCCGGTATCGGGCGCGGCCCGGTGCCGGTCACGTCCGTACCGTTCACTCTCGATCAGCTCATTGAGCCAGCGGACCTCGCGCTCCACCGACTCCATTCCATGCCGCTGGAGTTCCAGGGTGTAGTCGTCCAGACGCTCCCGGGTGCGGGCGAGGGAGGCGCGCATCTTCTCCAGCCGCTCCTCCAGCCTGCTGCGGCGGCCTTCCAGTACCCGCATCCGGACATCCCGCGAGGTCTGCCCGAAGAAGGCGAAGCGGACGCCGAAGTGCTCGTCCTCCCAGGCGTCCGGCCCGGAGTGGGCGAGGAGCTCCTCGAAGTGCTCCTTCCCCTCGGCTGTCAGCCGGTAGACGATCTTGGCTCGCCGGCCGGCGAGGGTGGCGGCGAGAGCGTCCTCCGGAGCGCTGCCGGACTCCTCGATCAACCAGCCCTGGCGCACCAGCGTCTTGAGGCAGGGATACAGACTTCCGTAGCTGAAGGCCCGGAACACCCCCAGAGAGGTGTTCAGGCGTTTCCGCAGCTCGTAGCCGTGCATCGGTGATTCGCGCAGCAGGCCGAGAACGGCGAACTCGAGGACACCGGAGCGTCTGTTCATGCGTCTCCTCCCTCGCCTTCGCCGTCCCGCTGTCCGCCGTGCTGCCCGTCGGCCCTTGCTCTGCCGTCCGTTATACCTGGCCGATGTATCGGATCGATACATCCAGACGATAGAACGGCGCCTGCAACGTCACAAGAGGGGCAGGGGTGAACGGCGTCACATCACGGTTTTGGTACAGGCAAGTTGCCTGTTTTGTACGGAAGGTGGTGCCCCGGCGGGTTTTGGCCCTGCGTAGTCTGTGCGCCATGCAGACCACCGGGAACCGCAGGCCGCGGCGGAGCGTCCTCGTCCTGGGTGCAGTGCGGCCCGGCGCCCCTCCGGGGTGGCCGCCGGTCCGCACGTCGGGGGTACCGGAAGAAAACTGCCGCATTCAGGCGATAGCGCCTGCCCGAGGAGTATCAGTTCCATGAGCGAGCACCGTCGCAAGCCACCGCAGTCCGCAGGTGGTGGACGCGCCGCGGCCCGACGCGGGGCGCAGGGTTCAGGCCGCCGCGCCGCGCCGAGGCGTGGAGCCACCGAGCCCGAGGCCGCACCGCCCGGTGACGGGCGTCCCTACGGAGGACGTGCCGAAGCCCGCCGGGCGGCACAGCGCGGAGGCGGTGGACGCCGCCGGGCCGCCGCGGCCGGTGCCACGGCCACGGGCGCGGGTGCCGTGGGACGGGGCCGCCGCGCGGCCGCGAACGGGCCGGAGAAGAAACGCCTGATCGACTATCCGCGGGCGGGCCGGACCGGAGCGCGGCGCTGGATCCCGTCGTGGAAGCAGGTCACCGGGACGGCCATCGGCTTCATGGGGCTGCTCGTCGGGGGCGCGGGCATAGCCCTCGCCGTGGTGGATGTCCCCCAGGTCAAGGACGACGCACGGGTCCAGAAGAACGTCTACTACTGGGCGAACGGCGATCAGATGGTCGTGGCCGGCTCCGGCCAGTACAACCGTCAGATCGTCGACTACGACAACATCCCCCCGGCGATGCGGGACGCCGTCATCTCCGCGGAGAACGCCTCCTTCGAGGAGGACCCCGGTGTCGACCCGATGGGCATCGCCCGCGCCGTCTTCAACATGGCGAAGGGCGGCACCACTCAGAGTGGCTCCACCATCACCCAGCAGTACGTGAAGAACGCCATGCTGAGCCAGGAGCAGACGATCTCCCGGAAGGTGCGGGAACTCTTCATCTCGGTCAAGGTCGGCGCCACGGTCGACAAGGAGGAGATCCTCGCGGGCTATCTCAACAGTGCCTACTTCGGCCGTGGCGCCTACGGCATCCAGGCGGCTTCACGCGCCTACTACGGCAAGGACTGCGAGGACCTCACCCCCAGCGAGAGCGCCGTCCTCTCCGCCCTGCTGAACGGCCCCAACCTTTACGACCCGGCCGGCGGTGTGGGCTCGGCGGCCACACCGGCGAAGAACCTCGAGCGCGTCAAGGACCGCTGGGCGTGGACCCTCAAACGCGAGGTGGAAACCAAGCGCATGTCGTCGGTCGAGCGCAGCGAGCACATCGCGGACGGCTTCCCGATGCCGCAGGCTCCGAAGCCGGCCACCAACAAGGCCGGCCAGATCGGCTACCTCACGAACCTGGCCGACAACTTCATCGTGGCCAACAGCGACAACATCTCCCGTGCCCAGCTCGACCGGGGCGGCTACGAGATCCACACCACCTTCGACAAGAAGAAGATGCAGCAGCTGGAACAGGCTGTGAAGAAGGTGACGAAGGAGAACCTCAAGCCGAAGGAGCGGGACGAGGACAAGTACGTCCAGTTCGGCGGGGCGTCCATCGATCCGAAAACCGGCAAGATCGTCGCCATCTACGGTGGCAAGGACGCGACCGAGCACTTCACCAACAACGCGGACTTCACCAACGTCCAGGTCGGCTCGACCTTCAAGCCCTTCGTGCTGGCCGCCGCCATGTCCCATGGTGTGCGGGACCCCGAAGGAGAGCCCGAACAGGGCCCCGACCAGCGCACGCCGGTCTCACCGCTCAGCGTCTACAACGGTGACAACAAGGTGAAGCTGCTCAACTACGACGGCTCGACCTGGCTCGACAAGGACAACAAGGAGTGGCACCAGACCAACGACGGTGACAAGAGCTACGGCGACATCACCCTCCGCACGGCGATGCAGCACTCCGTCAACACCCCCTTCATCCAGCTCGGTGTGGACGTCGGCACCGACAAGGTGAAGGAGACGGCGCTCGACGCGGGGCTCGTCGAGGACCAGATGGAGAGGACCACGCCGTCCTTCTCCCTCGGCACCTCCGCCCCCAGCGCCATTCGGCTCGCCAGTGCGTACGCCACCTTTGCAGCCGAGGGCGAGCAGACCGACCCGTGGTCGGTCAAGGAGGTCAAGAGGAAGGGCTCAGTCAAATTCGCGTATGAGCCGAAGAAGCAGCAGGCGATCGACACCAACGTCGCCAACAACGTCACCGACGTGCTGAAGAACGTCGTCGAGAAGGGCACCGGCACCTCGGCGCAGCTTCCCGGCGGCCGGCCGGCGGCGGGCAAGACCGGTACCACGGACGGCAACAAGTCCGCCTGGTTCGCCGGATACACCCCGCAGCTCTCCACAGCGATCGGCATGTTCCGGGTGAACGACAAGGCCGAGAAGCAGAAGTTCCTGGAGATGTACGGCACGGGCGGCCAGCAGAGCATCCACGGTTCGTCGTTCCCCGCCAAGATCTGGGCCGACTACATGAGCCAGGCGCTGAAGGGCAAGCCGGTCGAGCAGTTCCCGAAGCCGGAGCCGATCGGCAAGAAGGTCTACGGCGACGGCTCCAGCCCGTCCCCGACACCGACCCCGACCCCCACTCCGTCGGAGAGCGAGTCCCCCGAGCCCTCGCCGAGCGAGTCCACCGAGCCCTCGCCGAGCGAGACGCCCAGCAAGACCTGCGGCTTCTTCGACCCGAAGTGCAAGGAGGAGGAGCCCACGGGCGGGGCGGACGCAGGCGCCGACGGAGGCATCGACGGCGGAGCCGACGCAGGAGCGGACGGCGGGATCAGCAGTTCGCCGACGACAACGCCGCCGGGCGGCGGCAATGGCAACAACGGTGGCGGGGGCTGGCTCGGCGGCCCCGACGGAAGCACCGGATAGGGCCCCGGGGGCGGGACGCCCCGGCCGTACGGCCCCGCGGTCCCGCCCCCTCCCCACCGCCGGTGGTGCCCCCGCCCCCATGGACCGTCATGGGCGGGGGCACCGCCGCGTCCCGGCCCGTACGGCAGGATGACCCCATGACGAGCGTGCGTGACGAGCAACCCGTACGGCCCACCCTGCAGGACGACGTGGCCGCCGCCGCCAGCGAGCTGATCGGGGGCCCCGCCGGACGGCGCGCGCGGTACGGCACCGGCTGGTGGACGCCCGTACGGATCATCGCCCTGCTCGCCATCGGCATGTTCGCGCTCGGCATGGTCCAGAAGCTGCCGTGCTATGACGGCGGCTGGTTCCACGGCGCCAGCAGTCAGTACATCCACGCCTGCTATTCGGACATCCCGCACCTGTACAACGCCCGGGGCTTCGCGGCGGACCTCGTTCCGTACTTCGACCGGTTGCCGGGCGACATGGAGTACCTCGAATACCCGGTGCTCACCGGGGTGTTCATGGAGGTCGCCTCCTGGCTGACCCCGCACGACGGCACGATCCAGCACCGCGAGCAGATCTACTGGCTGGTCAACGCCGGAATGCTGATGGTCTGCGCGGTCGTCATCGCCGTCAGCGTGGCCCGCACCCACCGCCGGCGCCCCTGGGACGCCCTGCTGGTCGCTCTCGCCCCGGCCTTCGCCCTGACCGCGACCATCAACTGGGACCTGCTCGCCGTGGCCCTCACCGCCGCCGCGATGCTCATGTGGTCACGCGGCCGCCCGCTCCCCGCCGGGGTCCTGATCGGCCTGGCCACCGCCGCCAAGCTCTATCCCGTGCTGCTCCTCGGACCGCTCTTCCTGCTCTGCCTGCGCGCGGGCCGGATGCGGGCGTACGGCACCGCGCTG
The DNA here is from genome assembly GCF_018070345.1 of Streptomyces sp. F63. Lineage (GTDB taxonomy): Bacteria > Actinomycetota > Actinomycetes > Streptomycetales > Streptomycetaceae > Streptomyces. The sequence continues at coordinate 399,214 of NZ_JAGPXX010000001.1, forward strand.
GGCGGCGCGGCCGTGGCCTGGCTCGTGGTGAACGCGCCGGTGATGATGCTGGCGCCGGAGGGCTGGAAGAAGTTCTACACCTTCAGCCAGGAGCGGCCGGTCGACTTCGGTTCCTTCTGGCTGATCATCTCCCAGCGCACGGGCGACCCGCTGGAGGACGCCAACACCTGGGCCACGGCCCTGACGCTGCTGGCCTTCGCCGGCATCGCCGTCGTCACGCTCCGGGCGCCGCGCCGGCCGCGTTTCGCCCAGCTGGCGTTCCTGGTCGTCGCCGTCTTCATCCTGTTCAACAAGGTCTACTCCCCGCAGTACGTGCTGTGGCTCGTACCGCTCGCCGCGCTGGCCCGGCCGCGCTGGCGGGACTTCCTGATCTGGCAGGCCTGCGAGGCCGTCTACTTCCTCGGCATCTGGATGTACCTCGCCTACACCTCCAGCGGCGACGCGCACCGGGGACTCCCGGCGGAGGGCTACCAGCTCCTGATCCTCGTGCATCTGCTGGGCACCCTCTACCTCTGCGCGGTGGTCGTCCGCGACATCCTCTTCCCGGAGCGGGACCCGGTCCGCCGGGACGGCTCCGACGATCCGTCCGGCGGCCTCCTGGACGGTGCGGCGGACGCCTTCGTCCTGCGCCGCCCCGTGCCGTACGCGGAGCAGCCGCCGTCCTTCGGCGGACAGCGGCTGCGGTGGGGCGTGGAGACCGGCGGGGCGGCACGGCGCGGATCATCGGGCTGACCCGGGGCGGCTTGGCCCCCCGGGCCCGGCCCGGGCACCTCAGCGATCGACCATCCGGTCGAACTGGGTGGTCGTGTGCCGCAGATGGGCCACGAGCTCGTCCCCCACCTGCGGCGGTGCCACCTCGGAGGGGATGAAGAGGATCGACACCTGCATGTGCGGCGGCTCCGCGAACCAGCGCTGCTTGCCGGTCCACACGAACGGCGACAGGTTGCGGTTGACGGTGGCGAGCCCGGCCCGGGCGACGCCCTTCGCGCGCGGCATGACGCCGTGCAGGGCCTTCGGGGCCTCCAGGCCCACCCCGTGCGAGGTGCCGCCCGCGACGACCACCAGATGACCGTCGGAGGTGGCCTTCTGCTGGCGGTAGCCGAAGCGGTCGCCCTTGGCGACGCGGGTGACGTCCAGGACTGCGCCGCGGTACTCCGTCGCGTCGTGGTCGCCCAGCCACAGCCGGGTGCCGATCCGGGCGCGGAAGCGGGTCTGCGGGAACTGCTGCTGAAGCTGGGCCAGTTCACCGGCCGCCAGATGGCTGACGAACATGGTGTGCAGCGGCAGGCGCGCGGTGCGCAGCCGGTCCATCCAGCCGAGGACCTCTTCCACCGCGTCGGAGCCGTCGGTGCGGTCGAGCGGCAGATGCAGCGCGAAGCCCTCCAGGCGGACGTCCTCGATCGCCGCGTGGAGTTTGGGCAGGTCCTCCTCCACCACGCCGTGCCGTCGCATGCTGCTCATCAGCTCGATGACGACCCGCGCGCCGACCAGCCCGCGCACGCCCTCCACCGAGGACACGGACCGCACCGCCCGGTCGGGCAGCGGCACCGGCTCCTCACCCAGCCGGAAGGGGGTGAGGACCAGCAGGTCGCCGCTGAAGTAGTCCTTGATCCGGGCGGCCTCGTAGGTGGTGCCCACGGCCAGGATGTCGGAGCGGAAGCGGGAGACCTCCTCCGCGAGCCGCTCGTGGCCGAAGCCGTAGCCGTTGCCCTTGCAGACCGGGACCATGCCCGGGAACTGCTGGAGAACGGACTGCTGATGCGCCCGCCAGCGAGCGGTGTCGACATAGAGGGTGAGCGCCATGGCCGGTCCGGTACCTCTCTCGTGTTTTCGGTGGATGGGCTGTGAACGGCGGTGAGACGGCGTGAGACGGCGGTGAGCGGCCTGGGGCGGCCCGGTGGGGTCAGCGCCGGGACATGTAGATGTCAAGTGCCTTGTGCAGCAGCTTGTTCAGCGGGAAGTCCCACTCGCCCAGATACTCGGCCGCCTGGCCACCGGTGCCGACCTTGAACTGGATGAGCCCGAAGAGGTGGTCGTTCTCGTCGAGCGAGTCGCTGATGCCGCGCAGGTCGTAGACGCTCGCCCCGAGGGCGTAGGCGTCGCACAGCATCCGCCACTGCATGGCGTTCGAGGGCCGCACCTCGCGCTTGTGGTTGGCGGAGGCGCCGTAGGAGTACCACACGTGGCCGCCGACGATCAGCATTGTCGCGGCCGCGACGTTCTCGCCCTCGTGGCGGGCGAAGTAGAGGCGCATGCGGTTGGGGTCCTCGGCGTTGAGCGCCGTCCACATGCGCTGGAAGTAGCTCAGCGGCCGCGGCCGGAAGCGGTCCCGCTCGGCGGTGGTCTCGTACAGCCGCTGCCACTCGGCGAGGTCGTCGTAACCGCCCTGGACGACCTCCACGCCGGCCTTCTCGGCCTTCTTGATGTTGCGCCGCCAGAGCTGGTTGAAGGACTTGTGGACGTCCTCCAGGGAGCGGTTCTCCAGCGGCACCTGGAAGACGTACCGGGGCTGGACGTCGCCGAAGCCGGCGCCGCCGTCCTCGCCCTGCTGCCAGCCCATCCGGCGCAGCCGGTCGGCCACCTCGAAGGCGCGCGGTTCGATGAACGTGGCCTCGACGTCCCGGAGCCGCTTGACGTCCGGGTTCTGGATACCGGCCTTGATCGCGGGGGCGTCCCAGCGGCGGATGACCACGGGCGGGCCCATCTTCACGGAGAAGGCGCCCGCCTGCTTGAGATGCGCGAGCATCGGCTGCAGCCAGTCCTCGAGGTTGGGCGCGAACCAGTTGATGACCGGGCCCTCGGGGAGATACGCCAGGTACCGCTTGACCTTGGGAAGCTGCCGGTAGAGGACCAGCCCGGCGCCGACGAGGCGGCCGGAGCCGTCGAACCAGCCGAGGTTCTCCGAGCGCCACTCCGTCTTCACGTCCGCCCACGCCGGAACCTGGCAGTGGCTGGCCGAGGGCAGGCTCTGGATGTACGCCAGATGCTGCTCACGGCTGATGGTCCTCAGGGTCAGGCTCATGCGGGGTGCTCCTCGGCAGGTGTGTCCCCAGGGGGTTGGGGCTCCGGCTCTCGCCGCGAAGCCTACTGCGCCGGGGAGCACCCCGTTCGGGTGTACGGCCCGGAGGACCGTGCCGGGGCGGCCGCAACGGGAGTGCGGGCCTGCCGGGGAGAACCGGCTAACCGATCAGGCCGCCGAAGAGACCGCCGTTCGCCATGCCGAGGAAGAATCCGAGCCCCGCCGCCCCGAGTCCGATGATCAGCGCGAAGCGCTCGGAGGTGGTGGCGGAGATCATCTGGCCCCAGGCCCCGCTGAGGATGCCGAGGAGGCCGGTCCAGGAGCTGATCAGATGCAGATCGTCGAACTGCGCGGTGACGAAGGCCACCGCACCGAGGACCACGGTGGCGGCGACGAAGCTGTTCTCGACGGGATGGGCCCTGCCGTCGCTGTTGAAGACGGAACTGACGGCGGAGAGCGGGTTGCGGTGATGACGTACTGGCTGCGCCATGAGACACCTCCTGGCGGAAAGCGGCGAACTGTAGCGCCGGTCACACCCGATGTACCCAGATTGCGGGGTCCTGCCACGGGATTTCAACCGGAAGCGGACTTGCGGGTAGGCTGAACGGTCTGCACCGGTGTCCGATTCCCCGGCCGCATCCCCGGCTCCTTCCGGATTTCCGCGGTTGTCAGTGCCGGCCGGTACCGTTGCGCACGCATCACGACCCTCCTGCCACGGAAAGACCGTGGCCGCTGAGTCCAGAGGAGGTGGGTTCCACATGCGTCACTACGAGGTGATGGTCATCCTCGACCCCGATCTCGAGGAGCGCGCAGTCGCGCCGCTGATCGAGAACTTCCTTTCCGTCGTCCGTGAGGGCAACGGCAAGGTCGAGAAGGTCGACACCTGGGGCCGTCGTCGTCTCTCGTACGAGATCAACAAGAAGCCCGAGGGCATCTACTCGGTCATCGACCTCCGGGCCGAGCCCGCGGTCGTCAAGGAGCTCGACCGTCAGATGAACCTGAACGAGTCGGTCCTCCGGACCAAGGTCCTCCGTCCCGAGACCCACTGAACCCCGCGCTCCGGCGCAGGTTCAGCGGTGACGCCCGGGGCTGAACCGGGCAGCGCCGAGTAGTCCGGTCCACCAGCAATCCGCAGCCAGCAGCACCCGCCGAGAGGTACCCCTATGGCAGGCGAGACCGTCATCACGGTCGTCGGCAATCTCGTCGACGACCCCGAGCTGCGCTTCACCCCGTCCGGTGCGGCGGTCGCGAAGTTCCGTGTCGCGTCCACCCCCCGCACCTTCGACCGCCAGACGAACGAGTGGAAGGACGGCGAGAGCCTCTTCCTCACCTGCTCGGTCTGGCGGCAGGCGGCGGAGAACGTCGCCGAGTCGCTCCAGCGCGGCACGCGCGTCATCGTGCAGGGCCGCCTGAAGCAGCGGTCCTACGAGGACCGCGAGGGCGTCAAGCGCACGGTCTACGAGCTGGACGTCGACGAGGTCGGCGCCAGCCTGCGCAACGCCACGGCCAAGGTCACCAAGACCACCGGCCGCGGCGGGCAGGGCGGCTACGGCGGCGGTCAGGGCGGTGGCGGCGGCTGGGGCGGCGGCCCCGGCCCCGGCGGCGGCCAGCAGGGCGGCGGGGCTCCCGCCGACGACCCCTGGGCGACCGGTGCGCCGGCCGGCGGCGGCCAGCAGGGCGGCGGCGGTGGCTGGGGCGGTGGCTCCGGCTCCGGCTCCGGTTCCGGCGGCGGCTACTCGGACGAGCCGCCCTTCTAGGCCACGGGGCCTGGCCGGGCGGTCAGCGAAACTTTTTGATCACACTGGAGAGAGACAATGGCGAAGCCGCCTCCGCGCAAGCCGAAGAAGAAGGTCTGCGCGTTCTGCAAGGACAAGACCGCGTACGTGGACTACAAGGACACGAACATGCTGCGGAAGTTCATTTCCGACCGCGGCAAGATCCGTGCCCGCCGCGTCACCGGCAACTGCACCCAGCACCAGCGCGATGTCGCCACGGCCGTCAAGAACAGCCGTGAGATGGCGCTGCTGCCCTACACCTCGTCCGCGCGATAAGGGAAGGGTGACCGAGAAATGAAGATCATCCTCACCCACGAGGTCTCCGGCCTCGGCGCCGCGGGCGACGTCGTCGACGTCAAGGACGGCTACGCTCGCAACTACCTGATCCCGCGCGGTTTCGCGATGCGCTGGACCAAGGGCGGCGAGAAGGACGTCGAGCAGATCCGCCGCGGCCGCAAGATCCGCGAGATCGCCACGATCGAGCAGGCCAACTCCGTCAAGGCCCAGCTGGAGTCCGTGAAGGTCCGCCTGGCCACCCGCTCGGGTGACTCCGGCCGTCTCTTCGGTTCCGTCACCCCGGCCGACATCGCCTCGGCGATCAAGCAGGCCGGCGGCCCGGACGTGGACAAGCGCCGCATCGAGCTCGGTGCGCCGATCAAGACCCTGGGCGCGCACCAGGTGTCCGTGCGTCTGCACGCCGACGTCGCCGCCAAGGTGGGCGTCGAGGTCGTCGCCGCCTGATCGCGGCGCTCGGCAGGGCGTATGCGGGGCCGTACCTCCTCACCGGGGGGTACGGCCCCGCGGCGCGTCCGGGAGCGCCGTCACCGCTGTCACCGCCGTCCCGCACCGGGACCGTCTCCCGTCCCGCTCAGCCCGGGCACGGCGTGCTTCCGGCCGCCCGGGGGGCGGCACTGGGCCGTACGGAGCCCTCAGACGCCGTACGAGCCTCTCAGCCCCGTACGGCACCGGTGACCATCCAGCGGCCGGAGGCCGCGCGGAGGCCGAGGGTGACCAGCCGCACGGTCATCATCAGTCCCATCACCCACCACAGCGCGGTCAGGCCGCCGCCCAGCGCCGGTACGGAGAGCGCGAGCGGGGCGAAGACGGCGAGGGTGGCCAGCATCGCCCAGGCCAGGTACGGACCGTCCCCGGCGCCCATCAGTACCCCGTCCAGCACGAAGACGACCCCCGACACCGGCTGGACGAGTGCCACCACCAGCAGTGCGGACAGGAGCAGTGCGTGGACGGCCTCGTCCTCGGTGAACAGCGGCAGCAGCAGGGGCCGGGCCAGGACCAGCAGCAGTCCCAGCACCACCCCCGAGGCGACGCCCCACTGCACCATGCGGCGGCAGGCGGCCCGCGCACCCGCGGTGTCCCCCGCGCCCAGGTAGCGCCCGATGATGGCCTGCCCGGCGATGGCGATCGCGTCCAGCGCGAAGGCCAGCAGCGACCAGAGCGTCAGCACGATCTGGTGGGCGGCCACTTCCGGGTCCCCCAGCCGGGCCGCCACCGCGGTGGCGATCACGAGGATGGCGCGCAGGGAGAGGGTGCGGACCAGCAGCGGCGCCCCGGCCCGCGCGCAGGCGCGGATCCCGGCCGCGTCCGGCCGCAGCGAGGCGCCGTGCCGCCGGGCGCCCCGCACGACGACGGTGAGATAAGCGGCGGCCATGCCGGACTGGGCGATCACGGTGCCCCAGGCGGAGCCGGCGATGCCGAGACCGGCGCCGTACACGAGCAGGGCGTTGAGAGCGGCGTTCGCCGTGAATCCACCCACGGCGATGTGCAGCGGGGTGCGGGTGTTCTGCAGCCCCCGGAGCACGCCTGTGGCGGCCAGGACGACGAGCATCGCCGGGATGCCGAGCGCGCTGATGCGCAGATAGGTGACCGCGTACGGGGTGGCCGTGCCGGAGGCGCCGAAGAGACCGATGAGCCAGGGTGCGGCGGGGAGCGCGACGGCGACGGCGCCGGTCCCGAGGAGCAGGGCGAGCCAGATGCCGTCCATGCCCTGCCGGATCGCGGCGGACAGGTCTCCGGCTCCGACGCGGCGGGCCACGGCGGCGGTGGTGGCGTAGGCGAGGAAGACGAAGACGTTGACGGCCGTCATGAGAAGTGCGGCGGCGATGCCGAGACCGGCCAGCTGCGGAGTGCCGAGATGGCCGATGATGGCGCTGTCGGCCATGACGAAGAGGGGCTCCGCGACCAGGGCGCCGAAGGCGGGGAGCGCGAGTGAGACGATCTCGCGGTCGTGGCTGCGGCCCGGCCGGGGCGGTGCGGGGGCCTGGGTCATGACCGACGGCTCCAATCTTCCACAGGTAAGGGACGGAGTTTATCCACAGCCCTTACCGGGACGGTACTCCGGCGGTCCGCGGGGGTCTCTTTGCCGTGATCTCGGCCGGGTTGCGGATTTTTTTCTTCTGCACAGCCGGTGGATGGTGAAACAGCAGGTCAGGGCGGTAATGATGGTGTGATTGGCGTACTGTCCACAGGACTGTCCCCCGGCTCGTACACAGGTTGCGCCGAGTTCTCCACAGGATGCGATCCGTCGTCCACACACCCTGTGGATAACTTTCTTGGTCCTGTGCTCCTCCGGCTCTACGGTGGTCCGGCCACCGCACTGAACTCGATGCGCCGCCACGGGGGTCGAGCATCCCATGTGTCAGAGCCGTGCCGTAAGAAGGAGTCGCACGGCGAGGAGGTTCGCAGGGTGGCGAACAGTCCGCGTCGCGGACGGGAGGAGGTGCCGGAATGACCCAGCCGGACACGGAAGACGCCTGGGCGCCGGACGTCCGCCCGGGGGACCGGCTGCCCGCGTCGCGACCCGCCCACCGGGGTGAGCGCGGCCGCCCCGACCAGCACGACCGCGGCCGGGAGGACCCCTGGTCCGGGCCGGGCGGAGGCTCCGGCTTCGAGCGGGTGCCGCCCCAGGATCTGGACGCCGAGCAGTCCGTCCTCGGCGGCATGATGCTCTCGAAGGACGCCATCGCCGATGTGGTGGAGGTCCTCAAGGGCAGCGATTTCTACCGCCCCGCGCACGAGACGGTCTACCAGGCCGTCCTCGACCTCTACGCCAAGGGCGAGCCGGCCGACCCGATCACCGTCGCCGCCGAACTGACCCGGCGCGGCGAGATCACGCGGGTCGGTGGAGCCTCGTATCTCCACACCCTCGTCCAGTCGGTTCCCACGGCCGCCAACGCCGAGTACTACGCCGAGATCGTCCATGAGCGCGCGGTGCTCCGCCGGCTCGTCGAGGCGGGCACCCGCATCACGCAAATGGGATACGCCGCCGACGGCGATGTCGACGAGATCGTCAACAATGCCCAGGCGGAGATCTACGCCGTCACCGAGCAGCGCACCAGCGAGGACTACCTCCCCCTCGGCGACATCATGGAGGGCGCGCTCGACGAGATCGAGGCGATCGGCTCCCGCAGCGGCCAGATGTCCGGAGTGCCGACCGGTTTCACCGACCTCGACTCACTCACCAACGGGCTCCACCCGGGCCAGATGATCGTGATCGCGGCCCGCCCGGCGATGGGCAAGTCGACCCTGGCCCTGGACTTCGCCCGGGCCTGCTCGATCAAGAACAACATGCCGAGCGTCATCTTCTCCCTGGAGATGGGCCGCAACGAGATCGCCATGCGCCTGCTGTCGGCGGAGGCGCGGGTGGCCCTGCACCACATGCGCTCCGGCAGCATGACCGACGAGGACTGGACCCGGCTCGCCCGCCGGATGCCCGACGTCTCCCAGGCCCCCCTCTACATCGACGACTCCCCGAATCTCTCCATGATGGAGATCCGCGCCAAGTGCCGGCGGCTGAAGCAACGGAACGACCTGCAACTGGTCGTGATCGACTACCTCCAGCTGATGCAGTCCGGCGGGGCGCGGCGGCCCGAGAGCCGCCAGCAGGAGGTCTCGGACATGTCCCGGAACCTGAAGCTGCTCGCCAAGGAGCTGGAAGTCCCGGTCATCGCGCTGTCGCAGCTGAACCGAGGGCCCGAACAGCGGACCGACAAGAAGCCGATGGTCTCCGACCTCCGCGAGTCCGGCTCCATCGAGCAGGACGCCGACATGGTGATCCTGCTGCACCGCGAGGACGCCTACGAGAAGGAGTCTCCCCGGGCCGGGGAGGCGGACCTGATCGTGGCCAAGCACCGCAACGGACCGACGGCCACCATCACCGTCGCCTTCCAGGGCCACTACTCCCGCTTCGTCGACATGGCACAGACCTGATCCGGCCTGCTTGAGTTGGCCCATGACTGCATCCTTCGAAGATCTGCTGCCGGAAACGGCCCGCGCGCTGTACCACCGGATCGCCGTGGCCCAGTCCGAGGGCCGGGCACCGTCCCTGGTGGGGGCCGTGGTGCGCGGCGGTCGCACCGTCTGGAGCGGAGGGCGCGGTTCGGCGGCGGACGGGACCCCGGGGGACGGAACGCAGTACCGCGTCGGTTCCATCACCAAGGTCTTCACCGCGGTGCTGGTGCTCCGGTTGCGGGAGGAGGGCTTCATCGGGCTCGACGATCCGCTGGAGAAGCATCTGCCGGGCACCGGTGTGGGGCAGGTGACCATTGCCCAACTGCTGTCCCACAGCGCCGGGCTGGCAGCCGAGGCGCCGGGACCGTGGTGGGAGCGGACTCCGGGGGAGCTGCGGCCCCGGCTTCCGGATGTGCTGGGAGACCGGCCGGTGGTGCACCCTCCGGGCCGGGTGCACCACTACTCCAACCCCGGCTACACCCTGCTCGGCTCGCTCGTGGAGAGACTGCGCGGAGAGCCGTGGGAAAAGGTGCTCCTCCAAGAGGTGCTGGAACCACTGGGGATGACACGCACCGGCGTGCGGCCCAGGGCTCCCCATGCCGACGGCTGGGCAGTGCATCCGTGGGCGGACGTGATGCTGCCCGAACCGGCCGAGGACCTCGGCATCATGGCTCCCGCCGGTCAGCTGTGGTCCACGACCGCGGACCTGGGCCGCTTCGCGGCCTTCCTCATGCACGGTGACGCACGCGTACTCGGCCCGGAGACGGTGGCCGAGATGCGCCGTCCCGCCACGGTCCCCGTACCCGGGGGCTGGGACGCGGGATACGGGCTGGGCTTGCAGCTGTTCCGCCGGAACGGGCGTGCATTCTGCGGCCACACGGGTTCGCTTCCGGGTTATCTGGCGACGCTGTGGATCAGCGCGGAGGACGATGTCGCCGCTCTGGTGCTCGCCAACGTCACCTCCGGCCCCGCGGTCGGCCAGGCGGCGGCAGATCTGGTGGAGATCGTGGCGGAACGCGAGCCGCGTATCCCGGAGCCGTGGCGACCGCTGCCCGAGGCCGGGCCGGATCTGCTGGAACTCACCGGCCCGTGGTATTGGGGGCCCACCCCCTTTGCGCTCCGGCTGCTTTCCGGCGGAGCCCTGGAACTCACCGCGCTCACCGGCGTGGGCCGCACCTCGCGGTTTCGGGCCGCCCAGGACGGCACCTGGACCGGCCTGGACGGCTACTACCTCGGCGAGACGTTGCGCGCCGTCCGCCGGCCGGACGGTTCCCTCAGCCATCTGGACCTGGGCAGCTTCGTTTTCACGCGTGAGCCCTACGACCCTTCGTCGCCGGTGCCGGGCGGAGTGGACCGGGACGGCTGGCGGCCGGCCGTCCCCGGCCCGAGGGAGTGATCCCCCGAAACCGGGGACGTAAAAGACTCAGAGGGACAGCTTGAAGCCGACGTGAGAGCCGGTGAAACCCAGCTTCTCGTAGAAGCGGTGAGCGTCGGTGCGGGTGGCGTCCGAGGTGAGCTGCACCAGCGCGCACCCCCGGCGGCGGGACTCGTCGACGGCCCACTCGATGAGGCGGGCGCCGAGCCCGCTGCCGCGCTCGTCGGCGTGAATCCGTACGGCCTCGATCAGTGCGCGGGTGGCTCCCCCGCGGGAAAGCCCAGGGATGATCGTGAGTTGCAGGGTGCCGACCGGCCGGCCGTCCCGTACGGCCACCATGAGGTACTGGTTGGGGTCGGCCGTGAGCAGGTCGAGCGCGGTGCGGTACGGAGTCAGGTCGTCCGGGGACTCACGCCGGGCGCCGAGCGGGTCATCGGCCAGCATGGCGACGATGGGAGCCAGGTCGCCCGGGCCGGCCGGGCGGATTACGAGGGTGTTCATGGTTGCGAGTCCAAGAAAAGTGGGGTCGAATCGGTGGACTGGACCCGTTTCACGTGAAACGGGACGACGGGACCTTCCGTTTCACGTGAAACGGAAGGGGGCGCTGTTCAGCCCAGATCCGGCGCATGGAGTGCCCGTACACCCTCGATATTGCCGTCCAGGTAGTGCCTCAGTGACAGTGGCACGATGTCGACAGACGCGAGTCCGACGCGGGTGAACGGAATCCGGACGATGTCGTACTCGCCGCTCGGCTCGTCGACCTCCGGGCCGTGCCGTCGTGACAGGTCCATCGACTCCAGTCGGCAGAGGAAGAAGTGCTGCACCTTCACTCCGGCCATGCCGTCTTCCGCAGTGTGCTCCACGGTATCGACGAAGGCCGGGACCGCATCTGTGATCTTCGCCCCCAGTTCCTCGTCCACCTCCCGGTGAAGGGCGTCGACGACGGTGGCGTCCTCCGGCTCCACTCCGCCACCGGGCGTGATCCAGTACGGAGGGCGGCCGGGTTTCGTTCGCTTGATCAGGATCATCTGGTCGCCGTCGAGCAGAATGGCGCGGGCGGTGCGCTTGACCACCAACCGTTCGGTCATGGGATTGATGTGGCCCAGTGCGGCCGGTTCGAAACACCTGTGGCCGATGCGCGCTGCTTCGGAGGGCCGCAGTCGGACGGGTCCGAAAACAGGCCGTCGAGTTGCTGAACCGCGGGCGGGAACCCCCGAGGGGTGGACGGCGGTACCTCGCCGGCGGGTTTGTGCTGTCAGGGTGATTGGACAATGACTTAACGTCAACTAGCCTTGTGGAAGCGGTTTCTCGCGCGCGGAACCGAGGACGGCTCGAACCACGAGGGGGGAGGTTCGAGCCGTCCGGCCGTTGTGGCCGGTCAGCCGGCTCCCGGCTCCGGTCGGCCCGCGGCCGCCGCCCCGGCCGCCTCGTCCAGAGCACGCAGCACGTCGGCGAGCAGGTCCTCCGTGTCCTCGACCCCCACCGAGAAACGGATGAAGCCCTCCGGCACGGCGTCCCCGCCCCACCTGCCGCGTCGCTCGGCCGTTGAGCGCACGCCGCCGAAGCTCGTGGCCTCGTCAACCAGCCGCAAGGCGGCCAGAAAGCGCTCCGCATACGCCCGGTCGGGCAAGGCGAAGGAGACGACGCAGCCGAAGCGCCCGGCGCGCATCTGCGCCGCGGCGACCGGGTGGGCGGGGTCGTCCGGAAGCCCTGGGTGGCGCAGCCCGGTCACCTCCGGACGTTCGCGCAGAGCCCCGGCCAGCGCGAGGGCGGTCACCGCCTGCCGGTCGACCCGCAGGTGGAGCGTGGCCAGTGAGCGATGGGCGAGCCAGGCCTCCAGAGGGCCGGTCACGGCACCCGCGGTCTTGCGCCACTTCCGCACCGTCGCGGCCCGCTCCGGATCACGGCAGCAGACATAGCCCAGCAGCACATCGCCGTGTCCGGTCAGTGCCTTGGTGCCGCTGGCCACGGAGAAGTCGGCACCCAGGTCGAGAGGGCGCTGACCGAGCGGTGTGGCCAGCGTGTTGTCGACAGCGACCAGCGCACCCGCCGTATGCGCCGCCTCCGCCAGTCGTCTGATGTCGCAGACGTCCAGGCCGGGGTTGGACGGACTCTCGATCCACAGCAGCTTGGCACCGTCGAGCAGCCCGAGCTGTGCGTCCCCCGCCGTCGGTGCGGTGCGCACCTCGATGCCATAGGCCTCCAGCCGCTCCCGCACCAGCGGGAGGGCCTGGTAGCCGTCGCTGGGCAGCACCACGGTATCTCCGCTGCGTACCTGGGACAGCAGTACGGCCGAGACGGCACCCATCCCGGACGGGAAGAGGATGGTCTCGGCCGCGGTACCCGGGGATTCCAGCTCTCCGATGGCTTCTTCGAGCCGGGTCCAGGTCGGATTCTCGTCGCGGCCGTAGGTGTAGGGGCCGACCGGTTCGCCGGGCAGGTGGTAGTGGGCGGCGAACACCGGCCCGGGCATGGCCGGTTCGTACGCCACCGGTTCGGGGAGCCCTGCCCGGACGCTGCGGGTTCCGTCTCCGGTCATCTCGTTCATCCGTCCATCATCGTCAGGCGGCTTCGTTCCCGGTCAGTCACCGTCGGGCAGGACCACGTTCACCGCCCAGGAGACGACGGAAATGATCAGGCCGCCGAGCACGGCGGTCCAGAAGCCCTCGACGTGGAAGGGCAGATCGACCTGATCCGCGAGCCAGGAGGTCAGCATCAGCATCAGCGCGTTCACGACCAGGGTGAACAGACCGAGGGTGAGGATGAAGAGCGGCAGCGACAGCAGCTGTACCACCGGCTTCACCACGATGTTCACCACACCGAAGATCAGCGCGACCAGGAACAGCGCCAGCGTCTTGTCGCCCGTGCTGTCCCCGGTGAGCGTGATGTCCTTGAGCAGCCAGATGGCCACGGCCAGAGCCGCGGCGTTGGCGAGTGTCTTGACTACGAAGTTCGTCATGGTGTGATCGTCCCAGACGGAACAGGCTGAGCCGAGAGGCGGAGCGAGGGGTGGGTATGAAGGTCTTCCGGCTGGACGAGCTCGACGGGGAACGCGCCGCGAACGAGGGCGCCTATCTGCAGTTCCTGCGCGAACGGAACATGTCCGCGGGGCTGTACGCGCTCGACGCGGGATCCACCGACCCCCAGCAGCCGCACCGGCAGGACGAGATCTACTTCGTCATCACCGGCCGCGGCTCGATCACGGTCGGCACGGAGACCACCACGGTGGCCCGCGGCAGTGTCGTCTACGTACCGGCCGGGGTCCCGCACAAGTTCCACCACATCAGCGAGGACCTCCGGGTCATGGTGGTCTTCTCTCCCCCGGAGAGCTGACCGGCCGCGCGCCCGCGGACCCCGTAGGGGACGGGTCAGGGAAGGACGGGGGCAGCGGCCCCTCCGCCGCGCCTCGGGCGCGTCTAGCATCGGAAGCGGCCGGAGGTCCCGGCTCCGTGATCGGGAGGCAGGGGAACGACAGTGGCGGTCAAGGAGATCTTCGAAGGTCTGCCGTGGTGGGTGAAGTGGGTGGCCGTTCCGGTCCTGGCGCTCATCGTGTTCGGCGGCCTGATCGCGAATGTGGTCGGTTTCGTCATCGGACTGCTGTTCAAGGTCCTGGTGTTCGCCGCCCTGGTGGCCGGACTGGTCTACGTGGTGAGGAAATTCAGCACGTCGTCAGGGGACGGATCCTCGCGCGGCGACTGGTGAGTCCCCGCCCCGGGCGGTTTCCACCGCACGGTTGTCCGTGTCCTCACCCGCGGTGTGTGCCCCGGCCGACGAGCCGGGGCACACACCGCGGTGCGGTCTCCCGCCGTCTTTCTCCGCCTCACACCATGGCGGTCAGCAACTCCTTGCTCCGAAACGGCTACGCTGCGCACTGGGCGGACTTCCCTGTGGCCCCGCCCGCACCTGAAGTACCCGAACCACCACTCCTAGCGGTCCCGCCAGAGCGTTGAGCACCATGACGTCAGGAGGGCCGCGGAGGCTCCAGGACAGGCCACCCGAGCGACACGGGGCAGTGGACCATGCGCGACACGATTCAGGCAGAGCTGATGATGAGCTTCCTCGTCTCCGAGGAGCTCTCCTTCCGCATTCCGGTGGAGCTGGAGTACGAGCCGGCCGACCCCTTCGCGGTCCGCTTCACCTTCCATCTGCCCGGCGACGCACCGGTGACCTGGGCATTCGCCCGCGATCTGCTGCTGGACGGGCTCAGCGCGCCTACTGGTGACGGGGACGTGCACATCGCTCCCGCCACCCCCGGTGTGCTGTCCGACGTCTTCATCCGGCTTCAGGTCGGCGAGGACCGTGCCACCTTCCGGGCGGGCGCGGCCCCGCTGGTCGCCTTCCTCGACCGGACCGACCGCATCGTCCCCATGGGGCAGGAGCAGTCCGCCGGAGACTTCGACGACCGGCTGGCGGAGACACTCGACCGCATCCTCTCCCAGGCCCGCAACGCGGGCTGAGCGGCCGGCTGCCACGGAAGGCGACCCGGGCCGGTCCGCTCACGGTTTGCGGCGGCGGCCGCGACCCCGCCCGCCTTCCGTACGCCGTGGCGGCCCCGCCTCCGTACCGCTTCCCGGCGCCGGGACGGCCGCCGCGGACCGGTCCGCCGAGACCACGAGCGCCGCGAGGCCGGTCGTGACCGGCACCGAGGCGATGAGCCCGATGCTGCCCACCAGCGTCCGGACGATCTCCTCGGCCACAACCTCGCTCAGTGCGACCGTGCTGACGCTGCTCTGTGCGATGGAGAACAGCAGGAGCAGCGGGAGGGCGGCACCCGCGTAGGCCAGCACCAGGGTGTTGACCACCGACGCGATGTGGTCGCGCCCGATCCGGATGCCCGCCCGGTACAGCCGCCGCGCCGACATCGTCGGATCCGCCTGCTTCAGCTCCCACACCGCCGAGGTCTGGGTGACCGTCACATCGTCGAGCACGCCCAGTGAACCGATGATGACACCGGCCAGCAGCAGGCCGCTCATCTCGATGTCCGGGTACAGACCGTGGATGAGCCCTGTCTCGTCCGAGGTGTTCCCGGTCAGCCTCGCCCAGTCGATGAAGACGGAGCCCAGAATGCCGATCAACAGCAGTGAGATGAGCGTGCCCAGGGCGGCCACGGACGTCCGGGCCGTCAGCCCGTGGCAGAGATAGAGCGCGGCCAGCATGATGGCGCTGCTGCCGATCACCGCGACGAGCAGGGGATTCTGCCCCTGGAGGATCGCGGGGAGGATGAAGAGCGTGAGCACCCCGAAGCTGACGACCAGCGAGACCAGCGCGAACAGGCCGCGCAGCCTGCCCACCGCCACCACGGCCAGTGCGAAGAGTGCGGCGAGCAGGGAGATGGGAACCTCACGGTCCACGTCCGTCACCGAGTACTGCAACTCCCGGGGCGCGTCCGGCGCGTAGGCGACGATCACGCCCTGGCCCTCGCTGAGCCGGCGGGTGGAGTCCGGCTGCACGATCTCGGTGAACTCGCGTCCCTCGTCGTCGCCGGTGGTGACCCGCACGGTTGCTTTCTCGCAGCTGTCACCGCGGTCCTCTCCCGGTGTGCCGGGTGTCTCCGGCCGCTCCTCGCCGGGCGGCTGTCCGCCTCCCGCGTTCACGTCGGAGCACTTCACCTTCTCGACCGCGACGACCTCGCCCTGTTCCATCTGCCGGTCCATGCCGACACCACTCGGCTCGTGCCCCGGCGCGCCACCGGGCCAGAGCATCAGCAGCCCGGCGGCGACGGCCGCGGCGAACGGGATCAGCACCGCAGCGATGATCTTGCGCAGTCTCCGGGACACGGGGGTCGCGGGGCCGTGGGCGTGGGTGTGCGCGTGGCTTTCGGTCATCGGGGTCACCGCCAGATCATCGCAAGAAGAGGGGCCCTCTGGTCATCGACGCCGGGACGGCGTTAGCGTGGGGACCGCCTTTGCACACGCGGGAGCTCGGAGCACCGGGCTGAGAGGGCGCTGACCTCCGTACACGGAGCGGCCGGGACCGGCCCTGCCGTTGCGGAAGCCGCTGCGCCGACCGCCGAACCTGTTACCGGGTAATGCCGGCGTAGGGAGTAGGTCTCATGACCTTTCAGGATGCGCACACGTCTGCCCAGGAACCGGGCGGGAACGGGAACCGGCCGATCGGATGGCACAAGGACCATCTGACCGGCTCGCGCCCGGACCTGCGGGTTCCGGTACGGCGGGTGCACCTCACCAACGGCCGCGACGTCACGCTGTACGACACGTCCGGCCCGTACACCGATCCCGCGGTCGACACCGATGTCCGGCGCGGCCTGGCACCGCTCCGGGAGGGCTGGATCACCGGCCGCGGCGATACCGAGGAATACGACGGGCGGCCGCCGCGCCCCGAGGACGACGGCCTCAGGGCCACCGGCCCCGGGGGCGGCCTGCGGAATCTCGACGCCGTCTTCCCCGGCGGGCCGCGGCGCCCCCGCCGCAGCCGGGACGGTTCCCCCGTCACCCAGCTCGCCTACGCACGACGGGGCGAGATCACCGCCGAGATGGAGTACGTCGCGCTCCGGGAGAACGTCTCCCCGGAGACCGTCCGCGAGGAGATCGCGGCGGGGCGTGCGGTGCTGCCGGCCAACGTCAACCATCCCGAGACCGAACCGATGATCATCGGCAAGCGGTTCCTGGTGAAGGTCAACGCCAACATCGGCAACTCGGCCGTCACCTCCTCCATCGAGGAGGAGGTCGAGAAGATGACCTGGGCCACCCGCTGGGGAGCCGACACCGTCATGGACCTGTCCACCGGACGCAATATCCACACCACGCGCGAGTGGGTGCTGCGCAACTCCCCCGTTCCCATCGGCACCGTGCCGCTCTATCAGGCCCTGGAGAAGGTCGATGGCCGCGCCGAGGAGCTGACCTGGGAGATCTACAAGGACACCGTCGTCGAACAGGCCGAGCAGGGTGTGGACTACATGACGGTCCACGCCGGGGTCCTGCTGCGCTACGTCCCGCTGACGGCCCGCCGGAAGACGGGCATCGTCTCGCGCGGCGGTTCCATCATGGCCGCCTGGTGCCTGGCCCACCACAAGGAGAGCTTCCTCTACGAGAACTTCGAGGAGCTCTGCGAGATCCTGGCCGCCTACGACGTGACGTTCTCGCTCGGTGACGGGCTGCGGCCCGGTTCCGTCGCGGACGCCAACGACGAGGCGCAGTTCGCCGAGTTGCGCACGCTGGGCGAGCTGAACACCGTCGCCAAGGCCCATGGGGTGCAGACGATGATCGAGGGCCCGGGCCATGTCCCGATGCACAAGATCAAGGAGAACATCGACCTCCAGCAGGAGATCTGCGAGGAGGCCCCGTTCTACACGCTGGGCCCGCTGACCACCGATGTGGCGCCCGGCTACGACCACATCACCTCGGGCATCGGCGCGGCCATGATCGCCTGGTGGGGGACGGCGATGCTCTGCTACGTCACACCCAAGGAACATCTGGGCCTGCCCGACCGCGACGATGTGAAGACCGGCGTCATCACGTACAAGATCGCGGCGCACGCGGCGGATCTGGCGAAGGGCCACCCCGGAGCCCAGGACTGGGACGACGCGCTGTCCGACGCACGCTTCGAGTTCCGCTGGGAGGACCAGTTCAACCTGGCTCTCGATCCGGACACGGCACGGGCCTTCCACGACGAGACCCTGCCGGCCGAACCGGCGAAGACGGCCCACTTCTGCTCGATGTGCGGACCGAAGTTCTGCTCAATGAAGATCTCGCAGGACATCCGCCGGCGGCACGGCGGGGAGATGGAGGAGATCGAGGCCGGTATGGCGGAGAAATCCCGGGAGTTCGCGGAGGCGGGCCACCGGGTGTATCTCCCGGTCGCCGACTGATCGAGCCGGTCCGCCATCCCCGGCCTTCCGTCCCCCGGCAGAGCGAGCGGTGGAACGGGTGGCCGGGGCGGCGGCTACTCCGGCTGGTGCTCCGGGCCGCCGTAGTCCGGGCTGGAGAAACCGGGGCTGTCGAAGCCGGCCCGGGTGGTGCTGCCGCCTCCCTGCCCGGTGTCCGTGGCCGGGCTGCTGAACCCCGGCCTGCTGTAGCCGAGGTGGGGCGTACGGCTCTCGGCGACCCCCGCTGTGTCCCCAACACCGCCGTACGGGCCTCCCATGACCTGTCCGGCCGCCCTCGGCTCCTCCAGGGCCGCCTGCAGGAACGGCACGATGCCGCGGTCGAGCAGGGCCCGCCGCCAGGCGTCCCGGGCCCGGGCCAGCTCGCTGGTCCCGTCGTCCTCGGCGGAGGCCCGCAGGGAGCCGGCGCCGTCGCGCAGCGCGGTGAGGAGCAGGCCGAACATGGCGATGACGATCCCCGCGGCGGTCAGGGCGAGGAAGATCCAGCCGGCGTTGATGATCGGGTCCGCCATGGGCTGCTCGGGGCTGACCAGATGGAGCAGATAGCCGATCAGCAGGAAGATCGCCGCAGCGGCACCGGACAGCACCGGCGCCAGCACCGCGAAGACCGCGAGGAGTCCGGCTCCGGAGCTTTCGGCGGCCTCGCCGACGGCGGTGGCGAAGCCGACCCCGTGTCCGCCGCTGCCGTCCTTCCCGCCGGCCGGAGCCTCGCCCGCGCCGTCCTGCTGTCGCGGGGCGCGGCGCGACGCGTCACGGAGTTCGACGTATTGCCGGTACTCCGCCGCGGCCCGGGCCGCGATCTCCGGGGCCGCCTCCAGGGCCTTCGTGCGCAGCTGCTCGGCGTTGAGCCGCCGGCCGACGGCGCTGAGCTCCGGGCGCCGGTTCGCATGGCGCAGAACCTGGTCGAGGACGCGCGCGAAGTCGGGGCGGTCCTCGGGAAGCAGATGCGGTGCGCTGTTCATGTGCATCCCCCGATGCTCCGTAGGCCCTGGCTCGCCGATTCTCACCGGGCGGGCGGGCGGAAACGGAGGAGAGAGCCTGCTGCGGATAAGCCGATGGTAGAGCGCCCATGGCGCGCGGTGACAGGGTGTTGCCGGAAATTGACCCCACCGTGGACCTGACTACCTGCCCCGGCCGCGAACCGCGTAATCCTCAGCCGGGTAGGGGAAGTTGGGCCACCAGCATCTTTCCGGCCATGGTGACACCGCCGTCCATGGCGACGGCCAGCCCGTCCGCGTACACGTGCGGTCCCTCGACGACGGGCGCACCGCCGTCCTCGCCGTCCTCGCTGCCCACCTGGCCGGTCAGATACGGGATCGGGCTGTGACCGTGGACGATGCGCCGTCCGCCGTAGGCCCCGAGCAACGCGCGGACGGCTTCGGCGCCACCCTGGTCACGGAACGCGAACCGCTTGGTGAACTTGCGGAACAGGTCCCAGCACTCCTCGGCGTCGGCGCGCTGAAGGGTTTCGGTCACGGCGTCGTTCACGGCCTCGATCGAATCGCCGTAGTCGAGGTAGGCCGTGGTGTCCGAGTGGACGAGCAGATGGCCGTCCTCCTCGGCCATCGCGTCAAGCCGTGCCATCCACTGCACGTGGTGGTCCTGCAGCCGGTCCATGTCGCTGCGCTGTCCGCCGTTGAGCAGCCAGGCGGCGTGGAAGGAGGCGGTGCCCGCACCGGAGGACACCGGGGTGTCGCCGAAGCGCTTGGCCCCGATGAGCAGCAACTCGTGATTGCCCATCAGGGCTTTGCAGTAGCCGCCGGCCGCCGCGGCCTCGGCGGAGAGCCGCATGACGAGGTCGATGACCCCGATGCCGTCCGGGCCGCGGTCGGTGAAGTCGCCGAGGAACCACAGGCGGGTGTTGCCCGCGGCCCAGCGGTCCTGGGAGTCGATCAGCCCTTGGGCGAGCAGGGCCGCGCGCAGTTCGTCGAGGTAGCCGTGGACGTCGCCGACGACGTACAGCGGTCCCGGGCCATTTCCGGAGGCGGTTCCGGCCTCGGGGGCGACCGCCGGGGCGAGAGGGACCGTCGGTACGTCCGGGGTGGGGGCGCGGCCGACCACCGGCAGATTGCGTTCGGTGGGGGTGTAGCCGTCGTCGGTCGCGTACGGCGGTACCGCAGTGTTCACGGGCACCACCGGCATGGCCATCATGCCCCGTACCGCGGGTCCCTGACCGGCCCCCTGGATCATCGACCCCTCCACCATCGCGCCGCCGTGCACCGGTCGGACCTGCCTCCCCTGCGGGCGGAGGCACTCGCCCCACTTCAGGATGGGGAGGCCCCTCGTGATCAAGGGGTCCGCGGTGTCGTGCGCCCATCATAGGAATGCTGCTCGCAGGTTGTGACGCACCAGGGAGCCGGCAATCACCGCGATGGCGGGGACCCCGGAGTTTTGTACCGGTTTGCCCGGCGGGCCGGGGCGGCCGCCCTTCCGGATGCGCCCTCCGGCCGCCGGACCGTCCGCGTCAGGCCGGTTCGGCGGGTGACCGGGGCGGGCTGACGGTCGTGCGCGAGGCCCGCGGCTGGGAGGAGGTGCGCACGATCAGTTCCGTCGGTATGACCTGCTCCACCCGCCGCCCTTCGTCCAGGCCCTCGATGGCGTCGATCAGCAGTTGGACGACCGCGGTGCCGATTCGGCGCGGTTTGAGGGAGAGGGTGGTGACGGGCGGCTCGGTGCTGGCGTAGACGGTGGACTCGCTGCAGCAGACCAGCAGCAGGTCGTCCGGTACCCGCAGGCCGTAGCGGCGGGCGGCGGCGAGGAGGTCCGTTCCGTTCGGGTCGAAGAGGCCGTAGACGGCGTCCGGCCGGTCGGGGCGGGCGAGCAGCCGGTCCGCGGCCACCGCTCCGGCGCGTGGGTCGTGAGCCGGGTATTTCTCGTAGACCGGGTCCTGTCCGGCCCGTTCGCACCAGGAGAGGTAGGCCGTGGTGGAGAGCCGGGTGTAGGTGTCCGTGGTGGTGCCGGTGAGCAGGCCGATCCGGCGGGCCCCGGCGTCGGCGAGATGGTCGAGCAGGCCGAGGACGGCGGCCTCGTGGTCGTTGTCGACCCAGGCGGTGACGGGTACGGAGCCGGCGGGCCGGCCGTCGGAGACGACGGGGATGCGCTGCCGGGCGAGTTCGGTGACGACCGGGTCGTGGTCGGAGGGGTCGATGACGACCGTGCCGTCGAGGGCGACGTTGGACCAGACGTCGTGGCGGGAGGTCGCGGGGAGGATGACGAGCGCGTAACCGCGGGCCAGCGCGGCGGAGGTGGCGGCGCGGGCCATCTCGGCGAAGTAGGCGAACTCGGTGAAGGTGAAGGGTTCGTCCCCGTAGGTGGTGACGGTCAGGCCGATCAGTCCGGACTTGCCGGTGCGGAGGGTGCGGGCGGCGGCGGACGGGCGGTATCCGAGCCGCTCGGCCACTTCACGGACATGGCGTCGGGTGGCGTCGGGGAGCCGGCCCTTGCCGTTGAGGGCGTCGGAGACAGTCGTGATCGAGACACCGGCGGCGGCGGCCACATCTCTGATGCCCGCCCGCCCCAGCCGACGGCCGGTCGACCGGCTCACCTGGTGCTTCTCTGCTGCTGTCATGGCCAGCCGATATTAGGGCGACTGGGGCCGAGCCAAAGGGGCCGGGGATGGGTCATCAAGAGGCACGTTTCTGCATGGCTGATTGCACGAATTACCTTGGGAAGACAGGCGTAGGACGAGTCTTCTGCTCTTCTTGGGAACCAAAGGGGGCGTTGTCCAGCGAACGTTGATTGTTTCGAAGAGGTCTCAGTCACCTGGACGAGTGATGCGCGCCAGGGCGCGAGCCACCGGCGTGCGCCGAGGCGTGGCGCGCTCCTCCACTGTGCCCGGCCCATTGCCCGGAGCCGCAATCCTCATAAGGTAAGCAGTATTGATGGCGGTGGCACGGTCGAGGAGGATGTCGATGCACACTGATCCGCGGGGGGACTCCCCCGAGACCCCGGTGATGCCCAGGCTGCGCGGTGTGCTGGAGAGCATTCCGACGTACAAGCCGGGCAAGCCGGCGGCGGCGGGGGACGGGCCGGTCACGTACAAGCTGTCCTCCAACGAGAACCCGTACCCGCCGCTGCCGGGAGTCATGGAGAGCGTCCTCGGGGCGGCGGGGAGCTTCAACCGGTACCCGGACATGGCCTGCAGCGGGCTGATGGCCGAGCTGGCCGAGCGCTTCGACGTGCCGGCCACCCATCTGGCGACCGGGACCGGCTCCGTGGGCGTCGCCCAGCAGCTGATCCAGGCCACGGCGGGACCCGGCGACGAGGTGATGTACGCCTGGCGCTCCTTCGAGGCGTATCCGATCATCACGCAGATCTCGGGAGCGGCCTCCGTGCAGGTGCCGCTGGCCGGTGATGAGACGCACGACCTGGATGCCATGGCGGACGCCGTGACCGGGCGGACCCGGCTCATCTTCGTCTGCAATCCGAACAACCCGACGGGCACGGTCGTCCGCCGCGCCGAGCTGGAACGCTTCCTGGACCGGGTGCCGTCGGACGTCCTGGTCGTCCTGGACGAGGCGTACCGCGAGTTCATCCGGGACGAGCAGGTACCGGACGGGATCGAGGTCTACCGGGACCGGCCGAACGTCTGTGTGCTGCGTACCTTCTCCAAGGCCTATGGGCTGGCGGGACTGCGGGTCGGTTTCGCCGTGGCGCACGAACCGGTCGCGGCGGCGCTGCGGAAGACCGCGGTGCCCTTCGGGGTGAGTCGGCTGGCGCAGGATGCGGCGGTGGCCTCGCTGCGCAGCGAGGAGGCGCTGCTGGAACGCGTGGAGGCGCTGGTGGGAGAGCGGGGGCGGGTCTCCGCGGGGCTGGCCGCCCAGGGGTGGACGGTTCCCGCCTCGGAGGCGAACTTCGTCTGGCTGCGGCTCGGGGAGCGGACGGCGGAGTTCGCGGCGGCGTGCGAGCGGGCGGGTGTGGTCGTCAGGCCGTTCCCCGGTGAGGGAGTCCGGATCACGATCGGTGAGACCGAGGCGAACGATCTTCTGCTGAACGCCGCGGAGGCTTTCCGCAAGGAGCTGTAGCGACGCCGCCCGGCGTGGTCAAGAGGTCGTCCGGGCATGAAAAACCGCAGGTCGGGGGTGTGCCGCAGGGCACACCCCCTGGTTGTGTGGTGGCGGAAACGGTGCGCCATACTGGTGCTTGTGAATGTGAACGCGTTCACAAGCACTCCTGTTTGTCCCGTACGGACGGAAGGCGACAGGACATCTACGCATCGACTACCGCGATGTGAAGGAGAGGGACCGTGGACATAGCCTTGGCGCCCGAGACGCTGGCGCGATGGCAGTTCGGCATCACCACCGTCTACCACTTTCTCTTCGTGCCGCTGACGATCTCCCTCGCCTCCCTGGTGGCGGGGCTTGAGACCGCCTGGGTGCGGACGGGCAAGGAGAAGTACCTCCGGGCGACCAAGTTCTGGGGCAGGCTTTTCCTGATCAATATCGCCATGGGCGTCGTCACCGGCATCGTGCAGGAGTTCCAGTTCGGGATGAACTGGTCCGACTACTCCCGCTTCGTCGGGGACATCTTCGGAGCGCCGCTGGCCTTCGAGGCACTGATCGCCTTCTTCTTCGAGTCGACCTTCATCGGCCTGTGGATCTTCGGCTGGGACAAGCTGCCCAAGAAGATCCACGCCGCCTGCATGTGGATGGTCGCGATCGGCACCGTGCTCTCCGCGTACTTCATCCTGGCCGCCAACTCCTGGATGCAGCACCCGGTCGGGTACCGGATCAACGAGGAGTCCGGGCGGGCCGAACTCACCGATTTCGTGGCCGTGCTCACCCAGGAGACGACGGTCGTGGTCGTCTTCCACACCCTCACCGCGGCCTTCCTGGCCGGCGGCGCCTTCATGGTGGGTATCGCGGCCGTCCACCTCCGCCGTGGCAGGCACCTCCCCGAGATGCGGACATCGCTCCGGCTCGGCCTGGTCACCCTGGTGGTCGGCGGTCTGCTGACCGCCGTCAGCGGCGACCAGCTCAGCAAGGTGATGTACGAGCAGCAGCCGATGAAGATGGCCTCGGCCGAGGCGCTGTGGGAGAGCGAGGCGCCGGCGCCCTTCTCCGTCTTCGCCTACGGCGATGTCGACGAGGGCCACAACAAGGTGGCCATCGAGATCCCCGGACTGCTCTCCTTCCTCGCCCACGGTGATCTGAAGACCGAGGTCCCGGGCATCAACGACGTGAACCAGGACCTGCGGGACACGTACGGACCCGGTGACTACCGGCCCAACATCCCGGTCGCCTACTGGGGATTCCGCTGGATGATCGGCTTCGGGATGGTCTCCTTCGCCCTCGGCGTGGTGGGGCTCTACCTCACCCGCAACAAGCTGTGGCTGGCTCCCCGGCTCCGTACCGCCGAGGACGAGCCGCCGCGCCTGGCGCTCACCCGGAACACGGAACTCGGCGCCGCGCTCACCACCTGGTACTGGAAGCTGGCCGTGCTCACCATCGGCTTCCCGCTGCTCGCCAGTTCCTGGGGCTGGATCTTCACCGAGATGGCCCGGCAGCCGTGGGTGGTCTACGGCGTGCTGCGCACCGAGGACGCCGTCTCCCCAGGGGTGACCCAGGGTGAGGTGCTGCTGTCGATGAGCGTCTTCACGCTGCTCTACGCGATTCTCGCGGTGATCGAGGTGAAGCTCCTCGTCAAGTACGTCAAGGCCGGACCGCCGGAGCTCACGGAGGCCGACCTCAACCCGCCCACCAAGATCGGCGGTCCCGGCGGGGACGACGCCGACGCCGACCGGCCCATGGCCTTCTCGTACTGAGAGTGAGGAGCTGGACATGGAACTGTACGACGTCTGGTTCGTTCTGATCGCCGTCCTCTGGACCGGCTACTTCTTCCTGGAGGGCTTCGACTTCGGAGTCGGCGTGCTCACCAAGGTGCTGGCGCGCGACCGGCAGGAGCGCCGGGTACTGATCAACACCATCGGGCCGGTCTGGGACGGCAATGAGGTCTGGCTGCTCACCGCGGGGGGAGCGACCTTCGCCGCCTTCCCCGAGTGGTACGCCACCCTCTTCTCCGGCTTCTACCTGCCGCTGCTGCTCATCCTGCTCGCCTTGATCGTGCGCGGTGTCGCCTTCGAGTACCGGCACAAGCGGGATGAGGACCGCTGGCAGACCAACTGGGAGCACGCGATCTTCTGGACCTCGCTGCTGCCGGCGTTCCTCTGGGGCGTGGCCTTCGGCAACATCGTGCGCGGCGTCGCGATCGACCAGCAGAAGGAGTACGTCGGAGGTTTCTTCGACCTGCTCAACCCGTACGCGCTGCTGGGCGGGCTGGTGACGCTCACCCTCTTTACGTTCCACGGTGCCGTCTTCGTCGCCCTCAAGACGGTGGGGGACATCCGGCTCCGGGCCCGGAAGCTGGCGACGGCGGTGGGTCTGGCGACGGCGGTACTCGCGGTGCTCTGGCTGGGCTGGACCCAGTGGGAGAAGGGTGACGCCCTGAGCCTGGTGGCGATGCTGGCTGCGGCCGGTGCGCTCCTCGGAGCCATCGCCATGAACCAGCGGGGCCGGGAGGGCTGGGCCTTCGCGCTCTCCGGGGTCACCATCGTGGCCGCCGTGGCGATGCTCTTCCTGACGCTCTTCCCGAACGTCATGCCGTCCACGCTGAACGAGGAGTGGAGCCTGACGGTCAGCAACGCCTCCTCCACTCCGTACACGCTGAAGATCATGACCTGGTGCGCCGCCATCGCGACCCCGCTGGTGCTGCTCTACCAGAGCTGGACCTACTGGGTCTTCCGCAAGCGCATCGGCACCCAGCACCTCGCCGACGCGCACTGAGAAACCGAGGGACTGTTTCACGTGAAACCCGTCGACCCCCGCCTGCTCCGTTACGCCCGCGCCACCAGGATCTTCCTGCTGGCCGCCGTGACCCTCGGGCTGGCGGGGGCCGGCCTGGTGGTGGCCCAGGCGGTGCTGCTCGCCGAGCTGATCGTCGGTGCCTTCCGGGAAGGGCTGGACGCCGACGGACTGACCACACCGCTGCTCCTGCTCGTGGCCGTCTCCGCCGGCCGGGCCCTGGTTTCCTGGCTGACGGAACTGGCCGCGCACCGGGCCGGCGCCTCGGTCAAGTCCGAGCTGCGCACTCGCCTGCTGGAACACGCCACCCGGCTCGGCCCCGGCTGGCTGAGCTCGCAGCGCACCGGTGAGCTGACGGCACTGGCCACCCGGGGTATCGACGCCCTGGACGCCTACTTCGCCCGCTACCTGCCGCAACTGGGGCTGGCGGTCGTGGTGCCGGCGGCTGTCCTGGCCCGGATCGTCACCGCGGACTGGGTCTCCGCGGCGATCATCGTGGTGACCCTGCCGCTGATCCCTCTGTTCATGGTGCTCATCGGCTGGGCCACCCAGGCGCGGATGGACCGGCAGTGGCAGCTCCTCAGCCGGCTGTCGGGCCACTTCCTCGACGTGGTCGCGGGCCTGCCGACCCTGAAGGTCTTCGGCCGCGCCAAGGCGCAGGCCGAGTCGATCCGGGCGATCACCGCCGACTACCGGCGGGCCACCCTGCGCACCCTGCGGATCGCCTTTCTCTCCTCCTTCGCCCTGGAGCTGCTCTCCACCCTGTCGGTGGCGCTGGTGGCCGTCGGCATCGGTATGCGGCTCGTCCACGGGGACCTGGACCTCTTCACCGGACTGGTGGTGCTGATCCTCGCGCCCGAGGCCTATCTGCCGATCCGGCAGGTGGGAGCGCAGTACCACGCTGCCGCCGAGGGGCTGGCCGCCGCCGACCAGGTGTTCGCCGTACTGGAAACCCCGCCGGCGTCCGCCGGCGGCACGGCTCCGGCCCCCGACGCCCGGGCCGCCGGTCTGCGGCTGGAGGATCTCGCCGTCCGGCACCCGGGGCGTACGCAACCCTCACTGCCGCGCACCTCCCTGACCGTCCGGCCGGGTGAGACGGTCGCGCTGACCGGTCCCAGTGGGGCGGGAAAGACCACCCTTCTCCACGCCGTCCTGGGCTTCGCCGAGGCCTCGGACGGGCGGCTGCTGCTCGGGGACACGGACCTCTCCACCGTGGACCTCGACGGCTGGCGCCGGCAGATCGCCTGGCTCCCCCAGCAGCCCTTCCTCTTCGCCGGTACGGTCGCCGAGAACGTACGGCTGGCCCGGCCGGACGCCGACGACACGGCCGTCCGGGAAGCGCTGCGCGCCGCGGGAGCGCTGGACTTCGTCGCCGGCCTGCCCGAAGGACCCGAAACCGCTCTCGGTGAGGGCGGCACCGGGCTCTCGGCCGGCCAGCGGCAGCGGATCGCGATTGCCCGGGCCTTCCTCGCCGACCGCCCCGTGCTGCTGCTGGACGAGCCGACGGCGAACCTGGACGGTGAGAGCGAGTCGGCGGTCGTGGCGGCGGTCGCCCGGCTGACGGCGGGCCGCACGGTGCTGATGGCGGTGCACCGGCCGGCCCTGCTGGCGGTCGCCGACCGGGTGGTGGAGCTCTCCCGGCCGACCGGGGCGACGGCACCCGCCGGCGCCCCGGTGCCTCCCGTCCGGACCTCCGTTCCGGCCGTGCCGGCGGGTGGGGGCGAGGCGCCGGGCTCGTCGCCGGAGACACCGGACGGGCCGGTGGGCTCCGTCCGCACGGCCGGCCGGGCCGCCGGAATCCCGCGGCGACGGGACACGGACCCGCTGCGCTGGGTACGGAGCCGGGCACGGGCCCGGCGGGGCCGGTTCCTGCTGGCGCTGGTACTCGGAAGCCTCGCGCTCGGCAGTGCGGTGGGACTCATGGCCGTATCCGGCTGGCTGATCTCGCGGGCCTCCGAGCAGCCGCCCATCCTCCACCTCATGGTGGCGGTCACGGCCACCCGGGCCTTCGGCATCGGCCGGGCCGTGTTCCGCTACGCCGAGCGGCTCGTCGCCCATGACGCCGTCTTCCGGATGCTCGCCGATCTGCGCGTCGCCGTCTTCCGGCGGCTTGAACGGCTGGCACCGGCCGGCCTCCGCACCACGCGCCGCGGCGATCTCCTCTCGCGGCTCGTCGCCGATGTCGACTCCCTCCAGGACTACTTCCTGCGCCGTCTGCTGCCCGTGGGGGTGGCTCTGCTCGTCTCCGCGGGGTCCGTCGGCTTCACCGCCTGGCTGCTGCCGGAAGCGGGAGCCGTGCTGGCCCTGGGGCTGCTCGCCGCCGGCGCCGGGGTGCCGCTGCTCTCCGGGGCCGTGTCGCGCCGGGCCGAACGGCAACTTGCCCCGGCGCGCGGAGTGCTGGCCACCCGGGTCGTGGACCTGCTGTCGGGCACCGCCGAGCTGACGGTGGCCGGTGCGCTCCGGGCCCGTACGGAGGACGCCCGCCGCGCGGACGCGGAGCTCACCGGGCTGGCCGGGCGCTCCGCGGCGGCCGCCGGTGCCGGTGCCGGGCTCTCCGCCCTGGTGTCCGGGCTCACCGTGGCCGGTACGGCCTGGGCCGGAGTGCAGGCGGTGCACGACGGGAGGCTCGCGGGGGTCGCGCTGGCGGTGGTCGTCCTGCTTCCGCTCGCGGCCTTCGAGGCGGTCACCGACCTCCCCCTCGCGGTGCTCCATCAGCAGCGGGCCCGGCGCGCCGCCGGGCGGATCCGGGAGGTGCTGGCCGCACCCGAGCCGGTGCGCGAACCGTCCGAGCCCGCCGCCCCGCCCGCCACACCGTTCCCCCTGGTGGTACGGAACCTGACGGCCCGCTACGCGGGGCAGCGGCTGCCCGCCCTGGACGGGCTGGACCTCGACCTGACAGCGGGGCGCCGGATCGCCGTGGTGGGCTCGTCCGGTTCCGGCAAGACGACCCTCGCGCAGGTGCTGCTGCGCTTCCTGGACCCCGAGTCCGGCCGCTACACCCTGGCCGGTGCCGATGCCACCGCGCTCGACGGTGACGCGGTGCGGCGGCTGGTCGGGCTCTGCGCACAGGACGCGCACCTCTTCGACAGCTCACTCCGTGAGAACCTGCGGCTCGCCCGGCCGTCCGCCGAGGAACCCGAACTGCTGGCCGCCCTGGCACGTGCCCGGCTGCTGCAGTGGGTGGAAGGGCTGCCGGAAGGTCTGGACACGCTCGTCGGCGAGCACGGCGCCAGGATGTCCGGAGGCCAGCGCCGCCGGCTCGCCCTGGCCCGGGCCCTGCTCGCGGACTTCCCGGTGCTGGTGCTCGACGAGCCCGCCGAGCATCTGGACCTGGCGACGGCGGACGCCCTCACGGCCGACCTGCTCGCGGCGACCGAGGGCCGGACAACCGTACTGATCACCCACCGGCTGGCGGGCCTGGAGGCCGTCGACGAGGTGGTCGTGCTGGACCGCGGGCGTGCCGTCCAGCGCGGAACGTATGCGGAGCTGTCGGCCGCCGAGGGGCCGTTCCGGCGGATGCGGGAGCGGGAGCAGGCGGCGGACACGGCCGGTGCCCGGCGGTTCCGGGAGCTGCCGGAGGCCGCCCTGGCCCCGGGCTGAGGCCGTCGCGGCGCGCCGCCGGGACGGACGGCTACGCCTGCTCCTCCAGGATGCGCTCGATGACGATCGCGACACCGTCCTCCCCGTTGGCGGCCGTGCGGGCCGATGTGGCCGCCAGCACGGAGGGATGGGCGTTGGCCATCGCGTAGGAGCTGCCCGCCCAGCTCAGCATCTCCAAGTCGTTGGGCATGTCGCCGAACGCCACCACCTCACCGGGGGAGATACCGCGCTCCGCGCAGCACTGCGCGAGCGTGGAGGCCTTGCTGACCCCCAGCCCGCTGATCTCCAGCAGCGCGGTGGGACTGGAACGGGTGAAGGAGGCGTGCGCTCCCGCCGTCTCCCGGGCCAGGGCGAGGTAGTCGTCCGGGGGCATCCCCGGGTGGTGGGCCAGCAGCTTGAGCACCGGCGTCTCCGCGTGCCACGCGTCCGCGGCGAGGAGGCGTTCGGCGGCGTCCACCGTGGCCCCGGGATCGAGGTGGAACGGCGGGTAGTCCGGCTCGTAGTGGAGCCCGGTGGTCAGTTCGACGGCGAACGAGGTGTCCGGCGCGGCGGCGCGCAGCGCGCCGACCACGTCCATCGCGGCGAGGCGGTGCAGGGGGCGTACCTCCACGACGAGCCCGCCCCGGTGCAGGTCGACGACGGCCGCGCCGTTGGCGCAGATCGCCAGGCCGTGGCCGTGCACATGGTCGCTGACGACATCCATCCAGCGCGCCGGCCTGCCGGTCACGAAGAAGACCTCGATGCCTGCCTTCTCGGCGGCGGCCAGTGCGGAGACCGTCCGGTCGGAGACCGTCTTGTCGTCCCGGAGCAGGGTGCCGTCGAGGTCGGTGGCGATCAGCCGTACGGGCCCGGTCGTGGCGGCCGGGGCGCCGGCTCCGGTGGGGGCCGGGTGGTGCGGCTCGGGCCGCTCGGTAGCTGAGGTCACCCCTCCATCTTCGCGCATATGCGCGCACAAGCGTGCGATGGTGCGCACAAGGGAGCGTCACGGGGGACACGGAGCACGCCGCCGTGCGACGCCCGTGGTCACTTGCGCACCCGCTGTACGGGCCGTACCACGGGTCCCCGTTCCCATCGGGCATCGTGCGGAGGGCGCGGCACGGTGACCGCCCGTGTCAGCCCAGCTGCTGGGCGGCCTCGGTGGCGATCGTCTCGAAGACGGCCTGGTCGGCGGCGAAATCCGAACCGGGGATCGGCCAGTGCACCACGATCTCCGTGAAGCCCAGCTCCTGGTGCCGCCCGGCGAAGTCCACGAAGGCGCCCAGGGACTCCAGGGGACGGGCCCGGTCCGGGGTGAAGCCGGTCAGCAGGATCCGGTCCAGGTCCGCCACGTCCCGGCCGAGCTCCGCGCAGGCCCCGGCGAGTCTCCGGAGCTGGCCGCGCAACGCCTCGTCCGACTGCTCGGGGGTGCCCGTCTCGCAGATCTTCGGGTCGCCCGTCGTCACCCACGCCTGTCCGTACCGCGCGGCCAGCCTCATCCCCCGCGGACCGGTCGCGGCGACGGCGAAGGGCAGCCGGGGCCGCTGGACACAGCCGGGAAGGTTCACGGCCTCCCCCGCGGTGTAGAAGGCGCCCCGCTGCGATACCGAGTCCTCGGTCAGCAGCCGGTCCAGCAGGGGCACGAACTCGCCGAACCGGTCCGCCCGCTCCCGCGGACTCCACGGCTGCTGCCCGAGCGCGGTGGCGTCGAAGCCGCTGCCCCCCGCCCCGATGCCCAGGGTGAACCGTCCGCCCGAGATGTCGTCGAGCGTGATCAACTCCTTGGCCAGCGTCACGGGATGCCGGAAATTCGGTGAGGTCACGAGGGTGCCCAGGCGCAGCCGGCGGGTCGCCGCGGCCGCGGCCGTGAGGGTGGGCACGGCGCCGAACCAGGGGCCGTTGCGAAAGGACCGCCAGGACAGGTGGTCGTAGGTGTACGCGGTGTGGAACCCCAGCTCCTCGGCGCGCTGCCATGTGACACGGCCTCCCTCGTCCCAGCGGTTGACGGGGAGGATCACGGTGCTCAGGCGCGGGCTCATGATCCGAGCCTACGTCCGCCCCGCGCGGCCCCCCGGTGGGGGGCCGGGAGCGGCCCGCCGGCCCCATTGCCCGCTGTGGGGCCCGCGGTGCTGCCCGGCTCAGCGCACCGACCGGCGCAGCCAGGGGGACAGCAGCGGCCCGGAGAGCACGAGTTCCCTGTAGCAGGGTCCGCCCGGCAGCGGGACGACGAGCCAGTAGCCCGGTGGGAGGAGGCGGCCCCGCACATGGGCCGTTCCCCCGTACACGGCGCGGAGGAAGTCCGGCACCACAGCGCGCGGGAGGTCGTGGAACTCGACGCCGTCGACGGTGATCTTGGCGTCGCCCTCGGAGTACAGCTCGACCTCCACTCCGGGTGAGCCGGTCAGTTCGACATGGGCCTCGTGCGGCAGGGAGCCGTCCTCGTCGGTGACGGCGAAGGCCCCGGCGGCGGTCCGCCGCGCCGAGCGGTCGGCCCCGATGTCGTCGGTCACCCGTACCGTCAGCTCGAACTCGCGCGCGATCTGCCGGAGGGCGGTGACGGCGGCCTCGGTGCTGGGCAGGTGCGGGGGCGGCTCCATGGTGGGAGTGTGTCAGCCCGCGGGAGGCTCCGCGGCCGGGAAGCCGGCGGAGGCGCCGGCCTCCAGGGCGAACGAGGCGATCCAGTCGGCCATCCGCTCCGGCTGGGTCCGGATCACCCAGTGGCCGGCCGCTGCGCTCCGGCGCACGAGCCGGGGTGCCCACCGGTCGAGGTCGTCATAGAGACGTTCGGAGAGGAAGACGTCGCCGGTGGGGACGACGAGCTGCACGGGCACCCGGGCCCGGGCGTCGGCGCGTGGGTACCGGGTGCGGGCGCGGAAGTTGTCGCGGTAGAGCCATGCGCCGTGGGCGGCGTCCCGGGACAGGGAGGGAAGCGGGTAGCCGTCGGCGGGCAGCTTCTCCAGGCGGCGCAGGATGCCGGGCCACCGGCGGGCGAGCGGTCCGCGCCAGGCCAGTTCGGGGAGGCGCGGCGTGTGCAGGGCGTAGACGTACCAGGAGCGCAGGCGCTGGCCGAGCAGTTCGCGGACGCCGCGCGCACCGAGCGCCCCGCTCCGCCGGCGTGCGGCCCAGTGGCCGAAGTGGTCCAGGGACGGGCCGGAGACCGAGGTGAAGGAAGCGATGCGGTCCGCGGCGGCCGTGGTGACGAACTCCCAGCCCTGCACCGAGCCCCAGTCGTGGCCGGCGAGATGGACGGGCCGTCCGGGGCTCACCGCGTCCGCCACGGCGAGGAAGTCGGCGGTCAGCTTCTCCAGGGTGTAACCGCCGCGCAGCGGCCGGGGCGCGGTGGAGCGGCCGCAGCCGCGCACGTCGTAGAGGACGACATGGAACCGGTCGGCCAGCCGCCGTGCGACCTCGGTCCAGACCTCCTTGCTGTCCGGGTAGCCGTGGAGCAGGATCAGCACCGGCTGCCCGGGCTTTCCCAGCCCGGTCACGCACAGCCGTACGCCGCCTTCGCTCCGCACCCAGTGTTCGCGCATGTCACCGGTCATCCGGCACCGCCCTCCGGCCTCAGGGAGCCCCCGGGTTCCGGGCTTCTCCGCGTCGTGCGACGTTACCAGTGGTAACAACTTTGGTGTACAGCCCTTACGGGTCCCTACACCTGGAGGTGGACGCGGAGACAGCCGCCAGGGCTGACGCCCGGTGTGGTGCACGCCACTACCGTCGTTGCCGTGACTGTGATCGTGACCGAAAGCCTCAGCAAGCGGTTCCCCAAGGTGACCGCGCTCGACCGGCTCTCCATGACCATCGGACCGGGCGTGACCGGCCTGGTGGGCGCCAACGGGGCCGGTAAGTCGACTCTGATCAAGATCCTGCTCGGGCTGTCCCCGGCGACCGAGGGGCGGGCCGCCGTGCTCGGCCTCGATGTGGCCGGCGAGGGCAGTGCCATCCGGGAACGGGTCGGCTACATGCCCGAGCACGACTGCCTGCCGCCCGACGTGTCCGCGACCGAGTTCGTCGTGCACATGGCGAGGATATCGGGGCTGCCGCCCGCCGCCGCGCGCGAACGCACCGCCGACACCCTGCGGCACGTTGGCCTCTACGAAGAGCGGTACCGCCCCATCGGCGGCTACTCCACCGGAATGAAGCAACGGGTCAAGCTCGCCCAGGCGCTGGTTCACGATCCGCAACTGGTCCTGCTGGACGAGCCGACGAACGGCCTCGACCCCGTCGGCCGGGACGAGATGCTGGCCCTCATCCGCCGCGTCCACACCGACTTCGGCATCTCCGTGCTGGTGACCTCCCACCTCCTCGGCGAGCTCGAACGCACCTGCGACCACGTCGTCGTCATCGACGGCGGCGCCCTGCTGCGCTCCAGCTCCACCAGCGACTTCACCCAGAAGACCGCGGTCATCGCGGTCGAGGTCACGGACACCGAACAGCACCCCGACGGCACGGCCGCACTGGCGGAGGCACTGGCCCGCGCGGGGGTCCGCCACGCCGCCGGCGGACACGCGCCCGGCGCGGGCCGGGTGCTGCTCCTGGACGCCGAGAGCGACGCGACGTACGACACCGTCCGCGACACCGTGGCCGGACTGGGACTCGGCCTGGTGCGCATGGAACAGCGCCGCCACCACATCGCGGAGGTCTTCCGCCCCGGGGAGCCCTCCGGGACCGCCGGGCCCGGTCCCTCGGCCCCGCCGCACACCCGGAACACGGACGGACGGAACGGAGGTGGCCGCGATGCCGCCTGAGAGCACGGCACCCACGGCGGACCCGTCCGCCGACCCGACCCGCATCCACAACATCGGCTACCGCCGCTACGACGGCCCCCGCCTCGGGCGCTCCTACGCCCGGCTCTCGCTCTTCTCCCAGAGCCTGCGCGGCGCGTACGGGCTCGGCCGGTCGGCCAAGTCCAAGGTCCTGCCGATGCTGCTGCTCGCGGTGATGTGCCTGCCGGCGGGCATCATCGTCTCGGTCGCCGTGGCGACCGACATGAAGGAACTGCCGCTCGAATACACGCGGTACGCGATCTACCTCCAGGCCGTCATCGGCCTCTACCTCGCCGCCCAGGCCCCGCAGTCCGTCTCCCGCGACCTGCGGTTCCGCACCGTGCCGCTCTACTTCTCCCGGCCGATCGAGCGAGTGGACTACGTGGCCGCCAAGTACGCGGCGATGGCCTCGGCCCTGTTCCTGCTGACCGCGGCACCGCTCGTCGTCCTCTACGCGGGCGCGCTGCTGGCCAAGCTGGACTTCGCCGACCAGACCAAGGGCTTCGGCCAGGGACTGGCCTCGGTCGCCGTGCTGTCCGTGCTCTTCGCCGGTATCGGGCTGGTCGTCGCCGCGCTCACCCCCCGCCGGGGCTTCGGTGTCGCCGCCGTCATCGCCGTGATGACCATCTCCTACGGCGCGGTGAGCACCGTCCAGGCGATCGCCTGGGAACAGGGCAACGAGCAGGCCATCGGCTGGCTCGGCCTGTTCTCGCCGGTCACCCTCGTCGACGGTGTGCAGTCGCTGTTCCTCGGCGCGGACTCCGCCTTCCCCGGCGGCGAGGGGCCGTCCGGCGTGCTCGCCGGAATCGTCTACCCGGCGGTGGTCCTCGGGCTGATCGCCGGTTCCCACGCGCTGCTGATGCGCCGCTACCGGAAGGTCGGGCTGTGACCACCCTCAAGATCGACCACGTCTCCCGCTGGTTCGGCAACGTGGTCGCCGTCAACGACATCACCATGACCATCGGTCCCGGTGTCACCGGCCTGCTCGGTCCCAACGGCGCGGGGAAATCCACCCTCATCAACATGATGGCCGGCTTCCTCGCCCCGTCGACCGGCGCCGTCACCCTCGACGAGACGGCGGTCTGGCGCAACGAGGAGGCGTACCGGCGGATCGGCATCGTGCCGGAACGGGAGTCGATGTACGACTTCCTGACGGGACGGGAGTTCGTGCTCGCCAACGCCGAGCTGCACGGGCTGAAGGACCCCGGCGCGGCGGCCGGGCGGGCGCTGGCCACCGTCGAGATGGAGTACGCGCAGAACCGGAAGATCGCCACGTACAGCAAGGGCATGCGGCAGCGCGTGAAGATGGCCTCCGCGCTGGTCCACGAGCCGTCCGTCCTGCTGCTCGACGAGCCCTTCAACGGTATGGACCCGCGCCAGCGGATGCAGCTCATGGAACTGCTGCGGCGGATGGGGGACGAGGGCCGCACCGTGCTCTTCTCCTCGCACATCCTGGAGGAGGTCGAGCAACTCGCCCAGCACATCGAGGTGATCGTCGCCGGCCGGCACGCGGCCTCCGGCGACTTCCGGAAGATCCGCCGCCTGATGACGGACCGCCCGCACCGCTACCTCATCCGGTCCAGCGACGACCGTTCCCTGGCCGCCGCGCTGATCGCCGATCCGTCCACGGCCGGCATCGAGATCGACCGGGCGGACGGGGCCCTGCACGTCCAGGCCGTCGACTTCCCCCGCTTCACCGAACTGCTGCCGCGGGTCGCCCGCGAGCACGGCATCCGGCTCCTCACGGTCTCGCCCTCCGACGAGTCCCTGGAGAGCGTCTTCTCCTACCTCGTAACGGCCTGAGCGGCCCTGCGGCTTGAAGGAGCCCGAACCGATGTACAACTCCACGGTCGCCCGGCTCACCTACCGGGGCCTGCTCGGCCGCCGCCGGGCGCTGATCCTCTTCCTCCTCCCCGCACTGCTGCTGCTCATCGCGGTGGCGGTGCGCCAACTGGCGGGAGTCGACGACCAGATCGCCGCCGACGTGCTGGGCGGCTTCGCCCTCGCCACGATGGTCCCGCTCATCGGCGTCATCGCCGGCACGGGAGCGATCGGTCCCGAGATCGACGACGGCTCGATCGTCTACCTGCTCGCCAAACCGGTGAAGCGGCCCACCATCATCGTCACCAAACTGCTGGTGGCGATCGCGGTGACGGTCGTCTTCTCCGCGGTGCCCACCCTGATCGCCGGGTTCGTCCTCAACGGCAACAGCCAGAACGTCGCCGTCGCCTACGCGCTGGCCGCCGCGGTCGCCTCCGTCGCCTACAGTGCCGTCTTCCTGCTGCTCGGCACGGTCACCCGGCACGCCGTCGTCGCCGGACTCGTCTACGCGCTGGTGTGGGAATCCCTGTTCGGGAGCCTGATCGAGGGCGCCCGGACGCTCAGTGTGCAGCAGTGGGCGCTGGCCCTCGCGCAGAAGACCGCGGACGGCGGACTGGTGACCTCCGACGTCGGCCTGGTCCCGGCGGTGGTGCTGCTGACCGTCGTCACGGCCGTCGCCACCTGGTACGCGGGACAGAAATTGCGCGTGCTGAAGCTGGCCGGGGAGGAGTGAGCCGAGGGCTGCGGACGCGGGCGCCGGACGGGCCGGGCGGACGGGCCGGGCGGACGGGGCCATGGGGCACCGGAACGACAGGCCGGTGGGACCGGCACGGCGGGACGGCGGGAACGGGACAGGCCGGGGCGCGCACCTCACAGGTACGCGCCCCGGCCCCGGCCGTGCTTGGACGGGGACGACCGTCAGCGCCGGCCGCCCCGCGGGCGCGGGCACCGAGCCGTCTCCTGCTGAAGCTGCCGCAGCCCGGCATCCAGGCCGGCCATGCGCTCGCTCATCGCGCAGACGACGTCGTTGGTGTGGTCCAGCCGCCGGTCCATGAACGCGAGGCGGCGGTCCATCATGTCGAGCCGCGCGTCGATCCGGTCCAGCCGGTCGGAGGTCCTGCGCAGGACCGGACCGAGATCGCGCAGCGCGGCCCCGACATCGGCGCGGCAGGACTCGACGACGGTCACCCTGGCTTCGAGTGAGCGGTACCGGGATGGATGACTCCCCGTGCGCGGGGTGCCGGGGTGCTCCTCGACGTCGAGGAGGTACCCGCGGACCTCGCGCGCGACGGGGCTGTCCCGCAGCAGCATCGCCACGTTGAGTACAGCACGGCGGGTGAAGATCCCCAGGTTCGACCTGGCCTGTGGATAACCCCCTCCTGAATGGCGTGACAGGATGTCCTGCTTAAATCGACGCAGGTCAGCGCCTCGGAGCGTGACCATGCCATTGGATGACAGCTCGGCGCGGTGGCGCGCCACGAGTTGCCGGATCACGTCTTCGCTCACTTCGAAGTATCCGGCGACCATGCGCGTCGTGACGTGCAGGCCGTCCGGGAGCATCGACAGGGCCTTGACCTTGTCGAGCACGCCCGTGCGCACGGCGAGGCTGTCGCGGAGCGCGCGGGATTTGAGCAGTGCGGATTCGGGTGGCATGAGAGTGCCTCCCCCTTCCTTCCGGAACGGTTGGGGAACCTCCCCGTATCCAGGGACCAGGAGCGAAGGCTGCTCATGCGACCACGTACTCGATGACCGGTTCTGCCGCCCGGCAATCCGCCACTTCACGTACTCTCGACGCCTCGAACTCCAGTTGCCTCCACGCACGGTGGCCAACGAGCCGCCGGCGCGGCGGTCACGCGCGGCCGGAGATCCGGCCGGGGGAGTCGGAGACCGCGAACCCGGGGGTTCAGCCGAAGAGGCGTTCCACGACGACGGCGATGCCGTCCTCGTCGTTGGAGGCCGTGACCTCGTCGGCGACGGACTTCAGTTCGGCGTGCGCGTTGGCCATGGCGACGCCGTAGCCGGCCCAGCCGAACATCGGGATGTCGTTGGGCATGTCGCCGAACGCGATGGTGTCCGCCGCCCGCAGCCCGAGCCGGCGGGCGGCCAGGGAGAGCCCCGTGGCCTTGCTGAGCCCCAGCGGCAGCAGCTCCACGATGCCCGCCCCGGACATCACCACGCCCACCAGATGCCCGGCGACGGTGCGCGCGACCCGGGCGAGGGAGTCGTCGTCCAGCTCCCGGTGCTGGATGTAGAGCTTGTTGAGCGGCGCGGACCAGACCTCGTCCATGTCCTGGAAGGTGAGGTACGGCAACGGACCCTGCGCTCGGTAGCCGGGGCCGACCAGCACCTCGCCGTCCAGTCCGTCCCGGCTCGCGGCCAGGGCCAGCGGCCCGGTCTCCGCCTCGATCTTGGCGACGGCCAGCCCGGCGAGCTGCCGGTCGAGGGTGACGGAGGTCAGCAGCCGGTGCTCGCCCGCGTGGTAGACCTGCGCTCCCTGTCCGCACACCGCGAGCCCCCGGTATCCCAGGTCGTCGAGGACGTGCCGCGCCCAGGGCACCGCGCGGCCGGTGACGACGATGTGCGCGGCGCCCGCGGCGGTGGCCGCCGCCAGCGCGTCCCGTGAGCGCGGCGAGACGGTGTCGTCGCCGCGCAGCAGGGTGCCGTCGAGATCGGTGGCGATCAGCCGGTAGGGGAGATGCCCGCCCGGGGCGTCCGGGCGGGCGGTGGCGGGGGCGCTCACGCGGTCACGGGCTCCAGGGTCTCGCGGCCGCCCAGGAAGGGGCGGAGCATCTCCGGTACGCGGACCGAGCCGTCCGGCCGCTGGTGGTTCTCCAGCAGCGCGACGATGGTGCGGGGTACGGCACAGAGGGTGCCGTTGAGGGTGGCCAGCGGGCGGACGTGCTTGCCGTCGCGCATCCGCACCGACAGCCGGCGGGCCTGGAACTCGGTGCAGTTGGAGGCGGAGGTGAGCTCGCGGTATTTGCCCTGTGCGGGAATCCAGGCCTCGCAGTCGAACTTGCGGGAGGCGGAGGCCCCGAGGTCACCGGTGGCCACGTCGATCACGCGGAAGGGCAGTTCCAGACCGGTGAGCCACTGCTTTTCCCACTCCAGCAGCCGCCGGTGCTCCGCCTCGGAGTCCTCCGGGGTGACGTAGGAGAACATCTCCACCTTGTCGAACTGGTGGACGCGGAAGATGCCGCGGGTGTCCTTGCCGTAGGTACCGGCCTCGCGGCGGAAGCAGGGCGAGAAGCCCGCGTAGCGCAGCGGCAGCCGGTCCGCGTCGAGGATCTCGTCCATGTGGTAGGCGGCGAGCGGTACCTCGGAGGTGCCGACCAGGTAGAAGTCGTCCTTCTCCAGGTGGTAGACGTTCTCCGCGGCTTGGCCCAGGAAGCCGGTGCCCTCCATGGCGCGCGGCTTGACCAGCGCCGGGGTCAGCATCGGGATGAAGCCGGCCT
This sequence comes from Streptomyces sp. F63, assembly GCF_018070345.1. Classification (GTDB taxonomy): domain Bacteria; phylum Actinomycetota; class Actinomycetes; order Streptomycetales; family Streptomycetaceae; genus Streptomyces. The sequence goes on from NZ_JAGPXX010000001.1 coordinate 438,891, forward strand.
CGGTCGCCTGTGCGATGGCGGCGTTGACGAGCGCCAGCTCCAGCAGGGCGCCGATCCCCGTCAGGTAGTAGAAGCGGGAGCCGGAGACTTTGGCACCGCGCTCGACGTCGATCGCGCCGAGCAGCTGTCCCAGCTCCAGGTGGTCCCTCGGCCGGAAGCCCTCGGCCTCGAAGTCGCGCGCCGCCCCGATGGTCTCCAGGACGGTGAAGTCGTCCTCGCCGCCGACGGGTACCTCGGGGTGGACGAGGTTGCCGAGCCCGCTCAGCAGGCGCTGGGTCTCCTCGGCGGCCTCGTTCTGCTCGGCGTCGGCGGCCTTGACGGCGGCGGAGAGCTCGCCGGCCTTCTTCAGCAGCTCCGCCTTCTCCTCACCGGAGGCCTTGGGGATCAGCTTGCCGAGCGCCTTCTGCTCGGAGCGGAGTTCGTCGAAGCGGACGCCGGACGACCTGCGCCGCTCATCGGCGGAGAGCAGGGCGTCGACGAGGCCGACGTCCTCTCCACGGGCGCGCTGGGACGCGCGGACACGGTCGGGGTCCTCACGGAGCTGGCGAAGGTCAATCACGGCTCCAGGCTACCGGTGCGGGCCCCTGACCCTCGACACCGATATTCCCGGGAGCGTTTTGTCCCTTTTGCTTTGAAAAGGGAAAAGGGTGAGGTGAGCCGGAATGGACTCCGTGGCCGGCTGCCGATGCCGCCGCGGGTGGCCGGGCGGTGAACGGGGCCGATCGGGCGGAGGGCTGGGGAGTTGCCGGGGAGGCATTTCGCCGCGCGGGTTTTCCACAGGTGGGGGCGGGGGTGGAGGGTTTATCCACAGGGTGTGCGCGAGGGCTGTGGAAGTCGGAATTGATCATTCCTGCTTCTTTCGTGCGGGCCGATGGATTCCCGTCTCAAACCCATTCCACACACTCTTTCGGGCGGTAATGCCTCACTCCATGGAGTGCTCGCGAAGAATTGTGCTGACGAAAAGGGATCAGCGGCATTGTGGAGGAAAGTGGAGATCATGGGGCGTTTTGTCGATTATGTCCGATTCTCGTGTCGACTTGTCCCCAGGCGGGCACTCCAGCCTGTGGATAACTCGGCGTGCTGTACACAGCCGGCCGCAGTGCTCATTCCTGCCGCTCGGGCCACACCGGCCCGCAACGGACGCTCAACTCCGCCCGTCGAGACAGCGCGTCAGCCAGTCGGAGGCGGCCGAGAACTCCTCGTCCGTGGTCCCGCGCCGCAGCGGCGGCAGTTCCTCCGGCGTCACACCGGCGCGCGGATAGGAGCCGAGGAAACGAACCCTGGGGCAGATCCGTTTCAGACCCATCAGGGCCTCGCCCACCCGGCGGTCCGTGATGTGCCCCTCACAGTCCACGGAGAAGCAGTACCGGCCGATTCCCTCGCCGGTCGGACGCGACTCGATGCGCATCATGTTGACCCCGCGGGCCGCGAACTCCTGGAGCAGTTCCAGCAGTGCTCCGGGATGGTCATCACCCAGCCAGATCACCACGGACGTCTTGTCGGCACCGGTCCGCGCCGCGGGCCGGGCGGGCCGGCCGGCCAGTACGAAGCGGGTCACCGCGTTCTGCGCGTCATGGATATCGGTGACCAGCGGCTTCAGCCCGTATGTCGCTGCCGCGAACTCCCCCGCGAAAGCCGCGTCGTACCGCCCCTCCTGCACCAGCCGGGCTCCGTCGGCGTTGGAGGCCGCGGACTCCCACTGGACGTCCGGGAGGTGCGCCGACAGCCACTTGCGGACCTGCGGCTGCGCCACCGGGTGCCCCGTCACCGTCTTCACGTCGGTCAGCTCGGTGCCGGGCCGGACGAGCAGCGCGAAGGAGATCGGCAGCAGCACCTCGCGGTAGATCATCAGAGGCCTGCCGGTGGCCAGCTCGTCGAGAGTGGCGGTGACCCCTCCCTCGACCGAGTTCTCGATCGGGACCAGCGCGGCAGCCGCCTCCCCGGACCGCACCGCGTCGAGCGCGGCCGGGACGGAGACCATCGGCACCAGTTCGCGCGTCGCCGCCTCCGGCAGGGTCCTGAGCGCGGCCTCCGTGAAGGTGCCCTCGGGGCCCAGATACGTGTAGCGGCTGACGGACATCGCTGCGGGGCTCCTTCTCATGGGGAGCCTCCCACCATACCGGCGGCCGGGGAGACCGGCCCGCCGGCCGGGAGTGCTCCCCGCGCGGCCTCGTACGGCGCTCGCCGCTCCCCGTACGGGCTCATCCCTCCAGCAGCTCCCGGCCCACGTAGCCGTCCGGCCCGCAACCGCCCGGCACCGCGAAGAGGCCGCTCGCCTCGTGCCGGATGAAGGGCGACAGCGCGTCGCCCCGGTCCAGCTTGCGCTGCACGGGGATGAAGCCGCGCAGCGGGTCCGCCTGCCAGCAGACGAACAGCAGACCCGCGTCCGGAACCCCTTTCGCGTCGTAGCCGTCGTGGAAGGAGAAGGGACGCCGCAGCATGGCGGCCCCGCCGTTCGTCTCCGGCATCGAGATCCGGGCGTGCGCGTTGGCGGGGACGACGGGCCGGCCGTCGGAGCCGGTCTTCTCCAGGTCCAGGGGCGTGGTCTCGGTGCCGCCCGACAGCGGCGCACCGTTGTCCTTGCGGCGCCCGATCACCCGTTCCTGCTCCTCCCGCGACAGTTCTTCCCAGTCGTCGAGCAGCATCCGGATACGCCGTACCACGGCGTACGAGCCGTGCGCCATCCATTCCGGATCCTTCGCCCCGCCGCCCTCGGGCACGAAGACCCGCTGCTGGAAGTCCGCCTCCTCCGGTCGCGGATTCCGGGTGCCGTCGACCTGGCCCATCAGATTGCGCGTGGTCATCGGCCGGGCCGTCGCCCCGGCGGAGCGGTTGAAGCCGTTCATCTGCCAGCGGACCCGGGCCGTCCCCGCGGCGTCCTTCTGGAGGGCGCGCAGGGCGTTGAAGGCGACCAGTGCGTCGTCGGCGCCGATCTGGACCCACAGATCGCCGTTGCTGCGCCGCGGGTCCAGGGCATCGGACGAGAACGCGGGCAGCGGATCGAGTGCGGCGGGGCGGTGATCCTCCAGTCCCGTGCGACCGAAGAAGCTGTGCCCGAAGCCGAAGGTGACGGTGAGGGAGGACGGGCCGGCGTCCAGGGCGATCCCGGTGTCGTCCGCGGCCGCACGGCCCGCGGTCAGCCGCTCGGCCGTCCGGGACCAGCGGCGCAGAAGGGCGGCCGCCCCCTTCCGGCCGGCGTCCGGCAGCAGATCGAAGGCGGCCAGATGCCCGCGTGACTGCGGGGCGCCGATGATGCCGGCCTGATGTTTCCCGTGAAACATCACGGTGGTGGAGCCCACGGTGCTGAGCGCCGGGGCGTCGTCACCGGCGAGCGCGGTGCCCGCCACGCCGCCCGCCGCGCCGGCGACGAGGCCGGCGGCACCGGCCGCGCCCGCGGTTCCGAGGAGTGCGCGCCTGGAGAGGGGAGAAGTGTTCATCAGCCGATCTTCACGTTCCGGGTCTCGGTGGTCTGGTCCGTGTCGGAGGTCCGCACGGTGAGGGATGCCTTCCAGGTGCCTGTCATGGGGAGCTGGAACCCGGCGGCGGACCAGTGGCCCGCGCCGAGCCTGGCCAGCTTCACCGGAAGCGGTCCGATGTCCTCGGCGGGGAGGGTGAAGGCGAGCTTCACCTCGGCCGCGTCCAGTGGTTCGCCGTCCGGATCCTCCAGCCAGACATGGAGGCTGTTGCCGCAGGTGCTGGCGGGATCGAAGAGATGGAGTCCGGCTGTGCCGGCCCCCTCCTCGCCGCCGGTGTCGAAGGGAATGTCGAGCAGGACCGGCCGCCCGAACGCCGCAGGGCTGCCTGCGGAGGCGCGGACCGCCCGTGCCTCCGTACGGGCCGGTTCCGTGCTCGTCAGCGCGGTCGTGACGGCGAGCACGAGAGCGGCCACGCCCGCCTCGGCCAGCACCGAGCGGCGGAGCCGGGTCCGCTCCGGGTCGGCGTCGCGGGCCCGCCGCTCGCGGGCCGCTTGGAGGGCGGCCCGCTGGCGGGCGAGCTGGACGGCCCGCTCGGCGTCCACCGGAGCGGTGACGGAAGAGGCGCCGCCGGAGGCCGGCGCCGGCCGTTCGTCCCGCACCGTCTCCGGTGCGGGCTCCGGTTCGGCGCCGGGCGCCGGGACCCCGCCCGGCGCGGCCGCGGTGTGCTCCCGCCGCTCCTCGGCGGGGGCCGCGGGCCCGTCCGGCAGCAGGCCGATGCGCTGCCGGGACCAGCGGGCGAAGACCAGCATCAGGGCGACCAGCCCGGCCTTGGCCAGCAGCAGCCGTCCGAACGAGGTGGTGGTGAGGGCGTCCCACGAGCCCACCTGCCGCCAGGACTGGTACAGCCCGGTCGAGGCGAGCACCAGCACACTGCCGAGCGCCACCCGGGAGAACCGCAGCACCACCGGCCGTTCCGCCGCCGGTCCCCGGTGCAGCGTCAGCAGGAGTGCCGCCAGGCCGCCCAGCCAGAGCGCCACGGCCAGCAGATGGAGCATGTCCACCGGCACGGCCAGCCACGGCTGTGGACCGGTCGACGCGTGCTCGGCGGCGGCCCAAGTGGCCGCCAGGCCGACGGCGACGACCACTCCGCCGGCCTTCGCGAGCCAGAAGCGCGGATTCCCGTGCCCTCGCACCGCCCCCTCTCCGTCGGCTTCCTCCCGGGGTCCCGCGGACCACTGGCCCGGGGAGACGAGGACCGCCACACCGAACGCGGCCACCGCGAGCAGCAGCAGCCGGGAGACGAGCGCGGTCCCGGCGGTCGTCGCCACCACGTCCCGCAGCGAACCCGGATCGAACATCGCGGTGAGTCCGCCGCCCTCGGTGTACGGCCCGCGCAGCAGAAGCAGCGCGAAGGTGGCCGCGGTGACCACGGCCCAGCCCCGCACCACCAGCCGCCGCAGCGCCGGTACGGAGGCCGTGGACGGCCGGCAGCTCAGGAGGAACGCGGCCCCGCCGACGAACAGGACGAAGCCCGCGTAGGCGGCGTACCGCGCGATGGCATGGAGAAGGCCGGTGAGTCCGCCGCCCGGCCGGTCGTCCGGCAGGGCCGCAGCGGTCGCCGAGGGGGCACCGACGGAGAAGGTGAACGCGCCCGAGACCGGATGGCCGTCGGCGGAGACGGCCCGCCAGGCGACGGTGTAGGTGCCGTCGGGCAGCCCCGGCCGCAGGTCGACGCCGTGCCGGACGGTGCCGCCCGTGCCCAGGTCACGCGGCCCGCCGGTGTCGGCCCGCGAGGCGTCCGGGCCGAGCACCCGGATCGCGTCGCGGGACAGGGTGACGCTTTCGGAGAAGGTGAGCACCACCTCCTCCGGCGCCCGGTCGGCCACCGCACCCTGCCGCGGAGCGCTCCCGGTCAGCACGGCGTGCGCCGAAGCCGGGACGGCGCCGGCGAGCAGTACGCCGAGCAGGCCGAGGACGCCCAGCACGGCCGCCGCGCCGAACGGCAGCACGACGGCGGTGCGGCGGGCGTGCCCGGCGCGCCCGCCGCACGTGCCGGGCCCGGCAGCGGCGGTACGGGCGGCCGGGCGGCCCCGGCAGGGTGCGGAGGCCATGCCGGTCAGTGCTTCTTCATCGTGGGGTTGTGGGTGGCGGCCTTCACCGGAAGCGTCACCTCAAGGGGATCCGACTCGGCGAAGTGGAGCGTCACGGAGACCTTCTCCCCCACGGCCGGCTTGTGCTTGAGCTCCTTGAACATGATGTGGTTCGCCCCGCGCTTCAGGACGAGCTCGCCGTTCGCCGGCACCTCGAACGACTTGACCTGCTGCATCTTGCCGTCCTTGGTGCGGTGCAGCTCCACGTCGTCGGAGATGTCGCTGGTGGCGTGGGTGAGCCGGTCGGCGGTGTCACCGGTGTTGGTCACCGTGAGGAATCCGCCGGCCATGTCGGGCATGACGGGCTCGGGGACGTAGCCGCCCTTCGTGCCGAGTTCGGGCCCGGTGGCGCAGCCGGTCAGGGAGAGCGCGGTACCGAGCACCAGGGCGGCGCTGAGGGCGGTGGTGGTGATGGTGCGGCGGTTCACGGGGTCTCTCCCTTGAGGAGCTTGGGCAGGTCTCGGGTGTAGTCGTCGACAGTGGTGTCCTCGCCGTAGAGGACGTGGGCCTTGTCGTCCTCCGGGGAGAACGCGAGGACTTGGGCGCCGTGGGTGGAGACGATGTCGCCGTTCTCGTCCTTGGTCGGCGGGGCGATGCCGATGCCGACACTGCGCGCGGCGGCCTGGATGGCGTCGAAGTCGCCGGTCAGGCCGATGAAGTCGGGGTCCTGGCCGCGCAGCCACGCGCCGAGCCGCTCCGGGGTGTCCCGTTCGGGATCGGAGGTGACGAAGACGACGCGCAGGTCCTTCCGCTGGTCCGCGGGCAGTGCCTTGGCGGCCACGGCGATGTTGCTCATCGTCAGCGGGCAGACGTCGGGGCAGTGGGTGTAGCCGAAGTAGAGGAGCGTGGGGCGCCCCTTGGTCTCCTTGGCCAGGTCGTACTTCCGGCCGGACGTGTCCGTGAGAACCAGGTCCGGCTTCTCGAAGGGGTTGTCGAGAACGGTCGCGGCCTTGGCGGGCTCCGCGGAGACGTCCGCGGCTTTCCCGGCGCTGCCGTCGCCGCCACTGCCGCACGCGGTGAGGGCGAGCGCGGCGGCGACGGCGAGCAGGCTGCCGCGCCACAGGGATGTCCGCCTCCCGCCGCGTGGGCGGGTGAGGCGTTGGGTGGTTGGCATAGGGGTCTTTCCGGTGGGTCGTGTCGTGTCACGTGGTACGGCCCGCTGGATCGCCCGGTGGACCCGGTGCGGCCCGCAAGGGGAACGGCGGTCACCGGCGTGGACGCCGGAGGCCGCACATACCGCGGCTGCCGCACCGGTGGGACACCGGCGATGCCGGGACGCGGAGACCGTGGCCGGTGCGTCGTTCTTGAACCGGCCATCGGGCGCGTCGGGCGCGTGAAGGAGGCGTGAGAGGAGACGCTCACCGACAGGGACAGCGAGCGACTCGAACGCACGTACGGTGACGCGCGGATCCCGGCGTCTGCCGGCGGAACCGCCGCGTCAGGCCGCCGCGCGGAAGTCCGGCGGACCCCTCCTGCTGACGGAGTGCCTCAGGTACAGCGGCCGCGGACGCCCCGGTTCGTCCCCGCGCACGCGGCGCGCGCGCACCCGCGGACCGCCGGCACCGGGCAGCCCGGCGACCAGCGCCCGGGCCAGCCCGACGGCGGCACGCAGCGACCGGACGAGCGCCCCCTCGGCCAGCCCCTGCACGGAGAGCCGTACGAGACGGAACAGTGCCGCCTCCCCCCGCCGCAGCAGCAGTCCGAGCAGGACCGCCGCCAGCAGGTGGGCCAGCAGCATCTCCGGCGACGGCACCAGCGAGGCCGGGAGAGCCCCGTGCGCGCCGGTCCCGCCGGGAGCCCCGCCGACGGCCGCGAGCGCGCCGGGGTCGATGCCCGCAGCGGTCACCACGTGGTGGGCCTCGGCGGCCGACAGAGGACGTCCGCCCTCACCGCACAGCAGCCGCGCGGCGAGCGCCGTCACGGAGTCGGACGCGGTGCCGTCCGCCGGAGCGGCCGCCGGCCCGGCGAGTTGCTGGGCGTATCCGAAGAGCGTGTGCAGCAGCACCTGCCCGGCTCCCAGCGCCGCGGCGATGCCCGCCAGCGAACGCTCGCGGCCCGCGAGCAGAGCGGCAACCGCGGAGACGGCGAGAAAGCCCCCGCCCAGCGCCCACAGCGGGACCACGGCGTGGGAGGCGAGCGTGTGGCCGGCCGCGGACAGCACGACGCAGACCGCGGCGAACACCGCGGCCCTCACCAGGCGCAGGCCTGTGCCGGCGTGTGCTGTGAATCCAGACATGGCGGACTCATCATCGCACCGCACCCGCGTGCCGCCTCCGCCAGGGTGGGTGGTGCGGATGCGTCCGCCGGCCGGGCCGGCGCGCCCCCGCGCCCCCGGGCACACCGCCGAACGAGCGGAGTGCCGTACGCCCCAGGCTTATCGCGGAAGGGCCCGGGCAATACGTAGCGGTACGTCGAGCCGCAGCCAGGAGGCCGCAGCATGAGCATCTGGTGGTCACTCCACTTGCGGCGCGAGGCGGCCAGCGTGCCGCTGGCCCGCCGGCTTCTCGTCGGCACGATGGAGACCGCCGGGGTGCACCCCGAGACGTCCTTCGAACTGTCCGTCGCGCTCTCCGAGGCCTGCGCCAACGCGGTGGCGTACGGGGGTGAGGCCGCCGCGGATCCGGCGGACGGACGGTACCGCGTCACCGCGTACCTGGACGGTGAGAAGTGCCGTATCGAGGTCGCCGACTCGGGCCCCGGCTTCCCGGCCGCCCGCGCCGGGTCCGCCGGGTCCGCCGGATCCGCCGGCCGTCGCCGCAGCCGGGCCGGGCGGCCGGAGAACGAGCAGTCCCCGCCGAGCGCGGGCCACGCAGGCCACACCGGCCCCACGGACCGCCTCGGGTGGGCCGGCCCCGCCGCCCACCGCACCGGCCGCAGGGAACACATCGGTCACCGCGAGCGCCCGGAGCGTCCGGAGCACGCCGAGCACGCCGAGCACGGCCGCGGCCTGCTGCTGATCGCGTCCCTCGCCGACCACGTCCACGTCCGGAACCGGCCGGGCCGGGGCGCGGTCGTCTGCTTCAGCAAGATGCTCAAGTGGCAGGACGGGGCCCGGGTCACGGGCGGCCCGCTGGCCGGCCCCGTCCTCAGCCCGTGAGCTCCGCCGCCGAGCCGGGGGCCCGTGCCACCGGGCCCCCGGGTGCTCGGCCCGTCAGCCCTTCAGCCGCGCCATCCAGGACTCCACCCCGGCGGAGGAGCGCGGCAGGGCGGCGGAGAGGTTCCGGTTGCCGTCCTCGGTGACCAGGATGTCGTCCTCGATACGGACGCCGATGCCGCGGTACTCGGCCGGCACGGTCAGGTCGTCCGCCTGGAAGTACAGCCCGGGTTCGACGGTGAGGCACATCCCCGGCTCCAGCGTGCCGTCCACGTAGGTCTCGGTCCGCGCCAGCGCGCAGTCGTGCACGTCCATGCCCAGCATGTGCCCGGTGCCGTGCAGGGTCCAGCGGCGCTGCAGCCCCAGCTCCAGCACCCGCTCGACGGGGCCCTCGACGAGCCCCCACTCGACGAGCTTCCCGGCGAGCACCCGCTGTGCCGCGTCGTGGAAGTCGCGGTACTTGGCCCCGGGGCGCACGGCGGCGATCCCCGCCTCCTGGGCCTCGTACACGGCGTCGTAGATCTTCCGCTGGAGGCCGGTGAAGCGGCCGTTGACGGGGAGCGTACGGGTGACGTCCGCGGTGTAGAGGGTGTGCGTCTCCACGCCCGCGTCCAGGAGCAGCAGTTCCCCGGAGCGCACGGGGCCGTCGTTGCGGACCCAGTGCAGGGTGGTCGCGTGAGGGCCCGCGGCGCAGATCGAGCCGTAGCCGACGTCGTTGCCCTCGACCCGGGCGCGCAGGAAGAAGGTGCCCTCGATGTAGCGCTCGGAGGTGGCCTCGGCCCGGTCGAGGACCTTCACGACGTCCTCGAAACCGCGCACCGTCGAGTCCACGGCCTTCTGCAGTTCGCCGATCTCGAACGCGTCCTTCACCAGCCGGAGTTCACTGAGGAAGACCCGGAGTTCCTCATCGCGCCCGGCGTCGAGCCGGTCGGCGAGGGCGGCTTCCAGGCCCTGGTCGTGGCCGCGGACGAGGCGGACGGGGCCGGCCTGCTCCGCCAGTTCGCCCGCGGCCTTCCGGACGTCGCGGCAGGGCAGCCCGAGCCGCTGCTCGTTCTCCGCGAGGCTGTACCGGCGGCCCACCCAGAGCTCACCCTGCCCGTCCAGCCAGAACTCACCGTTCTCCCGGTCGGAACGGGGCAGCAGATACAGCACGGCCTGGTGCCCGCCGTCCGCCGCTGGCTCCAGGACGAGTACGCCGTCCTCCGACTGGTCACCGGTCAGATGGGCGTACTCGGTGCCGGCCCGGAACGGGTACTCGGTGTCGTTGGAGCGGGTCCTGAGATTGCCCGCGGGAATGACCAGCCGCTCGCCGGGGAAGCGCCGGGAGAGCGCGGAGCGGCGGCGGGCCGTCTCGGCTGCCTGCGGCAGCGGTTCCAGGCCCCGCAGCTCCGTGTCGGCCCAGCCGTTGCGCATATGGGCGGCGAGTTCGTCGGAGACGGCCGGGTAGAGGCCGTTCTTGCGTTGCTTGATCGGCTGGTGGTCGCCCGCCGGGGCGGTTTCGCTCTGCTGGGCCGGTACGGGCTGCTCGGTCACGGTTTCCTCCTTGAACGGGACCTTCTCCCATCGTATGGGCGGCGGGAAGGGCGCAGGAGGGGCAGGAGCGAAGGTCCCTCCCCGGGCGCGGGGAGTCGGGCCATGGCCGCCGGGACGGTGCGGCGACGGCCGTGGGGACGGCTGTGGGGACGACTGCGGGAGGGGCCCGGGGCCCGGTGGGGCCGCCGCGGGGTGGCATCGCGAGGCAGGGCATTATGGCGGTGTGCCGGAGTCATCGGACTGATTTCGGCCACTTTCCGTGAACATGACGCACGCACGGTTGCCGCCCGGGTGTTGCGGATCCCGCGCCGCCCGCCCGTTCTGTGGAGACACATCCGCTGGGCGGCATATGCCGGAGGCGGATGTGCCGGCCGATCCGCCGACCCCGGGCGCGGCCGCGTATCACGATGAACAGGGAGATACGTCGGCTTGCCCCGCCAAAGGTGTCAAGCGTGACAGAACATCTCCGAAGAGCTCGGATGCGCACAATCGGCTTACCCGTGTCGTCCTCGGGTCAGCGGGTTTGACGAGGCTCGGAGGACTGCTACGTTTGGCCGGAAAACGACGTGCTCCGGTCGATGCGCGGTCGACTGAGGCTCGTCGGCAACGCGTCATGTCCACTGCGGCGGGTACGTACTCGGCAGAGGGGGCGAGGGCGGTTCGGGCGCGCCGGAACCCGGCGGAGGCCGGGCGCGTCCTAGCCTGGGAACGCCGCTCTCCCACTCGTGAGCGGACAGGTGGGGGGCACCTCGCCACTGGGGGGCACGGGGGCGGCACGCGCCGAACGGGCGCCACCCCATGCCATGCTCCACGCCGGCCGGCGATGTGATGCGCTGATCCACGCACAGTCAGGTGTGTTCCGCGCGGCGCGACGGGCCGGGTCCCGAGCGCGCGGTGACCGCAGTGCCAGCAGTTCGGTGTGCAGTTCCACTCCAGGTAGTTGCCAGACAGTTGCTCCACTGCTCCACGCAGTCAGACACAGTTCCACGCGACGGAAACAGCCCTCGGCGTTAACGGAAAGGAACGAGCGCTCATGCGCGAGATCCCCGGAATGCGACGCAGGCTCCTGCTCAAGCGCAGGCGCGGCGGAAGGTCGGTCATGCTCGACGCGGCACTGACCTGCGCCACCGAGTGGCGGTGGCCGGTACTGCCCGGCGTGGGCACCCAGCCGGGAAGAGGCGGCACAGTGCACTGTGCCTGCCCGCATCCCGACTGCGTTGTTCCCGGCGCCCACCCCTTCGACCCCGGGCTGCTGGCGGCGACCACCGACGCCCGCATGGTGCGCTGGTGGTGGACCAACCGCCCCTCCGCGCCGGTGATCCTGGCGACCGGGGGCCGCGCCCCGTGCGCCGTCAGCCTGCCGGCGGTCGCGGGCGCCGAGGCGGTGGCCGAACTGGGGCGGATGGGGGTCCGGCTGGGGCCGGTCGTCGCCACCCCGTCCCGCTGGGCGCTGCTCGTGGCGCCGTACTCGCTGCCGGAACTGGGCGAACTGCTCTACAGCCAGGACTGGGTGCCGGGTTCGCTGCGCTTCCACGGTGAGGGCGGCTATCTGGCCCTGCCGCCCTCGGACACCGGCGCCGGGCAGGTCCGCTGGGAGCGGGCCCCGCTGCGGGAGGCGGGCGGGCCGTGGCTGCCACGGGTGGAGGCCGTTGTGGAAGCGCTGGTGGAGGCGAGCGCGGGGACGGGGACTCCTGGCGGCGGCAGCCGTCTGCCCTACTGAGCCCTCTGATCGCCGTCGGCGCCACGCGCCGAGGTTCCGGTCCGTCGTGCGGGGAGGACGCCGGCGGGCCCTGTGCCGGGCGGCGGCGGGGAGTTGGCCGCCGTTCCCCGGTGAGCAGGGGACCGGGCGGGCCGCCCACGGCTGCGGGCAGGAAAACGCCCGGTCGCTGGCGACGGGGGATGCACCAGCGACCGGGCTCCTAGAACCGTAACAAGAGATCGGCCGTTCGCAAATTCGATCGCGAGAATCGGAGGGCGAATTTACTGCTCGGTAGAAGTTGATGTGACAGACATCACTTCTTCTCTAACGGGCCGCCATCTCCCGTCAGCTCAAGGTCACCTGACGGTTCGTTAGCCCACCGCGCGCCCGGCGCTCCTCCGGCGACAGCGGTGCCTCGGAGGTGAGCACGTCGCCGAGCCGTTCGGCGAACGCGGCCGCAGGCTTCTCGGTGTCGTCCGCGCTCATGCCACGCGGCAGGTCCCACACCGGCACCAGCAGCCCGTGCGCCCGGAAGGAGCCGACGAGCCGGGTGCCCTCGCCGAGCGCGGAGTTGCCCGCGGCGTGCAGCCGTGCGAGCGCATCGAGCAACTGCTCCTCGGGGTGCGGCATCACCCAGCGCAGATGGTTCTTCTCCGGGGTCTCGCACCAGTATGCGGCTTCGACGCCGGACAGCCGGACCGTCGGGATGGCCGCCTCGTTCGCACGCTCCAGGGAGGCGGCCACCTCCGGAGTGGTGTTCGAGGCATCCTCCAGCCAGAACTCGAAACCGTCGTGGATCACTGGCGTGAACGGCGCCCCGGTGTCCAGCAGATCCTGCAGGCGCGGTCCGCCGGCCGGCACCCGTTCGGCGGCCACCGGGCTGCCGGGGGTGGCGGTCAGGGCGCGGCCGAGTACATCCGCCAGATCACGGCTGATGTCACCGGAAGCGGTGTCGTTCTGGAGCCCCAGGAGCACCGCGCCGGTGTCCCGCCGCAGCGCGGGCCAGGCCATCGGCAGGACGGTCGCCAGGGTCACCGAGGGCACGCCGTCGGGCAGCGGCTCCCTGAGACGCAGCTCGGCCGTCGCCGCCGGGACCAGTTCGCGCAGTGCCACCCAGTCGCACTCGCCCGGCAGCCCCTCGAAGGGACGCTGGACGAGCTCCGTCACGGCCTGCGCCGCGGCACGGCCGTGGCAGGCCTTGTAGCGGCGGCCCGAGCCGCAGGGGCAGGGCTCGCGCGCGCCGACGACGGGGACATCGGCGTCCGCGGCGGCCGCCGGGCGGACGCCGGATCCCCGCGCGGAGGACGACTTGCCGGCCTTGGTCTGGGGGCGCTTCTTCGCCATGGCGTGGGTTTCTCCCGGATGCGGCGGTAGGTCTGTGGCCGCCGAGCCTAGCCCCTCACAAGGACTCCGCCCGCCGAACGCGGAGGGCCCGCGGGTGACGGACACCCGCGGGACGCCGTGCGCGGAGCGAGGAGACGGACGGGGGTCGCCCCCTCGGGCAAGGAGGGCCCGCGGAAGGGCGCGCCGAAGGGCGCGCGGAAGAGGGCTCCGGGCCGGAGACGGAACGGACGCTTCCCGGTTCCGGACGGCGGGAGCCGATGGAGAGCCGCGCGGTCCGACGGGGTGGACCCCGCCCGTCCTCAGGCGAGATCGTCCAGGAGATCGGCGATTTCCAGGCCCGGCAGCGCGCCCACGCCCAGCCGGTCACCGAGGCCGTGCTCGCGGTTCCGGGCAGCCGGGGCGAACCGGGCCCAGACCGTGACCTCGCCGCTCAGCTCGTCCCGGACTCCCCAGTCCTGGGCGAGCGATCGGATGATGTTGAGCCCGCGGCCGCCGCGAGCCGTTACGGACGGAGTGGCCGGAAGTGGTCGGGTCGGACCGCCCCCGTCTGTCACTTCCACGGTCAAACGCCCGCATTCGTCCACGCGCCAGGCGGCGCGCACCGTCTCGCCCCCGCCGGAGCCCGGGAGCCCGCCCCGCAGGGGCCTGCCGTGGCGGCAGGCATTGCTGAGGAGTTCCGAGAGGACCAGCACCGCGTCGTCGACGACCCCCTCGGGAACGCCGCTCATGCCCAGTCCCTCGCGCATCCGGCGCCGCGCCATGCCCACGCCCGAAGGCCCATGGGGCACGGCCATGCTCGATGAAGTCGGCACTTCCTGTGCCACCACCAACGCCACCCCCGAGACCTCCTTCGCCCCACGCCAGAGGATGGATGCCCTCCCCCGGTGGGCCGGAAACCGGCCATAAGCGATCCGGTGGCGCACTTCGCGCGATCGACGACGCGGTGAACGCGCCGGTGCGCTCCCCACCGGGGGGTTCAGCCGTTCCGGTGGCCGTCCGTGCGTCCGAGTTGTGACAGGACTCTCCCGGGCCGGTTGGTGATGATGGCGTCCACGCCGAGGCTCACGCAGCGCTCGACGTCGGCCGGGTCGTCGACGGTCCAGACGTGCACCTCGTTGCCCGCCCGGTGCGCGCGGGCGACGTACTCGGGCTGGTTCCGCAGGATCCGGATGCTCGGCCCGGCGATCCGGGCCCCGGCGGGAAGCCGCCCGTCGCGCAGGCGCGGCGAGACGAACTGCATCAGGTAGACGGTGGGTATGCGGGGCGCCGCCACCCGTACCCGGTGCAGGGAGCGGGCCGAGAAGCTCATCACCCGTACGGCTGAAGATTCACCCCGCGGCGGATCGGTCAGCCCGAACCGGCGGAGCAGCTCCAGCAGCCTCTCCTCGACCTGGCCGGCCCAGCGGGTCGGATGCTTCGTCTCGATGGCGAGTTCGATCCGGCGGTCGGTGTCGCAGACGAGTTCGAGCAGCCGTTCGAGGGTGAGGACGGACGTGCGTTCCCAGTCCGGGGCCTCGTCCCGGTCCTTCCAGGAACCGAAGTCGAGCGCGGCGAGCTCGGAGAGTTCCAGGGCGGACACGGCCCCCCTGCCGTTGGACGTGCGGTCCACCCGCCGGTCGTGGACACAGACGAGATGGCCGTCGGCGGTGAGCCGCACATCGCACTCCAGGGCGTCGGCGCCGTCCTCGATGGCTCTGCGGTACGCGGCCAGTGTGTGCTCCGGAGCGTCCTCGGACGAGCCGCGGTGGGCGACGACAGCGGTGGTGGGGGGCCCCGGGCGGAGGCCGAGGTCCGGGCGCGCATCGGTCACCGCGTTATGGTGCCACCCCTGCGGGCACACAGGGTGAACGGCCGCCGTCCGAAACCCCGGCGTCAGGGAAGCCGTGCGGTATGTCCGGAAAGGAAAGGGCGGACGGGCGGGCTGCCGCGCTTACAGCGCCCTGACACGCCGTGGGGAAAGCTGGTGGCAGACATGCAGCACTGTGGGCCGTGACTCAAGACGTATCGCGCACCCGAGGAGAAAGCCGTGAGCACCGAGAACGAGGGCGCCGCCGTTCCGCCGGGCACGGAGCGGCCCGCGCCCGGAGCGCCGCCCCGCCCGCCCTCCGCGCCGCCGTCCGGCCCGGAAGGGCCCTCCGGCGGAGACGCTGCGCAGTCGGACTATCCGCTTCCGCGGCCCGAACCCGGTCCGACAGCACCCGGCCGCCCGCCGGAGCCGCCGGCCGCACCGGCGCAGCAGCCGGTTCAGGCCGGCCCTTACGGCGCCGGGGAAGCACGGGCGGGAGCAGGCCGGGAGTACGGAGCTCCGGACGACGCCGGCGGCCATGCGTCCCACGGAGCGGGCCAGGGCCACGGCGGGGGAAGCGCCGGCTGGCCCCCGCCACCGCCCCCGCCCGGAGGCGCGGGCTGGGGCGCCCCGGGGCACGTGCCCCCGCCGCCCGGTAGGCCCCCGGGCAGGAAGGGCCGCGGCGGCGTGGTGGCGGCCGTACTCGCCGCCGCGCTGGTCGCGGGCGGCGTCGGCGGCGGTCTCGGGTTCTGGGCCGCGGAGCAGAACGACGGGGGCTCGACGACCATCTCGGCCCCGGGCGACCCGGATGTGCTCGACCGCGCCCCGGACTCCGTCGCGGGGATAGCCCAGCGGGCACTCCCCAGTGTCGTGACCCTGAACGCCCGGGGAGGCGGACAGGAGGCCGAGGGCGGCACCGGCACCGGTTTCGTCTACGACAAGGAAGGCCACATCCTCACCAACAACCACGTGGTGGCCTCAGCGGCGGACGGAGGCAAGCTCACCGCGACGTTCTCCAACGGCAAGGAGTACCAGGCCGAGATCGTCGGCCGCGCCGAGGGCTACGACGTGGCCGTGATCAAGCTCCGGAACGCTTCGGGCGCAGACCTCAAGCCGCTGCCGCTCGGCGACTCGGAGAAGAAGGTCGCGGTCGGCGACGCCACCATCGCCATCGGTGCCCCCTTCGGCCTCTCCGGCACCGTGACCACGGGCATCATCAGCGCCAAGAACCGCCCGGTCGCCTCCAGCGACGGCGGCAGCAGCAACGCCTCGTACATGAGCGCCCTGCAGACCGACGCGTCGATCAACCCGGGCAACTCCGGCGGTCCGCTGCTCAACGCCCAGGGTGCCGTGATCGGCATCAACTCGGCGATCCAGTCGGCGGGCGGCGGAGGCTTCGGCGAATCGCAGGCCGGCAGCATCGGCCTGGGCTTCGCCATCCCGATCAACCAGGCCAAGCGCGTCGCCGAGAACCTCATCGAGACCGGGGAGCCCATCTACCCGGTGATCGGCGTCCAGGTCGACATGCGGCAGCAGGGCGAGGGAGCCCGCATCCCCGAAAGCGGCCAGGGCGGCAGCGATCCGATCACGGACGGCGGACCGGCCGACAAGGCGGGCCTGAAGCCCGGCGACGTCATCACCAAGCTGGACGACACGGTGATCGACAGCGGTCCGACCCTGATCAGCGAGATCTGGACCCACGAACCGGGCGAAACGGTCAAGATCACCTACGAGCGCGACGGCAAGGAGACCACGGTCGACGTCACCCTGGGCCAGCGCAAGGGCGACTGACCGACGGACCCCGGCCGGCGCGGCCTCCCCTCCCCCCCCCGCACCCCCGGCCGGTGCCCCGGCGGCCACCGGACCCCGCCCGCGGACCCGGCCTGGTACCGCACCACTCGGGGCCCTTCCCGTCACCCGGCGGAAGGGGCCCCGAGCACGCAGCCACCCCGGACCGGCGGTGGCTGCACGGCGTACCGGCCACCGCGGCCCGGGGGCTGCGCCCCTTGCTCCGTCAGTTGCCCTCAGGGCGGTCAGCCAAGCCTCGGCACCTGCCCGGCCGCCCGACAGGAAGACCGGTTCGCCGTACGACGCACGGCCTGCGCGCCGGGTGTAGCCGCCCTTACTGATCTCTCGGTCCGGGAGAGGGCCCTGGGCGCCCTTCACGCGCTCCGGCGCAACGCATCCGCCTGTTTCCGGGCCGTCTCCTGGGGGCGCGCGGCTCTCGCTGTCGCGAGACCGGTGGCGTGTTGTTCTCCTGTTCCCAGTCGTTGATGTACGACGTGATCGCGGCCAGGGTGCTCCGCATGACCAGGTCGCCGCTTTTACCCTTGCCGTCGAAGAGCAGGGTGTGCATGGCTCCGTCCATGGCCCGGAAGCGAACCGAGTGAAGGCCGTAGTCCTTCCCGCCCTGCCGCCACGCCTGCCGGTCCCCGTCCCGCACACGGTCCCTGTGGCGATCACGCGCCCGGTCCCGGTGGTTCTCGGGCGCCACTGCTCGCGCAACTTGCGGAGCCTGTCGTTCAGGCGGTTGCCGATCCTGCGGCGGGCCTTGCCGAAGAGCTTGCCGACCGCGCGGCGGACCTCGTCGTACCTCCTGCCCTTCTTGCCGTCGATCTCCGCGACCCTGTCGCCCGGCTCCTTGCGCCACTGGTCGCGGGAGCCGGCGATGTCGGAGCGGCCCTTGTCGCGGGCTTCGGCCTGCTTCCTGCCGCTCGCGGACACCGCGCGCCGGAGGCCCTCGTCGTGCTGGTCGCGGTCCTGCTCCGCCTTCTTCTCCTTGGCGCTGCGCTCCCGCGTCATCCTCCGCCGGCCCTGCGCGAAGCCCGCCCGGATCTGCGGGCCGCGGTCGTGCCCGGCGACGGCGGGCGCGGACTCGACGGGCATGCCGCCACCGGACACGGACAGCACCTGCGGTTCAGGATGTCGCCGCACCAGCGGGTGCCGACTGCGGTCGGGTCGGGCCGGGCCGGAAGTCGCGGAGGACGAGGCCGGGGCGGCCGCTCGCCCTTCCCACTCAGCACGTCCATCCGCCCGCAGGAGGGATGAGGCCGCTGCCCGCGTGACGGCGGCGCCTGACGGGGAACGTGGATGCACGTGACTGACGACACCTACGACCCCGAGACGCCCGACAAGCACCACCAGCGCCCCGACGGAGTGAGCGATACAACCGTCGAGGCGCTGGGGGCGCTGTCGAAGGCCCTGGAGACCACCGAACGGGCCCGCGGCATGCTGTACGCGTTCCACCAGCTGACGGGCGGCGCGGACCTGGAGCTGGACGAGGCGGTGCGCCTGCTCCGCGAGGCCGGCCACGCCGAGCAGGCCGACCTCGTCGAGCGCGAAATCCTGGGCCGCAACGTGATCCCCGACCACTGGACCTTCCAGATCATCGAGGCCTACAACCAGACCTACTACCGGCCGTTCCAGCAGATCGAGGAACGCCTGCGCAACGAGCTGGCCGACGGCCGCGAGCACCTCTACGAGGCGGAGATGAAGGAAACCCGCCGAACCAAGCACCACCCGGACCACACGGCCCGCTGAGCCTGCGGCAACGGGGTTCGCAGGGTACCTGGGTGGTCGGCCTGTCTCCACCTGCGAGCGGCGAGCAGCTGACTGGGTACGCCCAGAGTGCGGACACGCGAGTACGTTCGGTCGTCCTTGTCCGGCGTGAACGTACGCAGAGGGCGCCCAGTACGACCCACGTCGGCCCGGGCGCCCACATCCCACATCCCTGTGTCATCGAGCAGCAGGGGTTCGAGCTCCGATCAGTAACTGCCTTGGTAGCCGGTGAGGTTGGCTTCGGGGCACGTCGCATTGCCGATCAGACATGCCACGCTGGCGTATTTGCGCTTGTAGACATTCGTGACCCTGCCACCGTCATAGATGTAGATGTGATGGTTGGGCATCAGGCGGTGGTTTCCGGAGCGGATGCTCCAGTTTCCACCCTTTGTCATATTGATGGTGAAGGCGCCGTTGATCCCACCCCTGACGCCAAGGATTCCGCTACAGAAAGGGTTCTGTGCGAGCATTTTCATGCGGATGTCGACACTGTTCCTGCTGCTACCAAGCTTTTTGGCCTGCATGTTCCTGGAGGTTGCAGTTTTGGTCGCAACTTTCCGGCCAGTGCTCTTCTTGTAGACGGTGGTCGCCTTGACGGACTTGTTTCCGGTGACCTTTTTGTTGCTCCATTTGATGGTTGCATGGAGGGCGGCGCGGTATTTGTTCGATCTCCAGTCGTACCCGCGTCCATCGCCACCGAACTGATAGCCCCTCCCGTAGCTACAGCCGACAGACGGTGCGTTGATCTTACTCTGCGGTATGAAGGCAACCCAGGACAGGGTGGTTGTCGTCGCCGCGGCCGCCGCTGCAGCGCGGACGGAGGCCGTCTGCTGCAGATCTCCTGGAGACTCAGAATTCGGGACGGTTGCCTTCACCCCCCAGCGACGGGCTTCGGCATCTTCGTCCTCCGGCAGTATGGGAGCCACTTGATACTCGTATTCAGCACCCTTTTCCACGCTCGCGTCGCGAAATGACGACACACCGGCATCAAGCTGGGCCAGCTCGCGTCCGTCGCGGAGTACCACGTATCGAGCGTCCTGCGTGTATGCGCGCCACGAGAGGTCGACGAAATCGCTGCCAGAGGACACTGCGATCCCCTCGTCGATACTTGAGCGATCAACCACGGCTCGTTCGCCGGATTTCGCCTGCTCCACACTAAAGCCTGCCTGCTTCGACGCCTCTCCCCGTGCACTGTGTGCGTCAGACGGCCCCAGCGTTCGTGTTTCCCCCTCCACGAGCGCAGAGATGGAGAATGCCACCGAGCTTGCGCCGTTCTCCGAGGTAGAGGCCACAGCCGGTGCCATCCCCGATGTCGCCATGATGGCTGGAGCAAGCGCCAGAGCGGTCATCGCAGCAACGGAAAGCCTTTTCATTTATCCCTCATTATCCCTTGGTCAGCCGAGCCGTCCCGGGCTCGAGGTAAAATTCGAAACTAAAAGAGCGGCAACGGCGGGAACAGTGGGGATGCTAGCATGCGTTTTTGAGCGGTAAGCGCGCCGCTTGAACTGGAATCTTCGCCTCCCGTGTGACGTGTATCTCGCGCGGCGAACATGGATTATCTCAGGGGTTGTGTCATGAGCGGCAGAGTAGAAGAAGGTCCCGCCAGCCTCTACGGAGGCGTGTCCCTGGGGCTGGGTGTCATCGGTCTCACCTGCATGGCCTTCTACGCTTTCGGGGTAGGCCCGCTCGCGTTTGTTCTGGGCCCCCTTGCTGTCACATTCGGCATCCTCGGACTGGTCAGCAAGGTCAATAAGTCCAAATCGGTCATTGGGTTGCTTATGGGGCTCATCCCGACCGGTCTTCTTCTGCTGCTGCCTTTCGGTGTGGCACCTCTCTGAGGAACTCGTGCAGGGTAGGTGTGGTGAGGTGCAGGGGGCTTCAGTGCCCACGTCTGCCGCGCCAAGGCCCGCTCCGTGGTGTTCTGGCGTGGCAGCAGGGCGGTAACGGTTCAGGCCGTGCCGCCGACGCGTTCGTGGCGGCCGAGGTGGCGGGGCGGTGTCCACCAGTTCCTCAGGGTGCGATGCCGTGCTCGACTCGAACCGTCCTGACTTCGCCGACTGTCCGGGCGGTGGTTGAGCGGTCGCCGCTGTACGAGACGGCTGCCGGCGCGTCGTGCGTGATCCTGTGTATGTGGCCAGGATCCAGTTGATGGTGTCCAGCTGGTGCTTCGCGCCGACGCCCCCAGCCTGCCTCCGTGGCTTGGATACGAGCTTCCGGCGATGCCGTTCGGGCCAACGGCCTACCACGGTGACGGACTCGGTATCACATCGGCCGACAGGCCCGTGATCCTCTGGTCGCCGATGATCCTGGCGCCGGACACGTTCCCCACCACACGGCCGTGATCAACGGCCATAGTTCGGCACCTCACCGCCCACTGCCACGAGTTCGCCAACGGGCGCACTGCGCTCGTGAAGTCAGACAGGAGGGTCCGTGGGCACCTCGTACACGATCTCGCATAGCGCCGCGGGCACGACGATGTTCGCCGTCTCGACCGCTCGGCCGTCATCGGCGTAGTACGTGCGGTGGATCCGGGTGACCAGGGCGCCCCGCTGAATCCCGAGGAGAGTTGCCTCCTCGGTGGTGGCCTCTCCCGGCTCCGGCTGTTCCACGGCCCGCGTGACCGTGATGCCGATCTCCGCCATGCGGTCGACCACGCCCTTGCCGGCGTGCGGACCGCCCTCCGGTAGCACCACGAGCGTGCCCGCCGTGATGCTGTAGGGCTCCCAACTGGTCGACAGTTGCACGGGCTTGCTGTCGGCGAGGTACTCGTACGCCGTGCGGACGCACAGTTCGCCCTCGGCGATGCCGAGGCGCGCGGCGATGTCCGCGGGGGCCGGCACCTTCGCTTCGGTGCGGCTCTCCCACGTACCTCGCCTGCCGAGTGCCGACATGTCCGCGACGAACGGGGAACCCCCGCTCTGCTCCCGGCACTGCGAGCGGACCATGCGCAGTCGTTCGCGCAGCTCGGCCACGTAGGTCCCTGACCCGGCGCGTCCTTCGAGGATCCCTTGAGAGATCAGAAGTTCCTGCGCGCGGCGGACGACGTTCTCTCCGACCCCGCATTCCTGGGCGAGTTGGGCACGGGAAGGCAGGCGGTCTCCCGGGCTCCACTCCCGGTCGGCGATGCGCCGACGGAGCACGTCCGCGATGCGGAGGTAGGGCGGCTGCTCGCGCATGTGGAAAATCTAGTCCACTAGCTCTAACCTAGTTAACCAGCTTCACGCATCGTGATTCTGGCGTGACGGAGGAGCGCTGCCGTGTCCTTATCCGAAGCTCGCGCCGATGGCATCGCAGCACGCTTCTCCGCCGCCGGTTTCACGCCGCGCGTGAAAGACCACGACGACCACACCTGCATCGAGACGGACATTCCGGACCCGGTCACCGCCGACGCCTGGGGCCGGCTCGTGACGGTGCTGGAGACGGCCGACCGGTTCGGCTTCGTCAGTGGTGAGAGCGGTCGCATCGCATGGGCCGCTGTCAGCAAGAAGACCCCCGCGACAATCACCGATGTCTGGGGACACGGCCCTCACCCTCAGGGAGCTGACCAGCATGTTTGACTTCATCCGCCGTAGTGCCCCGAAAGCGAGGCCGCAGCCCCGGCCGTCCGGTGGCCGTCATCGGCGGCACGCGCCGGCGCGGCCCTCCGCCGCCGTTCCGCCGCAGCCCTGGCCGCAGACCGTCGTTCCCCGCCAGCGACGTCCCCAGGACGCTGACGCCGCCTGGCCTGGGAGCAGCAAGAGGACGGAGAGGACCTGATGCCCGGACGCCACCCGTCGCGTGGCTTGATCGCTGCCAGCGAGCCGTATCGATCCACCTCATGCCAGTCAGGCGTCCATGGCACGTGCCATGAGGGGGAGCCCTCCCAGTCTCTTCCCGCCGGGCTCCCGTTGGTCCGCGACATCTGCGGCTGCCCTTGCCACGCGCCGACGCACCCGAAAGGTGACAGCGGGGAGTCCTGCCATGACGCGTGAGAGAGGGCGCGGACGGGTCATCGAGGCTGGTCCGCCCTCGCCGCAGTACGCGACCAGCCGCACGTCAGGTGTCCGGCCGCGCCGTGGACCGGCGCCGGCCGCCCGACCGTCCTCCGTCGCAGCTCCCTGCCGCGCGCACGGCGGCATAACCCCAACCAGGCATCACGCGAACCGGTTGTCCACAGCCCGGAAGACCAGGAGGTGACCGAGACCCATGGCAACCCGCTACCAGAACATCGCCGATGCCCTGCGGAGCCGGATCGTCTCGGAGGAATGGCCACCAGGGACGCGGCTCCCCGCCGAGGCGGAACTCGCCTCGCAGCACAGCGTCAGCGGTCCCACCCTGCGCAGGCGCTGGACGTCCTCGAAACCGAAGGGCTCATCGAGAAGCGCCACGGGGTCGGCAACTTCGTGCGCGTACCTCTTCACCGCATCACGTACCCCTGCGGTCAGACCGCGGCGGACGCTCAGGCAGCGGCCGGCACCGCTCTACGGATCAGCGTCAGCAGCAGGGTGACCGAGGCCGAGCGCGACCTGGCATCGCTGCTGGGGGTCCCGCTGGGCGCACCCCTGACCGAGCACACCTACGTGAGCCGCATGGACAGGACCCCGTACAGCCTGGCTCGCGTCTACCTGCCGTCGTCCGTCGGGCCCCTCAAAGCCCCGGTCGCGGGCCGCTCGCCGTGGGGCGACGACTTCGGCTGGCGCTTCGACGAGGCGGGACGGCCCCTTTGCTCCGTAGCCGAGCGGTTTCGGGCGCGGCATGCGAACGCCCAGGAGGCCGAGATTCTGCACATCAGCATCAGGACGGCAGTGCTGACCGTCGAGCGCACGTCGGTCGACGAGACCGGCCGTGTCCTTGCCGCTGCGCTCCTGGTCCTGCCCGGAGACCGAGCCGAAGCCGTTCTCACCACACGCGTACAGCAGGAGGAAGTGGAGTGGACAGGATGACCGGGAAGTCGACGACGGAGCCCGCCGACGACCTCCCGGCCCTCACGAGACTGCGCCTGCTCCCGTGGCTCGGCCCCGAAGGAAAACCCTGCTACCTCGACACGGACGACAGCGGGAGCATGCTCTCCCGGCTGGCCGACTCGGCCGAAGCAGTGCAACTCCGGGAGGCCGAAGCGCTGATCCGCTACGCCGAGGACATGCTCGCGGGCGAAGGCACCCCGCCCCACGCACTGCGCTTCCTCGGGTGCCGGCTGGCCCAGGCGCTGCGGGATGTCAGCCGAGTGGCCGTGAGCCGCGGCATGCGACTACCAGAACCACCCCACGCGGAAGAGCCGTACGAGGACGAAGCCGAGGCCGAGGAGCGCCCTCGGCCCACAGCGGAACCGACTGCTTATTAACCCGGTGGGACGACAGGAAGCTCGACGCCTACGAGGGCTACGTCGACGCCGTGCGGGCGTGCGTATTCCTGGCCGTGCAGCTCTACGAGCACAAGGAAGGGCTCCGGGAGAGCGAGAAGACCGAGCGGGAGATGACCGCGGCGCTGGCGGAAGTCGGCCGGCACCGGGGCCGTGCCTTCGAGCGGATCATGCTGCTCGGCGGGGACGACGTCGTCGAGGCCGCCCACCAGCTGAATGCCGCGGCTCTGCAGATCGACTGGCAGGCGACGGGCCGGATCGCGGGCACCCTGGAGGAGTGGCGCGAACGGAACCGGATCACCTTCAAGGAGATCAACGAGTTCCATGAAGCCGCCCGCGTGGACCTGGGCGTGCAGGGGAGTCTGAAGGACGAGAGCCACCCCGAGCGGGATCTGCTGCTGCCTCCTTCAGCGCCTTCTTCAAGTGCCTCGCAGCGGACCGATCCTGCCGCCTAGCGTGGGCCCGCCTGCACCTGGTGGCGAGGTGGCCCGAGGGCGCGATTTCCGAGCTCACGGACCAGGGACGGACCAAGCACCCCCAAGGACGGGCCCGCCAGGTAGGCTGTAGGCGCTTCCGCCGCAGGTGTGGCGGGGGCGAGGGAGGGTTGCCCGAGCGGCCTAAGGGAACGGTCTTGAAAACCGTCGTGGTGGCGACACCACCGTGGGTTCAAATCCCACACCCTCCGCGCAGCTCAGTAGGGCGAGCTGGTCAGAGGGGCGCCTTCCGTCGGAGGGTGCCCTTTTGCGCTCGAGCCGTCTTCTCCGGAGCGCGGGAATCCCGCTGTTGGCCGGCGTGAGCGGATGAGGGCGCGGTGACCGGTACGGGCGGGCGCGCCGGGCCCTGTGCGTGCCCGCCGTGGTCTTTGCCACACCCCGCCCGGCGCGGCAAGTCGGCGAAGAGCCGGACCAACCGGCAGGGAGGTCCGGTGACGCTGGTGAGAGCGGGGTGAGTGGGAGCTGCGGATCGTGGCCGCCCCTTGGTGCAGACGGATGATCTCCATGGCTGCCGTCGCGTGTCCGCCCGCCGTGGAAGGTCCGGGACCTTTTCACTTCCCCGTATGGAACGACGAAAGAAGATCATCCAATACCTCGTGGCCATGCTGACCGCCCTGGCATCGTTCATCGGGGGACTGCTCTCCGCACCCACCGCCGCCGCGCCGTCCGGGACGGCCCCCGCGGGCACCGGTGCGGTCCCGGCCGGCGGCTCCGGCGGCTCCGGCGGCGGGAGCGGGGCCGGTTCCGGGAATCCACGCGAGCAGGGGGCGGAGATCTTCCGGGGGTACGGGTTCGATACCTGCCGCACTCCGTCACTGGGCGCCATGAACGCCTGGCGCAAGTCCCACTACCGGGCCGTGGGTGTCTACTTCGGCGGCAGGGGGCGCGCCTGCAAGCGGCAGCCGAATCTCAACCGCCGCTGGACGCTCGCCGTGCACCGCGCGGGCTGGCGGCTGCTGCCGCTCTACGTCGGCTCGCAGTCTCCCTGTGTCCACAGCCGGAACAAGAGGCACACCCCCATCGGCGGCCGGCCCTGGAGCGAGGGTACGGCGGAGGGCCGCGACGCCGTGCGCCGCGCGGCCGCGCTGGGCATGGCCGAGGCCAGCCCTCTCTACCTCGACATGGAAGCGTACGACCACGACGACTCCCGGTGCGCCGAGACCACCCTGCGCTTTGTCCGGGCCTGGAGCCGCGAGGTCCGGCGGCACGGATATCTCCCCGGTTTCTACAGCAGCGCGGGAACCGGCGTGGCGCACATGGAGCGGGCGCGCCGGGAAGGCGTGCGGGATCTGCCCGAGGTGATGTGGTTCGCCCGCTGGGGTGTCGAACCGGCGGTCGACGACGAGCCGGTGCTGGACAGCGACGCCTGGCAGCCGCACCGCAGGATCCACCAGTACGCCGGAGACGTCACCGAGCGCCACGGCGGAGTGCCGATGCAGATCGACCGCAATGCGGTCGACGCCCCGGTCGCCGTCGTCCGCTGAACCGTCCTCACCGCGAGGAACCGCCGCCGTCCGCGCCGCGGTTGCGTCCGTCACACCACCCCCCTTGCCGGCCGGCCTCGTTGTCCCGCTCACCGCTCCGGCACCGACGCCGCGCCGCCGTTCCGCCATCGTTCCGCCGGCGTACGCGGGACGCAGCTCCGCCTCTTTGCGCTCTTCGTGTTCGTCCGCCCTGCCGCCGTCCACGGCGCCGTCCGGGCCCCGGTGTCGCTTCCGTGCGTCACCCTGATGCCGGGGCGCCCGCCTCTCCCCCTCCAGGGGGTGGGGCCGGGTACACCCCTACAACCTGAGGCGGACGCCGCTTCGGCACCTGCGGGCGATCCGTCGCGAGTCACCCGCTCCTAGCGTTGAGCCATGACCACGCCAGTGCGCACCGGTGCGACCGCGACTCAGTTCACGTCTTACGTACGGGCCCGCGGGCCGGTGCTGCTGCGCACCGCCCGTTCGCTGACTCCGGACCCGTGTGATGCCGAGGACCTGCTGCAGACCGCGCTGACCAAGACGTATCTCGCCTGGGAGCGGATACAGGACCACCGGGCGCTGGACGGCTATGTCCGGCGTGCCCTGATCAACACCCGCACCTCGCAGTGGCGCAAGCGCAGGGTCGACGAGTTCGCCTGCGCCGAGCTCCCGGAGCGGGAGGCCGCCCCGGCGCCGGACCCGGCCGAGCAGCAGGTGCTTCGCGACGCGATGTGGCGTGCGGTGCTGCGGCTGCCCGACCGCCAGCGGGCCATGGTCGTCCTCCGGTACTACGAGGACCTGAGCGAGGCGCGGACCGCCGAGGTGCTCGGGGTCTCCGTCGGTACGGTCAAGAGTGCGGTCTCCCGGGCGCTGGCCAAGCTGCGGGAGGATCCCGAACTCCTGCCCGTGCGGGACTGACCTGCGCACGTACCATCCGGTATGCGGACCGCGGGCGACGGGCGGATTGCAGAAGCGTTACCTCAGAGGTAGTGACATACCAAGTGGTATGGCCGCAGAATCGGCGGCACATTACCGCTGCGTGACCGCTGCCCCGGGAGGCCGACGGTGCTGAGCACAATGCAGGACGTACCCCTGACCGTGAGCCGCATTCTGCGGCACGGCTCGACGATCCACGCCACCTCGCAGGTCACCACCTGGACCGGGGAGGGCGCGCCCCAGCGCCGGACCTTCGCCGAGGTGGGGGAGCGCGCCGGCCGGCTGGCTCACGCGCTCCGCGACGAACTGGGCGTACACGGTGACCAGCGCGTCGCCACGCTGATGTGGAACAACGCCGTCCATCTGGAGGCGTATCTCGCGATCCCCTCCATGGGCGCGGTGCTCCACACCCTCAATCTGCGGCTGCCGGCCGACCAGCTCGCCTTCATCGTCAACCACGCCGAGGACCGCGTCGTCCTCGTGGACGGCTCGCTGCTGCCGCTGCTCGCCCCGCTGCTCCCCGCACTCGGCACCGTCGAGCACATCGTCGTCTCCGGACCCGGCGACCGCTCCGTCCTGGACGGCTGCCGCCCCCGCGTGCACGACTACGAGGAACTCATCGCCGGCCGCCCCTCCGACTACGCCTGGCCGGAGATCGACGAGCGCGAGGCCGCCGCCCTCTGCTACACCTCCGGCACCACCGGCGACCCCAAGGGCGTCGCCTACAGCCACCGCTCGATCTATCTGCACTCGATGCAGTCCAACAGCGGCGAGTCCTTCGGCGCCACCGGTGCCGACACCGTGCTGCCCGTGGTGCCGATGTTCCACGTCAACGCCTGGGGCCTGCCGCACGCCGCCTTCATGGCCGGCACCTCGCTGCTGATGCCCGACCGCTTCCTGCAGCCCGCACCGCTCGCCGAGATGATCGAGAGCGAGCGGCCGACGCTCGCCGCCGCCGTCCCCACGATCTGGCAGGGCCTGCTGGCCGAACTGGACGCCAGGCCGCGCGACGTCTCCTCGCTCCGCAGCGTCGTCATCGGGGGCTCCGCCTGCCCGCCCTCCCTGATGCGGGAGTTCGAGGAGCGGCACGGCATCACCGTCGTCCATGCCTGGGGCATGACGGAGACCTCGCCGCTCGGCAGCATCGCGCACCCGCCGGCCGGGGCGGACGAGGAGGCCGCCTGGGCCTACCGCGTCACCCAGGGCCGCTTCCCTGCGTCCGTCGAGGCGCGGCTGGCCGGACCCGGCGGTGAGTTCCTGCCGTGGGACGGGCAGAGCGCGGGCGAGCTGGAGGTGCGCGGACCGTGGATCGCGGGCGCGTACTACGGGGGCGGGGACGGCGAACCCTCCCGCCCCGAGGACAAGTTCAGCCCCGACGGCTGGCTGCGCACGGGAGACGTCGGCACCATCAGCCCGGACGGCTACCTCACCCTCACCGACCGCGCCAAGGACGTCATCAAGTCCGGCGGTGAGTGGATCTCCTCGGTGGAGCTGGAGAACGCGCTGATGGGCCACCCGGAGGTCGCGGAGGCGGCGGTCGTCGCCGTACCCGACGAGAAGTGGGGAGAGCGCCCGCTGGCGACGGTCGTGCTGAAGGAGGGGGCGACCGCGGACCTGGAGGCGCTCAAGTCCTTCCTCGGTGAGCGGATCGCCCGCTGGCAGCTGCCGGAGCGGTGGTCGGTGATCGAGTCGGTACCGAAGACGAGCGTCGGCAAGTTCGACAAGAAGGTGCTGCGCAAGCAGTACGCGGACGGACAGCTGGACGTCAGCCGGGTGTGACCCGCCTCCGGCTCCGGTGCGGGGCCGCTCCGGACACCGGATCGCGACGGGCCGCCGCCGCTCCGCCCACGGGCGGGAGGCGGCGGCCCGTCCTCGCGCCGAGGCGGCGGCGCGGCCGGAGATCCGCGGAGACCCGCCCCGAGGGGCCGTTGCCGCTCCGGTTCCGGGCGGTTCTTCCCCGTCCGCTGTTCGGCGCGGGCCCGGGTGGCACGGGCGTCCCCGGCGGCTGCCGCGGCTCGCGCTCACCGCGCGGGGCCGCGCCGGCCCGGCCCCGGCCCCGTTCGGCGCCGGCCTCCGCCGGGCGGCAGACCGGGCCCGGCCCCGGTGGAACCGGAAGGGCCCGGATCCCGAGCCGGGCCCGAGGCCGGAAGCCGGTCCGGACACCGGGACACCGGCCGCGTGAGCACCCTCATGGCACGGGCCGCCGGTACGGCACGCTCGTCCCGTGTGGGCCGGGTATCCGGACGGCGCCGGTCAGTTGGCGCCGATCTTGGCCAGCAGATCGACGATACGGTCCTGCACCTCGGGGTTCGTCGAGCGCTCGGCCAGGAAGAGAACCGTCTCGCCCGTGTTCAGCAGGTGCAGATCCGCCGGGTCGATGCCGGCCGACGTGTAGACGACCAGCGGGGTGCGGCTCAGCAGCCCGTTCGCGCGCAGCCAGTCCACGATCCCGGCCCGGCGCCGGCGCACCTGCGTCAGGTCCATCACCACCAGATTCGGCCGCATCTGCGCCGCCGGTGTGACCGCGTCGGCGTCCGACACGGCCCGCGCCACCTGCATGCCGCGCCGCTCCAGGGTCGCGGCCAGGGCGCCCGCGATCGCGTCGCGCTCCTCGATCAGCAGGACACGCGGCGGATGCTGCTCGCTGTCGCGCGGGGCGAGCGCCTTCAGCAGCACCGCCGGGTCGGCACCGTACGCGGCCTCCCGTGTGGCCTGGCCGAGGCCCGCCGTCACCAGGACGGGCACCTCGGCGGCCACCGCGGCGGCCCGGAGCGACTGCAGCGCGGTCCGGGTGATCGGCCCGGTGAGCGGATCGACGAAGAGCGCCGCGGGGTAGGCGGCGATCTGCGCGTCCACCTCTTCACGGGAGTTGACGATCACCGGACGGTAGCCGCGGTCGCTCAGCGCCTGCTGGGTGCCCGCGTCGGGAACGGGCCAGACGAGCAGCCGACGCGGATTGTCCAGTGGCTCCGGCGGCAGTTCGTCGTCGAGCGGCGGACTGGTCTGCACGTCGGTGACGTCCACGGCGCCGTTCGGGCCGTCCAGCGGTTCCGGGCCCTCCGCGCCTTCCTGGGGGGCGCCTATCGCGTAGGCGCGTCCGTCACCCTGCGAGTCCAGCAGCCGGGGCTGCTGCTGCGGGTTCGGCTGGGGCGCGGCCTGGGTCCGGGCACGTGCGGGCGCGGGCTGGGGCGCGGTGGCGGCCGCGGCCGCGGGCTCCGTCTCCGGTGGGGCCGCCAGCTTGCGGCGCCGGCCGCCGGGCTGGGGGGCGGTCTGCGGAGTCTGCTGCTGCGGAGTCTGCTGCGGCTGGGCCTGCGGCTGCTGCGGCGCCCGGCTGCGGTCGGCGATCTGCTGGACGAACGGCACCCCCTGGCCGAGGGTGCGCACGCTGATGGAGCGCCCCTGCGTGGTGTCCGCTTCCTGGTCGGCGGGCAGCGGCGGCCGTGTCTGCTGGGGCTGCGCGGGCTGCTGCACCTGCCGCAGCGGCACGGCCTGCTGCCCCGGTGCCTGTTGCATCTGTTGCGCCTGTTGCGGTGCCGGTTGCGGCGCCGCCTGCCGGACTGGGGTGTCGTGCTGTGCGGGCGGGCCGCCCGGGGCCGCCTGCGGCGGCTGGGCACGGCGGCCGGTGGCGGCGGGACCGCCGGGCGGCCGGGCCCCGCCGGCCGGTGCGGGCTGCTGTGGGTACGGGTGCGCGGCGGTCTCCTGCGCCCGGCCGGTGGGCCCGGCCGCGGGGGTCCCCCGGCCGTCCGTACCCCAGCCACCGGGTTGCGCCGGTGGCTGCGCGGCCGGGTCCGGCGCGGGTGCGGACCCGGCCGCGGGTGCCGCGGGCTGCCGGCCGCCCCAGCCGTCGGTGCCCCAACCCTGCTGCGGCTGCTGCCCGGTGGCCTCCGCGGCCGGCTGCGGGGGCCGGGGTGCGCCGCCCGGCGCGGACTGTCCGGCGTCGGGCGCGGGCCGGGCGCGGCGGCGGCCGGTGGGGAGCGGATGCGGCTGCGCAGGGGTGTGGTCCCGGTCCGGGTCGGCGGCCAACTGCCCGTGCGCGTCCTGTTCGTACGGCTGTGCGGGCTGGGGCTGCCCGGGCTGCGGCCCGGCACCGCCGGGACCCGGTCCGCTCCCGGCATACGGCCGCGCATCCGGAGTCTCCGGGGCAAATGGCTGCGGTTCGCCCGCGCCGCCGCCCGGGGCCGGGGCGGCCGGGGCGGCCGCCGGGCCGGGCGGCACCGGAACGGCGACGGCCGGGGCGCCGGAGGGCGGAGGCGGCAGCCGGTCCGCCTCGGCGGGCGGCAGCGCGAAAGCCTGCCGCCCGGCGGCGGGTTCGGCGCGCCCGGGCTGGGCCGCCCGGGACGCCTGCTGCGCCTGTCCGGACGCCGGCTGCGGTTGCGGTTGCGGTTGCGGTTGTGGCTGCGGTTGCGGCCGGGCCTGGGCTTGCGGCTGGGGCTGTTCCGGGATCGGCCGGTCGCCCGGCGCGAGGGCACGGCGGGCACGCCGTCCCGCGGGAGCCCCCGCCGCCTGCTGCGGGAGGGCTCCGCTCCCGGGCCCGGTGACACCCGTACCACCGCCGGGACGGGGGCCGGGGGCCGGTGCGTCCTGCGGCCGCGCCGGGCGCGGCAGCGCGGCCGGGCCCGGCGCGGCCTGGGCACCCCAGCCCTCACCGGCGTCCGCCACGGACTCCCCGGCACCCGGCTCCCCGGCCGGGGCGGGGAGCCGGCGGGCGCGCCGGCCTGCCGGGTTCTGCTGCGGGACGTTCTCCGCGGTCGGGGCCTGAGGCGCGGCGGACCCGTACGCCTCCCCGCCGGCCGCGGACTCCTCGGGTACCGGCCACTCGGCCGGCGCCGTCGCCACCGCGGCCGGACGGGGCGGGGGACCCGGCTGTTCCGTGCCGGGCCGCGGATACGGCTGTGCGGCAGCGGGGGCGGGCGCGGCCGCGGGCAGAGCCGGCCGGCCCTGCTGCGGTCCCCCGGCGGGTGCGGCGGGCCCGTCGGCCGGGGCTCCGCCGTGGCGCGCCCGGCGGCCCTGTGGTGCGGCGGTCTCCTGCAGCGGCATGGGGCCGCCCTCCGCTCCGGACCGCTCCTCGGCGGGGCTGGGCCGACCGCGGCGCCGGCCGGTGGGCCGGGGAGCGGCGGCGGCCGGGTCCGCCGCGTCACCGGGCGCCGCGGGCGGCAGGGGGCCCGCAGACGCGGCGGGGTGCGCCGGGGCGGCCGGCCCGCCCGGAGGCTGGAGGCCGTTGCCGGCGGGACGCAGTTCGGCGGCGGCTGATCCGCCCGGCCGCCCGGCGTCGCTCGCGGCCGGGGGCAGGGCGGGCATGGCACGCCGCCCGGCGGGCGCCTGCGCCGGGGTTTGCGTGGGGGCCGGCGCGTCGGTCCGCGTACCGGGACCGATCTGGCGGCGCGGGCCGCGGTCGGGGCGGGCCGGCGCCGGGACGCCCGGTGCGGGGCCGGCGCCCTCGCCGCGGCCGCTCTCCGCGGACCCGCCGGCCGGGCCGTCGCCGGCCGGGGCCGCGGCCGTGCCGTCGGCAGCCGGGCCGTCACTGGTCTCGTGGGCCGGGGCGCTCGCGCTCGCGTTCGGCATGCCGGGGGCCCCGGGCGCTCCGGGTGTGCCGCGCGCTGGGGCGGTCGGCACCGGCATCACCGTGGCCGCCGTCTCCCCTTCCCGGTCGCGTTCCGCGTCGCCGTGCGGCCGTGCGGCCGGGCCGGCGTCCGCGCTGAGCGGTACTTCGAGCACGTACGCGCTGCCGTCCACCCCCGGCACCTCGTGGGTCTGCAGCACGCCGCCGTGCCGCTGCACGATGCCGCGCACGATGGGCCCGTGCACGGGGTCCCCGGCGGTGTACGGTCCGCGGACCTCGATCCGTACGACCTCTCCGCGCTGGGCGGCGGCCACGACGATCGTGGAGTCGCCCGAGCCGCCTCCCGCCATCGTGTTGCCCGTGGAGTCGACGCCCGCCACATCCGCGATGAGATGCGCCAGGGCCGTCGCCAGCCGCTCGCCGTCGACCTCCGCCTCGATCGTGGGGGCATGCACCGCGAACTGCGCGCGCCCCGGGCCGATCAGCTCGATCGCGCCCTCGACGCCGGCCGCGACCACCGCGTCCATCGAGACGGACTCCCGCCGCAGCTTCTCCTTGCCGGTGTCGAGCCGCTGGTA
This sequence comes from Streptomyces sp. F63, assembly GCF_018070345.1. Classification (GTDB taxonomy): domain Bacteria; phylum Actinomycetota; class Actinomycetes; order Streptomycetales; family Streptomycetaceae; genus Streptomyces. The sequence goes on from NZ_JAGPXX010000001.1 coordinate 471,840, forward strand.
AGCCAGGACGTTGTCGACGAGGGTGGTCATCCGGGAGTACCCGGCCGCCAGGTGGTGGAGGATCTGGTTGGCCTCCGGCCAGAGCTGTCCGCCCGGGTCGGCGGCGAGCCCGCCGAGCTCACCGCTGAGCTGGTCCAGCGGGCCGCGCAGCGACTGGTCCAGTACGGCCAGCAGCTGGGCGTGCCGGGCGGCCAGGGCGTCGTACTGCCGCCGGTCGGTGAAGGCCAGGACGGCGCCCACCAGCTGGTCGCCGTCGCGCACCGGTGCGGTGGTGAGGTCGACGGCCACCGCCCGCCCGTCCTTCGCCCACAGCACCTGGCCGCGCATCCGGTGCTTCAGCCCCGACTTGAGCGTGCCGGCGAGCGGTGTCTCCTCGAACGGCAGCGGGGAACCGTCGGCGCGCGAGTGCTGGATCAGCGGATGCAGTTCCTTGCCGCCCAGGTCGCTCGCGCGGTAGCCGAGGATCTGCGCTGCGGCGGGGTTCACCAGGACGACCCGGCCCTCACCGTCCACCCCGATGACGCCCTCGGCCGCCGCGCGCAGGATCATCTCCGTCTGACGCTGCTGGCGGGCCAGTTCCGCTTCGGTGTCGAGGGTGCCGGTGAGATCGCGGACGACGAGCATCAGCAGTTCGTCACCGGTGTAGTGGTGGTGGTCGGCGTAGGCGGCCTCGAACGCGGACTCGTACGGCGTGCGGCCGTCCTCCAGGTTCGCGCTGGTCACCTCGACCGGGAACTCGCTGCCGTCGGTGCGCCGCGCCACCATGCGCGTCGGCTTGGTGCGGCCCTCGTCGCCCTCGTCGGGCCGGCGCATCGAGCCGGGGATGCGCTTGGAGTCGAACGACGGCAGCAGGTCGAGCAGGCCGCGGCCGACGAGCGCGGTACCGGGTGACTCGAAGGTCTCCAGGGCGATGGTGTTCGCGTTGACGATGGTGCCGTTGCAGTTGACCAGCAGCAGGGCGTCGGGCAGAGCATCGAGTATGGCGGCGAGGCGAGCAGCGCCTCGGGATGGCCTGCTGCTCACGACGGCGCTTCCTTCCTGTTACCGCGTATTGCCGACAGCCCCGGGCATCCTGGCGCGCGTTCCGCGGTCTGTCACTAGAGGGAGTCTACGGGCAGCCGCCCGGCGGCCGGCGGTGGATGAGAGGAGGGGAGAAGTTGACCTTGTGCGGGTCCGTCCAGGTCCGCGTACAACCGGACATATGGCGCGCGGTCGCGCCGGGCGGTTCCGGCGGCCGGCGACGGGCGCCGGGCGGGCGGGACGGCCCCGGTGGGCGGCCCGTGCGGAGCCGCCCGCGTGCCCGTTCCGGTCGCGGGTCCGGCGGCTCGTCAGTGGCCCACGTCGGGAAGGACGGGGCGGAGGCGGTTCCAGCGGGCGATCTCGCAGCCGTTGACGCGGCTGTAGCGGGCCTTCACCGGACGTCCGGCCCAGGAACCGGTGATCCGGGCGGTGGCCTGGCCGCCGTAGATCATGGTGCAGTCGGAACGGGGCGGGACCGGCGTGAAGGGTCCCCTGCCGTACCGGCTGAGCTCGTCCAGCCGCTTGCAGGCGGCCCGCGCCCGGGGGTGGGTGCCGCCCGCCGGATGACAGTCGAGCGCGTACGAGCCCTCCAGGACGCGGTCGCTGCCGCCGTCACGGACGACGATGACCAGCCGGTCCTCTCCTGCCGGGGGCACCCGGTACCCGTCCGCCGGTGCGGCCGGGGGGGAAGGGGGGAACGGGGGCGCGCCGGCACTGGCGGCGGGGGCGGAGGAGAGGAAGGCGAGCGCGCAGAGCGCGCCGGCCGTGAGACGGCGGAGCGGCATGGTGTCTCCTGGGGTGTGGTGGACCGGGCGGCGGGCGGGGACGGTGCCTCTCGCGCACCGTCCCGGCCTGAGGGCGGGACGGGTCCGGCGGACCGCCGGACCCGTCTCTCCTAACGCTGTGCGCGCCGTTGCGTTGCGCAATCCGGCCGCGTCCGTCCGTACGAGCGGATCCACCCCCGTGCGGTACGCGGTGCATGCGGTGCACGCGCAGAACGCTCGCCCGAAGCGCCGGACGGCGTGCCGGGCGCCTCGGGCGCGGGGCGGCGGGGGGAACGGCGGAACGGGGGAACGGGGGACGGGTACACGGTGATCCGCGCGCTTCCGCAGGAGCTCCGGGGCACGAAGGGGCGTGCAGGGGCGCGGTGGGGAACCGTAAGGGCTTTGCCCTGAGACCCGCGCGCCGAGTACGGTGGGGTCCGATTGGTGACAGCCCATGAGGCTGTGCCATCATCTGCACACACCACTCGCGGTCGCGCGGGCGGTTGTGGAGGCTTCGCCTAGTCTGGTCTATGGCGCCGCACTGCTAATGCGGTTTGGGGTAACCCCCCATCCCGGGTTCAAATCCCGGAGCCTCCGCTCGATCCCCAGGATCATCGAAGCCCCGGCCGACGGCCGGGGCTTCCGCCGTCCCCGGGGCTCCGCAAGGTGGCCCGGGGACGGCTGTTTCCGCAGGTGGCAGGGGGCTCTGGCAATGGATTTCGCCTCACGCGGCGGGTCATGTAATGTTGTTCCCGCAACGCCGACTGGCCGAAAACGCCGGAAAAGCAAGCGCTCGTAGCTTAACGGATAGAGCATCTGACTACGGATCAGAAGGTTGCAGGTTCGAATCCTGCCGAGCGCGCAGTGTGATGTCTCAGGACATTGGAAACCCTCGAACCCACGCGTTCGGGGGTTTCGTCGTGTTGGTGGAGCGCTGGGGCTGGTAGTCGCGGGTGGGGGTGTCGGCGTCGCGGCTGCGGGCGGGTGCGGCCCCCCGGCAGGGTGGCGGGCTGGTCGGGCCGGGCGCGCGGCCACTTCTCGCATGTGGCGGGCGTACAGCGGTGGCGTGTGGCGGCGCATACTGGCGGCTCCGTGATCGCCGAGCCGGGGAGCATGCCGTATGAGCGAGAGGACCGAGCCGTCGGGGTGCGCGCAGCCGGGCGCCCGCCCCGCCGCGTCCGGGGCGCCGGCCGGGCCGGGTGCCGCGGAGGACGGCGCGGAGGTGCGGGAGGTGGCCCGGTTCCGGCGGGAGTTGGGGCTTCCCGGCCTGATCGACGTCCATACGCACTTCATGCCGGAGCGCGTGCTGCGCAAGGTGTGGGCGTACTTCGACGCCGCCGGGCCGCTGACCGGACGGCCCTGGCCGATCACGTACCGGCGCCCGGAGGAGGAGCGGACGGCCCTGCTGCGGGCCTTCGGGGTGCGCGCCTTCACCTCGCTGCTCTACCCGCACAAGCCGGGTATGGCCGGCTGGCTCAACTCCTGGTCGGCCGATTTCGCCCGCCGTACCCCGGACTGCCTGCACTCGGCGACCTTCTTCCCCGAGCCCGGGGCCGGAGAGTACGTCCGGGCGGCGGTCGAGGGCGGTGCCCGCGTCTTCAAGGCGCACCTTCAGGTGGGGGCGTACGACCCGAACGACCCGCTGCTCGACCCGGTGTGGGGACTGCTGGCGGAGGCCGCCGTCCCCGTGGTGATCCACTGCGGTTCGGGGCCCGTCCCGGGGAGGTTCACCGGGCCGGGTCCGGTCCGCCGGCTGCTCGCCCGCCATCCCCGGCTGCGGCTGATCGTCGCGCACATGGGCATGCCGGAGTACACGGAGTTCCTGGATCTCGCCGAGCGTCATCCGGGGGTGCGGCTGGACACCACCATGGCGTTCACGGACTTCTCCGAGGAGATCTGCCCCTTCCCCCTCCCGGAACTCCCGCGGCTGGCCGCGCTCCGCGACCGCGTGCTGCTGGGCACCGACTTCCCCAACATCCCCTACTCCTACGCCCACGCGCTGCGGGCGCTGGCCCGGCTGGACCTCGGGGACGACTGGCTGCGGGCGGTCTGCCACGGCAACGCGGCGCGCGACTTCGGCATCCTGCCCGGCTCGCCCGCGCTTCCGCCCGGCCCGGGCGGGGGCGGGGGCGGCGGGACGGCGGGTGGACGGGCGGAGCCCGGGGCGGACGGCGGGTGAACCGCGGGGCCGCCCGCTCCGGGCCGGGGGCGCGCGGGGTGGCGCGGCGGGGCCGTCAGCCGTTCCCGCCTTCCGGCGGGGTGGCCGCGGAGGCTCCGCGGCCGGCGGTGGCGGCGAGGCGCGCGGGGGTTCCGGCCTCCGCGGGCTCCGGTTCCGCCACGGTCTTCTCGTCCGCGGCCCGCCGGGCCACCGCCTCCTGGAGTCCGCCGGCCGTCCTCAGCGGAACCTCCTTGATCGACAGTGTCAGCGCCAGCGCCACCAGGGCGATCGGGGCCGCGTAGAGGTAGATGTCCGCGACGCCGTGTCCGTAGGCGCTCTCGACCACCGCGCGCAGCGGTGCCGGGAGCGTGTCCATGTCCGGGATGCCGCCGCCGGTGCCGGACTGCCGGACCCCGATGTCCGCCAGGCCCTCGCGGACGTAGCCGGTGACGCGGTGGCCGAGGACCGCGCCGAGCGCCGAGACGCCGACGGCGCCGCCCAGGGAGCGGAAGAAGGCCACGACGGAGCTGGCCGCGCCGAGGTCGCCCGGTTCCACCTGGTTCTGCGCGGCCAGCACCAGGTTCTGCATCATCATGCCGATCCCGAGGCCGACCAGGGCCATGAAGGCGGCGAGCCGCCAGTAGGCGGTGTCGTACCGCATGGTGCCGAGCAGGCCGAGGCCCGCGGTGAGCAGGACGGCACCGGTCACCAGCCAGCGCTTCCAGTGGCCGGTGCGGGTGATGAGGAGGCCGGAGAGGGTCGAGGAGAGGAACAGGCCCGCGATCATCGGGATCGTCAGCACGCCCGACATGGTCGGGGACTCGCCCCGGGCGAGCTGGAAGTACTGGCTGAGGAAGACGGTGGCGCCGAACATCGCCACACCGACGAAGAGACTGGCGAGCGAGGTGAGGGTGATCGTCCGGTTGCGGAACAGGCGTAGCGGGATGATCGGCTCGCTCGCGCGCGCCTCGACGAGGACGAAGGCCAGCCCGAGCACGGCCGAGCCGCCCACCATGACCGTGGTCTGCCAGGACACCCAGGCGTACCGGTCGCCGGCGAGAGTCACCCAGACGAGCAGCAGCGACACGGCCGCCGCGACGAGGAACGCGCCCGCCCAGTCGACCTTCACCTGCCGCTTGACCACCGGGAGCCGGAGGGTCTTCTGCAGGACGATCAGCGCGGCGACGGCGAACGGCACTCCGACGTAGAAGCACCAGCGCCAGCCGAGCCACGAGGTGTCGGTGATGACCCCGCCGAGCAGCGGGCCGCCGACCGTGGCGACGGCGAACGTGGCTCCGAGGTAGCCGCTGTACCGGCCCCGTTCGCGGGGCGGGATCATCGCCGCGATCACGATCTGCGTGAGGGCGGCCATGCCGCCCATGCCCAGCCCCTGGACCGCCCGGAAGGCGATCAGGGTTCCGGCGTCCTGGGCGAGGCCCGCACCGGCCGAGGCCAGCACGAAGACGATCAGGGCGACCTGGATCAGGGTCTTCTTGCTGGCCAGGTCGGCGAGCTTGCCCCAGAGCGGAGTGCTCGCCGTCATGGTGAGCAGGGACGCGGTGACCACCCAGGTGTACGCGCTCTGCCCGCTCCCGAGGTCGGAGATGATCTCCGGCAGGGCGTTGGAGACGATCGTCGACGAGAGCACCGCGACGAACATGCCGAGCAGCAGTCCGGACAGCGCCTCCATGATCTGCCGGTGGGTCATGGGCGGGGTGCCGCCGGCGGGCGAGCCGGTGACGGCGTCCTTCCGCGCACCGGCGGACGGGGTGGTGGCCATACGGTTCCTTTTCCTCACGGGGGTCAAGGGGGGCGGGGGCATCGGGATCGGGGGAGTCACCGGGGTGACGGGGAGGCCGGGGGCGGCGGGTGCCGTTCGCGGGTCCGGCAGGTGTCGAAGCCGGCCCGTAGCCGGGCCAGCAGTTCGCTGAGCCGCTCGACGTCCTCGTCGGGCCAGTCCGCGAGGGCCTCGGCGAGGGTCGCCGCGCTGCGGGCGGAGACCCCGCGCAGCAGTTCGCGGCCGCGGGGACTCAGGCTGAGCAGCCGGGACCGCTTGTCGAGCGGGTCGGGAGCGCGGTCGATCCAGCCGCGGTCGACGGCGTGGGCGACGTGCCGACTGGTCACGGACGGGTCGATGCCGAGCAGTTCGGCGAGTCGGCTCATGCGCATCTCGCCGTGGTGATGGAGCAGCGCCAGCACGGTGGTCGGGGCGGGCTGGCAGTCCGGCGGGAGCGTGCGGGAGAGGCTGCGCTTCACCGCCTCCACGGCGCCGAGCCGGCGGGCCAGTTCCTCGAAGCGACTCAGCTCGGCCACGCACCCTCCCTTGTAGTTGCTCAGGGCAACGGTAAGTTCTGTTGGTTGCTGAAGGCAAGTTCATAGCGGGCTCATCCGGGTAAAGGAAACGGAAACACCGCCCCCGGTCGCCGGCGGCCCAGGACCGGGGGTTGGGGCGCGAACGGCGGTTCGCTAGGGTCCGGCCCATGACGAACAACCCTCACGGCCCCGCGCCGCAGCAGGACCCCGCGGGCAGCACCCAGATGTTCCGTGCCTTCGTCGACGAGGGCGCTCCGCAGCGGCAGCCCGCCCCCGCCGCCTCCGGGCCGCGCCCCGGTCTGATCGTCGGCATCGTCGCCGCGATCGCGATCATTGCCGGAGTCGCCTGGCTCGCGCTGGCCTGAGCCGCCGCCCGCCGCCCGCCGCCCGCCGCTCCGGTGCCGGCTTCCGGTCGGCGTGCGCCGCGCGGTCGGCGCCCGTGGTGACGGAACGGTGCGGTGCCGTGCGGTACCGACCGGCGGGGCCTCCGCGCGGAGCCGTGTCCGGACCGGTCCGTTGCCGCGCGTTGGGCGGCCGTCCCTGCGTACGCCTCACCGGCCCCGGGGGCCGGGGGCGGTCACTCCTCCGAGACCAGGCCCTCGCGAAGCTGCGCGAGGGTGCGGGTGAGCAGCCGGGAGACGTGCATCTGGGAGATGCCCACCTCGTCGCCGATCTGCGACTGCGTCATATTGGCGAAGAAGCGGAGCATGATGATCTGCCGCTCCCGGGGCGGCAGTTTGGCCAGCAGCGGCTTGAGCGACTCCCGGTACTCGACGCCCTCCAGCGCCGTGTCCTCGTAGCCCAGGCGGTCCGCGAGGGAGCCCTCGGTGCCGTCCTCCTCGGCGGCGGGCGAGTCCAGCGAGCTGGCGGTGTAGGCGTTGCCCACCGCGAGCCCGTCGACGACGTCCTCCTCGGAGACGCCCAGGCAGGCCGCGAGCTCGGGGACGGTCGGGGAGCGGTCGAGCTGCTGGGAGAGTTCGTCGCTCGCCTTGGTGAGCGCGAGCCGCAGCTCCTGGAGCCGGCGCGGGACCCGCACCGACCAGCTGGTGTCCCGGAAGAAGCGCTTGATCTCTCCCACGACGGTCGGCATCGCGAAGGTCGGGAACTCCACGCCCCGCTCGCAGTCGAACCGGTCGATCGCCTTGATCAGGCCGATGGTGCCGACCTGGACGATGTCCTCCATCGGTTCGTTGCGGCTGCGGAAGCGGGCGGCGGCGTAGCGCACGAGGGGGAGGTTCAGCTCGATCAGGGTGTCCCGGACGTAGGCACGCTCGGGGCTGTCCTGGTCGAGGAGAGCGAGCCGCAGGAACAGGGAGCGGGAGAGGGTGCGGGTGTCGATGGCGGCGCCGTCGTCAAACACATGCGGTGCGTCAGTGGTGAGCACCTTCGAGCTGCCCAGTTCTACGGACATGCCACCCCCTTGGGTTGCGGACGAGTCGCAGCGGCATCCTCGCGGAAGAGGAGAACCAGCCTCCACCTGAATACCGGAAGGAGCGCCGCGGCAAACACAGTTCCTGCAGAATGTCACATGTCGGCAACGCGCTGTAGTGCCAAGTCGATTTATCTGTGCAGGAATGGCCACTCGTCCCGGTTACGCCTCGATTCTATTGGCGGACCTCAGGCGCGCGAAGCTCCTCGACAGCAGCCGTGACACGTGCATCTGACTGACCCCCAGCTCCGCGCTGATCTGCGACTGCGTCAGGTTGCTGTAGTAGCGGAGCATCAGGATGCGCTGCTCGCGCTCGGGCAGCTGGACCAGCAGGTGCCGCACCAGATCACGGTGTTCGACGCCGGCGAGCGCCGGGTCCTCGTAGCCCAGCCGGTCGACGAGGCCGGGCAGGCCGTCGCCCTCCTGGGCCGCCTCCAGGGAGGTCGCGTGGTACGACCGGCCGGCCTCGATGCAGGCGAGCACGTCCTCTTCGGGGATGCGCAGGCGCTCGGCGATCTCGGCGGTGGTGGGGGAGCGGCCGTGCAGCACCGTCAGATCCTCGGTGGCGCCGTTCACCTGTACCCACAGCTCGTGCAGCCGGCGCGGCACATGGACGGTGCGGACGTTGTCGCGGAAGTAGCGCTTGATCTCGCCGATGACGGTCGGCATGGCGAAGGTGGGGAACTGGACGCCGCGTTCGGGGTCGAAGCGGTCGATGGCGTTGATCAGGCCGATGGTGCCGACCTGGACCACGTCCTCCATCGGTTCGTTGCGGCTGCGGAACCGGGCGGCGGCGTAGCGGACCAGCGGCAGGTTCGCCTCGATGAGGGCGGTGCGCACCCGGGCGTGCTCGGCGGTGCCGGGGGTGAGTCCGGAAAGCTTCTGGAAGAGGACCTGGGTCAGGGCGCGGGTGTCGGCGCCGCGGCTCTCGCGGGATCGGCCGATGCCGCTCCGGAAGGGTGTCGCGGGCACAGTGCGAGCCGAAGCGGTCATGCCACCCCTTCACAGAGTTCATCATCCGGCAAAAGCGGTCATAGCATCACAAGACATAAGCGTCGTGTGCAAGCACCGGATACCGCCGTGTCCGTGGCAAGTTGGGCCGTCGGCGCAGCCGGTGGCGCGGGCCGGGAAGCACCGTGCGGGGAGGCCGTCCCCGGTTGCTCCCGGCCGCTCACGGGTGCGCCCCGGGGGTGTTCGGGGCGGTCCCGGGTACGGCGACGGCCCCTCACCCGGGGTGGGTGAGGGGCCGCCCTCGGCCGCTCGCGGCCTCAGAACTCGTAGTCGGCGATCACCCAGGTGGCGAACTCGCGCCACTGCGCCGCGGCGGCCTGGTGCGCCGGGTGCTCCAGGTAGCGCCGCAGCGCCTCCGCGTCGGCCACGGCGGAGTTGATGGCGAAGTCGTAGGCGATGGGCCGGTCGGTGATGTTCCAGGCGCACTCCCAGAACTCCAGCTCCGGGATCACGTCGCCGAGCTGCCGGAACGCCTCGGCGCCGGCCACGGCCCGCGGGTCGTCGCGCCGCACGCCCTCGTTCAGCTTGAGCAGGACCAGATGGCGGATCACACGACACTCCTCGCGGGGCTCACGGGGCCGGCGGCGCCATGCGGCAGGGGCGCCGCGCGGCTCAGTTGACCAGCCGGGACATGAACTCACCGACGCCCTTGGCGGCGGTGGATATGCCGTCGAAGCCTATCTGGACGAGCTCCCCGGCCCGGTCGGGGGAGGTGATGATCGTGTACAGCACGAAGACGATGAGCAGGTACATTCCGATCTTCTTCGCCTGTGCCATGACGAACCGCCTCCCTGCTCCGGTGCCGAGCGTGCTGCCCCCTGAGCAGTCGCGTGAGTCTAGCGCTCGAACGCCGGTGCGGGGCCCGAGCGTACGGTGATCCTTCCGCTCCGGGCAATGGCCGGGTGACCTGGGGATACCCGTCGGCGCGGAGGAGCCGGGGGGCAACGCGCGAAGGGCCCCGCCGGATCGGCGGGGCCCTTCGACGAGAGCGGTAGCGGAGGGATTTGAACCCTCGGTGACTTGCGCCACACTCGCTTTCGAGGCGAGCTCCTTCGGCCGCTCGGACACGCTACCGGGAGAGAGCTTAGCGGAGGCGGCCCCGGGATCGAAATCCGGTTCCTCGCGGAGCGGGCCGGGGGCCGGTGCGGCGGACGCGCGGCGGACGCGCGGCGGACGCGCGGCATGGGCCGGCCCGGGGGCGTCAGGCGTCGCCGCCGCGGAAGAAGCGGGTCAGCGGCGCGGCGCAGTCCCCGGCGAGCACCCCGGAGATCACCTCCGGGCGGTGGTTGAGCCGGCGGTCCCGTACGACGTCCCAGAGCGAGCCGGCGGCGCCCGCCTTGGCGTCGGGGGCGCCGTACACGATCCGGTCGACACGGGAGAGGACGGTGGCGCCCGCGCACATGGTGCAGGGCTCCAGGGTCACCACGAGGGTGCAGCCGGACAGCCTCCACTCCCCGCGGGCGCGGGCCGCCTCGCGGAGCGCGAGGACCTCGGCGTGCGCCGTCGGGTCACCGGTGGCCTCCCGTTCGTTGCGGCCGCGGCCGAGTACGGCTCCGTCCGGGCCGAGGACGACGGCGCCCACCGGGACGTCCCCCGTCTCCGGTGCCCGGACGGCCTCGGCCAGGGCCAGGCGCATGGGGTGGAGCCAGCGGTCGCGCACCGGATCGTGCGAGGGCGTGCCGCGGCCGCCCCGGCCGGGCCGGCCGGCCGGGACGGCCGGGGAGCAGATGTCGTCCATGGGGACAGTGTCGGGCAGGTGCGGTGCGGCCCGCGGCTCAGCGGACCGCTTCCAGGACGTCCACACAGCCGAGGGCGTCGGCGATCGTGCTGAGCGCGTCCGTGTCCAGGGCCAGCAGTTCCTTCTCGGGCATCCCGAGATCCTCCAGGAGGAGTGAGTCCCCGATCGGGCCGGGGGGCACGCCGTCGTCGGCGGTCTCCTCGTCGTCGTCGGGCTCGCCGTCCTCCGTGCCGTCGAGGTCCACGAGGCCGTCGAGGTCGTCCGGGTCCCTGCCGAGCAGTTCGTCGGTGAGCAGGATCTCGCCGTACGAACTGCGGGCGGCGGCCGCCCCGTCGGAGATGAAGATGCGCGGATCCTCCTCGCCGTCGACCCGCAGGAGGCCGAACCAGGCGTCCTCCTGTTCGATGAAGGCGATCACCGTGTCGTCGTCGGTCGATGCCCCTCGGGCCAGATCCATCAGATCGGCCAGGGACTCCACATCGTCGAGCTCTGTGTCGCTCGCTTCCCACCCGTCTTCGGTGCGCGCGAGCAGTGCGGCGAAGTACACCGTGACTCTCCCACTGGTCATAGGCGTGTGCCGGGGCCGTACCGGGCGCGGTCGGTTCCGCTGTCCCGTCCACTCGGAATCGTGGCAGAAACAGCGCCATTGTGAGAGGTCTTCGGCTGTGCGTCGTGTACCAGTCCTGTGATCGGTTTCTTATCGAGCCTGATCGGGACGGTTCGGAGCTGCATCGAATTGTCGGGCGGACCACGGCTGCCCGGGGCGTGTCCCGGGGTCCGTCGTCCCCGTCACCAGCGGAAGGTGCGCATCCTCATCTGCTGGCGCATCCGGGCGGCGCGGGCGCGCCGCGGCTGCACCCGGTCGCGCAGTTCCCGGGCCTCGTGGAGTTCGCGCAGGAACTGGGCACGGCGCCGGCGTCGCTCCGCGGCGGTCTCCGCCGCGCTCGCGGGCGAAGCCTGGTCGGTTCCCCGGTCGCGGTCCGCCATGCAGACACCCTTCCCATCCGCTCGCCGCACCGCCCGGACGGCGGTGTCAAGGTCCCGGGCTCCGCGGCCCGGGGGTATTCCTCCCACTTTCCCCGAGCACGCGCATTGATGCGATGTGATACGACCGGACGACGGGACGCGCGAGCCGGCGCGCGCACCCGGTCCGCGCACGCCCCGGCGCGGGCCGTGCCGGCGAGCGGTTAGTGTCGGTGTCATGCGGATCCACGTCGTCGACCACCCGCTGGTGGCGCACAAACTCACCACACTGCGCGACAAGCGCACCGACTCCCCCACCTTCCGGCGGCTCGCCGACGAACTGGTGACCCTGCTCGCCTACGAGGCCACGCGCGATGTGCGCACGGAACAGGCCGGCATCGAGACCCCGGTGACCGCGACCACCGGGGTGCGGCTCTCCCATCCGCGCCCCCTGGTCGTGCCGATCCTCCGGGCGGGTCTGGGGATGCTCGAGGGCATGGTGCGGCTGCTGCCCACCGCCGAGGTGGGCTTCCTGGGCATGCTCCGCAACGAGGAAACGCTGCAGGCGTCGACGTACGCGACCCGGATGCCGGACGACCTCTCCGGCCGGCAGGTCTACGTCCTCGACCCGATGCTGGCGACCGGCGGCACGCTGATCGCGGCGATCAACGAACTGATCACCCGCGGTGCGGACGACGTCACCGCTCTGTGCCTGCTGGCGGCGCCCGAGGGCGTGGACCTGATGGAGCGGGAGCTGAACGGCGCCCCCGTCACCGTCGTGACGGCCGCGGTGGACGAGCGGCTGAACGAGCACGGTTACATCGTGCCCGGCCTCGGCGACGCGGGGGACCGCATGTACGGCACCGCGGGCTGATCCCCGGGCCCGCGGAACGCGGCTTCAGCACGCCGGGCGGGCGGAGGGCTTCGGCGCGGGGCTCACGAGGGCGGTGACCGTCTCGGCGGCCCGGTCCTCGGGGGCCAGTCCGCCGAAGGCGTCACCGATCATGAAGTCGACCTCGGCCGGCTTCTTGCGGCTCTTGTCCTGCTTCGTCTTCGCGCCGGCGAGGTGGGCGCCGAGCACGTCGAACGCGCCCTTCTCCGCCGCGGGCGCGCCCAGCAGCAGCGCCGAGTCCTTGACCTTCTTGTCATACGCGGCCGGGGCGTTGTCCACCTCGCCGATGGTGAAGCCGCGCTTCTCCAGCGCCTTGGCCGTCTTCTTGGCCAGCCCGCTCCGGGTGGTGGCGTTGTAGACGTTGACCGTGATCTCGGCCGGCTCCGGCAGCACCTTCGGCTTGGGCGCCGGGGACGCGCTCGCCTGCCGCCCCACCGCGCAGTTCTTGGCGCCGGCGGCGGCGCGGGCCTCGACCCCGCCGCCCGAGAAGATGCCGACGACCTGCAGCGTGCCCCACCCGATGAGGGCGACGGCCGCCGTGGCGCCGATCGCCGCGAGAACGACGCGGCGGTGCCGCGGCCTGCGCATCCGCGGGTAACGGTTGCCCGTGATGCGGTACTTCCCGCCCATGCCGGGAGGAGTGAGCATGCTCATGGGCGCAGCGTAGTGCGGGCCGTCATTTCTGCCTACTAAAGGATCAATGCGTGGCGGGCCCCTTGACTCGAAAGGGGCAAGAGGCGCGGAGGTCAGCCGAGGTCGAGCACGCGGGCGTGGAGCACCTGGCGCTGCTGGAGCGCGGCGCGGACCGCGCGGTGCAGCCCGTCCTCCAGATAGAGGTCGCCCTGCCACTTCACGACATGCGCGAAGAGATCACCGTAGAAGGTCGAGTCCTCGGCGAGGAGCGTCTCCAGGTCGAGCTGTCCCTTGGTCGTCACCAGCTGGTCGAGGCGGACCGGGCGGGGAGCCACGTCCGCCCACTGGCGGGTGCTGTCCCGGCCGTGGTCCGGGTACGGCCGCCCGTTTCCGATGCGCTTGAAGATCACACGGAAAGCCTACCGGGCCGGGCACTCCGGGCGCAGCCTCGCAGGGGGAGCCGATCCTCCCGGGGCGCCCGCGCGTGCGCCGCGGGCGCCGGGCGGAGGGCCCGACGCCCGCGGTCACCCGCGGCGGGGAGGCGGCGGGGCGGCCGGCCGTGCCGGTGTTACGCGGTGGGCCGTTCGTGGGTGTGGCCGTCGTGCAGGCCGCCGCCGCTGCCGGCGTCACCGTCGGTGGGCACGGACTCCACCGGCTCGGTGAGGGAGCGCAGGTCGTGTGCGTAGGTGCCGACGGCGTTGGCGATCACGTCGATGTTGACGTCGAAGGCCTCCATGCTGATGTTCGACAGGTCGTCGCACGCCTCGTGGTAGCACGGGTCGTAGGCGACGCCCGCCTGCCCGCCGAACAGCGCGGCCTGTTCCTCCGTCTTGACGCCCTCGGCGCCGGTGAAGGTGCCGCCCGAGGGGATGCCGGCCTCGATGAAGGGTCCGTAGTCGGAGCGCCCGGTGAAGTCGGTGCCCGCGTGCGGTGTGCCGCGGCGGTCGAGGAAGTCGGTGATCTGGCGCTCGAGCTGGGCCGATCCCTCGGGGCCGGGTCCGGCGCCCACGGCGTCGGAGTCGTCGCCGTCGTAGACGAAGAGACCGTAGTTGGGTGAGGCGATCATGTCGAAGTTGAGGTACAGCTCGATCTGCTCGCGCTGCGCCTCGCTCAGGTCGGCGACGTAGTGCTCGGCGCCCTGCAGTCCCAGCTCCTCGGCCGACCACCAGGCGAAACGTACCTTGTTGGCGGGCCTGTCGTGGCTCTTCGCCAGTTGCAGGGCCACTTCCAGCAGCCCGGCGGAGCCGGAGCCGTTGTCGTTGATGCCGGGGCCCTTGGCGACGGAGTCGAGGTGGGCGCCGAGCATCACGGTGCGGTCGGCCCGCCCACCGCGGGTCTCCGCGATGACGTTGCGGGTGGTGCGCTCCTCCTGGAGGGCCCGGATCTCGTACGTCACCGTGACCTCGCCTTGGGCGGCCTCGGCGGCGAGCGCCTCTCCGGCCTCCTGGGTGATGCCGCCGGTGGGGATGCGGCCCGCGTCCGCGGCGCCGAGGGTTCCGGCGAGGGAGCCCTCGGTGTTGTTGTAGACGATCGCCCCGACAGCCCCGGCGTCGGCGGCCGTGGCCTGCTTCTGGGCGAAGGTGCAGCCGCCGCGCTTGATCAGGGCGATCTTCCCGGTGTAGGTCTGGCCGGCGTAGTCGGCGGCGTCGCAGCCGCTGGTGCCGTCCTCGTCCACCGGCGCGGCGGCGAGGGGGGCCGTGATGCCGCCCTCGGGGGTGCTGGTGGTGTAGGTCATGGCCGTGACCTCGATGTCCCGGGCCTCGGGCGTGACCACGGAGAGCTTCTCGGCGAGCGTCTCGGTGTAGACGAACGTGAAGTCGTCGTAGGAGACCCGGTAGCCGGCCTTCTTGAGCAGCTTGTAGACGTAGGCGGCGGACGCGTCGTAGCCGAGGGTGCCGGCCGCGCGGTGGCCGCCGGTCGAGTCGGCGATGGCCTGGAATCTCTCCAGGTGGCGGTGGGCGTTCTCGGCGGAGGAGCGCTTGACCAGCTTCTTCGCGAGGTGGGCGGCCCGGTGGGCCGGATCCGGGTGGGCGGTGGCCGGGCCGGCCGAGGCCAGCAGGAGCGGGGTGGCGAGCGCGGCGGCGGCGAGTGCCGCTATCGCCCGGCGCGGGTGGCGAGCTTCCACGGAAGATCCTTCCGGCAGAGGGCTGAGCCGATGGGGGGCGGTCGGCGACCGGCTGTCCGGCATCCGGTGGTTCGACTCCGTGATGCGAACAGCCTGTGTGGAAGGGAAAGTTAAGGGATGCGGACGGCCGCTGGGAACGGCCGCGACGCGTTCACCTCGAATTTTCACGTGCGGCGGCCGGTCCCGCCGCACGGGTGCGGCCGGACGGGTTCCCGCGCGGAGAGCCGCGTTCGGGCCCGCAGCGGGTGGTTCCGTCCGTCACCGTGCCCTCTTCACGCGGACGTGCCACGCTGGAGGCGGAAGCTCCGGCAGAGAGCGGTGAGAGCGATGCGGGCACAGCTCGGCGACCAGATCGTGGTGGAAAGCGGAACGACGGGCGGCGCCCGGCGCGACGGGGAGATCGTCGGGCTGCACCACGCCGACGGCACGCCCCCGTACGACGTGCGCTGGTCGGACACCGGCCGGGTGACGGTGGTCTTCCCGGGACCGGACGCGCACATCCGCCACCTGCACCACGAAGGCGGACCGGGCCGCCGGGCCTGATCCCGCGGCGGTGCCGTCCCGGAACCGGGCCGGTTCCGGTCCGGGCGGGCGCCGGCGCCGCGCTCAGCGGCCCGGCGCGCCCAGAACGCGCGTCTCGATGCGCCGGCGGACCTCTCCGGTGAGCCGGGTGAGCGCCCCGGAGACCTGCGCCTCCGGGGGGTGGGGTTCCCTGATCCGGCGGGCGGCGTCCGGAAGTTCGGCCAGATCGGCCTCGAAGCGGCGCCGGGCGGCGCCGAGCGCGGCCGCCGCGCCGAGCGCCGGGCCGGTGCGCCGGCCGCCCGTCATCACCGTCTCCAGGAGCGGTTCGGCCCCGGGCGGCACCGGCTCGTCCCGGAGCGCGACGGTGTCCCGCAGGCCGGGGCGGCGGAAGACCTGCTTGGCCGCCGGCCGGGTGACCTTCCTGCGGGACAGCTTCATCACCGGGCGCCCCTCGTAGGCGACCAGCTTGTAGGCGGAGTCGAGATACGGGGCGTCGGCCGAGACGCCGGCCTTCGTGCCGACCGCGTACATGTCGATGGGGGCGCCCGACTCCACCAGCCGGTCGATCTCGTACTCGTCCAGGCCGCCGCTTGCGGTGATCCGCACCTCCGGCAGGCCGGCCGCGTCGAGGATCTGCCGGGAGCGGACGGCCAGTTCGCCCAGATCCCCGCTGTCGAGGCGGATCGCGGAGCGGGGGCCGTGGCCGAGATCGCGCAGTACGCGCGCGGCGGTGCGGACGCCGGCCTCGGTGTCGTAGGTGTCCACCAGCAGGGTCACCGGGCCCGGGTGGGCGCGGGCGAAAGCCCGGAAGGCGGTCTCCTCGTCCTCGTACGCCTCGATGTACGAGTGCGCCATGGTGCCGACGGCCCGCAGGCCGTAGGTGTGGGCGGCGGCGACGTCGCTGGTGCCCGCGAAGCCGGTCAGGGCGCTCACGCGGGCCATGGCGTGGCCGGCCTCGGTGCCGTGGGTGCGGCGGAGCCCGAAGTCCACGACCGGACGGCCGCGGGCGGCGAGAACGCAGCGGGCGGCCTTCGAGGCGACCGCCGTCTGGTGGCTGAGCTGGTTGAGCAGGATGGTCTCCGCGAGCTGGGCCTGCGGCAGCGGGGCGGTGACCTCCAGCAGCGGCTCGCCGGCCAGCACGATGCGGCCCTCCGGCACGGCGCGTACCTCGCCGCGGAACTCCAGGCCGTCCATCGCCTCCAGCTCCTCGGCCGGCCGGTTCATCGCCGCCGCGAAGGCGGCCGCCTCGGCGGGGCCGACCCGGAGCCGGGAGAGGTGATCGAGCGCCGGTTCGAGGCCCGCGGCGACGAGGAAGCCGCGGCCGGGCGGGAGTTTGCGGACGAACAGGCTGAAGGTGGCCTCGCCGGTCATCCCCTCGCGCAGATAGGCGAGGCACATGGTCGCCTCGTACAGATCCGTGGTGAGGACGTCCTGTGACGGCTTTTCTCCGGTCATGTCGGCAGTATCCCGGTCCGGTGGGGTGCGCGGCACAGGGAAAGGGCGGCCGGCGCCTCCGCGGCCTACTCCTCCGGGGCCTCCACCGGCAGCGGGGAACCGGTGGTCGCGCCGCCGTCCACGACGAACTCGCAACCGGTGGAGAACGTCGCGTCGGCGACGACGAACAGCGCCATCCTCGCGACCTCCTCCGGCTCCCCGAAGCGGGCGATGGGCTGCGTGGCGACCATGGCCGGGTCCAGCCCGGCGGTCATCGGCGTGGCGATCGGGCCGGGGTGCACGGAGCAGACGCGGACCCCGTCCGCGGCCATCTCCAGCGCCGCCGACTTCGTCAGGCCGCGCAGGCCCCACTTGCTCGCCGTGTAGGCCCCGAGGTTGGCGTAGCCCATCAGCCCGGCCGTGGAGGAGACGTTGACGACGGCGCCCCCGCCCGCCCGGCGCAGGGAGGGCAGCGCCGCGTGCATGCCCAGCCAGGCGCCGTAGAGGTTGATGTCCAGGACCCGCCGGAAGGCTTCCGGGCTCTGCTCCCCGATAGTGGCGAAGTCGACGATGCCCGCGTTGTTGACCAGCACGGACACCGGCCCGTACGCCTCCTCGGCCGTCGCGACGGCGGCGGACCAGTCCTCCGCGGCGGTGACGTCGAGCGGCTGGAAGCGGGCGGCCGGGCCCAGTTCGGCGGCCAGCGCCTCGCCCTCCTCGCGCAGGATGTCGCCGATGACGACGGAGGCGCCCTCCGCGGTGAACAGGCGGGCCATGGCCGCGCCGATGCCCCGCGCGCCACCCGTGATGATGGCCGTACGGCCGTTCAAGCGGCCCATGTCAACTCCCGGTTCGTCGGTGCGTCGATCTTCATCCTGCTTCCCGGACCCCGGCTCCGCCAGGGAAGAACGGTCCCGGCGGCCGGGGACAAGGGTCCCGTTCACGGCGCGGACGGCGAGGAGACCAGGGGTGTTCGGCGGGGCGGGGAGCTGCCCGGCTTTTTCCGTTTTGTTCGCCCGTTCGGGGCTACCCGGGCGGCATGGCCAGTCAGGATGCCCGGCCCGCCATGGTGCGGTGGTTCGAGGACCTCTCCTCCGGCGATGTCGCGGTGGTCGGCGGGAAGAACGCCTCCCTGGGCGAAATGATCTCCAGCCTCTCCGCCCGGGGAGTCCGGGTGCCCCCGGGCTTCGCCACCACCGCCGCCGCCTACGAGGAATTCCTGGACACCGGAGGGCTGCGCGACCGCGTCCGGGAACGGCTCGACGCGCTGCGCGCCGGTGCCGCGCCCGCGGAAACGGGCCGGGCGATCCGGGAGATGATCCTCGGCGCGGAGCTCCCGCCCCGTCTGACCGCCGCCGTACGGGAGGCCTACCGGGAGCTCGCCGCCCGGCTGGGGCGGGAGGACCCGGACGTCGCGGTGCGCTCCAGCGCCACCGCCGAGGACCTGCCCGAGGCCAGCTTCGCCGGGCAGCAGGAGACCTTCCTCAACATCACCGGGGAGGAGGCGCTGCTGGACGCCTGCCGGCGCTGCTACGCCTCGCTGTTCACCGACCGGGCGATCAGCTACCGCGAGCACCACGGCTTCGGCCATCTCCAGGTGGCGCTGTCCGTGGGCATCCAGGAGATGGTCCGCTCCGACCTGGCCGGCGCCGGGGTCGCCTTCACCCTCGACACCGACAGCGGCTTCCCCCGCGTCGTGCTCGTCAACGCCGCGTACGGGCTGGGCGAGTCCGTGGTCTCCGGCACGGTGGATCCGGACGAGTACCTGGTCTTCAAGCCGCTGCTCGGCAGGCCCGGACTGAAGCCGGTGATCTCCCGGACGGCCGGCCGCAAGCAGACGAAGATCGTCTACGGTGCCGGCGGGCCGGGGCGGGCGCCGACCGAGACCGTGGAGACCTCCGAGGAGGAGCGGACGTCCTGCGTCCTCGGCGACGAGGAGATCCTGGCGCTGGCCGAGTGGGCCGTGGCCGTCGAGGAGCACTACGGCCGCCCGATGGACCTGGAGTGGGCCAAGGACGGGCGGACCGGTGAACTGTCCGTCGTCCAGGCCCGCCCGGAGACCGTGCAGACCCGCAAGGAGGCCGCGACCCTCCGCTCGTACCGGCTGACCGGCCACGACGGCCCGCTGGTGACCGGCCTGGCCGTCGGCGACGCCATCGCCACCGGCAAGGTCTGCCGGCTGCGGACCGCGCGGGAGATCGCCGATTTCGAGGACGGGGCGGTCCTCGTCACCGGCGCCACCGACCCCGACTGGGAACCGATCATGAAGCGGGCCGCGGCCATCGTCACCGACCGCGGCGGCCGCACCTCGCACGCCGCCATCGTCAGCCGGGAGCTGGGCCTCGCCGCCGTCGTGGGCACCGGCAACGCCACCACCGAGCTCAGCAGCGGCCAGGAGATCACCGTGTCCTGCGCGGAGGGCGAGGAGGGCCACGTCTATCCCGGCATCCTCGACTACGAGGAACACGAGATCGACCTCGCGGACATCGCCCCGACCCGCACGCAGGTCATGCTGAACATCGCCAACCCCTCGGCGGCCTTCCGCTGGTGGCGGCTGCCGGCGGACGGCGTGGGGCTGGCCCGGATGGAGTTCGTCGTCAACAACCACATCAAGGTTCACCCGATGGCGCTCGTCCACTACGACACCCTGGAGGACACCGAAGCGCGCGCCCGCATCGACGCCCTCACCCGCGGCTACGACGACAAGACCGCCTTCTTCGTCGACCGGCTGGCCCACGGCGTCGCCCGGATCGCGGCCGCCTGGTGGCCCAAGCCGGTCATCGTCCGCATGAGCGACTTCAAGACGAACGAGTACGCCCGCCTCATCGGCGGCGAGCCGTTCGAGCCGGGCGAGGAGAATCCCATGCTGGGCTGGCGCGGCGCCAGCCGCTACTACAGCGAGGGCTACCGGGAGGGCTTCGCCCTGGAGTGCCGCGCCATCCGCCGGGTGCGCGACGAGATGGGGCTGACGAACACCGTCGTCATGATCCCCTTCTGCCGCACCCTCACGGAGGCCGACCGGGTGCTGGAGACGATGGCCGCCCATGGCCTGGAACGCGGCCGGGAGGGGCTGGAGATCTACGTGATGGCGGAGATCCCCTCGAACATCGTCCTCGCGGCGGAGTTCGGCGACCGCTTCGACGGCTTCTCCATCGGCAGCAACGACCTCACCCAGCTGACCCTGGGGATCGACCGCGACTCGGAGCTGCTGGCCACGGCGTTCAACGAGCGCGACCCGGCCGTCACCCGCGGTATCGAATACCTGATCGAGACGGCGCACCGCAAGGGACGCAAGACCGGGCTCTGCGGCCAGCGCCCCAGCGACGACCCGGACTTCGCCCGCTTCCTGGTGGGCGCCGGCATCGACTCGATCTCCGTCACACCGGACAGCTTTCTGCTCGTCAAGGAGAACGTCGCCCGGGCGGAGCGCGAGGCCACCGGCGGGGACGCCACCGATGCGGGCGGCGAGGACCGGGGGCGGGATCCCGGCACGGGGGAACGCGGCGCGGGCGAACGCGGCGCGGGCGAACGCGGCGCCGGCGAACACGGCGCGGGCGAACACGGCGCGGGCGAACACGGCGCCTGACCGAGCCTGAACGCGCCCGGGCACGGCGGCGGCACCGGTACGCCATGGGCGGCACCCCCGCCCGGCCGCCCGGGATGCCGGGCCCACCGGGGCCGGGCTAGCGTGACGGCATGTCTCATCAGGCGGGAGCAGCGCCGGTACGCCCGGGGCCGCCCCGGCACGTCCTCGTGGCCACCGACCTCTCCGGGCACGCGGAGCGGGCCGTCTGCCGGGCGGCGGCGCTCGCCGCGGAACACGGCGCCGTGCTGACCGCCGTCCATGTGACCGAGCCCGATCTGGACCCCGCCCTCCCCGCACACGCCGGCGACCGGCTGCGCGCGCAGCTCGACCGGTGCGCGGAAGCCGTGGAGAGGCATGCCGTGGTGCGCTCCGGAAGCATCGTGGCCGAACTCCTGGACGAGGCCGGGGTGCGGGGCGCGGACCTGCTCGTCGTCGGGGCGCACGGCGGGCACCGGAGGACCGGGAGCCTGCTCGGCGGCATCCCGCAGGATCTGGTGCGGGCGAGCGACGTCCCGGTCCTGGTCGTCCGGACCCCTTCCGGCGTGCCCTACGGCCGGGTACTGCTCGCCGTCGGCGCATCCACGTCCTCCTTCACCGCGGCCGGGACCGGGATCGCGCTGACCCCGGACGCGGAGCATCTGCTGGTCCACGCCATCACCGTCCCCGGCGAGCACCTGCTGCTGATGCGGGGGATGGGGGAACACGAACTGGAACAGCTGCGGGGCGCCTCCGAGGAACGGGCGCGGACGGAGACCGAGCACAGGGCGGCCGGACTCGTGCCGCCGCCCGCGCACGTCCTGGTGACCCCGGGCCGTGCGGAGGACGCCGTCCCCGAGCTGGCCGACCGCTACGGCGCCGGACTGGTCGTGGTCGGCACCGGCGCCCGGCACGGCCGGCTGGGCCGTGCTCTGCTCGGCGGCGTCGCCCGGCACGTGATGCAGGAGGCGGTCTGCGACGTCCTCGTCGTCCCGCCGGCACCCCACGGCGGGTGAGCGGTAGGGGGTCACGGCCCGCGGGCCATGGGGCCTCCGGCGATCCCCGCCGGCAGCCCCAGCAGCCCCCGCATCGTCTCCGCCGCCCGGACGGCCGCGTCACCGCAGCAGTTGTTGAACAGCACGTGCAGCCGCTCCGTCCGCTCCGCCATCCCGCGCAACCGGGGTACCCACGCGGCCAGTTCGGGCTCGGTGTAGCCGTGCCGGAAGCGGTCCTCCTTGCTGCCGGCCCCCCAGGCGGTGCTGCGGCCGTGGAAGCGGACCAGGCCCAGCCGCCGCGACGTCACGGGGGTGACCGGGGGGACCGAGGCCGGCAGGCCCTGCGCCGTGTCCACCGCCGCGGCCGCGAAGTCCAGCCGCGTCAGCAGGGCGGCCGTGGCCTCGTACGCGTCCTCGCGCCACCAGACCGGGTGCCGGAACTCGACCGCGACCGGCCAGCCCGCGGTGCGCTTCGCGCAGGCGCCGAGGACCTCCTCGGCGCGCGCACCGGGCACGAACCACGGCGGGAACTGGAACAGCACGGTGCCGAGCCGGCCCGCCTCGCGCAGGGGTTCGAGTGCCGTGGTGAAGCGCTGCCACACCTCGTCGAGCAGCGCCGGATCCGTGGCTCCGGGGCCGCGGCCCCGCTGCGCGGGAAACGCGGGGCGCAGATCGGCGGGCAGGGCGGCCCGCGGTGTCGGATGCCCGGTCAGCAGCGAGAACGCCTTGACGTCGAACACGAAGCCGGGCGGGGTGCGTTCGGCCCAGAGCCGGCTGTTGCGGCGGCTCGGCAGGGCGTAGTACGAGGCGTCGACCTCGACGACCGGGAACCGCTCCGCGTAGTGCCGCAGCCGTCCCTCCGGGTCCCGGCGGCCCGGCGGATACCAGCCGGAGGCGATCAGCGCACGGTCCGTCCAGGAACACGTCCCCACCAGAATCCCGTCCATGACGCCCGGTTACCCGGCCCGGGGCACGACACGGCACACCGACTCCCGTGCGGTCGCGGGGGTTGCCGCCACGGACCCAAGGGCTTGCCGGGAAGCAACACCTTGATTCCCGGCAAGCCCTTGGGACGGCCGCTCGCCGGCCGGACCGGCGGCCCGCCGTCGGCGCCGCCGGAGCGGCTCGGCCGGTGCGCTGCGGCGGGCGCCGGGGGGCACGCCGTGACCGGCGCCGTGCGAGCGAGGGACGGGCGCCCGGGGGAACGGGGGAACGGGGGGCATCCCCCGGCTCCGCGGGGCCGCCGGGCCGCGGGGCCGCGGGGCCGTCCGCCGGGCCGCCGGGCCGCAGAGCGGGAGATCCGGGGCTGCGCCGGAGACGGCCGCGGCCACCGGAGACAGGCGTCACCCGTGCTCCGGTGCGGGCCGGGAGGGCGGTTCCCCGGCCGGGCGCCCCGCCCCGTCCCCGGTTCCCGGTGCCGCGTCCCCGGCCCGGCGGGACCGGCGGAGCACGAACAGCGCCGCTCCCAGCAGTCCGGCGAACACCGCGGCCACCACGGGCACACCCAGATCCGCCAGCACCCCCGACAACAGGCTCTGCACGGCCCCCGCGCCGCCGACCACGGGGTCGGTCACCGGGCCGCCGTTCAGCGCCCGGATCTCGTACCAGCCGTAGTACGCCACATACGCGCCGGCCGTCAGCAGCAGCCCGCCGCCCAGCCGGGAGGCGATGCCGCCGAGCCGCCGCAGCCCGCCCACCCGGGCGGTACGGGTCAGGGCCACCGACAGCGCGGCGGCACCGGTGACGAGGCCCATCCCGGCCGCGTAGGCCGCGAAGAGCAGCACGCCCTGCCGCACCGAGCCACCGCGGAAGGCGGAGACGACGATGGCGAGGAACGGCGCGATGGTGCAGCCGAGCGAGGCGACGGCGTAGGCGCCGCCGAACAGGGCCATGGCGGGCAGGGAACGGGAAACGGTGGGTGCGCGGCCGAAGGCCGGAAGCAGCGCGGGCAGGTGCCGCCCGGCCAGCAGCCATACCCCGACCAGGCCCAGCGCCAGTCCGAAGACGATGGTGAACCAGGGCAGATGCCGCTGCACCTGTCCCGCGACGGGGGCGATGACCAGGCCGAACACGGTGAAGACCGCGGTGAAGCCGGCCGTCATGGCGGCGGTCGCCGTCAGCGCCCGGCCCACCGCGGCCGCACGGCTCGGCCTCCTGCCGCCGTCGTCCAGCACGAGCAGGGAGAGAT
Source organism: Streptomyces sp. F63 (assembly GCF_018070345.1). Lineage (GTDB taxonomy): Bacteria > Actinomycetota > Actinomycetes > Streptomycetales > Streptomycetaceae > Streptomyces. The sequence goes on from NZ_JAGPXX010000001.1 coordinate 495,587, forward strand.
AGGCGGGCAGGAGCGCGAAGCCGCACGGGTTCACCGCGGCGAGCATGCCCGCCGTCAGGGCCAGCGCGAGCGCGGCGGGGACGAGGTCCGGCACGGCGGTCAGCCGACCAGCACGCGGACCTTGCCGGCCAGCCCCTCACCGGCCGGCAGACTGCCGGTGAAGGCCGTCTTGCCCTTCCCGTCGAGCACCACGTACGTGCTCTGCTCGGTGACACCGAACTTCCGCCACAGTGCGCCGGGTTCGTCGTTCAGTTGCGGAAAGCCGCCGGCCTTCGCGGAGGTGACGAACTCCTTCATGGCCGCCGGCTTGTCCAGGCCCGCGACCCCGACCACATGGGCCTTCCCCTCGAATTCCCGAGCCACCTTCGCCGTCTCCGGGCCCTGCGCCTTGCACGTGGGACACCACGGGGCCCAGAACCACAACACGGTCGGCTTGCCGGCGAGCTCCGTTCCGTCGAACTTCTGTCCGTCCAGGGTCTTCCCGGTGAAGCGGAACGCGTCCGGCACCTCCGCCGACCCCTTCGCGTCCCCGTTCTTCTCCGTGCCCTCCGCGCCCTCCGCGTCGCCGGAACCGGCACCGGACCCGGCCGCCGGACCGGACCCGGCGGTACCCGCCGTCCCGGAGCCGCCGGATGCACCGGAGCCGTCGCCGGAACCGCATCCGGCGACGGAGAGCAGGACAACGGCCGCGCAGGCCGGAAGGAACGGGCGGCGGACACGGACACGGACACGCATGGCGGCTCCCGGGATTCGGTAGGTCAGGGCGAATCTAGGCCGGACGGGCCGGGAAACGCCCCGCCCGGTCCTTACGGTTCCGTGACGCCGCCGCGCCCGGGCCCCGCGGAGCGGCGGCAGCGAACCCGCCCCGGCCCGCGCGGGGGGGCCCGCGCTCCGGACGGGCCCGCGCTCCGGACGGCGTCCATGGTCCGGACGGGGTCCGCGCTCCGGACGGGGCCCCCAGCCGATCGCGGCTACGCTGCCCGCGGAGGATGACGTGGACAGTGAGAGCCGAACGACCGCTGCCGGCACGGGCATCGGTACGGGCACCGTCGCCGGCTCACCCCGCTGCGAGGGGACCCCGGTCGGGGAGCACGGCGCCTGCCTCGCCCATCTCACCGATACCGACCGCACCGCATATCTGGCCTCTCTGACCCCGGGCGCCGACGTCGACCACCGCGGCACCCCCTTCACCCGGGAACTGCTCACCGCGCTCCTCACCGCGCTGCGCGACCCCGCCATCCGGCGGCCGAGGATCGGCACCGCGCGGTTCGACGGGGCGCTCTTCGCGGGCGGCGCCGACTTCGGCGGGGCGCACTTCACCGGCGACGCCTGGTTCTCCGGGGCACGGTTCGCCGGCGACATGTCCCTGTCCGGGGCGGAGTTCGCCGCCGACACCTGGTTCCAGGGGGCACACTTCGCCGGGACGGCCGGCTTCGGCGCCGCGCAGTTCCGTGGCAGCGCCTGGTTCCACGACACGCGCTTCGCCGCCGACGGGTGGTTCGGCAATGCCCGGTTCCACGGTGCCTGCTGGTTCAGCGGCGCCCTCTTCCGGGGGCGGGCCCGGTTCGGAGCGGCCCGCTTCACCGGCGACGCCCGGTTCAACGACGCCCGGTTCCACGGCGACGCCTACTTCACCGTGACCCGCTTCTCCGGCGCCGCCGGCTTCGACGGGACGGAATTCCGCGGATCGGCCGGCTTCGGCGGAGCGCGGTTCGCCGGGCAGACGCTGTTCCACGGCGCCCGGTTCGCGGGCAACGCCCGCTTCGACATGGCGCGGTTCGAGGACGCGCCCGTACTGGGCCCGCTCACGTGCGCCGACACCCTCGTCCTCTCCGGGGCGGTCTTCGGGGCGCCCGTCGTCATCGAGGCGGCGGCCGGGAAGGCGGTCTGCGTGCGGACACGCTGGGCGTCCACGGGGACGCTCCGGCTGCGCTACGCCGGAGTGGACCTGACCGACGCCGTCCTCGAATACCCCCTCACCGTGGCCGCGGTCCCCGCCCCCTTCACCGCCCCCGAGGGCGGGACCGTCGCGGAGACCGAACTGCCGGACGGCGCCCCGGCGGTGCGGATCCTCGCGCTGACCGGCGCCGACGCCGCGCATCTGACGCTCAACGACGTGGACCTCTCCGCCTGCCGCTTCTCCGGCACCCTCCACCTCGACCAGCTGCGCCTGGAGGGCCGGTGCGATTTCGGCGAGAGCCCGTCCGGCCGCCGGTCCGGCGGCCCGCCGCGCCGATGGGCCCGGCGCAGCACCCTGGTCGAGGAACACCACTGGCGGGCCCGGCGGGAATCCGATCGCCGCCCCGGACGGCCGCACGGCTGGGTACCGCCGCCGGAGGGCACACCCCCTCCCGGGCCCGCAACGCTGGCCGTGCTGTACCGCCAGCTGCGCAAGTCCCTGGAGGACGGCAAGAACGAACCGGACGCTGCCGACTTCTACTACGGCGAGATGGAGATGCGCCGGCACGACCCCACCCGGGCCTCCGCCGAGCGCCGTCTGCTGACCACCTACTGGGCGCTGTCCGGCTACGGGCTGCGCGCCTCACGGGCGGTGTGCTGGCTGCTGGGCGCCATCTCCGTCACCGTGCTGACGCTGATGCTGTGGGGCATACCCGCCGGCGCCCCCGAGCCGGAGCGCACGGCCGGGCCGGACCGCGAGAGCGCGCAGCCGGCCGCCGAACCGGCCGCCGAACCGATGGCCCCGGACGGCTCGTTGCCGGAGCGTCTCACCGCGGAGAGGTGGGAGAAGTCGGTACGGGTCGCGATCAACTCGGTGGTGTTCCGCTCCGCCGAAGCGGAACTGACCACTGCGGGCGTCTACATCGAGATGGCCTCCCGCCTCACCGAACCGCTGCTGCTCGGCCTCGCCGTCCTGGCCGTCCGCGGCCGCGTCAAACGCTGAGACGGCGACCCGTGCCGAGGGCCGGGGTCCGAGGGCGTGCCAAGGCCCGAGGCCGCGTCAGGGAGCGGGCGCCCATGCCGGGAACCCGGCCGGTCGGACACTGGGACCACCCGGCCACCCGCCACCCGCCGGCTGCGGACCGCCGGCTGGGGACCGCCACCAGCCACCAACGGCCGGCCGAGGTCCACCGGGTGACGCCACCGTCCCACCGTCCCACCGTCCCACCGTCCGGCCGTCCCACCGTCCGCCTGCCGCCTGCCGCCCGCCGTCCGCCGGGTGACGGCCACGGCCCCGCCGCCCGTCCGTCTGCCGCTGCCGACGGCCACCCCGGCCGTCCGCCGGACTTTGCCATCTCTTTACAACGCGCGCGGCCGCTGCCTCGTCTCTCCGCACGATCCGCCCCTCAGCCCGCCGCGTACCGGGCGGGCCGCCGAGTACCGGGCGGACCGACGAAAGAGAGCGATCCCATGCGCCGAACTGTCCTCAGTGCCGTGGCACTCGCGTGCATCGCCGTGCCGGCGAGCACCGGAGCCGCGTTCGCCGACGCCGCGGCCGAGGCCCTCACGCACCGCCCGGCCGCGAACGTGTCCCCGGCCGACGCCTCGCCGGTCCCGGTCCCCACCGCCGAACCGTCCGAGGCGTCCCCGGCGTCCCCGGTTCCCACGGTCGTGCCGTCCGAGGCGTCCCCGGCCCCCGCTTCCCCGGTTCCCACCACCGAGCCGGCCGCCGCCTCCCCGGTTCCCACCACCGAACCCTCCGATCCCCCGGCCGAGGGCCAGGTCTCCGTCGTCCCCTCGGGCGCGCCGGACACCGGCGTGACGGCGGAACCGCACCGGCCCGGGAAGGCCGGGGCCGGTCTGATCGGCGGCGCCGCCGCAGTGCTCGTCGCGGGCGGTGCCACGGCGTTCGCCGTGCGCCGCCGGCGTGCGACCGGGGCGTGACCCGGCTCTCCAGGCGTACGACCCCGGCCCCCGTCTCCAGGCGCGCCTTCGCCGCCGCGGTGGCGTCCTCGCTGCTCACGGGCTGCGCCGGCCAAGGACCCGGCCGGACCGCGACCACACCGTCCGGCAGTACGCCACCGTCACCGACCGGCAGTACGTCACCGTCACCGTCACCGTCACCGGCCTCACGGGCCTCCCGGGCCTCGCCCGCCCCCGCGGAGCCGGTCGGGCTGCGGATCCCGGCCATCGGGGTCGACACCCCGGTCATCCGGCTGGGGCTGACGGCGGACGGCACGGTGCAGGTGCCCCCGGCCACGGCCGGCGACCGGGCGGGCTGGTACCGGCACTCGCCGCCCCCCGGGCAGACCGGCCCGTCGGTCATCCTCGGCCACGTCACGGTCGGTGCCCACGGGGACGGGGTGTTCCGCCACCTCGCGCGGCTGCGCCGGGGCGACCGCATCACGGTGCGCCTGGAGAACGGCAGGACGACGGCCTTCGCCGTGGGCTCCGTACGGACGGTCGCCCAGGCGGAGTTCCCGACCGACGACGTCTACGGGGACGTGCGCCGCCCGGAGCTGCGCCTGATCACCTGTGGCGGTCCCCGCACCGCCGGGGGATACCGCGACAGCGTGATCGTCTTCGCAGCGCCCGCCGAGCCGGACGCCCCGAAGCCCTGACCCCGGAGGGGACACCGGGCCGGCCGGCGGAACGCACACCGGCGGCCCGGCATCCTCCCTCCGGGCACCCCCTCACGACCCTGGAGAGCGTTGAAACGGCCCCGAGCACGGTCTCGTGACGAGGCGGCGTCCGAACTGTTCGCCGCCCTCTACCCGCGCCTCGCCGGCTGGTGCCGGCACCTCGTCGACGACGACGAGACGGCCCACGAGATCGCCTCCGAGGCGTTCACCCGGCTCTGGGCCCGCTGGACCTCGGTGGAGGAGCCCCGCGGCTTCCTGTACGTCACCGCGGCCAATCTCGTACGGGACCACTGGCGCAAGCTGGAGCGCGAGCGGAAGGCCGTGCGCCGTGCCACCACCGAGGCCGCCGTCCGCCCCCACACCGAACCGGCCGATCCGTCGGTGCGCCTGATCGTGCAGTCGCTGCCGCAGCGACTGCGGGTGCCGATCCTGCTGCACTACTACGCTGACATGCCGATCCGGGAGGTGTCCGCGCTGACCGGGCGCAAGGAAGGAACCGTCAAGGCCGACCTCCACGCGGCCCGCGAACTGCTCCGCGCCCACCTGAGGAGGAGCCTTGACCACACGCTTTGACGACGACGGCCCGGACTCCGAACCTTTCGGACCCTCCGATCCCTTCGGACCCTCCGATCCCTTCGGACCCTCAGGCCCCGACGACCCGCTCGCGGTGATCCTGCGGCCCGCCTCCGACATCCTCGGCCCGCCCCCCGGCCGCTACGAGGCGATCCGCCGCGCCGCGTCCCGCCGCCGGCTGCTCCGCACCGCGGCCGGGGCCGGCCTGTCCTGCGCCGTCGCGGCCCTGGTCGCCCTGCCGCTCTACCTGGCGTCGCCCGGGGCACCCGCGCCCCCGGCGGTCCCCCAGGCGCCGCCGTCCCTCCCCACCGGTCCCGCGACGCCCTCCACCCCGCCGGATCAGCACACTCCGCCGATCTCGCCGGAGCCCTCCGACCTCCCTCCCTCCGGCAGCCCTCGACCCGAGGAGCCCTCCGCGCCGGCCGGCGGGGACGCCGCCACGCACGGACCGTCGGAGGCGTCCGCGACGCCGACCCCGACACCGACCGAGCCGCCCACGGGCCCGGCCGGGACGAGTGCCCCCGCCCCCGGCGACGGCACCCCGCCGTAGCCGGTCCGGCAGCGGCCCGTCCCCCGTCACGGCCCGGAGCGGTGCACGGGGTGCGGCCGACCGGTGCGGGGCTCGCCCTGCGGCGGTCCGGCCCGGCCGATACGGCGATCACGATCGACCGCCGGTTCGCCATCCCGCCATCGTCGCCGACCGGCTCGACGCCGGCTCGCGGCTCCGGTCCGGGCTGCGCGCGGGCGAGTTGGGACTGAGCGGCTGAGGGGAGATGCCCGGGGCAGCCGGCGGGCGGAGGCTCTCGGTTTCGGAAGCCGCCACCATCCGAGGCCGGTCGGACCGATCCGGATCCGACGTCGGATTCCCGCCAGCATCGGCGATTTCAGCTGTGCAGCCTTGAGCCCATGACGCCAGCTACTCATCAACCGACTGCCATCGCTCCACACGTCCTCGACGGGCTCCGCAGACGCGACGATGCCAGCGCGGTCCCGCGCCTCTGCGAGCAGGACACGGAGGGAGCGCCCTTGCGCTGCTGTTTGCGCCGCAGCCGTGCCGGCGAGCGGATCTCGCTGGTGTCCTACGCTCCGCTCCGCCGGTGGGCGGCAGAGGCTGGTGTCGACCCGGGGGCCTATGACGAGGTGGGTCCCGTCTTCGTCCACACCGACCGGTGCGCGGGCCCGGACCCGGCGCTCGGCTATCCGTTCGCGGAGACGGGGGCACTGCGGGTCTTCCGCCGATACAGTGGCGAAGGGCGGATTACGGGAGGCACACTCCTGCGCTTGCCGGACGATCCCGGCCACGCACAGGCCGCCGTGGACGAGGCCCTGCATACCGCCTTCGCCGACTCGGAGGTCGCACTCGTGCATGTACGGGCGGTCGAGTACGGCTGCTTTCAGTACGAGGTGCGAAGGCCCTGACCACAGGCCGGGTAAGCCTCTGCCCGCACGACCCGTGCCGTTCACAGGCACTTGTTGACGAAGGCCCCGACCGGCGAACCGGTCGGGGCCTTCGCGTCTGCCCTGATGGGCGGTGCGGAGGATACGAGATTCGAACTCGTGAGGGGTTGCCCCCAACACGCTTTCCAAATGTTCGTCTGGGGGTTCTGGGGCGTACCGGAGCATCCTGACCTGCGGTGCAGTGTGTACGGGCGGAGCCTCCGGACAGTGCCGTACGCCGGTGAATGCAACCAGAACTGCAACCACTGAGGGGTTCTCGGTCTGGCCTTCATGCCGCGGCTTACTCCTCGGACAGGCCAGGCCGCCATTGCCGGATGGCTCCGTCGAAGTCGCCGTCGCGTACGTCTTGCAGGGCCGTCGCGAACCCGATCAGGAACACCGTAGGAGCCTCGGGTGGCAACGGCGGGCCAGCAGCCAGACCGCTTACCGTGGGGCCGTGACGATGCGTTCCGACGATGCTGCCGGGCCTGAGCCAGTGGTTGTGCGGGTTTCGCCTGCTGCTACCAGAGCTCCGTGATGCCACCCCAATCGTCCTGGCCGAGCGACGACGCCCACTTGGTAGCCACACGCGTGCCATCAGCGAAGTGGCCTGCGGGGCTTTCCCACTCCGTGAATGGCCCGAGCAGCTCGATCACGTCGTCACGAAGGCCCCGGAGCCGACCTCGTTGGGCTTCGCGGACTCGCTCAGCAACCGGCCGCAGCAGGGACACCTGCAGCCCATAGGGGCCGAAGGACGCGGTGAGGTAGTTACCCCCGCGGGCTTCCACTGGCTCACCTGCTTCGAGGGCTGCGAGGAACGGGGTGTAGTAGGCGACGATAAAGGAGTCAGGGTCGTCCACACGCAGGTCAACGGCCTCGGGCTCGTCCTCCTCCGGATCTACTGCGTACACACACAAACGTTCCACGCCGGCCTCTGTCTCTTCGAAGTAGGCGGCGCAGCCGTACGTGATCTCGGGAATCTCTCCGCCGATGGAGCGTACGGTCCTCTTTTGGGCCCGCATGCTGCGCTTGAGGCTGCTGTCGATGGGGTTCGAGCGGCCCTTGGCCTCCGCGACTACCCATCCACCGCTGTGCCGTTGTCCGAAGAAGTCGGCGCGGCGTTTGGTCCGGGGGGCAACCACGATTCCGTGCGATCCGCCGTAACGGTCGATGTGCATCAGGAAGCGCACGGAGAGTACGTGTGTGGAGAAGATGCCTGTCAGGCCCTGGCCCAGGGTGTAGGAGAGCGCGACCTTTTCCGATCGGTCGAGTTCGCGGGCGAGGTCGGACCGCATCACCCAGCCGTTCGGGTGGCGTCGTAAATACGCTGGGATCAGGGAGACGCGGTGTAGCCACTCGAAGGAAGAGGTCAGACCGTGTCGTGCGGTGTCGCCGGGTGCGCGGCCAGTGATGAAGAGAGCATGGGCGAGTGCGTCGATGCTGAAGACGAGGCGTTTTGTGACCTTGCCTCCCAGCACGGGGAAATCGACTGCCCTGTACCAGACTTCGAGCTCATTATCTCGCACGCTGTGCCCCCGATTCCGACCTTGAACAGTTGCTGTTGGGCGCGCGGGCCCTGCTTCGGTTTCACCCCTCAGGGACCAGGGCCCTTGCTTCAGCTCTCCGCAGTCGTCCGCAGCGAGCGGACGAGAGGGGACTGTCAGTGCCGCCTGGTATCTGCTGTCGTATCAGATAGGCCGCGCCATACGCCGGATCGCCAGGAGAAGCGATTCATGCCCTTCACCGCATTACACCCCGATGCCGGACGACTCGACGCCACCCAGCTCGACCTTGGGTGCGCGATGGACTGGACCCAGATCCACAAGTCGCGTCCCCGCGCCCCGCTCACCTGCCCGGAATGCTCCTGGGGCGTCCATGCCAAGGTCTCCCGATACGGCGTGCGGTTTTTCTGCCATGACCCGGGACGGCCGCCATCATGCGAGCTGTCGAACGAGTCGTGGGAACACCACATGCTCAAGCTGGAGCTGGCAGGCGCGATCCGTGCGGCCGGGTGGTATGCCGAGTTGGAGGTCCCGGCCAAGGACGGCTCATGGCGTGCGGATGTCATGGCGTCCTCGCCGGACGGTGCGCAGCGCATGGCCTGGGAGGCGCAACTGTCCCCGATAACGGTGGAGGACATCCGGGCCCGCACCGCCCGCTATCGGGCAGAGAAGATCGCGGTGTGCTGGGTCAGCCCGCATAAGAAGCCGCCGCAGTGGGTGGGCGCGGTGCCGGGCATGCGGGTGCGGGCCCCAGAGACTGAGGGTGTCTGGGTGGTGGACGACGGGGTCGCAGGCTTCGACTACGCCGCCGGCGGTTGGACGTTCTGAGAGGAGGAACTGCAGACATTCGTCCGGTGGGTATTGCATGGGCAGCTCTCACCGTGCCGAAGTCTGCCGCGCTACCGACGGGTGACCCGTGTGGTCGACGATAGGCGCTGGGTGTACCTGCGGGATTTGTGGTGGACCTCCCGGCAGTCGGCGCGCGCCCAGACCGAACATGAGGAGATGCGCCAGCGCCAGGAGAAGGCGAAGGAAGCGCGCGAAGCCCGGAAGAAGCAGCAGGAGGCGGAGGCCGAGCGACGCCGCAAAGAGCTGGAGGAAGCGGATCGGATCCGCCGCGCCGAAGAGGCCGCACTCCGACGGAAGGAACAGGAGGGGCCGGACCGCGTTCTCCTGGAGCAGATGCGCGAGCGGTGGGCCGAGAGGGACGCACTCCGCGCCCGCGAACAGGCCGAGCAGGAGGAGAAGGAGCGGCAGGCCCTGGAAACAGCGAGGGCATGGTGGGGTCGGCTGTCCCGGCAGCAGGCCGAGGAGTTGTTCGCAGCCGTCGCCGAACTGGCCTGGCGGGAGGAGAAGTTGCGAGTGGAGATCCCAGAGAGCCCGAATATGGCGGCGCACTTCGCCTACGGAGTGCCCGTGTACTCCCGGGGGCGGCACCACGCCCTGTACGGCATCGTGCGCCCGTGCCCCGCCCTCGTCTCGCTCTCACCCCAACTGTCGTACCACCGAGCCTTCGTCCGCAACGCCCAGGAGATACAGGAGTTTGGTGAGACGCTGGCCGGCCGCATCACGCACTTAGAGGTCGTTCTCTATCCGCTCGGGTGGTCGATCGGGCTTCGAACAGGGCGCTGGATCGGGTGACTTGGCGGCTGGTGGGGCATAGAGGAAGGGCCTCTTGGTAGCTCGCGGTTGTCGAATCCAGCG
>NZ_JAGPXX010000010.1 GCF_018070345.1 Streptomyces sp. F63
GGTTCTTGTCCGCCATGGTGTCCAGCACCCACCAGCCGACCAGCCCCAGGACGACGACGAACAGGACGGTGTAGAGCCTGTTGCGCCGCCGGCGGGTCCTCAGCTGGTCTCGGTGATCTCGGGCGCGGGCTCGTGCTCGTAGCCGGCCGGGCCGAAGTTGTCCTTGACCGCCTGCTCCCAGGAGCCGTCCTCGACCATCTTCTTCAGCGCGTCGTTGATCTTCTTCTGGAGCTCGGTGTCGCCCTTCTTGAGGCCGATGCCGTAGTTCTCGTCACTGAGGCTGAGCCCGGCGAGTTTGAACTTGCCCTTGTGCTCGTCCTGCGCGGCGTAGCCGGCGAGGATGGCGTCGTCCGTGGTCAGGGCGTCGACGACCTTGTTCTCCAGGCCGGTCAGGCACTGGGAGTAGCCGCCCTGCTCATCGAGGTCGGCCTTGGGCGCGAGCTCGTTCTTGACGTTCTGCGCGGAGGTCGAGCCGGCGACCGAGCAGAGCTTCTTGGAGTTGAGGTCCTTGGCTTCCTTGATCGACGTCTCGTCGGTCCGGATCAGCAGGTCCTGGTGGGCGAGGAAGTAGGGGCCGGCGAAGCTGACCTTCTCCTTGCGCTCATCGGTGATCGAGTAGCTGGCGACGATGAAGTCGACGTCCCCGCGCGAGATCAGGTTCTCCCGCTCGGCGCTGGGGGCTTCCTTCCACTCGATGTCCTTCTCGTCGTAGCCGAGCTCCTTGGCGACGTACTTCGCGACATCGACGTCGAAGCCGGTGAAGTCGCCGTCCGGGGTCTTCAGACCGAGGCCCGGCTGGTCGAACTTGATACCGACGGTGATCGTTTCGTCGCCGCTGTCACTGCCGCCGCCACAGGCGGTGGCGGTGAGGGCGAGGACGACTGCGGCGGCGGCAGCGGTGCCGGCCTTGCGGAGTTTCATGAGCGAACTTCCTCACGGTGATCGGTAACGGGATGTTCTGCCGGGCCGGGCCCAGGGGTGTCGGGCCCGGCTCAGTGGTGGAGGATCTTCGACAGGAAGTCCTTGGCGCGGTCGCTGCGCGGGTTGCTGAAGAACTGGTCCGGCTCCGCCTCTTCGACGATGCGGCCGTCCGCCATGAAGACGACGCGGTTGGCGGCGGAGCGGGCGAAGCCCATCTCGTGGGTGACGACGACCATGGTCATGCCGTCCCGGGCGAGCTGCTGCATGACCTCCAGCACCTCGTTGATCATTTCCGGGTCGAGGGCGGAGGTCGGCTCGTCGAAGAGCATGACCTTGGGGTCCATCGCCAGGGCCCGCGCGATGGCCACGCGCTGCTGCTGGCCTCCGGACAGCTGGGCGGGGTACTTGTCCGCCTGGTTGGCCACGCCCACCCGGTCGAGCAGCGCACGGGCCTTGTCCAGGGCGGCCCTCTTGTCCGCCTTCCGGACCTTGAGCTGGCCCAGCATGACGTTCTCCAGCACCGTCTTGTGCGAGAAGAGGTTGAAGGACTGGAACACCATGCCGACGTCGGCCCGCAGCCGGGCCAGTTCCCGGCCCTCGGCGGGCAGCGGCTTGCCGTCGATCGTGATGGAGCCGGAGTCGATGGTCTCCAGCCGGTTGATCGTGCGGCACAGCGTCGACTTGCCGGACCCGGAGGGCCCGATCACGACGACCACCTCGCCGCGCGCGATGGTCAGGTCGATGTCCTGGAGCACGTGCAGGGCGCCGAAATGCTTGTTGACGTTGTCCAGCACGACCAGTTTGTCCGTAGTGGCCACGGCGTCCTTGGTCACCGGTACTTCGGTCATCGGCTTCTTGCTCCATCCTCCTCGGTTGCAGAGGACCCTAGTGAGCGCTGCCGACCAGCGTCATTACATCTGAGCGGAAATTGAGGATAACGAAACGGCCACGCATGACAGCGGAGAGTAGCGGTCCGGCGACAGTCGCCGCATCATGCTTCCGGCCCGCTACCGGGTCCGTAACGATGTCCGCCGGAGAGCCCGTCCTCTCCGCTCATCGGGTACGAATCGGTCTGTATGCCGGGTCCTGTCCGCGTGGGCCGGCCCACACCGCCGAAGCGCCCGAACCGGAAGGGGGCCCCTTGAGACTGCTCCTCGTCGAGGACGACGACCACGTCGCAGCCGCCCTGTCCGCGGTGCTGACCCGGCACGGATTCGCCGTGACGCACGCCCGCAGCGGCGCGGAGGCGCTCCAGGCGCTGCTCCCCGGCGCCTGCGCCCCCTTCGGAGTGGTACTGCTCGACCTCGGGCTGCCCGACCAGGACGGTTTCGAGGTCTGCGGCAGGATCCGCAAGCTCACCACCACCCCTGTGATCATGGTGACGGCGCGCGCCGATGTGCGTTCCCGGATACACGGACTGAACCTCGGCGCCGACGACTACGTCGTCAAGCCGTACGACACCGGCGAACTGCTGGCCCGCATCCACGCGGTGTTCCGGCGCACGGTCCCCGGCGAGAAGGCCGAGCCGGCCGCCGCCGCCGGACCGGCGCCGGACGCACTGCGGCTCGGGCCGGTACTCATCGAACTGCCGACCCGGCGGGTCGCGGTGGACGGCGTGACCGTCTCCCTGACCCGCAAGGAGTTCGATCTGCTGGCCCTGCTCGCGCAGCGCCCCGGCGTCGTCTTCCGGCGGGAGCAGATCATCAGCGAGGTCTGGCGCACCAGTTGGGAGGGCACCGGCCGCACGCTGGAGGTGCACATCGCCTCGCTCCGCTCCAAGCTGGCGATGCCCGCCCTGATCGAGACGGTGCGCGGCGTCGGCTACCGGCTCGTCGAGCCGGCGGCCTGAGGCTCACGGGACCGGGCCCGGGTGCGCACACGACTCCTTCCACTCCTCATCGTCCTCATGGCGGGAGTCCTGCTGGCACTCGGCTTTCCGCTGGCGGCGAGCCAGGCCGCCGCCGAGCAGCAGCGGGTGGTCGTGGACCGGATCGACGACACCGCCCGCTTCGCCGCTCTCGCCCAGTTCGTGGCGGCCCGGCCGGAAGCGGAGGAGACGGGCGAGACCGGTGAGCCGGAGGACGCGGGCGGCCGGCGCGCCGCGCTGGCCTCCCGGCTGCAGCGCTACCACGAGCTGTACGGGATCAGGGCCGGGGTCTTCTACCGCGACCGCGAGGCCATGGCGGTGGCCCCGGCCGGCTGGAAGGCCGCCGGCGGCGGAGAAGGCGGCCAGGCGTTCCGGGAGGCGCTCGCGGGGCGCCGCAGTCACAACCCGGCGCAGGTCTGGCCCTGGCAGCGGGACCGGCTCACCATCGCCTCCCCGGTGGTCCACGAGGGCGACGTGATCGCCGTGGTCGTCACCGATTCGCCGACCGGGCAGATGCGCTCCCGCATCCTCCGCGGCTGGCTGCTCATCGCCGCGGGGGAGTCGGCGGCGATGCTCCTCGCGATCGGCGCCGCCATCCGGCTCACCGGCTGGGTGCTGAGGCCCGTACGCGTGCTCGACGCCGTCACCCACGACATCGCCACCGGCCGGATGCACTCCCGGGTCGCCGTCTCCGGCGGACCGCCCGAACTGCGCCGGCTCGCACGGTCGTTCAACGAGATGGCCGAGACCATGGAGGACGTGCTCGAACAGCAGCGCGCCTTCGTCGCCGACGCCTCGCACCAGCTGCGCAACCCGCTCGCCGCGCTGCTCCTCCGCATCGAGCTGCTGGCCCTGGAACTCCCGGACGGCAACGAGGAGATCGCCTCCGTCCGAGCGGAGGGCAAGCGGCTCGCCCGGGTCCTCGACGACCTGCTCGGTCTCGCCCTCGCCGAGCACGCCGACCCGGACCTGCGGCTCACGGACGTCGCGGACCTGGTGGTGGAGCGGGTGGACTCCTGGCGCCCGGTGGCCGACCGCGCGGAGGTCGGCCTCCGCTACGAGGGCCCCGCCGGAGCCACCGGCTGGGCCGACCCGGTGACGCTCTCCAGCGCCCTGGACGCCGTGGTCGACAACGCCCTCAAGTTCACTCCCGGCGGCGGGGACGTCACGGTCGGCGTGGAGGCCGTCGGGGACACCGTCCGCATCACCGTGGCCGACGGCGGCCCCGGTCTCACCGCCGGGGAACTGGACCGCATCGGCGACCGCTTCTGGCGCAGCAACCGGCACCAGAACATCTCCGGATCGGGGCTGGGCCTGTCGATCTCCCGCGCGCTGCTGGCCGCCGGAGGCGCCTCCCTCGGCTTCGCGCCCAACGAGCCGCGGGGCCTGCGCGTGACGATCACCCTGCCGCGGACCGCACCCCCGGACCGTCCGCAGTGGGCGGAGCGCAGGACGTAGAACGCGCGCTGCCCGGGCGCGCCCGGAGGGTGCGCGCCGCCGCCCTCAGGACTTCACGGAGCGGTAGTAGCGGCCGGCGCCCTCGTGGAGCTCCAGCGGGTCCGTGAAGACCGCCGTCCGGAGGTCCACCAGCTGCGCCGCGTGGACGTCCCGCCCGATCTCGTCCCGGCTGTCGATCACGGTGCGCGTGATGGCCTCGGTGAGGCCCGGATCCGTACGTTCGGTGGTGACCAGGAGATTCGCCACCGCGACGGTCTTCACGGGCTGTCCGCGCTGCACCTCCGGGTAGGCGTCGGCGGGCATCAGCGCGGACCGGTACTGCCAGGAGTCCGGCCCCTGCCGGTGCAGTTCGTCCACCAGGTCGCCGAGCTGCACCAGCCGGATGGGGAAGCCGTCCGCGAGGTCCGCCACGGCCGTCGTGGGCAGCCCTCCGGACCAGAAGAACGCGTCGATCCTCCCCTCGCGCAGCATGCCGGGCATCTTGTCGATCCCCACCGGCACCGCGGTGATGTCCGCGTCGGGATCGAGCCCCGCCGCCCGCAGCAGCCGGTGGGTGATCAGGCTGACACCCGAGCCGGGCTGGCCGATGGCCACTCGCCTGCCGCGCAGTTCCCGCGCGCTGCCGATGTCCGAGCCCCGGGGGACCACGAGCTGCATGTAGTCGTCGTAGAGCCGCGCGCAGGCCCGCAGTGACGCGGCGTCCCCCGGGTTCACGTCCTGGTACGCGGCCACGGCGTCGGCCGCGGCGATGGTGAAGTTGGCCCGGCCGGAGACCAGCCGCTGGAGGTTCTGCACCGATCCCTCGCTGGCGCGCAGCCGGACGTCGACCTCCGGAAGGTCCTCCGCGAGCCGCTCCTTGAGCAGCTTCCCGTAGAGCGAGTAGACGCCCGTGGGGACGCCCGTGCTGAACGTCATCGTGCCCCGCGCGGGCGGATCGTCGCGCACCGGCAGCAGCCACCACGCCAGCAGCGCCAGCCCCGTGCTGCAGGCGAGCGCGATCAGGGCGGCGCGGCGCTTGCCGATACGGGACGGTGCGGGAGCCATGCGGGCAATCCTGCCAGCCCGCCCCTGCCGGGACCAGGGGCGTCCCGGACCGGGCTGCCCGGGCTCCCGGAAGCCCGGGGCGGAGCGGGAGCCCGACCCCGTACCCTGGTGGGCGAGATGAGCGCGAAGACCTACGAGGTGCGCACCTACGGGTGCCAGATGAATGTCCACGACTCCGAGCGGCTCTCCGGTCTTCTGGAGGACGCCGGATACGTCCGCGCGCCCGAGGGCGGTGCCGAGGGCGAGGCCGACGTCGTCGTCTTCAACACCTGCGCGGTGCGGGAGAACGCCGACAACCGGCTCTACGGGAACCTCGGCCGGCTCGCCCCGGTGAAGGCGAAACGGCCGGGCATGCAGATCGCCGTCGGCGGCTGCCTGGCCCAGAAGGACCGGGACACCATCGTCAGGAAGGCCCCCTGGGTCGACGTGGTCTTCGGCACCCACAACATCGGCAGTCTGCCGGTGCTGCTGGAGCGCGCCCGCGTCCGGGAGGAGGCGCAGGTCGAGATCGCCGAATCGCTGGAGGCGTTCCCCTCGACCCTGCCCACCCGCCGCGAGTCCGCCTACGCGGCCTGGGTCTCCATCTCCGTCGGCTGCAACAACACCTGCACCTTCTGCATCGTCCCCGCGCTGCGCGGCAAGGAGAAGGACCGCCGGCCCGGCGACATCCTCGCCGAGGTGGAGGCGCTGGTGGCCGAGGGCGTCACCGAGATCACCCTGCTCGGCCAGAACGTCAACGCCTACGGCTCCGACATCGGCGACCGCGAGGCGTTCTCCAAGCTGCTGCGCGCCTGCGGGGCCGTCGAGGGCCTGGAACGGGTCCGCTTCACCTCGCCGCACCCCCGCGACTTCACGGACGACGTCATCGCCGCCATGGCGGAGACGCCCAACGTCATGCCGCAGCTCCACATGCCGCTGCAGTCCGGCTCCGACCGGGTGCTCAAGGCCATGCGCCGCTCCTACCGCCAGGAGCGCTACCTCGGCATCATCGAGAAGGTCCGGGCCGCCATGCCCGACGCCGCGATCTCCACGGACATCATCGTCGGCTTCCCCGGGGAGACGGAGGAGGACTTCGAGCAGACCCTGCACGTGGTCCGCGAGTCCCGCTTCGCCCAGGCGTTCACCTTCCAGTACTCCAAGCGCCCGGGCACCCCGGCCGCCACGATGCCGGACCAGATCCCGAAGGAGACCGTCCAGGCACGCTACGAGCGGCTGGTCGCCCTCCAGGAGGAGATCAGCTGGGAGGAGAACGGGAAGCAGACCGGCCGGGTGCTGGAAGTGCTGGTCGCGGAGGGCGAGGGCCGCAAGGACGGTGCCACCCGCCGGCTCTCCGGCCGCGCCCCGGACAACCGCCTGGTGCACTTCACGCGCCCGGAGGAGCCGGTCCGCCCCGGTGACATGGTCACCGTCGAGGTCACCTACGCGGCCCCCCACCACCTCCTCGCCGAGGGTCCGCCGAAGGCGGTCCGGCGCACCCGCGCGGGCGACGCCTGGGAGCGGCGGAACGCCGCGCCGCCGGCCGCGTCCGGGGTGATGCTCGGCCTTCCCACGGTCGGCGCCCCGCCGCCCGACCCGGCCCCGGCCGCGGGCTGCGCGCGCGACTGACGGCCGGCGCGGTGACCGGTCCCAAACCGCGGCGTGACGGTGCGGGCGGTGCCATCCGCCGTCCGGTGCGGCGGCCCGGGCTCCGGCCCGCCGCCCGCCGGACCCGGTGCCCCGCGCCGCCCCCGGGCCCGGACCGGTCCGCTTGCTAGGGTTCCGGCCATGCTCGTCGCCGCCGCCGTGTGCCCGTGCCCGCCGCTGCTCGTCCCGGAGGTCGCGGCCGGGGCCGCCGCCGAACTCGACGGACTGCGGGCCGCCTGCTACGACGCCGTCGCCGTGCCGGCCGCCGCCCGCCCGGACCGCCTGGTGGTGATCGGCCCCGCCGAGCAGGCCGGCCGCGGCCCCCACCCGCAGGGCGCCCCGGGCTCCTTCCGCGGGGTCGGCGTCGACCTCGGGGTGCGGCTCGGCCCGGCGGACGGCCCGCCCGCCTCCGAGCGTGTCCTGCCGCTCTCCCTGGCGATCGCCGGCTGGCTCCTGGAACGCACCCGCTGGGCCGCGGCCCCGGTGGAAGGGCTCGGGGTCGGCGAACCGCTGTCCGCGGACCGGTGTGCCGAGGTCGGCCGGGAGATCGCCACGGGCGCCGAGCGTGTCGCGCTGCTCGTGATGGGCGACGGCAGTGCCTGCCGCTCCGTACGGGCCCCCGGCTATCTCGACGAGCGCGCCACCGGATTCGACGCCGGAGTGGCCCGCGCGCTCGCGGCGGTGGACACGGCGGCGCTGATGGCCCTCGACGAGGAACTCGCCCACGAACTCAAAGCGGCGGGCCGGGCCCCCTGGCAGGTGCTCGCGGGCGCGGCGGAGGGCGCGGAGCTCAACGGGGAACTGCTGTACGACGAGGCCCCCTACGGGGTCGGCTACCACGTCGCCACCTGGTCCTAGCGTCCTCCGCGCTGCCGTCCGCTCCGCCGGGAGCCGGGGGCGCGCCCCGGATGTTTGCGAGACTGGAGCGGTGAAAAGCACAGAAGGCGCGCCCCGAGTGATCGCTGTCGTCGGCCCCACCGCGGCCGGGAAATCCGATCTGGGCGTCGGTCTCGCCCTGCGGCTCGGCGGCGAGGTCGTGAACGCCGACTCGATGCAGCTGTACCGGGGGATGGACATCGGCACGGCCAAGCTGACCCCCGCCGAGCGCCGCGGTGTGCCCCACCACCTCCTCGACGTCTGGGACGTGACCGAAACCGCCAGTGTCGCGGAGTACCAGCGGCTGGCCCGCGCGGAGATCGACCGGCTCCTCGCCGAGGGCCGTCCCCCCGTGCTGGTGGGCGGTTCCGGCCTGTACGTGCGCGGCGCGCTCGACGCCCTGGAGTTCCCGGACACCGACCCCGCCGTACGGGCGCGCCTGGAGGGAGAGTTGGCGGAGTCGGGCCCCGGCGCCCTGCACGCCCGGCTGGCCACGGCCGATCCCGCGGCCGCCCGGGCGATCCTGCCGGGCAACGGACGGCGCATCGTCCGCGCCCTGGAGGTCATCGAGATCACCGGCCGGCCCTTCACGGCCAGCCTCCCGGGACCCGAGCCGGTCTACGACACGGTTCAGATCGGCGTGGACGTCGGACGGCCCGAGCTGGACGCCCGGATCGCCGCCCGCGTCGACCGGATGTGGGCGGACGGTCTCGTCGCGGAGGTACGGGAGCTGGAGGCCGCCGGCCTGCGCGAGGGCCGCACCGCCTCACGGGCGCTCGGCTACCAGCAGGTGCTCGCCCACCTCGCGGGGGAGTGCACCGAGGAGGAGGCGCGCACCGAGACGGTACGCGCCACCAAGCGCTTCGCGCGCCGCCAGGACTCCTGGTTCCGCCGGGACCCGCGAGTGCACTGGCTGAGCGGTGCGGCCGACCGCCGCGGGGAACTCCTGGGGCAGGCGTTGACGTTGGTCGAACGAGCGGTCACAGCCTGATCACGTGATGGCATCGGGACGCTCCGCGCGTCCTCAGCGGCCCGGCGGGCGTGCCATCATCGAGCTCTGATCGCATGGTGACGTCGAGTTGGGAGGGCACGTGGCGATGGAGGCCGGCCCTCGTGACAGATCACACTCCGTGGAGGGCCCCCCGGGGTTCGACGGAGGCCCGGCGTCGCTGGCCCCCGACGGGCCGGAGGACGACGGGACCGCTCCGGAGGGCGGCGAGTCCTTCCGCGAGATCCGCCCCCAGCGGCGGCTGCGCATCTGGCAGCTCGCGCCGATCGTGGCGCTGGGAGCCCTCGGCTCACTGATGTTCGCCTTCCCGCTGGCCTTCGCCTTCGGCGACGGCGGCGCGGTCGTCGCCATGCTGGGTCTGCTCATCAGCTGCTGCGCCGCCGGATGGAGTGTGATGGCGGCCCGCCGGGCGGGGCTCACCTGGCCCGGCCTGCCGGCGCCCGGCTCCGGCGGCCGGCCCGACTGGCGGGTCGCGGCCCTCTACGCCCTGTTCGTCGTCACGGTGGCCCTGCTCTGCCTGTGGCGCGTCGCCCGGCTCCGCTGACGGGAACCCCGCCCGCCCCTTCCGTCCCGCGAGGTGCGCCCCGGCCGGAGCGGGCGGCCCGGCCGGAGCCGTAGGATCGGACGGGTGAGCACCGCACCTCTCGTCTTCCTCAAGGGCCACGGCACCGAGAACGACTTCGTGATCCTGCCCGACCCGGAGAACCGCCTCGACCTGCCTCCGGCGGCCGTCGCCCGGCTCTGCGACCGCAGGGCCGGCATCGGCGGCGACGGGCTGCTGCGCGTCGTGCGCTCCGCCGCCCATCCCGAGGCGGCCGGCATGGCCGGTGCCGCCGAGTGGTTCATGGACTACCGCAACAGCGACGGCAGTGTCGCGGAGATGTGCGGCAACGGCGTGCGGGTCTTCGCCCGCTATCTGCAGCGTGCCGGGCTCGCGGGCGAGGGCGATCTGGCGCTGGCCACCCGCGCCGGCGTGCGCCGGGTGCACATCGCCGAGTCCGCGGAGGACGGCACCCCGGGCGACATCACCGTCGGCATGGGCAGTGCCCGGCTGCCCGCGGGCGAGGTGTCGGTGACGGTGGGAGAACGCCGCTGGCCGGCCCGCAATGTCAACATGGGCAATCCGCACGCCGTCGCGTTCGTCGAGGACCTGGCGCACGCCGGGCGGCTGCTCGAACCGCCGCCGGTGGCGCCGGCGGCCGCCTACCCCGACGGCACCAACGTGGAGTTCGTCGTCGACCGCGGCCCCCGCCATGTGGCGATGCGCGTCCACGAGCGCGGATCCGGCGAGACCTGGTCCTGCGGCACCGGCGCCTGCGCCGTGATGGTCGCGGCGGCCCGCCGGGACGGCGCCGATCCGGCGGTCACGGGACGGCCCGTGACGTACACCGTGGACCTGCCCGGCGGGCGGCTGATGATCACCGAACATCCCGGCGGCGCCGTCGAGATGACCGGACCCGCCGAGATCGTGGCCGAGGGCACCCTCGACGCCCGCTGGCTCGCAGCCGTTCTCCCCTGATCTTCGCTCGATCGGGTGGTGTGAGCCACGGGGCGCGACCACTGGACCGCACTCCGTGATGGGGTCGGTGGCATCAAGCGCCGGTCCGGGCGCCCGTCGGCCTCCGGGGCACGCGGGCGCCGTCCCGGCCGGCCGAGTCGCCGGAGGTGCCCATGTGCGCAGAGGCCGCGAGCCCCGTCCCTCCCGTCCGCAGGCGCGGCCGCCCCCGTCTTGACCTGCGCAGGCTGGGCCACGCGGCGCTGCGCGGCCCGGCCCCCCGCCATCCGCTGCCGGACGCGATCGAACATGTGGCCAAGGTGCACCGCGCCCACCACCCGGGCGCCGACCTCGACCCGCTGCGCCGCGCCTATCTCCTGGCCGAGTCCTCGCACCGCGGGCAGACCCGCAAGAGCGGCGAGCCGTACATCACGCACCCGCTCGCCGTCACCCTGATCCTCGCCGAACTCGGCGCCGAGACCACGACGCTGACCGCCTCCCTGCTGCACGACACCGTCGAGGACACCGAGGTCACCCTGGAGCAGGTCGGCGAGGAGTTCGGCGAGGAGGTCCGCTATCTCGTCGACGGCGTCACCAAGCTGGAGAAGGTCGACTACGGGGCCGCCGCCGAGCCCGAGACCTTCCGCAAGATGCTGGTCGCCACCGGCAACGACGTCCGGGTGATGTCCGTGAAGCTCGCCGACCGGCTGCACAACATGCGCACCCTCGGCGTCATGCGTCCCGAGAAGCAGGCCCGGATCGCCCGCGTCACCCGGGACGTCCTCATCCCGCTCGCCGAGCGCCTGGGGGTGCACGCCCTCAAGACCGAGCTGGAGGACCTGGTCTTCGCGGTCCTGCATCCCGAGGCGTACGAGCGCACCCGCCGCCTCGTCCGGGAGCGCACCGCCCGCCCGGGTCCGCTGGAGGCCACCGCCGAGCGGGTGCGCGCGGTGCTGCGCGAGGCGGGCATCGCCGCCGAGGTCCACGTCCGCCCGCGGCACCTGGTCTCGGTGCACCGGGTGCGGCTGGGGCGCGGCGAGCTGACGGGGGCCGACTTCGGCCGGCTGCTGGTCCTGGTCGCCGAGGACGCCGACTGCTACGCCGTCCTCGGTGAGCTGCACACCTGCTTCACCCCGGTGGTCTCCCAGTTCAAGGACTTCATCGCGGCGCCCAAGTTCAACCTCTACCAGTCCCTGCACACCGCCGTGGCCGCCCGGCAGGACGGCGAGGTCACCGAGGTCCTGGTGCGCACGCACCGGATGCACCGGGTGGCCGAGGCGGGCGTGGTCGCGCTGGGCAATCCGTACACCGCGGACGGGGGTCAGGACGGCGCCGAGGCCCCGGACGGCGAACGCACCGACCCGACCCGGCCGGGATGGCTCTCCCGGCTGCTCGACTGGCAGCGGGACACTCCGGACCCGGACACCTTCTGGGCCTCGCTCCGTGAGGAGCTGGCCGAGGACCGCGAGATCACGGTGTGCGAGGCGGGCGGGTCCACGGTGGTCCTCCCCGCCGGCGCCAGCTGCGTGGACGCCGCCTACGCACTGCACGGCGGCGGTGCCCACTCCTGCATCGGCGCCCGGGTCAACGGCCGGCTCGCATCGCTGGCCTGCGCACTGCGCGACGGCGACACCCTGCAGCTCCTCATGGCGCAGGACGGTGCCTCGGGCCCCTCCCCGGAGTGGCTGGACTGCGCCCGGACCCCCGCCGCGCGCATCGCCATCAGCGGCTGGCTTGCGGCGCACCCGCCGGCGGCCGCCCGGGAGACGGCGCGGAGCCGCCCGGCCGGGCCCACGGCCCCGGAGCCGGCCGGCCCACAGCACGGGTCGGCGGGCGGGGGACCGGGCGGCGGCTGCCGGGTCACCCTGCTCGCCGAGGCGTTCGGCCGGCCCCGGCTCCTCGCCGAGCTCACCGAGACCATCGCCCAGCAGGGGGCCGCCGTCGTCTCGGCCCGTGTCGACCCCCCGCACGAGCAGCGGGTCCGGCACACCTACACCCTGCGGCTCGCCGGTCCGGCCGGACTGCCGGCCCTGGTGCGGGCGATGCGGAGGGTACCGGGGGTCTACGACGTCAGCCGGATCGGAGCGCCGCCCGCCGCCGGCCCCGGGGCGGACCCCGTCCCCGCCGACGGCCCGACGGCCCGACCGTCGCGGAGCCCCGCCGGGTGGCCCGGGCCCGGGGGGAAGCCCGCACGGGGCCGTAAACCGGGATGACGGGCTGCCCGGCCCGTGGGACGATCGTCGCACCGGCACGGCCGCGGGCCCGGGAATCCCCCGGGCGCCCCGGGCGTTGTTCCCGGCAGGAACTCCCCATCGACGTAAGGATCAAATGACCCCCTCTTCCTCTCCTTCCCAGGACACCGAGCGCTTCGCGCGTACCTCCTCGGCCAGTCTCCGCGCCGACGCCCTGATGGAAGAGGACGTCGCCTGGGGTGACGAGTTCGACGAGCAGCGTGACGGCGAGCAGTACGACCGCAGCGAACGCGCGGCCCTCCGCCGGATCGCCGGTCTGTCCACCGAGCTGGAGGACGTCACCGAGGTCGAGTACCGGCAGCTGCGCCTGGAGCGCGTCGTGCTGGTCGGCGTCTGGACGTCCGGTACGGCGCAGGACGCCGAGAACAGCCTGGCCGAGCTGGCGGCCCTCGCCGAGACCGCGGGCGCCCTGGTGCTGGACGGTGTGATCCAGCGCCGCGACAAGCCGGACCCGGCCACGTACATCGGCTCCGGCAAGGCCGTGGAGCTCCGTGACATCGTGCTGGAGACCGGGGCGGACACCGTCGTCTGCGACGGTGAGCTCACCCCCGGCCAGCTCATCCACCTGGAGGACGTCGTCAAGGTGAAGGTGGTCGACCGGACCGCGCTGATCCTCGACATCTTCGCCCAGCACGCCAAGTCCCGTGAGGGCAAGGCGCAGGTGTCCCTGGCACAGATGCAGTACATGCTGCCCAGGCTGCGCGGCTGGGGCCAGTCGCTCTCCCGCCAGATGGGCGGTGGCGGCTCCGGTTCCTCCGGTGGCGGCATGGCCACCCGTGGTCCCGGTGAGACCAAGATCGAGACGGACCGGCGGCGAATCCGCGAGAAGATGGCGAAGATGCGCCGGGAGATCGCGGAGATGAAGACCGGCCGTGACGTGAAGCGGCAGGAGCGCAAGCGCAACAAGGTGCCCTCGGTCGCGATCGCCGGCTACACCAACGCCGGCAAGTCCTCGCTCCTCAACCGCCTCACCGGAGCGGGAGTGCTGGTGGAGAACGCCCTGTTCGCCACCCTCGACCCCACGGTGCGCCGGGCGGAGACGCCCAGCGGGCGGGCCTACACCCTCGCGGACACCGTCGGGTTCGTCCGGCATCTGCCGCACCACCTGGTCGAGGCGTTCCGTTCCACCATGGAGGAGGTCGGTGACGCCGATCTCATCCTGCACGTGGTGGACGGTGCGCACCCGGTCCCGGAGGAGCAGCTCGCCGCCGTCCGCGAGGTGATCCGCGACGTGGGCGCGCAGGACGTGCCCGAGATCGTGGTCGTCAACAAGGCGGACGCGGCGGATCCCCTCGTCCTCCAGCGGCTGCTGCGGGCCGAGAAGGGCGCGATCGCCGTGTCGGCCCGTACCGGTCAGGGCATCGGTGAGCTGCTCGCGCTGCTCGACGAGAAACTGCCGCGGCCGCGGGTCGGCATCGAGGCCCTGGTGCCGTACACGCAGGGCGGTCTGATCTCCCGGGCGCACGCCGACGGCGAGGTGATCTCCGAGGAGCACACCGGGGAGGGCACCCTGCTGAAGGCGCGGGTCCACGAGGAGCTGGCCGCCGAGCTGGCGCCCTACGCCCTCGCCGGTCGGCGCTGAAGCCGGAGGCTCCGGCGGACAAACAGCCGTACGCGGCCCAGTGAACGGCGGAAGGCCGCCCCTCTTCCGGGGGGCGGCCTTCCGCCGTCTGCCGCCGCCCGCCCGCTACGAGGCGAACTTCCGGCTGACCGAGTCGAAGACCGCCTTGGCTCCCGTACCGAGCTGCGGACCGGCGAGCCAGCCGCCCGCCACCGGGCCGATGGACGTGTTCGACACCAGCGCCGTCTCGTTGTTCACCGTGGCGAACCAACCGCCGCCGGAGGAGCCGCCGGTCATGGTGCAGCCGATCCGGTACATGGTGGGCTGGTCCTCGAAGAGCGAGAGCCGGCCGGGCGCGTCCACACAGGAGAACATCCGTACGCCGTCGAACGGAGGCGCGGCCGGGTAGCCCCAGGCGCCCATGGAACGGATGTCCCCCACCGAAGGGGTCTCGAAAGCGACCGGCAGCGCCGCGCCGACGGTCTCCTCCAGGGACCTGCCGCTGCCCTCCTCCGGCTTCACATGCAGCACGGCGTAGTCGTACGGGGCCCCGGCGCCGCCCTCCTGCGCGCCCTGGGAGATCCACTCCTGGGAGGTCGAGGCCCAGTCCGACCACCAGATGCCGTAGGGGGCGACCTGCTCGCGCGGAGTGTTGGCGATCTGCTCCGCCGGCACCTCGTTGTCGTTGTACGAGGGCACGAAGACGATGTTGCGGTACCAGCCGCCCTGCTGCCCGGCGTGCACGCAGTGCCCGGCCGTCCACACCATGTTCGACCGGCCCGGGTTCGCGGGGTCCTTCACCACGGTGCCCGAGCAGACCATCGACCCCTCGGGACCGTCGAAGAACACCTTGCCGACCGGCGCCGCGTTCCGGTGGTACGGGGTGTCCACCCGCTGGGCCGGCACCGGCTCGGGCGTCGGGTCGGTGACGCCCTGCGCCTCCGCCACGTCGGTGGGGACGGTCTTCTCCGGGACGTCGGCGTCCTTCATCCGGTCCGGTTTCCAGAGGTCGTCGATGACCGGGTTGATGAACTCGTTGGCCTCCCGCAGCCAGTCGTCCTTCTGCCAGTTCTTCCAGTCGCCGTTCCGCCACTTGTCGAGGTCGAGACCGAGCTCCTTGAGGCGGGAGTTCAGGTCGTCGGGCAGGGCGAGGTCGTTCTCGCCGCCGCCCTGGCCGGCGGTCGCGGCGGTCGGGTCGCCCCCGTTGCCGTCCGTGGAGCCGCACGCTGTCGCGGTGACCGCCAGCACTGCGGCGAGCGCGGCCGCGGCGAGTGCCGGCCTGCGTATCGATGCCATGGGTGGAACTCCCCGTTGAAGTCCGGAAGATGGAAAGGTCGTGGACGCCGGCAAGGCTGTCGGACCCCCACTATGCCGTGCCGCTGAGGACGCCCCCGGCCGGGGCTCCGGTTCCCGCGGCGGCCGCCAAGGATCTCCGCGGCAGCCGTGATCTCCACCCTTCGCCCTCGTTGTACATACGGGGAAACGCCGGTCGGCGTTCACGGGAGACCGATCACCGCGGCTGCCGCACGAACCCCGCGTGGGCGGTGCGGGGCGCGCCGTGCGGCGGGGCGCATCCCTCCGGTGCCGGTTCCCCACCGGTGGACGCGGCCGTCGTTCCCCCCGCCCGCCGGCCGGAGCCTTCCCGGTGGGCCCGCGCCGACCCGGGGCGGCCCGCGCCGCCCCGGGGTCCGGCCGGGCCGGGGCGGCCAGCCCTCGCGACCCTGCCACGAAGGAGACAGGCGCCACGCCCGCGGACCGACCGGGCCGGCCGCGCCGACCGGACATGAACGCAACCGCCAGCGGGCCCGAGGCGCCCGCCACCACCGCCCACCCCTCCGCGTCCGTGACGCCCGCGTCCGCCACCCGCACGACCCAGGCCCCTGCCGTCCCGCCCGCCCTCCTCCCGGCCCAGGGCGCCGCCACCGCCGGCCCCGGGCCCGGCCGCCACCACCACGATCCGCTGGACCGTCCCGATGCCGGCATCGCCGCCGACACGGCCGCCGCCGAGAACCTTCTGCGCTGCTGGGTCCGGGAGACCAACACCCCGGCCCCGGCCGGGGACACCCTCCGGATCCCGCTCGCGGCCTGCGGCACCGCGCTCCGGGTGCCGGTCCACCACTGGTCGGCCTGCGGCTGGCACCGGTTCGGCACCCCCGTCCTGGTCGGCGCGCCGGAGGACTCCCCGGCCGTCGACGCGGTGACACTTGCCGTGCTGCTCGTCCGCGAGGCGCGGTACGGCGGACGGGGGCGGTCCGGCCGGAGCGACGGTGCCGACCTCGTGGGGCGCGTCGCCGACTCCGTCCGCCGCACCGCGGCGTTCCTCACCGCCCGGCGGACCGCCCCGGGGGCTGCGGCCGGAACCTCGCCCTTCCTCGACGGCGAGCAGTCCCTGCTGTTCGGGCACCCGCTCCATCCGGCCCCCAAGAGCCGCGAGGGTCTCTCCGACACCGAGGCGGCGGCGTACGCGCCCGAACTCCGGGGCGCCTTCCCCCTGCACTGGTTCGCCGCCGACCCGTCCGTGCTGGCCGCCGACTCGGCCTGGACCGAACGCGGCCGGACCGTTCCGGCCGAGCGGCTCACCGAACGCCTGGCCGGTCCCGGCGCCGGTCTCCGCGCCGGAGCTCCGGACGGCACCGTTCCGCTGCCGTTGCACCCCTGGCAGGCACACACCCTGCGGCACCTCCCCGCCGTCGCCGAGCTGTTCGCCGGCGGCCTGCTGCACGATCTCGGCGCGCACGGCCCGCTCTGGTATCCGACGTCGTCCCTGCGGACCGTGTACCGGCCGGACGCCCCCGCGATGCTCAAGCTCTCCCTCGGCCTGCGGATCACCAACTCCCGCCGCGAGAACCTCCCCAAGGAGCTGCGGCGCGGCGTCGAGGTGCACCGGCTGCTCCGCACCGGACTGGGCGCACGGTGGCAGAGCGCGCATCCGTCCTTCGACCTCGTCCGCGACCCCGCCTGGCTGGCCGTGCACGGCCCGGCCGGCGAACCGGTCCCCGGCCTCAACACGGTGGTCCGGCACAACCCCTTCCGCCCCGGTGACGACGCCGTGTGCGTCGCCGGGCTGGTCTCACCCCGCCCCTGGCCCGGCAGCGACGGCCGCGGCGTACCGCCCGTGCGCTCCCGCCTCGCCCGGGTGCTCGACCGCCTCGCCGCCCGCACGGGCCGGCCGCCGGCGGCCGTCGCCACCGAGTGGTTCCTGCGCTATCTGGAGACGGTTGTCCGCCCCGTCCTGTGGCTGGACGGCACGGCGGGGATCGCGCTGGAGGCCCACCAGCAGAACACGCTCGTCCTGCTGGACGCGGAGGGCTGGCCCGCGGGCGGCCGCTACCGCGACAACCAGGGGTACTACTTCCGGGAGTCGCGCCGTGCCGAACTCGACCGCCGCCTCCCCGGCATCGGCGCCGCGACCGACACCTTCGTCCCCGACGCCGTCGCCGACGAACGCTTCGCCTACTACCTGGGCATCAACAACGTATTCGGCCTCATCGGGGCGTTCGGCTCCCAGCGGCTCGCCGACGAGCGGGTCCTGCTGGCGGCGTTCCGCCGCTTCCTCGGCGACGCGGCGCTCCACGGCACCGGCTCCGGCGACGCGGTCTCCCCGCTGCCCCGTCTGCTGCTGGAGTCCGGCACCCTGCGCTGCAAGGCCAACCTCCTCACCCGGCTGCACGGCCTGGACGAACTGGAAGGCCCCGTCGACGGCCAGTCCGTGTACGTGACCGTGCCCAACCCCCTGGCGGGGTCCGGGGCATGACGCGGCAACACGGCCGCACCGCCTCCGGGGCGCCCGGGGCGGCGCACCCGCCGGTCTCCAGCACCGCCGACACCGTCGACCTGCGCCTGCCGGCCGGGGTCGCGGACGGGGTCTCCGGCGGCGCTGAGGGCGGCGGCGAGGGCGGCGGCGAGCGGACGGCCGGACGCCCGTGGCTCCGGGCGGCTCCGGTCGGCGGCGCGGCGGACGCGTACGGCCTCCGCACGGGGAACGCCCGCGGGGCGCCGGGTACGGAGCGTTCCGCGGGGCCGCCGCCCGGCCGTGAGCTGCTCGGCGATATCGCGGCCTGGGGGCCGGTGGCCGTGCGGACCGGCTCCTTCCGGCTGGTCCCGGTCCGCGCCGACCCCGATCTGCCGCTCGTCTCCCGCTGGCTCGGCGATCCCGCGGCCGTCCTCCCGGCCCCGGAGCCCCCGGGGCCCGCGGATTCCGCGGCCCGTCCGGATCCGATGGAGGCCGCCGCCCGCCGTCTCCGGGCCCAGCACGGCGGCGACGGCCGCAGCGTCCCCTGCCTGGGCCTCCTCGACGGCGTACCGATCAGCTACTGGGAGGTCTACCGCGCGGACCTGTCGCCGCTCGCCCGCCACTACCCGACCCGCCCGCACGACACCGGCGTACGGCTCCTCATCGGCGCCGCCGCCGACCGCGGACGGGGACTGGGCAGCGCCCTGCTGCGCGCGGTTTCCGGCCTCGTCCTCGACAATCGGCCATCCTGCACCCGAGTCGTCGGCGAACCCGACCTGTGCGACACACCGTCCGTGGCAGCCTTTCTCCGTGCGGACTTCCGTTTCTCGGCCGAGGTGGACCTCCCCGGCAGACGCGCCGCCGTGCTGATCCACGACCGTTTCCCGCACGGCCCCCGGTGACGCGCGCCTGTGACCGCCCCGGCCCCGGTCCGCGCACCGCCCGTCCGTCCCGTCCGGCACCCCGCCCTCACCCCCCCGCCGCATCTCCCGCTACCACTCGGCCCGTCCCCGTTCCGCCGTCCGAGGAGCAAGATTGCGTTCCACACCCCAGCAGCGCCAGGCCGGCTGGCAGCGCGCCGCCCGCCGCATGTTCGCCAAGATGCTCGGTGAACTCGCCTACGAGGAAGTCCTCGTCCCCGAGCCCGACGGCCGCGACCCGTTCGGTCACCGGCTCACGGTCGCTCCGGGCCTCACCTACCGCTTCCGGGCCCGCCGCGGCGCGTACGGGCACTGGCGGGTGGACCCCGAGTCGATCACGC
The DNA here is from genome assembly GCF_018070345.1 of Streptomyces sp. F63. Lineage (GTDB taxonomy): Bacteria > Actinomycetota > Actinomycetes > Streptomycetales > Streptomycetaceae > Streptomyces. The sequence goes on from NZ_JAGPXX010000010.1 coordinate 19,101, forward strand.
CCTGCGCCGACCCGCTGCTCTTCCTGGCCCGGGCCCACCGCACCGTCCTCGGTCTCTCCGGTGACACCACCGGCCATCTCATCCGCGAACTCACCGCCACGCTCGCCGCCGACACCCGCCTCGACGAAGGAGCGCTCAGCGCGGCGGAACTCGCCGACCTCGGCTACGCCGAACTGGAAGGCCACCAGACCGGCCACCCCTGGCTCGTGGCCAACAAGGGCCGGGTCGGCTTCTCGGCCCGCGACACCGAGCGCTGGGCCCCCGAGGCCCGCCGGCCGCAGCGGCTGCCCTGGATAGCCGTCCACCGCGAACTCGCCGCCTACCGGGGCGTGTCCGGCCTCGACCGCCCCGACCGTCTCTACGCCGAGGAACTCACTCCCGGGACCCGCGCGGACTTCGCCCGCACCGTCGCCGGTCAGGGCCGGGACCCGGAGGACTACCTCTGGCTGCCCGTCCACCCCTGGCAGTGGGACGAGAGCATCGCACCGCTGTTCGCCCCGTACATCGCCGACGCCCGGATCATCCCGCTGGCCGAGGACGGCGACCTCCGGCTGCCCCAGCAGTCCATCCGCACCTTCCTCAACATCAGCCGCCCGGAGGCCCGGACCGTCAAACTGCCGCTGTCGGTGCTGAACACCCTGGTCTGGCGCGGGCTGCCGACCGAGCGCACCCTGGCCGCACCCGCCGTCACCGCCTGGGTGCACTCCCTGCGCGACAACGACCCCTTCCTGCGCGACGAGACCCGGGTGGTCCTGCTCGGCGAGACCGCCTCCGTCACGGTCGAGCACCCGGTCTACGACCGGCTGCCGGACGTGCCGTACCAGTACCGGGAACTCCTGGGCTGCATCTGGCGCGAGTCCCTCCCGGCACGGCTCGACCCGGGGGAACGGGCCCGTACACTGGCCGCCCTGCTCCACACCGATCCGCAGGGGCGCTCCTTCACGGCCGAACTCGTGTCCCGGTCCGGCCTCACCCCCGGAACCTGGCTGCGCCGGCTCTTCGCCGCCCTGCTGCCGCCTCTGCTGCACTTCTTGTACCGCTACGGCACCGTCTTCTCACCGCACGGGGAGAACGCCATCGTGGTCTTCGACGAGGACGACGTACCGGTGCGGCTGGCCGTGAAGGACTTCGTCGACGACGTGAACATCAGTGCCGAGCCACTGCCCGAACACGAGGGCATGCCGCAGGCGGCGCGGAACGTCCTGCTCACGGAAGAGCCCTCGTTCCTCACCCAGTTCATCCACTCCGGGCTGTTCATCGGCGTTTTCCGCTATCTGGCCCCGCTGTGCGAGGAGCAGCTCGGGGTGCCGGAGGACGACTTCTGGTCCCTGGTGCGCCAGGAGATCCTGCGGCACCACGCCCGCTTCCCGGAGGACAAGGAGCGTTTCGAGACCTTCGATCTGCTCAGTCCCCGCATCGACCGGCTCTGCCTCAACCGCAACCGGCTCCATCTGGACGGCTACCGCGACCGGGCCGACCGGCCCCACGCGGCGGTCCACGGCACCGTCGCCAATCCGCTGGCCCGGATGTGAGGCGGGCGATGTCAGTCCCTCCCCGTAGGGTGGTCACGCTATGACGAAGCCCTCCCTCTCCGAGCTGCTGCACGCCGCCGTCGCCGCCGTCGGCGGCACCGAGCGTCCCGGCCAGGTCACCATGGCCGAATCGGTCGCCGAAGCGATCGACGACGGCTCCCACCTGCTGGTGCAGGCCGGCACCGGAACCGGCAAGTCCCTGGGTTATCTGGTGCCCGCCCTGGCTCATGGGGAGCGGGTGGTCGTGGCGACGGCGACCCTCGCCCTCCAGCGCCAGCTGGTGCGGCGCGACCTGCCCCGCACGGTCGAGGCCCTGCATCCGCTGCTGCGGCGCCGTCCCGAGTTCGCCATGCTCAAGGGCCGGTCCAACTACCTGTGCCTGCACCGGCTGCACGAAGGGGTGCCGCAGGAAGAGGAGGACGGCCTCTTCGACGTCTTCGAAACGGCCACCCCCAGCAGCAAGCTCGGCAAGGACCTCCTGCGGATGCGGGACTGGGCCGACGAGACCGAGACCGGCGACCGCGACGCCCTCTCACCCGGCGTCTCCGACCGGGCCTGGGCCCAGGTCTCCGTCTCCTCCCGCGAGTGCCTCGGTGCCTCCCGCTGTGCCTACGGCGCCGAGTGCTTCGCCGAGGCGGCCCGTGAGCGCGCCAAACTGGCGGATGTCGTCATCACCAACCACGCCCTGCTGGCGATCGACGCGCTGGAGGGCGCACCCGTGCTGCCGGGCCATGAGGTGCTGATCGTCGACGAGGCCCATGAACTGGTCTCCCGCGTCACGGGTGCCGCCACCGGCGAGCTGACCCCCGGATCGGTCAACCGCGCGGTGCGCCGCGCGGCCAAACTCGTCAACGAGAAGGCGGCCGATGCGCTGCAGACAGCCGCCGAAGGCTTCGAACGGCTGATGGAGCTGGCGCTTCCGGGCCGGCTGGAGAAGATCCCGGAGGACCTGGGCTACGCCCTGATGGCGCTGCGTGATGCCTCGCGTACGGTCATCACGGCCCTCGGCGCCACCCGCGACAAGTCCGTGCAGGACGAGGACGCCGTCCGCAAGCAGGCGCTGGCCTCGATCGAGAACGTCCACGCGGTGGCGGAGCGCCTCGTGGAGGGCTCCGAGTACGACGTCGTCTGGTACGAGCGGCACGACCGGTTCGGGGCCTCCCTGCGGGTGGCGCCGCTCTCGGTCTCCGGACTGCTGCGCGAGAAGCTCTTCACCGACCGCTCGGTGATCCTCACCTCCGCGACCCTCCGGCTCGGCGGTGACTTCAACGGTGTCGCCGCCTCACTGGGCCTCCCTCCGGAGGGCACGGTGACCGCCGCGGGGGAGGACGCCGAACCCGTGCCGCAGTGGAAGGGAGTCGACGTCGGCTCCCCCTTCGACTACCCCCGGCAGGGCATCCTGTACGTCGCCCAGCATCTGTCGCAGCCCGGCCGGGAGGGCGGCCGCGGCGACATGCTCGACGAACTCGCGGAGCTGGTCGAAGCCGCCGGCGGGCGCACCCTCGGCCTGTTCTCCTCCATGCGCGGGGCGCGGGCGGCGGCCGAGGACCTGCGGGACCGGCTGGACGTGCCGATCCTGCTGCAGGGCGAGGAGACGCTGGGCGAGCTCATCCACGGCTTCGCGGAGGACGAGCGCACCTGCCTCTTCGGCACCCTCTCGCTCTGGCAGGGCGTCGATGTCCCCGGCCCGAGCTGCCAGTTGGTGGTGATGGACCGCATCCCCTTCCCGCGGCCCGACGACCCGCTGATGAGCGCACGGCAGAAGGCGGTCGAGGAGAACGGCGGCAATGGCTTCATGGCCGTCGCCGCGACCCACGCGGCCCTGCTGATGGCCCAGGGCGCCGGCCGGCTGGTCCGCGCCACGGGCGACCGCGGAGTGGTCGCGGTCCTGGATCCGCGGCTGGCGCGGGCCCGGTACGGCAGCTTCCTCCGCGCCTCGATGCCGGACTTCTGGTACACCACCGACCGCAACCAGGTGCGCCGCTCCCTGGCGGCCATCGACGGGGCGGCCCGCACAGCGAAGGAGCGCTGACCGGCGGCCGGCCTCCGCGCACTGGGGGCTGCCCCGGCCGGAGCCGGGAGGCCCTGGCACAAGGACGAGCCCCGGAACCGGCGCAGTGGTCCCGGGGCCCAGCCGTGGGGGGCGTGGCTCAGACTCGGCGCAGCACTGCGACGACCTTGCCCAGGATGGTGGCCTCATCACCCGGGATCGGCTGGTAGGAGGCGTTGTGCGGCAGCAGCCACACATGGCCGTCCTCCCGCTTGAAGCGCTTGACCGTGGCCTCGCCGTCGAGCATGGCGGCCACGATGTCGCCGTTCTCCGCGACGGGCTGGCGGCGTACGGTGACCCAGTCGCCGTCGCAGATCGCGGCCTCGATCATCGAGTCACCGACGACCTTGAGTACGAACAGCTCGCCGTCACCGACCAGTTGACGGGGGAGCGGGAAGACGTCCTCGACCGACTCCTCGGCCAGGATCGGACCGCCCGCCGCGATCCGGCCGACGAGCGGGACGTAGGAGGCGGCGGGCTTGCCGGTGGTGTCGGCGGGGACGGGGCTGGGGGCGTCCGAGCCGCGCACCTCGTAGGCGCGGGGACGGTGCGGGTCGCGCCGGAGGAAGCCCTTCCGTTCGAGAGCCATGAGCTGGTGTGCCACCGAGGAGGTGCTGGACAGCCCCACCGCCTGTCCGATCTCCCGCATGGACGGTGGGTATCCCCGCCGCTGGACGGAGTCCCGGATGACCTCGATGACCCTGCGCTGCCGGTCCGTGAGTCCCGAGCTGTCCGCGCGGATTCCCGGGGGCCGTCCGGGCAGCGAGCGCGTGGGCTTCTGGTCCTCCGGGGTGCTCAGCGCCGGTGTCCCGTCGGCCGGGCGGGTCTGTTCCAGCCCGTGCGGGACCCGGTCCTGGGCGGTGATGGTCGCGCTGTCTGCGGTGGTGGTCACGTCGGCCCCTCTCTCAAGTGTCTCCCTCTAGCTGGACAACGGTAGTTGCTTTCGAAAGGTTGCGCCAAACACACGTTCGAGTGAAAATTCGCGGTTCAATCGGCTTGATCATGAGATCAGGTGTATATGCCGACGGTTCTGCCGAGTGGAAAGCGGCGTGCGGGGTACGCGTGCCACGGTGCTCCGGCGCGGGTGTGCGCCGTCCGCCCGTGCGGCGCCCTCCAGTGTGGCATCCCCGGCCCCGGGAGGCCCGGCGCGGTCCGGCTCCCGTAGGCTTCACGAGCCGGGCGGGGCCGCGACACCCGGTCACCGCGCCTGACGGTCAGCCACCAGATCTAGTGGTCCCATAATCGGCGCGGTACCAGAAGTTGTGGTTTCGGGTACGGCAAGGGCTCCGTCATCACCTATGCTGGTGCCTGCTCCGAACGGCTCACGCGGCCGTGGCGGGGTGGCGCAGCCGTGCTGTGCCGCAGACGCGATACGAGGGTCCGAGGAGGGCGAGAGACGATGCACTGCCCCTTCTGCAGGCACCCCGACAGCCGCGTGGTCGACAGCCGGACGACGGACGACGGAACGTCCATCCGCAGGCGCCGCCAGTGCCCGCACTGCTCCCGCCGGTTCACCACGGTGGAGACCGCCTCGCTCATGGTGATCAAGCGGAGCGGGGTCACCGAGCCCTTCAGCCGCGACAAGGTCATCTCCGGGGTGCGCAAGGCGTGCCAGGGGCGGCCGGTCACCGAGGACGCCCTGGCGAAGCTCGGCCAGCGGGTGGAGGAGACCGTGCGGGCCACCGGCAGCGCCGAACTCTCCACCCATGACGTCGGGCTGGCGATACTGGGCCCGCTCAAGGAGCTGGACCTCGTCGCCTATCTGCGCTTCGCGTCCGTCTACCGGGCGTTCGACTCTCTTGAGGACTTCGAGGCCGCCATCGCCGAGTTGCGCGAGGAGCGGCCCCCCGCGGAAGCGGACGGGCCCCCGGCCGGGGCTCCGGTCGGATCCGCGGTTCCCGCGCCGGCCGCCACCGGATCCGCGCGTGGGGGTTCCCACGCCGGCTGAGCGGCGGCCGGACCGCCCGCGGCGCGACGCGCCCGGGTATTCAGAACAGACACCGTGCCGGGGAAGGAATCCTGGCGCATCAGGGCGTTTCAGCCCGTACAGGGAGGCGGCATGACAGAGACGGCGAGCGGTCCCGCGCGAGGTTCCCGTGCCAGGGGAAGCAAGGCGAGCAAGGGCCTGCGGATCGAGCGGATCCACACCACTCCCGGTGTGCATCCGTACGACGAGGTGGTCTGGGAGCGCCGTGACGTCGTCATGACCAACTGGCGCGACGGCTCGGTCAACTTCGAGCAGCGCGGCGTCGAGTTCCCCGAATTCTGGTCGGTGAACGCGGTCAACATCGTGACCAGCAAGTATTTCCGCGGCGCGGTGGGTGCCCCCGACCGCGAGAACAGCCTGAAGCAGCTCATCGACCGCGTGGTCAGGACGTACCGCAAGGCCGGTGAGGAGCACGGCTACTTCGCCTCCCCGGCGGATGCCGAGATCTTCGAGCACGAGCTGGCCCACGCCCTGCTCCACCAGGTGTTCAGCTTCAACTCGCCGGTGTGGTTCAACGTCGGGACGAAGCAGCCCCAGCAGGTCTCCGCCTGCTTCATCCTCTCCGTCGACGACTCCATGGAGTCGATCCTGGACTGGTACAAGGAAGAGGGGATGATCTTCAAGGGCGGTTCCGGCGCGGGCCTGAACCTCTCCCGCATCCGCTCCTCCAAGGAACTGCTCTCCTCCGGCGGCAACGCCTCCGGCCCGGTCTCCTTCATGCGCGGCGCCGACGCCTCCGCCGGCACCATCAAGTCCGGTGGCGCCACCCGCCGCGCGGCCAAGATGGTCGTCCTCGACGTGGACCACCCGGACGTCGAGGCCTTCATCGAGACCAAGGTGAAGGAGGAGGAGAAGGTCCGCGCGCTGCGCGACGCCGGATTCGACATGGACCTGGGCGGCGACGACATCACCTCCGTCCAGTACCAGAACGCCAACAACTCGGTCCGGGTGAACGACGAGTTCATGAAGGCCGTGGAGTCGGGCGGGAAGTTCGGCCTGCGCGCCCGGATGACCGGCGAGGTCATCGAAGAGGTGGACGCCAAGGGACTGTTCCGCAAGATGGCCGAGGCCGCCTGGGCCTGCGCCGACCCGGGGATCCAGTACGACGACACCATCAACCACTGGCACACCTCGCCGGAGTCGGGCCGCATCACCGCCTCCAACCCCTGCAGCGAGTACATGCACCTGGACAACTCCTCGTGCAACCTGGCCTCGCTCAACCTGATGAAGTTCCTGCGCGATGACGACCAGGGCAACCAGTCGTTCGACGCCGAGCGTTTCGGCAAGGTCGTCGAGCTGGTCATCACCGCGATGGACATCTCCATCTGCTTCGCGGACTTCCCGACCCACAAGATCGGGGAGACCACCCGCGCCTTCCGCCAGTTGGGCATCGGCTACGCCAACCTCGGCGCCCTGCTGATGGCCACCGGCCACGCCTACGACTCGGACGGCGGCCGCGCCCTCGCCGGCGCCATCACCTCCCTGATGACCGGTACGTCGTACAAGCGCTCGGCCGAACTCGCCGCGGTCGTCGGCCCGTACGAGGGCTACGCCCGCAACGCCGACGCCCACAACCGCGTCATGAAGCAGCACGCGGACGCCAACGCCGCCGCCCAGCGCGTGGACGACCTGGACACCCCGGTCTGGGCCGCGGCGACCGAGGCCTGGCAGGACGTCGTCCGCATCGGGGCCAAGAGCGGCTTCCGCAACGCGCAGGCGTCCGTGCTCGCGCCGACCGGCACCATCGGCCTGATGATGGACTGCGACACCACCGGCGTCGAGCCGGACCTGGCCCTGGTGAAGTACAAGAAGCTCGTCGGCGGCGGCTCCATGCAGATCGTGAACAACACGGTCCCCAAGGCGCTCAAGCGCCTCGGTTATCAGCAGGAGCAGATCGAGGCGATCGTCGCCCACATCGCCGAGCACGGCAACGTGATCGACGCCCCCGGCCTGCGGCCCGAGCACTACGAGGTCTTCGACTGCGCCATGGGCGAGCGCTCCATCTCGCCGATGGGCCACGTCCGGATGATGGCGGCCGCCCAGCCGTTCCTCTCCGGCGCCATCTCCAAGACCGTGAACATGCCGGAGTCGGCCTCGGTCGGGGAGATCGAGGAGATCTACTTCGAGGGCTGGAAGCTCGGCCTCAAGGCGCTCGCCATCTACCGCGACAACTGCAAGGTGGGCCAGCCGCTCTCCACGAAGAAGTGGGCGGAGAAGGCCGAGAGCGCGGACGGGGAAGAGCCGGCGGCCGCGAAGGTCGTCGAGTACCGCCCGGTCCGCAAGCGCCTGCCCAAGGGGCGCCCCGGCATCACCACCTCCTTCACGGTCGGCGGCGCCGAGGGCTACATGACGGCCAACTCCTACCCGGACGACGGTCTCGGCGAGGTCTTCCTCAAGATGTCCAAGCAGGGCTCGACCCTCGCGGGCATGATGGACGCCTTCTCGATCGCCGTCTCGGTCGGCCTGCAGTACGGCGTGCCCCTGGAGACCTACGTCTCCAAGTTCACCAACATGCGGTTCGAGCCGGCGGGCATGACGGACGACCCGGACGTGCGGATGGCGCAGTCGATCGTCGACTACATCTTCCGCAGGCTCGCGCTCGACTTCCTGCCGTTCGAGACCCGTTCGGCGCTCGGCATCCACTCGGCCGAGGAGCGCCAGCGTCACCTCGAGACCGGCTCGTACGAGCCGTCCGACGAGGAGATGGACATCGAGAGCCTGGCCCAGTCCGCCCCGCGGCGGACGGAGAACGCCCAGACCCCGGCGGCCCAGCCGGTGAAGGCGGCGGAGACGCCGGCGCCCAGGGAGGCGCACAGCTCCACCGAACTGGCGGAGATGCAGCTCGGCCTGAACGCCGACGCCCCCCTCTGCTTCTCCTGCGGCACGAAGATGCGCCGCGCGGGCAGCTGCTACCTCTGCGAGGGCTGCGGCTCGACCAGCGGCTGCAGCTGACGGGTACCGCCGGACGGCCGGCGGAGCGGAACGCCCGCGGGAGCTGACGGGCTTCCGCGGCGAACGGACGGAGGGGACCGGCCACGGACCGGTCCCCTCCGCCGCGTCCCGGGCGCGGGCGGCGCACGGGGACGCCCGGGGCGCAGTCCGCGATCACCTGGGGCCGGCCGGGCGCCCGGGGCCGTACGATGGCGCGGTGCTGGTCAAGTGGATTCGCTGCACGGTGGTGGACCGCCGCGGTTTCGAACGCGGGCAGCGGAAGTGGGCGGGGCTGCTCGGCGAGCCCGGTTTCCGGGGGCAGGGTGGCGGCTGGAGCCGTATCCGCCCCGGTGTGGCCCATCTCTTCGGATTCTGGGAGAGCCGCGCCTTCTACGACTCCTTCATGGCGCGGTCGCACCACCGGCTGGCCGCCGCGCAGTCCGGCACCTTCACCGACGCCCGGGTCCGGCTCTTCGAGTACCGCTTCGATGTCAAGGTGGGTTTCCAGCCGACGTTCGCCGACGCGGACGTGGCCAGGGTCGCGCACTGCCGGATCCACGAGCCGCGGGTGGAGCACTTCACGCTGATGCAGGAGAAGGTCTGGAACCCGGCGATGGCCGGATCCCCGGGCATGCTGCGCGGCGTCTTCGGCGAGGCGCCGGGGAACGAGTTCCTGGTGCTCTCCCTGTGGGCGTCGGCGGCGGAGCACGGCAAGTACCGGGAGGAGCGCGTGGAGCGGCTCGCCCTGCGCGCCCAGCTGGAGGCGGACGTGGCGGCGATCACCGGTGACGTCGTCGATCTCGAACCGGCCTGGACCGTCTGACCGTCCGGATGGCCGGGGGTGCGAGCCTCCCTGGCCGCCCGCTCGGCGTGGACGGCACGGCCACGCCGCGTCGTCTCCGTCCGGCACGGGGAGCCGGAGGGCAAACCGGGGCGGGTCCGCGCCGACGGATACGGCCGCGTGGACGCGTTCCCGGAGAGCCCCCGCACCGCGGCTTCGAGACGCCGGGCCACCCGCCCAACGTGCTGTTCTCCATCCACGGGCTGACCATGCGGCTGTCCTGCGTGCGCTGGTGCCCCTGGACGGTGGCCGGGCCCCGGTGCTGCTCCAACCCGGGTGACGCGGAGTTCCGGACGCCGGAGCCCGGCCGGGACGGGAAGTACGCACCCGACCGGCCCTTCGGGCGCCGGTGTACCGCCGAGGTGCCCGGGTCCACCGGTTAGAGTGCCGGGACGATGACCGCCGATCCCGCCCTCACGCGCCGCTGCGCCCGTGCCCTCGCCTCCCTCCGCGGTCTGGCCGTGGGCGACGCGCTCGGCGCCCGCTTCACCGACCCGGCGCACCACGCCGCCCTTCGGCGGCGCGACCTGCCCGCGGGCGTCGCGCGGTGGACCGACGACACGGAGATGGCCTGCTCCGTGGTCGGCGTGCTGTCCGCTCACGGGTCCCTCGACCAGGACGCCCTGGCGCGTTCCTTCGCGCTCCACCACGACCCGGCCCGTGCCTACGGCTCCACCGTCAACCGGATCCTGCGGGCGATGGGGGAGGGCGGCGACTGGCGCGAACTCGCCTCCGCCCTGTTCAACGGCCAGGGCTCCTGGGGCAACGGCGCCGCGATGCGGATCGCGCCGCTGGGTGCCTGGTACGCGGATGAACCCGAGCGCGCGGTGCGCGAGGCGGAGCTCTCCGCCTACGTCACCCACCAGCACCGGGAGGCCGTCGCCGGGACCATGGCCGTGGCGGCCGCGGCCGCTCTGGTCGCCGCGCGGGGTGGCGCCGGTCCGGAGGCTCTTCTGGACGCCGTGACCGAGCTCGTGCCCCGCAGCGCCGTCCGGGCCGGCCTGCGGCGCGCCCGTGACCTCCTCGACTACGCCGACCCCGGCACGGTCGCCGCGGTGCTCGGCTGCGGGCGCCGCAACAGCGCGCACGACACCGTGCCCTTCGCGCTCTGGGCCGCGGCCCGCCACTCGGGCGACTTCCGGTCGGCCTTCTGGACCACCGCGCAGGCCGGCGGCGATGTGGACACCACCTGCGCGATCGTCGGCGGAGTGACCGCCGCCGGCGAGGAGGGGGCGCCGCCCGCGGCGTGGCTGGAGCACACCGAGCCGCTGCCGGAGTGGGTGCCCGTCTGCGCGGACTGACCGGCGGGGCCGAGGCGGGAGCGGTGCCCGCCCGCCGCTCCTCCCACCGGGCCGCGTAACCTGTCTGGCGCCATGCCCTACGAACCACCGACCCACAGCGTCGAGCGCTCGATCCGCGCCACCACCGGCGCGCGCGTCGTCGCCGGCGTCGACGAGGTCGGCCGCGGTGCCTGGGCCGGCCCGGTCACGGTGTGCGCGGCCGTCACGGGGCTGCGCCGGCCGCCGGAGGGACTGACCGACTCCAAGCTGCTCACCCCCAAGCGCCGTACGGAACTGGCCGTGCGGCTGGAGGGGTGGGTCACGGCGCACGCCCTGGGGCACGCCACGCCGCAGGAGATCGACGAGCTCGGCATGACCGCGGCCCTGCGCCTCGCGGCGGTACGGGCCCTGGAGACGCTCCCGGTGCGCCCCGACGCCGTCATCCTCGACGGCAAGCACGACTACCTCGGAGCGCCGTGGCGGGTGCGTACGGTCGTCAAGGGAGACCAGTCCTGTGTGGCCGTGGCGGCCGCCTCCGTGCTCGCCAAGGTGCGGCGGGACGCGTTGATGGCCGAACTCGGGCGGGAGTACGAGGAGTTCGCCTTCGCCACCAACGCCGGCTACCCCTCGCCCGCGCACCGGGCCGCGCTCGCCGAACGGGGTCCGACCGCCCATCACCGGGTGTCCTGGGCCTATATGGACGGGCTGCCCCGCTGGAGGCATCTCAAGAAGGTGCGGGTCCACGGGCCGGAGGAGACCGCGGAGTGCGGGGGGCAACTCGGCTTCGATTTCTGAACGGTCCCCGTTCCATCCCCGCCCCGCCGGTGCGGATCGCACCGGTGTTTGATAGACATCAGCTCATGCCTCTCTTCCCCGAGGAGCCTCAGATTCACGCGAGTGTCCCGGGTCCCCGCGCAACTCCGGCCGCAGGCCGTACCGCGCCGACCCCCCGTCCTGTCCCCGGTCCCCGTCCCACGCCGCCGCGCCCCTCCCGGCCCGGCACCGCCCGCGGCACGGCCGTGCCGGCCCAGCGCGGTCCCCGCGCCCAGGCCGCGCCCGCGGGGCCGCCCGCCGCGGCCGGCCCGCAGATCCAGCTGATCCCCGCCCCGGCGGAGGGCGCGCTGGACGCCGCGGAGGAAGCTGTCGACCTGCTCCTGGACTCCGGTCGCGCGCCCGGTGACGTCCTCGTCCTCACCACGGGCGAGGAGCATCCGTGGGCCGTGCACGAGCTCTCCTTCGGCGAGAAGGCCTACTGGGCGCAGCACGACGCGCGCGAGGACGTCTTCTACGCGGCCGCCTCGGCGGCCGGGCGCACGACAGGGCGCCCCGTCGTGGTCGTCGCCGTCAACGGCGGTGCGGACGACGACGCCGTGCGGGCCCTGCCGGCCGCCATGGCGAAGGCGGGTTCGCTGCTCATCGTGTGCGGTGACCCCGAGCGGATCACCTCCCTCATCGGCACCGGAGCCTGACCGCCGCGCGGCGCCGCCGCTCCGTCCGTCAGCGGGCGGCCGTACGGCGCCGGGCCTCCGGCGCCCCGCCGGCCGTCCGCCGGGGGGTGACCGCGGGGCGGGTCCGCCCCGCGGCGCGGGAGGCGCCGGCTGCCGCCACGGCGCGCGGATGGCGGCCGCCGCGGCCTTCGCCGAGTACGCGCCAGCCGCCGGGGGTCAGCACGATGAACGCGCCGCAGCGCAGCCCGTGCAGGGTGCAGGCGTCGCGCAGTCCCCACATCCAGGCTCCGTCGAGGGGGGTCCACTCCGCGTCCCCGTCCCGGCAGTGCAGGAGTACGCCCGTGCGGACGGGGTTCCGGAGCCGCAGGTCGTGCGGGACGATCCGGCGCAGCCGGTCGAGCAGGGCGTTGCGGAGCACCCAGCCGTCGGGCACCGCCTCGCCGATCGCGAACGACGCGCTGGCGACGACCCGCTGTTCCGTATCGAGGACGGCGGCGACGACGGTCGCGGTGGCGGGCCGGTGGCGGGTGTGCAGCCCGGTGACGATCTCCCTCGGATCCCGCAGCAGCGGGATGCCCGCGGCCGCCCACTCCGTGGGTTCCAGACTCCGCCCGAGCCGGGTGGCGGAGACGGCGGCCGGGGGAGGGACCGCCGCCGGAGAGGTCATGGAACCGGAGGTCACGGTCCTCCCTTCGGGGTGCGCGGCAGCCACCGGAGGACGGAGGCGGGTGCGGGGTGTACCGGGGCATACCGGACCGGTCTCCGGCCCGTGTGAGCAACGAAGCTGTGGTGTTCCGATTCTCCCCGGCAGGAGGGCTCCGCGGCAATGAGCGGCCGGGGAACGGGTCCGCGGAAGCCGGGCCCCGGCGGCCGCCCCCTCCCGCGGTCCGCCCGGTGCCGGTGCGGTCGTCCACGAGGTGGTTGCATGGGGGCATGGACGATCTGGAGCTCCGCACGGAAGCCGACGCCATCCTCGCCGAGCTCGTCGGCGACCCGGGGGGCAAGGCGCGGCTGAGGGAGGACCAGTGGCAGGCGGTGGCCGCTCTGGTGCGGGAGCGCCGGCGCGCTCTGGTGGTGCAGCGCACCGGCTGGGGAAAATCGGCGGTGTACTTCGTCGCCACCGCGCTGCTGCGCCGACGGGGATCGGGCCCCACGGTGATCGTCTCGCCGCTGCTGGCCCTGATGCGCAACCAGGTCGAGTCGGCGGCGCGGGCCGGTATCCGGGCGCGCACCATCAACTCGGCCAATCCCGAGGAGTGGGACGCCATCCACAAGGAGGTCGGGCGTGGGGAGACCGACGTTCTCCTCGTCAGCCCCGAGCGTCTCAACTCGGTGGACTTCCGCGATCAGGTTCTGCCCGAACTCGCGGCCACGACCGGTCTGCTGGTGGTCGACGAGGCCCACTGCATCTCCGACTGGGGGCACGACTTCCGGCCCGACTACCGCCGGCTGCGGGCGATGCTCACCGAACTCGCCCCCGGCGTGCCGGTGCTGGCCACGACCGCGACCGCCAACGCGCGGGTCACCGCGGATGTGGCCGAGCAACTGGGAACCGGCGCGGGCGAGGCCCTGGTGCTGCGCGGTCCGCTGGAGCGGGAGAGTCTGCGGCTGGGGGTGGTCCGGCTGCCGGACGCCGCGCACCGCCTGGCCTGGCTCGCCGAGCATCTGGACGAGCTGCGCGGCTCCGGGATCGTCTACGCCCTGACCGTCGCCGCGGCCGAGGAGGCCGCCGCCTTCCTGCGGCAGCGCGGCTTTCCGGTGGCCTCCTACACGGGACGGACGGAGAACGCCGACCGGTTGCAGGCCGAGACGGACCTGCAGGAGAACCGGGTCAAGGCGCTGGTCGCGACCTCGGCGCTGGGCATGGGCTTCGACAAGCCCGACCTGGGCTTCGTGGTCCACCTCGGTTCGCCGTCCTCGCCGATCGCCTACTACCAGCAGGTCGGGCGGGCGGGCCGCGGTGTGGACCACGCCGATGTGCTGTTGCTGCCGGGCGCGGAGGACGAGGCCATCTGGCGCTACTTCGCCGATACGGCCTTCCCGCCCGAGGCGCAGGTCCGCCAGACGCTCTCGGCCCTCGCCGAGGAGGGAGGGCCGCTCTCCGTGCCGGCCCTGGAGGCCCGGGTCGACCTGCGGCGCACGCGTCTGGAGACCATGCTGAAGGTGCTCGACGTGGACGGGGCGGTCAAGCGGGTGAAGGGCGGCTGGATCTCCACCGGCCGCCCGTGGGTCTACGACGCCGGGCGGTACGCCTGGGTCGCCCGGCAGCGGGCGGCCGAGCAGCAGGCCATGCGGGACTACGTGAGCACCTCCGGGTGCCGGATGGAGTTCCTGCGCCGGCAACTGGACGACGAGGACGCGGCTCCGTGCGGCCGGTGCGACAACTGCGCCGGGCCCTGGGCCGATTCCTCCGTTTCGGCGGAAACGCTGACGGGGGCCGCGAGGGAACTCGACCGCCCGGGGGTGGAGATCGAGCCGCGCCGGATGTGGCCGACGGGACTCCCCGCGCTGGGCGTCGACCTCAAGGGGCGCATCCCGGTCCCCGAGCAGTGCTCCACCGGGCGTGCCCTGGGGCGGCTCTCGGACATCGGCTGGGGCAACCGGCTGCGGCCGCTGCTGGCCGAGAACGCGCCCGACGGGCCGGTGCCCGAGGACGTCCTGCGGGCGGCGGTCGCGGTCCTTGCCGACTGGGCGCGTTCTCCGGGCGGTTGGGCGTCGGGTGTTCCGGACGCCTCGGCCAGGCCCGTGGGGGTCGTCGCGGTGCCGTCCCTGTCCCGGCCGCAGCTGGTCGGCTCCCTCGCCCGGGGCATCGCGGACATCGGCCGCCTCCCCTTTCTCGGCGCCCTGACGTACACCGGGCCGGCCGGGGCGCAGGCGGCGCGCCGCAGCAATTCCGCCCAGCGCGTCAGGGCGCTGTCGGGCGCCTTCACCGTCTCGGAGGAGCTGGCCGATGCCCTGGGGCGTGCGCGCGGCCCCGTCCTGCTGGTGGACGATCGCACCGACTCCGGGTGGACTCTCGCGATCGTCGCCCGTCTGCTCCGCCGCGCCGGCTGCGACGGAGTTCTTCCGCTGGTCCTCGCCGCCGCGGGCTGAGCCTCTCCGTTTTCCGGGGCCAACGGCGTGCGGGCGGCCCGCTGCGGCGGCGGCTCGCCCGGGAAGGAAGGGACGGGCGAGGACGGCAACGGCCGCCGCGGGAAGCTTCTTGTCGCTCATGTCCCCATGTAAGGCGATGCCACGGACAGTGCGCGAACGGGGCCGCCGGTCCTGTGGACAACCGCGGTACGGCCATCCACAGGGCGGCGAACAAGTAGGACGATATCCCCCATGTATCCACAGGGCTGGCGAAACGGAACCGGGAGGCGCCAGGCTCGCAGCATGACGAAGCACAGCGAACCCCGTCCGCCGTCCGCGGACGACCAGGTCACCCTTCGCGGCCCCGCCGAGCTCGCGGACGCCCTCCCCTATCTCATGGGTGGCTTCCATCCGGACGACAGCGTCGTGATGGTGGCCGTACACGGTGAACGCGGCCGTTTCGGCGGACGCCTGCGTCTCGGAATCCCCCATGACCCGGCCGAATGGGCGGCCGTGTCCCAGCAGTTGGCCGGGTGCCTGGTCTCCGGCAGTGAGGAGCGGGGCGGCCGGCCCGACGGCATCATCGTGTTCCTCTGCCAGGACCCCGCCGGGGACGAGAGCGCCCGGGGCGTCGTGGAACGGCTGCGGCCGCTCTCCCAGTCCCTGCGGCTGGCGTGCGGCGCGCTCGACGTCCCGGTGCTGGAGGCCCTCTGCGTCTCCGGCGGCCGTTTCTGGTCCTATTGCTGCCCCGACCCGCGCTGCTGCCCGGAGGACGGCACCCCGCTCGCCCTCCCGGGCACCTCGGTGATGGCCGCGGCCGCGGCCTACGCGGGAATGCGGGCGCGCGGGTCCCTGCGGGAGCTGGAGGCGGGATTCGCCCCGCTGGCGAGCCCGGTCTCCGCGGAGCAGGAGGCCGCGCTCGACTCGGCGGCGGCGGAGTTGGTACCGCGCATTCTCGGCGAGCCCGGCCGGGAGACGGTCCGGGAGGAGACGATCGCCCTCGCCGGCCTTCTCATCGGCCGACTTGCCGACGGCCCGCCGATTCCGGACCGTGGCGAGGCCGATGCCCGCGACGACGCGCTGCTGGCCCATGACGAAGCGGCGGCTGTGATCCTCGGCCTGCAGGACCGGACGACCCGGGACCGGGCCGCCGAATGGATGGAGGGTCCCGAGGCCGGGCCCGCGCTGCGCCTCTGGCGGGCCCTGGCCCGCCGCTGTGTCGGTGCCTACGCGGAGCACGCCGCGGCTCCGCTCACCCTCGCGGGCTGGGTCGCCTGGTCCGTCGGTGACGAACCGGAGGCCCGCGCGGCGTTGGGGCTCGCCCTGCGGGCCGATCCGGAGTACGTCTTCGCCAGACTGCTGCACCAGGGAGCGAACGAGGGCGTCGACCCGGAAGTGCTGCGCGGCTGCCTGCGCCGGGAACGCGCCGCCCGCCTCGCCGCCGCAGCCCGGGAGAGGCGGGCCGGGACTCCCGGCACCGGGCCCGGCCGGCGGGACAGGCCCGTGGGGCTCCCGCGCGCGGGCACCCGGCCGTCCGGCACCGGCGGGCGCCGGGGCGGCGGGCGGGGTGGCGGAGCGGGGCGGGGGAGGCGTGATACCCGGGAGGCGAGGTGAAGCCCGGCCCCGGCCCCGGCAACGGTGTCCGGTGGGCGGGACGACGGCGGAAAGCGGCCGGTGTTCGCCTCCGGGGTACCCCTCTCCCCGGAGTCCGGAATGGTGCCGGGGCCGGCCCGCGCCGCGGGGGAGACCCTGGCCGGTGGCCGCGCTCCGGACGGTGGTGCGGACCGGCCACCGGCGGCGGAGAGCGGGCGAACTCCTGTTTATCGTCAGGGAGACGCCTATGATCACGGCATGTCGCCCTACGACCCGTCGGCTTTCCCGCCCTTCGCCGTCACCGTGGACCTGGTCGTGCTCACCGTCAAGCGCGATGCGCTCTGCGCCCTGGCGGTCCGGCGCGGTGAGCCTCCTTTTCAGGGCCGGTGGGCCCTGCCCGGCGGTTTTGTGCGGGCGGACGAGGACCTGGCGGCTGCCGCCGCCAGGGAACTCGCGGAGGAAACGGGGCTGTTGGCGCTCGATCCGACCGGCCCCGGTCCCGTCGACGGGGGAGCACATCTCGAACAGCTGGCGACCTACGGGGACCCGCGCCGTGATCCCCGGATGCGCGTCGTCAGCGTCGCGCACCTCGTGCTGGCTCCCGATCTTCCCGCGCCGCGTGCGGGAGGGGACGCCCACAGCGCGCGCTGGGCCCCGGTGGACTCGCTGCTGGGGAAGGGTGGTTTCGGCCGGGAGGAGGAGCAGCCCGCGCCACTGGCCTTCGACCACGACCGGATCCTCTCCGACGGCGTGGAACGGGCCCGCTCCAAGATCGAATATTCCTCCCTGGCCACCGCCTTCTGCCCGCCGGAGTTCACCGTGGGGGAACTGCGCCGGGTCTACGAGGCGGTGTGGGGCGTGGCACTGGACCCCCGCAACTTCCACCGGAAGGTCACAGGTACTCCCGGTTTCCTGGTCCCCACCGGGGGCACGACCACACGCCAGGGCGGGCGCCCCGCACAGCTGTTCCGCGCGGGCGGTGCCACGCTCCTCAATCCGCCGATGCTGCGCCCCGAGGTCTGAGACGGATCCGGGCCGGCGCAGCGCTGCCGCGGCCCGGTCGCAACCGGGCGGCGGGTGCTGCCGGTTGTGCCTGCCCGCGCGGCTTCCGCTCCTGCTCCCGCGTGTGTTGCGGCGGGGACCGGAGAAGCGTCCGTACCGTTCCCGGCCGTTCGGGCGGAGAACACCGGACGAGGGGCGGCGCGTCCCCCCGACTGCTTCCGAAAAGGCGTCAATTGTGAGGTAATGGGCGATCACCCTTTCGTGTGCTTTTCACCAAAGACCTCAAGGGTGTCCTGGGACGCGCCGACAAAGGATGCGTGAGTACCCTTGCGCACACCACGATGACCGCGGCTCGCCCCGTCGACTCCGGCCTCTCCGGTCCGGGCGAGCTTGACCGTTACCCCTACGCGGAGGGCCCGGTGGGGGAGCGTGCCGTCGGCCCCTCCTGGGAGGGAGGCGACTCGGAGGCGGGCCGGGTCGGGCGCCGCACGGCCGGCAACCGGGGCCGCGGACTCCACGGCCAGCTCGTCCAGCAGCTCGGGCAGATGATCGTCTCGGGCGACCTCGGCGCGGACCGCCCGCTCGTCCCGGAGGAGATCGGGCAGCGCTTCGAGGTCTCCCGCACCGTGGTGCGGGAGTCGCTGCGCGTCCTTGAGGCCAAGGGTCTCGTGAGCGCCCGGCCGAACGTCGGCACGCGCGTCCGCCCGGTCAGCGACTGGAACCTGCTGGACCCGGACATCATCGAGTGGCGCGCCTTTGGGCCGCAGCGCGACGACCAGCGCCGGGAGCTGTTCGAGTTGCGCTGGACCATCGAACCCCTCGCTGCTCGGCTGGCGGCCGGGCACGACCGCGAGGAGGCGCAACAGCGGCTCTCGGACATGACCGACATCATGAGCCGCGCCCTGGCCCAGGGCGACGCCCTCACCTTCGGCCGGGCCGACGCCGAGTTCCACTCCCTGCTCCTCCAGCTCGGAGGCAACCGCATGCTGGAGCACCTGGCGGGCATCGTGTCCTCCGCGCTCCAGGTCTCCGGTGGCCCCGCCACCGGCTGTGACCGCCCGACCGAGAGTTCCGTCGGCCACCACGTCCGCATCGTGGAGGCGGTCGGCGCGGGTGACGCGGCCGGAGCGGAGGCCGCGATGCGCCAGTTGCTCACCATCCACCCCGATGTCGAGCACGTGGTGCCCGCCCCGCGCGAGCACTGACCGGGCGGAGCGGTGGTGCCGCGGAGCCCCGCCGCCGGATCCCGGCGGCGGGGCTCCGAATTTTGCGGCGATGTGTCCGGATTCGGAGGTTTGGAATTCCCGTCGAGTGTGACCCGGGCCACGCGGATCGGGCGTAACGCTCTTTGTGGGTGCGCGATGACCTAAGAGGTGATGGCCGGTGGAGGAATACGGGTGTCGTTCGCGATGCTGAATTGCTCCGCGGTCCGCCCGCGCCGCCGGTCCACCCCGCCGGTGGTCGTCGGTTCCCGTCGCAGGACGGGGCCGGAAGCCGTTCCCATCGTTCCGAGAGGTTGTTCGTGTCGGCCAGCACATCCCGTACGCTCCCGCCGGAGATCGCCGAATCCGAGTCTGTCATGGCGCTCATCGAGCGGGGAAAGGCTGATGGGCAGATCGCCGGCGATGACGTGCGTCGGGCCTTCGAGGCTGACCAGATTCCGCCAACCCAGTGGAAGAACGTTCTGCGCAGCCTCAACCAGGTCCTCGACGAGGAGGGTGTGACGCTGATGGTCAGTGCCGCAGAGGCGCCCAAGCGCACCCGCAAGAGCGTCGCAGCGAAGAGCCCGGCGAAGCGCACTGCCACCAAGACCGTCGCGGCCAAGACCGCCACGGCCGGGAAGGCCGCGGCCGCCCCCGCGGCGCCCGTCCAGGGCGCCGACGAGGCCGTGGACGGCACGCCCGCCGAGACCCCGGCGGCGGCGCCTGCCAAGAAGGCGGCCGCGAAGAAGACTGCGGCCAAGAAGACCACCGCGAAGAAGACCACCGCGAAGAAGACCGCGGCCAAGAAGACCGCCGCGAAGAAGGACGCCGACGAGCTGCTCGAGAGCGCGGACGGCGTGGCGGAGGAGGTCGGTCCGGCGTCCGGCAAACCTGGTGAGGCTCCCGAGGGCGAGCAGCCGGAGAACCAGGGCTTCGTCCTCTCCGACGACGACGAGGACGACGCGCCCGCGCAGCAGGTCGCGGCGGCCGGGGCCACGGCCGACCCGGTGAAGGACTACCTCAAGCAGATCGGCAAGGTGCCGCTGCTCAACGCCGAGCAGGAGGTCGAGCTCGCCAAGCGCATCGAGGCGGGATTGTTCGCCGAGGACAAGCTGGCGAACTCGGACAAGCTCGCCCCGAAGCTCAAGCGCGAGCTGGAGATCATCGCCGAGGACGGCCGGCGGGCCAAGAACCACCTGCTGGAGGCCAACCTCCGGCTGGTGGTCTCGCTGGCCAAGCGCTACACCGGTCGCGGCATGCTCTTCCTGGACCTGATCCAGGAAGGGAACCTCGGTCTGATCCGTGCCGTCGAGAAGTTCGACTACACCAAGGGCTACAAGTTCTCCACCTATGCCACCTGGTGGATCCGGCAGGCGATCACCCGCGCGATGGCCGACCAGGCCCGCACCATCCGCATCCCGGTGCACATGGTCGAGGTCATCAACAAGCTCGCGCGGGTGCAGCGCCAGATGCTCCAGGACCTGGGCCGTGAGCCCACCCCGGAGGAGCTGGCCAAGGAGCTCGACATGACCCCGGAGAAGGTCATCGAGGTCCAGAAGTACGGCCGCGAGCCGATCTCCCTGCACACTCCGCTGGGCGAGGATGGCGACAGCGAGTTCGGCGACCTCATCGAGGACTCCGAGGCCGTCGTCCCGGCCGACGCGGTCAGTTTCACACTGCTGCAGGAGCAGTTGCACTCGGTGCTCGACACGCTCAGCGAGCGTGAGGCGGGCGTGGTGTCGATGCGCTTCGGGCTCACCGACGGCCAGCCCAAGACCCTGGACGAGATCGGCAAGGTCTACGGCGTGACGCGCGAGCGCATCCGGCAGATCGAGTCGAAGACGATGTCCAAGCTGCGGCACCCGTCGCGCTCCCAGGTGCTCCGCGACTATCTCGACTGATCACTCGGTCGGACGAGGCGGAGCCAGCGGGGTCATCACCCGGCCCGGCCCGGAATCCCTTGGGGTTTCCGGGCCGGCGGCCGTTTGGGCGCCCGCTGTCCGGGTGGCGGGGGGCGCCGCGCTGTCCGACGCTGGGGCCGCACGTGTCGTCGCGGAGTGAGGAGACAGCATGCGTCCCATCTCGCGCACCCTGATCGGGGCACTGGCGCTGATACCGGCGGCCGCGGCGGTGTCCCTGGTGACGGCACCGCCCGCGGCCGCGGACAGCGTGGTGGTGGGCGGGCGGCAGGTCAGTACGGAGCAGACGCCCTGGGCGGTCGCCCTGGCGAGCCGGGACCGCTTCGGTGACACCCGGTCCGGGCAGTTCTGCGGCGGGGTCGTGGTGGCACCGCGGACGGTGCTGACGGCGGCACACTGCGTGAGCCGCTCGGTGCTGGGCGTGGACGTCTCGGCCGTCGGCGATCTCAGGGTCATCGCGGGGCGGGACGATCTGCGAGCCTCCGGCGGCGAAGAGCTGCCGGTGCGCGAGATCCGCGTCAACCCGGATTACGACAGTGCCACGAACGCGGGGGATCTCGCCGTGCTCACCGTGGAACGCGGACTGGCCGGGGAGGGGCTGCCGCTGGCGGAGAGCGGGGACGAGGCGTACCGCCCGGGCACGCCGGCCGAGGTCTACGGCTGGGGCGACACGACGGGGCGGGGAGGGTACGCCTCGGTGCTGCACGCGGCCCGGGTGCGGATCCTGGCGGACGGGGTCTGCGAGCGGGCCTATCCGGGCAGTGCCGACGGCACCTACGAGGCCGCGTTCATGGTCTGTGCCGGGGATTCCGGCGGTGGCGGGGACGCCTGCCAGGGGGACAGCGGCGGGCCGCTGGTGGCCCGGGGCCGCCTGGTGGGGCTGGTCTCCTGGGGGAGCGGCTGTGGCGCGGCGGACAGCCCCGGCGTCTACACCAGGATGTCCGCGATGGAGGGGATGGTCACCCGGCAGGGGTGACCGCGCGACGAGAGCGGGCGTGCGGTCCTGTGGTGCAGGGCCGCACGCCCGCTGTCCGGCCGCAGGGCCGGCTGTCGCTCGTCGTCGCTGCGGTGCCCGGCGTCGTCAGTCGTCGGACGCCGATGAGGGAGAGGCGGTCAGCCGCTCCGTCTCGTCCTGTATCTCTGCGGCGACCTTCTTGAGGTCCGGCTCGTACTTGCGCCCGTGGTGGGCGCAGAAGAGCAGTTCACCGCCGCTCATCAGGACGACGCGCAGGTATGCCTGGGCGCCGCAGCGGTCGCAGCGGTCGGCGGCCGTCAGCGGGCTCGCGGGGGTCAGAACAGTAGTCACGTCGCCTCTTCTCTAGCTCGACGAGCTGTCGTACCAGGGTCAACATCCAACCAGGCCGAAAACGTTCCCGCTCGTGCCTTTTTCTCGAAACCTTCCTTCCGAGTCGGCCGGATGCTGCCGGGTGGCGGCGAATGAGCCGTATCGCGTTGGCTTACGTATTCATCGCGCTGCTTGTCGGGGGTCCGTCCTCCGGCGGGATTGCCGTTGTTCATGAGGACGTGCCCGGAGCCTAAATGGTTCATGCCTGGAAGGGAACGTGATGTCCATGTCACCCTCCCGAGGGATCGAACAGGTGAACGATCCTCGACTAGCATGGTCCCTCCCGACGGGTGGCGTCACAAAGGCTCTACCAGGCCTCGGTACCCTCTCCTCGGTGACCCAAGCCGCCCTGAGCCCGGAGTTGGGCCAGCAACGAAATTCAGCGAGGAGCGAACCGCGTGACCGCCGAGACGTCCGTACCGTCCACAGCGCTGCTGACCGGAGCAGACCGGGACGGCGGTTCCAACTACACCGCGCGGCACCTGCTCGTCCTCGAAGGGCTGGAAGCCGTCCGCAAACGGCCGGGCATGTACATCGGCTCCACCGACAGCCGCGGCCTGATGCACTGCCTCTGGGAGATCATCGACAACTCGGTCGACGAGGCCCTGGGCGGGCACTGCGACCACATCGAGGTGCTGCTGCACGACGACGGCTCCGTGGAGGTGCGGGACAACGGCCGCGGCATCCCGGTCGACGTCGAGCCCAAGACCGGGCTGTCGGGCGTCGAGGTCGTGATGACCAAGCTGCACGCCGGCGGCAAGTTCGGCGGCGGCTCGTACGCGGCCTCCGGCGGTCTGCACGGCGTCGGCGCCTCCGTCGTGAACGCGCTCTCCAGCCGGCTCGACGTCGAGGTCGACCGGAACGGGCACACCCACGCCATCAGCTTCCGGCGCGGTGTGCCGGGCATCTTCACCGAGTCCGGCCCCGACGCGCCCTTCGACCCGGCCGGCGGGCTGATCAAGAAGAAGCGGGTGCCCAAGAGCCGCACCGGCACCCGCGTCCGCTTCTGGGCCGACCGGCAGATCTTCCTCAAGGACGCCCGGCTCTCCCTGGAGAACCTGCACGCACGGGCGCGCCAGACCGCCTTCCTCGTGCCCGGCCTCACCCTCGTCGTCCGGGACGAGCGCCGGCCCGCCGGGCCCGACGGCGAGGCACAGCAGCCCTCCGAGGAGGTCTTCCGCTACGACGGCGGGATCAGCGAGTTCTGCGAGTACCTCGCCCAGGACCGGGCCATCTGCGATGTGCTGCGGCTGACCGGCCAGGGATCCTTCAAGGAGACCGTGCCCGTCCTCGACGACCGCGGCCACATGACCCCCACCGAGGTCACCCGCGAACTCGGCGTCGACATCGCGCTGCGCTGGGGCACCGGCTACGACACCACCGTCCGGTCGTTCGTGAACATCATCGCGACGCCCAAGGGCGGCACGCACGTGTCCGGTTTCGAGCGCTCACTCACCCGTACGGTCAACGAGGCGCTGCGCTCCGCCAAACTGCTCCGGGTCGCCGAGGACGACGTCAACAAGGACGACGCCATGGAGGGGCTCACGGCGGTCGTCACCGTCCGGCTGGCCGAGCCCCAGTTCGAGGGCCAGACCAAGGAGGTACTGGGCACCTCCGCGGCCTCGCGGGTCGTCGCCGCGGTCGTCGCCAAGGAGCTCAAGGCCTTCCTGACCTCCGCCAAGCGCGACACCAAGCAGCAGGCGCGCGCGGTGCTGGACAAGGTCGTCGCGGCCGCCCGCACGCGCATCGCGGCCCGGCAGCACAAGGAGGCGCAGCGGCGGAAGACGGCCCTGGAGTCCTCCTCGCTGCCGGCGAAGCTGGCGGACTGCCGCAGCGACGACGTGGACCGCAGCGAGCTGTTCATCGTCGAGGGCGACTCGGCGCTGGGCACCGCGAAGCTGGCCCGCGACTCCGAGTTCCAGGCGCTGCTGCCGATCCGCGGCAAGATCCTCAACGTCCAGAAGT
Organism: Streptomyces sp. F63; assembly: GCF_018070345.1. Lineage (GTDB taxonomy): Bacteria > Actinomycetota > Actinomycetes > Streptomycetales > Streptomycetaceae > Streptomyces. The sequence continues at coordinate 43,268 of NZ_JAGPXX010000010.1, forward strand.
CCTCGATCTCGGACATGCTCAAGAACGCCGAGTGCGGAGCGATCATCCAGGTCATAGGAGCCGGGTCCGGACGGACCTTCGACATCGACCAGGCGCGCTACGGCAAGATCGTGCTGCTGGTGGACGCCGATGTGGACGGCGCCCACATCCGCTGCCTGCTGCTGACGCTGTTCCAGCGCTACATGCGGCCGATGGTGGAGGCCGGACGGGTGTTCGCCGCGGTACCGCCGCTGCACCGGGTGGAGCTCAGCCACCCCAAGAAGGGCCAGGACCGTTACGTCTACACCTACTCCGACAACGAGCTGCGCACCACGCTGCTGGAGTTCCAGCGCAAGGGGATCCAGTACAAGGACTCGATCCAGCGCTACAAGGGTCTCGGCGAGATGGACGCGGACCAGCTGTCGGAGACGACGATGGACCCCCGGTTCCGGACGCTGCGCCGGATCAACATCGGCGATCTGGAGGCGGCGGAGCGGATCTTCGACCTGCTGATGGGCAACGAGGTCGCGCCGCGCAAGGAGTTCATCACCAGCTCCGCGGCCACGCTGGACCGCTCCCGGATCGACGCCTGAGCGCCGCGGGGTGCTGAGCCGGGCTGCCCCGCCCGGCTCAGGCCGCCCCGCCGGTGATCTCCCGCAGAGCAGTCACGTCCATCCTGGCCGGGCTGCCCGGCGCCGCGCCGCAGCTCTCGGGGCGGGGTGGCAGTGACGCGCCCCGCCCGACCTCCACCCGCCAGGCTCGGCCGTCGGTGTGCTCCACGGTCACGCGCCAGCCGGCCGGCTCCGCGGTGCCGGCCGGGCGGGGCTCGGTGCGGGCGACCCGCAGCGCGTCGGCGCGGCTCTCCCCGGTGTGCTCCCGGACCGCCAGGTCGGCGGCCTGCCCGGGCCGCTCCCAGGAGGAGCGGCCGCGGGCGTTCGCCGTCACCACCTGGCCGTCGCGGACGGCGTGCAGGATCTCCTTGACGGACCGGGCGGTGACGCGGCCGTAGGCGTAGCCGTACGGGAGGACGAACAGGGTCGGTGCGAAGCGGTGGCCGCCGATGTGCGTGACCTCCCAGACGGCCTCGCCCGTGGCCGCGAGTTCCTCGGCCAGCGGGCGGCCGAGCAGGGCGCAGCAGCGGTCGCGCTTGCCGTTGGTGCAGACGAGGACGAGCGGATCGCCCTCGTACGGGTCCCCGAGGCCGCCGTGGTCGCCCGCGCCGAGGGACGGGAAGTCCAGGGCCGGAAGGTCCGCCGGATCGCTGAGGAGCGCGGTGCGGATCCAGGAGCGGCCGGGCAGGGTGTGGGCGATGTGGACCCGGCGCGCGCCGCCCGGGGGGTGATCGGCGTGCCGGCCGGGCCTGCGGATGAGGGCGACGCGGACCCCGGTGCCGGCGGTGGCGGTTTCCAGGGCGCGGCCGAGAGCGGGATCGAGGTGGCTGGATGTGAGCGCTTTCGCGCCCCACGGGCCCGGCTGTTCGATCAGCAGCCAGGTACGGGCGGTGGCGGCCGTCCCGGCCAGAGGTTCGGACAGGTCCCGGGATGCCGTCGCGCACGTGCTCACACAGGCGAGCCTAACCTGCGGTGACGGAAGGCCGCCGGGGGAGCGGGCTCGTCGCGCAGGCGGGGGAGGCGCGGCAAGGCGGGCCGCGCTTGCCACCGTCGACCGAAAGCATGTGTTCGATCACATACGGTCATGCGGAAGCAGTCCTCCCGGCCGGGGACCGGGCTGCGGCCGCTCTCCGGCGCGGACCACCGGTGAGCGGGCGGAGCCCGGCCCCGGTCCGGTCGCCGGGCGCCCGGTTCACAGCGGCAGAGCGGTCGGCGGGGCCTCCTCCGGCGAGGCTCCGCCCGCGGACTCCCGCGCTGCCTCTCCGGCGGGCTCCGGCGGGCCTTCCGCCCGGGCCGGCCCGGGCGCGGGCAGGACTCCCGTGCCGTGGAGCAGTTCCCGGGCGGCCGCGATGGCCTCGGGCGTGGTGGCGAATACCCGTCCGGTGGCGTCGAGCCGTCCGATGACGCCCAGTGCCTCCAGCGGGCGGTGGTGGCCGTCGCGGATGCCGGAGACGAGCACCGTGATCCCGCGGCGCTCCAGCTTCTCGATGGCGTCCTTCAGCACGAGGGAGCCGCTGGCGTCGATGGTGGTCACCCGAGACATCCGCAGGATCACCACGGAGACGTCGGCGACCTCGGAGAGCTCCAGCAGGAAGCGGTGGGCGGCGGCGAAGAAGAGCGGTCCGTCCAGGCGGTACGCCACGATGTGTTCGGCCAGCAGCGCATGTTCTTCGGCGTCGTGGCTGCCGGAGGCGCCGTCGTCGTGGTGCAGCGGCACCTCGTCCACCCGGGCGTTCCGGGCGACCGCCCGCAGGGCCAGCGCGCCCGCGACGATCAGGCCGATGACGACCGCCTGCACCAGGTCGAGGATCAGCGTGGCGCAGGCGGTGAGCACCAGCACCACGGCGTCGGAGCGGGTGGCGCGGGCCATGGCGCGGACCGAACCGACTTCGATCATGCGGACGGCGGTGGCGAGCAGGACGCCCGCCAGGGCGGCGAGCGGGATGCGGGAGACCAGGGGCGCGGCGGTGAAGACGATCACGGCCAGGACCACCGCGTGGGCCAGGGCCGCCAGGCGGGAGGTCGCCCCGGTGCGGACGTTGACGGCGGTCCGGGCGATCGCGCCGGTCGCGGGCACGCCGCCGAAGAGGGGGGAGGCGAGGTTGGCGAGGCCCTGGCCGAACAGTTCACGGTCGGGGTCGTGCTTCTGTCCCACGGTCATGCCGTCGGCGACCGCCGCGGACAGCAGCGATTCCAGGGCGGCCAGCGCGGCCACCGCCACGGCGGGCGCGATCAGCGAGGAGAGGGCGGAGGGGTCGACGAAGCCGAGGGAGGGCGCGGGCAGTCCGGCCGGCAGTGTCCCGATGCGGTCCACGTCCAGCCCGGTCGTCTCGGCGGCGATCGTCACGGCCGCGACGGCCAGCAGCGAGAACGGCACGGCCGGACGCCACCGCGCGCCGGCGAGCATCAGCCCGGCGACCGCCAGCGCGAGGGTGACCGCGGGCCAGTCCGGCGCGCCGAGGTAGTCCCGTACGGCCGCGAGGGCCGCCGGCGCGACCTTCTCCTCGTCCGGCACCGGCACGCCGAGGATCGCGGGGATCTGTTGGAGCCCGATCACACAGGCGATGCCCACGGTGAAGCCCTCGACCACCGGCGCGGGCACGAAGGCCATGTACTTCCCGGCCCGGGCCGCGGCCAGCAGCAGGAGCAGCACGCCCGCCATCAGCCCCACCATGAGCACGCCGGAGGGGCCGTGGGCGTGGACGATCGGCACCAGGACGACGGTCATGGCCCCCGTCGGCCCGGAGACCTGGAGGCTGGAGCCGCCGAAGACGGCCGCGAGCGCGCCCGCGACCACGGCGGTGGCCAGCCCGGCCTCGGCGCCCAGCCCGGAGGAGATGCCGAAGCCGAGGGCGAGGGGCAGGGCGACGACGGCCACGGTGAGACCGGCGAGCAGGTCGCGGCGCGGGCGCCCGCGCATCGCGGCGAGATCGGAGCGCGTGGGCAGGAGGGACAGCAGCCCGGAGAGGGCCCGGGCGAGGAGCGGGTTCACCGGCGTATGTCCTGGGAGTCCCGCAGTTCGGCCAGCAGTTCGTTGCGCCCGGCCAGCATCTCGGTGAGGATCCGCCGGGCCGCCTTCATCAGGTCCGCCACATCGCCGCCGGCCAGGGCGTAGACGACCGTGGATCCCTCGCGCGTCGAGGTCACGATCCCGGACCGGCGGAGCACGGCCAGTTGCTGGGAGAGGCTGGACGGCTCGGTGCCGATGGCGGCGAGCAGGTCCCGTACGGGCATCGGGCCGTCCTGGAGGAGTTCCAGCACCCGGATGCGGACGGGGTGTCCGAGCATGCGGAAGAACTCCGCCTTGGCCTGGTAGAGCGGGACCTGCAAGATCAGCACCTGTCGTCGGGGGAGCGGGCGGGAGACTCACTCCATGATGTGTCCAATTGAAGAATTCTTCAAATCGTGGATGGGCTGCCGCCTTCTATCCTGGTCCGCGGCCGTTCCCGCGGCACACCACGGACACCCATGACGGAGGCGCCCCTGTGGCCAGGAGACAGATACCGGTCGTCGTGCTGGCGGGGTTTCTGGGATCGGGCAAGACCACCCTGCTCAACCACCTGCTGAGCAGCAGTGACGGTACGCGCGTCGGCGCGGTCGTCAATGACTTCGGCCGGATCGAGATCGACGCGATGGCCCTGGCCGGCCAGGTCGATTCCATGGTCTCGCTCGGCAACGGCTGCCTCTGCTGCGCCGTCGACACCAGTGAACTCGACGGCTTCCTGGAGCGGCTCGCCCGCCCCGGGGCCGGCATCGACGTCATCGTCATCGAGGCGAGCGGACTGGCCGAGCCGCAGGAACTCATCCGGATGATCCTGGCCAGCGACAACGAGCGCATCGTCTACGGCGGGCTGGTCGAGGTCGTCGACGCCGCCGAGTTCACCCGGACCCGTACCGCCCACCCCGAACTCGACCGGCACGTGGGCATCGCCGATCTCGTGGTGCTCAACAAGGCGGACCGGGTGGACGAGGCGGGACTGCGGGACACCCTGGACACCCTGCAACGCCTCGCCCCGCGCGCCCCCGTGATCCCCGCCGCGCACGGGCGGATCGACGCCGGGCTGCTCTTCGACGCACGGCCGCGCGCGCAGGAGACCGAGGCGGTACGGCAGCTGTCGTTCGAGGATCTGTACCGGGAGATGCACCGGGAGCGGGAGACCTGCGGGCACACCGGCCGCGACGGCGGGTGCCACGACGGCTGTGCCGGCCGCGGCCACTTCCACAGCGCCTACGACAGCGTGGAGTTCACCTCCGGCACCCCGCTGGACCCGCGCCGGCTGATGGCCTTCCTCGACAGCCGGCCGGACGGGCTCTACCGGATCAAGGGCTGGGTCCACTTCGGCGCGGACGGCCACCGCGAGCAGTTCACCCTGCACGCCGTCGGCGACTTCCTGCGCTTCTACCCCTCGCCCTGGGCCCGTGACGAGACGCCCGGCACGCAGCTCGTCCTGATCGGGACCGGCATCGACGCCGGGGCTGTGCGCAAGGAACTGGAGGCCTGCCGTGAGACGGCGCCGGGGGAGGCCGCCGCCGACGAGACGGGCATGTGGGGCGTCCTGCGGTACACCTGGCGCGACCGGCCGGAGGAGCCGGAGGAGCCGGAGGAGCCGCCCGGGGCGTACGGGGAGCCCGGGGCGTACGGGCCGGAGCCGGAGGACGCCGCGGAGTCCTGAGCCCGTGCGCGCAGAGTGCCCCGCCCCCTCCCCCCGCAGCACGGACGGCGGGCCGTGCGCGGCGGGAACGGACCGGCGGCCCTCTCCGCCGGGCCCGGCGCCGCCCGGCGCCGCCCGGCCCCGCGCCCTCCGGGCCCACGGGCGCCGGGCGCCGGGCGCCGGGCGCCCGCGGTCCGTCACACCGGCCCGGCGACCACCGAGACCGGCTTCGTCAGCGGGACGCCGGAACCGTCCCGGCGCGGATCGGGCTCCGGCAGCTCCACCGGGGCGCCCGAGGAGCCGGCGGCCCGGGGCGGCGTGGCCCCGGCCCAGGCGAAGACCAGCCGGTCCTCGCCCTTGAGGAAACGCTGGCAGCGCACTCCGCCGGTGGCCCGCCCCTTGCGCGGGTACTGGTCGAACGGGGTCAGCTTCGCCGACTGCTGTGCCGACGCGTCGAGCGTGCCCTGGGCGGCACCGGCGACGGTGAAGACCGCGGCGTCACCGGCCGGGTCCACCGCGCCGAAGAAGATCACCTCAGCCCCCTCGGGCAGCTTCACCCCGGCCATGCCGCCCGCCGCGCGGCCCTGCGGCCGTACCTGGGAGGCCGGGTAGCGCAGTAGCTGCGCCTCGCTGGTGACGAAGACCAGGTCCTCGTCACCCGTGCGCAGTTCGACGGCGCCGACCACCCGGTCGCCGTCCCGGAGGCCGATGACCTCCAACTCGTCCTTGTTCGCCGGATAGTCCGGCACCACGCGTTTCACCACGCCCTGCCGGGTGCCGATGGCCAGACCGGGGGAGCTCTCGTCGAGCGTGGTCAGGCAGATGAGTTCCTCGCCCTCGTCGAGGGTGAGGAACTCGGCGATCGGCGCGCCCCCCGACAGATTCGGGGCGGAGGCCGTGTCGGGAAGCTGCGGCAAATCGATCACGGACAGGCGCAGCATCCGCCCGGTGGAGGTCACCGCGCCGACATGGCCGCGGGCCGTGGCCGGGACGGCGGAGACGATCACGTCGTGCTTGACGCGCTTCGTGGAGCCGCCCTCCAGCGGCTCGCCGTTGGCGGTACGGGCCAGCAGGCCGGTGGAGGAGAGCAGCACCCGGCACGGGTCGTCGGCGACCTGCAGCGGCACGGCCTGCACCGGGGCGTCGGCCGACTCCAGCAGCACCGTGCGCCGGTCGGTGCCGAACTTCTTGGCCACCGCGGCGAGTTCCGAGGAGACGAGCTTCCGCAGTTCCGCGTCGGACTCCAGGATGCGGGTCAGCTCCGCGATCTCGCTGTTGAGGCGGTCTCGCTCCGACTCCAGCTCGATCCGGTCGAATCTGGTCAGCCGGCGCAGCGGGGTGTCCAGGATGTACTGCGTCTGGATCTCGCTCAGCGAGAAGCGGGCGATCAGGGACTGCTTCGCCTCCGCCGAGTTGTCGCTGGAGCGGATGATGCGGATGACCTCGTCGATGTCGATCAGGGCGGTCAGCAGGCCCTCGACGAGGTGCAGCCGGTCGCGGCGCTTGCCCCGCCGGAACTCGCTGCGCCGCCGGACCACCTCGAACCGGTGGTCCAGGTAGACCTCCAGCAGCTCCTTGAGCCCCAGCGTCAGCGGCTGGCCGTCCACCAGCGCGACGTTGTTGATGCCGAAGGACTCCTCCATGGGCGTCAGCTTGTAGAGCTGCGCCAGCACGGCCTCCGGGTTGAAGCCGTTCTTGATCTCGATGACGAGCCGCAGCCCGTGCGAGCGGTCGGTGAGGTCCTTGACGTCGGCGATGCCCTGCAGCTTCTTGGCGCCCACCAGGTCCTTGATCTTCGCGATGACCTTCTCGGGGCCGACGGTGAACGGCAGTTCGGTGACGACGAGGCCCTTGCGGCGGGCGGTGACGTTCTCCACCGTCACCGTGGCGCGGATCTTGAAGGTGCCGCGGCCGGTCTCGTAGGCGTCGCGGATGCCGGCCAGCCCCGCGATCCGGCCTCCGGTCGGCAGGTCCGGGCCGGGCACGAACCGCATCAGCGTGCTCAGATCGGCGCCGGGGTGCTTGATCAGGTGCCGGGCGGCGGCGATCACCTCGCCCAGGTTGTGCGGCGGCATGTTGGTCGCCATGCCCACCGCGATGCCGGAGGCGCCGTTCACCAGCAGGTTCGGATACGCGGCCGGCAGGGCCGACGGCTCCTGCTCCTGGCCGTCGTAGTTGGGGGCGAAGTCGACGGTGTCCTCGTCGATCGACTCCGTCATCAGGGAGGTGGCGGCGGCCATCCGGCATTCGGTGTACCGCATGGCGGCGGGCGGGTCGTCGTTGCCCAGCGAGCCGAAGTTGCCGTGGCCGTCCACCAGCGGGAGCCGCATCGAGAACGGCTGCGCCATGCGCACCAGGGCGTCGTAGATCGAGGCGTCGCCGTGCGGGTGGAGCTTGCCCATCACCTCGCCCACGACGCGTGCGCACTTCACGTACGAGCGGTCCGGCCGCAGGCCCATTTCGTTCATCTGGTAGACGATGCGCCGGTGCACCGGCTTGAGGCCGTCGCGGGCGTCGGGGAGGGCGCGCGAGTAGATGACCGAGTAGGCGTACTCCAGGAAGGAGCCCTGCATCTCGTCCACGACGTCGATGTCGAGGATGCGCTCCTCGAATTCCTCGGGAGGCGGGGTCTTCGTACTGCGGCGGGCCATCGCGGCTGCTGCTCCTTAGGACTTCGAAACTTCGCTGGGCGGGGTGGTGACGCGGACCATTGTGGACCCCGCCGCGGACAGTGCGGCCCACGACCCGTCCGAACGGCACGGTACGGGAACTTCGCCAGGTCTCCGGCCGCTTGCATACAGTGGCAGCACTCATCATCTCCGCACCCCTCACCCGCGATCGAAGGGACGTACATGCCCATGGGTCACACGGCCACCGAGAAGGCCGGGTCCGGCGGCCTGACAGCGACGGAGCACCGGCTGGCCAACGGTCTGCGCGTGGTCCTCTCCGAGGACCACCTGACCCCGGTCGCCGCGGTCTGCCTCTGGTACGACGTCGGCTCCCGCCACGAGGTCCAGGGCCGCACCGGCCTGGCACACCTCTTCGAGCACCTGATGTTCCAGGGCTCCGCGAACGTGAAGGGCAACGGCCACTTCGAGCTGATCCAGGGCGCGGGCGGCTCGCTCAACGGCACCACGAGCTTCGAGCGGACCAACTACTACGAGACCATGCCCGCCCACCAGCTCGAACTCGCGCTCTGGCTGGAGGCCGACCGCATGGGCAGCCTCCTCGCCGCCCTCGACGAGGAGAGCATGGAGAACCAGCGGGACGTCGTGAAGAACGAGCGCCGCCAGCGCTACGACAACGTCCCCTACGGCACGTCGTTCGAGAAGCTGACCGCCATGGCCTACCCCCAGGGCCACCCCTACCACCACACCCCGATCGGGTCGATGGCCGACCTGGACGCCGCGTCGCTGGAGGACGCCCGGAACTTCTTCCGGACGTACTACGCGCCGAACAACGCCGTCCTCGCGGTCGTCGGCGACATCGACCCCGAGCGGACCCTCGCCTGGATCGAGCGTTACTTCGGCTCCATCCCCGGCCACGACGGCAAGCAGCCGCCGCGCGACGGCGCACTCCCCGACGTCATCGGCGAGGAGCTGCGCGAGGAACTGCGCGAGGACGTCCCGGCCCGCGCGCTGATGTCCGCCTACCGGCTTCCGGAGGACGGCACCCGCGCCGCCGACGCCGCCGATCTCGCCCTGACGGTCCTCGGCGGCGGGGAGTCCTCCCGGCTGTACAACCGGCTGGTCCGCCGGGACCGCCTCGCCGTCGGCGCGGGCTTCGGCCTGCTGCGGCTGGCGGGCGCCCCCTCGATGGGCTGGCTGGACGTCAAGGCGTCCTCCGGTGTGGAAATCCCCGCCATCGAGCGGGCGGTCGACGAGGAGCTGGCCCGGTTCGCCGAGGAGGGCCCGACGCCGGAGGAACTGGAGCGCGCCCAGGCGCAGCTGGAGCGCGAGTGGCTGGACCAGCTGGCCACCGTCGGCGGCCGCGCCGACCAGCTGTGCCGCTACGCCGTCCTCTTCGGCGACCCGCAGCTCGCACTGACGGCGGTGCAGCGGCTGCTGGAGGTCGGCGCCGACGAGGTACGCGAGGTGGCGGCGGCGCGGCTGCGACCCGACAACCGCGCCTCGCTCGTCTACGAACCGACCGGGTCCGGGCAGGAGCCCGGCGAGGGCACCGACGGCACCGACCAGAAGGAGGCGGCCCAGTGAGCGGCGCCGGCACGACCATGACGTTCCACCCGATGCCGCGCGCCGGGGAGCCGACGCCCTGGGCCTTCCCGACGCCCGAGCGGGACACCCTGCCCAATGGCCTGACGGTGCTCCACTGCCACCGCCCCGGCCAGAAGGTGGTGGCCGTCGAGATCAATCTGCAGGCACCGCTGGAAGCCGAGCCGGAGGGCACCGACGGCGTCGCCACGATCATGGCGCGCGCCCTCTCGGAGGGCACCGACCGGCACACCGCCGAGGAGTTCGCCGCCGAACTGGAGCGCTGCGGCGCCACCCTGGACGCGCACGCGGACCACCCCGGGGTGCGGGTCTCCCTGGAGGTCCCGGCCTCCCGGCTGGCCAAGGCGCTGGAGCTGCTCGCGGACGCCCTGCGGGCCCCGGCCTTCCCGGACGGCGAGGTGGAGCGGCTGGTCCGCAACCGCCTCGACGAGATCCCGCACGAGCTGGCCAACCCCGCCCGCCGCGCCGCCGTGGAGCTCTCCAAGGAGCTGTTCCCGGCCGGCTCCCGGATGTCCCGGCCCCGGCAGGGAACCGAGGAGACCGTCGCGCGCGTGGACGCCGCCGGCGTACGCGCGTTCTACGAGGCGCACGTCCGCCCCGCCACCGCGACGGCCGTGATCGTGGGCGACTTCACCGGCATCCCGCTCGCGGAGGTCCTCGCCGGCACCCTGGGCACCTGGAGCGGCGGCACGGCCGAGGCCCGCCCCGTACCGGCCATCACGGGGGACGACACCGGCCGGGTCGTCATCGTGGACCGGCCCGGCGCCGTGCAGACCCAGGTCCTCATCGGCCGGGTGGGGCCCGACCGGCACGACCACGTCTGGGCGGCCCAGGTGCTCGGCGTCTACTGCCTCGGCGGCACGCTCACCTCCCGTCTGGACCGGGTGCTGCGCGAGGAGAAGGGCTACACCTACGGGGTGCGCGCCTTCGGCCAGGTGCTGCGCTCGACCCCCGAGGGCACGGGTGCCTCGCTGCTGGCCATCAGCGGCTCGGTGGCCACCGACGTCACGGGTCCGGCCCTGGAGGACACCTGGCGGGTGCTGCGCACCCTCGCGGCCGGCGGGCTGACGGAGGAGGAGCGCGATGTGGCCGTGCAGAACCTGGTCGGGGTGGCACCGCTCAAGTACGAGACGGCCGCGGCCGTTGCCGGGACCCTGGCCGACCAGGTCGAGCAGTACCTTCCGGACGACTTCCAGGCGCAGTTGTACGCCCGGCTCGCGGAGACCGGCACGGTGGAGGCCACGGCCGCCGCGGTCAGCGCGTTCCCGGTGGACAACCTGGTGACGGTGCTGGTCGGGGACGCCTCCGCGATCGAGGAGCCGGTCCGGGCGCTCGGCATCGGGGAGGTCAAGGTCGTCGGCGGCTGACGCCCGGCGAGCGGCGGCGCGGCCGGGACCGGTGCTGCCGCGCGCCGGCGCCGCGCCGTGTGACACACCGGATGTGACGGGCCGCCGGAACCGGCGGTCCGTCACATCGCCTCGCGCCGCCACCGCCATGCCGGGGCGGATGCGCCGATTCCGCCGTTCCGTCCGCCCGGACCGAACCCGCGTTTGGCCCGTTTTGCCGGGGCGTGGGCGTTCTCTCCTGTGGTCTCCGCAACAAAAACCCGGATGCGTTTGGCGCGGCGGAGCCGTCCGTCCTAGCGTCGGTCCGGCTGCTCGGCCGGGCACTTCGCCGCAAACCGCGGCACCGGGCAGTCATCGCCGAGTCCCCACGGCGCGAGCCGGGGGGAGCCGGGGACCCTCCTTCCCGCACCCTCACCGGTGCGGGACGGGCCGGCCCACGCCGCCGCGGAGGCGGTACGGGAACGGCCCGGTCCCTGGGGTGAATCGGGCGCCTTCCCGCGGAGGGGCCCGTAGGAGACCTTCCTGCTCCGAACCCGTCAGCTAACCCGGTAGGCGAGAAGGAAGGAAAGGACAGCCGCACTCTATGCCGCCCACCCGTACCACCGGGAAGCACCGCCGTCCGAGCCGCCGCAGCAGCCGTCCCGCGCGCGTCGCGGGCGTGGCCGGCCTCGCCACCGGGGGCGTGGCCGCCACCCTCGCCTCCCCGGCGTTCGCCGCCGACGACAGCACTCTCGGAGCCGCGAACACCGGGCTCCGCCAGGCGGTCGTCCTCGACGACACCCTCGGCGAGCGAATAGACGACCAGGCCGAGGCCCAGCAGTCCGCGGCCGACGTGGCCGCCGCAATGGAGCGCGCCGAGGCCGCGGCCCGGCGCGAGGCCGCCGAGGCCAAGCGGATCGCCGACGCCCGGGCCAAGGAGGAGCGCGCCGCGAAGGAGCGCGCCGCCCGCGAGGCCGAGCGCAAGCGCCTCAACACCTTTGTGCTGCCGGTCGACGGCAGCTTCGTCTCCACCCAGTACCACGCCTCCGGCGCCGCTTGGTCCTCGGGCAGCCACACCGGTGTCGACTTCAAGGCCGCCGAGGGGACCCCGGTCAAGTCCGTGGGCTCGGGCACCGTCGTGGAGGCCGGCTGGGACGGCGCCTACGGCAACAGCGTCGTCATCAAGATGAACGACGGCACCTACACCCAGTACGGGCACCTGTCCGCCCTCAACGTCACGGCGGGCCAGACAGTCACCCCGGGGCTGCAGATCGGCCTCGCGGGCAACACCGGCAACTCCTTCGGCGCGCACCTCCACTTCGAGGCCCGCACCACCGCCGAGTACGGCTCCGACATCGACCCGGTCGCGTACCTGCGGTCGCACGGCGTCTCGGTCTGACGTCCGGCGCGACGCGAGACCCCGGCCCTCCCGGCCGGGGTCTTCCGCGTATCCGGCTCCGGACGGCCCGGGCCGTGCGGGTTCTCCGGCCGCCTTCCGCCGTGGCCGGTTGCCTGGCCGGATCGCATACGCCGACGGGCATCCGCGTCACCATATTCCGCGTCCTGCCATACAGTTCGAGAATGTCGAGCCCTGTGTTCCACGGGAATTCCAGTGGAGGTTCCGGAAATGCGGAGTCGGAGATGAACGGTGATTCGCCGCCCGCCGGCCGCCGTATTCCGTCGCACGCGGTGCGCCATGCGATCCGCGAGGACATCGTCGCCGGGATCTATCCCTTCGGCAGCCGCCTCACGGAGGAACTGCTCGCCCGCCGCTACGGTGTCTCGCGGATCCCGGTCCGGGAGGCCCTGCGGGCCCTGGAGTCCGAGGGGTTCGTCACCACCCGGCGGCATGCGGGCGCCTGCGTGGCCGAGCCGACGGAGCGCGAGGCGGCCGACCTGCTGGAGATCCGCGCCCTGCTGGAGCCGCTGGCCGCGGGGCGGGCGGCGCAGCGCCGCACGGAGGCCCACCTCAAGGTGTTGCGGGGGCTGGTGGGGCTCGGCCGGGAGCGGGCGCGCCACGGGCAGGCGGCGGATCTGGGCTCGCTGGACGCCTGGTTCCACGAGACGCTGGCCCAGGCCTCGGGCAGTCCCAGTCTCATCGCCCTGCTCACTCAGGTCCGCCGCAAGATCGCCTGGATGTACGCGGCCCCGCGGCCGGCGCCCACGGCCGGCACCTGGGCGGAGCGGGGCGCCATCGTGGACGCCGTGGCGCGGGGGGACGCGGCGCGTGCCCGGTCCCTCACGGCGGCGCACACCGAACTCGCGCCACCGGAGGGCAGCCGGCTGCGCCGCCCGGCCACGGTGAGGAATCCGAAACAATCCGTCAACACGGAACGGGTCCAGAATTAACCATGCGGGGGTAATGCGGCCGTGGGAAAAGGGGTGAAGAAGCGGCGAAGGCGCGGGCGGGGTGCGTATGCGGGGCGGGATCGCGGATATCGGGTGGGCGAGAAGAAGCACGTGCCGCGGGGCGCCGGATTGTTCTCCCGGCGCGCCCTCGCGCGGGGCGGGCATGGGGCCGCGCAGGGAAGCCGCGGCCGCCCCGGAAGGGCGACCGCGGCTTCGGCGTGCGCTGTTCGCCGCGCCCGGCGGCTCGGAACGGCTTCCCCCCGGAGGGGGCCGTCCGGACCGCCGGGACGGCTCCGGTCTCAGACGGTCTCGGGCAGCTCGTCCAGTCCTTCCGAGACCAGCTTGGCCAGCCGGTCGAGCGCGGACTCCGCGCCGTCGGCCTCCGAGGCGAGGACGATCTCCTCGCCGCCCTGGGCGCCCAGGCTGAGCACCGCGAGCATCGAGGCCGCGTTGACCGGGGAGCTGTCGCCCTTGGTGATCGTCACGGGAACGCCGGAGGCGGTCGCCGCGCGGACGAAGATCGAGGCGGGACGGGCGTGCAGCCCTTCGGCCCAGCCGACGGTGACGCGGCGCTCTGCCATGGTGGTGCCCTTCGGTCGCAGGAACGGGTAATCCGTGGATAAGTTGTCTAGACCATTCTCGCACGGTGCCGCAAGGGCCCGGACCGGCCTGCGGTCACCGTACCGGGGCGCCGTGGCCCGTTCCGCGACCGCCGGCGGCGCCGGACCGGTCCGGCGCTACCCGGTGCGCGCACCCCGCGCACCGGGCCGCACACCCGTACGCTTGGCCCCATGGAAACGCCGTCGGAGCACGTCTATCCGGCCCACTGGGAAGCCGACGTCGTCCTGCGCGACGGCGGCACCGCCCACATCCGCCCCATCACCGAGGACGACGCACAGCGCCTGGTCGACTTCTACGAGCAGGTCTCGGACGAGTCCAAGTACTACCGCTTCTTCGCGCCGTACCCCCGGCTGTCCGACCGCGACGTCCACCGCTTCACCCACCACGACTACGTCGACCGGGTCGGCCTGGCGGCCGTCGTGGGCGGGGAGTTCATCGCCACCGTGCGGTACGACCGCATCGACGCCACCGGACGCCCCGCCTCGGCGCCGGCCGACGAGGCCGAGGTGGCCTTCCTCGTCCAGGACGCCCACCAGGGCCGGGGTCTCGCCTCCGCCCTCCTCGAACACATCGCCGCCGTCGCCCGGGAGCGCGGCATCCGCCGCTTCGCCGCCGAGGTGCTGCCCGCCAACACCAAGATGATCAAAGTGTTCACGGACGCGGGCTACACCCAGAAGCGCAGCTTCGAGGACGGCGTCGTCCGGCTGGAGTTCGACCTCGAACCCACCGACCGCTCGGTGGCCGTGCAGCGCAGCCGTGAGCAGCGCGCCGAGGCCCGGTCCGTCCAGCGGCTGCTGGCCCCCGGCTCGGTCGCGGTGATCGGCGCCGGACGGCGGCCCGGCGGCATGGGACGCGCCGTCCTCCGCGCCCTGCTGCACGGCGGCTTCACCGGCCGCGTCCACGCCGTCAACCGGGCCTTCCCCGAGGGCATGGCCACCCTGGAGCCGGAGGGTGTGCCCGCCCACCGCACCGTCGGGGGGATCGGCGAGCCCGTCGACCTCGCCGTCGTCGCCGTCCCCGCGGAGTCCGTGCCGGCCGTCGTCGCCGACTGCGGCGAGCACGGCGTGCAGGGGCTGGTCGTCATCTCCTCCGGCTACGGCGAGAGCGGCCCCCAGGGGCGCGAGCGCCAGCGCGAACTGGTCCGGCAGGCCCGCTCGTACGGCATGCGCATCATCGGCCCGAACGCCTTCGGCGTCCTCAACACCGCGCCCGGCGTGCGCCTCAACGCCTCCCTCGCGCCCGAACTGCCGCCGCCCGGGCACATCGGCCTGTTCACGCAGTCCGGCGCCATCGGCATCGCTCTGCTCTCCGCGCTGCACCGGCGCGGCGCCGGCCACATCGGCACCTCGACCTTCGTCTCGGCGGGCAACCGGGCCGACGTCTCCGGCAACGACGTCCTGCAGTACTGGCACGACGACCCGGCCACCGACGTCGTGCTGATGTACCTGGAATCCATCGGCAATCCGCGGAAGTTCACCCGGCTCGCCCGCCGGACGGCCGCCGCGAAGCCGGTCGTCGTGGTGAAGGGCGCCCGGCACAGCGGCGCCGCCCCCACCGGGCACGCCGTGCCCAGCACCCGTATCCCCGACGCCACCGTCTCGGCGCTCTTCCGGCAGGCGGGAGTCATCCGCGTCGACACCGTCACCGAACTCGTCGACACCGGCCTGCTGCTGGCCGGCCAGCCGCTGCCGAACGGGCCCCGGGTGGCCATCCTCGGCAACTCCGAATCGCTCGGCCTGCTTGCCTACGACGCCTGCCTCACCGAACGGCTCCGTCCGCTCACACCGATCGACCTCACCACCCGGGCCACCCCCGACGACTTCCGCGCGGCCCTCGGCACGGCACTCGCCGACGACGTCTGCGACGCCGTCGTCGTCACCGCCATCCCCTGGGTCGGCGAGACCGACGGCCCCTCGCCCGACGAGGGCCCGGAACTGGCCGCGGCCCTGCGCGACGCCGTCGGGACGGGCGGCTCCGGCAAGCCCGTGGTGGTGGCCCACCTGGAGATGGACGGCCTCGCGGCCGCCCTCGGCGCCTCCGGCGGAAGCCCCGGAACGCCCGCCCCCGCGCCCGGCGGCACCGCGGACGCAGACGGTCCCCCACGCGGCTCGGGCATCCCCGCCTACCCCGCGGCCGAGCGCGCCGTGCGGGCGCTGGCCGAGGCCGTGCGCTACGCCGCCTGGCGCCGGACGGCCGCCGAACCGGGCCGCGTCCCCGAGTACGAGGACATCGACGAGGCCGGCGCGGGCGCCGAGATCGAGGGCCTGCTGGCCGCCGGCAGCCGGGACGCCCGCAGCTTCCCGCTCCCCGCCGACCGCGCCGCCGCCCTCCTCGCCCGGTACGGCATCGCCGTCCGGCCCGCGCTGCCCGCGCCCGACCCGGACACCGCCGCCCGGGCCGCGGCCGCCCTCGGCTATCCCGTCGCGCTCAAGACGACCGCCCCCCATCTGCGCCACCGCGCCGACCTCGGCGGCGTCCGGCTCGACCTCACCACTGAGGAGGCCCTGCGCCGCGCGTACCGGGAGTTCACCGATTTCCTGGGCAAACCGGAGGAACTGCGCCCCGTCGTGCAGGCCATGGTGCCCCGCGGCGTGGACACCGTCGTCCGGGCGGCGATCGACCCCGCGGCCGGCGCCGTGCTCTCCTTCGGTCTCTCCGGCGCGCCCTCCGAGCTGCTCGGCGACATGGCGCACCGGCTGCTGCCGGTCACCGACCGGGACGCCGCCGAGGTGATCCGCTCCCTCCGGGCCGCGCCGCTCCTCTTCGGCTGGCGCGGAGCGGACCCGGTGGACACCGCGGCCCTGGAGGAGCTGCTGCTCCGGCTCTCCCGGCTCGTCGACGACCACCCCGAGGTGGTCGCGGTGGAGCTGGAACCCGTCGTCGTCGCCGCGCACGGGCTGAGCGTGCTCGGCGCCTCGGTACGGCTCGCGGCCCCCTCCACCGGATCCGACATCGGGCCCCGCCGGCTGCCCGTCTACTGAACCGGCCCGGGCTGCCGGGCCCGTCCGCGCGGTGGTGCCGCCGTTCCTCGGGCGGTGCCGCCGCCCCGTAGGATGGGGCCATGGCGAAGACCGGCACGACGACCCAAGGGCTGCGCTCGGCGATCGAGCGCAGCGGTTACTACCCGGCCCTGGTGGCCGAGGCGGTGGAGGCCGCCGTGGGCGGCGAACCGGTCACCTCGTACCTGGTCCACCAGGAGACGACCTTCGACTCCAACGAGGTCCGCCGCCATGTCACCGTGCTGGTGCTGACCCGCACCCGCTTCATCGTCAGCCACACCGACGAGCAGGCCGCGGACGGCACCTCCCCCTCTCCGTACGCGACCACCTCCACCGAGTCGGTGCGGCTGGAGCGGATCTCCTCGGTGGTGCTCAGCCGGGTCGTGGCCAACCCCGAGTCCTACACCCCGGGCACGCTGCCCCGGGAGGTCGTCCTCACCATCGGCTGGGGCGCGGTCAACCGCATCGACCTGGAGCCCGCCGCCTGCGGCGACCCGGACTGCGAGGCCGACCACGGCTACACCGGCAACTCCACCGCCGACGACCTCAGCCTGCGGGTCAGCGAAGCCGGTGACGGCCCCGACTCCGTCCGCCAGACGCTCGCCTTCGCGCAGTCGCTCTCCGAGGCCACCGTGGCCTCCACCGCCGCCCGCTGATGGCCCAGCCCGCCACCGCCGGCTCCGCCTGGCACGATCCCGCACCCCTCGATCCGCGCTCCGCGCCCGCGCCCGCCTACGGGCACGGCTCGCTCGCCGAGCTGCTGCCGACCCTGGCCGCCGGCCTGGGGGTCCCGCGGCTGAGCGCCGGTCTGGCCCTGGAACCGGCCGACCGGAACTGCGTCTTCCTCGTGGACGGCCTCGGCTGGGAGCTGCTGAAGGCCCACCCGGACGAGGCGCCGTTCCTGACCTCCCTCCTGGCGAGCTCCAACGGCGGCACCGGAGGACCCCTCACCGCGGGCTTCCCCTCCACCACGGCCACCTCCCTCGCCTCCGTCGGCACCGGCCTGCCGCCCGGCGCGCACGGCCTCGCCGGGTACACGGTCCTGGACCCGGCGAGCGGCGCGCTGATGAACCAGCTGCGCTGGCGGCCCTGGACCGACCCGCACCTCTGGCAGCCGTATCCCACGGTCTTCCAGCTCGCGGACGCGGCGGGAATCCACACCTGCCAGGTCTCCGCGCCCGGTTTCGAGACCACCCCGCTGACCCGGGTGGCACTCAGCGGCGGCACCTTTCACGGCAGGCTCACCGGGGCGGAGCGCATGGACCTCGCCGCGGAGCAGCTCGGCGCCGCGGGCCGCTCGCTCGTCTACACGTACTACAGCGAGGTGGACGGCAAGGGGCACCGCCACGGCACCGATTCCGACGACTGGCGTGCCGAACTCGCCTTCGTGGACCGGCTGGCGCTGCGGCTCGCCGAGCAACTGCCGCCCCGCTCGGCGCTCTACATCACCGCCGACCACGGGATGGTCGACATCCCGTTCGACGAGGAGTCCCGGATCGACTTCGACGAGGACTGGGAACTGCGCGCCGGCGTCGCCGTCCTCGGCGGCGAGGCCCGGGCCCGGCACGTCTACGCCGTTCCCGGCGCCGCCGGTGACGTCGCCGCCGTCTGGCGGGAGGTGCTCGGCGACCGGATGTGGGTGGCCACCCGCGACGAGGCCGTCGAGGCGGGCTGGTTCGGCCCCGTGGAGGAGCGGGTGTACGGCCGCATCGGCGATGTGGTCGCCGCGGCCTGCGCCGATGTGGCGATCACCGCCTCCCGCACCGAGCCCAACGAGTCCTCGATGGTGGGGCTGCACGGTTCGATGACGGCCGCCGAACAGCTCGTCCCGCTGCTGGCGGTACGCTCCTGACCGGTCCCCGCGCGCCGGCCGCCCGCACGGCCTCCGCGGGGCCGGCGGCGAACGGCGACGACCCGAACCGAAAGGCCCTCCACTCCCGATGCCCGAACTGGTCTTCTTCAGCGGCACGATGGACTGCGGGAAATCGACCCTCGCCCTGCAGATCGAGCACAACCGGTCGGCGCGCGGCCTCCAGGGCCTGATCTTCACCCGGGACGACCGGGCCGGGGAGGGCAAGCTGTCCTCCCGGCTGGGACTGGTCACCGAGGCCATCGAGGCGGCCGCGGACCTCGACCTCTACGCCCATCTCGTCGGCCATCTCTCCGGGGGCGGCCGTGCGGACTACGTGATCGCCGACGAGGCGCAGTTCCTCGCCCCCGCCCAGGTCGACCAACTCGCCCGTGTCGTCGACGATCTGGACCTCGACGTCTTCGCCTTCGGCATCACGACCGACTTCCGCTCCAAGCTCTTCCCCGGCTCGCAGCGGCTGGTCGAACTCGCCGACCGCATCGAGACCCTGCAGGTGGAGGCGCTCTGCTGGTGCGGCGCCCGGGCCACCCACAACGCCCGCACGGTCGGCGGTGAGATGGTCGTCGAAGGCGCGCAGGTCGTGGTCGGGGACGTCGGCCTGTCCGGAGGCGAGACCGGATACGAGGTGCTGTGCCGCCGCCACCACCGGCGACGGATGACCTCGGCCGCGGCCCGCGCCGCCGCGCTCTCACCGGACGTCCTCCCCGTCGACCGCGGGGAACGGGCCGCCGTCAGCGGGCCGTCCGCAGCAGATTGAAGACCGCGCCCTCGGGGTCGGCGACCGTGGCCACCCGCCCGAACGGCAGGTCGTGCGGCGGGGCCAGCAGTCTGCCGCCCAGACCGGTCGCCCGGCGCGCGTCGGCGTCCGGATCGGCCGACTCGAAGTACGTCATCCAGCGCGGTCCGCGGCTCCGGACCGGCTCCTCGCCCAGCTCCCGCACACTGGCCACCGGCTTGC
Organism: Streptomyces sp. F63; assembly: GCF_018070345.1. Lineage (GTDB taxonomy): Bacteria > Actinomycetota > Actinomycetes > Streptomycetales > Streptomycetaceae > Streptomyces. The sequence goes on from NZ_JAGPXX010000010.1 coordinate 62,864, forward strand.
CGTCCAGGGACAGCGTGATCTCCTCCGGGCCGTTGGCCGTGCTCTCGTAGCCGAAGACCGCCTCGTAGAACTTCGCGGCCGCCAAGTCCTGCTGCTGCAGGTCGTTCCAGGTCTGGGTGCCCGGCTCACCGGAAGCCTGCGCTCCGGCCAGGGCCAGTCCCTGCCAGATCCCGAAGACCGCGCCGAACGGGTCCGAGGCGATCGCCAGCCGCCCCGCGTCCCCGGCGTCCAGCGGGCCGACGGCGACCGTGCCGCCGCAGGCGCGGATCAGCTCGGCGGTCGCGTCCGCGTCGTCCGTGGCCAGATACGTGGTCCAGGCCACCGGCAGCTCACGCCCGCCCGACAGCTCGCCCACCCCGGCGACCTCGCGTCCGTCCAGCTGGGCGCGGACGTACGGCCCGAGCTGCCGGGGCGCGGGCACGAAGGTCCAGCCGAACAGGGCTCCGTAGAACTCCTGGGTCGCCGCCAGGTTGTGTGCCATCAGGCTCACCCAGCAGGGCGTCCCCGGTGTACGCGGCGTGGCTGCCTCGGTCATCGTCACTGTTCTCCTCGGGCCTCTCGGGGCGGCGTTCGGATCCGGGCGGGGGCGGGCGCGCGCCGTCGCGGTGGGAGGCGCCCGGCCACATGCTTGCACCAGCTGCCGCGCCGAGGGAGACGGCCGCGCCGCGTTCCATGGCTTTGGGGTCAAGGATGCCCACTTTGCCGTTGCGTATCCGTACCGATGATCCGGCTGTCCGACAACTGCCCGCCGTACGGCTGGTTTCCGGGGTCCGCACGCTGCGCGGCCGGGACTGCGCAAAGATGGCCGCATGGACACCCTCATCACCGCATCCGAACTGGCCCGGGAAGCAGCGGGCGGGCGGCCGCCGGTCGTGCTCGACGTGCGCTGGGAACTGGGCGGCCCACCCGGCCGGCAGGCGTACGAGGAGGGGCACGTCCCCGGCGCGGTCTTCGTGGACCTGGAGGCCGACCTCGCCGGACCCGCCGGAAGCGGCGGACGGCATCCGCTGCCGGATCCGGCCGTGTTCGGGGCCGCGATGCGCCGGGCCGGCGTCTCCTCCGAGCGGCCGGTCGTGGTGTACGACGATGCGCAGGGCTGGGGCGCGGCCCGCGCGTGGTGGCTGCTCCGCTGGGCCGGGCACCCGTCGGTCCGTGTGCTCGACGGCGGTCTGCGGGCCTGGCGGGAGAACGGCGGTCCGCTGGAGACGGCCGAACCCGCCCCGCCCGAGGGCGCGTTCGCGCCCGTCCCGGGCGGTCTGCCGGTGCTGGGCCCCGACGAGGCCGCCGAACTGGCCCGCAAGGGAGTGCTGCTGGACGCGCGTGCGGCGGAGCGCTACCGCGGCGAGGTGGAGCCGATCGACCCGGTGGCGGGCCACATCCCGGGCGCGCTGTCCGCCCCGACGGCCGGCAACCTCACCGCCGAGGGCCGGTTCCGCCCGGCGCGCGAACTCGCCGAGCGCTTCGCCGCCCTCGGGGTCCGCGGTGACGCACCCGTGGGCGTGTACTGCGGCTCCGGAGTCTCGGCGGCGCAGGAGGTGATCGCGCTGGAACTGGCGGGCATTCCGGCGGCCCTGTACGCCGGCTCCTGGAGCGAGTGGTCCGCCGACCCGGACCGCCCGGTCGCCACGGGCGCCGACCCGGGCTGACCCGGGCTGACCCGGCCCCTGGACCGGATCCGCTCCGTACGCGCGAACGCCCGGTGGTCCGGCTACTCCTGCTTCTTGCGGCGCGTGCCGAAGACGATCTCGTCCCAGCTCGGCACGGCCGCGCGGCGGCCCGGACGGACGCCGTCCGCCTCCGCCTGCCGGTCCGTGGTGCCGGTGAGCCGGTCCCGGTGCCCGGCCACGGCGCGCGGCATCAGCACGTCGGCGTACGCCGAACCCGCGCTCGCCGCGGCGGCGGGCGGGGCCGCGGGCTCCTCGGCGGCCGCCGGCTCGTCGTCCGGCGGGCCGTCGGCGGGCTCGGCCCGGGACGGCGAGGTCTGCTCCGGTACGACGAGGTCTCCCCGGAAGCTGGGCACCGCCTCCAGCAGGCTGGTCAGCGAGTCGCGGTCGCGGCTCTCCCGCTCGGCGGGTTCCTCGGACTCGGACCGGGCCGACAGCGCCCGGTCCGGCCGCTCCGAGCGGTCGATCGGGACGGTGCGGTCCATCGGCCGGTCCCGGGGCAGCCGGGCGATCCGGGGGACGAACGGAATGCTCGGCTCGGGGGTGTCGTCCGTGTCCCCGATCAGCGAGCGCGCCTCGTCGTCCACCGCCTGCACCAGCCGGCGCGGGGGGTCGTACGTCCAGCTCGCGGAGTGCGGTTCACCGGCGACCCGGTAGACGAGCAGCACCTCCCAGGTGCCGTCGTCGCGCCGCCAGGAGTCCCACTGGGCGGTGTCCTTCTCCGCCCCGCGCAGCATCAGCCGCTCCGCGACGGCCTCGCCGAGCTGGGGTCCGGTGTTCTCGCCCGGGCGGCGGACCGGGGTCTTGCGGGCCCGCTCGGCCATGAAGGCGCGCTCGGCGAGCACCGGGCCCTCGAAGCGGCGCACGCGCTCCACGGGGATGCCGGCGAGCTGCGCGACCTCCTCGGCGGAGGCTCCCGCCCTTATGCGTGCCTGGATGTCCCGGGGGCGGAGGTGGCTCTCGACCTCGATCTCGATCTGGCCCAGCCGGGCACGGTCGTTCCGCACGGCGGCGCGCAGCCGCTCGTCGATCGGAAGGGTGTATTCCGTGCTGTCCGCAGCCTTCAGCACCAGCCGTGTGCCGTCGTTGCTGACGGCCACGACACGCAGTTCGGGCATGGGGACCTCCCGGGTGGTGCCTGCCGACGTCACGTGCGTCGCTGCTTCCGCTAGACGAGTGTGGCCTGCCCGGGTGCAGCCTGCCACAGCATTGCCGAGTTGCCCGGCGTGTCGGGCCCGGGGCCTTCTCCGCCGTTGTGACGCGGTAACCCAAATGTCACGATGTGTGACCGCGCCGTCCGTCCCATGCACCCTACCCAGGTCCTGCCACGACTGCGTCGGTCCGAACCCTGCTCCGGGCCGCTTTCGCAGCTCCGGGCAGCCTGGCGGGGAGCCGGAGCCAGGATTGGCCACAGTACTCCATTCAGCCCACCCGGGTGGACTGGCGCGCCGCCGACTTCCGTCCACGGGCCGGGATCGGCCGGGGCGTCGATAACCCCGGCGGAAGGAGTTTCACGGAATCTCCTGATGCGGAGCAATCCACTCCGTTCGTCGAGTCCCACCGGCGTCGCGGCCCCACCGGGGGTGCGGTGGACGGAGAGTGACGGGGGGCCGGCCCCGGCGGGCGGCAACCGCCGCGGCCGCCGGGCCCGTACATCCGACCGAAGGAGCAGAAAGCGGTACGCGCGGACGCCCCGGCGCCCCGGTCAGTCGCCCAGGACCCGCCGCAGATACGGGTTGCCGAACACCCGCTCCGGGTCGAGCCGGTCGCGCAGCGCCGTGAACTCGCCGAAACGCGGGTACACGGAGGCGAGTTGCCCCGCGTCGCGGCTGTGCAGCTTCCCCCAGTGCGGACGTCCCTCATGCGCCGTCATGATCCGCTCGACCTCCGAGAAGTACCGCCGGTACGGGGTGCCCCGGTACAGATGCACGGCGAGGTAGACGCTGTCCCGGCCGGAGGCGGTGGAGAGCGTGATGTCGTCGGCCGGCGCGGTGCGCACCTCGACGGGGAAGCCGACGCGCAGGCCGGACCGTTCGATGAGAGCCTTCACCTCGCGCAGCGCCGCGGTGCCCGCCGCGCGGGGGACCGCGTACTCCATCTCCACGAAGCGGACCCGGCGCGGGCAGGTGAACACCTTGTACGGGATGTCGGTATAGGTGCGGGCGGACAGCGCGCGGCCGGTGATCCGGGCCAGCCGCGGTATCGCGGCGGGCACGGCCCGTCCCGCCGAACAGACCAGCTGGAAGGCACCGTTGGAGAGCAGCTCGTCGTCGACCCAGCCGCTGACCCGCCCGAGCGGGGCGGGGGGACCGGCGCTGCGGTTGTTCCGCTTGGTGTTGCAGTGCTCCGTGTGCGGGAACCAGTAGAACTCGAAGTGCTCGTTCTCCTGCGTCAGTTGGTCGAACTCGGAGAGCACCCGGCCCAGCGGCATCGGTTCCTCGCGGGCGGTCAGCAGGAAGAGCGGTTCGACGGCGAAGGTGAGGGCCGTGACGATCCCCAGCGCGCCGAGGCCTATCCGGGCGGAGGCGAAGACCTCGGGATTCTCCTCGCGGGAGCAGTGCAGCACCGAGCCGTCGGCGGTGACCAGTTCCAGGGCGGCGAGCTGGGCCGACAGGGATCCCGAGTCCCGCCCGGTGCCGTGCGTCCCGGTGCTGGTGGCGCCGGCGGCGGTCTGCGCCATGATGTCGCCCATGTTCGTCAGCGACAGGCCCGCGCCGGCCAGCGTCTGATTGAGCTGCCACAGCGGGGTGCCCGCCGCGACGGTGACCGTTCCCGCGTCCCGGTCGATCCGCCGGACCCCGGTCAGCCGGTCGGGGCGGAGGAGCACGCCGTCGGTGGCCGCGGCGGCGGTGAAGGAGTGGCCGGTACCGACGGCCTTCACCGGTATGCCCTCCTCGGCCGCCGCCTTGACGGTCCGGGCCACCTCGTCCGTGGTCGCGGGGGCGAGGGAGCGCAGCGGCCGCGCGGCCACCGTCCCCGCCCAGTTACGCCACGCGCCGCCGGTCTTCTGCGTCATGAACTCCCACTCTCTCCCGCCGCGGAGCCGGCCGGAGCCGGCGGTATCCCAGGGATGCCACCACTGCCGCGAGAAGTCCAGCCCCGGCGGGTACCGAGTATCCGGCCCCGGCGCCCGCCGCGTCGACCACCCGGCCGCCGAGGGCCGCCCCGCCGGCGATGCCGAGCTGCACTCCGGTGCTCGTCCAGGTCATGCCCTCGGTCAGCCGCGCCGCGGGGACGTGCTGCGCGACCAGGGCCATGGTGGTGACCGCCGTGGGCGCGATCGTCATGCCGGCGAAGAAGAGGGCCGCGGCCAGCGCGGCCAGATTCCCGGCGAGCAGGAGGGGCAGCGCGCAGAGGGCCATCGCCCACACCCCGAGCAGCCACCGCCGGGCCGGCGGGCCCCTGAGGTCCAGCAGCCCGAACACCCAGGCGGCCAGCCCCGACCCCAGGGCGTACACCGCCAGGACGGGCCCGGCCAGCGCCGGGCGGCCGGCCTCCTCCGCGAACGCCACCGTCACCACGTCGACGGAGCTGAAGATCGCGCCGCAGGCGCCGAACGTCAGCACGAGCACCCGCAGGCCGGGGGAGCGGAGCGCCGACCCCCCGGCGTGCTGCTCGCGGGGGTGCGGCACGGGCTCGGTGGCGCGCTGAGCGGTCAGCCAGAGGACGCCCGAGACGAGGAACACCAGGGCGGCCAGCGGCCCCGCCTCCGGGAACCACTGGGTGGACAGGCCGATGGAGATCAGCGGTCCCAGGACGAAGCAGATCTCGTCGACCAGCGACTCCCAGGAGTAGGCCGTGTGCAGTTTCCGCGGCTCCTCCCGGTGGAGCGCGGCCCAGCGGGAGCGGACCATCGAGCCGAGGTGCGGCACACAGCCGGCGCCGGCGGCGAAGACGAACAGCGTCCAGGAGGGCAGTCCCTGGCGGGCGCTCACCAGCAGCCCCGTCACGGCCGTCACCGCGCCGAGCAGGGCGGGGCGCAGCACGCGGCGCTGGCCGTACCGGTCGACCAGCCGCGACATCCGCGGCGACAGACAGGCGGAGGAGAGGGCCAGCGTCGCGGCGACCGCTCCCGCCAGCCCGTAGCGGCCCGTCAGCCGGGAGATCATCGTGACGACGCCGATGGCCAGCATGGCCGCGGGCATCCGCCCCAGCAGGCCGGCCGCGGAGAAGGCCCTGGTGCCGGGGCGCGCGAAGATCTCGCGGTAGGGACTGGGCACGGACGGCTCCGGCGGGGACCTGGCAGCGGGAGAGGGCGCTCCAGCCTACGGCCGTCCGGAACCGCGGCGCCCGGGTATTTTCCCGGCCACCGGTGGCGGGTGGCAGGATCGGCGGCATGTCCGATCAGTCAGTCCCCGATCCCTACGACGCCCTGCTGCTCCTCTCCTTCGGCGGCCCCGAGGGGCCGGACGACGTGGTGCCCTTCCTGGAGAACGTCACCCGCGGCCGGGGGATCCCCCGCGAGCGGCTGGAGGAAGTGGGGCAGCACTACTTCCTCTTCGGGGGCGTGAGCCCCATCAACGACCAGAACCGCGAGCTGCTCGCCGCGCTCCGGCGGGAGTTCGCGGAACACGGCCCGGACCTCCCCGTGTACTGGGGCAACCGCAACTGGGCGCCCTACCTCACGGACACCCTGCGGGAGATGGCCGCCGCCGGGCACCGCCGCATCCTGACCCTCGCCACCAGCGCCTACGCCTCGTACTCCGGCTGCCGCCAGTACCGCGAGAACCTCGCGGCGTCGCTCGCGGCCCTGGAGGCGGAGGGCCTGCCGCTGCCGCGGATCGACAAGCTCCGCCACTACTTCAACCATCCCGGCTTCGTCGAGCCCATGACCGAGGCGGCGCTCTCGGCGCTGGCCGGGCTGCCGGAGGAGGTGCGGGAGGGCGCCCATCTGGCGTTCACCACGCACTCCGTCCCCACGGCCTCGGCCGACACCTCCGGGCCTCCCGAGGGCCACGGCGACGGCGGCGCGTACGTCGCGCAGCACCTGGACGTGGCCCGGACGATCGCCGCCGCGGTGCGCGCCGCGGACGGTGTGGAGCGGCCGTGGCGGCTCGTCTACCAGTCGCGCAGCGGCGCCCCGCACATCCCCTGGCTGGAGCCGGACGTCTGCGACCACCTGGAGGAGCTGCACGGAGCGGGCGCGTCCGCGGCCGTCATGGTCCCCATCGGCTTCGTCTCCGACCACATGGAGGTCATCTACGACCTCGACACGGAGGCCATGGCGAAGGCCACCGCGCTGGACCTGCCGGTGGCCCGGGCGGGCACCGTCGGCGCCGACCCGCGCTTCGTGGCCGGCATCCGGGAGCTCGTCCTGGAGCGCGCGGCCGCCGAGCGCGGCGAGGAGGTGCGGCGCCGCGCGCTGGGCACCCTCGGCGCGAGCCACGACCTCTGCCCGGTGGGCTGCTGCCCCGGCCGGGCGCCGAAGCCCGCCGCGGCCGGCGCGGACGACCCGTACGCGGGAGCCGTGCGATGAGCGCCCGGGAGACGGACCTCGGAGCGCTGGGCCGGGAGCTGCTGCCGGTCGCCCTGGAGGCCGCCGAGCGCGCCGGGACGCTGCTGCGCGACAGCCGCCCGGACGATCTCGGCGTGGCCGCCACCAAGTCCAGCGCCATCGACGTGGTCACCGAGATGGACCTCGCCTCGGAGAAGCTGATCAGGGATTTCCTCGCGGAGCGGCGGCCGGACGACGGCCTCCTCGGCGAGGAGGGCGCGGACACCGCGGGCAGCAGCGGGGTCCGCTGGATCGTCGACCCGATCGACGGCACGGTCAACTACCTCTACGGGCGGCCCGACTGGGCGGTGAGCATCGCCGCCGAGGCCGGCGGGGAGACGGTGGTCGGCGTGGTGGCGGCACCGGTGCGGGGCGAGACCTCGCGGGCCGTGCTGGGCGGCGGGGCGTACCGGGGGGAGCGGCGGCTGCGCTGCAATCCCGCGCCGCCGCTGGAGCGGGCCCTCGTCGGCACCGGCTTCGGCTATGTCCGCGAGCGCAAGATCGGGCAGGCCGCGGTCCTTCGCGCGCTGGTCCCGGACCTGCGGGACGTCCGGCGCTCCGGGTCCGCGGCGATCGACCTCTGCGACGTGGCGGCGGGCCGGCTCGACGGCTACTACGAGCGCGGGCTGAACCCGTGGGACTACGCCGCGGGCGAGCTGATCGCCCGGGAGGCCGGAGCGGTCACCGGCGGGCGGCCGGGGCAGCCGCTCTCCGGCGAGCTCGCCGTGGCCGCCCCGCCGGGGCTCTTCGAGGCGCTGCGCGGCCGGCTGGAGGAACTGGGCGCCTGGCACGACGACCACCCCGCCGGCTGAGCGGGCCGCCCACGCCGAAGCGGCTCGCGCACCGCGGGCAGACGAAGGGCGCCCCGGTACCGGGTGAACGGTACCGGGGCGCCCCTGGCTGTGACCGGGCCGGCTCAGGCGCTCAGCGCGCCGACCTCCACGCCGTGCTCGGCTGCGAGGCGGCGAAGATCGTCCAGTTCCGCCAGCTCCACCTCCACGAGGAAGTCGTCGCCCGTCTCCCGAGCGCGCGTCAGGTCGGACTCGGTGCTCTGTATACGCTGCAGAAGTCCTGCGGTGAACGCGTCCATGGTTGCGCCCCCTCGTCGTGGGTCGATGGCACGGGGGTGTGCCGACGGTGGGTTGATCACGCACCGCTTCTCTGCGGGGGACAGCAGGTCGTGGCATGCCACGTACAGGGCGTGATCTCGGATGTGCATTCGTCCTCCCCAGCCCGGACCTCAGAGAAACCTCAAACGCGATAAGAATCCTGATTCTCCCGATCCGGTGATCTCTTACCGCCGGTTTACGGCCGGCGGGGGCAGGATGGGGAGGATCACCCGAACAGCGTCCGGCCTGCTCACGGGCCGCGGGACAGGGAAGGGAACATGCCGTGCGCGTACTCGTCGTCGAGGACGAGCAGCTGCTCGCCGATGCGGTGGCCACCGGGCTGCGCCGGGAGGCCATGGCCGTCGACGTCGTGTACGACGGCGCCGCCGCCCAGGAGCGGGTCGATGTCAACGAGTACGACGTGGTCGTCCTCGACCGGGACCTGCCGCTCGTGCACGGGGACGACGTCTGCCGGCACATCGTGGAGCTCGGGCTGCCGACCCGGGTGCTGATGCTCACCGCCTCCGGCGACGTCAGCGACCGCGTCGAGGGCCTGGAGATCGGTGCCGACGACTACCTCCCCAAGCCGTTCGCCTTCAGCGAACTCACCGCCCGGGTGCGGGCCCTGGGCCGCCGCGCCACCGCGCCGCTGCCCCCCGTACTGGAGCGGGCCGGCATCCGGCTCGACCCCAACCGGCGCGAGGTCTACCGGGACGGCCGGCAGGTGCAGCTGGCGCCGAAGGAGTTCGCGGTACTGGAGGTGCTGATGCGCGCCGAGGGCTCCGTGGTCTCGGCCGAGCAGCTGCTGGAGAAGGCCTGGGACGAGAACACCGACCCCTTCACCAACGTCGTCCGGGTCACGGTGATGACCCTCCGCCGCAAGCTCGGCGAGCCGCCCGTGATCATCACGGTCCCCGGCTCCGGCTACCGGGTCTGAGCGGCCGTGGCCGGCACCCCCGCGCCCCCCGCGACGCCCCCCAAGCCCACCTGGGACCCCCCGGCCCCGCCGGGCGGCCCGCGGCCCTGGCTCCGTCCGACCATCCGGATACGGCTCACCCTGCTCTACGGCGGCATGTTCCTGATCGCCGGCATCGTGCTGCTGTCGATCATCTACCTGCTGGCCGCCGAGGCGCTGGACAAGGGCAATACCCTGCCCTTCAAGCTGCTGGAGGGCAGCTTCCGGCCGACGAGCAGCACCTGCCCGAACCTCACCGGCCGCTTCTTCGAGAACCACGAGGAGTTCAACGCCGCGCTGGAAGTCTGCATGGACTACCAGCGGCAACAGGCGCTGGACAACCTCCTGCGGCGCTCCCTGCTGGCCCTGCTCGGCCTCAGCGTGGCCGCGTTCGCCTTCGGCTACGCCATGGCGGGCCGGGTGCTCTCGCCGCTCGGCCGGATCACCCGCACCGCCCGCAGGGTGGTGGGCTCCGACCTGTCCCGCCGTATCGAACTGGACGGCCCGGACGACGAGTTGAAGGAACTGGCGGACACCTTCGACGAGATGCTGGACCGGCTGGACCGGGCCTTCGACGCGCAGCGCCGCTTCGTCGCCAACGCCTCGCACGAGCTGCGCACCCCGCTGGCGATCAACCGCACCCTGCTGGAGGTCCAGCTCTCCGACCCGGAGGCGGGGCCCGAGCTCACCCAGCTCGGCAAGACGCTGCTGGCCACGAACGAGCGCAGTGAGCAGCTCGTCGAGGGCCTGCTGCTGCTGGCCCGGAGCGAGAACGAGATCGTCGACCGCAAGCCGGTCGACCTGGCGGAGGTCGCCTCCCAGGCCGTGGAGCAGGTCCGCGGGGAGGCCCGGGACCAGGGCGTGGAGCTGCGGGGCGAGCGCCGGCTCGCGGTGGTCCTGGGCAACGGGGTGCTGCTGGAGCGCGTCGCCCTCAACCTGCTGCAGAACGCGGTGCGGTACAACGTGCCGGACGGCTGGGTGGAGATCTCCACCGGGCAGTGGGAGGGCGGGGCGTCCCTGGTGGTCTCGAACACCGGTCCGGTGGTTCCGGCGTACGAGCTGGAGAACATCTTCGAGCCCTTCCGCAGACTGCGCACCGAGCGGACCGGCAGCGACCGGGGCGTCGGCCTGGGGCTGTCGATCGTGCGCTCCGTGGTCCGGGCGCACGGCGGCCACGTCAGCGCGGAGCCGCGGGAGGGCGGTGGTCTCGTGATGCGGGTCACCCTCCCCGTCTGAGATGCTGGCCGTGGTTCGCTTTGGGCGGAAATTCCCGGGACGGTCCCGGGGCTCCCCTTGTGGAATCGCTCACAATCGCGATTTTCGGCCCCTTGACGCTCCGTGAGTGAACAGGTCCCCGGAAAGCCCGGAAAATGGCGGTTTCCAGGGTCCTCGATCACGGGAAGTACACGGGATGGCCCCGCACAGCGGGGGAACACGACCGTGTACGGTCCCCATCGCCATCCAACGCGCTCGCCCCTTCAGGGGGGCGGTTGGGTGTCGATTGAGTAACAGGCCTTGATGTGAGGCAAAATCTCCGCCTCAGGTCGGGCACAAGACCGGCCCCTCACGCGTTACGAGCGCTGAGACACCAGCAGACACCCAGAGGGGGAGAGCGACATGGCGACGGACTACGACACCCCACGCAAGACCGATGACGAGCTCAACGAGGACAGCCTCGAAGAGCTCAAGGCCCGGCGCAACGACAAGTCCACGTCCAGCGTGGACGTCGACGAGTTCGAGCAGGCCGAGGGCCTGGAGCTGCCCGGTGCGGACCTCTCCAACGAGGAGCTGTCCGTCCGCGTGCTGCCCCGCCAGGCCGACGAGTTCACCTGCATGAGCTGCTTCCTCGTACACCACCGCAGCCAGCTGGCCGCGGAGAAGAACGGCCAGCCGATCTGCCGCGACTGCGCGGCCTGAGGCCGGGACGGCCGTGACAGGCTCCACGCCGTCCCGTAAACCTCGCATCCGGCGGCAGGGCTCCCCGGGTTCCGGGGAGGAACACGCGGGCCGTACGGCCCCCGTGGAAGGCGCTCAGGCGCCCGCGGAACAGGACGCCCTGCCGGCGGACCCCACCGGACGCCCCGACCAGGCGTCCGGCACCGGCCCCGCGCCCGGAGGGCGGGGCCGTACGGCCTCCCTCGTGGCGGCGGCCGGACGGGGGGTCGCCCGTGGCGGGCGCAGTGTCCGCACCGGCCTCGCCGTGGTATCCGACCGCATCATCGACACCGCCCCGCGCGTCCCGGTCCGCGATCTGACGGCCCTCCGCCGCCAGTTCCCCGGGCTCGACGCCGAGGAGCTGGCCGACAAGCTGGTGGCCGGAGCGGTCCGGGCCTCCTCCGCGGTCGGCGCGAGCGTGGGCGCGGCGGCCATGCTGCCCTCCCCTCCCGCGATGCCGGCCGAGCTGGCCGCCGAGATCGTCGGCGTCGCCTCCGTCGAGTACAAGCTCATCGCGGAGCTCCACGAGGTCTACGGCATCCGCGCCCCCGGCAACGCCACGCAGCGGGCCTACGCCTACCTCGCCGCCTGGACCGAGCGGCGCGGGATCGACGTCGCCGCGACGGCCGATGTGAGTTCCCTGCTGGGGGCCCAGATGCGCAGACAGCTGCGGCACCAGGTGCTCAAGCGCACCGTGCGCAACTTCCCCACCCTGGTCCCCTTCATGATCGGTGCCGCCGCCGGGGCCGTGATGAACCGGCGCGAGACCGCGGCGCTCGCCGCGAAGGTCCGCCGGGACCTGCGCCGGCGGCAGGTGCCCTGGGACCAGCTCCCTCCCGGTCCGGACCCGGAGCCCGGCAACCCCGAGTCCCTCCGGGGACCGGACGGCCGGAGCCCGCGGGACGGAGCCCCGGACGCGGAGGGCTGAGACGCGGCCGCCGGCCCGGACGGCGCGGAACCGGGCCGTCAGGACCGTACGGCCGCCAGCGCGGCGGCCAGCTCCTCGGGGTGCCGGGTCGAGAGATAGACGTACGGCGTGGGGTCGGCCGGGTCGGTGACCTCCACCCGCAGCGCCGTCGGGATGTAGCTGCGCAGCAGCATGAAGGCGCGCGGATCGGCCTTGTGGGTGCGCCACGCCGCCGCCTCCGCCCGGTCCAGCACCTCCGCCTCGCCCAGGGCCTCCACGGGGATCCGCGCGTCCCCGGCCACCAGCGAGCCCGCCACCACCCGGATCCGCGCCGAGCCGTACGCGCTCACCGCCGCCGCCCCGAGCGCCCCGCCGGCGATCAGCGCGCCCAGCACCGCCAGGGTGCCGAAGGGCGCCGCGGTCAGGGCGCAGAAGAGCCCGGCGGACACGGCGACGGCCCACCAGGAGGGGGGTGCGGTGAGGCGTTCCTCGTACGACTGCATGGTCCCAGCTTGGCACGCCCGCGACCGGTCGTGACCGGCGCGGGTAGGGTCTGCACTCGTGAGTGGACCCATGACATCGCTGACGCCCCCGGCCGGCGCCCGGCAGCCGGTACGGCACCCGGAAGCCCCCGCGCCCGGGGAGCTGCTCGGCTCCCATTACGACCAGTGCTTCGGCTGCGGCGGCGAGCAGCCGCACGGACTGCATCTGGAGACGCGCGCCGGCGAGGGCGTGAGCGTCACCGCCGTCTTCACCGTCCGGGAGGTGCACCAGGGCGCCCCCGGCCTCGCCCACGGCGGTGTGCTGGCCACCGCGCTGGACGAGACCCTCGGTGGGCTGAGCTGGCTGCTGCGCACCATCGCGGTGACCGGCCGGCTGGAGACGGACTACGTCCGGCCGGTGCCGGTGGGCACCGAGCTGCACCTGGCGGCGGAGGCGACCGCGGTGCACGGCCGCAAGATCTACAGCACCGCCACCGGCCGCATCGGCGGCCCGGACGGGCCCGTCGCCGTCCGGGCGACCGCGCTGTTCATCGAGGTGAAGGTCGACCACTTCATCGAGAACGGCCGGGACGAGGAGATCCGGGCCGCGATGTCGGACCCGGACCAGATCAAGGTCACCCGCGCCTTCGAGGTGAACCCGTGACCCGCCCGCCGGTGGACGTGCTGCTGCGCCGTCTCCACCCGGGGGTGCCGGTCCCCTCGTACGGGCACCCCGGCGACGCGGGGGCCGACCTCGTCACCACCGAGGCCGCCGAACTCGCCCCCGGGGAGCGCGCGGTGCTGCCCACCGGGGTGGCGATCGCCCTCCCCGACGGCTACGCGGCGTTCGTGCACCCGCGCTCCGGCCTCGCCGCCCGCTGCGGCGTCGCCCTCGTGAATGCGCCCGGCACCGTCGATGCCGGGTACCGTGGGGAGATCAAGGTGACCGTGGTCAACCTGGACCCGCGCGAGACCGTGCGGTTCGAGCGGTTCGACCGGGTCGCCCAGCTGGTCGTCCAGCAGGTCGAGAAGGTGAGCTTCCACGAGGTCGCGGAGCTGCCGGGTTCGGCACGGGGCGCGAACGGCTTCGGATCGACCGGTGGCCACGCCGCGATGGACGGCTCCACCGGGGGACATGATTACGCTTCGGTCGTCAACGACCGGGAAGGACAGTGACGTGTTCGGACGTCGTCGCAAGGGACGCGCAGACGCTGAGAACACCGCGGGCAGGGACGGTGCGGACGCGGCCGCACCCGGGCCGGGCGGCGAGGAGCCGGAGGCCGCGGAGGAGACCGGGCCGCGCAGAGTGAACCTGCCGCCCGCGCCCCGGCCCGACGGGCCCTGGGACATCTCCGAGGTGAGCCGGCCCGCCGAGGGCCGCGTCGACCTCGGCGGGATCTTCGTACCCGGGGTCGAGGGCATGGAGCTGCGGGTCGAGGTCGCCGGTGACTCGATCGTCGCGGCCACCGTCGTGCTGCGGGACAGCGCCATCCAACTGCAGGCCTTCGCCGCGCCCAAGCGCGAGGGCATCTGGGGTGAGGTCCGCGAGGAGATCGCGGGCGGCATCACCCAGCAGGGCGGTGTGGTCGACGAGGTCGAGGGCCCGCTGGGCTGGGAACTCCGCGCCCAGGTGCCCGTCCAGCTGCCGGACGGCAAGAACGGCGTACAGCTGGTGCGCTTCGTCGGCGTCGACGGCCCGCGCTGGTTCCTGCGCGGTGTGATCTCCGGCCAGGGCGCGGTCCAGCCGCAGGCCGCCGGCCTGCTGGAGCAGATTTTCCGGGACACCGTGATCGTCCGGGGCGAACAGCCGATGGCTCCGCGCGATCCGATCGTCCTCAAACTGCCGGACGACGCGCAGATGGTGCCGGACGGCGTCCAGCAGGACGAGGCGGAGTCCTCGCAGGGCTCCCGCTTCGCGGGCGGCGCCGAGCGTCTGGCCCGCGGCCCGGAGATCACCGAGATCCGCTGACGGACCCGGGGCGGGGACGCCGCGCCGACGCCGTCAGGGCGCGGTTTCCCGCCGCCGGTCCGCCCGTCCCGGGCGGACCGCGCGCCTCCGGCCCCGCCGAGGGCACCGGGGAGGGCGCCGCGATCGCGCGCCGGAGCCGCCGGTATTCCGGCCGCGGGTGCCGGAGCGGTGCGCCGAGCCGACAGAATGGGCCCATGGGACGGGGCAAGCTCAGGATCTACCTCGGGGCCGCGCCGGGGGTCGGGAAGACCTACGCGATGCTCTCCGAGGCGCACCGGCGCGCCGAGCGGGGCACCGATGTCGTCGTCGCGTTCGCCGAGCCGCACGGACGGCGGCGCACCGCCGCGCTGCTGGAGGGGCTGGAGCAGGTCCCCCGGCGGAAGCCGGAGGACGGCGGCGGGGCCGGCGCGGGCGAGATGGACGTGGCCGCCGTGCTGGAGCGGCGGCCCGCCGTCGCCGTCGTCGACGAACTCGCCCACACCAACGCGCCGGGATCGCGGAACCCCAAGCGGTGCAAGGACGTCGAGGAGCTGCTGCGGGCCGGGATCGACGTGATCTCCACCGTGAACATCCAGCATCTGGAGTCGCTGGGCGATGTGGTGGAGTCCATCACCGGCGTCCGGCAGAGCGAGACGGTGCCGGACGAGGTGGTGCGCCGGGCCGACCAGATCGAGCTGGTCGACATGTCGCCCGAGGCGCTGCGCCGGCGGATGGCGCACGGCAACATCTACGCCCCCGACAAGGTCGACGCGGCCCTCTCCAACTACTTCCGCCCCGGCAACCTCACCGCCCTGCGCGAACTGGCGCTGCTGTGGACCGCCGACCGGGTCGACGAGTACCTGCAGCAGTACCGCAGCGAGCACCGCATCCGTTCCACCTGGCAGGCCCGGGAGCGGATCGTCGTCGGGCTCACCGGCGGCCCCGAGGGCCGGACGCTGCTGCGCCGCGCCGCACGGGTGGCGGCCCGGGGCTCCGGCGGGGAGATCCTCGCCGTGCACATCTCGCCGAGCACCGGGCTGGCCTACCCCTCGCCGAAGGAACTGGCCGTCCAGCGCACGCTGGTGGAGGACCTCGGCGGCACCTTCCACCACGTGATCGGCGACGCGGTGCCGGCCGCGCTGCTGGACTTCGCGCGCGGGGTCAACGCCACCCAGATCCTGCTGGGGTCCAGCCGCCGCAAGCCCTGGCAGTACGTTTTCGGTCCGGGCGTGGGCGCGACGGTCGCCCGCGAATCGGGCCCCGACCTCGACGTGCACATCGTCACCCACGAGGAGGCCGCCAAGGGGCGCGGGCTGCCGGTGCCGCGCGGGGTGGCGCTCGGCCGCTCGCGGAGCGTGGCGGGCTGGCTCGCGGGCATCGCCGGGCCGGTGCTGCTCACCGTGGTCCTCACGGCGCAGCACCCGCGTCCGGAGTTCGCCAACGACGTCCTGCTGTACCTCTTCCTCACCGTGCTGGCGGCGCTGCTGGGCGGGCTGCTGCCGGCGCTGGCCGCGGCCGCCATCGGCACCGTGCTGCTCAACTACTTCTTCACCCCGCCCGTCCGCACGCTGACCGTCGCCGACCCCGGCAATCTCGTCTCCATGGTCGTTTTCTTCACGGTCGCCGTCTCCGTCGCCTCGGTCGTCGACCTGGCCGCGCGGCGCACCCAGCAGGCGGCGCGGCTGCGCGCGGAGTCGCAGATCCTGTCCTTCCTGGCGGGCGGCGTCCTGCGCGGCGAGACCAGTCTGGAGGCGCTGCTGGAGCGGGTCCGGGAGACCTTCGGCATGGACTCGGTGGCCCTGCTGGAACGGGAGAGCGATGTCGAGCCGTGGCGCCGGGCCGGCGGCGTGGGCCCGGTCCCCGCGTCCTGCCCCGAGGACGCCGACGTCGACATGCCGGTCGGGGACCACATGATGCTGGCGCTGCGCGGCCGGGTGCTGCCCGCCGCCGACCGCCGGGTGCTCTCCGCCTTCGCCGCCCAGGCCGTGGCCGTACGGGACCGGGAGCGGCTGGTCGGCGAGGCCGAGCAGGCCCGGGAGCTGGCGGAGGGAAACCGGATCCGCACCGCCCTGCTCGCCGCCGTCTCGCACGATCTGCGCACGCCGCTCGCCGGGATCAAGGCGGCCGTCTCCTCGCTCCGCTCCGAGGACGTGTCCTGGTCGGAGGAGGACGAGCGGGAACTGCTGGCGGGCATCGAGGACGGCGCTGACCGGCTCGACCACCTGGTGGGCAATCTGCTCGACATGTCGCGGCTGCAGACCGGCACCGTCACCCCGCTGATCCGCGACGCCGACCTCGACGAGGTGGTGCCGGTGGCCCTCGGCGGCGTTCCCGACGGCAGCGTGGTGCTGGACATCCCCGAGGTGCTGCCGATGGTGGCCGTGGACCCCGGGCTGCTGGAGCGGGCCGTGGCCAACATCGTGGAGAACGCGGTCAAGTACAGCCCGGAGGGGGTGCCGGTGCTGGTCGCGGCGAGCGCGCTGGGGGAGCGGGTGGAGATCCGGGTGGTGGACCGGGGGCCGGGGGTGCCGGACTCCGAGAAGGAACGGATATTTGAACCGTTCCAGCGGCACGGCGACGCCCCGAGCGGGGCCGGGGTGGGCCTCGGCCTCGCCGTCGCCCGCGGTTTCGCCGAGGCGATGGGCGGCACGCTCGCCGCCGAGGACACCCCCGGCGGCGGTATGACGATGGTGCTCACCGTGCGGGCCGCGGCCGGCCGCCCGCCGTGCCGCCCGGATCTCCCGGCGACGGTGACCTCGTGAGCGCGGCGTCCGACGGCGAGGCGTATGGTCCTCCCGGCCCGGGGCGGCGGAGCGCCACCGGGCGCCGGAGACGAGAGAAAGGCCGCACAGCCATGCCGCAGTCACCCGCACGGCCCGGTCCGGCCCGGCGGAGGGTCCTGGTGGTCGACGACGAGCCGCGGATCGTCCGGGCCCTCGTGATCAACCTGCGGGCGCGCGACTACGAGGTCGACACCGCCGCCGACGGCGCCACCGCTCTCCGCACGGCGGCCGCCCGCCCTCCCGACGTGGTGGTCCTCGACCTCGGGCTGCCCGACATGGACGGGGTGGACGTCCTCCACGAGCTGCGCCGCACGAGCCGGGTACCGGTCCTGGTGCTCTCCGCCCGCCACACCTCCGGCGAGAAGGTGAAGGCCCTCGACGCCGGCGCGGACGACTACGTCACCAAACCCTTCGGCATGGACGAACTGCTGGCCCGGCTGCGCGCCGCCGTCCGGCGCTCCGAGCCCGTCGCCGCCGCTGCCGAGGAGACGGTGCTGGTGGAGACCGAGGAGTTCACCGTCGACCTGGCCGCGAAGCGCGTCAACCGCGCCGGCCGGGACATCCGGCTGACCCCGACGGAGTGGCATCTGCTGGAGGTGCTGGTCCGCAGTCCGGGGCGGCTGGTGGGCCAGAAACAGCTGCTGCAGGAGGTGTGGGGGCCCTCCTACGGCACCGAGACCAACTATCTCCGGGTCTACATGGCGCAGCTCCGCCGTAAACTGGAGGCGGACCCTTCACATCCCCGGCATTTCATCACCGAGCCCGGCATGGGCTACCGCTTCGAGCCGTGATCCGTCCGGCCCCGCCCCCCGGTAGGCTGCCCGTATGAGTGGTGCTCCCCGCCCCGTGAAACAGACCGGCCGCTTCCGCCGGATGCTCGACCGGCTCTCCTCCACCCCGGAGGAGCTGGAGGCCGACGAGCTCCGGGAGGACGCCCGGGAGACGGCGGGCTGCGTTCCCATCCGGGAATGCCCCGACCGCGAAGTCGTCAAGGTGACCGGCACGCTGCGCACGGTCACCCAGCGGCCCAGGGCGGGCGTGCCCGCGCTGGAGGCCGAGCTGTACGACGGGTCGGCGCCGCTGGACGTGGTCTGGCTGGGCCGGCGCTCGATCGCCGGCATAGAACCGGGGCGCCGGCTCATCGCGACCGGCCGGGTCTCGGTGAGCCAGGGCCGCCGCGTGCTCTTCAACCCCCGATACGAACTCCGACCTCCCGGACAGGAGTAGCCGGTGGCGTCCTCCGACAAGCCGACTCCCACGACCGCGGCAGAGACCGCAGAGACCGCCGGCGGGAACCCCGCCCCGGGGCAGGGCCCCGGGGAGAGCCGGGCCGCCGCCGACACCGCGCTGCTGGAGGCGTTCGGCGGGGTGCGCGGCATGGTGGACACCACCGTGCCCGGTCTCGTCTTCGTCCTCGTCTACACGATCAAGCGCGACATCCATCTGTCGGCCATCTCCGCGCTCGGGCTGACCGCGGCGCTCGCGGCCGTGCGGCTCATCCAGCGGGACACGCTCAAGCACGCCTTCAGCGGGGTCTTCGGCGTGGCGTTCGGCGCCGTCTTCGCGATGATGTCCGGCGACGCCAAGAACTTCTACCTGCCGGGGATGCTCTACACCCTGGGCCTCTCGGTGGTGTACATCCTCTCCGCCGTGTTCCGCTTCCCGCTGATCGGCCTGCTGCTCGGCCCGATCCTGCGGGAGAACCTCTCCTGGCGCACCCGCAACCCGGGCCGTCTCCGTGCCTACACCCGGGCCACCTGGGCCTGGGGGCTCATCCTGCTCGCCAAGTCGGCGATCCTCTTCCCGCTCTACTGGTGGGGGGACGCCACCCAGCTCGGCTGGGTGAAGGTGGCGCTCGGCATCCCGCCGTTCCTGCTCTGCGTCTACCTGACCTGGATCTTCCTGGCCAAGGCCCCGCCGCCGATCGACGTGATCGCCGAGATGGAGGCGGAGGAGCGGGAGCGGGAGGAGCGCGAGCGGGCCCGGCACCACGGGGAGGACGCCTTCGAACGGCTGGCGCACGAGGTCGTGGACGACGCGATCGAGCGGCTGTCCGGTCACGCGGACCGCGGCGGCGCGGACGGGCGGGACGGCCGGGGCACGGACGACGCGGAGCCGCCGGCCCGGCGCCGGCACGCGCGCGACTGAGAGGCCCACGGCGGGGCTGCCCGCGGGCGCCGTGACGTACGGGCGAGGGCCCGGAAACCGAGGGAATGGCCATGGGTTTCCATGGCCACGGGTTTCCGGGCCCTCGCCCTGCCGCACGGGGCACGCCGTGTCCCGCGCCGCACGCGGCTCAGCCGTTCTGGCGGCGCACCGACAGCAGCTCCTCCAGCCGCTCCTCGCGGGCCGGCGCCGCGACGAACAGCAGTTCGTCGCCGGCTTCCAGGGCGTCGTCCTGGCTGGGCACCAGGACCCGCGTGCCGCGGATGATCGTGACCAGCGAGGTGTCCTCGGGCCAGTCCACGTCGCCGACGCGAGTGCCCGCGAGGGCGGATTCGGGCGGCAGGGTCAGCTCGACGAGGTTGGCGTCGCCGTGGCTGAAGCGCAGCAGCCGGACCAGGTCGCCGACGCTCACCGCCTCCTCCACCAGGGCCGACATCAGACGCGGGGTGGAGACCGCGACGTCCACCCCCCAGGACTCGTTGAACAGCCATTCGTTCTTGGGGTGGTTGACGCGGGCCACCACGCGCGGCACCCCGTACTCGGTCTTGGCGAGCAGCGAGACGACCAGGTTGACCTTGTCGTCACCGGTCGCCGCGATCACCACGTTGCAGCGCTGGAGCGCCGCCTCGTCCAGTGAGGTGATCTCGCAGGCGTCCGCCAGCAGCCACTCGGCCTGCGGCACCCGCTCCACCGAGATCGCCGTCGGGGCCTTGTCGATCAGCAGCACCTCGTGCCCGTTCTCCAGGAGCTCGCCGGCGATGGAGCGGCCCACCGCGCCGGCCCCCGCGATCGCCACCCTCATCGCCGTTCCTCCCCGGGGCCCTCGGAGAAGACCGCCTCGACCGTGTCCATGTCGTCGACGCGCATCATCACATGCACCAGGTCGCCTTCCTGCAGCACCGTCTGGGAGCTGGGCAGTATGGCCTCGCCGAGCCGGGTCAGGAACGCCACCCGGACACCCGTCTCCTCCTGGAGCCGGCCGACCTTGTGGCCGACCCATTCGGTGGAGACGTGCACCTCGGCCAGTTGCACCGCGCCGCTCGGGTCGCGCCAGAGCGCTTCGGCACCGGAGGGCAGCAGCCGGCGCAGTATCTGGTCCGCGGTCCAGCGGACGGTGGCCACGGTGGGGATGCCCAGCCGCTGGTAGACCTCCGCGCGCCGCGGATCGTAGATCCGGGCCGCCACGTTCTCCACCGCGAACACCTCCCGCGCCACCCGGGCCGCGATGATGTTGGAGTTGTCGCCGCTGCTCACGGCGGCGAACGCGCCGGCCTCCTCGATGCCGGCCTCGCGCAGGGTGTCCTGGTCGAAACCCATCCCGGTGACCCGGCGGCCGCCGAAGCCCGAACCGAGGCGGCGGAAGGCGGTGGGGTCCTGGTCGATCACGGCAACCGTGTGGCCCTGTTCCTCAAGCGTCTGCGCCAGGGCCGAACCGACCCGGCCGCAGCCCATGATCACGATGTGCATGAGGTCTTACCCCGCACCTTCCCCTGCCGTTGTGACCTGGACGCTCATGGCCCATCATCCTTCCGTCCCCGCTGGGGTGCCAGTGATCCGTGCTGTCCCGGCAACGCTACCCTTCCGGGCCCGGGCGGTACCCACCGCGTACCCGTCCTCACCTCCCGTGTTCCCCCGGTGTTCGAATCGCGTCAAGGAGTTCCGTCATCCGGACCACAGGCGCTGCTCCGCCCGGGGGCGGGCTTACGATCCTCCACGTGTCCAAACTGACCGATGTGCCCAAGCGGATTCTGATCGGCCGGGCGCTGCGCAGCGACAGGCTCGGAGAGACGCTTCTGCCCAAGCGGATCGCCCTGCCCGTGTTCGCCTCCGACCCGCTCTCCTCCGTGGCCTACGCGCCGGGAGAGGTGCTGATCGTCCTCTCCGTCGCGGGGGTGTCGGCCTATCACTTCAGCCCGTGGATCACGGCGGCCGTCGTGCTGCTCATGGTCATCGTCGTCGCCTCGTACCGGCAGAACGTCCACGCGTACCCCAGCGGGGGCGGCGACTACGAGGTGGCCACCACCAACCTGGGGCCGCGGGCCGGGCTCGCCGTCGCGGGGGCGCTGCTGGTCGACTACGTCCTCACCGTCGCCGTGTCGATCGCGGCCGGGGTGGAGAACCTGGGCTCGGCGGTGCCGTTCGTGGCCGAGAACCAGGCGGCGTTCGCGATCGGCATCATCGTGGTGCTGACCCTGATGAACCTGCGGGGCGTGCGGGAGTCCGGGAAGCTCTTCGCCGTCCCCACCTACGTCTTCGTCGCCGGCGTCTTCCTGATGATCTTCTGGGGGGCCTTCCGCGGGCTCGTCCTCGACGACACGATGCGCGCCCCCACCGCCGACTTCGAGATCGCCGCGGAGGAGCAGGGGCTCACCGGCTTCGCCCTGCTCTTCCTGCTGCTGCGGGCCTTCTCCTCCGGCTGCGCCGCGCTCACGGGGGTCGAGGCGATCAGCAACGGTGTCCCCGCCTTCCGCCGCCCCAAGAGCCGCAACGCCGCCACCACCCTGGCTCTGATGGGCACCCTGGCCGTCACCATGTTCGTCGGCATCATCGCGCTCGCCATGGCCAGCGACGTGAAGATGGCCGAGCGGCCGGCCCACGAGCTGCTGCGGGACGGTGTCCCCGTCGGCGCCGACTACCACCAGGACCCCGTCATCTCGCAGGTCGCCGCGGCGGTGTTCGGCGGGGGCTCGCTGCTGTTCCTGCTGCTGGCCGGGGCGACGGCACTGGTGCTGTTCCTGGCGGCCAACACCGCGTACAACGGATTCCCGCTGCTCGGCTCGATCCTGGCGCAGGACCGCTATCTGCCGCGCCAGCTGCACACCCGCGGCGACCGGCTGGCCTTCTCCAACGGCATCGTGCTGCTGGCGGGCGCCGCCGGTGTGCTCGTGTACGTCTACGACGCCGACTCGACGCGGCTGATCCAGCTCTACATCGTCGGCGTCTTCGTGTCGTTCACGCTCAGCCAGGCGGGCATGGTCCGGCACTGGAACCGCCACCTGGCGCGGGAGACCGCCCCGGAGGCCCGGCGCCGCATGCTGCGCTCCCGGACGATCAACTTCATCGGGGCCTGCATCACCGGACTGGTGCTCGTGGTGGTGCTGGTCACCAAGTTCACCCACGGAGCCTGGGTCGCCCTGCTGGGCATGGTCGTCTTCTACGGGGTGATGACCGCGATCCGCCGCCACTACGACCGGGTCGCCGAGGAACTGGCCGCGCCGGACGAGCCGGGCGACGAGACCACGCGCCCCTCACGGGTGCACTCGATCGTCCTGGTCTCCAAGGTCCACAAGCCCACGCTGCGGGCACTGGCCTACG
Organism: Streptomyces sp. F63; assembly: GCF_018070345.1. Classification (GTDB taxonomy): domain Bacteria; phylum Actinomycetota; class Actinomycetes; order Streptomycetales; family Streptomycetaceae; genus Streptomyces. The sequence continues at coordinate 85,622 of NZ_JAGPXX010000010.1, forward strand.
CGAAGCTGCTGCGCTCCGGGCCCCTGGAGGCGCTGAGCGTCAACGTGGACCCGGAGGAGACCCTGGAGCTTCGGGCGGAGTGGGAACGGCGGGGGATCGACGTCCCGCTGAAGATCCTGGACTCGCCGTACCGGGAGGTCACCCGGCCGACCGTCGAGTACGTCAAGGGACTGCGCCGGGACAGCCCGCGGGACGCGGTCACCGTCTACATCCCCGAGTACGTGGTCGGCCACTGGTACGAGCATCTGCTGCACAACCAGAGCGCGCTGCGGCTCAAGGGGCGGCTGCTGTTCACGCCCGGGGTGATGGTGACCTCCGTGCCGTACCAGCTGGAGTCCTCCGAGCGGGCCAAGGCGCGGGCGAAGCGGCGGGCCGACTGGAGCGCGCCGGGCGCGGTGCGGCGCGGGCCGGGCGAGTCCGTGCCCGCCGGACAGACGCGTCCGGGGCCGGAGTTCCGTACCGATGCCGGTGTGGACGGTGGCCCGCTCCCGGGGCAGTAGACTGGAAGGCTGCGGTCGGTCCGGCGCGGCGCGCGCCCGGCGTGCTTCCCGGTACTCCGTGCTTCCGGCGCTGCGGGCCCCGGGCGTACCGTGCGGCCGCCCGGAGCGGCCGGCCGTGCCGCACCCGTACGGACCCGGGAGCCCGCACGCGCCCGCACCCCTTCTGCCAGCCACTCAGTACACCACCAGCTCAGGAGCGTCCCCGCTGTGACGACACCATCCGCCCCCTCCGCCTCCGCAGTCCCCACGCTCGTCGGTGAGGAGTACGAGGTCGAGGTCGGGCCCGTCGCGCACGGAGGCCACTGCATCGCCCGCACCCCCGGCGGCCGGGTGCTCTTCGTCCGGCACACGCTGCCCGGTGAGCGGGTGGTCGCCCGCGTCACCGAGGGTGACGAGAGCTCCCGCTTCCTGCGGGCCGACGCGGTGGAGGTGCGGGAGGCCTCGCCGGACCGGATCCCCGCGCCCTGCCCGTTCTCCGGCCCCGGCAAGTGCGGCGGCTGCGACTGGCAGCACGCGGCGCCGGGCGCGCAGCGGCGGCTCAAGGGCGCCGTGGTCGCCGAGCAGCTCTCGCGGCTGGCCGGTCTGACGCCGGAGGAGGCGGGCTGGGACGGGACCGTCGAACCCGCGCCCGGCGACAAACTGCCCAAGGGCGAGGTGCCCGCCTGGCGCACCCGGGTGCAGTACGCGGTGGACGAGAACGGGCAGGCGGGCCTGCGCAAGCACCGATCGCACGAGGTGCAGCCGGTCGACCACTGCCTGATCGCGGCGCCGGGCGTCGGCGAACTGGGCGTGGAGAAGCGGGAGTGGCCGCGGATCGCGGGCGTCGAGGCGATCGCGGCCACCGGCTCCAGCGACCGGCAGGTCATCCTCACCCCCCGGCCCGGCGGCCGGCTGCCGATCGTCGAACTCGACCGCCCCGTCTCGGTGATGCGGGTGGAGGAGAGGGACGGCGGGGTCCACCGGGTGCACGGCCGGCCCTTCGTCCGCGAGCGGGCCGCGGGCCGCACCTGGCGGGTGGGCTCGGGCGGCTTCTGGCAGGTCCACCCGAAGGCGGCGGATGTGCTGGTGGAGGCCGTGATGCAGGGCCTGATGCCGCGCAGGGGCGAGATGGCCCTCGATCTGTACTGCGGCGTCGGGCTGTTCGCGGGCGCCATCGCGGAGCGGGTGGGGGAGACCGGCGCGGTGCTCGGCATCGAGTCCGGCAAGCGCGCGGTGGAGGACGCCCGGCACAACCTCGCCGACCTGGACCGTGTCCGCATCGAACACGGCAAGGTCGAGCAGGTGCTGCCCCGCACCGGCATCACCGAGGCCGACCTGGTCGTCCTCGACCCGCCGCGCGCGGGCGCGGGCAGGCGGACCGTCGCCCGGATCACGGCCCTGGGCGCCCGCCGGATCGTCTACGTCGCCTGCGACCCGGCGGCCCTCGCCCGCGACCTGGCCTACTTCCGCGAGGGCGGCTACAAGCCGCGCAAGCTGCGGGCGTTCGACCTCTTTCCGATGACGCATCATGTGGAGTGCGTCGCGATCCTCGAACCGGCTGCGAAGGGTTCCTGACCTGCGGTTTTGTTGTCCGGGTGGCTTGCTTGACCTGTTTCCCTCCGTGGAGCGGTTGGAGTGGGCGAATCGGTCTGTGCACCCTGCTGACCTGCGGTTTCGTGAGCGAGGTGCCTGTATGGGCGACGCCTTCGGGGTGGGTGTTCGGAGATTCTTGACGCTCGGATGACGCTCGATGCAGAAGCCTCCGCCGGCGCCGCGGGCGACCATCCTCGACCTGCCGGCAGCAGACGTGCTCCCGCGGCCAGGCGGTTCCCGGCCACCCGTCAGCCCCGCACCACGAGATGACTGCTCACAGAGAAGTCCCGGCACGCGTATCCAGGGCCGGCGACGGGTCCGCATCCCGGAAGCCAGGCAATCTCCGGTCTTGGGGGGCGGGCCGAGCATGGCGGTGCGGGCGGCGAGGCCCCCTGTGCGTCATTCCGCCAAGGGCAAGCACTCGGTGAGCAGGTCCACGACGTCGCGCCAGGCGCGCTGTGCGTGCCGTGGGTGGTGGGCGACGCCGGGGACCACCGGATGGTCGACGGGAGGGTGGTGGAAGGCGTGCACGGCGCCGCCGTAGAGCACGAGACGCCAGTCGACACCCGCATCCTGTATCTCGGCGGCGAACGCCTCGCGCTGTGCCGGAGGCATGATCGGGTCCTCCGATCCGACCCCGGCCCACACCGGGCACCGGATGCGTGCCGCCTCGCCCGGCCGGCCGGTGGTGAGTGCGTTGACTGTGCCGATCGCCCGCAGGTCGACGCCGTCACGGCCGAGTTCCAGCGCGATCGCGCCCCCGGTGCCGTAGCCGATGGCGGCGATCCGGTCGGGGTCGGTGCGCGGTTCGGCGTGCAGGATGCCGAGAGCCGCGTGGCCGATGTCCCGCATCCTCCGTGGGGTGGAGAGCAGAGGGGTGACGCGCGCCAGCATCTCCTCGGGGTCGGTGAACCAGCGTCCGCCGTTGATGTCGAAGGCCAATGCCACATAGCCAAGTTCGGCCAGGGCATCGGCGCGGCGCCGCTGGAAGTCGTTCAGCCCCGGTCCCTCGGGGCCGATCAGGACCGCGGGCCGACGGCCGCTGCCGGCCGGAAGCGCGAGGTGGCCGACCATGGTCAGGCCGTCGGCCGGATACGTGACCGTGCGCGTCGTAACCGTCGTCATGCGAACACACTGTCATGACCACGGAGCTGTTCCGGGCGGCTGCTGCCACCGAGGGCGAGGGCGCGGCATCCGCCTGACGTGCTGTCTTCCTTCGCGGATCGCCGCCGGCGGGTCGACCGGACGGCTGACGTCGTTCGCGTACCGGGGTTGACGCACAGTCAGCGAGAGGACACCGTGGAGGCATTGCTCTTGCGCGGGGCCCGTGATCACGAAGTCGCCATCGGGGAAAGGGCAGTGCGTTGTTCCGCGCGGCCGGCCGCGTCCGGGCCGTCCGGGCCGTGCGGCTTTCCGGGCCGGCGTTTCGTTGTGGCCTGATCCAGGCGCCGGCCCGCCCATCCCGGCCGACAAGGGCTGCATCGGCGCCGGCATCGGCATCCGCGTTCCGCACCGCCGCCCGAAGGGCCGCTCCGAACGGCGCCTCCACGCCGGCACACGGACCAGCAACAGTCTGCTCCGAGGCATCCGGGCACTCGGCGAACGCGCGGTGGCCGAACTCAAGCAGTGCTGGCGCGCTGCAACACATCGCCCTCGGGCCCAGCCGGATCCGTGACCTCACCCGCGCCCCCCTCACCCTCAACACAATCTGGAATTGATCACTCCGGAGAACTGGAATTGATCCCTCCTTTGAAAACGTCATCGCCAACACCGTGTTGATGCTCCCCGGGCGGCTGACGCGGTCGCTGGCATGGGACCGCGGCCAGAAATGCCGGTGCACACGCAGTTCCGGGCCGAAAGCGGTGTCCCCGTGTTCTTGGCCGGTTCGCACAGCCCATGGCAGCGAGGCGTGAACGAGAACACCACCGGACTCCTGCGCCAGCACTTCCCGGAGGGCACCGGTCTCTCGTGCTGGTCCGCCGAGGAAATCGAAGCTGTTGCGCACGCGCTGAACACCAGCCCGCGGGACACTTGGTCGGAGGGCCCCGGCCGAGGCGTTCAACGAGCAGTTACTCCTGCTTCAGCAAACCGGTGCCGCAACGACCGGTTGAGTTCAGGCAATACATGTCGCTTCGGTGCTCCGGCCGGCGGTGCCGCCGCGTCGGTCGGCTCCGTCGCGGACAGCTGCGACAACGCGACGGCCGAGGCGCTCGACGGACCTCTCAAGGCCGGGCTGATGGAGTTGCGGGGGCCGTGGCGGGACTTCGGCCAGGTCAAGCGGGTGATCTTCCGGTGGGTCCCGTGGTGCAACGAGGAACGGCTCCCTCCGCCCTCGGCTGCGTACCGCCCGCCGAGTACGAACACGACCGGTGGCGACTACAGGAAGCCACCCCCGCAGTCCGCATGAAACAAGATCGCGGGACTCTGCGGAAATCGGGGCATCTCATGGAGCAGGTGCCAGATGCCAGAGTTTCCATCGGACGAATTCAAGCCACTGGGCGGACCTGTGTTCGGCCGAGTCCTGGCCATTAGGCCGCGTTGGCCAGCGATTGAGTGGTTGCGCAGCACATGATTCACGCCATTGGTGCGGATGCGAGAACCCTCGAACACCTTGTGCGGTCAAGGGGTTTGGTGTTGTATCTGTGACCAGAGAAACCATCTGTGTGAACGGTCGTGGCGAGGCGGTACCTCACGCCCGCTTTCGGCATTGTTGAGTGAGCGGCCGTGCTCGGAGTGGTCGGCGGGGGCCGGTAACCCGGGCTTGAGGGAAGGAATTCCGTCGTGACCGAGACCGGGAAAGCCGCCGCCGATCCCGCGATACCCGACAGAACCGACCGGCCCGACAGCCCCGGCGGTATCGAGGTGCTCGCCTCGCTCAGCCCCGACTTCACCGCCGACCCGTACGTCGCCTACGCGCGGCTCCGTGAGCGTGGTCCGGTGCACGAGGTGGTCACACCCGACAGGGGCCGGGTATGGCTCGTGGTCGGGTACGAGGCCGCGCGCGAGGCCTTCACCGCCCCGCAGCTCAGCCGGGACTGGCAGCGCGAGTGGCGGCAGACCGGCTGGAGCCCGCCGTACGCCCTGAACATGCTCGGCAACGCCAACATGCTGATGAGCGACCCGCCCCACCACACCCGGCTGCGGAAGCTGGTGGCGCGGGAGTTCACGGCCCGGCGGGTCGAGGGGATGCGGGGCCGCATCCAGGAGATCACCGACGAGCTGCTGGACCGGATGACGGCGGACGGAGCGCGCCGCGCCGACCTCATCGACGCGTTCGCCTCCCCGCTCCCCATGATCGTCATCTCCGAACTGCTCGGCGTCCCCGGCCTGGACCGCGCCGCCTTCCACGCCTGGTCCAACGAGACCCTCGCGCCCACCAGCCCCGAGGCGGAGAAGGAAGCGTACGAGCAGGTCATGCCGTACCTCACGGGGCTCATCGCCGCCAAGCGCGAGAGCCCCGGGGAGGACCTGCTCAGCGCCCTCGTCCACACGGTCGACGAGGGCGGCGACCGGCTCACCGAGGACGAGCTGGTCTCGTTGGCCTTCCTGCTGCTCGTCGCCGGACACGAGACGACGGTCAACACGATCGGCAACGCGGTGCGCGCGCTCCTCGCGCACCCGGAGCAGCTGGCGGCCGTACGGGCCGATCCGGCGGGGCTGGCGGCGGGGCTGGTGGAGGAGACGCTGCGCTACGACGGGCCGGTGGAGACCACCACGCCGCGCATCGCCCTGGAGGAGACCGAGGTCGGCGGTGTACGGGTGCCGCGCGGTGCCATCGTGCTGATCGCCATGGCCGGCGCGGACCGCGACCCGGCGCGCTTCCCCGATCCGGATCGCTTCGACGTACGGCGGCGCGAGGCCCGGGGCCATCTCTCCTTCGGCCACGGGACCCATTTCTGCCTGGGCGCCCCCCTCGCCCGCCTCGAGGGCGAGGTGGCGCTGCGCACGCTCCTGGAGCGCTGCCCGGATCTGACGGCGGACGGGGAGCCCGGGGAGTGGCTCCCGGGGATGCTGATCCGGGGGGTGCGGGAGCTGCCGGTGCGGTGGTGACACGCCCGCCGCGGGCGGGCTGACGGGCGGGTGAGCGGTCGCGGCACGCCGTATGTCCATTCCGCATGGAGCGTCAACCGGAGAAGACCGGGCGATGCGGAACGTGACTACTCCATGGCTGCAAGCGCTTGCTCGCGAGCTGCAAGAAACGTGGAGGACAAACTGTGAAGGAATCTTCGGAGACGGCCCTGGACGAGCTGTGGAAGCTGGTGTACACCAGCTTCCGGTTCCCGTTCATGCACGCCGCTCTGCGTCTTGGACTCTTCACCCTGCTCAAGGACCGGCCGGGCCGCAGTCGTGACGAGATCACCGCCGAGCTCGGGCTGCAGGAACGTGCCGGACACGTGCTGCTCCTCGGGTGCTGTGCGTTCGGCCTCATCCGCAAGGAGGGCGACGGCTACCACAACACCGCGGCCACCGACCTGCTGGCCGGCGACCAGGACGCGTTCATGCCGGTGATCGTCCGCTACACCCACGAGATGCTGTACCAGCCGATGGGCTGGCTCCACGAGTCGCTGGTGAACAACGAGAACGAGGGGCTGCATCGCGAACTGCTCGCCGATTCCCCGGCGACCACGCTCTACGAGCTCCTCGGAGAGGACAAGAACCTGGAGCAGGTCTTCACGGCCATGATGGAGCACCAGAGCCGCTCGGTGGTCGAGGACCTCGTCAACGCCGTGGACTTCTCGTCGTACAAGAAGGTGCTGGACGTCGGCGGAGGCACCGGGACCAACTCCATCGGTTTCGCGCAGCGCTGGCCGCATCTTCAGGCAACCATCCTCGAACTGCCCAACGTGGCGGATATGGCCGCGGCCCGCGTCGCCGAGGCGGGCCTCTCCGAGCGCATCAGCGCGGTCGGGACCGACATCTGGAAGGACGAGTTCCCCTCGTCCCACGACTGTGTCGTCTACTCCCGCTTCCTTGAAATCTGGTCGCCCGATCAGGTCCGCGACCTCTTCGCGAAGACCTACCGCGCGCTGGAGCCGGGCGGTCACATGGTGATCGTCGCGTGTGCCCAGGACGACGACGAGACCGGGCCCGCCCACGCCGCGTTCATGGCCGGGTACGTCCAGACGATCGCGTCACCCGAGGGCCGGATCTACACGGCGCAGGAATTCGAGCAGTGGTACACCGAAGCGGGCTTCGAGCCGATGGACCGCCAGTACCCGGGCCGCTTCGACGTCATCCTGCGTGCCCGCAAGCCCATCGCCGGCTGAGTCCGGTCCGTTCCATGCCGCTCTGCCGACCCGTCAGGCGGGCGACTCCGACCGCCTGACCGGGGGCGGCCCCCCGGCCGCGAGCGCGGCCGGATCACTTCGACGGGGCCCTGCGCCCGTGTGACGCGCCCTTCGGGTCCTCGTGTCAGGGCACCCGTGCGTTCCCGCCTCTCCCACCCGGGCGCAGTGCGCCGGCGTACAGGCCCGTCCCATCCCTCCACGCGGCCCGCGCGCGTGCGAGCTGCACGCGTCCGTGCCCTCCGCGCGCGGCCGCGCAACGGCGCTGAGCGCCGCCCCGCGCTGCCGACACCTGATCCGGACCGCATCACCGTCACCTCTGTCTTCACCCCACCACCCGCCTTCCCGTCTCCTCGGTGCCGGGGCTGGGCGGCGTGGCCTGTTCGTGTCCCCGGCGCCGCATCCAGGAAAGGGAGCTTGAGTGAATTCGCATGACAGGCTTGCCATCGTTACCGGCGGAACCAAGGGAATCGGTCTCGCTTTCAGTCACCGTCTCACCCGGATGGGATTCCGGGTGGTCGCCACGTATCGCAGTGACGAAGAGTCGGCGAATCTTGCTCTGCAAGAGGTGGAGAAAGGGCTGTCCGTCGTACGGTCGAGTGTGTCCGACCCGGATGAAGTCGCCGAATTCGCGGAAGTCGTGCGGACCGAGCACGGAGTTCCGCAGGTCCTGGTGAACAATGCCGGTCTCAACATCGACCGTCCGGTGCTTGAGATTTCCGACTCCGACTGGCGCCAGGTGCTGGACACCAATTTGTCCGGCCCGTTCTACATGACGCGGGCCTTCGCCCCGGCCATGCTGGAGGCCGGCGGCGGTTCCATCGTCAACATCGGCGCGACCACAGCGATTCGGCCCCGGATGAACGGCGCCAACTACTGTTCGAGCAAAGCCGGGATGCTTCATCTCACCAAGTGCCTGGCCATGGAACTCGCTCCGAGTATCCGCGTGAACTGCCTCATACCGGGAATGATCGACACGGAAGAAATGCGTACGCGCTTCCGCTTGGCCGAGCCGGAGTACATGGATGCGTTGCTGAGTGAGATACCGCAGCGCCGGATAGGTGCCACCGATGAGATGGCGGACGCACTGGAATTCCTGGTGGGCGAGGGGGCCGCGTACATCACGGGGCAGAAACTGATTGTGGACGGTGGCCAGTTCATGTGGTGAAGCACTCGGTGCACAAACCGGGGCGCACGCCCACTCCTGCTGGAATCGCCGGCACTCCATTGATTTCCTAGGAAGGGGAATACTCATGCGATCACGCCTTGAGCGCTACCAGGAGTTTCTGGAGCAGGAGTACCGCACAGGGTTCACCAAGTTCGACGAGTATGACATATCCGGCATCTCTTCCGACCTCCTGAAGAGGCTGAAGGACGGTCACTTCACGCGCATCGTCTTCAGCGGAATGGGCTGCTCGGCCATCGTGTCGGACGTAATAAAGGTGTTCTTCAACTCGATCCGCAGCGACCTCGAAGTGTATGTCTTCAACGACTACGACTTCGAATACCTTGTTCCGCGCGCGGTGATCGAGGACGAGCGCACGCTCATCATCCTGAGTTCGTACAGCGGCTACTCCAACGAGCCGGTCCGTGCCTTCCACGCGCTGCGCCCCGTGCACGACCGGGTGCTGCTGCTCACCTCGGGCGGCCGCCTCGGCGAGCTGGGCGAGGAGCACGGCGTGTCCATCGCGCGCTGGACGCTGAGCAAGCCGGACCGCGAGTACCCGCTGTTCCACGTGGGCCAGTACTTCTCGATCCTGATCGACATGTTCCTGCGGCTCGGCCTGCTGGACAAGGACTACGGGCCCGAGGTCCGCTCCCTGGCCGAGGACCTGCGGACCGACTTCACCCCCGAGTTGCGTGCCCTGGCCGCGGACGCCGCCGCGCGCAGCGAGAACGCCAACGTCATCATGCTCGGTTCACCCAAGTGGCACGAGAGCCTGCTGAAGCTGGCCAAGATGCACTTCAACGAGATCGCCATGGTGCCGGCGACGCGCAACTATTTCCACGAGTTCTGCCACAGCGAGGTGGCCACGCTCACCGACCCGGAGCGCAGGCACAGCGTCCTCGTCTTCTCCGACCCGGAAGAGGACGAGTACACCCGGGCCAAGCGGAAGAACCTGGTGTCGTTGCTGACTGCACCGATCCCGCAGAACGCAAAGGTCACGGTCACCGAGATCGAACTCGACCAGTCGACTTTCATCCGGCAGTACTTCACCGCTCTGGAGTTCGTCCAGTACCTCACTCTCGATCTGGGCAAGGCGCGGGAGACGAAGTCGCGCAACCTCATTTCCGAGGCTGCAGGAAACCCCTGGTACCACGGCAGCACCATCGCCGCGGAGAACGGCGGCTGATACGGGTGCACGGCGTCTGCCACGGCGGGCGCAGGGCATCGGAGAAGGCAGCCGAACAGCTCAGGAATGAAGGCAAGAGCCGAGGAAAATGGAGCGATCGTGAATCGACGGGGGCGTTACTCCCTCACGGCCTATCAGCAGGATATTTGGGCTGCGAACTCTCTCTTTCCAGATCTCCCGCAGTTCAACTGTTTCATCACCGACCGGTTCACCGGTGATGTGGACGTCGACCTCCTCAAGGCGTGCCTGCGCCGTGCGGTCGACCGCAACGATGCATTCCGGATCCGGATCGACCCGGAGGAGGGAACTCCGCGCCAGTGGGCCGAGGACGAGGCTTACGGCATCCCGACGATCGACTTTTCCGACGCCCCGTCGCCGCGGGATTCCTGCGAGGCGTGGATCAAGGACGCGTTCGACGTGCCTTTCGAGGTGGAACGCAGCCGGCTGTTTGCGCTCGCGGTCCTCAAGGAGGCCGAGGGGGTCTTTCATTCCTACGTCAAGGTGCACCACATCGTCGCGGACGCCTGGGGCCTGAACCTCTTCATGTCCCAAGTCCGCGCCGAATATGACCAGATACGAAGGACCGGGCGGTTCGAGGAGCCGTCCGTGCCGTCGTACCTGGAATTCGCGGAGGACGAGCGCCGCTACCGTGCCTCGGACGACTACGCGGATGACCGGGCCTATTTCCAGCAGCAGTTGCGGGGTGTCTCCCCGGCCCTCTTCCGCCGCGCGGCCCCGGCCGGCTCCCGCAGCAGCGCCCGCCACAGCTTCCTGATCGAACGCGGTGTCGTCGAGAGCATCCGTGAACGCGGCCATTCGGTCTTCGCGTTCGTGGCGGGCGCCTTCGCCGTCTACCTGTCGCGGGTGCACGGCAGCGACGAAGTCGTCCTGGGCGTACCGCTGCTGAACCGGCCCACCACTCCGCAGAAGCAGACCGTGGGCCACTTCGCGAACACCCTGCCGCTGCGGGTGACAGTCGGCGAGGACCGCACGATGAGCGAGCTCGTCGCCGAAGTGCAGGCATCGACTCGGGAGCTCAAGCCCCACGAGCGCTTCTCCCTGGGCGACCTGCTGCGCTGCGTACCGCTCCAGGGGAGCGGGCCCAAGCGGCTGTTCGACACCACCATCGCCTATCTGCGCTGGCCCCGTCCGCCGGCCGTCCAGGGCGTGGAGTACGAGACCGTCGTGCAGGCGCGTGCCCACGACGACGACGTGCTGGCCGTGGTCGTCAACGAACTGGACGACATCGGTGACGTCCTGGTCGACATGGACTACGCCCTGGACGTGTTCGACGCGGACTTCCCCGTGGAGTCGGTCGCCACCCACATCGAGGCGATCCTCAAGGGGGCGCTCGCGGGGGCGGACCTGCCGCTGTCGCAGATCCCCGTGATCGGCGAGGAGGAGCGGGCCGCCCTGATCGCGACGGGCACCGGCCCGGTGCACGCGTTCACCGAGGACGCCACTGTCCACGCGCTCTTCGAGCGGCAGGCGGCACGGACGCCCGACCGGGTGGCCGTGGTCACCGACGACCCCGCGCGGTCGCTGACCTTCGCCCGCCTCGACGGCTGGGCCAACCACATTGCGCACCAGCTGCGTGAGGACGGCGTGCGGACGGGCGACCGGGTAGCCGTGGTGGCCGAGCGCGGCCCGCACCTCGTCGCAGCGGTCCTGGGCGTCCTCAAGGCAGGTGCCGCCTACGTCCCCGTCGACCCGGGCCACCCCGAGGAGCGGGTCCGGTTCGTCCTGGCGGACAGCAGGGTGGCAGCGGTGCTGCTGGGCGGCACCGTGCCCGCCGCCCTGGTGGGCGACACCGTGCCCGTACGGCGCCTGGAGGCCGCGGCGTCCACCGCGCCCGCCGCACCCGTCCCGCTGGGCGGACCGCGGGACCTCGCGTACGTCATCTACACCTCCGGATCCACCGGGCGGCCCAAGGGCGTGCAGATCGAACACCGCTCCGTGGTGAACCGGCTGGAGTGGATGCAGCGCCGCTACCCCGTCGGCGAGGGGGACGTCCTGCTGCAGAAGACGCCGGCGACCTTCGACGTGTCGGTGTGGGAGCTGTTCTGGTGGGCGCTCACCGGGGCCGGCCTGGCGCTGTTGCCGCCCCGGGGGGAGCGCGACCCCGAAGCCATCCTCCGCACCGTACGCGCACACCGGGTGAGCGTGGCCCACTTCGTGCCGTCGATGCTCGGCCCCTTCCTCGACCTGGTCGAGGAGGACCCGGCCCGAGTGGCGGACGCGGCATCCCTGCGCCGGGTGTTCTGCAGCGGTGAGGCGCTGTCCCCCGCTCATGTGTCGCGTTTCAACCGGGTGTTCGCGGCTGCCGGTGCCACGGCTCCCCGGCTGGTCAACCTCTACGGCCCCACCGAGGCCACGGTCGACGTCACGTACTACGACTGCCCCGGCGGAACGGACGGGGAGGTGCGCCGGGTGCCGATCGGGCGGCCGATCGACAACACCCGGTTGTACGTGGTCGGCGCGCACGGGCACCTCCAGCCCGCCGGCGTCGCCGGTGAACTGTGCATCGCGGGCGTGGGCGTGGCGCGCGGCTATCTGGACCGACCCGAGCTGGACGCCGCGGCGTTCGTGGCGGACCCGTTCACGCCGGGCGGGCGCATGTACCGGACCGGCGACAGGGCGCGGTGGCTGGCGGACGGCACCCTGGAGTACCTGGGGCGACTGGACGATCAGGTCAAGATCCGCGGCAACCGCGTGGAGCTGGGCGAGGTGGGCAACCGCCTGGCGGCCTGCCCGGGCGTGCGGGACGCCCTCGTGGTGGACCGGACCGCGCCGGGCCGCGGCGTGCACCTGGTGGGCTACTACGTGGCGGACGAGGAGCTGGGGGCGGCCCGCCTCCGGTCCCAACTCCTTGCATTTCTGCCGGAGTTCATGATCCCGGCGTACTTCGTGCGGATCGACCGGATACCGCTGACCCCGAACGGCAAGGCCGACCGGCGGCGGCTGCCCGCTCCCAGGGTGGGGACGGACACCGGCGCGCAGACGCCGTCCAACGAGACCGAGGCGAAGCTCGCGGCGGCCTGGGCGGCCGTGCTGGGAACCGACGCGGTCGGCGTCGACCAGGACTACTACTCCCTGGGCGGGGACTCGATCCAGATGCTCCGCATCCAGGCGGAGGCACGGCGCGCAGGGGTTCACTTCACCCTGGCCGACATGGTCCGCAACCCCACCGTCGCCGCGCTCGCGGCGGCCGCGACGACCGCACCGCCGGCGGGAGAGGACGCACCGCTCGCACCGTTCGCCCTGGTCCCGAGCGTCGACCGAGCGCGGCTGACCGGCCTGGCGGACGCCTACCCGGCCACCCGGCTGCACCTGGGCCTGCTCTACCACAGCCGGGAGCACGAGAGGTCGTCCGTCTACCACGACGTCTTCCGCTACTCGCTGAAGTCGCCGTGGGACGAGCCGGCGCTGCGCCGCGCCTTCGACGGCCTGGTACGGCGCCACCCGGTGCTGCGCTCCGCCTTCGACCTCGGCGGCTACTCCGAGCCGCTCCAGCTCGTGCACCGGCAGGCCGACGGCGGACTGCAGATCGTGGACCTGCGCAGCCTCGGCGAGCAGGAGGCGCAGGACGAGGTGGACCGGCACGTCCGGGAACGGCGCTACCACGAGTACCGTCTGGACCGGCCGCCGCTCTACCTGTTCCGCATGCACGTCCTGCGCGACCGCCTGGAACTGGTGTTCAGCTTCCACCACGCGATCCTCGACGGCTGGAGCGTGGCCACGCTGGTGCGCGAACTGCTCCAGGACTTCCTCCACCACGCCGGGCAGCCCGTCGCCGCCGTCTCGTCGCAGGAACTGCCCTCGCCGGCCCTGTACGTACGCGAGGAGCGCCGGGCCCTCGCCTCGGAGGAGAGCAAGCAGTACTGGCAGCGGCTGCTCGACGGCGCCGAACTGGCCCAGCTCGACGGCCTGCGGCCCTACGAGCCCGCGGGCGACACGGGTCTCATCGTGCACCGGGTGGAGCTGCCGGACGGCCTGGCCGACCGGGCGGGCCGCCTGGCGCGCACCCACGGCCTGCCGGTCAAGTCCCTGCTGCTCGCAGCGCACTGCTTGACACTGCGGCTGTTCTCCGACGCCGAGGACATCACCACCGGCCTGGTCACCGGCGGACGGCCGGAGCAGGCCGACGCCGAACGGATCACCGGGCTGTTCCTGGAGACACTGCCGCTCCGCCTGGACGCCCGGCCGCGTTCCTGGCTGGACTCGGCGCGCGAGGTGTACGCGCAGGAGCGTGGGAGCCACCCCCACCGGCGCTACCCGCTCAGCGCCATCCAGGAGGACCGTGGCGGGGACGTCGTCTTCGACACGGCCTTCAACTACGTCCACCCGCACGTGCTCACCTCGCTCTTCGAGGGCACCGGCATGGAGCTGACCGAGTTCGACACCTGGGAGGAGACGAACTTCAAGCTCCTGGTCAACGCCGTGGTCGACCCGGTGGACGAGCGCCTGTGGCTGCGTATGGACTGCGACGGACGCACCTTCTCGCGCTCCCAGGCCGAGAGCATCGGACAGACGTACGTCGCCATCCTCCGGCGGATCACCGAGCAGCCCGAAGAGAACGTGGACTTCGCCTTCCTGGGCGGCGGGCGCGTCCCCGCCGCGCGGCTCGCGGGGGAGGCGCCCGCGGACGTCATCCGGCTGATCGGCGAGCACGTCGCCCGTACGCCCGACGCGGTGGCCGTCAGCTGCGGTGCGCGCAGCTGGACGTACGCCCAGCTCGACGCGGCCGCGAACCGGATGGCCCACGGCCTCATCGGCGCCGGAGTGCGCACCGGTTCCACCATCGGCATCGCCATGGACCGTTCGCCCGAGACCCTGGCGACCGTCCTGGGCGTGGGGAAGGCCGGAGCCACCTGCGTTCCGCTCGACGTCAGCTACCCGCGGGCCCGGCTCGCGGTGATGACCGCCCAGGCCGATCCCCTGTGGATCGTCACCAACGAGACGCACGCACCGCTTTTCGACGACTCCTCCCGGCTGCTGTACGTGGACGGGCTGCTCGCCGCCGAGCCGGAACCCGGCGGCCCGGAACTGCCGGACATCACCGGCGAGACCGTCGCCTACCTGCTGTTCACCTCCGGGTCCAGCGGCGAGCCCAAGGGTGTAGAGCTCCCGCACCGGGTGCTCGCCAACTACATGCGGTGGCAGGTCCCCTCCGCCAGCGGTGCGGCGGGCGGCAAGACCCTGCAGTTCGCGCCGCTGAGCTTCGACGTGGCGTTCCAGGAGATCTACTCCACGCTGTGCGGCGGCGGCACCCTGCAACTGCTCGCCGAGGACGAGCGGAAGGACATGCCGGCCCTGCTGCGGCTGCTGGACCGCGAGGAGGTGGAGCGGGTCTTCATGCCCTACGTCGCGCTCCAGCAGCTCGCGGAGACGTCCCAGGCACTGGGCATCCGCCCCGCCGCCCTGCGGGTGGTCATCTCCTCCGGGGAGCAGCTGAGGGTCACCGACGAGATCCGCCAGTTCTGTGCGGCGCGGCCGGACACGGTCCTGGAGAACCAGTACGGACCCACCGAGACCCACCTGCTGACCCATCACACGATGACCGGCGACCCGGCCCTCTTCCCCGACCTGCCGCCCGTCGGCGTGCCCGTGGACGGCATCGAGCTGCACCTGCTCGACGGTCTGATGCGGCCGGTGCCGCCGGGCGCGAAGGGCGAGATCTACGCCGGAGGTGTATGCCTGGCCCACGGCTACCGCAACCGCCCCGACCTGACCGAGCAGCGGTTCGTACCGGACCCGTCCGGTGAGCCGGGCGCCCGGCTGTACCGCACGGGCGACCTGGCCAGGGTCATGCCCGACGGCAACCTCGCATGGCTGGGCCGCGTCGACTCCCAGGTGAAGGTGCGCGGCTTCCGGGTCGAGCCGGCCGAGGTGGAACTCGCGATCACCAAGCTCGCCGAGGAGCAGGCCGCGTCCGGCATCCGCGAGGTGGCGGTGGTGCCCCGGCGCCGGGAGAGCGGAGACGCGTTCCTCGCGGCGTTCCTCGTCGGCGACGCCGACACCGTGGACCTGCACGAGGTGCGCAGCCGACTGCGCGCGGTGCTGCCGGACTACATGATGCCCGCGCACCTGGACTGGCTGGGGAGCCTGCCCCTGACGCCCAGCGGCAAGCGGGACGACGCGCTGCTGCGCCGCATGCCGCTGGCCGCGCCGTCGTCGGACACCACCCCGCCCGCCGACGAGCACGAGAAGGCGCTGGTGGGCATCCTGGCGGAACTGCTGGAACTGCCCACGGTGGGTGTGCGGGACAACTTCTTCGACATCGGAGGCACCTCACTGACCGCGATGCGGCTGGTGATGACGATCGAGAAGCGCTACGGCGTCAACGTCCCGCTCTCCGCGTTCGTCGCCGCCCCGACCGTCGCCGGTCTGGCACAGCACCTGCGGGGCAGCGGCTCCGCGGCCCGGTTCGACCCGGTCGTGCCGATCCGCGCCGAGGGCGGCAAACCGCCACTGATCCTGGTCCATCCGCTGGGCGGCCATGTGCTGTGCTATGTGCGCCTCGCCCGTCACCTGCCGCAGGACCAGCCGGTCTACGCGCTTCAGGCGTGGGGGACCGTGCCGGGCACGGAGCCGCTCAGCTCGATCCCGGAGATGGCGGCCGGCTATCTGGAAGCCGTGCGGCGCGTGTGCCCCGAAGGGCCCTACGTGATCGGAGGGTGGTCCTTCGGCGGCTTCATCGCCTTCGAGATGGCGCGACAGCTGCGGCGCAGCGACCCGGACGCCCTGCACGGCACCGTGCTGATCGACCCGATCGCCGTCAAGCAGGGGGAGCGGCCCGACGTGGCCGACCACTCGCTGCTGGAATGGTTCTTCTGGGAACTGCTGTGGATGGAACGCGGCGGCACCGCACCGGTGGTCTCGCTGCCGGACGGCCTGGAGGAGGAGGCGAAGTTCGACTTCATCGTCGGACACGCCACACAGGCGGGTGTCCTGCCCGCGGGCAGCTCACGCACCACCGTGCGCCGCCTGTTCGAGATGTTCAGGGCGCACTGGCAGGCGATCCTCGCCTACCGGCCCGAACCGGTCGACGGGGACGTGGTGCTGCTCCGTGCGACCTCGGAACTGCCGGAAATCCTCCGGCCGATGCACGGGGCCGCGCAGAGCCTGCACACGGACCCCACCAACGGCTGGGGCGACCTGACCACGGGACGGCTCCAGGTGGTCGACGTCCCCGGTGACCACCTGGTGCTCCTGGAGGAACCGCACGTGAACGTCGTCGCCGAGAAGGTGGCTCAGGTGATGACGGCCGGCCAACCGGGCCGGACGCGGCCGTCGAAGAGGAGTGGGACATGACGCAGCACACCCCGCGCAAGGCACTGGTCATCGGAGCGGGCATCGGCGGCCTCGCAGCCGCCGCGACACTGCGCCGCGCAGGCGTCGAGGTGCAGGTCTTCGAGCGGGCTCCCGAGCTGAGACCGGGCACCACGGCGGTGTCGTTGATGTGCAACGCGGTCCTGGCGCTGCGCACCCTCGACATCGACATCGCCCCGGGGCTCGACAAGCGCGGCGAGGTCTTCGACGAGCTCAAGTTCCTCACCCGGCGCGGCCGTCCGATCAGGACCCTTCCGTTCCGTGAGGTCTCGGGCCGGCTGGGGGCCTCGAACTACGCCGTACACCGGGCGGACCTCCAGCAGACCCTGCTGGACGCGCTCGGGGACGAGAGCGTCATCGCATGCGGCGCCACGGCAGCCGGGTTCGTCAGCGGCGAGGACGGGGTCGAGGTCACCTTCGAGGACGGCCGGACCGCCTCGGGCGACTTCCTGATCGGGGCGGACGGCTTCAACTCGGTGATTCGCAGGCAGGTGGCGGGCGCCGACGAACCGCGGCCCGGCAACTACGCGTGCTGGCTGGCCACGGTGCCCTTCACGCACCCGCGGATGAGCAAGGGCTACGCAGCGCACTACTGGGGGCGTGGACAGCGTTTCGGGCTCGCCGACATCGGCCGTGGCCGCGCCTACTGGTGGGCGACGAAGAACGTGCCCCCGGGCGCCTCCGGACACCTGCGGCGCGGCAAGGAAGGGCTCGCGGGCCTCTTCGCGGGCTGGGCCGACGAGGTGCGGGAGGCGATCCGCACCACCCCCGAGGAATCGATCGTCCGCATCACCGCCCAGGACCGCCCGTTCCTCCCGCGGTGGGGCACCGGACGCACGACCCTGCTCGGCGACGCGGCCCACCCGATGCTCGTGAGTCTGGGCCAGGGAGCGGCGCTGGCCATCGAGGACGCCGTCGTCCTCGCCCAGCACCTGCGCGCGACGGCGGACCCGGTCGCGGCGCTGCGCGGCTACGAGGACGAGCGCAGGCCGCGGACGGAGGGGCTGGTCGCCGCGGCCCGTGCGCTGAGCGAGACCGAGCAACTGGAGGGCCTCCTTCCCGCCCTGGCGCGCGACCTCTACTTCCGGTTCGTACCGCTGTCCAAGCTCACCAGTCAGAACGAAGCGGTCCTCACCTGGCCCCCACTGGGCTGACCACACCCCATGACCGCTGATGGCCGGCCCGCGGGTGGGCGCGCGGGCACACTCACCCCCCCGCGAGCCGGCCGGCTCCACCTTCACGGTCTCCACCTTCGGCGCACGGTCCCGAACCGGCCGGACTGCGCACCCACCGCGGTGAAGGGCGGTACGTCCTCCAGGCGGACGTACGGGGAGCCGGCTGTCCGGACGGGACGCGGTTCTGCCGGGACCTTCCCGCGCGCGGGGGGTCGCGGCCATTCCCTGTTCCGCATTCCGCCACAGCCCGCACAACCCGCACAGCCCGCACAGCGACCATCCCGTGCGCTTCCCCTTCTGCAAGCCGGCGGACGTGGGGCGTGACCCGCGTACGGACCCTCTCACCCAAGGACTGACGGAACCATGGACCATCGCCTCACCTCCGAGCACGAGGAACTACGCCGCACGGTCGCCGAGTTCGCGCAGGACGTGGTGGCTCCGAAGATCGGGGATCTGTACGAGCGCCATGAGTTCCCGTACGAGATCGTGCGGGAGATGGGCCGCATGGGGCTGTTCGGGCTGCCCTTCCCGCAGGAGTACGGCGGGATGGGTGGGGACTACCTGGCCCTGGGGATCGCGTTGGAGGAGCTGGCGCGGGTGGACTCCTCGGTGGCGATCACGCTGGAGGCGGGTGTCTCGCTGGGTGCGATGCCGGTGTTCCGGTTCGGGACGGAGGAGCAGAAGCGGCGGTGGCTGCCGCAGTTGTGCGCGGGGGAAATGCTGGGGGCGTTCGGGCTGACGGAGCCGGAGTGCGGATCGGATGCCGGCGGGACGCGGACGACGGCGGTGCGGGACGAGGTGACGGGCGAGTGGGTGATCAACGGATCGAAGTGCTTCATCACCAACGCGGGTACGGACATCACGGGCCTGGTGACGGTCACGGCGGTGACGGGGCGCACGCCGGACGAGCGGCCGCTGATCTCGTCGATCGTCGTGCCGTCGGGGACGCCGGGCCTCACGGTGGCGGCGCCGTACTCAAAGGTGGGCTGGAACGCGTCGGACACGCGTGGGCTGTCGTTCTCGGACGTGCGGGTGCCGGGCGGGAATCTGCTGGGTGAGGAGGGGCGCGGGTACGCGCAGTTCCTGCGGATCCTGGACGAGGGGCGGGTGGCGATCGCGGCGCTGGCGACGGGGCTGGCGCAGGGGTGTGTGGACGAGTCGGTGAAGTACGCGCGTGAGCGTCGCGCGTTCGGGCGCCCGATCGGTGATTACCAGGCGATCCAGTTCAAGATCGCGGACATGGGGATGCGGGCCCACATGGCGCGGGTGGGCTGGCGGGACGCGGCATCGCGGTTGGTGCGCGGGGAGTCGTTCAAGAAGGAGGCGGCGGTGGCGAAGCTGTACTCCTCGGCGGTGGCGGTGGACAACGCGCGAGAGGCGACGCAGATCCATGGTGGGTACGGGTTCATGAACGAGTACCCGGTGGCGCGGATGTGGCGGGACTCCAAGATCCTGGAGATCGGCGAGGGAACGAGCGAGGTGCAGCGCATGCTGATCGCGAGGGAACTGGGCCTCCCGGCCTGACTCCTCGCCCTCGCGTGGACCCGGCCGGCCTCGTGGGCGGTTCGAGGGAGTGATCCGGCGGCCGCGCACCGGCAGCCGGTGGCGGAGCACTCCCGGCGAGTGCGGCACCACGTCACCGACCTTTGTGACCAAAAGGCCACAGGGGTGATTTCGGCGGATTCCGTTTCCCGGGAGGCGCGGTGGGCAAGCAAAGAGCCGTGGCATCTGACTGAAATGCATCGCTATACGTCCGAGACTGGGACTGCGCGCCGGGAGTTCGCCTCGAATCCCCAACAGGCCCCAGGCGCAAGGGCGTTCAGACCTACCTCTGCTCTGAGCGAACGCCAGACCAAGCCGCTATCCGTGGCGTGTGAACGTGTTAGCTTCGAACGAGACCGGGGGAGGCGGGTCCAACTCATCGCTCATCCATCACATTTCCCCCCGGGATGCCTGGGCTCGGTCAAGGACAGGGGTATTCATGAGTGACGCAAGGCTTCACCACCCGGCATCGCCGACGGTATCGTCCGCCCACAGCCCCAACGGCGGCGCCGCGTTCGGTGACCAGATCTACAATCGCCTGCTCAGCGACCGCATCATTTTCCTGGGCAAGGAAGTCGACGACGAAATAGCGAACCAGATCACGGCTCAGATGCTCACCCTGGCTGCCGACACGGACCAGGAGATCTACCTGTACATCAACTCTCCCGGCGGCTCGGTGATGGCCGGTCTCGCGATCTACGACACGATGCAGTACATCCGCAATGACGTCGTCACCGTCGCCATGGGATTCTGCGCGTCCATGGGCCAGTTCCTGCTCACGGCCGGCACTCCGGGGAAGCGGTTCGCGCTGCCCCACACCAGGATCCTCATGCACCAGCCGTCGGCCGGTCTCGCGGGCACGGTGACGGACATCAAGATCCACGCCAAGCAGATGCTGGAGACGAAGCGGGAGATGTCCGAGTTGATCGCCCTTCATTCGGGCCAGACGTTCGAGCAGATCACCAAGGACTCGGACAGGGACCGCTGGTTCACCCCCGCAGAGGCCAAGGAATACGGCCTCATCGACGACATCATGACCCATGCCTCGGGGGCGCCCGGCAGGGCCTTCCAGCGCACGTCCGCCTGATGACCGCGTGGTGGGACCACAACCCCGTGCGCACGGAGGTGTCGCGCTCAGTGAAGCCGATTGAATACTCGTCCCAGGGCCGGGGCGCGCCCATGACAGGTCGCTACGTCGTCCCGAGCTTCGTGGAGCGCACCGCGCAGGGAACCAGGGAACTGGACCCCTACGGCAAGCTCTTCAGTGAACGGGTGGTTTTCCTCGGACACCAGATCGACGACACGTCGGCCAACGACATCATGGCGCAGCTGCTCTGCCTGGAGGCCATGGATCCGGACCGGGATATCTCCCTCTACATCAATTCGCCTGGAGGCTCCTTCACGGCGTTCACCGCCATCTACGACACCATGCAGTTCGTCAAGCCGGACATACAGACCGTCTGCCTGGGGCAGGCGACTTCTGCCGCCGCGGTGATTCTCGCTGCGGGCACGCCGGGGAAGCGGATGGCGCTGCCGGGCGCCCGGATACTCATTCAGCAGCCGTCCCACGAGGGAAGTCAGGGTCAGATATCCGACCTTGAGATCCAGGCCGCCGAGGTCGAACGGCTGCGTCTGGTCATGGAAAGAGTCCTGGCGGAACACACCGGGCAAACTCTGGAGCAGGTCTCCAACGATATCGAGAGGGACAAGTTCTTCACTTCCCAGGAGGCGAAGGAGTACGGGCTGATCGACCAGGTTGTGTCGCCGCGGTCGGTTCTCGGCGCGTCCTGACGCCCCTTTGTCTCTGCAAGCGGTGGTGCGGCACAGGGTCGGGACGGGCGCCCGACCCTGCCCGGGTCCGGGACGGAGGCCGAACCGGCCCGTGGTCCGGTACCTGTGCGGTCGCCGGCCGGATCACTCCGTCATGGGCGGACACTCGGCGAGCCGGCCGACGACGTCGCGCCGGGCTCGCCGGGCATGCCGCGGGTGGTAGCCGATGCCGGGGCGCACGGCGCCCAGCGCCCGCCGTTGACGCCCAAGGCCAACGCCCACGTATCGGAGCTCGGCCAGGGCGTCGGCCCGGCGGCGCCGGAACTCGTTCGGCCCAGGCCCCTCGGCCCCGCACGCCGGTCCGGGCGGCACTTCGCCTTCCGGTTCCGGGGACGGTTCGGACTCCCGGCCCTCGGCGGATTCCCGGTTCGCCGCCCACCCCTGTGAGCAACTTCGTTTGTTTCATTGACATTTCACTCAGAAGTCTTACTGTTGGGAGCGCTCCCATGGTGCTTGGCGACTAGAAGGAGTTCCCCCACATGCGCAAGAACCCATCAACCGGGCGTTCCCGGTCGGCCCTCCGCCGGCCTCTCCAGGCGCTCATCATGCTGTTCGCCGTGGCTGTCGGCGCCCTGGCCTGGTCGGCCCCCGCCCAGGCTCACGGCAGCATCGTCAACCCCGCCTCCCGCGCGTACCAGTGCTGGCAGACGTGGGGCAGCAACCACACGAGCCCGGCCATGCAGACCGAAGACCCCATGTGTTATCAGGCGTTCCAGGCCAATCCCGACACCATGTGGAACTGGATGAGCGCGCTCCGCGACGGCCTCGGTGGCCAGTTCCAGGCGCGGACCCCCGACGGGACGCTCTGCAGCAACAACCTCTCGAGGAACGCCAGCCTGAACAAGCCCGGGCAGTGGAAGACGACCAACATCAGCAACAACTTCACGGTCCAGCTGCACGACCAGGCGTCCCACGGTGCCGACTACTTCAAGGTCTACGTGAGCAAGCAGGGCTTCAACCCCCAGACCCAGACCCTGGGCTGGGGCAACCTCGACTTCATCACGCAGACCGGCCGCTACGCCCCGGCGCAGGACATCAGCTTCAACGTCAACACGTCCGGCTACAGCGGACATCACATCCTGTTCGTGATCTGGCAGGCCTCGCACCTCGACCAGGCCTACATGTGGTGCAGTGACGTGAACTTCGGCTGAGCCGGAGAGCGCCGCACACGGCACCGGCCGCTGCCGGGCGCCGGCACCCCGCCGCCCGGCCGGCCGAGCCCCGTCGGGGCAGGGGACCCATGGGGTCACCCTGCCCCCGACGGGGCTCCCCGCGCTGCTGGTGAGAACACACCCGGCCGCGGGGCGTGTCGCGCCGCCCGGCGTACCCGCGCCGCCCCGGCCTGCCCCGGGCGCCGACCACTCCCGGAGACCTCCTGCCCAGGGACGAAACCGCCTCCCGGAACCCGCCTCAGTGGCCCGCCCTCGGCTTGTGCGGCCTTCCGCGCGGGGGCATCAGCCCTGGCCGCGTGCGTCTCTCCGGCCCGTTTGAACACCCGCAAACCACGCCGCGTTCTAAGGGTAATTGCGAGCTCTCGCAACGAGATCCCCACGGACAAGGAACGCATGTGATGCCCAAGCGAACCCGCCGTCTCACCGTACTGGCCGCTCTGCCCACCGCCGCCCTGCTCACCGCTGGCGCCTCCTCCCCGGTGTTCGCCGAGTCGGAGACTCCCGCCTTCCATCTCGACCTGGAGCAGTTGAACGACTCCGGCTCCCGGGGCACGGCCATGGTGAGCCTGCGCGGCAACGAGATGACGGTGTGGATCAAGTCCGAGGGCATGGTGCCGGGGCAGCCCTCGGCGCAGCACCTGCACGGCTCGACCGAAGGGCGCGACTTCGTCTGCCCGGACGACAGCGCCGACACCAACAAGGACGGGATCCTCGACAACACCGAAGCCACCGTCCACTACGGCGACATCAACATCGCGCTGACCGTCTCCGGGGACACCGACGCGGCGACCAGCGGGCTCGCGGTGGACCGGATGCCGGTGGCCGACGCCAACGGCAAGGTCTCCTACAAGCGGACCATCGAGGTCGGGCAGGACGTGGTCGAGAAGATCAAGGACCTGCACATCGTCCAGCACGGCATCGATCCCAACGGCAACGGCGAGTACGACTTCGACGGCGCCGGCAAGAGTGAACTGGACCCGAAGCTGCCCCAGGAGGCGACCGCGCCCACCAACTGCGGCGAGGTCAAGGGCGCGTCGGTCGGGTCCGTCCCGGTCGGCGGGATCGAGACCGGCGGCGGGGCGGAGCGGCCGGCCACGTCCCCCTACGTGATCGGCGCCACCGGTGCCGCCTCGGCGGCGGTGGCCGGGATGCTGTTCGCCGTTCGCCGGCGGAAGGCGTCCGGTGTCCCGGCGACGGAGACCGGGGGTGCCGCGTGAACCGCTCGGCAGAGAGCGTACGGGCCGGGGGGCGGCGCGTCCCCGCTGCCCTGATCGCCGCCACCGCGGCCCTGCTGGTGCTCACCGCCTGCGGGGGGCAGGGCACATCGGCCTCGCAGCCGCCCCCGGCGCAGAGCGCGACGGGCGGGGCAGCCGGCGGCGAGGCGCCGGGCGCGGGCTCGGGCGCGGGCCAGGCGGCCGCTGCTCTGGACCGGTCGGTGCCGCAGCAGGTCAGCATCCCCTCCCTCGGTGTCTCCAGCGCCCTGGAAACCCTGGGGCAGAACAAGGACGGGGCGATGACCACCCCCAAGAACCCGGACCTGGCGGGTTGGTACGAGCCGGGGCCCACTCCCGGCTCCGAGGGGCCCGCGGTGATCGCCGGGCACGTGACCTGGAACGGCGAGGACGCGGTGTTCAAGGACCTGAAGACGCTGAAGGCCGGCGACACGGTCGAGGTGAAGCGCCAGGACGGGAAGACGGCCACCTTCACCGTGGACCGCGTCGAGGAGTATCCGAAGAAGGAATTCCCCACGCTGGAGGTCTACAAGAACCTCGACCACGCGGGGCTGAGGCTGGTCACCTGCGGAGGTGAGTTCGACGCGGACCGGCACTACTACACCCACAACGTCGTGGTGTTCGCGAGCATGACGGGCGTCGCGTAGGCGGCTGGAGCCGAGATGCGGCGGCCCCCGACCGCCGGCGCTCCTCCGCGCAGCGGAACTGTCACGGCCGTCTCCCGCCGGGCCGCGGGCCCGGTGATCGGGGACCGGCCGCGGGCTCCCGGCGGCCCGGGGGCTCCAGGCACCTCCGCGGCTGCTTCCGCCGGGAAGACCTCCTCCGCCGGGCAGTTCGAGGAGCCGCCGGTCAGACGCCGGCCGTGAACCGCGTGCGCGGATACGCGCCGAAGACGCGCGCGCCGGGCAGGCGCCGGGTGTGGATGAGGGCTTGCGCCGCGGGGGCACCACGTGGCGTGTCCCGGGCCGCGGCGCGGTGACGGCGTGCTCGCACTCTCCGGGGTGCCCCCGGTCTGCCGGCGCCTCGGGGGCCGTGCGGACCTCGTCCTGGAGCGCGCGGGACGGCGGCGTATGGCGAATGGGCGTCAGGTACGGGAGGCGTGTGCGCGAGCGCGGGCGGGCCCGGCCGCGCCGGATCCGGCAGTACCCATGACTCCCATGACTCCCATGACTCCGATGACTCGGATGACTCGGATGACTCGGACGAGAAGGTCCCTCGTCGGTGGGGCCGCGTGCGAGGGGTGTTGACGTCGTTCAACGGTTCCCTATCATTCAGGTTGCTCGATACTTCGACCCTTGTTCGGTATGCCGAACAATCGAAGTCGCTCCATCGCACAGCAGCGCATCTCCGGGTCCCCCTCGAACGCCGAACCCCAAGGAGCCTGCCGCATGGGTACGTCATGCCCCTACGTCATGTCATGGGCTGATCAATCTTCCCCGTCGTCGCGCGCCGACGGCCACCGCCGGCCTCGCTGCCCGCGTGGTCCGCCCGCTGACGGGGCCCTCCCGCGCCGCGGCCGCGCCCGCCCGGGCACCGGCCCGCGTCACCGCCCGGGGGTACGCGAACGGGTGATCCGGCAGGGCCGGCGGACGACTGGCGGACATCGAAGCCATCCGCGATCCGCGCCGGAACACCCCCCACGCCCCGGCCGCGACCCTCCACCACGCGCCGGGCGTGCCGACCGCGGGCCCCATGCGGCCCCAGGGCCCCGGGCCCCACCCGTCTTTCCGGAGGTCGCGCCGCCTTTCCGGAGGCCGCGCAAGGCCGGGAAGTCACCAGCGGCCTGCCGTGGTGCTCGAACAGACCGCGCACACCGCCCTGCACCGACCGTCCGGGCACCTCTGGCGAGGTGCGCCGGAGCCGACCGCTCAAAGATGAGGAACCCCCCATGCACAGAGGAAGTTTCCGCCTCAGGCATCCGTCCGTGGCGCTGGCCGCCGTGGTCGCGGGCTTATTCGCGTTGGTGGCGACGCTCGTCGCGCCCCCGGCCCGGGCGACCGCCAGCGGCGCCACGTGTGCTCTCCCGTCGGCGTACCGGTGGTCGTCGTCGGGCGCGCTGGCGCAGCCCGCGCACGGATGGGCCTCGCTGAAGGACTTCACCGCCGTGAAACACAACGGCAAGTACCTGGTCTACGGGTCGAACTACTCGGGATCGGCGTACGGCTCGATGATGTTCACCCCCTTCACGAACTGGTCCGACATGGCGTGGACCGGCCAGAACGGGATGAACCAGGGCACGGTGGCGCCCACGCTGTTCTACTTCGCACCCAAGAACATCTGGGTGCTGGCGTACCAGTGGGGTCAGTGGCCGTTCATCTACCGCACGTCGAGCGACCCCACCAACCCCAACGGCTGGTCCGCTCCGCAGCCGCTGTTCACCGGGAGCATCTCCGGCTCCGACACCGGCCCGATCGACCAGACCCTGATCGCCGACGACCGGAACATGTACCTGTTCTTCGCCGGTGACAACGGCAGGATCTACCGGGCGAGCATGCCGATCGGGAACTTCCCCGGCAACTTCGGCTCGTCGTACACGACGATCATGAGCGACACCAAGGCCAACCTGTTCGAGGGCGTACAGGTCTACAAGGTGCAGGGCCAGAACCAGTACCTCATGATCGTCGAGGCGATGGGGGCGAACGGGCGCTACTTCCGCTCCTTCACGTCCAACAGCCTGAACGGCTCGTGGACCCCGCAGGCCGCGAGCGAGAGCAACCCCTTCGCGGGCAGGGCCAACAGCGGCGCCACCTGGACCAACGACATCAGCCACGGCGACCTGGTCCGTAACAACCCCGACCAGACCATGACCGTCGACCCCTGCAATCTGCAACTCCTCTACCAGGGCAAGGACCCCAACGCGGGCGGCGAATACAACCGTCTGCCGTGGCGGCCGGGTCTCCTCACCCTGCAGCGCTGACCCTTCCGGTTCCCGGTTCCCGGTTCCCGCCTTCCGGCTCCCCGCTTCACGGTGGCCGTGATGGGGCGCGGCCTGCGGGCGGGCAGGGCGCGAGCGGTTGACGGCATGGACGCCCTGGCCGGATCGACGTCGCCGGGACGGCACCAGGCCCTGTGGCCGGGCGACCCCGGGGTGCCGTGATGTCACGGCGCCCCGGGGAGGGAAGGACGTCAGGCGGCCCGGGGGAGGTCCTCCCGCGGCCCGTCCTCGGCCTCGCCGGGCGCGACCCCGGTTTCGTCCTCGGCCTCGTCCCCGGGCTCGATGTCCCGGACGCAGACCTTGTTCTGGCGGAGGTCGATGCTGCTCACCTCGAGGTCGAGGATTTCGCCGAGCTCGATTCCACCGTGGTTGAGGTCGTGCCGCAGCTGCCCGCTCATTGCCGAGCAGTGCAGGAACACCGGGCGGTCCCGGCCGGGAACCCGCAGCAGCACATAGCCGCCCCGGCCCTCCGGAACGATCTTCACCACTTCGCCCTCCAGCCGCTCGTGCAGCGCCACCCCGGGCGACGCCACCCCGGGCGACGCCGCCCCGGCCGGCGCCGTACCGGCGGACGGAAAGGGGGCCGCGGGCCGACCCCGTCCCTGCGCCAGGGCCAGGGTGACCCGGCGCCGGCGGCTCTCCACCGACAGCACCGTCACCTCCACCCGGCTGCCCGGAGTGAGCTCCGTCCCGGGTGGCAGCGAGCTGCGCGGCACCAGGCCGTTGACGGGCCCGGAGACCCGGACGAACGCCCCCGCCTGCCGCACGCTGTGCACCGTGCCGGTGAAGGTGTGCCCCACCGGGTGGGTGGCCTCCAGCCGGCGCCACGGGTTCTGCTGGCCGCTGAGCAGCGTGTATTTGGTGCCGCCCGCCGGGAGCATCTCGAAGGCGCCGTCCAGCCACTCGCCCACCGCGCAGAACCGGGTCATGTCGGTGACGATCCGCGACCAGTCGAGATCCTCTCCGCTGAGCACCCCCAGGGTGCCGTCGGCGGCCCGTACCACCGCGAAGTCCGCGGAGACGCTGACGACCTGGGCGCGGGCCGGGGTGACCCCGCCGGTCGCCAGCGGTATCAGCGCCATCTCCTGGGCGGGCTCCAGGCGCACCGCCTCCAGCTGCTGCCGCAGCTCCGCCCGCATCCGCGCCATGTCCGCGTACAGCGGGGTGTACGGGATGTGGCGCAGCCCGCGGACGTCGCTGGGGATGTCGTCCGCGTGTTGCGCGAGGTAGATCATGCGCTTGCCGATCAGCTTGGCGGCCATGTACTCCATGGCCACGTTGGGCGTCCGGCAGGAGAAGTCGACGATGCAGACCTCGGCCTGCTGGATGCCGCGCCACACCACGTCCAGCACGTTGGCCGGGCCGTAGACGCTGTCGGCGCGGACCGGCGTCATGCCGGCCTCCGTGACGACCGGGCTGATGACGTCCTGGAAGTGCCAGTCGAAGTCGAACTCGTCGTCGTTGCGGAGGGTCTTCCTGCCCATGGGCGTGATGACGAGCACGGTGCCGGGAACGGTCTGCTCGTCGCGGGTGAGCCGGATGTCATGCATGACGGTTGCCTTCCGGGAGGAGGCGCCTGCTGCGCCCCGTTGGGATGAGGATCCCGGGCGCAACCGGTCTTTGCCCGCTTCGTCCGTTGAGCTTCCGCGGCCCTCCTCCACCGGCCGCGGGCGCGGGCTCAAGGGGACCTCAACGTACGCCCCACACGCGGCGGTTGACCGCTGCACAATTGGCCCATGACAGACATGGGGGAGCAGTGGCGCATCCGGGTCCTGGGCGATCTCGGCGTCGAGCGGGACGGGACACCGCTGGAGCCGCCCACCGGGCTCGCCGGTGCGGTGCTGGTGGTCCTGGCGCTGCGGTCGCGGCACGGCGCGCGGGAGCAGGACGTGATGGCGTGGGTCCGGGACGGCGCCGGGCGCCCCGCGATCGCCTCCGAGTTGGCGCTGGCGCAGCACGTCAGCAGCCTGCGGCGGACCGGACTGCCGGTGCCCAAGCGGGCCAAGGGACGCCCGTACACCCTTGACCGGCAGTCGGTCCGGGTGGACGCCGAGGAGTTCGTCTCGGACGTGGGGAAGCTGCGCGATCCGGCCGGGCCGCCGGACCCGGCGGAACTCGCCCGGCTGATCGGCCTGTGGTACGGCGACCCGCGCGTCTGCCACCCGCAGGTCGAATCCGGCCGCTGGAGCGCGGTGTTCGCGTGCCGCGACCGGCTGCTGGAGGTGCTCGGCGACACGGACCCGGAGGTCCTGCGCCAACTCGACGGCCTGGAAGGGTTCCTGGACCTCTTCCCCGGTGACCGCCTCTGCGCCCCGGTCCGGGAGCGGCTGCGGGCCGGTGAGCGGCGGCGCATTCTGGTGGTGGAGGACCAGATGGCCGGCCTGATCGAGTCCGCGCTCGAGACCTTCGGGTTCTCCTGTCTCACCGTCCGTTCGCTGGACGAGTGGTGGCGGCTGCGGCGCGACCGGGAGGCCGAGGTGAAGCAGCTCGCCGGGGCACTGGTGGACCTGCATCTGACTCCGGGGCTGGGCGACCGGCAGGGCCTGGAGGTCGTGGAGTGGCTGGCCCGCCACACCGAGGTGCCGGCCTCGCTGATGACCATGGCACCGCCGTCGGGCGACCTCTACGACAGCACCCTGGTGCAGCGGGCCCGGTACCGCCTGGTCGGCATCATCCACAAGGGCACACCCCAGGTCGACCTGACGGTCATCAGGACGGCCGCCGAGGCCCTGGTGTCCCAGGACCCGAGGCACCGCAGAAGGCGGGCCGAGACCTGGCTGGAGTGGGCGGCTCTGCGCGCCGACGAGAGACTGGACGCCGGGGGCAGCGGACGGAACACGGCACTGCAGCGCTGCCGCCAGGCTGCCGACCGGGTGCGCGGGACCCTCCGGAACGGGACGGTGGCGGAGGCGGAAGACCAGATGCGCGCCTTCCTCCAGCAGTACCCGGGCTGAGGGCGGGGGCCGGGCGGCCGCCGTCAGTGCGCGACGGGCAGCCGGACCCGCAGATGGGCGCCGCCGAGCGGGGAGCCGTCCAGGATGTCGAGCCGCCCGCCGGCCTCGCGTACCAGCCCCCGCGCGGCCGACAGCCCGGTGCCCCCGGTGCCGTGCCGGGACAGGTGCTCGCCGGTGCGCAGCAACTCCCGCTCCTCCTGCGTGAGTCCGGGCCCTGAGTCCTCGATGTCCACCTGGAACCACCCGCCGGAGCCGGACCACGACGTCCGGGCCGCCGCGGACCGCTTCCGCGGATCCGGCCCCCCGCACGGAACGCACCGCCTGGGCCGCGTTGCGGATCAGGTTCTCGAACGCGGTCTCCAGGGCGACGCGTACGGCCAGCACCGGCGCCCCGCCGGCCGGCCCGTCGGCCGCCTCGCTGTGGAAGGTCATCCGTACACCCTCGTTGAACTCGACGTCCCGGGTGACCCTGAGCAGCAGTTCGCCCAGGTCGTGCACGGCCGGCGGCTCCTGATGGCCGGAGACCGCGGTGCGGATCTGCTCCCCGCCGAGCCGGGGCAGCATGCCGATGACCCGCTTCAACTCGGCCGCCTCGGCGCCGGAGAGTCTGGTGCCGAGCTCGTCGAGACGCGCGTGGATGAGCGCCAGGTCGTTGTCGGCCTGGTGCGCGTGGTGCCGTACCGCCTTCTCGGTGCGCGCGGCATGGGTGAAGGCCCTGGCCTCCTCCAGGCGCTGCACCAGGACCTCCACGGCCGCGGCGGCCTGCTCGCTCGCGCCCTCGGAGAGCAGGGCGCCCAGGCCGGCCCGCAGGGTGCGGTAGCCGCCGGTACCGTCGGGGAGCGCCGCGCGCCGCAGGAGACCCTGCCCGCACAGCCGTTCCAGGACCTCCTCGGCGTCGAAGAGCTGCCCGGAGCGCCGGGGGAAGTCGTCGGGCAGGCCGGCCAGCGGAAGATCGGTCAGGATGTCGGCGGCCCGGAACGGCTCCTCCGGGTGCAGGGCGTGGGCCAGGCCCAGCGCGGCCCGTTCCTCCGCGGGGAGCGTGCCGGTCACCTCGGAGCGCACCCGGGCCCGGAACGCGGAGGTACGGACCAGGGCCAGTCCGGTGTGGCCGAGCCGGCCGTCGGCGGACCGCTGCGGCAGCACCTCGTCCAGCAGCATCCGCATGACCAGCGGATGGCCCTCGGACTCATAGTCCAGGGCGTGCACGAGGGCCGCGTCGGGGACCACGGCGTGCAGGTCGAGGAGCCAGGCCAGCGCCTCGCGCGGGGTGCCGCCGTTGAGGGCGATGCCCGCGCCGGGGAACGCCAGGGCGCACGGGCCCAGCCGGGGGACCAGCAGGCGCAGCAGGTTGATCCGCCGGTGGGCGGGCGCGGACAGCAGACCGGCCGGCGGCGGGGTGAGGACCCGCAGCAGCTCCACGGCGGTCAGCGCCGCGACACCGGCCGGCGTGGCCGGTGCCGGGCCGGCTGTGGGCACGAACCAGACCAGTGGCCGCGGCAGTTCGCCGGGCGGCGGCGCGTCGGTGGCGGAGACCCACAGGCCGACCCCGGCCGGGTCGGTGATCGGCAGGTGCGGCAGCCGGGCGTCGTCCAGCCCGGTCAGCAGGGTGTGGTAGCCGTTGTCCCGGAAGATCACGGGTTTGCGCACGTCCTCGCCGAGGACCGCGCTCAGGCAGGAGGCGAAGTCGGCGACGGAGGTCTCGTGGCGGCCCGCGGCGAGGACGCGCAGCGACTGCAGCAGCGGGATGTCGGACTCGCCGAGCCGGACGTAGCGGGTCAGATAGTCGTGTCGCGGCGGCACGGACTCGGGCGGGTAGTGGCTGAGGATCTCCCGGAGGCCGCGGCCGAGTGCGGGGTCCCAGCGGGGCGGGCGGGGCACCCAGGCGGGGCTGCTGCCGTTCGTGTCGATGTCGTCCGCCGCCAGCAGCCTGCGGGCCGCCTCGAACTCGTTGGCGTCCAGGCAGGCCTCGACCGCCCTGGCGTGGGCCTCGGACAACTCCGCGGCGTTGAGTTTCTCGCGCAGCGCCTGCTGGTGCCGCTGCTCGGCGCGGTGTACGGCGGCCTCGGCCTCGTCGAGCAGGGCCGTCGCCTCGGCGCGCCGGCGCACCGCGGCCTCCTCGGCCCGCCCTGCCAGGTCCGCCGGGAGGCCGGCCGAGCTGCGGGAGGCGCGCCGGCGCAGCAGGGTGACCCGGGACCGTACGGTGGCGAGGGCCTCCTGCTGGGCGGCGTCGAGCCGGGCGTCGAGGCCGGCGCGTACGTTCCGCGGCAGGGCGGTGCCGGCCGGGCCGGCGGGGGAGCCGGCGGTGTCATCCAGGAGGTCGGCGGTGACGGTGAACTCGCCGTCGTCGACCAGGCGGTGCAGTCCCTGCGCCTCCGTCATCGGTTCGGCCAGGCCCCGCAGTACCAGGGCGGCCGCCTCGCCGGGGGCGAGCGTCCGGCCGCCGGCCAGGGCGACGGCGAGTGCGGGGTGCCGGCTGCGGCCCGCCCAGTTCCGCAGCACCGTGTCGAGCAGCGGCCCGGCCTGGTCGTCGGGCTCGGCGGGCTCGGCAGGGCCGGCGGGCTCGGCGGGGCCGGCGGAGTCCGCGGGTACGGTCATGAGGCCCTCCAGCGGGCGAGCGGTTCGAGGTCGGCGAGGAAGCGCCGGGCCAGCACGCCCTCCGGCCCGTCCAGTGCGGCCGCCGCGCCGGTGAGTCCGGCCCAGTGCCCGGCCAGCCAGGTGCCCAGCTCCTCGGCTCCGGGCGGGGCCGCCCCCGTCGCGGCGGCCGATCCCGCCGTGCCGAGGAGGTCGTCCACCGCGGTCACCACCGGGTTCAGCCGCTGCAGGTAGCGCTTGAGGTGGCCGCCGAACATCGGGGTCCCGTGCTGGGAGGCGCCCCGCCCGGCCGCCAGCACCAGTTGCTCGGCGGGATGGGCCCCCGGCCCCTCGCGCCACTCCCGGAGCTCGCCGTCGCCGCGGCCGGTGACGATCCGGCCCAGCTCGGCGAAGGCCCCGGACGGGGTGTTGAACAGGGCATGGTGGGTGCGGGTGCTGACCGGGCTGGCGAAGGTCATGGCCCGGGCGTGCGCCAGCCGGTGTTCCAGCTCCTCCCAGAGCCCGGCCCGTTCGTGCTCCCGCCGCGAGCCGTCCAGGCTCACCCGGATCAGTTCCAGCGGCATCGGCAGGTACGCGGCCCGCCAGTAGGCGCCGACCCGGTCCGCGAACTCCGACCACGGTGCGGCAAGCCGGGGCCGTACGACCTCCAGCGCCTCCTGGCCGGAGGCGTCACCCGTGAGCAGCAGCAGGGAGCACGCTCCGAGCGCCGCCACCACCCGCTCCGCGGCGCAGAGCCCTTCCGGGAGGACGAGTTCCTCAAGGACCAGTTCCTCCAGGACCGCGGCCACCGCTGCCGGACGGTGCGCGGAGCGGGCCGCGCCCAGCACCGCCGTACGGGCCCGGGGCCGGAAACCGGCCTCGGGCAGGCCGAGGCGGAGCACCGCGGCCTCCACGAACCGCCCGGTGTTCCAGCAGTGCCGCACGAGCCACCGCTGCCAGCGCCCCGCCCGGGCGTCCTGCCCGCCGTCGGGGCCGCCGCCCCGGTGGTCGGCCAGGCAGCGGGCGGCGACCACCGCGACCAGGTCCTCGGGGCCCGACCCGCCGAGCAGCTCCAGCAGCTGCCAGGGATCCTCCGCGTCGCCCAGCACCTTGGCCACCAGCCGCGGGTCGGCGGCGCCCTGCTCCGCGTAGGCCCGGAGCAGCCGCTGGGCCGGGGCGTGGGCGACGCCGGCCGGCGTCGGGGCCGCGGCGGAGCCGGGCCCGGTCTCCGGCCCGGTCCCCGCGGCCGCCTCCGGCGCGGCGGGCGTCCCGGTGGCGCCCGCCGCCCGGGCCACCGAGTCCGCGGCGGCGGCGCCGCTGACCCGGACGCTCAGCTCCGAGGCCAGCCGGTGGCGTCCGTAACGGCCGTCGAACGCCAGGTAGTTGAAGCTGCCGACGACGGCCTCGTCGTCCCAGACCAGCAGCGCCGCCCGGTTGCCGCCCTCCACCAGGCGCAGTCCGCCGGGGAAGCGGGCCAGCAGGTCCTGCAGCCGCTGCCGGGCCTCGCCGTACTGACGGCGGTCGCCCACCGGGTGGCCGGCGTCCGGCAGAACCAGGGTCACCTCGACGCCCTCCTCCAGCCGGGAGCGCAGGGCGCCCACCAGCCCGGTGTCGACGATCTCGGCGGCCAGACCGTCGGACGCGATCACCAGCCTGCGGCGTGCCCGCCTCAGGGCGACCCGGAACAGGGTGCGGTGCGTCGCGTCCGTGACCAGACGGGCGGCGGGCAGCCGGCGGGCCGCCAGCCGGGCCTGCGCCTGCCGCAGGTACGCGGACCAGCCGCCGACCCACAGCTCCAGCGCCGACGTCTCGACACTCGGATCCTCGGCCGGCGCCTCCACCGCCGGCTCCGGCAACTCCCCGCGCCCGCGCCCGCGCGCCGGTTCCGGCGCCGGTGCCCCGGCCGTCCCGGGGTCCGCGGTCCGGAAGTCCGCGGCCCGGACCCGGACCAGCCGGCTGTGCTCGTACGACGGCACCGAGGCCCGTACCCAGTCCAGCAGCTCCGTGATCACCGGGCTGTCGTCGCCCGGCTGTTCCAGCAGCAGCCCGACGGAGGACCGCCCCCCGGCGCCCGACAGCGGAGCCGCGCTGGTGACCAGAGCCGCCGTGTGGTCGGCGATCACCAGCTTGGCGTGCGTCCGGGCGCTGGTCACCGGCAGTACCACCTGGGTCGCGCCGGCTTTCGCGCCCAGCCGCTGCAGGTCCTCCAGGGCGTTGCGGGTCCGCTCGTCGAATTCCTCGTCCCGGTCCCGGTCGGCCGCCCCCCACAGCAGCACCAGGCGGACGTCGCGCCGCACCGCGTCCTCGAGTGCCGGGAGGTGCCGGCGCAGCGTCTGGTAGTGGATCCGCGGACTGCAGATCACCAGCTGGGCGTCGGCCTGGGCGATCAGCTCCCCCACCAGCCGCTCGTGTTCGTCGGCCGTCACCGGTCGCACCCGCATCTCGCGGTCCGTGCGCTCCTGCAGCAGGCCCTCCAACTGCCGTGCGCCGTCGGCGAGTTCGCGGTGCCAGGCGCGGCGCTGCCCGGCCGGGACCCCGCGCGCCGTCTCCACCCGGTCCGCCAGGCGTGCCAGCGCGCCCGCGGGGGAGGGCGGTTCGCTCAGCGCGCCGACCGCGACATCGCGCAGCGCGGTGAACGGCTTGCCGCCGGGCGCCTCCGCGGCGAGCTGGGTGAGCCGTTCCGAGGCACTCTCCCGCAGCTCGGCCGGCACGCGGTCGTCCACCACGGTCATCGTCAGCTGCTGGTCGTGCTCGTCCCAGCGCGGCTCCACCTTCAGCTCGATCCACCGGCGGGTCCGCGGCCGTTCCAGACCGGGCGGCGGCAGCCGGTAGGACAGCACCTTGCGCCGGCGCCCGGAGTCCACCGGCTGGTGGGACCTGTCGGCCGGCGGCCGGTGGTCGTCGGCCTTCAGCGACTCGTCGAGCGCCCGCAGCACCGCGGACTGCGGCACCCTGTCCAGGCCCACCGGGTCGTCGCCCGGCGGCAGGGCGAACCTGGGGTCGGGCGGCGACAGCGGACCGCCGGCGGGCAGCACCCGGCGGGTGACCTGGTCGATCATCAGCTCCCGCTTCTCCCGCACATACTCCGCACCGGGCACCGGCGCACCCCGGTCCAGCCGGTCGGCGACCTCCGGCGGCACGACGATCCGGTTCAGGGAGCGGTCCACCGTCAGCAGCCCTGCCCGCCACAGGTCGTACACCAGGTCGTGGACGATCCTGCGGCCGAGCTGCAGATGCCCGGTGAGCTGCCCCACGTCGGTGAGCCCGGCGCGCACCGCGTCCAGCAGCACCAGTTCCATCGGCGACAGCGCGCCGCCGTAGCCGAGCCGGACCTGCAGCTCCACCGTCTCGCAGGGCACGTAGACGACCGCGACGCTCACCTCGCCTCCAGGGACAGGACGTCGGCGGCGTTCAGCACGGCACCGTAGTGGTCCACCGCCTGGCAGACCGTCTGCCAGAAGGTGTCGCCGCCGTTCTCGAACCCCGCGTAGTGCGCGTACTCCCCGACCACCACCAGCAGTTGCCGGGCCCGGGAGAACAGGACGTTGATCAGGTCCCGGCGGGACAGGTGACCGAAGCTCTCGGCCGCGCTGCCCGAGCCGCGCCGCTTGTTCCGCACCAGTGAGACCACCACGATGTCCGCCTCCCGGCCCTGGAAGGCGTGCACGGTCTGCACGAACCGCGACAGGTCGCCGTAGCGGTGCAGGACCTCAGCCTGCCGCCGGTACGGGGTGAGCACCGCCAGCGGCTCGGTACTGAAACCGTCGCGGCCCGGAACCGGGGCCGGGCGCAGGGCCGACACCAGGCGGTGCACGATGTCCGCCTCGCCCTCGTTCTTCCAGTACGGCTGCTCCTGGCAGTTCGGCAGCCCCGCGGTGTCCAGCCACACCAGGGCACGGCCGCGCAGCCAGCCCGGCGCCTCCACCGGTGCCGGGGTCTCCGGGTGGTGGGTGGCCAGCCCGCCCAGCGGCATGCCGTCCTCGGGCGGGGGCTCCCCGGGGCGCGGCGGCCGCGGGTAGAACCCCCGGCTGACCACCTGCGCGATCGGCTCACGCATCCGGAACTGGGTGGACAGCCGCGCCGTCGGCCGGTTTCGCCAGGTGACCGGTTCCACGCCGGCGTCCGCACCCGTGTCCGTGCCGGCGGCATCCGCGCCGGTGCCGGTGCCGTCGCCCGCGGTCTCCTGCTCCGGGAAGAGGCTGCCGAACATGTCGAACGCCTTCAGGTACGTCGTGCGGTCGGCGCCCGCGGCGGCGATCGCGGTGCTGGGATCGTTGACGCACGAGTCGAGGAACCGCACCACCTCGTCCCGCCGGTGCGCCGGCAACTGGAAGTGGTCCCCGATCAGCGTCCAGCGGGTGCCTCTCACCAGCGGGATGGCCAGCTCCGTCGGCCATGCCTTGGCCGCCTCCTCGACGATGACCCAGTCGAACGACGACGCTCCACCGGTCGCCCCCAGATTGCGCGGCGTGGCGGTGGCGCAGGTGGCGAAGACAATGTTCGCGCCGCGCTGCAGGCGGTCCGCCAGCTCCGGCAGGACCGGTTCCCGGGCGCCGGGATCCAGTATTCCGCGCCACCGCTCGAGCACCGGCCGCACGTCCGGGTCCACCCCGGCGGCCAGCTGCTCGTCGATGCCCTGCCGCATCTGCCGGGCCCGGCGCAGTACCAGCTCGCTGCGGAGCCAGGGGCGGACCCGCTCGTCCGGGTTGCCGCGCTGGGACACCACCCGCAGCGCGATCGGGACATCGGGGTCCGCGTCCGTCGGCCCCTCGTCGTTCCGTGCGCCGATGTCCTTCAGGATGCGCGCCGCGAGGTTGTCCAGGGTGAAGTTGGACTGGGCCGAGACCAGGATGCGATGGGTGGACTCCTGCTCCAGATAGGCGGCGACAGCGCGCGCGGTGACCGTCGTCTTGCCCGTCCCGGGCGGCCCCTGCAGGGCGAAGAACGGCTGGTGCACCAGGATGTCCCGCACCGCCTGCCGGCCGCCCTTCAGCAGGCCCTCGCCCGCGCCCGCCCACCGCTGCGGCAGCGTGGGCAGTGAGAACGGCCTGCGCAACTGGCTGACCAGCGACTTGAGGGCGAACAGTTCCCAGCGCGCGTCCGCCTGCCGGCGCAGCACCGTCTCCGAACCGATGTCGTCGGCCGGCCGGATCCAGCCCCGCGGCGGGATCCTCTTCTGCCCCGGCTTGGGCTGCAGCACGATCCGGTCGCCGCCCTCGACCCGCACCACCTGTGCCTGCACGCTCCGTACGTTCCGACCCTTGCGGTCGTGGTCCCCGGCGTACACCTCGACGTCGGCGCTGCCGCTCTCCTCGTTCTCCAGCCGGCCGAAGAACTCCCCGAACGGGGGCCGCAGTTCGGGGTTGCCCGCGTATTTGGTGAGCAGGGCGTGGCTGTGGACGCGATCCTGGTCGCGCTGCTGGTCCCAGCGCACCAGCGTGCCGTCGCCCGGGGCGTCGGCCACCGTCTCGTACGGGTAGCGGCGGGCACGCAGTTCGACGCCCTGGAACTCCAGCAGCCAGTTGATGGCGCGCTCGTAGTCCAGCTGCGCGGTGGACTTCGCGACGGCCGGGCGGATGGCGTCCGTGAACGCCTCCCAGCTCGGCCGGTCCCGGCGCAGCGCGTTGAGCCGCGGTGCCGGGGTGCGGTAACTCAGCGCCTTGATCTCCGGCATGGGCCGCTTCAGCGAGGCCGCCCGCAGATCCTCCAGCTTGTTCTGCACCCCGTACGCGTCCAGCCGCGCCACGTACTTCACCACCAGCACCTCGGGCATCGGAGCCCCCAGACTCAGACCCTGCCGCGGCCGGAGCAACTGGCAGAACCACAGGGCACGGGCGCCCGCCAGCACCACGGTGGCCTCGCGCTTGCTCTCCGTGGAGCCGCCGTTGACGAACGGGTCGGCGCCGTCCGGGGACCAGAGCACCTCGCCGCGGCGCAGATCGGTGCGGAGCAGTTCGGCCGTCTCCCGGATGCCGGCCTCACTGTCCGCCGGGTGCTCCAGCCAGTTCCACTTGCCCAGGGTCTCCTCGCCCCGCTCCGGCATGAAGGCGAGCAGATGCGGCAGGCTGCTCACCGCACCGCCGAACTCGATCACGTTCGCTTCGTGGTGCTCGTTCAGGTGG
Source organism: Streptomyces sp. F63 (assembly GCF_018070345.1). GTDB lineage: Bacteria > Actinomycetota > Actinomycetes > Streptomycetales > Streptomycetaceae > Streptomyces. The sequence goes on from NZ_JAGPXX010000010.1 coordinate 124,198, forward strand.
CCCGCGACCTCGTCCGCGGTGGGCCGGTTCCGCGGGTGCGGGTCCAGCATCCGCCGCAGCAGGTCGCGCAGCGCGGAAGGCAGCCGGGCGTGCTGCAGCCGGTCCAGCAGATGCTCGCCCAGGCGCTCCAGCCGGTCCCGTTCGGCCACCGCCTCCGCCGCCTCACGGGGGACGCGCTTCGGCACCAGCTCCTGGGGCAGCGGCTCGACGAACCACTCCCAGGCGACCGCCGCCAGCCCGTACACGTCACCCTTGGCGCTCTCAACGACGTGGTCCGGCTCGCCCGGCCGGGGCAGCAGGTACGCCAGCCGCTCCGGCGCCAGATACGGCAACGGCTCGGGACCCTCCGCCAGCACCAGCTCCCGCAGCTGCCCGGCCGCGGAGGAGTCCGCGGACGCGCCGCTCAGCAGCCCCGCCACGAAGGAGCTCAGCTCGAACCGGGCCAGCCGCAGCCGGTATTCGCCGTCGGACCCGATGACCACGTCCAGCGCGGCGGGGGAGAGCCGGCGGTGCGTCAGGCCCAGGTCGTGGACGTGCGCCAGCGCGTCCGCCAGCAGCTCGAACTGCCTCAGCGCCCCCGCCGGATCCCCGCGCAACATCTCGCCGTCCGCCGGGGAGAGCTGGTTGTCCGCCCCCACGGTGGCGATGAACGCAGCCTCGGTCCCCTCGCCCGACTCCGTCCTGAGCCCCGCCTCCTCGGCCGTCACGGCGTCGAGATAGCCACCGCCCAGCAGCACCGGCAGACAGGGGTGCTCCAGCCCCGACAGCCGGGTCAGTGCCCGCACCTGCTGGTCCCACAGCAGACCGCCCAGCTTCGTCAACCCCAGGTAGACCGAGACGTCGACCTGCCGGTTCGCCTCCGCGTCGAACAGCTCGCGCGTCAGGTACAGATGCCCCGGCAGCAGCTCCCGGAGGCCGATCGGCTCGTCCGGGACCACGGCCTCGTACGGCCCGCAGCGGGCGGTCGCCGCGTCGCAGCAGAAGTACTTGATCAGATCGACGACCCGCTCCACCCCGAACGCCACCCCTCGCCCCCTGCGCCAGCAGCACACGCGTGCCGCAAGTATGAGGCACATGTGCCGAGTTGGTGAGGGCTGTCACCATCCCTCATGCTTCTGCACGACACCCTGGTCCCTCAATCCGGCCATCCAGGCGGGATCGGCACCGGTCGGGCAGGTGATCGGGCGCCGAACCCCGATGTCAGTGCCCGCTCCTAGAGTTCAAGCACTACTCGGGGAGCAGCGGAGGGGAGCGGAAGCGTGTCCGCCAAGAAGATCCAGCACAAGGTGAACCACGTCGCGCTGGTCGTGGACTGTTCGGGTTCCATGTACCAGCACCAGAGTCAGCTCATCCGCGTGGTCGACGAGTTCGTGGCGGGCCTGAAGGCCGAGTCGGACAGTCTCGGGCACGAGACGCGGATCAGCCTCTACTCCTTCGACCACCGGGTGGAGAACCTGGTCTGGGACATGGACGTGAAGCATCTGCCGTCCATGCGGGGGCTGTACAAGGTCAACAACGGCGCCACGGCCCTGATCGAGGCGTCACTGAAGTCCCTGGACGACCTGGGGCACATCTGGGAGGAGTACGGCGAGCACAGCTTCCTCCAGATCGTGGTGACGGACGGCGAGGAGAACGCCTCCGGCGGCGACCGGCGGCACGACGGTGACATGGCCATCCTCGGCCCCTGGCTCGACCGGATCACGGCGAAGATGGGCGCGCTGCCCGGCCACTGGACGTCCGCGATCCTCGTCCCCAACTCCCTGGCCAAGCGCACCGCCCAGAACTACGGCTTCCCGGCCGGCAACATCGCCATCTGGGACGCGGATTCCCACGAGGGGGTCGAGGAGGCGATCGGCACCGTGCGCGCCGCGGCCACGAGCTTCCTCCGCGGCCGCGAGCAGGGCGTGCGCGGTACGAAGAACCTGTTCGCCGTCGGCCAGGACATATCGGTGGACGAGGTGCGGGCGACGCTCGAACCGATCCCGGCCGACCGGTACCGGCTCCTGAAGGTCGACCAGGAGATGGAGATCCGGCCCTTCGTCGACTCCCATCCGGGCGTGACGTACGAACGCGGCTCGTGCTACTACCAGTTGGGCGCCCGGGCGCTGGTGCAGCCCAACAAGGAAGTCGTCGTGGTGGAGAAGGACACCGACCGTGCCTACACGGGCGAGGCGGCGCGCAGTCTGCTGTTCGGCACGGGCATCCAGGGGACCGTCTCCGTGAAGGCGGGGAACAATCCCAAGCTGGAGGTGTACGTGCAGAGCCGCTCGGTGAACCGGAAGCTCAAGCCGAGGACGCGGCTGCTCATCATGCTCTGATCTCCGGCCCGCACCAGGTCACGGCGACCGTCGCGGTGAGCGCGGGGGCGCGCGGCACCGTCATGGCGCTGCGGCCCCTCACCGGGACGAGGCCGGTCGTGCCGGGGGCGGCGAGGCCGGTCCCGTGCGCCGGCGCGGCGGCCGAGGTCGGAGTTACCGCAGGTCACCCCGCAAAGTTCCATGCGTATCGAAATGGTGATCTGACTGTCGGTCGATCGCAACGCGAGGGGCGGCGGACAACGGTCTCCCGCCGGGACATAATCGCCGGAGCGCGTCGAGGAGCGGCTGCACAGGGGGCAGTTGGCCAAGGGCCGACGAACGGACGGGGGCGCCGGATGAAGAAGGCGGAAGCGGTCAGAGTCGCGGTCGTGGCACGGGGCAGAGTGGCACGCGGCGGGCTGGCCGCCATGCTCGCCGAGGCGGACCAGGTGAAGCAGACCGCTGTCTTCAGGCCCGAGGAGTTCACGACGGCGTCGCCGGAGGACGCCATCCAACTGCTCGTGCTCTCCTGCGATGTGCTCGTGCTGTGGTGCGTGAACGGTTACGGCCGCGGAGAGGACGCGTGGGCGGCCGAACTGGCGGCGGCCGTCCGCAGGAACGGGGTCCGGGTGGCCCTGGTGCTGCCGAGTGCCGAGGTCAGGCGGATCGCATCCGGCGGGCCCCCGCCCTGCGACGCCGTCCTGGACCAGGACACCGTCACCACAGAGGTCCTGGACGACGTGCTGCGCGGATTCGCCGGCGGGGAGCGGCTGCTGCCCGAACCGGCGGCACCGGCCGCACCGGCAGTGCCGCCGGCACCGGCGTTTCCGTGCCGGCCCCGCGGCGGGGACGCCGTGCCGCGGAACGGGTCCGCGGCCGGGCTGCTCACCGAGCGCGAGAGGCAGGTGCTCGAGCTGCTCGTCGACGGGCTGAGCAACCGGAAGATCGGGCAGGCCCTCGGGGTGTCCGAGCACACCGCCAAGCGCACGGTGGCGATCGTGCTGTCCAAGCTGAACTGTCCCAACCGGACCCAGGCCGTGGCGGTCGCCCTGCGCGAAGGGCTGGTGGGGATGGGGGAGGCGTCGCGCCCGTAGGCCACCCGGGCGCCGGTCCGCTATGCGCGCCCCAGCATCACCGCGAGATCGGCCCGCCCGCCGATGCCCAGGGCCCGGTAGGCGTGGGTCAGATGGAGCTCCACCGTGCGGAGGCTGACCGAGAGTTCCTCGGCGATCGCCCTGTTCGAACGGCCTTGGGCGGCAAGCAGCGCGACCCTGAGCCGGGCCGGGCTCAGCCGTGCCCGGCTCGCCCGGGGCAACCCGGCGAACCGGGCCCGGAGTTCCCCGGCGCGCGGGACCGGACGCGCACCGGCGGCCCGGCCGAGAGCGGCGGCCTCGTCCAGCAGGCGCCGTGCTTCCGCCGGCCGGCCGGCGTCGAGCAGGGCGGCGGCCAGTTCCGCGACCGCCTGCGCGTGCAGGTCCCGGTGCGCCGTGCCGGCCAGCAGACCGGCCGCGGTCCGCAGGTGCAGGAGCGCCGTCGGGCCCGTGCCGGTGAGGCCCGCCCAGAGGTGGGCCGCGCCGATGGGGCCCGGCGCACCCCAGGCCCGGAGGGCTGCCAGCGTTCTGACGGGCAGCCGGGCGGCGGCCCGCCGGCCCGCGGAGGTCTGTGCCGCGGTCAGCAGCGGACGCCAGGGCAGGACGGCGGGGTTCGCGCAGCCCAGGGCGGGCAGGATGCGGCCGCACTCGTCCAGGTGGGCCGTCTCGTCGGCGGTGTGCCCGGAGTGCAGAGCGAGGACATGGTGGGCGAAGTGCAGGAAGGCCCGGCCCAGGCTGCGGCCCTGCCGGTCGGGCGGGACCCGGGCCAGGGCGGACTCGGCGAGGTCCGGCCGGCCGGACTCGAGGGCGGCAAGGGCCTCCAGCGCGGCCAGCCTCGGCAGCACATGCGGATGCCAGTGCTGCCGCGGCACCTCCGCGACCGCCTCGGCCAGCCGCTCTGCGGCCTCGTCCGGCGCCCCGGTCCGGAGGGCGAGTTCGGCCAGTTCGAGCAGGGCCCGGCCGGCCGCCGGACCCACGGACCGCCGCCGGGCCTCGGCCTCGATCCGCCGCAGCCCCTCGCGCGCCGGGGCCGCGTCCTCGGTGACGGCGAGTACGCGCGCGGCGACGAGCCGCGGGGCGAACAGCCCGTCCTCCGGCCGGGTGAGCACGGCCGTGGCGAGCCGGCGGGCCCGGTCGATCCCCCGCCCGGTCAGGCAGTGCCCCCAAGCGGCGGCCGAGGCCCCGGCCGCGTCGCCTTCCCATGACAGCCCGTCACTTCGCAGGCCGCCGGGCGATGTCACCGGTCCGGCCGATCCGGTGCCGAGGGCCAGTTCCCCGAGCCCGAGCAGGGAGCGCCGCTCCGCCGCGGACCCGGTCTCCGCGGCGGCGGCCGCGCAGAGGCGCGCCACATCGTCCCCGCCGCCGCGCAGGGTGAGCAGGTCGGCGGCGAACAGCCGGGCCGCGGACCGCTGCGGCCCGGTGGCCCGCGCCAGGATCTGGCGGAGCACGCGGTCGGCGGCCTCGGGGCGCAGGGACAGCTGTGCCTTCGCCAGCTCCAGCCGTATGCCGGTGCGCAGCCCGCCGGCCGCTCCGCGGTCCGCCGCCCGCTCCAGGTAGGCGACCGCGGTCGCGTCGTCGCCGGACCGCCGGGCGTGGGCGCCCGCCGCGTACAGGGCGCCCGGCACCCAGTGTCCGGTCAGCCGGGTCCGCGCGGCGAGCCGGCCGAGGACCGGTTCCGGAAGTCCGTCGCGGAGCGCCAGCCGCGCGGCCCGTTCGTGGAGTTCGCGGCGCCGGTTGTCGTCCATGAGGCCGATGACCCGGCCGGCCACCACCGGGTCGTACAGCCGGGGGTGGCCGGCCGCGTCGCCGAGCAGCCCGGTCGCCTCCAGATCCGCCCGGGCCCGTGTGCGGTCCGGGGGGAGGACGCCGGCCAGTTCGCACACCTGGTCGAAGGAGAAGTCGCCTGCGGCCACCGCGGTCGCGCCGGCCAGCGCGACCGCCCGCGGGGAGGCCCCGGCCAGAGTGCTCCGCAGATGGTGCCTGCCCACCTGGTCGGCGAGCGCGGCGAACGTGCCGGGGTCGGGCGGCGGAGCGGGCAGGCGCCGGAGCGTGGCGCACAGGACGGCGGGGAGGCCGCCCGTCGCGGCGACCGCGGTGGCGACGAGGGGTTCGGCGGCGTCCGGACCGTACGCCTCGGCGAGCAGCGTCCGCACGGCGTGGGCGCTCAGGGGGCGGAGTGCGAGAGCGTACCGGGCGGGGGCGTCCGCGCCGGGGACCGCCGGGCCGGTGCCGGTGACGACGCGCAGCAGGGGCCGCCGTTCCGCGCCGTCCCGGAGAGACGCCGCCTGCTCCGGCGGGGACGGGTCCCCGGCGTCGTCGGCCAGGACTGCCAGAGGGCTGCCGGGGACGTCACCCGCCGCCGCGGGCCCGCGCGAGCCGGCCGGGCGGGCGGGCGCGCCGAAGACACGCAGTCCGGCCCGCCGGGCGAGGGCGGCGGCCTCGGCGAGTACGGCGCTGCGTCCGGTGCCCGGCCGTCCGTGCACGAGGACGGTCGCCGAACCGCCGTCCGCGACCTCGCGCACGGCCCGTTCCAGCACGGCCAGCTGCGCCGCCCGTTCCAGGAGCCGGCCCCGCGCGGCGGCCGGTCCGCGGTGGAACGGCGACGGGCTCACCGCGTGCCGCCGGGCACCCGCTCGGGCGGGCACGGCCCGGGCGGTGGCAGCCGCTTCGCGAGGCCGGCCCGCCCGTTCACGCCGAGTTTCCGGTACACGTTCGTCAGGTGGTACTCGACGGTGCGCACGGTCAGGCAGAGAGCGTCGGCGATGGCCCGGTTCGGCGTTCCGGCCGCCGCCATCTCCGCCACGGGACGCTCGGCGTCGCTGAGGACGGACCGCGCGGGCCGGTCCCCGACCGCGTCGAGGGCGGCCCGCGCCCGCTCGGCCACCGTGCCCAGGCCGTACCGCAGGGCCGCGGCCCGGGCCGCGCGCAGGCGGACGCGCGCGGCCCTGTCGTCACCCTGCCGCAACAGGGCTGTTCCGAGGTGGAGTTCGGCGAGTGCGTGGGAGTACCGGTCGGGGCTGTCCGCGAGAACGCGCACGCTCTCGGCGAGCAGTTCCACGCGGTCGGCGGCGTGGGCCGCCATGCCCCGGGCCAGCAGGCTCAACCCGGTGCTGCGGGCCGTCGGCCACCGCTCGGCCAGGTGCCGGCCGAGTTCGGCCTGCGCCGTGGCCTCGGCGGCCCGGCCCGATTCCGCGAACAGCTCCGTGCGGAGCACCCACCAGGTGGTGAACACCGGGTTGTCCACGCCGGCGGCGGCCAGACTCGCACCGCACCGCTCCAGCAGCCTCAGGGCCCGCTCGGTCCGGCCACGGCCGCGCTCGACGAGGGCCCTGGCCATCAGATGGTGGTGGTGTTCCCAGACGGAGTCCTCCGGGCGGCTCCCTTCGAGCCGGCGCAGGACCTCCTCGGCGCGGCCGGGTTCGCCCCGGTGCGCCAGGGCCAGGGCCAGGGTGACCGAGGCCAGGCGGGCCGGTCCGGCCGCGTGCCGTCCCCCGGCGGGACCGGACGCGGCCAGCGCCGCTTCGGCTGCCTCGGACGCCCGCCCGGATTCGAGGAGCACCAGGGCCCGGGCCGAGGAGGCGTGGCACTCGGCCCAGCCCTCCTCGCGCCGTCTGCTGCCCTCGGCGGCCCGGCGCAGGTGGTCGAGGGCGTTCGTGGTCTCGTCGGCCAGTGCGAGAACCCGGGCCGCGGCGACCCTGGCCCAGGCGGCGCGCGGCCGCTCGGAGCGGAGGACCTGACGGGCGTCGGCGACCGCGGTGCCGGGGTCGGTTCCCCTCAGCGCGGTGCGCAGCGCCCGTGCGGCAACGACCAGTTGCCCGGTCGGGTCGTCCGCGGCCAGGAGGGATTCGCCGGCCGGGACCGGCCGGGCCGCGGGAGGCGGCGGGGCGCCGGGGTGGCCGGGGCCCGTCTCGCGCAGCAGCGAGCCGAGTGCCGCGGGCGTGTCGGGGAGGCGGTGCGTCATCAGCGCGGTGAGCCGGAACGGGCCGGCGGCGCGGGCCCGGACGAGGGGATCGTCCGTGCGGGACAGCGCGTCCTCCAGGTGCTCGCGGGCGGCTGCCGGATCGATGTCGAGCAGTGCGGCGCCGAGGTCCGCGCGGACGGCGGTGTCCCCGGGATCGGCCTCGTGGAGGCGGCTCAGGTAGGAGACCGCGGACGCCGGGCGGTCGTGGCGCGCCGCCGCGGCCGCCTCTCGGAGAACGGCGCCCATCCAGGGGCGGTCCAGCGCGGACTGCCCGAGCAGCAGGTCGGCCACCTGTCCGGCCGGCCGTGCCGCGTCGTTGAGGAGCTCGGCGGCCTGGACGCGCATCCGCTCGTCCCGGTGTCCGGGCAGGGTCTCCGGCAGCGGCGGGACGTGCTGCGCCGGTATCCGCCCCGGCAGCAGGCCGAGGAGGCGGACGGACTCCAGGAGCCGGCGGGTCACGCCCGGGGCGAAGCCCGTCAGAGCGCTGACGAGATCGACATCGGTACTGCGCAGCAGTGCGGCCGCCTGGGCGACCCGGAGCACGTCGAGCTCGCGCGGGGCCGGGGCGCCGGGGTGCCCGGCGGCCGGCTGTCTGCCCGTGGTGTCGACGACCGAACAGTAATCGCGTGCGACCAGTTCGTGGAAGGCGGCCGCGGCGGAGGACAGCAGGCCGGGGGAGAGGCCGAGGACGACGGTCAGCGGCCCCCCGGACGCGTCACGCACCAGATGGTCGACACAGCGGAGCGTGCCCTCGTCGCACCACTGTGCGTCGCCGACGGCGAGGATCAGCGGCCCCCGCGCCAGCAGCCCGTCGACCGAGGTCAGGGCCGCCTGCCGTGCCCGGTGGGGCGAGAGCGGCGCGTCGTGGGACATGCCGAGCAGGCGGCGCAGCACGGTGTGTTCCGTGCCGGCTTCCTCGCGTCGGCAGACGGTGTGCCGCACGTTCGTCTCCGGCCCGCACACGTCACGGACATGGCGTGACATCGCCTCCACGGGAGGGGGGTCGGGGGAGAGGAGCACCAGCACGCAGTGCGGGCCGGAGCGTTCGAGGGGGACCGGGCAGGCAGGGGAGTTCGCGTCCGGGAGACGGGTCCGGCGGGTGGCGGCCGCGGGGGAGACGGACGGAGAGATCGAGGAAGATGCAGGCTGCACGTGCTCTGATCGGCTCGAGCTCATGATCGCTATGATAAGACAAGCTTATGCATCGCTGTGAGGTGAAGCCGACCGGATCCGGGCGGTTCGCCGGTGGTGCGGCCGCGAGGGCCGGCCCGGACGCCCGCGAGCCGGGGAACATTCCCGGCCACGGGACCCGGCACCCCGTCCCGCGGGAGCGGCTACCCGCTCGGCATCGTCCGTGAACGGAGACCCCCGTGCCGCTTCGTGACCGGACGTATGAGCCCGATCCCGTCCGTGCGGCGGTGGCCCGGGTACGGGACGGCGGGGTCGTGCTCCTGGCGGTCACCGGCACGCCGGGCGCGGGCCGTTCGACGCTCCTGGAGGCGATCGCGGAACGGGCGGAGCAGGCCGGTTTCGCGGTGCGGCAGGTCCGCGGCAGCCGCCTGGAACAAGGACTCCCCTTCGCTCTGCCCCTCCAGCTCTCTCCGCGGACCTCATACGGCCCCCGGGGCCCGGCGCTCTCCCACCTCGTACCGGCCGGTCCGGTGGCGCTTGTCGTCGATGATCTGCAGTGGGCCGACGAGGCGTCACTGGCCTGGCTGGCCTGGCTGCTCGCCGATCCGGAACCCGTTCCGCTGCTCATGGCGGTCGCGGTGTGCGAGGGGGAGCCGACTGTCGAACTCCCGGGCGTGCAGGACTTCCTGGCGGCCGCGGACCACGTGGTGCGGGCCGGGCCGCTCGACGTGGCGGGGGCGCGCGCCCTGACCGGGGCGCACGGCATCGTCCTCGCCGACGAGCAGGTCCGGGAGTGGATCCGGGCGACGGACGGCAATCCGGCCCTGATGGTGTCCCTGCTCGAACGCCTGGACATCTCCCGCGTCCTCGCCCCCGCCCGGCTGCTCGGCCTGGCCCGCGGCCGGCCGGCGCCCTGGAAACTGCGGGCCCGCGTGGCCGCGGCCCTGACCGGCCATCCGGAATACGTCCGCCGGTTCGCCCACTGCGCCGCGCTTCTGGGCGAGGCGGCCGGGACGCCCCTCCTCGGCCGTCTCGCGCAGCTGGACCCGGACGAGGAGACCACCGCGGCACAGACCCTGCTCCGGCTCGGCTGGGCCGCCGACCGCCGGTCGCCGCCCGTGCTGTGGGACTGCGTACGGGAGATCGCCGAGGACTGCCTCTCCCCCGCCGACCGCGCCCGCTTCCACCGCCGCGCGGCCGAACTGCTGCACGAGACCGGGGCTCCGGCCGGGCGGGCCGTCCCGCATCTCCGGGAAATCGGACCGGGCGAGTGGACCGGGGCCCCGACGGTGCTGCGCGAGACCGCCTGCGAAGCCTGGCGCCGTGGGGACGACGCCCTGGCGGTCCGCTCTCTGCGCCGGGCCCTGCGCGAATTCCCGGCCGACAGCCCGCAGCGCGGCGACTTCCTCGCCGCCCTGGCCGACGCGGAGCAGAACACCGACACCGCCGCCATGCTGCGCCACGTCGGCCAGGCTCTTCCGCTGCTGGGATCGGTCCGCGAACGCGCGGCGGTCGTGGCATGTGTGCCGCTCACGCTGTTCTTCTCGACCCGGGGGGCCGCGGAGCTGCTCAAGGGCGCCGGCCAGGAGCCCGCCGGGAAACCGGCCGCGGCGCCGGCGGTTTCCTCCGGGGTGACGGACCCGCAGGACGCGGCCACCGGACTGCGGTTGGAGGCCCGCACCCGGCTGTTCGGACTCACCGACCCCGCGGCCCTGGCCGCTGCGGTCGAGCGCCTGCGCACCATGGAACCCGGCACCGGCACCGCAGCCGGGCGCGAACTGGTGTCGGTCCTCCTCTTCGCCGGCGGCCTGGGCGCACGGCTGTCCGCCGCCGAGGTCGCCGCCGGGGTGCGGCGAACGCTGGAGTCCGAACCGGCGTCGGCCGCCTCCTCGTACGCCGCGACCACCCTGCTGATCGCCTGCGCGGCGGCGGCCGAGGCGGCTGAACCCGCGCTCGGCTGGCTGGACATGGCGCTGGAGACGGCGCGGCAGCGCGGCGACGAACGGCTGCGGACCCATCTGCTGGGCTGGCGTGCGCTGACCGCCCTGCGCACCGGCCGCCTCGCCGAGGCCTGGTCGGACGCGTGGGAGGCCTGCGCGGCTGCTCCCGGACCGCTGGGGGAGAACGACTGGCTGACCGTGTTCGGCCTGACCTCCGTGGCGGTCGAGACGGGTGATCCCTGGCTGGCCGAGCGCCTGCGGGCCCTGCTGGCCGAGGGAGACCGGGCCGGGATGCCGCTGCGCAGTCTCCTCCTGCGCATGCTGCGGGCCGGGGTGGCCCCGGAGAGCGAACTGCCCGCTCTGGCCGCCGATCTGCGGAGTCTCGCCGACCGCGCCGAGACGGCGGGCTGGCGCAACTGGACGCTGCTGCCGGTGGACCTGTGGTGTGCGTCCCTGCTGCTCCGCCTCGGCGAGAGGCGGGCCGCGCTGGAAGTCCTCGCCCGCGCCTGCGAGCGGGCCCGGGCCTTCGGTGCTCCGGCGGCGCTCGGGCGCACCCTCCGCGTCTGGGGCACGGCGGTCCACGGCCGTTACGCGCTGTCCCTGCTCGCCGAGTCCGTCGCGGTCCTCCGGGAGAGCGCCAACGATGTGGAACTGGGCCGGTCGCTGACGGCGTACGGAAACCGCCTGCGCGCCGCCGGGCGCCCCGGTTCCGCCGGCGTCCTCGCCGAGGCCGACCGGATCGCCGAGACGGTGGGCGAGCCGCTGCTGCGGTGCTGGGCCGGGCCGGTACCGTCCGCACCGGGTGGAAAGCCGCTCGGAACGTTCTCGGCGGGCGGCGGGCCGCTCAGCGAGACCGAACGCCGGGTCGCCTCCCTGGTGGCCCTCGGGCACACCAACCGCGGCACCGCGGAGGTGCTGGGCGTCACGACGCGGGCCGTGGAGAAGATCCTGACCAGGCTGTACCGGCGGCTGGGCGTGACCGGCAAGGCCGGGCTGATCCCGGTGGTGCGCGGGATGGCGGGCCGGGCGGCCTTCACCTCGGGACTGCTCACCGAGCAGCTGTGACGCCGGGCCCCGGCCGGCGCGGGCGGGAGCGCCGGGGGATCCGCGGTGGCCCCGGTCACCCGCCCCGCGCGGGATCTGCCCCAAATCCGCCCGGGATCCTCCGGGGATCCGCACCGCGTCCGTTCCCTTTCCGGGCAGATTGTGGACCCGGGGCCGCGGGCTCCGGATGGCGGACTCCCTGTCGCGGCCGGTGCTCATCCCCGCGGAGAGGGTGTTCCGCTTCGGTGGCCGATCGGTGCACCAGCCGGGTTACTGGACGGTAGTGCCGAATCGCCGCACGGCCGGGCGGGGAATATGAATGATATTTCCGGGGATATGCGGCCGTCGCGCGGCCGTCCCTCCGGTGCGGGGGCGGCCCCGGCGAGGCGCCCGGGGCGCCGGGCCCCGGACTCTCCGAACCTCCGCGTCCGCGACCACAGTTTCGTCGGGCGTCGTCCGGCGGCATTGCGTGCCGGCGTTCCGTTTCATTAGGCTGCCTCGCGGTCGACCTGGATATACGGAAAGCGGAAAACGAAAGGCGGGGGGCTGACCTGTATGGTCGACGTGGAGGTCGGTGTGGAAAAGCAGACCCAGTACGCCAGAGAAAGAGGAAATGCCACCCAGAAGAACGCGATGCGTCCCTTCAGTGAATTCCGTGAGATCGCGTCGTCTTTTCTCGGTCCGAAAAGCCGGGGAGAGGAGCATCACGATATGTTCCTCTCGCTTTTCGAGCGCTCCGGAATCGGTCTCGCGATTCTCGATCCGGCCTTGCGTCTGCTGTCCGTCAACAGCGCTCTGACCTCCCGGTGCGACCGGAGGCTTGACGAACTCCGCGGCCGTGACATCACGGAGTTCCTGCACCCGAGCGTGCAGGAGTCCGTGCTCCGCCAGTTCGGCCGGCTCGTCCGGGGGGAGCCCGTACGCCTCGTCAGCCATTCCGTCGCCCTGTGCTTCCACGAGGCCGTGGTCTCCGGCAAGCTCACCGCGTTCCCGGTGGAGGACGGCGAGGGCCGGATCAGGATGATCGTGGTGCAGTTCACGCCGGAGGAGACCGCCGACGGCCACGAGGCGCTCGTCGGCGCGGAGTGGAAGCTGGCGCCCCTCAGCGCGAAGGTCCTGGAGGGCGTGGCGGCGGGTGACCCCACCGTGCGCCTGGCGGCCAAGCTGTTCCTCAGCCGGCAGGGCATCGAGTACCACGTCGGGATGCTGCTGCGGCAGTTCAAGGTGCCCAACCGCACGGCCCTCGCGGCGAAGGCGTACTCCCTGGGCATGTTCAGCATCGGCTCCTGGCCGCCCAGGGTCCACCCCGACTACATCCGCACCGACGAGCAGGAAGCGGAGCGGCCGCGGGGCGGGGCCGGCTTGCGGACGCGGCGGCCGTAGACTGCGGTCCGCCCCTTCTTCCGTGCCGCGGACGGCCGTTGCCGGCAAGCCGCCGCAGTGACATACACCGGTCCCGCGGCGGAACGTCCGCGGGGCCCGCCGTGCCGGCGCAGGATTCCGGAACCGCGGGGACGATGTGAAACTACTGGTGGTTGAGGACAACGAACGGGTGTCGGCGGCCCTCCGCGCCGGGCTGGCCCGGCAGGGGATCGAAGCGGTGTGCGCGGCCACCGGCGAGGCGGCGGCCGCGCTTCTGGAGCGGACCCGCCCGGATGCCGTGATCCTCGACCTCGGGCTCCCCGACTGCGACGGCTTCACGCTGTGCGGCAGATTACGGGCGGCCAGTCCGGTCCCGATCCTGGTGACGAGCGGACGCGGGGACCACGCCTCGTGCGTGCGGGGCCTCGATCTGGGAGCGGACGACTACCTCGTCAAGCCCTACAACCTCGCGGAGTTGCTGGCCCGGATGCGGGCGGTGATGCGCCGCCAGCGGCCCGCCGGGCCCCCGGGCGGTGAGGAACCGCCCGGCGGCGACCTTCTCCTGGCCGGGCCCGTGCGCATCGACCTGAGGGAACGGGCCGTGCTGGTCAACGGCGTCCCGACCGAGCTGCCGGACGAGGAGTTCGACATCCTGGCCGCCCTGGCCCGGCGGCCCGGCGAGACCCTGCTCGCCGACCAGGTCGCCGACGAGATCCTGCGGGCGCGCCGTGCCGCGCTGCGCGACTCGCTGCCCGACGGCATCGCCTCCCTGCGGGACCGGCTCGGGCCGTCCGGCCTGGTGGAGGTCGCCGAAGGAGGGGGTTACCGGCTGGCGGTCCCGGACACACACGGCGGTTGATCCCCGCCCGGCGCCCCGGCGCCCCGGCGCGCCGCCGGCCCGCGGAAGCCGGGCCGCCCGCTGTCCCCGCCGCGGGCGTGCGGGGTCCGCGGCCCGTCGTCGGGTGACGGCCGGAACCGCATCGGCGTCCGGTATGTCCGCGCGAGGTGAATGCGCCTGGTGCCGGGCCGGGCCGGGTTCCGGCGGTTCCGGCGGTTCCGCGGACGACTTCCGCAACCCGGCCGGAGAAGAACTGGGAATTCTTGTAGTGATCGGTGGTGTGGCCGCCGACTCCCGCGCACAGCGGGGATCGTGGTGGGGGCAGGCAGCGGCGCGGGCGCCGTCCGGCCGGTGCCGTCTGTGGCGAACGTGTACCGGGGAACCGGCCGGGGCGGACTGTTGCGCCGTCACACAAATGCCGCGGTCCTTTTCATGCAAGGAGAAGAAGTGCGACCATCCCGGTCAGCCAGACGCTGCGGAATAGCGGCCACCGTTGTGGCCATGGGAACTGTGCTCTGCGTGGGGGCAACGGCCGCTCCGGGGTACGCCCGGGACCTCGGTCCCGTCCTCAACGCCGGAAGTGACGAGGCGATACACGAGAGTTACCTCGTCCTGTTCGAGGAGGGGAAGCAGCCGGATCTCGCCGGCAGGTACGGCGTGCGGGTGCAGAAGAGATACGACCACGCGCTGAACGGCGCGCTGGTCGAGGCCGACGAGGCGCAGGCGCGGCGGCTGGCCGCCGATCCGTCCGTGCGTCTGGTGGAGCAGAACACCACGGTGCGGCGGCCGGTTCCGGGCACGGCGACGCAGACGGCCCCGCTGTCCTGCGGGCTCGACCGGCTCGACCAGCCGGCGCTGCCGCTCGACGGTTCCTACTCCCACCCGCGCCACGCGGCCGCCGGAGTGGACGTCTATCTGCTCGACACCGGCATCGACTACGACCACCCCGATCTCCGGCCGCGCGTCAAGCCCGGTTTCGACGCCTTCGGCGGGGACGGCAGCGACGACCACGGCAACGGCACCCACATGGCCGGGATCATCGGCGGCACCGAGCACGGAGTGGCCAAGAAGGCCACGCTGATCCCCGTGAAGGTGCTCAACGCGGAGGGCGGCGGCACCCTGGACGGGGTGCTGGCGGGGATCGACTGGATCACCGAGCACGCCGAGGGCCCGTCGGTGGCCAACGTCGTGATCGGCGCTCCCGCCAGTGAGGTGCTCGACGAGGCGGTGCGCAACTCCATCGCCGCCGGGGTCACCTACACGATGTCCGCGGGAGCCAGCACCGACGACGTCGCCAACTCCTCCCCGGCACGGGTGGCCGAGGGCATCACCGTCGGCTCCTCCGACTGCGCCGACCAGGTCGCCTCCTTCAGCAACTACGGCGAGGGGCTGGACCTCTACGCCCCCGGGGTGGACATCACCTCCGCCTGGCCGGGCGGCGGAACGCGGACCCAGTCCGGCACCTCCGTCTCCTCGGCGCACGCCGCCGGGGTGGCCGCGCTCTTCCTGGGCGGACACCCGAGAGCCACCCCGGCCGGGGTGGCCAGGGCCCTGGACTGCGCCGCCGTGGCGGGCGCCCTGACCGGGGTGCCGACCGCGGGCACCCCCAACAAGCTTCTCCAGCTGGTCCCGGCGGGCGACCGCCGCTGCCCGGACGGGGCGTTCCGGACGTTCGCACGGCACCGGGAGGGACGTTGCTGACCATCGAGGAGCTCGTGAAGTGCTACCGGGGCGGCACCCGGGCCAACGACGGCGTCAGCCTGCGGGTCGGGGCCGGCGAGGTGGTCGGTCTCCTCGGGCACAACGGAGCCGGCAAGACGACGCTGATCAACCAGGTGGCCGGACTCGCGGTGCCGACGTCCGGCACCATCAGGGTCGACGGCTGCGACCCGGTCGCGGAGCCCGCCAGGGTCCGCCGGATGGTCTCGGTGATGCCCCAGGCCCACGCGCCGCTGACCGGTGTGACGCCGCGGCAGGCCATCAGGACGATGGCCCGGATCCGGGGGCTGGGCAAGCAGGCCGCCGCCGCGCGGACCGCTGAACTGATCGAGGCGCTGGATCTCGGTGCCTGGGCCGACACCACGGGAGAACGCCTTTCCGGAGGCGTCCGGAGGCTGACGGCCTTCGGCATGGCCGCGGCCGAACCCGGCCGGGTCGCCATGCTCGACGAGCCGACCAACGACGTGGACCCGGTCCGCCGGAGGCTGCTGTGGGAGCAGATCCGTGAACTCGCCAACCGGGGCAGTGCCGTGCTGCTCGTCACCCACAACGTGATCGAGGCCGAGCGGAGCGTGGACCGCATCGTGGTGATGGGGTCCGGCAAGGTCCTGGCGGAGGGCACGGCCGCGCAGCTGCGCTCCCGGGCCGTCGGCGAGCTCAGGCTGGAGCTGACGGCGGCGACCGCCGGCTCCCTCCCGGAGCTGCCCGGTCACCTTCCCACCGCGGGCCCGCCGCTGCACAGCTCCCGGCGGCTCGCGGTCCCCATCGACGCGGACGCGGCCTCGGCGGCGCTCGCCTGGGCGCAGCAGCTCCGTGCCGCGGGGGAGATCGATGAGTTCGCGCTCGTGCCGGTCGGCCTGGAGGACGTGTATCTGCAGCTGGTCGGCAGCGAGGCCGCCTCCGGCACCGACGAGGAGGAGGAGCGCGGTGAGCCACTGGCTGCGTAGTTACGGACTGCTGCTGGGATGGACGGCGCTGCGCAGCCGCGCGACGCTGCCCCTCAACCTCATCATCCAGACCTGCCTCGCGGTGGGCATCATCATCGGCTTCGGGTACCTGGTGCCGGAGATGGACGACGCCACCGCGCTGTACTTCGCTACGGGCGCCCCGGTGCTGGGGCTCATCACCGTCGGCATGGTGATCGGGCCGCAGGAGGTCGCCTCCTCGAAGCAGGAGGGCATCTTCGACTTCAACCGGTCGCTGCCGGTGCCCAGAAGCGCTCTCATCGCCTCGGACGCCACGGTGGCGCTGCTCACCGCGCTGCCCGGCATGCTGGCCGCTCTCGTGGTCGCCGGTCTGCGGTTCGACCTGTCCCTCGACATCAGCCCCCTGGTCCTTCCCGCGGTCCTGCTGACGGCGTTCACCGCCATCGGCCTCGGATACGGGATCGGGTACGGGATGGCGCCGCCGGCGGCCCGGATGATGTCGCAGCTGGTGGTCTTCGTGGCGCTGATGTTCTCGCCGATCACCTTCCCGGCGTCCCGGCTGCCCGACTGGTTCGGGACCGTGCACACGGTGCTGCCGTTCCAGTACATGGCCGAGGCCGTCCGCGACACGCTCAACACCCCGGCGGGCGGCGTCTCCTTCGTTCCCTTCGCCGTTCTGGCCCTCTGGTCCCTCGCCGGATTCCTCATCACCTACCGGACGATGTCCCGCAGGCCCTGAGCCCCCCGCGGGCGAGGGGCCACAACGCGGCGGGCAGCGGCTCCACGACGCCCTCCTCCCTCGGCACGGCCCGTTCCCGGATCTCGGACCGCTCCGGGCCGGAGGGCCATTCGCGGAAGCGCCGGAACAGCATCGGCACACCCCGGGCGACGGAGATGTCGGCACTGTCCATGGCCTGCAGATGCACATGCGGCTGGGTCGAGTTGCCGGAGTTCCCGCAGTCGGCGATGTGCTCGCCCTCCACCACCCGCTGGCCGGCGGACACGCGGACGGAGCCGGCCTTGAAGTGCGCCAGGGCGACGAAGGGGCCGTCCGGTGCCAGCGCGATGATCACGTGGTTGCCGGCGATGGCGTGCACCCCCTGGCGCAGCCGTGACCCCTGGCCCAGGGCGTAGGGGACCAGGGCGAGTTGTGAGCGCCGGGCCTCGTGGTCGGGTTCGGCGTCGTGGACCGCGACGACCGTGCCGCCGACCGGGGCCAGGATCGGCAGGCCGAACGCGTGGAAGAGCTCCGGCGGTTCGGTGGCCAGGAAGGTCCGCCAACTGCGGCTGCCGGCCGTCCGGTGCCGGCCGTCCACGGCGATAAAGTCGATGGCGTAGCGGCCGCCGAGCAGATCGGTCCCGTGGCTCGGGACCTGCCGGGCCGGGCTGTTCCTGGCGCGCCACAGCCCGGTGAAGGGCATCGAGACCACGACCCCTCCGTCCTCCGGATTCTGGGCGGGGTGGTCTCCGGGCCGGCCGGCGACCACCCCGCCCAGGGCGAGCGCGGTGGTGCCGACCGCGAGGGTGCGGGCGACGAAGAGCCTGCGTGAGGAGTCGTCACCCGGTTCCGGCGCGCCCGGGGACGCGTGGGGGCCGTCCGGCGGCGGGACGGAGTGGCGGGTGGCGGCCCGGCGGGCGGCGGCCCGGCGGAGCAGGGGGCGGACCAGCTCGCCCAGGAGCAGCGCGAGGGTGAGGTACAGCAGCAGGGGCAGCCAGACAGCGGCCACTTGGGCGGAGAGGCGGCTGAGACCGGAGGGAAGCTCGGCGGGCCCGGCGGCCAGCACGGCGGCGGTGGTCGCCGCGAAGAGCCACAGCAGCACCGTGCCGGCGCGGCGCCACCGGCTGCCCTCGGGCGCGACGTCCCGGACCAGACGCCGGAACAGATACCAGTGGACGGCCGCCAGGAGGAAAAGGATGAGAAGGGCGTTCAGGAGTAACAGGACCATGTCGGTGAACTTCCGTTCGTGGGGTTGCCGCAGCGGTGTCAAGTATGACGGCCCGTATCGCCCCGTTGGCAGACGGAAGCGATCGCCGGGCTTCAAAGAATGGGCATTCTTCTAGTCCTCCGGCGGCCGGCGCCCGGCTCGCGGTGCGGTGCACGGTGTTGCGCCGGGTATTTCCGCAGGTCAGGCAGTGCTTCGGGTTCCGGAATGCTGGCGGGATCGCGTCCCGGGCCTTCCGGAGCCGACCGTTGACAGGCGCTGTTCGGGTGGATGAGCATGTCGTTCAATATCGAAGGTGCGAACGGGTGCGGCCCTCGGGACCGGGGGCGTGCACGTGGTTCCCTCCCATGGTGAGTTGCGGCGTGACTATTTCGATACGGGGGATTTGCATGGGAAATCGGGGTGCTTTCGGACTCGTGCTCCACGGTCTGCTGAGCCATGCCGCCGCCATTGCCACGGCTGGCGTCTGTGCGGGACATCTGTGCAGGCCAGAGCTGTTATCGGGGTTGCCGGGCCCCGGTGGTCGCAGTACCTTCGCCGGCTGTTGACGGGGAATTCCACAGAATTCCGTCCGGGTTCGGAGTGATCCGACCACGCTCATGCGCACGGCCCCGGAACAGTCCACGGTGACTGTCGCGGGACAAGGGTCCGGACATTTCGTCCGGCAGTGGTTACCCCTTGGTCGGGGCCGGGAGCGCACATCACCTCTTGACTTCTGGGGATTGCGGCCTTGAGTACTTCTCGTGACTCAGCAGAAAACCTCCCTGCCTTCCCGGAAGGCCGGCGGGTCGAGATTTCCTACCCGATGTCACCCACGCAGCAGGGCATTCTGTTCCAGGCCCGCCACGGGGAAAAGGCCGGTCTATACCACGTGCAGGCCGTATTTGAGATCGCGCAGGATCTCGACCTCGACGCCTTTCGCCGGAGCTGGCAGCACGTCGCGGAGCGGCACGCTGTGCTGCGCACGGGCATCGTGGACCGCGCGGGTGAGGAACCGCTCCAGACGGTCCGGGAGGAGGTGGAGGTCCCCCTCGTCCACGAGGACTGGAGTTCCCTGGAGGAGGCGCAGCTCGCGGAGCGGCTGAGGGACCGTCTGCGGCACGACCTCGAACAGGGCTTCGACCTGACGCGGGCGCCGCTGTGGCGGCTCCATGTCGCCCGGCTGGGGCCGGCGCGCTACGAGGTCCTCTGGAGCCTTCACTACCTCCTGATGGACGGGCGGAGCCAGGCCGCGGTGGTGCGCGAGGTCGAGCGGACCTACGCGTCCCTGGTCTCGGGGGCGTCCCCGGACCTGCCGGCCGTGCCGCCCTTCGGGGAGTACATCGACTGGCTGGGACGCCAGGACGCCGACGGCGCCGAGACATTCTGGCGGGAGGAGCTGCGGTCGGTCTCCCCGGCCGGCCCCCTCCCCGTCGAGCGCCGGCTCCCCGCCGGCGGGGAGCCGGCCGGGGACGTGCCGGCCGTGGCCGCGTACGCGCAGGTGCCCCTCGCCCTGGACGGGGCGGAGACCGCCGCGCTGCGCGCCGCCGGGCAGCGGCACGGCCTGAGCCTCGGCACGCTCGTCCGGGGCGCCTGGGCCTTTCTCCTGAGCCGCTACCAGGGCACCGACGAGGTGGTCGTGGGCGCCACCACCCCCGGCCGTCCCGCCGGACTGCCCGGTGCCGGGGACATGGTCGGGCTGTTCATCAACACGCTCCCCCTGCGGGTCCGCGTGCCGGCCTCGGAGGGCTGGGCGGAGTGGATGCGGGGTCTGCAGCGGCAGTACGAGCAGATCCGGGCACACGAGCACAGCCCCCTGCTGCGGATCCAGCAGTGGAGCGGGATCGGTTCGGGCGAGTCGCTTTTCACCAGCGTCGTGTTGGTGGAGGACGACCCCGGTGACGACAGCCGCGACGACTGCGGAAACACCCGCGGGACCGGGGAGACGGCGACCCGGAGCCGGCCCTTCCGGATGGTCCGGGTCCGGGAGGAGAGCCACGCCGCCTACCCCCTGAGCCTCGTGGCCACCCCCGGAGAGCGCCTGACCCTCACGGTCCACTACGACACCCGGCGCTTCGAGGCGGCGACAGCCGAGAGGGCGGCGGACCACCTCCGCAGAATCCTCGCGGAGCTGGTGGACCGGCCGGACGCCCGCCTGGGGCAGCTGAACCTCCTCGCTCCGGAGGAGTTCTCCCGGCTCGTCCACACCTGGAACGACACCGACACGCCGTACTCGCAGGACCTCTGCATCCACCAGCTGTTCGAGCGCCGGGCCGCGGAGGCCCCGGACGCGCCGGCCCTGCTGTTCCGGGACGAGCGCTGGACCTACCGGGAGGTCAACGAGCGGGCCAACCAGGTGGCCCACCACCTCCGGCACCTGGGGATCGGCCGCGGGGACCAGGTCGCGATCCTGACGGAGCGCTCCGCGGAGATGATCCCCGCGCTCCTGGGAGTCCTGAAGGCCGGCGCCGCCTATGTCCCCCTGGACCCCGGAGCGCCCGTCAGACGATGGCACTGGATCACCGGCTCGCTGAAGGCCACGTGCGTCCTGACCCAGCACGCCTTCGTGGACCGCCTGCTGTCCGCCGGCCCCCTGCCGGACCTCGCGCACATCCTCTGCCTGGATCCGCCCGGCGACGGCGACGGCGACGGCGACGTCTTCCCGGCCGGCGGCCCGTGCGCCGTCCACTCCCGGGCCGGGACCGACGCCATGCCCACGGACGACCTCCCCCGGCAGGGCACACCCCAGGACCTCGCCTACACCATCTTCACCTCGGGCTCCACCGGAACCCCCAAGGGCGTCGCGGTGGCGCACTTCCCGGCGGTCAACCTGATCGAGTGGGTCAACAACACCTTCGCGGTGGGACCGGACGACCGCGTCCTCTTCGTCACCGCCCTCACCTTCGACCTCTCCGTCTACGACGTCTTCGGCATCCTCGCCGCCGGCGGATCCATCCGCGTGGCCTCCGACGAGGACATCCGGGAGCCCGCGAACCTGCTGCGCCACCTCGCGGACGAACCCATCACCTTCTGGGACTCCGCGCCCGCCGCCCTCATGCAGCTCGTCCCCCTGCTGCCCACGGACGGCGACGGCGCGCACCGGGTCGTCTCCCGCTCGCTGCGCCTGATCTTCATGAGCGGGGACTGGATCCCGGTGCACTCGCCCGACCTGATGCGGACGGTGTTCCCCGAGGTCCAGGTCGTCGGCCTGGGCGGCGCGACCGAGGCGACGGTCTGGTCGAACTTCTTCCCCATCGGCACGGTCGACCCGGCCTGGCCGAGCATCCCCTACGGCAGGCCCATCCAGAACGCGCGCTACTACGTCCTCGACGAGAGCATGCGCCCCTGCCCGGTCGACGTGCCCGGCGACCTCTACATCGGCGGCCTCTGCCTCAGCTCCGGCTACGCGAACGAACCCGCGCTGACGGCGTCCAAGTACCTCCCCTCGCCCTTCGCCGGCACGCCCGGTGAACGTCTCTACAAGACGGGTGACATGGCGCGGTGGCGCCCGGACGGGAACCTGGAGTTCCTGGGCCGCACCGACTCACAGGTCAAGATCCGCGGCTACCGCATCGAACTCGGCGAGATCGACAGCACGCTGAGCGAGCACCCCGCCGTCCAGGACGCGGCGACGATCGTCCGCGAGGACCGGGCCGGCGACCGGTCCCTGGTGTCGTACGTGGTGCTGCACCCGCAGCGCGCCCGCGCGGCCGTCCAGGAGGACGGGGACAGGGACGGGGACAAGGACGGCGACTCCCTGGCCGGCCGGCGCATCGACCGCTGGCGCGAGGTGTACGACGCCTTCGACCCCGGCGCGGCCGAGGACTCCGAGGACGGCAACGACTTCTCCGGCTGGAACAGCAGCTACACCGGGCTGCCCATCCCCCTGGAGGAGATGCGTTCCTGGCAGCAGGACACGGTGGAGCTGATCCGCGGCCACGACCCGCGCACGATCCTGGAGATCGGCTGCGGCACCGGCCTGCTGCTGTTCCCGCTCGCCCCCGGATGCCGGCGGTACTACGGCACCGACTTCTCCGCCTCCGCCCTCGACGCCGTCCGCCGCCGCCTGGAGAACCATCCGGAGCTGCGGGACACGGTCGTCCTGCACCGCGCGGAGGCCGACGCCCTCGACGGCCTGGACCCGGAACCGGTCGACACGGTCGTCATCAACTCCGTCATCCAGTACTTCCCCGGCATCGACTACCTGCTCCGCGTCGTCGAGGGGGCGCTGTCCCGCGTCGCCGACGGCGGGCGGATCGTCATCGGGGACGTCCGCAGCCTCCCTCTGCTCGACGCCTTCCACGCGAGCGTCGAGGCGGAGCGCGCGCCCGGGGCCACGACCCGCGGGCAGCTGTGGGAGCGCGTCCGGGAACGGGTGCAGCAGGAGGAGGAGCTGACCCTCGACCCGGCGTTCTTCCGCGACTGGGCCGCCCGCACCGGCCGCATCCACCGGGTGGAGATCCGGCCGAGCGGAGGCCGCCACCGCAACGAGATGTCGATGTTCCGCTACCAGGTGGTGCTGCACGTCGGCGACCCCGCCCGGAACGCGGCCGCCCGGCCGGCGCCGGAGGGCACGGAACTCCACTGGACCGCCGAGGGCCTCACCCTCCCCGGGCTGCGGAAGCTGCTGGCCGGTGACCGGCCCGCACGGCTCCGGCTGCGCGGCGTCCCGAACGCGCGGGTCGAGGAAGCGGTCCGCACGCTCCGCTGGCTGACGGCGGACTCCGGCTCCGGACCGGAGACGGCCGAGGACTGGCGCGCCCGGGACCGGGCGGCCGAGGGCGTCGACCCCGAGGACATCCGGGACCTCGCCGGGCAGGCCGGCTACCGCGCGGCTCTCGACTGGAGCCGGCACGGCGCGGACGGCCGCTTCGACGCGCTGCTGACCCGCGAGGGCACCGAACCGGAGCCCGACGAGGAGGAGTCCGTCTCCCCGGCCGCCCCGGAGCAGGAGGCCCCCGACTGGTCGGAGTACGCCAACCAGCCGCTGAAGGCGGAGATCCGGCACCTGCTGCTGCCCCGGCTCCACACCCATCTGGCCGAGCGGCTCCCCGGCTACATGCTGCCCTCCGACCTCGTGGCGCTCGACACCCTGCCCGTCACCTCCAGCGGCAAGCTCGACCGCCGCGCCCTGCCGGCCCCGCAGGCCTCCGGCTCCGACGGGTCGGCCCCCCGGGTGCCCGCCCGGAACACCACCGAGGCCCTGCTGGTCTCGATGTGGGAGCAGATCCTGGACCGCTCGCCCATCGGCGTCCTCGACAACTTCTTCGAACTGGGCGGGCACTCCCTCCTCGCCGTCCAGCTCGTGGCCCGGATCCGGCAGGTGTTCTCCCTGGACGTGCCGGTCCGCCTCTTCTTCGACCTGCCGACGATCGCCGAGGTCGCCCGCGAACTGCAGCGGCGCCAGGAGGAACTGCAGCCGCGGCAGGGGCCCCCGCTCACCCCGGTCCCCCGCGGCCGCCCGCTGCCGGCCACCTTCGACCAGCAGCGGCTCTGGTTCATCGACCGGCTGAGCCCCGGAACCACCTCCTACACGGTCAACTGGCTCATTCCGCTCCCGGCGGCCATCGGCACCCCGGTGGTCCGTGACGCGCTGGCCGAGATGACGCGGCGCCACGAGACGCTGCGCACGACGTTCCGCGAGGAGGACGGCCGGGTCTGGCAGATCGTCGCGGACGCCGGGCCGGTCGGACTGCCGGTCAGCGATCTCTCCGGACTCCCCGCCGAGCAGAGCGAGCAACGGGCGCGGGACGAGATCCGCCAGTGGTGGGACCAGCCCTTCGACCTGGTCCGGGGCCCCCTGCTGCGTGCCCGGCTCATCAAGCTGCCGGACGCGGAGCAGGTGATCGCGCTCAGCGCCCACCACATGGTGTTCGACGGCTACTCCATCGGCCTCTTCGGCCGGGAGTTCGTGGAGATCTGCCGCGCCCTGGCCGACGGCGAACCCTCCCCGCTGCCCGATCCGGACATCCAGTACGCCGACTACGCGGCGTGGCAGCACAGCCGGCTGGAGGAGGACGGGCTCCAGTTCCACCTGGACTACTGGAAGGAACAGCTCACCGGGGCACCGGAACTGCTCACGCTGCCCACCGACTTCCCCCGGCCGGACGAGCAGAGCCTCAAGGGCGACTTCCTGCGGCGGCAGCTGTCGCCCGAGAGCACGCGGCACGTCGCGCAGCTGAGCCGCGAGTACCAGGTGACGCACTACATCACCCTGCTCAGCTGCTACGCCGTGTTCCTGTCCCGGTACAGCGGGCAGGACGTCGTGGTCATCGGTGTGCCGATCGCCAACCGCAACCGCGTCGAGCTGGAATCCATGATCGGGTTCCTGGTCAGCACCGTCGCCCTCCGCGTGGACCTCAGCGACAACCCGAGCTTCGAGGACGTCCTGCTCCAGGTCCGCAAGCAGCTCTTCGACGCCCAGAGCCACCAGGACGTCCCCTTCGAGCGGCTCGTCGAGGCGCTGGCCCCGACGCGCAGCCTCGGGTACAACCCCGTCTTCCAGGCGATGTTCGCCGACGAGAGCCTGCCCCTCCTGGACCACGTCGCGGACCTGGTCCGGCCGAAGCCGTGGATGCACGAGCTGATCGCCCAGGGCATGAGCGTCGGCGTCGCCCGGTTCGACCTCACCCTCATGATCCAGGCCGCTCCCGAGGGCACCCACTTCGGGTTCGAGTACAGCACCGACCTGTTCCGGGAACCGACGGTCGCGCGCATGGCCGACCACTTCGCGGCACTGCTGGACTCCGCCCTGGCGGACCCCGGGCAGCGTGTGCGCCACCTGCCGATGACGGGCGAGACCGAGCGCCGGCAGCTCGTCGACACGGGGCACGGGACCCGCGGCGGGCGGACCTCTGCGCCCGCCCCCCTGACGGAGCTGTTCGCGGAGCGGGTGCGGCGGTGTCCGGACCGGGTGGCCGTGGTGTCGGGTGACGCGCAGGTGAGTTATGCGGCGCTGGACCGGTGGTCGAACCGGTTGGCGCGGTTGCTGCGGGAGCGGGGTGTGGGGCGGGAGAGCGCGGTGGGGCTGTGTGTGCCGCGTTCGGTGGAGATGGTCGTGGGTGTGCTGGGGATTGTGAAGGCCGGCGGGGCGTATGTGCCGCTGGATCCGGCGTATCCGCGGGAGCGGCTGGCGTTCATGGTGGAGGATGCCGGGCTGTCCCTGGTGCTGGCGGAGGAGTCGGTGCGCGGGGTGCTGCCGGAGTCCGGTGCGCCGGTGCTGGCGGTGGGGGAGGTGTGGGCGGAGCTGGAGCGGTGGTCCGGTGAGCCGGTGGAGCCGGCCGGCGGCTGCGACGACCTGGCGTATGTGATGTACACCTCCGGGTCCACCGGCCGGCCGAAGGGCGTGGCCGTCACCCACGCCGATGTGGCGGCGCTCGCCTCGGACAGCCGCTTCGCCCGGGGCCACGAGCGCGTCCTGCTGCACTCCCCGCAGGCCTTCGACGCCTCCACCTACGAGTTCTGGGTGCCGCTGCTGTCCGGCGGCCGGATGGTGATCGCGCCGGAGGGATCGGTCACCCCGGAGGTGCTGCGGGACACCGTGGCGACGCACTCCGTCTCCGCCCTCTGGCTGACAGCGGCCCTGTTCCACCTGTTCGCCCAGGAGGACCCGGGCTGTCTCAGCGGCCTCGGCGAGGTGTGGACCGGAGGCGACGCGGTCCGGGCCGAGGCGGTCCGGCGGGTGCGCGCCGCCTGCCCGGACCTCACCGTGGTGGACGGCTACGGGCCGACGGAGACGACGACCTTCGCCACCAGCCACCGGATCGAGCCGGGGGCCGAGGTGCCGGCCACGGTGCCGATCGGCCGGCCGCTCGACGACATGCAGGTGTTCGTCCTCGACGGCCTCCTGCAGCCCGTCCCGGCCGGCGTCACCGGCGAACTCCACATCGGTGGTGCGGGGCTGGCGCGGGGGTATCTGGGGCGGCCGGATCTGACGGCCGAGGCGTTCGTGGCGAACCCGCACGGTGCGCCGGGAAGCCGCCTGTACCGGACCGGTGACCTGGCGCGGCTGCTGCCCGACGGAAACGTCGACGTGCTGGGCCGGGTCGACGACCAGGTCAAGATCCGCGGCTTCCGGGTGGAACCCGGCGAGATCGAGGACGCCCTCACCGGCCACCCCGGGGTGCGCGGCGCCGCGGTCCTCGTCCACCGGCAGGGCGACAGCAAGCGCCTGGTGGCGTATGTGGTGTTCCGGGACGGTGTGGTGGCGGGGGAGGAGTTGCGGTCGTTCCTGGGGGAGCGGTTGCCGGCGTACATGGTGCCGGGGGTGTTCGTTCCGCTGGAGGTGCTGCCGCTGAGTCCGAACGGGAAGGTGGACCGGCGGGCTCTGGCGGGGTTGCCATGGGAGGAGTACGCGGGGGCGGAGCGGGAGTTCACGGCGCCGCGTACGGAGGTGGAGGAGCAGCTGGCGCTGATCTGGCGGGAGGTGCTGGGCACCGGCCGGCCGGTGGGGGTGCACGATGACTTCTTCTCGCTGGGCGGGGATTCGATTCTGAGTCTTCAGGTGATTTTCCGGGCCCGGCAGGTGGGTCTGCATTTCACGGTGAAGCAGTTGTTCCGGTATCAGACGGTGGCGGCTCTGGCGCCGGTGGTGGAGCGGCAGGAGGCTCCGCGGGTGCGGGCGGAGCAGGGTCCGGTGTCGGGTCCGGTGGAGTTGACGCCGATTCAGCGGTGGTTCTTCGCGCAGGATTTTGTGCGGCCGGGGCATGTGAACCAGTCGGTGCTGGTGGAGGTGGACGCGGGGGTCGCTGCGGGGTCGTGGGAGCGGGTGGTGCGGCGGCTGCTGGAGCATCATGACGGTCTGCGGGCGCGGTTCTTCCGGGAGGACGGTGTTTGGCGGTCGGAGCTGGCCGCGGCGGTGGAGTCGGTGCCGTGGCGGGTGCACGATCTGTCGTCGTATCCGGCCGGTGAGCGCCGGCAGCGGCTGACGGAGGAGGCCGGGCGCGTCCAGGCGAGCATGGACCTGGCCGGGGGGCCGCTCTTCCGCGCCGTCCTCTTCACCGGCCTGGAAGAC
This sequence comes from Streptomyces sp. F63, assembly GCF_018070345.1. Taxonomy (GTDB): domain Bacteria; phylum Actinomycetota; class Actinomycetes; order Streptomycetales; family Streptomycetaceae; genus Streptomyces. The sequence continues at coordinate 151,442 of NZ_JAGPXX010000010.1, forward strand.
GGCACCCACCGGCTGCTGCTCGTCGCCCACCACCTCGTCATCGACGTGGTGTCCTGGCGGATCCTCCTCGAAGACCTCCAGACCCTGCTCGAACAGGCCCGTCAGGAGCAGGAGTTGGTGCTGCCGGCGAAGTCGAGTTCGTGGCGGGAGTGGGCCGCGCGGCTGGCGGAGGAGGCGCTGGGCGCGGAGACGGCCGGGGAGGTGGCGTACTGGAGTGAGCAGTGCGCGGGTCCGGTGGCGGAGCTGCCGCTGGACGGTCCGGTGGACGGCAACACGGTCGGTGCCGGCCGGGTGGTCGAGGCGGTGCTCGGGGCGGAGGAGACGGGTGCTCTGCTGCGGGAGGTGCCGGCGGTGTTCGGTACGCGGGTCAATGACGTTCTGCTGACGGGGGTGGCCTCGGCGGTCGGTGCGTGGGCGCGTGGTGGTCATGTGCGGGTGGATGTCGAGGGGCACGGCCGGGAGGACCTGTTCGGGGACGTGGACGTCTCGCGGACGACGGGCTGGTTCACCACGGTTTCCCCGCTGCGGTTGCCGGTTCCGGCGCCGGACGCGCCGGGAGAGGGCCTGAAGCGGATCAAGGAACTGCTCCGCGGCCGGCCGCGGCAGGGCATCGGCTACGGCCTGCTCGCCCACGGCCCGGAGGACACCGCCCTCGGCGGAGCCCCCGGTGCGCAGCTCAGCTTCAACCACCTGGGCCAGTTCGACGGCTCCTTCGCCGGCAGCTTCGCCGCCTCCCTGGGTGAGGCCGGCCCCGACTGGGCCCCGGAGAACCGGCGCCCGTACCTGATCGACATCGTCAGCAGTGTGCAGGACGGCGAGCTGCGGATGCAGTGGACCTACAACGGCACCGCCCACCGGGAGGAGACGATCCGGCGGGTCGCCGAGCGGACCCTGGAGACCCTGCGGCAGCTCGTCCGCGAGGCCCGGCGTCCGGGAGCGGTCGGCTACACCCCGTCCGACCTGCCGCTCAGCGGCCTGTCGCAGGAGGGGGTCGACGAACTCGTCGACGATCTGCGCGCACAGCCCGCCTGGCGGGAGAGCCGGTCACCGCGCCCCCTGGAGGACTGCTATCCGCAGACGCCCGTCCAGCAGGGCCTGTGGTTCCAGAGCCAGTTCGCCGGAAGCGAGGGCGTCTACCACGTCCAGCTGATCCTGGGCATCGATCAGGAGCTGGATGCCGGGGCGTTCCGGCGGGGCTGGGCGGAGGTCATGCGGCGTCACCCGATCCTGCGGACCTCCTTCCGCGCCGCGGTCGAGGGCGGTGGTGACGGGCTCCAGCTGGTCTGGTCGGATCTGCCGGTGCCGCTGCGGGAGGAGGACTGGCGCTCCCGCGGCGCCGACGAGCAGCGGGAGCTGCTGGAGGAGTATCTGCGGCAGGACCGGGTCCGGGGCTTCGAGCCGCAGGACGCGCCGCAGTGGCGGATGTTCCTGGCCCGGCTGGCGGACGACCGCTACGAGCTGGTGTGGAGCGCGCACCACGCCATCCTGGACGGCTGGAGCATCAGCCTGATCCTGAACGACGCCGTCCAGTGGTACGGCGTGTTCGCCGACGGCCGCCCGCGCGAGGAGAGCCCCACCCGGCCCTACCGCGACTACGTCTCCTGGCTCGGGGAGCAGGACCTGCGCCGGGCCGAGGACTACTGGCGCGACACCCTCCACGGCGTCGACCAGGCCACCCCCCTCGACATCGAGCGGCACGCGGACCCGCACGCCCCGTCCCCCGAGCAGAGCGGCCAGGCCGAGACCGATGTCTTCTTCGACGCCGAGGACACCGCACGGCTGCAGAAGCTCGCCCAGGACAACCGGCTGACTCTCAACACCGTGCTGCAGGGCTGCTGGGCGCTGCTGCTCGGCCGCTACACCAGCCGGGACGACGTGGTCTTCGGAACGGTCGTCTCGGGACGCCCCTCCGAGATCGAGGGCATCGAACGCACGGTGGGCCTGTTCATCAACACACTGCCGCTGCGCGTGCGGCTGCCGCAGGACAGCACCGTCCTCGCCTGGCTGCGGGAGCTGCAGGAGCAGAACCTGCGGATGCGCCAGTACGAGTACAGCCCGCTGGGCGCGGTCCAGCAGTGGAGCGGGCTGCCCGTGGGCGCCCCCCTCTTCGAGAGCCTTTTCGTCTTCGAGAACTACCCGGTGGAGAAGGACGACACCGCCGCCCTGCGCTTGGACCTCACCCGGTCCGAGGAGCGCATCAACTACCCCCTGGGCATCGTCGCGACCGTTCCGGACGCCCGGCTGCGGATCCTGGTGCAGTACGACACCGGCCGCTTCGAACAGCAGGCGATCGAACGGACGCTCGGTCATCTCCGCAACGTCTGCTCGCACATCGCCCGGGACCCGGGGGCGCGCCTGGGCGAGATCACCGTCCTCACGGACGAGGAACGCCGGCAGATCCTCCAGCAGGGGAGTTCAGCGGCCGGGCAGACGCCGGCCGACGAGGACTTCGACCTGTCGGACTTCGCCGCGGGTATCGCGACCGACGAGGAGCGCGAGCTCCTCGAACAACTCCTCGCGGAGGTCCAGGGCACATCGCCGCCCGGCGACCTCCAGTCCCGTATCCCGAGTGCCCGACCGGCTACCGAGACGAGTGAGAACCATGAGTGAACTGCTTCCCCAGCTGGAGAACCTGACCGCGGAGCAGCAGGCGCTCGTGCGCCGCCGGCTCCGGGACCTCAAGCAGCGGGCGAGCCGGCCGGCGCCCTTCCACGAGCTGTTCGCGGAGCGGGTGCGGCGGTGTCCGGACCGGGTGGCCGTGGTGTCGGGTGACGCGCAGGTGAGTTATGCGGCGTTGGACCGGTGGTCGAACCGGTTGGCGCGGTTGCTGCGGGAGCGGGGTGTGGGGCGGGAGAGCGCGGTGGGGCTGTGTGTGCCGCGTTCGGTGGAGATGGTCGTGGGTGTGCTGGGGATTGTGAAGGCCGGCGGGGCGTATGTGCCGCTGGATCCGGCGTATCCGCGGGAGCGGCTGGCGTTCATGGTGGAGGATGCCGGGCTGTCCCTGGTGCTGGCGGAGGAGTCGGTGCGCGGGGTGCTGCCGGAGTCCGGTGCGCCGGTGCTGGCGGTGGGGGAGGTGTGGGCGGAGCTGGAGCGGTGGTCCGGTGAGCCGGTGGAGCCGGCCGGCGGCTGCGACGACCTGGCCTATGTGATCTACACCTCCGGGTCCACCGGCCGGCCGAAGGGCGTGGCCGTCACCCATCGCGGCTTCCGCAACATCGCGCGGTGGCAGCACGACAACTACGGCCTGGACGATCCCCAGCGGGTGCTGCAGGGCACCTCCCCCAGTTTCGACATCTCGGTGTGGGAGTTCTGCACGGCGCTGCTGTCCGGCGGCACGCTGGTGCTGCCGCCCCCCGACCTGAAGATGATCGGCTCCGACCTCGCCGAGCTGCTGATCGAGCAGGGCGTGCAGAACATCAGCCTGACCCCGGCAGCGCTCTCCACCCTGCCCGAGGAGTCCCTGCCCCACCTGCGCTGCATCTCCGTCGGCGGTGAGGCCTGCCCCCTCGACCTCGTGCGGATCTGGGCCCCCGGCCGCAGCTTCTTCAACGGCTACGGACCCTCCGAGGCCACCATCGCCGTGAGCGTCGCCCGGTACGGGCCGGAACTGGAACGCGTCCACATCGGCCGCCCCCTGGGCGGGGCGCAGATGTACGTCCTCGACTCCCGCCTCCAGCTCCAGCCGGTGGGGGTGGCCGGGGAGCTCTACGTCGGTGGTGCGGGGCTGGCGCGGGGGTATCTGGGGCGGCCGGATCTGACGGCCGAGGCGTTCGTGGCGAACCCGTACGGTGAGGCGGGCGACCGCCTGTACCGGACGGGCGATCTGGCGCGGCTGCTGCCCGACGGGAACATCGAGTTCCTCGGGCGGGTCGACGACCAGGTCAAGATCCGCGGCCACCGGATCGAACTGGGCGAGATCGAGGACGCCCTCACCCGCCACCCCGGCGTGCGCAGCGCCGCCGTGCTCGCCCACGGGGACGGTTCCTCGAAACGCCTGGTGGCGTATGTGGTGTTCCGGGACGGTGTGGTGGCGGGGGAGGAGTTGCGGTCGTTCCTGGGGGAGCGGTTGCCGGCGTACATGGTGCCGGGGGTGTTCGTTCCGCTGGAGGTGCTGCCGCTGAGTCCGAACGGGAAGGTGGACCGGCGGGTTCTGGCGGGGTTGCCGTGGGAGGAGCATGCGGGGGCGGAGCGGGAGTTCACGGCGCCGCGTACGGAGGTGGAGGAGCAGCTGGCGCTGATCTGGCGGGAGGTGCTGGGCACCGGCCGGCCGGTGGGGGTGCACGATGACTTCTTCTCGCTGGGCGGGGATTCGATTCTGAGTCTTCAGGTGATTTTCCGGGCCCGGCAGGTGGGTCTGCATTTCACGGTGAAGCAGTTGTTCCGGTATCAGACGGTGGCGGCTCTGGCGCCGGTGGTGGAGCGGCAGGAGGCTCCGCGGGTGCGGGCGGAGCAGGGGCCGGTGTCGGGTCCGGTGGAGTTGACGCCGATTCAGCGGTGGTTCTTCGCGCAGGATTTTGTGCGGCCGGGGCATGTGAACCAGTCGGTGCTGGTGGAGGTGGACGCGGGGGTCGCTGCGGGGTCGTGGGAGCGGGTGGTGCGGCGGCTGCTGGAGCATCATGACGGTCTGCGGGCGCGGTTCTTCCGGGAGGACGGTGTTTGGCGGTCGGAGCTGGCCGGTGCGGTGGAGTCGGTGCCGTGGCGGGTGCACGATCTGTCGTCGTGTCCGGCCGGTGAGCGCCGGCAGCGGCTGACGGAGGAGGCCGGGCGCGTTCAGGCGAGTATGGACCTGGCCGGGGGGCCGCTCTTCCGCGCCGTCCTCTTCACCGGCCTGGAAGACGGCACCCACCGGCTGCTGCTCGTCGCCCACCACCTCGTCATCGACGCCGTGTCATGGCGGATTCTGCTGGAGGACGTCGGCTCCCTGGCGGAGCAGCTGAGCCAGGAGCAGGGCCAGGAGCAGGGCCAGGAGCAGGGCCAGGAGCAGGGCCAGGAGCAGGGCCAGGAGCAGGAGTTGGTGCTGCCGGCGAAGTCGAGTTCGTGGCGGGAGTGGGCCGCGCGGCTGGCGGAGGAGGCGCTGGGCGCGGAGACGGCCGGGGAGGTGGCGTACTGGAGTGAGCAGTGCGCGGGTCCGGTGGCGGAGCTGCCGCTGGACGGTCCGGTGGACGGCAACACGGTCGGTGCCGGCCGGGTGGTCGAGGCGGTGCTCGGGGCGGAGGAGACGGGTGCTCTGCTGCGGGAGGTGCCGGCGGTGTTCGGTACGCGGGTCAATGACGTTCTGCTGACGGGGGTGGCCTCGGCGGTCGGTGCGTGGGCGCGTGGTGGTCATGTGCGGGTGGATGTCGAGGGGCACGGCCGGGAGGACCTGTTCGGGGACGTGGACGTCTCGCGGACGACGGGCTGGTTCACCACGGTTTCCCCGCTGCGGCTGCCGGTTCCGGCGCCGGACGCGCCGGGAGAGGGCCTGAAGCGGATCAAGGAACTGCTCCGCGGCCGGCCGCGGCAGGGCATCGGCTACGGCCTGCTCGCCCACGGCCCGGACGGAACCACCGGCGACACCGGCACCACCGGCGACACCGGCACCGGCACCGGCCCCGGCGCGGCTCTGCGCGGGGCGGGCGTCTCGCAGCTCAGCTTCAACCACCTGGGCCAGTTCGACGGCTCCTTCGCCGGCAGCTTCGCCGCCTCCCTGGGCGAGGCCGGCCCCGACATGGCCCCGGAGAACCACCGCCCGCACCTGATCGACATCGTCAGCAGTGTGCAGGACGGCGAGCTGCGGATGCAGTGGACCTACAACGGCACCGCGCACCGGGAGGAGACGATCCGGCGGGTCGCCGAGCAGACCCTGGAGACCCTGCGGCAGCTCGTCCGCGAGGCCCGGCGCCCCGGAGCGGTCGGCTACACCCCGTCCGACCTGCCGCTCAGCGGCCTCTCCCAGGAGGGGGTCGACGAACTCGTCGACGCCCTGCGCGAACAACCCGCCTGGCAGCAGGCCACGTCGGCCCGCCCCCTGGAGGACTGCTATCCGCAGACGCCCGTCCAGCAGGGCCTGTGGTTCCAGAGCCAGTACGCCCGCGGCGAAGGCTTCTACCACGTCCAGAACGTCCTCCGGATCGATCAGGAGCTGGATGCCGGGGCGTTCCGGCGGGGCTGGGCGGAGGTCATGCGGCGTCACCCGATCCTGCGGACCTCCTTCCGCGCCGCGGTCGAGGGCGGTGGTGACGGGCTCCAGCTGGTCTGGTCGGATCTGCCGGTGCCGCTGCGGGAGGAGGACTGGCGCTCCCGCGGCGCCGACGAGCAGCGGGAGCTGCTGGAGGAGTATCTGCGGCAGGACCGGGTCCGGGGCTTCGAGCCGCAGGACGCGCCGCAGTGGCGGATGCTGCTGGCCCGGCTCGCGGACGACCGCTACGAGCTGGTGTGGAGCGCGCACCACGCCATCCTGGACGGCTGGAGCATCAGCCTGATCCTGAACGACGCCGTCCAGTGGTACGGCGTGTTCGCCGACGGCCGCCCGCGCGAGGAGAGCCCCACCCGGCCCTACCGCGACTACGTCTCCTGGCTCGGGGAGCAGGACCTGCGCCAGGCCGAGGACTACTGGCGCGACACCCTCCACGGCGTCGACCAGGCCACCCCCCTGAACCCCGGGCCGCACCAGGACACCACGAGCGACGACCCGGCGGAGGGCCGGGCGGAGGGCCCGGCCCCGTACGCGTGGGCGGAGGCGTTCCTCGACGAGGAGGAGACCGCCGGGCTGCAGCAGTTCGCGCAGCACCACCGCCTCACCCTCAACACCGTGCTGCAGGGCTGCTGGGCACTGCTGCTCGGCCGCTACGCCCGCACCGACGACGTGGTGTTCGGAACGGTCGTCTCGGGACGCCCCTCCGAGATCGAGGGCGTCGAACGCATGGTCGGCCTGTTCATCAACACGCTCCCCGTGCGCGTGCGGCTGCCGCAGGACAGCACCGCCCTCGACTGGCTGCGGGAGCTGCAGGAGCAGAACCTGCGGATGCGCCAGTACGAGTACAGCCCGCTGGGCATGGTGCAGCAGTGGAGCGGGCTGCCCGCGGGCGCCCCCCTCTTCGAGAGCCTCTTCGTCTTCGAGAACTACCCGGAGGGCGACGACGGCGGTGAGCCGGCGCTGCGCTGGAAGGCGCTCGGCTCGCAGGAGCAGACCCACTACCCGGTCAACACCGTGATCACCGTGGGCGAGCGGATCGGCGCCAACATCCTCTACGACACGCGGCGGTTCGACGCCCGGACGGTCGAGGCGATGCTCACGCACCTGCGGCAGATCTGCCGCGAGCTGGTGACGGAGCCGCAGCGGAGCCTCGCCCGGGTCACGATGCTCACCGGGGCCGAGCGCGCGCGGGCCCTGGAGGAGTGGAGCACCGACACCACGTCACCCGCCGGGGCCGTCTTCTTCCACGAACTCGTCGAGCGGCAGGCCGAGCGGACCCCCGACTCGGTCGCGGTGGTCCACGAGGACGGGCACCTCACCTACGCCGAGCTGGACGGCCGCGCCAACCGGCTCGCCCACTGGCTGCGGGACCGCGGGGTCGGCCCCGACGTCCTGGTCGGCCTGTGCGCGGACCGCTCGCTGGAGGGCATCGTCGGCCTGCTGGGCATCCTCAAGGCCGGCGGCGGCTACGTCCCCATCGACCCCCGCCACCCCCTCGACCGCATGGCGTACGTCGTCGGGGACGCCGGGCTGCGGCTGATGCTCACGCAGGAGCACCTGCTGCCGAAGCTGCGGGAACTGCGGGAACTGCCGGAGGGAACGGCCGGCGAGCTGCGGACGCTCTGCCTGGACTCCGAGTGGTCCGCCGTCGCCGACGAGCCGGACACGGCGCCGTCCACGCCCCTCACCCCGGAGAACCTCGCCTACATCATCTACACCTCCGGTTCGACGGGACGGCCGAAGGGCGTCATGGTCGCCCACCGGTGCCTGGGACACCTGGTGCCGTGGATCCGCCGCCACCCGTGCTTCGACCGGCGGCAGAACGTCCTCCAAGTGGCCTCCACCAGCTTCGACTTCTCCGTCTGGGAAATCCTCCTGCCGCTCATGACCGGCGGCACGCTCCACATTCCCGGCGCCGGTGTGCGCATGATCGGCGCCGACCTGCGGCACGCCCTGGACGAGCGGGCCATCGAGAGCCTGAACTTCACACCGGGCGCGCTGGCCACCCTGCCGGCGGACGCCCCGCTGCCGCATCTGCGCACGCTCGTCGTCGGCGGTGAGGCGTACTCGGCCGACCTCATCCGGACCTGGGCGCCCGGCCGTACCTTCTTCAACGTCTACGGGCCCACCGAGACCACGGTCTTCGCCACCGGAGCGCCCACCGACGAGCACCTGGACGTCCTCCACATGGGCCGGCCGATCACCAACGCGCGGCTCTACGTCCTCGACCCGTATCTGCAGCCGGTGCCGCCCGGGGTGCCCGGCGAGCTGTACATCGGCGGCGCCGGTGTGACCCGGGGCTATCTGGGCCGCCCCGACCTGACGGCCGAGAACTTCGTCGCGGACCCCTTCGGGGACGAGCCCGGCGCCCGCCTCTACCGCAGCGGGGACCTGGTGCGGTACCTGCCCGACGGGAACATCGAGTTCGTCGAGCGCGTCGACGGCCAGGTGAAGATCCGCGGCTTCCGGATCGAGCTGGGCGAGATCGAGACGGTACTGGAGCAGCATCCGCTGGTGCGCACCTGCGCCGTGCTCGCCCAGCCCGACGGCCCGGGCAAGCGCCTGGTCGCCTATGTGGTGCCGGACGGGGACACCCCGGACACCCCCGACACCGCCGGGACGCTCCGGGCCCACCTGCGGGAACGCCTGCCGGCCTATATGGTCCCCTCGGCGTTCGTCCTCCTCGGCGAACTGCCCCTCAACAGCAACGGCAAGCTGAACCGCCGGGCGCTGCCGCTGCCCGAGGACGGGCCGGCGTCCGCGCTGCCGGCGCACGCGCTGCCGCGGACGGCGACCGAGGCGAAGCTGGCCGGGATCTGGGAGGAGGTCCTGGGCCACGACTCCGTCGGCGTCCACGACGACTTCTTCGCCCTGGGCGGACACTCGCTGCTCGCGGTGAAGGTGACGGCGCGCGTCCAGCAGGCCTTCGGCGTCGAACTGCCCGTCCGGGCACTGTTCGAGCAGCCGGCCCTGTCCCGGGTCGCCGCCGAACTGGACGCCCTGCTGGCGGAACGGCAGCCGTTCCCCACCCTCCCCCTGGTCCCGGCGGGGCGCGACGAGCCCGTTCCCGCGACGTTCGACCAGCAGCGGCTGTGGTACATGGACCGCCTGCACCCGGACAGCCCGCTCTACACGGTGGGCTGGCTCCTCCACCGGCCCGCCGCGGTGGACCCGGACCGGCTCCGGCGCGCGCTCGGCGAGCTGATCGAACGCCACGAGATCCTGCGGACCACCTTCCGCGAGAGCCGCGGACGGGTGTGGCAGGAGATCGCGGAGACCGGCACCGTCGCCCTCACCGAGACCGACCTGTCGGCCGAGCCGCCCGAGCGGCGGCCGGAGTCGGTGCAGGCCGCCGCCCGCGAGCTGTGGCAGCAGACCTTCGACCTCACCCGGGGGCCGCTGTTCCGCACCCTGCTCGTCCATCTGTCCGGCACCGAGGCGCTGCTGGTCTTCAGCGCGCACCACGCGATCTTCGACGGCTCCTCGGTCGGCATCCTCAACCAGGAACTGCTGCGGATCTACGAGGCCCTCGCCGAGGACGGCACCGGCGGCCCCCTGCCCGACCGCCCGGCCGTCCAGTACGCCGACTACGCGGTCTGGCAGCAGCAGTGGCTCGACGAGGAACGCCTGCGCCCGCACCTGGAGTTCTGGAAGGAGCACCTGGCGGACGCGCCCGCGCTGATCTCGCTGCCCACCGACCACCCCCGGCCGGCGGTCCAGGACTTCCGGGGCGCCAACCTCACCCGGGCCCTGCCGCCGGAACTCACGGGGCGGCTGCGCGAGGTGAGCGGTGAGCACCGGACGACGGAGTTCGTCACCCTGCTGAGCGCCTTCGCCGTGCTGCTCTCCCGCCACAGCGGGCAGGACAAGGTGGTCATCGGCATCCCGGTCGCCAACCGCGGCCGCGTCGAGACCGAGCCGATGATCGGGTTCCTGGTCAACACGATCGCCCTGTGCGTGGACCTGTCCGGCGACCCGGACTTCGCGGACGTCCTCCAGCAGGTGCGCTGGAAGCTTCTGGAGGCGCAGAGCCACCAGGAGGTGCCGTTCGACCGCATCGTCGAGGAGCTGAAGCCCGAGCGCAGCCTGAGCTACAGCCCTGTCTTCCAGGTGATGTTCACCGGGCTGGACAAGCTCTTCGAGGACCTCCCGGAGGGCGCCGGGGAACCCGCCTGGATGCACGATGTGACGGACGAGGGCATCGGCGTCGCCAAGTTCGACCTGGGCCTCAGCGTCCAGCAGCGGAACGGCGAGCTGCGCTGCACCTTCGAGTACAGCACCAACCTCTTCGAGAGCGGCACCGTCGCCGGCCTGGGCGAGCGTCTGCTGACCCTGCTCGACGCGGCCCTGGACGCGCCGCGGACGCCCGTCGCCCGGCTCCCGCTGCTGGCGGACGGCGAGCGGCGGCGGATCCTGGAGGCGCGGAACGCCACGCACGACGAGGACACCCTGCGGCCGGTGTGCCTCCACGAGCTGTTCGCGGAGCAGGTCCGCCGGTCGCCCGACCGGATCGCGCTGTCCTTCGAGGACCAGCAGCTGAGCTACGCCGCGCTGGACCGGCGGGCCAACCGGCTGGCGCGGACGCTGCGCGGCCACGGAGTCGGCCCGGAGACGCGGGTCGGGGTCTGCATGCACCGCTCCGCCGACCTGGTGACGGGCCTGCTGGCCGTCCTCAAGGCGGGCGGCGCCTATGTGCCGCTGGACCCCGACCACCCGCGGGAGCGGATCGCCCACGTGGCCGGCGACGCCCGGATCGGGGTGGTCCTGGCGGAGCCCGGCACCCGGGACCGGCTCGGCCCGCTGGACGGCCGGGGCGTCACCGTCGTCGAACTGGGCGGCGACGACACCTCCTGGCTCGACGCGAGCCCCGACCCGCTGGACACCCCGGCCGGCCCGGACAACCTCGCCTACGTCATCTACACCTCCGGCTCCACCGGCCGCCCCAAGGGGGCGATGCTGTCGCACCGCGGCATCACCAACCGCCTGCTGTGGATGCAGGACGCCTACGGCCTCAAGGAGCACGACCGCGTCCTGCAGAAGACCCCGTACAGCTTCGACGTCTCCGTCTGGGAGTTCTTCTGGCCGCTGATCACCGGGGCGCAACTGCACCTCGCGCGGCCCCAGGGGCACCGGGACCCGTCCTACCTGGCCGGGCTGATCGAGGAGCAGGCCATCGGCGTCCTCCACTTCGTGCCCTCGATGCTGCAGGCCTTCCTGCAGCAGCAGGACGCGGCGCCGCGGTGCCGCGGGGTGCGGCACGTGGTGTGCAGCGGGGAGGCCCTGCCCCCGGAGGTGCGGGACACGTTCCGGCGGCTGCTGCCGGACACCCGGCTGCACAACCTCTACGGGCCCACCGAGGCCTCCGTCGACGTCAGCTTCTGGGACTGCGGGGACGACCCGGACGGGACCGGTGTGCCCATCGGCCGACCGGTGGCCAACACCCGGCTGTACATCCTGGACGAGCTGATGGAACCGGTGCCCGACGGCGTCATCGGGGAGCTGTACATCGGCGGCGTCCAGCTGGCCCGCGGCTACCTGGGCCGCCCGGACCTGACCGCCGAGCGCTTCGTCGCCGACCCCTTCGGCCCCGGCCGCCTCTACGCGACGGGCGATCTGGCCCGGTACCGGCCCGACGGCGTCATCGAGTACGCGGGGCGCCGGGACAACCAGATCAAGATCCGCGGCTACCGCATCGAGATCGAGGAGATCGAGGCCGTTCTGGCCGACCACCCGGCCGTCCGGTCGTGCCTGGTGGTGGTGCACGAGGTGACCTCCGCCGACAAGCGGCTGACCGCCTTCCTGACCCGGGAGGCCGGCCGGGAGGTGTCCGAGGAGGAGCTGCGGGCGCATCTGCTGAGCCGGCTGCCGGAGTACATGGTGCCCGCCTACTTCGTGCCGCTGGAGGAGTTCCCGCTCACCGCCAACGGCAAGGTGGACCGCAAGGCGCTCCCGGCGCTGCCGGAGATCGCGCGCCGGGCCCAGGCGGACGGGAACCACGTCGAACCCCGGACGGACACGGAGAAGGCGCTGGCGGAGATCTGGGCCGGGCTGCTGGACCTGGACCGGGTGGGCATCCGCGACGACTTCTTCACCCTCGGCGGCCACTCGCTGCTCGTGGCGTCCATGGCGACCGAGGTCCAGGACAGGTGGGGCGTACCGCTCATGCTCACCACGGTCTTCCAGCACCGGACGGTCGAGGCGCTCGCGCAGGTCATCGAGGAGAGCGCCGAGGAGGGCGACAGCGGGGAGGAGGACGCGGCGGAGCTGTTCGACCTGCTCTGACCCCCCCCCGCACCGACACGTCGTCCCCCCGTCCACCGAGGCCGCGCCGGCCGGGAACAGCCGGCGCGGCCGGCCCGAGGAGAGAAGCCATGTTCACTGCGGAGACGTCCCTGACGAGCCCCCGGATCGCCCGGGTGGCGGCGGCCGTGGAGGCCGGGGACCCCCACGCCGTCGACGACCTGTGGAAGGAGGTCGCGGAATCCGGCACCCCCCTGATGGAACAGGTGGGGGACGACGACACCCGCACCCTGGTCACCTTCCTGTGGCGGGACCCCGGTGACACCGAGAACGTGGTGGTGCTCTTCTGCTCCGCCCCGAGCGGCGACTTCGACGGGTTCCGGCTGGAGCGGCTGCCCGGCACCGACATCTGGTACCGGTCCTACTTCCTGCCCGCGGAGCTGCGGACGACCTACCTGTTCTCGGTCAACGACTCGCTGGTGCCGTTCACCTCCTACGCGGAGGTGCTGCGGCGCCTCCCGGAGTACCGCACCGATCCGCTCAACCCGCGCGACTACACCCTCATGGGCAACCCGGACCGGTTCGAGGTGTCGGTGCTGGAACTCCCGGGGGCCCCGAGGCAGCCGTGGAACATCCCCCGCCGCGGGGTGGCCAAGGGCCGGACGCAGATGCGGACGATGGACAGCTCCATCCTGGGCACCCGGCACCACATCGGCGTCCACGTGCCGCCCGGCTACACCGCCGACGGGGACGACTACAACGTCTTCGTCCTCTTCGACGGCTGGTCGTACCACAACTTCGCAAACGTCACCACGGTGCTGGACAACCTGCTCCACACCGGCCGGATCCCCCCGTACGTCCTGGTGATGCACACCAACGAGGACCAGGAGATCCGCGCCCGGGAACTGCCCTGCCACGACCCGTTCAACGCGTTCCTGACCCGGGAGCTGATGCCCTGGGTGCACGAGAACTACCACATCACCTCCGACCCCGCCCGCACCGTCGTCGGCGGCTCCTGCTTCGGCGGACTGGCCGCGTTCTACGCGGCGTTCCGCGAGCCCGGGAGGTTCGGCAACGTCATCTCCCAGTCGGGATCGTTCTGGTGGCCCGGCAAGGGCGTTCCGGACCGCGAGGAGGAGTGGCTGACCCGGCGGTTCGAGGAGTCCCCCCGGCTTCCCGTCCGGTTCTCCATGGAGATCGGCAGCCTGGAACGCGCCATCGTCGACTACGACCCGATGACGACGCACGAAACCATGCGGGACGTCCTCGTGCGCAAGGGCTACGAGGTCGACTACAGCGAGTACACCGGCGGCCACGACATGGTCTGCTGGCGCGGCACCCTCGTCGACCGGCTTCTCTCGTTCCACCCCAGGCCGAAGGGCTCACCGGCCGGGCGGAAGACGTGAGGCCGCCCCGCCCCGCCGGCCGGCGGCCCGCACCGGGCCGCCCGGCAGCCCAGCACACGAACACCGCGAACACCCGCGAACACCCGCGAGAGGTGAGCCCGATGAGCAAAGCCACCATCACCGTCCTTCCCGGAGACGGCGTCGGACCGGAGGTGACGGCCTGCGCCCTCCAGGTGCTGCGCACCGTGGAGGAGAAGTACGGCCACATCTTCACGGTCCACCGGCGCCGCGTCGGCCTGGACGCCATCGCCGCCGAGGGCGTGGCGATCTCGGACGCCACCTTCGAGACCTGCGCGCACAGCGACGCCATCCTCTTCGGCGCGATCGGCAGCCTGCCCGCCGGAGCGGAGCGCCCCGGCGGCCCCCGCCCCGAGCAGGCCCTGTTCCGGCTCCGCAAGGAGTTCGGTTTCTTCGCCAACCTGCGGCCGGTGCGCCCGAGCGAGTCCCTGTACGGGGCGTCCTCGCTGAAGCCCGAGTACCTCAAGGGCACGGACATGGTCTTCGTGCGGGAGCTGTCCGCCGGCCTCTACTACGGGCGGCTGGAGACCGTGCCCGGCAAGCCCAGCGAGATCCGCCGCACGGAACACGGCACGGAGGCCGTCGACACCCTCCTGTACACCGAGGAGGAGATCGAGCGGGTCGTGCGGGCCGCGTTCGGGATCGCCCAGTGCCGCGGGAAGAAGGTCACCTCGGTCGACAAGGCCAATGTGCTGAGCTCCTCGGTGCTGTGGCGGGAGGTCGTGGACCGGGTCGCCGCCGACCACCCCGAGGTGACCTGCGAGCACATGCTCGTCGACGCCTGCGCCATGCGGCTGGTCAGGACGCCCGCGGAGTTCGACGTCGTCGTCACCGAGAACCTGTTCGGCGACATCCTCACCGACGAGGCCTCGATGCTCACCGGCTCCATCGGCATGCTGCCGTCGGCCAGTCTGGGCACCCGGCGCACCGCCGGCGGCCTGTTCGGCCTGTACGAACCCATCCACGGCTCGGCCCCGGACATCGCCGGGGAGGACAGGGCCAACCCGGTCGGGGCGATCCTCTCCGCCGCGCTCCTGCTGCGCCACTCCCTCGGCCTGGACCGGGAGGCCGCGGATGTCGAGGCCGCCGTGGAGGCCGTGCTCGGCGAGGGGTACCGGACGCCGGACCTCGACGAGGGGGCCCGCGCCGTCGTCGGAACCGCGGAGATGGGCCGGCGTGTCGTGGACCGGCTGCGGCAGCCCTGACCCCGCCGTCCCCCACCCCGCCGCCGTTCGACGCACCGACCACTGGAGGTTGTCCGCGCATGACGTCACCGAGTTCCCTCCGGGGAGCGCCGACCCGCCTGGAGGAGCAGCGCCTGCTCGTCCGCGAAGCCCGCGAGGAGATGGTGCGGCGCCACCGGGCCCGACCGGCCGACCCCGGCGAGCCGCCCATCCGCGTCATGGCGCGCCTGGTCGGCGATCTGGAACGGGAGTGCGCGGCCCGCGGTTTCCACCCCGCCGCCACCCGGCTGGAGATCGTCAACCGGACGATCGGCGACGTCAACGTGCGGCTGATCACCGAGTGCGAGGGCGAGGAGGGCGGCCCCGGGGACTACCGGCTGCTGGCGGACGAACTCGGCATCGCGCTGCCGGGCGAGGACCTGGGCGGCATCACCGCCTCCGGAACGGGATACCACTGGCTCCGCGACCGGATGGCCCAGGAGGAACGGGACCTGCTCGCCGCCGGCTACGACCCGCGCGTCTACGACATCCAGGGCGTCGGCAACCCGGTGCTGCGCGGTCGGCTGGCGGAGGACATGCGGCAGTGGGGCGTGACCGCCACCGCGGAGCAGGTCGCCCTCGGCCTCGGGGCGACCGACTGCCTGGACAAGGTGCTGCGCGGCCTGGCGTTCTCCGCCCGGCGCGACTCCCGGCCGCCCGGCGCCGTGCTCTTCGCCGCTCCCGGGTTCAACATGCCGGAACTCCAGGCCGAGACCTACGGGTACCGGCTGCACCGGGTGCGGACCGGCGCCGAGGAACGGTTCAAGCTGACCGGCGCGCTGCTGGAGCGGCAGCTGGCGGAGAACCCCGACATCACCGTCGTCTACCTGACCGTGGCGAACAACCCCACGACCTTCGCCTACACCCCCGAGGAGCTCTCGGCGCTCATGGCGGTCGTCCGGGACGCCGCCGGCCGGGGGCGCCGCCTCCACGTCCTGGCGGACCTCGCGTACATCGGCACGGGCCGGCCCGAGGAGGACGAGGCGCGCATGCGGGCCCTCGCCTCGGCCCCCGGCACGGCCGACCGGATCGTCTACGTGAACAGCTTCTCCAAGACCCACACCCTGACCGGGGAGCGGTTCGGCTGGGCCGTGTTCGGCGACGCCCGCTTCGCGGCGGCGATGCGGTCGAGCTGGGTGAACAGTGTCGCCTGCCTCCCCGGCGAGTGGCAGCTGCGCTTCATGGCCTACCACTCCCTCTTCCGGCGGAACCCCCGGCTGATCGACAAGATCCGCGGTCTCTACCGGCTGCGCCGCTCCCGGCTGCGCAGCCGGCTGGACCGGTTCAACGAGGAACACCCCATCTTCGAACACGTCTATCTCGACGACGACACGACCATCTACACCTGGTGCAGGCTCAAGCCGGGTGAGGACTGCTTCTCGGTCCTGGAAAAAACCGGTATCGCGGGCATCCCCGGTTCCACCTTCGGATATTCCGACGACTACATCCGGTTCTCGGTCGGCATTCTGCCGGTCGAGCCGGATTGACGGTCGCCGCGCCATCGAGACGACGGATCTTCCGACAAGGAGCAACCATGCAGAAGGACACACCCGGAACCACCGGGACCCCGAGAGCGGACATCACCTCCCTCGACATCCCGGTGAACTTCAACTGGAACAGCGACGACAGCCCGCTCTCGCCCATTCCGGACAGCATCCCCGGTGAGCCGCTCCCCGCCCAGGCCGCCCGGACGCGGATCCTCTCGGAATGCCTGCGGGACGGACTCCAGGGGATATCCGGATATCCCTCGGTCGACGCCATGATGCGGTACCTGCACCTCCTCCACGCATTCGGTGTCCGGCACGCCACCGTCGGCATTTACCCCGGTAACGCCGACCGGCTCGACGCGACGATGAAGAAGCTTCTCGCGCGCATGCGGGAAGAGCTTCCCGGCATCGTTCCCTCCGTGCTCTCCATGTGCACGGAGGAATCGCTGAAGTGGACCGTCGAGTGCAAGGACATCCACCCGGCGCTGGAGGCCGTCGTCTTCATGGGCAGCGCGCCCTCCCGCCGCCTCGTCCAGGGCTGGGACCTGGACTTCGTCCTCGGCCGGATGGAGACCTTCATCAAGAAGACCGCCGAGGCGGGCATCCCCGTCATCGCGGGCACCGAACACACCACGCAGACCTCGCCCGAGGCGCTGCGCGCCATCACCCGCACACAGGTCGAGAGCGGCGCGTACACCATCGCCATGGCCGACACCATCGGCATCATCCGGCCGCTCGGCACCTACCGCATCGTCCGCTTCCTCCGCGCGGAGCTGGCCGCCCTGGGCGTGCCCGACCTGCAGGTGGACTGGCACGGCCACCGCGACACCGGCAACGCGCTCGGCAACGCCATGATGGCCGTCGCGGCCGGCGCCGACCGCATCCACGTCGTGTCGCGCGGCGTCGGCGAGCGCTCCGGCAACGCCTCCCTGGAGGAGGTCGTGCTCAACCTCGCCGCCATCGAGACGGAAGCCGGTCTGCCCGTCTCCTGGGACATGCCGCGGCTGCTCGAACTCATCACCACCTACCAGGAGATGGTCGGCGTCACGACACCCGAGCACGGGGTGCTCGGCAAGCGTTACAGCCACACCTCCTCGGGCATCCACACGGACGCCATCCTCAAGGCCCATCACCTGGCCGACCAGGCGCGGGAGGCGGGGGACGCCGCGCTGGAGGAGAAGCTGCGGGAGATGTCCCGCACCGTGTACTCCGCCGTCGACCCGGAAACCGTCGGCGGGACCGCGTCCGTGGTCGTCAGCCCGTGGAGCGGACAGAGCTCGGTGAAGCTCGCCTGCATGCTGAGCGGCCGCGACCCCCGCGGCCTCACCCCGGAAACCATCGACGGGCTGCTCGCCCGCGCGAACGAACTGGGCCGCGAACTGACACCGGAGGAGCTGGAAGAGGGCTTCGCGAAGGCGCCCGCAGCGCACGGGGCCTGAGCGCCCCAGCCCGTCAGGAACCGCCCCCAGAGGAGAAACCGCACAATGCCACAGACCATGTTCGACAAGATCTGGGACGCGCACCTGGTGCGTGACGAGCCCGGAGAGATACCGGTGCTGTACATCGACCGGCATCTCACGCACGAGGCGACCTCGCCGCAGGCCTTCGCCGGGCTGCGGGAGCGCGGCCTGCCGGTGCGCCGCCCCGAGACCACGGTCGCCGTGATCGACCACAACGTACCCACGGTGCCGGGGCGCCGGCTCGTCGACGTCGTCGACAGCCAGAGCGTCCTGTGCATCGAGACGATGGAGGAGAACGCCCGCGAGTTCGGGGTGCGGCTGCTGGGCATGAACGACGCCGACCAGGGCATCGTGCACGTCATCGGCCCCGAGCTGGGCCTGTCGCTGCCCGGCATGACGGTCGTGTGCGGCGACTCCCACACCTCCACGCACGGCGCCCTGGGCATCTTCGCCATGGGCATCGGCACCAGCGAGGTGGAGCACGTCCTGGCCACCCAGTGCCTGCTGCAGAAGAAGCCGAAGACGATGAACATCCGCATCGACGGCGTGCTGGCGCCCGGGGTGACCGCGAAGGATGTCGCGCTGGCCGTGATCGGCCGGCTCGGCACGGACGCCGGAACCCACCACGTCATCGAGTTCAGCGGCTCGGCCGTGCGGTCCCTGACCATCGAGGGCCGCATGACGCTGTGCAACATGGCGATCGAGGCGGGAGCGCGGGCCGGCATGGTCGCCCCCGACGACACCACGATCGAGTACGTGCGCGGCCGGCGCTTCGCCCCCTCGGGGGAGCTCTTCGAACGCGCGGCGGAGCAGTGGAGAAAGCTGGCGGGCGACCCGGGGGCCCGCTTCGACGCCGAACACCACCTGACCGTCAATGACCTGGCCCCGCAGGTCACCTGGGGCACGAACCCCGGCATGGTCGCCGACATCACGGGCACGGTCCCGGACCCGGCCGCCGAGAGCGACCCCGTGGCCCGCGCGGAGATGGAACAGGCCCTGGAGTACATGGGCCTCACGGCGGGGCAGCGCCTCCAGGACACCCCGGTCGACACCGTCTTCATCGGGTCGTGCACCAACTCGCGGCTGGAGGACCTCCGCCTGGCCGCCCGGTACGTCGACGGGCGGAAGGCCGCGGACGGTGTCCGCGCCATCGTCGTCCCCGGCTCGATGAGCGTGCGCCGCCAGGCCGAGGAGGAAGGGCTGGCGGACGTGTTCCGCTCGGCCGGCTTCGAGTGGCGTGAGCCCGGCTGCAGCATGTGCATCGCCATGAACGGAGACCGCCTCTCCGCCGGCGAACGCTGCGCCTCGACCAGCAACCGCAACTTCGAGGGCCGCCAGGGCCAAGGGGGCCGCACCCACCTGGTCAGTCCGTTGACGGCGGCCGCCACGGCTGTCGCCGGCCGCTTCGCCGACGCACGCGACCTGTAGAAAGAAGGACCCCCGTGGAGAAATTCATCACGTACGAGGGCACCGCGGTGCCGCTGATGCGGTCCAACGTCAACACGGACGACATCATCCCCGCCCGCTTCCTCAAGTCGGTCCGCCGCACCGGCTTCGCCCCCCATCTGTTCGCGAACTGGCGCTACCTGGAGGACGGCAGCACGCCCAGCCCGGACTTCCCGCTCAACGAGCCCCGTTACGCGGGCGCCGGGCTTCTCGTGGCGGGGGAGAACTTCGGCTGCGGCTCCTCGCGCGAGCACGCCCCCTGGGCGCTGCGGGAGTTCGGCTTCCGGTGCGTCGTCGCCCCGAGCTTCGCGGACATCTTCCACAACAACTGCTTCAACAGCGGCATCCTCCCGGTGCGCCTGGAGACGGCCGAGGTCGAGGCGGTTGCCGAGAGCCTGACCGGCGGCGCCCTGCCGGTGCTGCACGTCGACCTGGCGGCCCAGACCGTGACGACCGCGGACGGGCGGGCCTTCACCTTCGACATCGACCCCTTCAAGAAGAACTCCCTGATGGAGGGGCTGGACAACATCGGCTGGACCCTCTCCCACCAGGACCGGATCCTCGCCTACGAGCGGCGGCGCGAGCAGGAGGCGCCCTGGCTCTTCCCGTAGACCGCGCGCCCCCTCGGGGGACAGCGCACCGCAACGACGCCACGCAATCCGAACAACCCGACACCAGAGGCTGGAGAACACCCGTGGAAGCAGACCGGATGAAGGTCCTCGTCAACGACGAGGAGCAGTACTCCCTGTGGCCGGAATACCTTGCCGTCCCCGCCGGATGGAAGGAGACGGGCACCGCCGGCTCGAAGGAGGAGTGCCTGGAGTACGTGAAGGAGGTCTGGGTCGACATGCGCCCCAAGAGCCTGCGCCGGCAGATGGCGGAACAGTCCGGCTGACCGGCCCGGCCCCGCCCTCCCCCACGCCACCCCCCGCCGCTCTCCCCAGCAACCCCACCAACCCGCCGGGCCCAAGCAACCCGTCGGACAAGCCCGTAACAGCCATGAAGGAGACACTCATGGACGCACTCGTCGAACGCCTCTCCGCCGAGGGGCGGAAGGCCGTGGTCGGCGGCCCCTCGCCCTCGGTGGACGAGCTGCGGCGCCGCATCACCGAACTGGGATACGTGTTCATCAAGTTCCCCGAGACCAGCGGGGGCACGGACCTCGGCGTGCGCCTCGACGAGGCGGCCACCGACCTCGGCGGGGCCGACTTCGCGAACGGCACCGGCAGCGTGCACATCGAGGGGACGCTGACGCTCAACATGGTGCGGGTGCGCTGCGTCGCCGACATCGACCTGTCGTCGCTCAGCGGCACCGGACACCTGGTGGTGTGCGAGGAGGCCATGGCCGCCGCAGGGTAGTCCCCCGCACCACACCGGACCGCGGCGCGCACGGTGATCCCCTCCCGCCGGCGCACGCGGCCCCCCGCGCGGCGGGACGGGCACCGGCCCCGTCCCGCCGCGCGGTCGGACCGGCCCGGCAACTCCAGCGGCCGGCCGGCCGCCTCGCCCGGGAGACCGGCGTGCTCGTTCCCCGGACGAGCCGAGGCGATACCCCGACACCTGCGCCGCGCGCCGCCGCGGCGGCTGGCCGCCAGAACCGGTCATGGCGCCACGGCTCCGGAACCAGCTGCCGCGGACTGCGGGGCCGCTCCCCTTGCCCGCCCAGCCGGTACCCCGGCTCCACTCCGCGCACTCCGGCACCCGGGGCGCCGGACGGGTCCGCCATGGTCTCCGCTGTGGCCGGGGAACCATGGCCGACCGTCCGGCGTGGTCGGGGACATGACGCGGAACAGGGAAGCGGCGCGGCGCGCCATCGGTCACGTGGCGGCCGTCTGGCTGGCCGGATGCGCCCTGACCGGCATGCAGGTCATGGCCGTACTCGTCACGCTCTTCTCCGGCGGAGCGGCTTTGTTCACGTCCGTTCTCGCCGGCGTGGTGCTCCTGGCGGTGGCCGTGCTCGCGGCGCTCGGATCAGCCGTCCGCACGCTGGTGCCGCTCATGCGCCGGCGTGGCGGTCTGTGGGCCTGGACTGCGAGCGTCTACGCGCTCGGCACGGCCGCCGCGTCCGGAGTCACCGTGGTGAGCATGCAGATCAACCGCCTGGACGGCATTCATCTGCTCTACCCGGCCGGAGGCGCCTGCTATGCGATCGCGGCCGCGCTCTTCCTCCCCGGCACCCGCGTCAAGCTGGGCGCCGCCGGAGCGGCGGCCGCTCTCGCCGCGGGCGTGGCGTACGCCGCCTGGGCGGCCGCGCAGCCACCCACGCTCGGTGAGTGGATCACCGCCAACGGCGTGGACCGCGGCATGCTCCGGGTCGGCGACCCGCCGCCGGGGTACACCCTGCGCGGCGAGGGCGCGAGTGAGGAAAGCTTCGGTGCCCATTACGAGGGGCCGAACGCCGAGTCGCTGCACCTCGGCGTGGAACGGGCGGGACACGACCCCCGGCGCGTCGACGCGCGCGACTGCCCGGTTCCCCGCGGCGACCCGATCCGCTGCACGGACGACGGCGGGGGCCGCCAACTGCGCGTCTACGAGGGGGACTACGAGCACTGGGAGCTGCGTTTGCGCCGTGACGGCCTGGTGTACACCGTGGCCGGGGACGGCTCCCCCACCGATCTGTCCGCGGCCCGCCACGTCCTGTCGACGCTCAGGCCGGCGACCGGCGCCGAACTCGCCGGCCTGCTGGAGTTGCCGATGCGGCGATGACAGCGAGGGAAGCGCACCCGGCCGATGCCCACGGTGACGGCGCTGTCGTGGGGCCGCGGAGAAAAGGGAAGGCGGGAGCCGGCGGGCGTTGGCAGGATGTCCGTGTTCACCGCCCGACGGGAAAGGACCCGACGTCCGTGGCTCGCGCCGTCACTCTGATCCGCTCCGCTTCCCTGTCTGACATCGCCGAGTATGCCTACGCGGCCACGGCGCCCGCCGAGTCACGCCTCATCTTCCTCGCGGGGGCGTGTCCGCTGAACGATGACGGCTCCACGGCCGCGATCGGGGACTACGCGGGCCAGGCGGCGAAAGCCGTCGAGAACATGCGTGCCGCTCTCACTGCCTCGGGAGCGTCACTCCAGGACGTCATCAGCACAAGAGTTCTCGTCGCGTCGGCCCGGCGGGAGGACCTGGTGGCTGCCTGGGAGGTCGTCCGGGACTCGTTCGCCGACCATGACGTCCCCAGCACCTTGATGGGCGTCACCGTGCTCGGTTACCGGGACCAACTCGTCGAGATCGAGGCTGTCGCCGCCGTGCTCGATTCTTGAGTCGCGCAGGCATCATCAAGCGAAGAAAGTGCCTCCACCAGAAGTGGGCTCATGCCGGCTGGTCCGCCCGGCGACGCCGCCACCGGGCCCAAGCCGTCCCGGCGTTCGGGGAGTCCGTCCGTGGCCGCCCAGGCCCGGCAGGCGGGTTCCGTCAGCCGTGCGGCCGATGACCTCCGCCTCGGCCTGTCCCGCGGAGTTGACGCTGCCGTTGACGCACACTTTGCCTTTCCCGCCGCTTGCCGCCTGCCGCCTGCCGCCGGAGCGGGCTCAACTGGTCGCGGCCCCGAACCACTTGGGCAGGTGGGCGAGCAACTCCCGCTGGTCGTCGCCGACCCACGCCACATGGCCGTCCGGCCGCAGCAGCGCCGCGGGCACGTCCATGTCCCGCAGTTCGTCGCCGGCGTCGGCGACGTGGTCGACCCGGTCCTCCCAGCCCGCGACCGAGAGCCGGCCGGTCCGGTCGAGCAACAGCCCCCGGCCGGCGTGCATCAGCCCGTAGAGGCGGCCCCGCTGCCGCAGTTCCACGTCCCGCAGCCGCCGGCCGAGCAGTTCGTGGCCCTCCCCGAAGTCGTAGCGGATCCCGATCGCGGTGATCTTCTCGATGAGGTGGCGGTTGACCTCCTCGAACTCCATCAGTTCCGCCAGCAGCCCGCGCAGGGCCCGGGGGCCCGGCTCGGAGGACAGCAGCTCCATCTGGGCGCGGGTGTTGTCGAGCACGGCGGCGGCCACCGGGTGCCGTTCGGTGTGATAGCTGTCCAGCAGGCCCTCCGGTGCCCAGCCGGCCACCTCGGCTGCCAGCTTCCAGCCGAGGTTGAACGCGTCCTGCACGCCCAGGTTGAGGCCCTGCCCGCCGGTCGGCGGGTGGATGTGTGCCGCGTCGCCGGCCAGCAGCACCCGGCCGACGCGGTAGCGCTCGGCCAGCCGGGTCGCGTCGCCGAAGCGGGAGAGCCAGCGCGGTGAGTGCACGCCGAGGTCGGTACCGGCGAATTTCTTGACCTGCTGCCTGACTTCCTCAAGGGTCGGTGGGACCGTGCGGTCCTCGGCCACCCCCTCGGCCGGCACGATGAGCCGGTACACCCCGTCCCCCACGGGCATCGTGCCGAACCGCCACTCCGCCTTGCGGACCTTCGCCACCACGGCCGCCAGCTCCTCCGGCCCGACGCCCACCTCCACCTCGCCCAGCAGCGTCTCGACACGACTGGGCTCGCCGGGGAAGCCGACGCCGAGCAGCCTGCGCACCGTGCTGCGGCCGCCGTCGCAGCCGACGAGATGGCGCGCGCGGAGCCGGGACCCGTCCGCGAGTTCGACGGTCACCCCGTCGTCGTCCTGGCTCAGCCCGGTCAGTTCGCGGCCGCGCCGGATCTCGGTGCCGAGGCCGGTGGCGTGCTCGGTCAGCAGGCGCTCGGTGACCGTCTGCGGGATGGCGAGGACGTACGAGTGCGCGGTGTCCAGCCCTTCGGGCCACGACGGGCCGATACCGGCGAAGAAGCCGCCGACCGTGAACTTCCTTCCGTGCGCGAGAAAACGCTCCAGCAGTCCGCGCTGGTCCATCACCTCGACACTGCGGGCGTGCAGGTCCTGTGCGCGGGAATGCCCGGTCGGCTCCGCCAGCTTCTCCAGCAGCACCACGCGCACGCCGTGCAGCCGCAACTCGGCCGCCAGCATCAGGCCGGTCGGCCCGCCACCGGCGATGATCACGTCAAACATGAAACCCCCCACTCACTGAACAGGACACCGGACTGCGCGGCGCGGCGTCGTACGGTCCGGCGGCGCGCACACCCCGTCCGGGCCCCGCGTGTCCGCCCGCCGCCCGCCGCCCGCGGGCCCGCGTCGCCCGACCCGCCGGCACTCCGGTGTCCGGCGGCTGCCCCGGATCGGCCCGGGACCGCAGACTCCGCGGATCCCCGTTTTCCGCAGATCCCGGCCGCGGACGGAGATTCTGCACCGGAAACCGGGCCTTGCCGCAAGGCCCCCCGTGCGCTATACGTTGAGAGTGGCAAGGAGCGGCTCAGCTCCTTGCCATTGCCGTGTGCCGGTCCGCCGCCGGCGCAGCACGGAGCAACCGCCGGGAAGTCGCTCCCCGGCGGTTGCCGCACGCGTCCGCGCGGCGGCCGGCCTCCGCGACGCGCGTCCCGTGTCACCGCATGTTCCGGGCCCCGGCCCTGATCGCTTCACGGATGCGGGGGTAGGTGCCGCACCGGCAGATGTTGCGGATGGTGTCGAGATCGTCGTCGCTGATCTCCCGCCCTTCCTCGGCGACCCGGCGCACCAGGGCGACCGCCGTCATGATCTGGCCGGGCTGGCAGTAGCCGCACTGGGCCACGTCCTGCTCGATCCACGCCTGCTGCATCGGGTGCAGATCCGCTCCGGAGGTGGCGGGCAGGCCCTCGATCGTGGTGACCTCGTCGGTGGGACGGAGGGCCCCCACGGGGACCGCGCAGGGGTTGACGGCCCTGCCGTTGAGGTGGCTGGTGCATGCCTTGCAGACGTTGATGCCGCACCCGTACTTGGGGCCGGTGACGCCCAGGACGTCACGCAGCACCCACAGCAGGCGCACGTCGTCGGCGACGTCCACGGTGACGTGTTCGCCGTTCAGGCGGAAGGTGTGCTGGGGCACGGTGTCTCCAGGCGGTTCGGTGGACGTGGGGTTCAGCGGACGTGGTCCAGGCCGTCGGTGGGGGACTGGGGGACGGGCGGGACGGCGGGCTTCGGGTCGAACGAGAGGGTGCCGTGGTTGATGGGGAAGCTGGTGGGCAGGGTGCCGGTGGCGCGGGCGTAGGCGCAGGCCACCGCGGCCATCGACGGGGCCACGCCGAGCTCGCCCGCACCGCCGGGCTCCCCCGTGCTGTCCGGCATGACGACGATCCGCATCTCGGGTGGGGTGTTCCACTGCCGGGTGTAGAAGTAGTTGTCCCAGCTGGCCTCCAGGAAGTGCCCGTCGCGCAGATGCAGGCTGGAGGTGAGCGTCAGGGCGATGCCGTCCATGAGGCAGCCCATCATCTGTGCCTCCAGACCGCGCGGGTTGACGGCGAGGCCGGCGTCCACGGCGATGACGGCCCGGGTGACGCGGGGACCGGTCACCGCGTCGCGGATACGGCGGTTGACGGTCCCGGGGCGGCAGTCGATCTCCACCAGGGCCGCGCAGGCGGCGTGGTACTCGGTGTGGAGGGCGATGCCCTGCGCCGTGCCGTCCGGCATGCTCCGGCCCCACTCGCCGGCCTCGGCAGCCGTGTCCAGCACGGCCCGGGCCCGGTCGTCCCGCAGGAACGCGCGGCGGAAACGGTACGGGTCCCTGCCCATCCTGGTGGCGAGCCGGTCGACGAGCAGTTCCCGGGCGCAGGTGACATCGGGTGAATAGACGTTGCGCATGCTGCCGGTGTTGAAGCCCTTGTCGGTTTCGCTCAGCAGCCGGCTGTTGGCGCCGAAGTTGTAGGGCATCGACTGGGAGAGCTGGAAGAACGTCTCGGAGAACCCGATGTCGCCCACGGGAAGTCTCGCGGCGAGGGCGGTGAAGATCTCGCCGAGTCCGTGGCTGAGGTCGGTGGCGACGCTGGTGTGCCGCTGCCGGTAGCCGAGGACGGTGCCGCCGAGGTAGGAGATGCGCACCCGGGAGGTGGCCATGGGGTGGGTGCGCCCCTGGCGGGAGTCGTCGGCGCGGTGCCACATGAGCTTGACCGGTTTGCGGATCCGCTGGGAGATCTCCGCGGCCTCCCGCGCGGCGTCGAAGAAGAGCTTGCGGCCGAAGGAGCCGCCCCCCTCGGTGACGTGGACGGTCACCGCACCGAGCGGAAGGCCCAGTTGGGCGGCGAGCGTCTCCTTCGCGACGATCGGCGCCTTCAGGCTCGACCAGATCTCGGCACGGTCGGAGCGCACGTCGGCGATCGCGCAGTTCGGCTCCAGCGCGCTGTTGCTGCGGAAGTGGAAGGTGAACGTGCCCTCGACGCTCGGCGTCAGCGGCGGCGGCCCGAGCGGCAGTTCGGCCGCCCGGAGTTCTCCGAGCACCGATGCGTCGGACTTGCCCTCCGCGGTGCCGGGCTTCCAGGAGACCCGCAGGGCGCGCACGGCGTCGATGCACTGGCCGAAGGTGGCCGCGCACACCGCGACGCCGGTCGAGATGACGGCGACATCGGTGACCCCGGGCATGGCGCGGACCTCGGGCAGATTGGACACCGATCCGACCGTGCCGTTGATGGTCGGCGGACGGCACACCATGGTGGGCAGGGCGTCCGGGATGTCCAGGTCCATCGTGAACTTCTTGCGCCCGGTGACGGCGGCGAGGGCGTCGACGCGACCGTGCGGAGTGCCGATGACGGTGAACCGGTCGCGCGGCTTGAGGTCCACGGCCACCTGCTCGGTCCGCACGGCCGCCGCACGCTCGGACAGGGCCCCGATGCCGGCGCTCCGGCCGCCGGGGCCGGTGACGACTCCCGCCTCCCAGGACAGCTCGGTGACGTCGGTGCCCCATGCGGCCGCCGCCGCCCGGAGCAGCCGGGCCCGGGCGACCGCCGCGGCGACCCGGACCGGGGTGTAGGTCGAGAACGTGGTGTTCGATCCGCCGGTGAGCTGGTTGAACACCAGCTCCGGCCGCGCGTCGGCGAGGGTGACGCGCACCCGGTCCACGGGCACGTCCAGTTCCTCGGCGATCAGCATGGCCGTCGAGGTGGTGATGCCCTGGCCCACCTCGGCCCGCGGCAGGGCGAAGGACACGGTGCCGTCCCGGTGCACCTCGACCGTGATCAGTCCGGAGGTCGGCAGGGCCGCCGCCGTCATCACGTCGTTGAGATCGGCCAGTTCCGTGATCTCGGGTGAGGGGATGCCGTCGGCCCGGGCCCCGGGTGCGGCGACGAGTTCGGCCGCCGCCGTCAGCGTCGGGGCGGCCAGCACGTAGCCGAGGAACCGGCGCCGGCCGAGGGGGCGGGGGCCGGCGGCCCGCCGCGCCGGGTCGCCGTCACCGGTCATGGACGGCCTCCCTCGCGTGCGGCGCCGGTGTGCGGCGGCCGTGGGGGTGGGGGGCCGGCGGCCCGGGCCGGAAGCGGCTCTGTCGTTCCGTCACTGCGCACTGTCGTCAACGGCCTTTCGCGGGTGCGTGGTCGGCGGGGCCACCCGCCGGGTCGGCGGCGGGGGCGGTCGCGGTGGGCTCCGGAGGATGCGCCCGGTGGCGCGGGGCTCCGCCGGTGGCGGCGGAACCCCGCGCTTCCCGTGGGGGAGGGATGCGGCTCAGGAGGGGCGGTTGGTGTCGGGGATCTCCAGGTGGATGCCCCGTCCCTCGGAGAGGTACAGGAGGACGAACCTGCGGATGGCCTCCTCCACGGTCCAGGCGGCCTCCGGGACGATGTACTCGTCCAGGATGCCCAGCATGTGCGCGGTCACCTGCCACACGTGCAGGAAGCCGTCCGACTCGGCGGCCGAGACCGGAACCCGCCGCTCTTTCAGCTTGCGCATGACAAACGTGGCT
The DNA here is from genome assembly GCF_018070345.1 of Streptomyces sp. F63. Taxonomy (GTDB): domain Bacteria; phylum Actinomycetota; class Actinomycetes; order Streptomycetales; family Streptomycetaceae; genus Streptomyces. The sequence continues at coordinate 179,606 of NZ_JAGPXX010000010.1, forward strand.
GAGTCCGTCCATCGCTGTGGACTCCTCCTCTCTCCGTAGCACCGCTGTTCCCTGTAGTTGTTACGATGAATCATTTTCAGCTTCTTTGTTTCAAACAGGGGAGCGCAAACGTGCCGTGAACGCCAGGGGTTTCACCGGAGACGCACCCGCCGGCCGGGACGACGGCCCGGACGTCCGGTCCCTTCCGGCCGTCCACGGCGTCCCCCGCCGTCCCCGGCCTTGCGGTCGATCCCCACGCGGACGCGCGCCCACGGGCGGTGGCCCGGCGGTTCCTCCCCCCCCGTGCCCGGGCCACGCACGCGCCTCACTCGAAGCGTCCGCCCTCGGCGGCCATGGCCACCAGGGACCGGGGCGGCTCGAACCGCTCCCCGTACCGCCCGGCCAGCTCACCGGCCCGGGCGACGAAGCCGGGCAGTCCGCCGGGGTAGCCGTTGATGTACTGCAGGACGCCGCCGGTCCAGGCGGGGAAGCCGATGCCCAGGATCGAGCCGACGTTGGCGTCGGGCACCGACCGCAGCACGCCCTCGTCGAGGCAGCGGACCGCGTCCAGGGCCTCGGCGAACAGCATCCGCTCCTTCATGTCCTCGAACGGGATCTCGCGGCCCGGCACCGCGAAGTGCTCGTACAGGCCGCGCCACAGCCGCGTCCGCCGGCCGTCGGCGTACTCGTGGAACCCGGCGCCCGAGGAGCGCCCGCCCCGCCCGAACTCGTCGATCATGCGGTCCATGACCGGTTCCGAACCGTGCGGACGCCACTCTCCTCCCCCGGCCAGTACCGCGGCCCTGGTCTCCTCGCGGATCCTCCGCGGCAGGGTCAGCGTCAGCTCGTCCAGCAGCTGCAGCGGCGGCGCGGGGTAGCCGGCCTGGGCGCCGGCCTGTTCGACCGAGGCGGGAGGCAGGCCCTCACCGATCATCGCCACCGCCTCGTCGAGGCGTTGGGATATCACCCGGCTCGTGAAGAAGCCCCGGCCGTCGTTGACCACGATGGGCGTCTTGCCGATCTGCCGCGCGATGTCGACCGCCTTGGCCACGGTGTGCTCACCGGTCTTCTCCCCGACGACGATCTCCAGCAGGGGCATCTTGTCGACGGGGGAGAAGAAGTGCAGGCCGATGAAGTCCTCCGGGCGCCCCACGCCCTCCGCCAGCCCGGTGACGGGCAGGGTGGAGGTGTTGGACGCCAGCACCGCGTCCGGTGCGACGACCCCCTCGATCTCGCGGAACACCTGCTGCTTGAGCGCGGGGTCCTCGAAGACCGCCTCGATCACCAGATCGCAGCCGGTGAGGTCCCCGGGATCGGCGGACGGCGTGATCCGTGCGAGGATCTCGCCGGCCTCCTCCCGGGAGAGCCGGCCGCGGTCCACCGCCTTGGCGAGGAGCTGTTCGGAGTACTTCTTGCCCTTCTCCGCCGCCTCCCGGGAGACGTCCTTGAGTACCACGGGCAGGCCGCTCCGGGCGCAGGAGTGGGCGATCCCGGCGCCCATCATGCCCGCGCCGAGAACGCCCACCCGGTGCGCGGTGTGCCGCGGATGGCCCGCGGGCCGGCTGCCGCCGGAGGTGATGTGCCGCATGTCGTAGAAGAACGCCTGCATCATGTTCGTCGAGACCTGGCCCGTCATCAGTTCGACGAGATAGCCGGTCTCGGTCTTCTCCCCGGCCTCCAGGCCGACCTGCGCGCTCTCGACGGCGGCGGCGAGGATGTTGCGCGGTGCCGGTACGTCCGCGCCCCTCAGCTGCTTGCGCAGCTGCGCCGGGAGGGCCGGCAGGATCGCCGCGACCCGCGGGTGGGAGGGCGCGCCGCCGGGGATGCGGAAGCCCTTGGTGTCCCACGGCTGGACGGAGTCGGGGTGGGCCAGCACCCACTTCCCGGCCAGGGCGAGCAACTCCTCCGGTGTCCGGGCGAGTTCGTCGACGAGTCCCTTGGTGAGCGCCTCCCGGGGGCTGTACTGGCGGCCCGTGAGCAGGACGTCGGTGAGCGCGTTCTGGAGCCCCAGGAGACGGACGGTCCGGCTGACGCCGCCGGCGCCGGGCAGCAGGCCCAGGGTCACCTCCGGCAGGCCGAAGCGGCTGCCCGGCGTGTCCAGGGCGATGCGCCGGTGGCAGGCGAGCGCGATCTCGAACCCGCCGCCGAGAGCCGTGCCGTTCATGGCCGCGGCCACCGGCCTGCCGAGCGTCTCCAGCCGGCGCAGCTGTGACTTCAGGACCGTGCACAGCTCCGTGAGGTCCGCGGCGTTCTCGGGCCGCGCCCGGCTCATGAGGCCGATGTCGCCGCCGGCGAAGAAGCTGCTCTTGGCGGAGGTGAGGACGACACCGCCGAAGGTCTCCCGCTCCGCCTCAAGACGGGCGACGGTGGCCTCCATCGAGTCCACATAGGTCTGGTTCATCGTGTTGACCGGGTGATCCGGGTCGTCCAGGGTCAGGACGACGACACCGTCGGAGCCCTGCTGCCAGCGGATCATGTTCTTTTCCGGCATCGGTACGGCGTTCCTTTCGCGAGGGGAGGTGCGTGGCCGGTGTACGGGGAAGGCGGGCGGGCCGTCACAGCCGTTCGATCACGGTGGCGATGCCCATGCCGCCGCCGGCGCAGAGGCTGACCACGGCCCGTCGCGCGGAGCGGCGCTCGAGTTCGTCCACCACGGTGCCGACGAGCATCGCCCCGGTGGCGCCGAGCGGATGCCCCAGGGCGATCGCGCCCCCGTTGACGTTGACCTTGTCCCACGGCAGGGCGAGGTCCCGCACGTACCGGAGCACCACCGAGGCGAAGGCCTCGTTGATCTCGAACAGGTCGATGTCGTCCACCGTCAGCCCGGCGAGGTCCAGCGCCTTCCGGGTCGCCGGGGCCGGCCCGGTGAGCATGATCGTGGGATCGGCCCCGCTGACCGCGGTGGCCACCACGCGGGCGCGGGGGGCCAGGCCGCACGCGGCCCCCGCCTCCTCGCCGCCGATCAGGACCAGGGCCGAACCGTCCACGATGCCGGAGGAGTTGCCCGGGGTGTGCACATGCTCGACGCGCTCCACCCAGTGGTACTTCTGCAGGGCCACCGCGTCGAAGCCCGCCCTGGCGCCGGCGTCGGCGAAGGAGGGCCGCAGCGTGCCGAGCGTCTCCGTCGTCGTCTCCGGGCGCAGGTGCTCGTCCTCGGCGAGCACGATGACCCCGTTGCGGTCCCGGACGGGCACCACGGACTTGGCGAAGTGGCCGCCGGACCACGCCCGTGCGGCCCGCTGCTGGGACCGGACCGCGTACGCGTCGACGTCCTCGCGCGAGAAGCCCTCGATGGTCGCGATCAGGTCGGCGCCGATGCCCTGCGGCACGAAGTACGTGGCGTAGGCGGTCTCCGGGTCCGCGGCCATGGGGCCGCCGTCGCTGCCCATCGGCACCCGCGACATGGACTCCACCCCGCCGGCGATCACCAGCCGGTCCCAGCCGGAACGGACCTTCTGCGCGGCCGTGTTCACCGCCTCCAGTCCCGAGGCGCAGAACCGGTTGAGCTGGACGCCGGCCACGTGGTCCGGGAGTCCGGCCGCCAGTGCGGCGGTCTTGGCGAGGTTCATGCCCTGGTCTCCGACCGGGGAGACCACGCCGAGCACGACGTCGTCCAGCCGTTCCGGGTCCAGGCCCGGGTGGCGGCGGCGGAGCTCGCCGATCAGCCCCGTCACCAGGGACACCGGTTTGACGTGGTGCAGCGAACCCTGTTTGCCCCGGCCTCGCGGGGTGCGGATCGCATCGTAGATGAATGCTTCGGTCACTGTCCCTGCCCTTCGTCTCCGTCGGCGGGCGCCCCCGCGGACCCGGGCGCTCCGGGTCCGCGCGGGGCTCCGGCGAGACAAGTAAGGAGGTTTATTGGCGCTACGTCAATAGCGGTGGCGGATGCGGGATGGCCTATGTCATAGGGAATGTGAGGCCGTGTTGGCGATCGGAAGAGCGCTGAGCCGTCTTCTTGAGCTTCCTATTGACTCTCGGCCAAGAGCGCTTCACTGTGGGGACCGCTCAAGGAGTCAGCTCACGGTTCGCGATGGAGGGAGCCCGCCGTGGCCACAGCAGAGCAGCTGCACGAGTCCGTCGAGGGTCTGACGATCACCGGACTGCTGCGTCGCAACGCCCGGCAGTTCGCCGGGCTCCCGGCGCTGACCACCGGCATCGGGCCGGACGCCGGCACCCTGTCCTGGTCGCAGCTGCGCGCCGAGGTCGCCGCGCTCACCCGCGGCCTCACCGCCCTCGGCCTGCAACGCGGCGACCGCATGCTCATCGCGATGTCCAAGCGGGCGGAGCACTGGATCGCCGACCTGGCCGCGATCCACGCCGGCGCCCTGCCGTGCAGCACGTACGACACGCTGAGCACCGAGCAGATCGGCGCCGTCGCCCGGCACAGCGCGGCTTCCGTCCTCGTCCTGGAGGGCGCGGAGCAGATGCGGCGCTGGCAGCCCGTCCTGGACGACCTCCCGCGGTTGCGTGCCGTCGTCGTCCTCGACTGGGACGCCGCACCGGCCGGTGACGCGCGCTTCGTCAGCTACTCGGCCGTACGGGGCGCGGTGCCGCCCGACGACGACGCGTTCGAGGCGCTCACGGACGCCGTCACCGCCGACCAGCCGCTGACCCTGGTGTACACCTCGGGCACGACCGGTGACCCCAAGGGCGTGGTGCTCTCCCACCGCAACGTCATCCACGAATGCCTGATGCAGGACCACCTCGTCCCGGTCCCGGAGCACCCGAGGTCGGTCGCGTATCTGCCGATGGCGCACATCGCCGAGCGGGTGCTCGGGATCTACATGCCGATCTGCGCCGCGGGCCATGTCACCATCTGCCCGCAGCCGGACCAGCTCCTGCCCACCCTGCAAGCGGTGCGCCCGCACGGCTTCTTCGGCGTGCCCCGGGTGTGGGAGAAACTCGCGGCCGGTCTGCGGGCGGCGCTCGCCGCGCTCCCCGGGGAGCAGGCCGCGGCGGTGGCGCAGGCCCGGAAGACCGCCCTGGAGCTGTACCGCCTCCGCTCCGACGGCAAGGACATCCCGGCGGATCTCACCGAGCCGCTGGAACAGCTCGACGCGCAGGTCATGCGGCCCTTCCGGGCGGCCATCGGACTCGACGACTGCCGCAGGGCCTTCAGCGGCGCGGCACCGATCCCCGCCGACGTCCTGGAGTTCCTGGCGAGTATGGGACTGCCGGTGTACGAGGTGTGGGGCCTGAGCGAGACCACCGGCGCGGCGACGGTCAGCACACCGGAGGCGTTCGCGCTCGGCTCGGTCGGGCGGCCCGGGCCGGGGATCGAGGTGAGGGAGGCCGAGGACGGCGAACTCCTCGTCCGGGGCCCGGTCGTCTTCGCCGGCTACCTGCAGGCCGACGGCCGGGTGGAACCCGCGACCGACGCGGAGGGCTGGCTGGCCACCGGTGACGTCGGAACGGTGGACTCCCGGGGCATGGTCGCCATCACCGACCGCAAGAAGGAGATCCTCATCACCGACGGCGGCAAGAACATCGCCCCGACCAGGATCGAATCCCTGCTGCGGACGCACCCGCTGGTCGCCCACGCCGTCGCGATCGGCGACCGGCGGCGCTACGTCACCGCGCTGCTCGTGCTCGACGAGGAGACGGCCCCGCTCTGGGCGCGCGAGAACGGGATCACCACGTCCGGCATGGCGGAGCTGGCCGGGCACCCGGCCGTGCTCGCGGCCCTGGACGAGGCGGTCGCCGAGGCCAACACGGTGCTCTCCCGCGCGGAACAGGTGAAGAAACACCAGGTCCTCGCCGGCCCCTGGACCGCCGAGACCGGCGAGCTGACCCCCAAACTCAGCCTGCGCCGCCGCGCCATCGCCGAACGGCACGCGGACGTCATCGAATCGATGTACACCTAGGTCCGCCGCGGCGGCACCCACGGAAGGAAAGACCACATGAGCGCTCAGCGTCACGCCCAGCGACGCCGGATGGAGCCGGACGCCCGGCGCGCCGAGATCCTCGGCGTCGCGCGCAGGCTGTTCGGGGCCGGCAGCTACAGCACGGTGGCCGTCGCGGACATCGCGGCCGAAGCAGGCGTGGCGCGCGCACTGGTCAGCCACTACTTCGGCAGCAAGCGGCAGCTCTACCTGGAGGTCGTCCGGCAGATGATGGTCATCCCGGCCTCCGTCTCCGAGCGGCTCCCGCCGACCACCGCGGAGGAACGGGTGTCGATCTGTGTCGACCGCTGGCTCGAAGTCGTGGAGCGCAACCGGGACATGTGGCTGTCCGCGATCGGTCTGGAAGCGCTCGGCAACGATCCGGAGATCGACCGGATCATGCTGGAGGCCGACGAGATCGCCACCGACCGCGTGCTGGAGGCCGCGATGATGGCGGACGTCACCGAGGGCCGGGAGAAGCTCCGGGCGATGATCCGCGCGCACAGCAGCATGCTGAAGGCCGCCTCCCGCGAATGGCTGGTGCGCGGCACCCTCGGCCGCAGCGACCTGCACGTGATGCTGACGCGCACCGTGCTCCACCTCGTCGACACGGTCTTCCCCGCGGTGCGCCGGGACGCGTGAGAACACCCTGACACCTCCTGCCCACACCCCTTGCCAAGGAGAGAGACCGCCATGCCCCAAGCCCTGTCCGACGAACGCCGCGACCTGGTCCGGGCGATCGCCGACTTCTGCCGCCGCGAGTGCGGAACGAAGGAGCAGCGCGACGAACTGACCGAGGGCGGCCAGGAGCCGCACAGCCAGCGGCTCTACGAGAAGATGGCGGCACTCGGCTGGCTCGGCATCGCGATCCCGGAGGAGTACGGAGGCGCGGGGCAGGGAATGACGGACCTCTGCCTCTTCCTGCGGGAGACCTCCTACGGCCTGGCGCCCATCAGCGGTTTCGGCACCACCGTCATCGCGGCCGCGGCCTACGAGAAGTTCGGCACCGAGGAGCAGAAGCGCACCGTCCTCGAAGGGGTCGTGAACGGCCGGGTCGAGGCCCTGTCGATGTCGGAGCCCGGTGCCGGCTCCGACGTGGGCGCCCTGACCTGCCGCGCGGCACGCGTCAGCGGCGGCTACGTCGTCAACGGACAGAAGACCTGGTGCTCCAACGCGCACTTCGCCGACCACATCCTGCTCACCGCCCGCACGGAGCAGGGCGGTTCGAAACACGACGGCCTCACCCAGTTCATGGTGCCCACGGACGCCGGCGGCCTCAAGATCATGGGCATCGGCACCATGGGCGGCAAGGACGTCAACGACCTCTACTTCACCGACACCTTCCTGCCCGACTCCGCGGTCGTCGGCACCCCCGGTGCGGGATGGGCCCAGCTCATGGCCGGGCTGAACCTCGAACGGATGATCCTCGCCGCCATGATGCTGGGCGTCGCGCGGCGGGCGTTCGACGACACCGTCGCCTACGTCCGCCAGCGGGAACAGTTCGGCAGGCCCGTCGGCTCCTTCCAGGCGCTCAAGCACCGGATCGCGGACATGGCCACCGAACTCGAGTGCGCCGGGCTGCTCCTCGACGACGTGGCCGCCGCGATCGACGCCGAACCCGGCCGCGTGTTCGCCCGCGAGGCGTCCATGGCCAAGCTCAAGTGCACCGAACTCGCCAAGCACATCACCCTGGAGGGCATGCAGATGATGGGCGGCTACGGCTACGCCACGGAGTACGGCATGGAAGCCCTGCTCCGCTCGACCGTCGTCTCCACCGTGTACGGCGGGACGAGCGAGATCCAGCGGGAGATCATCGGCAAGACCTACGGGCTGTAGGGGACCGCGATGCCGACCACACGGTTCTGTGAGACGTTCGGCGTGGAACACCCGATCGTCCAGGGCGGGATGCAATGGGTGGGGCGGGCGGAGCTCGTCTCCGCGGTCGCCGAGGCGGGCGCGCTCGGCTTTCTGACGGCTCTCACCCAGCCGACCCCGGAGGCGCTCGTCCGGGAGATCGCGCGCTGCCGGGAGATGACCGACAAGCCGTTCGGGGTCAACCTGACCATCCTGCCGTCGATCAACCCGCCGCCGTACGACGAGTACCGGCGCGCGATCATCGAATCCGGTGTGAAAACCGTCGAGACGGCCGGCTTCAGCCCGGAGGAGCACCTGCCGGAGTTCCGGGCGCACGGCGTGAAGGTGCTGCACAAGTGCACCAGCGTCCGGCACGCGGTGAAGGCCGAGAAGATCGGCGTCGACGCGGTGAGCATCGACGGATTCGAATGCGCCGGCCACCCCGGCGAGGACGACATACCCGGGCTGGTCCTCATCCCCGCGGCGGCCCGCCGGCTCTCCGTCCCGGTCATCGCCTCCGGCGGTTTCGCCGACGGGCGCGGACTGGTCGCGGCCCTGGCGCTGGGCGCCGAGGGCGTCAATATGGGCACCCGGTTCCTGTGCACCGCCGAGTCCCCGGTGCACCAGCGGGTCAAGGAGCGGATCGTCGCGGGCAGCGAGCTCGACACCGAGCTGATCTTCCGGCCGCTGCGCAACACCGCGCGGGTGGCGGGCAACTCCGTCAGCCGGAAGGTCGTCGGCATACTCCGCGACGGGGGCGAGTTCCCGGACGTACGGGATCTGGTCAGCGGCGCCCGGGGGCGCAAGGTGTTCGAGGACGGCGACCTGGAGGCCGGTATCTGGAGCGTCGGCCTGGTGCAGGGCCTCATCGACGACATCCCGACCGTCGGGGACGTCGTCCGGCGCATCGTGGCGGAGGCCGACGAGCTGATCGCCGGACGGCTCGCCGCCGCCTGCCGCCGCCACTGACCCGGGACGGCCGGCACCCCCACCGCGAGGCCCGGCCCGCCCGGCCCGCCCGGCCCGGCCGGGCCGGCCCTCCGGGGGATACTCCCGGCGAGCCCTCCCCACTCCGTGAAGACACACATGTACGGCTCCTGTTGCAGTGCTGCGTCCGGAGATGTGCCGGTACCGTGACAGGCACCATGAACACTTCTGCGAACGACTCCCTGCTCGCGCGGGCCCTCGCCCGGCCGGAGGCGGATGACGGGGCGACGGAGGACAAGGTGGCGCGGCGGATCCTCGACGCCGCCCTGGAACAGTTCACGACCTTCGGCCTGCGCCGCTCCTCGGTGGACGACGTCGCCAAACGGGCCGGGGTCGCGCGGGTGACGGTCTACCGCCGCTTCGGCACCAAGGACGGGCTGGTCGAGGCGTGCCTGCTGCGCGAGGCCGGCCGTTTCTTCCGGCAGCTCGACACCGCGGTCGCGGCGCTCGCCACCATGGAGCAGAGGGTCGTCGAGGGTTTCGTCGTCGCACTCCGCCACAGCAGGGACCACCCGCTCCTCGGCGGGCTGCTCCGGCTCGAACCCGAGGTGGTCCTGCCCTATCTGACCGTCCAGGGCGGTCCGGCCCTCGCCGCCACCACCGACTATCTGACGGGACATCTGCGCCGGGCGCAGCAGGCCGAGGGCCGCCCGGACTCCGACCCCCGCCCGGTGGCCGAGCTGATGGTGCGGGTCGCGGTCTCCTTCCTCCTCAATCCCGCGAGCTGCATCGAACTCGACGACGACGAACAGGCCCGCGCCTTCGCCCGCAGGTACCTCGCGCCCCTGATCGGCAGCTGACCGGGGCCTCCGGCCGCCCCTCAGCGCCGCCGGTGGAGGCTCCGCGCGAGGGCGATGGCGCGGTCCTTCACGGCGGCCGGTGTGGCGAAGGACGTCAGGTCGACGGGGGGCGCGAAGCGCCGCACCGTGACCGACTGCGGGGCGGCGAAGGCGCGCAGCCCGTCCGCGCCGTGGATCCGGCCGAAGCCGGACTCGCCGGACCCGCCGAACGGCAGCGCCGGTACGGCGGCGAAGCCCAGCACGGTGTTGACGGAGACCGCGCCCGCGCGCAGCCGGTGGGCGATGGCCGCGCCGGCGCGCCGGCTGCCGCAGAAGACGGCGGCGCCCAGGGCGTACCGGGAGGCGTTGGCCCGGCGCACCGCCTCCTCCACGTCGGGCACCTCGTTCACGGCCACGGTCGGCCCGAAGGTCTCCTCCGTCATCGCCGGGGCGTCCTCGTCCACGCCGACCAGCACGACCGGTGCCGCGAACGGCCCGGACAGCGACTCCGCGCCGCCCAGGCCGGCGTGCGCCCCGGCCGCCAGGGCGCCGCGGACGTGCCGCTCCACGACGGCCGTCTGGGCCGGCATCGTCATCGGGCCGTAGGAGGCGTTCGGGCCGGTCCCCGGACGCAGGGCGCGGGCGCGCTCCACGATCCTGCGGCACAGCTCCGCATGCACCTCCCGTACGGCGTAGACCCGTTCGACGCCCGCGCAGGTCTGCCCGGCGTTGCCCATCGCCCCCCACACCACCGCGTCGGCGGCGGCGTCGAGATCGGCGTCCGCCGTGACGATCACCGCGTCCTTGCCGCCGCACTCGGCCAGGAAGGGCGTGAGCGATTCCGCGCACACCGCCATGACCTTGCGGGCGGTCCCCGGCGAGCCGGTGAAGGCGAGCTTGTCCACCCCGGAGCGTGCCAGCGCCCCGCCCGTCCCCGCGGCCCCGGTGACGACGGCGAGCAGCCCGGCGTACCCGGGCACCGCCGCGTCGAAGGTCTCGGCGAGCAGCACACCGGTGCCCGGGGTGTACTCGGACGGTTTGAACACCACGGCGTTGCCGGCCGCCAGGGCGTAGCCGATGGAGCCCATCGGGGTGTAGACGGGGTAGTTCCAGGGGCCGATCACCCCGACGACACCGAGCGGGCGGTACCCGACCGCCGCCGCCTGGTGGGACGCCATCAGCCCGGAGCGGACCCGGCGGCGGCGCAGCACCCGGCCGGCGTTGCGCGCCGCCCAGGCCAGATGCTCCAGGGTCAGCAGCACCTCCAACTCGGCGTCCCGGCGCGGCTTCCCCGTCTCCGCCGCCACGGTGTGCGCCACGGTGTCCAGCTCCGCCGCCAGCTCCCGCTTCCAGCGCAGCAGGTGGGCCCGCCTGCGGGCGGCGGGGAGCGCGGCCCAGCGGTCGCCCGCCGCACGGGCCCGGTCCACCGTCCGGGCGATGTGGTCCGGCCCGTGCACCGGGTACGCGGCGAGCGGCCGCCCGGTGGCCGGGTCGCGGGAGGGGAACGTCTCCTGCTCACCGGTGGTGTCCCGCGGGCCGGTGCGGTCCGGGGACGCGGGGGTGTGCCCGCCGGCGCTGCCGTCGGCGCTGCCGCCGGTGGGGCTGCCGGTGGTGGTGTCCCGCGGTGCGGCGGGCTCCTGGACGGGGCGGGTCATCGGTGCTCCGGAGATGTCGTCGTGTCCTCGGCCGGGGCCGGGGCCGGGGCCGGGGTTCGGGGCTCGCCGGCGGAGGGGGCGGACGCGGCGGACGCGGCGGACGCGAGGAAGGGGCCCTGGGCATCGTCGGGCTCCCCGGCGAGCGGGGCGAGGGGCCTGCCGTGCGCCCAGTGCGGGCCGAGGTCGTCGAGTGTCCAGCCGAAGGGGTAACTGCGCGGCCGGGGGCGGTACGGCAGCCACGCGGGGCGGGGCGGCAGCAGGCGCACCACCGCGGCGCGCAGCCGCAGCGCCCGGTGGGCCGCCGCGCGGAGCGGACGGGGCTGGCGGGGGAGACCGAGGGCGGTCAGCAGCGGGTCGTCCAGGAGCGCCAGGACGACCCGTACGACGAGCGGGCGCAGGGGCCGCGGGTACCAGCCGGCGATGACCCTCAGCGTGGCCGCGGCCACGCGCCGGTTGGCGGGATCGTAGGCGAACATCCGCTGCTCGTAGGCGTCGTGGAGCCGTTCGAAGCCCGCGTAGTCGCCGGGGATCCCGGTGATGCCCATCAGTTCGCCCATGCGCCGCCCGACCAGCGCCATGCTCTCCGTCTCCTGCGGCGACAGCGGGCGCCAGCCGTACCGGTCGATCCACCGCTTGGGGCCGACCACGGTGGTGGCCAGGACGTAGAGGTAGTCCTCGTTGGGTATCCGGTAGCGGCCGTGGATGCGGTTGAGGTGGCGGGCGGCTGCCCGGCCGTGCTCGGAGCCCAGGCCGTCGCGGACCATCTCGTGGGCGAACAGGAGGGTGTCGTCGTACCGCTTCTGGCCGGCGCGCTCGAATTCCTGGGTGCGGTCGAGGAGCCGGGAGATGCGCGGTACGCCGTAGTCGCGCAGGAACGCGACCGAGACGCCCTGGAGGTAGTCCCAGGGGAATTCGTACCGGGTGAGCAAGTGGAAGATCAGCTCGTGGTCCTGCTGCGGGTCCAGTCGCCGGATGCGGCGGAGCCGGGTGTAACGGCCCATGGGTGGTGCCTCCTCGTGCGTGCGGCTGCGGGCGCTCGGATGGCGGGAGTTGACCGTTTCGGCACCGGCCCGGCCCGGCGCCCGTTCGTCCGCCGGGCCGGTGCCGGGGAGGGTGAACGGAGCCGGTGAGCCGGCGGCGCGGACGTCCACCCGGAGGATGCCGGGATCCCCGCCGGCGGCCCGCGTCCGCCCGCCGGTCGCCGGGCGGCGGATGTGGTTCTCCGCGACCGGCCGGCCGGCTAGCACGCCGGGGCCGTGTACCGGCTGCCGCCGGGCGTCCCGGGGGATGCGGGACGGCGATCACCGGCGTACCGCCGGCGGTGCCCCGCACCGCGGCCCGGCCCGGCCGCCCGTGGCGCCGGCCGGGCCGGGAGCACCGCAGCCGGGGAGGCCACCGCTTCGGGGCTCTCTGTCCCTCAAGCGAGTTCCTTCCCGTCGGGCGGGGTGCGGGGAGTGCGCCGGAGCGGACGCGGATCGACCGGCGGAGTCGAAGATACAAAAACTATTGCGTCGTTTCACGGCTGCGTCAATACTCCCGGCACGGCGGAGAGTTGGCGGCGGAGCGCGGCCCGGCCGGAGAGCCGGCTGTCCCGGCAGGCGGTCACCGCCGCGGGCAGGTTGACGCGTACGGCAGGCCCGGGGCCTGCTTCCGCCACTCCTCGCTTCCGTCTGCGCGGGTGGGCGGGATCGGAGGTGTCCCACAGCCACACCTCGCCACCGGAGGCCGCGACCGCCAGTGTGCGGCCGTCCGGACTGAACGCGGACCCGTTCAGCCCGGCGGAGTCCATGCGCAGGGTGGCGGTGCGGGCGGGCACCCGGCTGGCGGCCCGCCAGCCGGTGAGGAAACCGGAGACGTCCGCCAGGCGTACGGTCCGGCCGTCACGGCCGAAGGCGACGGCGTGGACCCGGGTGCCGTGCCCGCCCAGCAGGGCCGGCTCACCGGGACGGGAGGGATCGCCCACGTCCCGGAGGAAGGCCGTGCCGTCCAGCACCGAGACCGCCGGGCGGCGGCCGTCCGGGCTGAACGCCGCCGCCTCCACCTGGTCCTTGTGCTCGAACGCGGCCAGTCGCCGGGGCGAACGGGGGCGGTGAAGGTCCCACAGCGTGACGGTTCTGCCGTGGGTCACCGCCAGAAGGGGCGCGGTGCGGCCGAACGCGGCGCCGCCGAAACCCTTCCGCCGGGACACCGCTGTGGGATGGCGGACATCGCGGATGTCCCACGCCGTCCAGCCGCTGCTGTGGGTGATGGTCCCGGGATCAAGGGAACTGTCCGAGGCGGTGAACCAGCCCGAGCCCGTGACGAGGGTGTTCCCGTCCGGGCTGAACGCCACGCTGTCCGAGTCGGTGGCGGGCAGCGGTGCGGTCAGCCGGCGTGGCGCGGACGGCTTGCCGATGTCCCACAGCTGGAGGGTGCCGTTCGCTCTGCCCGACACCACGGCCATCGTCCTGCCGTCCCGGCTGAAAGCCGCCCCCGCCGCGTCGCGCAGGCCCTTCCAGTGCAGCACCCGGCGGGGGTGGGCCCGGTCGGAGAGATCCCACAGGGCCAGGCTGGAGCGGTACCGCTCCTCGCGCCCGTCGTTGCCGATGGTCGCCAGCAGACGCCCGTCGGCGCTGAAGGCGAAGCCGTGTACGCGCTCCGCATGACCGGTGAGCGTGGCCAGCCGGCGCGGGTGGACGACGTCACGCGTGTCCCACAGGGCGACCGTGCGCTGTGCGGCGCTGCTCTCGCTCCCGGCGAACGGGTCCGCCGTCGCCAGCAGGCTGCCGTCCGCGGTGCAGGACGCCAGGTCCGATGCTCCGACGCCCTGCGCGGAGACGCCGGCCAGACGCGTGCGCTGCAGGGTGGTGACCAGTCCCTCCCGGCCGTCCGCCGTCTGTTTGATGCGCAGGGCGGCCATGCTGAAGCGCCGCCGCCCTGTCCCGTTCCGTCCCCGCCCATGCCGCCGCTCAGACGTCCAGCTCGATGTCGCCCGCCGACGGGCCCGCCGACGCGCCCGCCGCCGCGTTCCGCTCCACATCCGTGAGGTCACTGCCGCTCACGGTCAGGGTGTAGTGCTTGCGGGGGTCGAAGTCGGCGAACTGGTCGATGCGGTCCAGGACATCGCCGACGAGTTTCTTCAGGAACAGCCGGGGCGCCACCCCCACCTTGCCGCCGAGCGCGCCTCCGACCGCCCGCGCGAGATCGGCGACGTAGGCGTCGTCCGCGAGGGACGTGACGCGTTCCGGCGCGTCGGCGCCCGCGGCGTACAGATCGCGGATGGTGACCCCCAGCGCCGTCAGGGACTCCTGCGTGAATCCCGGCAGCCGCAGCTGCACGGCCCGGGGGTTGTCGAACCGGGGATCGGTGGAGAAGTCGGTGGCCAGGCGCTGCGCGAGCGGCGCGAGCCGCTGGACGCCCTGCCGTCCGTCGTAGAAGGCCGGGGTTCCGGTGATGACCAGGTAGAGGCCGGGGAAGCGGCCGGAGTGCACTTCGTCGATGAGCTGCCGCAGGGCGTTGAGCGCCTTGTCCCGGGCGTCCGAGCGGACCCGCTGGAGGGTCTCCACCTCGTCGAGCACGACGAACAGCCCCCGGTGCCCGGAGTCGCGCAGGACGGTGAGCAGTCCTTGCAGGAAGCCGAGGGCGCCGAAGTGGTCCAGGTCGCCCCGGACCCCGGCGGACCGCCGGGCCGACGCCGCCACATGCGGCTGGCCGCCGAGCCAGGCCAGGACGGCCGACGCGGTGGCCTCGTCGCCCCGGGTGAGCGCCGCGCGGTATCCGCGCAGGGCGGTCGCGAAGGACGGCGCCTGCCGGGACACCTCGGCCAGCCGGGCCGTCAGCAGCCGGCCGGCGGCCTCCGCCAGTTCCTCCTCGCCGGCGCCGGCCGCGAGAGCGTCCTCCTCCAGCGCGTAGAACCAGGCGTCGACCACCGGCCGGAGGGCGCTGGGCGGGAAACCGGCGGTCGCCAGGTGTTCGGTCAGGCGCCGGTAGACGGTCTCCAGCCGGTGCAGCGGGGTCTCCGTCTCCGAGATCTGGATCTCCGAGACGGCCATGCCCAGACGCTTGGCGCGTTCGCCCAGCCAGCGCGTGAAGAACGTCTTGCCGGACCCGTACTCGCCGCGCACCGCCTTGAACACCGACGCCCCGGAGGCCACCGCCGCCAACTCGGCGTCGAGCGCGGACTCGAAGCGGTCCAGCCCGGTCGCCAGCAGGTCGAGACCGCTGTCGGGGACGGCGCCGCGCCGCAGGGCGTCGATGACCGCCCGCCGGCGTGCCGCGGAGGCGGTGGAGGCAGCGGAAGGTCTGGTCGTGCTCATCGGTTCAGTCTCCCACCGTCGTGCCGTCCTGCCGTGGCGCCGTCGTGGTACCGGCCGCCCCTTCCCGCCCGCTCACCCGAGCCCGAACTGCTCGCGCAGCAGGGCCTGATGGAGCCGTACGGTGCGCCCGTCCGGCAGCGTCTCCAGGACCTGGACGCCATCGTGGTTGAGCAGCTGACGGAGCACCGCGGCGAAGCCGTCGGCGCGGCCGGCCGGGTGGCCGGCGCGCTGCGCCAGGGCTGTCACCGGCAGGGTGCCCGCGTCGAGGAGCGCGGCGACCGCCCGCCGGAACTTGGTCATCTCCCGCTCCTGCGGCCTGCGCGCCAGCAGTTCGGCCTGGCTGCGCAGCGCGTCCGAGGCGAAGAGACGCTCCACCAGGGCACTGTCCGCCACGCCCTGCTCGGCCGCCCCCTGCTCGGCCGCCCCCTGTTCCGCGGCCCGGACGGAGGGAACGGAGGAAGCGGGAGGGCCGGCGGGGGCCGGGTCCGGCTCCGGGGCGACCTCGAAGAGGGGGGCGTGTGTCGCGGCGAGCTCGGCCCGCTCCTTCGCGGACCGCTGGGGGCGGGCCGGTTTCCGCACCGGCGCCGCGGCCTCGGCGCGGGCGGGCGGTGCCGGAACCCGCGGGCCGGGGACCTGCGCGTCCGCATCCCACCAGGACGGCCGCGGGTCGCCCAACTCGCGCCAGTCACGCGGCGGTTCGGCACCGAATGGCAGGAAGGCCAGCACCGGGATGGCGAACTCGGCGAGGGACGCGCCGCCGTGGTAGCCCGCCTTGCGGGCGGTGTAGCGGGTGTCGGCGTCCCACAGGGCGACGATCGACGCGCCCGGCTCCGGCCACACCACACGGGGCCCGCTCAGCTCGACCTCGGCGGGTCCGAGCGGCCCGCCGGGGGCGCGGTGCCGGGCCGATGCCGCGGCCGCCGCCTCCGCCTTCGTGCCGTGCCGGTCCACGACGTGCCCGTGGTCGCTGGTGATCAGGACGGCCATGCCCTGCTCGGCGGCGACCCGCAGCAGGTCGGGCAGGCCCGGGATGTGCTCGGGACGCCAGGTGCCGTCCCCGAGCTTCTGTTCCTTGGCGAGCCGGTCGTCGATGGCGTTGAGGACGACGGCGACGTGCGTGCGCCCGTCGGTGAGCGCCTCGGTCAGCGCCGGGCCGAAGATCTCCCCGGCGGTGCCGGACCGCAGGTCGTCCTTGTGGAACACGGCCGCCGGCCGGCCGCCCCACAGTCTCAGCGTGGGGAACAGCCGCTTCTCGTCCGCCTGGGAGCCGTTCGTCAGCGTGCCCGTCAGCAGCGAGGTGCGTGACACGGCCGTGAGGGTGGGCAGCGCGGCGGCCATGCCCCTGCGCTGCGGCACCCCGTCCGGCAGCGGATCGAACTCGGCCCAGGAAGCCCGGAGTTCCCCGGCCAGCTCGGCCGCGATCGCCGCGCTCATGCCGTCGAGGACGAGGAGCAGCACGCGCTGTTCGCCGCCGCCCCGCACCAGGGGTTTCACGATCCGGTCCAGGAAGGTCTCCACCGTCAGCATGGAGCCCGGACGGGTGCCCGCCGCGGTCCAGCCGGCCAGGGTGCGGGCGAAGTGTCGGTCGATTTCGTGCCGCCGCTCGCGGGTCCGGGCGGCGAGCGTGTCGTAGGCCGCCTTGAGCACGGGGTCGGGGTCGCCGCCGGCCTCGATGTGCTCCAGCGCCTGGTCCACCCAGCCCGTCTCGGCGATCTGGCGCCTGATGCCCGCGTCCACCGTGTCGCAGGCGGCGGGCGGGTCGGTGGCGAGCCACCGGGCCAGCCGCAGCCCCATGCGGGTCCGCTCGACCCGGGGCCGCAGCTCGGCCCGTACGGCACCCTGGTGATCGTCCAGCGCGCGGACGGCCTCCACGGCCGCGCCGAGGGCGCCGGACGCCAGCGCCCGCCCCACGGCGGTGAAGCGGGCCGCCAGGCCCGCGGGCAGCAGCGGACTGGTCCGCCCGGCCGCCTCGGCGCCGAACTGCCGCAGCAGGACGGACGCGCGGTCCAGCAGGGTGTCGCCGGTCCGGCGGGCCTCCCGCGTCTCCTCCGCGGCCTCCGCGCCGGAGCCGGGTGCGCGGGCCGCCATGGCCAGCAGGGTGCCGGTGTACTCCTCGCAGGCCCGCCCGTACGCGGACGCCGGCGCGTCGAGCTGTTCACCGGCGGCCGGGGGCTGCTCGCCGAACCAGCGCTCGGCGCGGCCCCGGGCCCGGTAGGTGTCCGCGTCGGCGGGCGCGTGCAGCCACAGCGCGCCGCAGACCAGGCCGAACGCGACCGCGTCCGCCCCGTGCCCGGCCTCCACCAGGGCGAGCAGCGCCCGGCCCGCGAGACCGACCTGGTCCTCCTCGCCGAGGAAATCGGCCAGCCCGGCCCGCTCCGGACCCCGCAGACCGAGCAGCAGGTCCGGGCCGCCCGGGGTGAGGGACCAGCGCAGCAGGGTGTGCGGGTCGAGCGTGCCGCCCACGGCGGCGCCCGGGGCCCGCGCGGCGCCGGTGTCGTCGCCACCGCCGAGCCGCAGCCGCCGCGTCGCCAGCGCGGACAGGGCGGTGCGCCGGGACAGGATGCCCCCGGCGAGCGAGGGCCAGCCGCCCGGCGGGGTGGCGTCGAGCAGGGCCTCGGCAGCCCATCCGGCGTCCCGCAGCCGCTGATCGACCTGCACGGCACCGAACGCCTCGCGGACCAGTTCGAAGCTGTCCACGGTGTCGATGCGCAGCTTGTGGACGCGGGCCAGGATCGCCGGATCCAGCTCGTTCTGCTCCCGGTCCGTCAACACCACCAGTACGCGGGGGCGTTCGCCGCCCGCGGGGGGCGCGGCCCCGGCGCCGAGGTGGTCCAGAACCAGCTCGTGCACGGCCAGGGGCGAGGGCGCGGCGGCGATGCGGGCCGTGTGCCCCTCGCCCCACACCGGTTCGGCCGGTCCGTCCCACACGGGCTCGGACCGCAGCAGGACCACGCGCCGACGGTCCCCGCCCCTGAGGGCGGCGGCCAGCGAGGTCTGGGAGGACAGGTACTGGGTGACGGTCGCCGGGTTGAGCCGGATGGCGGCCGACCCGGCCGACCCGGCCGACCCGGCCGTCTCGGCCCGCCGGGCCGCCGTCCCGTCCGTCCCGGCCGCGGTCCCGGCAGAGGTGGCAGCAGCGCTCATCAGTCCACGACCCGCCAGCTGATCTCGACGGTGGCACCGGGTTCCAGCGCCGCCAGCTCCGCCAGCTCCGCGTGCAGTTCCGCCGCGGCCCGCGCCGCCGTCGTACGGCCCCCGCCGGACCGCCGCGCCCGGCCGGCCGACCCGTCCGCACCCGGCCCGCCCGCGGCCGCCGCGCCCGCGGCCCGCGAGGGCTGCGCCGGGATCCCGGGCACCGGCGGGTGGCTGCTGGAGCCCGCGAGCGAGATGTCACCGGGCCCGGGCGGCGGCGGGACGGGCGGCGCGGGCGGCACGGGCAGCGCGGCGGCCCGGTTCCGCTTCACCAGCGCCAGCACCTCGCGCTGGGTGCGCGGCAGCGCCTCGTGCAGCGGGGAGGTGCGCTGGTCGCTCCGGGCCGTGTTCCGCAGCGAGTCGAGCAGCGCGAGCCCCTCGGGGCCCTCGTTCGGCGCCAGTTCCAGGGTGGTCCAGGAGGCTTCCTCCAGCGCCCGCGCCACCGTCCGCGCCTGTTTGACGGACGTTCCGTACCGGTCGGCCGACACCTGCCCCAGCGGGAACGACGCCAGCGCCTCCACCGTCTTCTTCGCGCCCGCGGCGCCCTGGCCGGCCGCCTGCGTCAGGGCCTTCAGCAGATCGAGAGAGCGCCGCGCGAGCGCGAGCCGGCCCGTCTCGTCGGTGTCGTCCAGCTCCAGGAAGTCCGCGTGCGTCTCCAACTGCCGTACGAGGTCGGCGGCCGGTTCATGGTGGGCCCGGGCCAGCTCGGTGATCCGGCGGGCGAACTGGTTGACCATCCGGCCGCGGCGCAGCGCCGGCGCCTTCTCCCCGAAGACGGCCTCGAACCGCCCCCGGGCCGTCTCCCAGTCCTCCTCGGACGGCAGCGGCTGGCTGCGCAGCGCGTCGTGGTCCTTGATCTGCGCCGGCTCGGGTGCCGGGTCCAGCGGCATGCCGCCGCGCACCCACACCCGGTCGTCCATCTCGGCGAAGGACGAGACGACCAGTCGGGCGAGGAAGCCGGGCAGGCCGCGCGGATCCGGCTCGTCCGTCCAGTCGGTCAGCGTGATCAGGCTGAGGTCGCCGGTGGCGCCGCGTTCGCGGGCCAGCTTGCGGAAGTGGTCGGCCCAGTACAGCGACAGCTCGAAGTACGCCTCCTTCTGCTGCCCGAGCCGCAGCGGCCCGGCGAGGCGTCGCATCAGCTTCCGGTCCGGGCCGGGCACCTCGGTGCGCCGGTCGCGCGCCTCGGCGGCGGCCCGCACATGCGTGAACGCCTTCCGCGCGTCGGCCGGTTTCACGACGGTGCCGGTGGCGTCGGGGTCGAGGTCGGGATGGTCCGGGTACTGGCTCGCGAGCAGCTTCCCCGCGATGTGCCGCAGCCCCTCGTGCATCGAGTGCCCGAACGACAGGGTGAGCGCGTCGACCTCGCGCAGCGCCTGGAGGTGCTCGGAGAAACCCAGTTCGACATCGGACGCCTTCTTGGCGGCGAGCCCGTACGCCTGCTTGAAGGCGGCCTTCAGGTTCCGCAGCAGCGACTCCCGCTGGGTCTGCAGCAGCCCCCGGGCGCGGGCCCGGTTGTCGGCGTTGAGGTGTCCGGCGTAGTGCCCGTTGAACCGCTGGTCGTCGGCGAGCGCCTTGTCGATGACGACGAGCCGCCGGAAGTCCGCGTACCGCTGCGCCGACAGATGCGCCGGAAGCCAGGCCACGGTGCGGGACCGCTCGCCCTGCTGCCGCTCCCGCAGCCGCTGGACGCGCATGGCGTCCTCACGGGGCCCGTACTCGCCCTCGTCGTACGGCAGATCGATGACGATCCGCCACAGCCCGTCCTCCTGGGGGACCAGTTCGTGGTCGGGCATCCGCTCCTCGTCGGCGACGTTGCCGAACACGACCTCGGCCGTGCGCTGCGTCCCCCGCCACACGAAGTCCAGCCGGGCGGACAACTGCCCCTGTTCGACGCCCAGCTCCTCGACGAGCAACCGCCTGGCGAGCGATTCCCGGTTCGCCGGGTTGTCGTTGACCTGGGCGTTGGCGATGACGGAGTCCACGTCCACACCGGACAGTTCGAGCCGCACGCCCGGGTTGGTGTCGTTGCCGGTCTCCTTGATCTCCGGGAAGCGGCCCGCCCACTCGGCGACCTTGTTCTTGAGGATCCCGTACTCGCGGCCGGGGATCGGCGCGGTGACGGAGCCGTAGTTGAGCGCGGACAGCCGCCGGATCGTCAGATCCGACAGCGCGGGCACGCTCGGCGCCAGCGCGGACAGCAGCAGGGTGCCGATGATGCGGTTGTCGCCGGTGAAGCTCTTCACCCGGCCGCGCAGCCCCGGATCGGCGAGGGAGCCGGGACCGCGGTGCGTGTACTGCTCGATGTCCTCCTCGCTCACGTTGTGGGTGGCGAGCAGGTACGGCCGCAGCTTGGTGCGGTACAGCTTGTCGGCGGCCTCGAAGACGACCTTGAGGCTGTCGGTGAAGGGCTTGTCCCCGCCGGCCGTGATGAGGGGGTAGAGGTCGCCGACGGGGATGAGGTCCCCGAGGCGCAGCTCGTCCCGGTGGTCGGCGAGGAGCTGGCCCATCAGCTTCATGCCGGTCCGGTTCCGCTGGAGCGCGGACGACACGTGCACGAGGGTGTCCATGAAGGCGGGCGAGAACGGATACGTCAGCCGGAAGCTCTCCTCGTCCGCGCCGACGCCGCCGGCGCCCCGCTCGGAGCCCAGCAGCGTGTCCCACACCTCCTGCCGCACCGTGCGCGTCTTCTCGAACTCCGCGTCGACCAGTGCCTCCGCCTCCGGGCTCCGGGGGCGGAGCAGCCGGGCGCGGGCGATCTGCGGGAGGTTGCGGTCCTCCAGCGTGATCTTGTCGAAGCGGCCGGACGCCTGGTTGAGCGTGTCCTGCACGGACGCCTCGGCGGCGCCCGACAGCTCCTCGCCGACCAGCTCGCGCAGGTCCCGCTGGCGGGCGATGAACGACACCACGGGTATCGCCCGGCGCGCGTCGGCGCCCTCCACGAAGTTCGTTATCTTCCCGGCCTCGCGCCCCACGAACTTCTGGTCGTGGATGAGCGTGGCGAGCCACAGGATCAGCTCGTCGAGGAAGAGGATCAGCCCGTCGTAGCCGAGCCCCTTGGCATGGGCGGCGATCACGGACAGGCCCGCGTCCAGCGAGATGAACCCGTGCTCGTCCTCGGCGGCGTTCCGGGTGAAGCCGGGCAGCAGATGCGTGCTCGCGTCCTGCACGAGCCGGGCCCGCAGCTCGGCGGGGGTGGACGGGCTGACGAGGTTCAGCGCCTGCCCGGACTCGTGCACCTCCTCGGCGGCCAGCGCGGTGTCGAGCAGAGCGCCCGTCCAGGCGAACGACTCGCCCCACTCGTCGTCCTCGTCCTCGGTGCCGGCGTCCGGCCCGTCGGACGGGGCGAGCCCGTCGATGATGAACCGGTCGCCGTGGCGGGCCCGCAGCGCCCGGATGTCCTCGAACAGCGCGTCCGTCCGGTACACCTGCGGTATCGGCGCCTCCGGGTGCAGCTTCCGGACGTGCGAGACGTACCCGCCGAGCACCCGCTGCTCCATCGCCTTCGCGCCGAGCATGTGGTACGGCACCAGAAGGAACTTCTTCCCCTCCGTGGTCAGCCACGCGTGCTTGGTGAACAGCGGATCGAAGTCCTGCCGGGCCCGCGCCGCGGGCCGCCCGCTCAGCAGCGCGTGCAGCACGGCCATGAAGTGCGACTTACCGGAACCGAACGACCCGTGCAGATAGGCCGCCTTCGAGGTGCGCCCGTCGAGGGCCGTCCTGATCAGCCCGAGCGCCTCGTCGAAGTTCTCCAGCAGCCGCTCGGTGACCACGTAGTCCCGCAGCGCCCGCTCGGCGCCCTCCGGGGTCGTCGCCTCGGAGAGCTGGAGCACGAAGTCCGAGGTCGAGATCGACTCCTTGATGTCGAGGACATCGCGGAGCAGGGGCGGCTGCTGAGCCTGGGCCATCAGGGGTCTCGTTCTCCTTCCGGCACCGGGCCGTCGCCGGCGCCGCGTCCGTGCTGACAAGTCGGTACGGGCTTCCTGCACAATCTTCTTTCACCGTAGGGGCGTTGAGGACCAGCAGGACAGAACTGGAGCAGATCCGTCGTTCAGCCACGTCCAGGCGGGCGGCGACGGGGTGCGCTGTGCGCCTCCCCTCGCGCGTCTTGGCGCTCACCACGTGACGGTGCAGGGCCGGTTGATACGTTGATCGCAGGCCAACGCCGAACACAGATCGGCGAGTGGAGGGGGACAACATGTCATCGGACACCGGGATGCATCTCAACCAGCATCCCGCCGACCGCGGCGGCGCCTTCGGAGGCGGTCAGCAGAACCTGGCCTCGACACCCGCGCAGAAGAAGGCCGCAGCCAAAGCGATCGAGGACCACATCGAGCCGGATACCAAGAAGGCCGGCGACTACGCGGACGAGGCGACGTCCGGGGTCGTGAAGGCATTCGACGCCAAGGACGGGCACGGCTGGCTCATGTCGTCCTCGGTGAAAAAGGCACGCAAGACGTGGGACCAGCAGGTGCAGGCGTTGATGAACCGCCTCGGGGCCGAGAAGACCGCGCTGCGCAGCACCAGCAGTCTGTTCACGAACACTGACCTCGGCGTACGCGCCGGTGTGCAGGGAGTGCGCACTCCTTCGGCTCTGGACCAGTACTGACCGACCTGCAAGTGCTCCGAGCAACTGCGTTCAGACTTCGCGGGGGAATCCGGTATGCCGACGTACCACGAGATCATGACCACGGATCTGGGCGTGCTGATCACAGCCGCCGACCGTTGGAACGGCATGGCCGAGAAGTTGCACGACCAGGAAGTGGCCTACAAGCGAGATGTGCACGGCATCTCGCTGGGCGGCGGATGGCAGGGATTGAGTGCCCACGCGGCCACTGAGCGATTCGACATCACGCTGCGCGAGTACCGGTACGCGCAGAAGGAGGCCAAGGCCATCGCCTCGCTTCTACGTGACGCACACGCTCAGTACACCGATCTCAAGAAGAAATTGAAGACGGCCCGGAGCGAGGCGATCGCGGCGGACATGAAGGTCTCGGATCAGGGAGTGGTCGAGTACGACTACGAGAAACTGTCCGAGGGCGAGAAGGCCGCGCTGCACCACGACCCGGACTACCGGCAAAGTCTCGACAAGGCGGTGAGGTCCTGGCAGGACCGTATCGACAACGCGGTCAAGGCCGTCAACGACGCGGACAAGGGAGTGGAGATCGCCTTCCAAGGCGTGGTCCGGGACTCCGACCCTCTCGACGGCACTGTCAACGGCTTCAACGGCGCCGCCAGTGGCGACATCGAGAAGTACGAGGCCGACGAGCTCGCCGACATCGCCATGCGCATCGATTCCGGGGACGCGACCACACAGGACCTCCGGGAGGCACGGCGGGCGTTCCGGGACAATGCGAAGAACGAACAGTTCAACCAGATGCTCCTGAACAATCTGGGAGCGTCGGGAACCATCGAGTTCTCCAATGCGCTCAGCGACCGGATGCACGGCGGGAAGGACAAGAGCGTGTACGCCGGGCTCCAAGGCGATCTTGCCAACTCCCTCGCAGTGGCGACGAAGGACTCCGATTCGGCGTTCTACAAAAAGTTCCGTGCCGACATGCAGAAGGCCGGCACTCAGAAGTTCGATCTCGACGTCGCCGGGGACAAGCTTCGGGTCGGCCCCGGAGCCGGGCAGCAGGTACGCGGCTACCAGAGCCTCGTCACCCTCATGCAGCAGGGCGACGGCTACTCGGGGCAGTTCCTCCAGGACACGGCAACCGACATCCGGGCCGCCGAGGACGGGAGGCGGGGCGGAGATCCCGATATCTGGGACCTGCGCGGTGGATTCAGCGGCAAGCGCGACGGCTGGTTCGCCAACGACCCGCTCGACGGCGTCCTGGGCATCATGTCCGAGGACCCCGGCACAGCCACCAGTTACCTGGACCCGGGCCCTGACAGCAAGAACGACAATCTCGAGTACCTGCTCACGGAGCGGGACTGGAACCATGTCGACACCTCGAACTGGTCCGGCAACGTCGAGACCACCGGCAAGGACACCTTCGACAAGGACGTGCGCACGGGTCTGGGACTCGCCCTGGCGGCTGGTGCCACCGGCAACGTTCCCGGTGGCGAGGGGGAGGCGCTGGGACGGCACACCGCCGCGCAGACGCGTGTCATGCACGACACCATCAATCTCATCGACTACGGCCACCCGAACGGAAAGTCCGGCGAGGACGCCGAGCACCCGCGTGTCGGCAGGGCCGACGAGGTGCTGGCCGAAGACGACTACGCGGCACTCCGCGACCCTCTCTCCCAGGCCCTGGCCGACTACTCGCCGGACGCCGTCGACATCATCAGCGGCGACGCGCCCGGGGGCCGGTCCGGCAAGGCGGACTTGTACGAGAACGGTGACGAGTCGCAGCTCCAGAACAGCCGCAGCAGTCTGATCCGTATGATGCGCGGCGTCTCCGAGTCCGATGACACCACCAACTTCGAGCGCATCTACCAGGCTCAGCAGGGTTACATGTCGCAGGAGTTGATGGGCAAGGACTTCGCGAACGTCACCGCGGCCACCAATGAGGCCCGCAAGGTGGGTGAGGTCACCGGCGCCCTCAACGCGGTGGGCGGCGACGTCAAGATGGACATCCACGACGACAAGATCGGCAGCGCCACCGACACCCGGTTCTACGGCTACCACCTCGGCGGTGGTCTGGTGACCGGCATCCCGGCCATCGGTGACGCCGCCCAGCGACTCGTCGACGTCTCGCTCAACAACTGGCTCGCCGGAGTCCAGGCCGAAGAGGGGGCGCTCTCCAAGGAAGAGCTGAGCCGCGGGAACGATGTCGCTCAGGACAACCTCGACCGCACCTTCGACGCATGGGGCGAGGAACGCCGCATGGCTCCCGAGATCACGGAGGCAGCCGCTGGGGAGGCCCGGCAGAGCTACGTCGATGGTCGGCAGATAGCGTACGAAGCCCTGCGCTCCCGCACCTGATCACTGCATCCGCCATTGCTGTACACCACAAGGCAAGGAACCGATGAGCAGCACTCAGACATCCCGGACGCGGAAGAAGAAGCCGGTGTGGATCGTCGCGGGCGTCCTGGTCGCGGTCGCCGCGGTTACCTCCTCGTACTTCTGGTGGAACACGGACGTCCTCGGGGCGGGCTCGTTCTGCGACGGGAGGCTGGAAGGCGGCGATGTGCGGGCCGCGCTGGACTCCACCGGCAGGGTGTCCCAGGTGCGTTCTCAAGTCGACTCCAGCAGAGCGGAATTCACGTGCACCGTCGAGCGCACCAGTCGTTTCGGCGGAGGCGACGACCAGCGGATAACCGTCAAGACCCACAGCGAAGAGGGGGCGTTCCCCTTCACGACCGCCGTCTGGAAGAAGCCGGCCGCCCGCTCCTATTTCAAGGACGGGATGACGGGTGCGGTCTCCGAGACCCGTGGATATGTGGTTCTTCCCAAGTCCTGCTGGAACAAGGTCGGCGGGATCCAGGGGAGCCGGATCGTGCTCGAGGACGAGGAAGAGGGCGCGGTGGCGACCGTTGAAGCCGTCGTCGAGAAGGGTTCAGCGGATCGTGCGGGACTGGCCCGGCTTCTGACGCGCTCGGCTCGGCAGGCTGCCGAGAAGGCCGGCTGTGCAGCATCGGATCGCACCGGCGTTCCCGCCCTCGCCGAGCCGGACTCTTCGCGCGCGACGGATGTGCAGAATGTCTGTGGTCTGCCGGGGTTCTCGCTTCCCAAGAAGGCCGTACTGGTCGGTCGTGCCGAGCCGGACCGGGAGGTGGTGAACGGCACAGGCGCCCACACGTGGGCCTGTGACATGTATCTGACAGGTCCGGAGAAGGCGTATCTGTCCTTCGCCATGACGACAGACGCCTCTTTCGTCGAAATGGCCCCCAAGGGCGTAGAAACCTTCCGGGCGCTTCCCGGCGGCAAGGGAGTCGCTACCACCGACGAGGCCGTCCTGAAGTGCAAAAACAATGATGTCTACTTCGCCGCACGGAGTAGCTTCGAGTACGACAGGGCCCTCAAGCGCGCCGGTCGCTCCGCAACCGCCTATGTGCGCGTCTTGAAGAGCACATTCCAGAACTTCCTCGACGCAGCGGCCGACACCTACTCCTGCCCGCGGGTCGACCTGCCCTGACTCGGCCTGCCGCCAACCGTCCGATGCGTGCTCGGGTCCTGCACGAGCCGAGCCCGCAACTCGGCGGGGGTGGACGGGCTGACGAGGTTCAGCGCCTGCCCGGACTCGTGCACCTCCTGCGGCCGACGCGGTGTCGAGCAGAGCGCCCGTCCAGGCGAAGGACTCGCCCCACTCGTCATCGCCTCCGGCGGGTGCGCGCGGGCAGGTGGACGCAGGGACCGCCCAAGAGGCCCGCACCGTCATGCCGCGGCCGGCCCGCGCGTTCCGTCTACGCCGGGTCCAGGGAGGGCCGGGCCTTCAGCCCGCCGTTGTCCTCGCAGCCCAGTTCCTTCG
The DNA here is from genome assembly GCF_018070345.1 of Streptomyces sp. F63. Taxonomy (GTDB): domain Bacteria; phylum Actinomycetota; class Actinomycetes; order Streptomycetales; family Streptomycetaceae; genus Streptomyces. Next base: position 206,646 of record NZ_JAGPXX010000010.1, read on the forward strand.
CCATGGCCAGGGAGAAGGAGTGGGCGATGGTGGCGTAGGCGTCCTTCAGCGCCTCCAGTTCCTCCGCGTCGCCCTCGGGTTCGATGGGCCTGCCTCCGGGCTCGACGGTGATGGTGATGTGCCGGGGGGTGGGGCCGGTCAGTTCGTGCCCGTCGTGGCAGGCGAAGGTGACGAAGGCGACGTTCGGTGCAGTGCCGGCCTGTTCGCCCATCGGCAGCAGGGTGAACTTCCCGGCGGAGATGTCCTCCGGCGCACTACCGGACAGGTACCAGCTGACCCGCAGTTGCTTGAACGGAGCGTCGGTGGGCGGGTAGATCCGGCAGATGTCCCCGAACCGTTCCTAATCAGTGAGCAGGAGTGAGTCTTGGACCCATACCTGGTCACTGCGGACACCCCGAACGGTTTTGGATGTCCTGGTCGCCCGCGTACTCGTCGCGTCCGGCGGCACGGATCGTGTC
>NZ_JAGPXX010000011.1 GCF_018070345.1 Streptomyces sp. F63
CCGCCGAGAAGTCGTTGATCTCGGTTTTCGGTGACCTGCCGCACGTGGCCCGGTTCACGTACGAGGGGGGATAGGAGACCGCGGGCCCGTGGGGTGTCCGGGGGGTGGTGCGCCGTCGGGCCGGGTGGGTGCGGGGGGTGACCGGGGGGTGGCTCAAGGGGCGTGTTTGCGGAGCGGGGAGCGGGGGAGCGGCGCCGGTCCCGCCGTGTGGGGTGCGGTGTCCGGCGGGTGGGGGGCGGGGTCGCCGGGCGGGGGTGCGCGGGGTTGTGCGCGGGGGTGCCGGCTACGGCCTGCGGTAGGAGAGGGGGTGCTTGAACCCCTGGGCGGGGCGGGTTACCAAGGTAGGGCGCAACCGGGCAAACCCGGCCAAATGCGCGAACCCCCCACTTCGGAGGTAACTCCTGATGTTCAAGCACGCTCAGATCCTCGCCGACATGACTCCCCTGCGCCGCCGCGCCGCCTTCATGGCCGCCGGTGTCGGAGCCACCGCCGTGCTGGGGACCGGAGTCGCGCTGGGCACCCAGGGCGAGACCGAGAACACCGCCGGCGGAACCACCGCCACCCAGGTCGCCGGGTCCAAGTCCGGCATCGACGCGCTGACCGCCCAGGCCGACGCGCAGAAGAAGGCCGCCGAGGGCAAGGCCGCGGCCGAGGCCGCCGCCGAGGAGCGCGCCGCCGGCCAGAAGGCCGCCGACCGTTCGGAGCGCAAGGCTCCGGCCAAGCCCGTCCAGGCCGCCGCGAAGGCTCCCGCCTCCTGGGTGAAGCCGGTGGACAGCTATGTGAAGGGCTCCACCTTCGGTATCGGCGGTGCCCACTGGGCCAACAAGCACTCCGGCCAGGACTTCTCCGCGCCCGCCGGGACGCCGGTGAAGAGCGTGCACGCGGGCACCGTGGTCGAGGCCGGCTGGGGTGGCGCGTACGGCAACAACGTCGTGGTCAAGCACGGCAGCGGTACCTTCACCCAGTACGCCCACCTGTCGAAGATCACCGTCCCGGTCGGCACCCAGCTGAGCACCGGGCAGGAGCTCGGCAAGGTCGGTTCCACCGGTAACTCCACCGGTCCGCACCTGCACTTCGAGACCCGCACCACCCCGAACTACGGCTCCGGCGTCGACCCGGTGGCCTTCCTGAAGCAGCGCGGCGTCACCCTCTGACCGGGTCCCGCACCGGACAGCGCCGCGGGGGAACCGCGCAACGGCGGCCCTCCGGAACAGCCTCACGGCTGTCCCGGAGGGCCGCCTTCCGCTGTGCGCCCCCGGTCACGCCCCCCGGCCGCGGACCCCGGTCCCTCCTCGCGCGCCGGATGCGCCGCGCCGCCCCTCACCGTCCGTGACGCCCGGTCGCGGGTCAGTCCCCGGCGGTGACCGGCCCGGTCTCCGGGCGGGCCGCCGGGGACAGATAGGCGCGGAACCGCCACGGCCCGAAGTCCGGCAGCGGCCGGGAGCGCCAGGCCCGGGCGTACGGCGGCGGCTCGGCGCCGTTCGTCACCAGGACCGCGACGGGCCGCGTCTCCGCCACCGCGCGCAGCGCCGCGTGCGTGATGCTGCCGTCGTGCCCGCCGACCTGCCGCGAGGAGCAGCCGGCGCGGAAGGCGATCCGCACCGCGTCCGGGCCGGAGACGACACAGGGCGGCCGGACCCCCTGCCGGCCCAGCTCGGCCGCCATCCGGTCCAGCTTCTCCCCGTTGACCCGGAAGGACGAGACCGTGGAGTGGAGCACGGTGAACTGCACGCCCAGGTGCAGGCCCAGCACCGTCACGGACAGCGCGGCGGCGGCCGGGCGCAGCCCGGGCCGGGCCTCGCGCACCCGCCGCGCCAGCCGGATCAGGCCGTGGGCGACCGGCAGGGACAGCAGCGCGTAGGCGGGCAGCAGGAAGCGCGGCGCCGCGTAGCCGACCAGGAACAGATACGGCAGGGCGAGCACGAGTCCCGTCAGCGCGGGCAGCAGGATCTCGGCCCGGTGGCGGGTGCGGCGGGCCGCGAGGGCGCCCCCGGTGGCGAGCAGCGGGAGGGCGAACCACCAGAAGCCGGTGGCCGGATTCCGCCACGGTACGTCACAGGGCCGGCACAGGGTGCGGCCGCCGAGGGCGCGGATGTGGTCGTCCACGGAGAAGTACGGCGCCAGGTGCCCCTGGATCTCGCTGGCCCGCCGCAGCCGCGCCATCGGGCCGCCGTACGCGGTGTAGGCCTCGGCGATCCACTCCGCGCTGCCCAGCGCACCGCCCGCCACCAGGGCCGTGAGCAGCAGCGGGCGGCGCCAGGAGCGGACCAGCAGCAGGGCGGCGCCCAGCGGCAGGGCGAGCCACAGGGCGTCGGAGGGGCGCATCAGGGCGACGAGGGCGACCCCCGCGCACACTCCGGCCGGGGCGAGGCGGGAGGCCGGGTCCCGCACGGCCCGCAGCAGACAGCCCGTGGTGAACAGCGCGGCCAGCGCGACCCACAGGTTGGGCATGACCAGCGGACCGTAGAAGAGGGTGACCCAGAGCCCGGCGAAGAGGCCCCCGGCCAGGGTGAGCACCGCCGCCGGCAGCAGACCCCGCCACACGCGCAGGGCGAGGAAGAGCCCGGCCCCGCTGAGCAGTGCCAGCCACACGCGCAGCGGCGGAACGGCGTCGGTGAGGGCGGCCACCGGTGCGGCGAGATACGCGATGCCGCGGGCGCGGGGCGCGCTGAAGAACGCGGCCGGGGCGTGCGAGCTGACCTGGCTGACGTACACGGTCTCGTCCCAGCCGAGGCCGGTGCCGGGGACGACCAGCGCCAGTTGGAGGAGGGTGAAGAGGCCGGCGACCGCGGCCGGGCCGTACGGCACGGCACGGGCGGCCCACCGGGTTCGTGGACGCCCGGGTGCGGCGGCCCCGGACGCGGCGGCCCCGGCCGGGGCGGTGCGCCGGGCGGGCCGGAACCCGCGCCGGGAGAAACGCCCCGGTGCGCGCCGCGTCCGCCGACGGGGCCGCTCGTCCCGGGGGCCGGTGGCCGGTGGTGGCTGCATGGCCGGACCTCGCCGCACGTGTCGAAGGGGATGCCGGATGGGGCAGGCAGGCGATCACCAGCCTGCGGCGGGGGACCTCCGCTCACCACTCGGGCGGGGCAGTCGGAGGAAGCGGCCCGGCACGGTCGGGAGGCCCGGGGCATTCCCGCAGGTCAGCCGGAATTGCCGGACTGAAGGGATCGGTAAAACGATCCGGCTGCAAAAATCCGACCGCTTTTTTATGTGTTGTGAAAGGTCCAGCAGCATATTCCTGAGAAAAGGACATCGTCATCCCAGCAGGAAGAATGAACGGGCTATGCTCCATGTCTCGCAGGCGGGTTGCGGCGATTTCCGCAGGCCGTCACCGGCTGCCGCGGCACCGCGATTCCCCGGGGGGCGGATTGCGGCGGCGGCCCCCGCCGGTGCTCCGACGCACCGGACGACGCCCCTATTCCTTCCGCAAGGGTTTGAGACATTGATGGTTCGTGCCGGCTCGTCACCAGGAGGTCGGCGGCCCGCCTCCGCGTTCCTGTGGCTGTTCCCACCCGCCGTGACGGCTCTCTGCGCGGTCGTCGCCGTCCTCGGCGTTCCCGACGGGGCCCGCGCCCCCGTGGCCTGGTGCGGTGCCGTCGCCACCGCCGCCGTGGCGATCGCCGCGGCCGAGGCGGTCCGGCGCGGGCGGCTCGTCCACACCCTGCGCCGGCGCGCCGCCGAGCAGGAAGCGGCGTTCGGCCGCCGCCTCGCCGAACAGGAGGCCGAGACGGTACGGCTCGCCGGGGAACTGCTGCCCGCGGCCGTCGAACGCCTCCAGCGCGGAGCCTCCGTCGAGGAGGTCCTGGAGGGCGTCGCCTACACGCCCGGCGCCGACCCCCGGTTCCACGCCGCCCATGAAGCGGTGCTCCGCTCCGTCCTCGAAGCGGTCCGCGCCGAGGAGGACCTGCGCGAATCGGCCCACCGCGCCTTCGTCAACATCGCCCGCCGCGTCCAGGCGATCGTCCACCAGCAGGCCCAGGACCTGCGGGAGATGGAGGACAAGCACGGCAACGAACCGGAGTTCTTCGGCGACCTCCTCCACCTCGACCACGGCACCGCCCTCATCGGCCGGCTCGCCGACAGCATCGCCGTCCTCGGCGGCTCCCGTCCCGGCCGCCAGTGGCAGCAGAACGTCCCGCTCTTCAACGTCCTGCGCGGCGCCATGTCCCGCATCATCGGCTACCAGCGGGTCGACCTGCACTCCGTCGCCGAGGCCGCCATCGTCGGACCCGCCGTCGAGCCCCTGATCCACGCGCTGGCCGAACTGCTCGACAACGCCACCCGCTACTCGCCCCCGCAGACCCGGGTCCACCTCACCGCCATCGAGGTGCAGTCCGGCATCGCCGTCGAGATCGAGGACGCGGGCGTCGGCCTCACCGAGGAGGCCCGCCGGCGCGCCGAACGCGTCCTGGCCCAGGCGTCCGCGGGCATCGACCTCAACGACCTGGGCGAGACCCCCCGGCTGGGCCTCGCCGTGGTGGGCAGGCTGGCGCAGACCCACAAGTTCCAGGTGTCGCTGCGCCCCTCGGCCTATGGAGGCGTCCGCTGCGTCCTGATCGTCCCGCAGGACCTCGTCACCGCCACGCCCACCCCCGGCGGCGCCGTCGCCAGGGCAGCCACCCTTCCGCCGCCCAAGCGCAGGACACGGCCCGTGCCGACGCCGCTGCCCCCGCCGAACGGAACGGCCATGGAGGAGGACACCGCGGTGGTCGGCCGCAACGCCAACGGACTGCCGCAGCGCCGGCGACGGCAGCCCGCCGTCACACCCCGCGCCGCGGCGCCGGCCCGGTCCGCCGCGGCACCCCGGCCGCCCGCGGCCGCGGAACAGGTGAAGCCCGGTCTGTGGCTGGCCGCCTTCCAGAGCGGCATCAACGGAGAGGCGCCGGCACCGCGGGCCGCGCGTCCGGACAGTGACGACTCGGTGGACAGGGATGAGTAGAAACGTGACACAGCAGCGGCTCAACATGGACTGGATGCTCAGGGACCTCGCCACGAGCGTCCCGCAGACCCGGCACATCGTGGTGCTCTCCGCGGACGGCCTGTGCATGGCGCAGCACGGCACCGACGGCGACACCGCCGACCGGCTCGCCGCCGCCTGCGCCGGACTGCAGAGCCTCTCCGGGGCGATCGCCGCCGAGTTCCCGCACGGCACCGGACAGATGAGACTGGTCGTCATCGAGGTCAGCGGCGGCTTCTTCTACCTCATGGCGGCCGGCGCCGGCGCCTATCTGGCCGTGCTCGCCGACGACGGCGTCGACGCCGGGCTGATGGGGCAGCGCATGCGCGACCTGGTCGCCAGAATCGGTGAGCACCTCAGCAGCCCGCCGCGCGTGGACGAGCAGATCACATGAGCGGGCCCGGCGAGGACTGGGAGGAAGGCGCCCCCGAGCGGCTGTACGTGCTGACCGGCGGCCGCAGCCGGGCCCGCGACAGAACAGCCGGCCTCGACCTGGTCACCCTCATCGTGTCCCGGGACGCGCCGAAGCCGGGCCTGCAGCCCGAGCACGCGGCCATGCTGCGGATGTGCCACTACCCGCTCTCGGTGGCCGAGATCTCCGCCTATCTGGACCTGCCCGTCAGCACGGTCACCGTGCTCCTCACCGACCTGCTGGCCGACGGGCGCATGGAGGCCCGCGCCCCGATCCCCACCGCCGCGTTGCCCGACGCGGACCTCCTCAAGGCGGTGATGCATGGACTACAGAACCTCTGACACGCTCCCCGGCCCGCGCAGCGAGGACGCGCTCCCCGCCACGGCCACGTCCGCGGTCAAGGTGGTCATCGTCGGCGGCTTCGGCGTCGGCAAGACCACCCTGGTCGGCTCGGTCAGTGAGATACGCCCGCTGACCACCGAGGAGACGATGACCCAGGCCGGTGTCGGCGTGGACGACATCGCGGGCGTCGAGCGGAAGACCGAGACCACCGTCGCCATGGACTTCGGCCGGATCAGCATCAACGAGCAACTGGTGCTGTACCTCTTCGGCACCCCCGGCCAGGAGCGCTTCTGGTTCCTCTGGAACGGCCTCTTCGAAGGGGCCCTGGGCGCGCTCGTCCTCATCGACACCCGCCGCCTGGAGGTCAGTTTCGATGTCGTCGGGCGGCTGGAGGAGCGCGGTGTCCCGTTCGTGGTCGTCGTCAACGACTTCCCCGAGTCACCCCGTTACCCGATGGCGGAGCTGCGGGCGGCGATGGACCTGCCCGACTCCGTGCCCATGGTCGCCTGCGACGCCCGCGACCGCGGCTCCTGCCGCGATGCCCTGCTGACGCTCATGCGCTACCTGCACACCCTCGCCACCGCAACCCCGGAGTCCCCGTGACCGTCCCGCCGCCCGACCCCGCCGGCTCCGTGCGCGGAACCGGCACCCCCACCGCCACCGACCCGCGTTCCGCCACCGACCCGCGTTCCGCCGCCTCCGCCCCCACCTCCGCCGCCGGGCCACCGCCCTCCGGCCGAGCCGAGCCCGCGCCACCGCCCGGCTGCCCGGCCCACGCCTACGGCCCCGGCGGTCTGATCCGGCTCTACGGCCCCGAGGCCGAGACCGACCCGATGGGCCTGTACGAACGGCTGCGCGCCCAGCACGGGGCCGTCGCCCCGGTCCTGCTCCACGGCGACCTCCCGGCCTGGCTCGTGCTCGGCTATCGCGAGAACCTCGACGTGGCCCGCACCCCCTCCCGCTTCTCCCGCGACTCCCGCCACTGGCGCCTCGCCCGCGAGGGCCGTGTCGCCCCGGACCACCCCCTGGCCCCCGTCGTGGCCTGGCAGCCGATGTGCACCCAGGTGGACGGCCGGGAGCACGAACGGCTCCGCGGCGCCGTCACCGACAGCATCGACCGCTTCGACCGCCGGGGCATCCGGCGCACCGTCACCCGCTCCGCGCATCTGCTGATCGACCGGTTCTGCGTCGACGGCAGGGCGGATCTGGTCCGGCAGTTCTCCGATCACCTGCCGATGCTGGTGATGACCCGGCTGCTGGGCATGCCCGAGTCCTACGGCCCCAAGCTGGTGGACGCGGCCCGCGACCTGCTCAAGGGCACGGAGACCGCGGTCGCCAGCAACGACTACGTGCTGCGCGCCCTGCGCCGGCTGGTGGCGCGCAAACACGCCTCCCCGGGGCAGGACTTCGCCAGCTGGCTGATCGAGCACCCCGCCGGGCTGACCGACGACGAGGTGGAGCAGCATCTGCGGCTCGTCCTCATCGCCGCTTACGAGACCACGGCCAACCTGATCATCAACATGCTGCGGATGGTCCTCACGGACCGCCGCTTCCGGGCCGACCTGGCCGGCGGCCACATGACGCTGCCCGACGCCATGGAGCAGGTGCTGTGGGACGAGCCGCCGATGATGACGGCGGTGGGGCGCTGGGCCACCGGCGACACGGAACTCGCCGGGCAGTCGATCCGCGCCGGTGACCTGCTGATCCTCGGACTGGCCGCGGGCAATCTCGACCCGGCGATCCGGCCCGACCCCAGTGTCCCCGTCCACGGGAACCGTTCGCACCTGGCCTTCAGCGGCGGCCCGCACGAATGCCCCGGCCAGGACATCGGGCGGGCCATCGCGGACACCGGCGTCGAGGCGCTGCTGGCCCGTCTCCCGGATCTGCGGCTGGCCGTGGAGGAGACGGAGCTGAGCTGGGTGTCCGCCCTGATGACCCGCCATCTCACCGCGCTGCCCGTGGAGTTCACCCCGCACCGGCCCGCGCCCGAGGAGACGTCCCCGGCCGCGGCCGGGCCGGCGCCGTCCCGGCGGGCGGAGCTGCCGGGGGAGGCCGCGGGGCGGGCCGGGGCGGCGGTCCCCGCGGCGCCCCCGCGGACGGAGGCCGCGGTCGCGGGGGTCCCCGACCCGCTGGCGGCCGGTTCCGGCCGGCCGCCGCTGCCGGCCGCCCCGTGGTGGCGGCGCGCGGTCCGGTGGTTCACGGGCGGCTGAGCCCGGCTCCGGGGCCCGCGTGATCCGGCCGCCCGGGCCCCGCGGGGTCAGCGGGCGGACTGGTCCCACCACCAGTCGATGGTGGGCAGACCGGGCGGGCCCGTCCGCGGGTCGGCCGGGTCCGGCCGCCGGGTGACGCCGAGGACGGCCCCGGGCACGGGCAGCCGGTGCAGAGGGCGCGGACTGGCGTAGCGGGGGGCCGTGTCGGACCAGCGGATGTTGCCCGCGATCCAGTGGCCCAGGTCGTCGAGGAAGCGGCGGAGGTCCGCGTCGGCCCCCCGCGCGGTCTGCTCCCGCAGCCGGAGGAAGAGCGTCATCGCCCGGTCGCGCAGAGCGAGCGCGGCGGCGAGGGCCTCCCGCTCGGAGCAGCGGTGGTGATGGGCGAGGACCCGCACCAGGTCCGGGGCGGCGGCGCCCTCCCCGGCCTCCTTGGCCCGGGAGAGCAGATCGTTGTCGCAGGCCGCGATGAAGCCGGTGGCCTCGACCAGGGCGCGGACGGGCCCGGAGTACAGCCGTTCGCCGGGGATCTCGACACCGTTCGCGATCTCGACGAAGGCGGCGTCGAACCGGGTCCCGACGTCCGCGATGCGCCCCGCCGCGTACTCGGCGGGGCTCGGCACGACGCCGCGGCGGGCGTTGCCGTGCTGCCAGGCGGCGCCCAGCAGCAGATCACGTACCCCGTCGGCCAGCCGCTGGTACTGCACGGGGCCGGCCACGGCCCGGGTGCGCAGGACGAGGTCGTCGAGGGCGCGGGCCATCGGGCCGGAACCGAGCATCCGGGACCCGGGCGCTTCGAGGGAGCGCACCAGGCGCAGCCCGAGGTCGGCCAGGTCCGGGCCGCGGTCCGCGGCCGGCGCCGCGTCGAGCCGGGTGTCGTCCAGGGCGAACAGCCAGTACGTCCACTGGGCGAAGAGCAGCAGCCGCTCCTCGTCGCCGTACGGGGCGAGGCGGCAGCTGAACTCCGCGGCGTTGGTGGCCAGGTTCCAGGCGCGTTCGGTGGCGTCGGGGAAGACGCCGCTCGCGTCGAGCCAGGCGACGGCCCGCTCCTCGATCCTGCGGACGGCCGGGTGGACGGCCGACTCCACGGGGCAGTAGAAGGGCGGTAGTTCCTCCGGGGGCACCACCCCGGGGCCGGCCGCGGGGGACGCGGCCGCGGGGGTGCCGGTGGTCGTCTCCGGCACCGGCTCAGTCCTTCCGGAGACGGAAGAGGAGCAGCCGGGTCTCGACGGCGTGGTCGCGCCAGATCCGGAACAGCCTGCCGTGTCCGACGGCCGACTCCGTCAGCCGGTCGCGGGCGATGGGGGAGGGCCCGTCCGCTCCCGCCGTCCGGTCCAGTTCCGCGGCCGTCCAGGCCATGGACTGCACCCAGAACTCCGCGACGGGGTCCGTGATGTCCTCGTTCCGTTCCAGCTCGAATCCGGCTGCGCGGGCGGCGGAGACGTACTCGCCGAGCGGCCCGAGCCGGGTCCGGTAGTAGCCGTTCACGAAGCCGGCGACCTCCGGACGGCGGAGGAAGTGGTCCTGGAGGCCGAACCAGCCTCCGGGCCGCAGGGCCCGCGCGGCCACGGCGAACAGCCGCCGGCGGTCCATGTGGACGGCGCTCTCCACGGCCACCGCGGCGTCGTACGCGCTCTCCTCCCGGAAGTCGTGGATGTCGCCGAGGACGGGGGTGACGCGGTCGCGGACCCCGGCCCGGCGGACCAGGTGCTCCATGACGGGTATGTGGTCGGCGGTGACGGTGACGCCCGTGACGCTGCTGCCGTGCTCCTGGGCCCAGTAGATCGACCCGCCGCCGAGCCCGCAGCCGATGTCGAGGAGCGCGGCCGGCGGGTGGTCCGCGGCGCCCCAGGAGGCGGCCGCGTGGCGGATCACGGCCTCCTGGGAGTCGGTGATCCGGCGGCGGATGAGGTGCTGGGCGACGGTGGTGTCCGGTGTGCCGTCGAACATGCCCAGGTGGAAGTGGACGCGCGGCCCCGGACCGTACTTGTGCAGGATGTCGGCGGTCTTCCGGGAGTAGTACAGCGGTACTTCGGCCTCGTCGAACGGGGCCTCCCCGGCGGCCGGGGCCTCCCGGGGTCCCGGCGGGGCGATGACGAGGCCGCCGCTGCCGGGGGCATGACGGGTGCCCGTGATGCTGTCGGCTGCTTCTGTCATATTCGGTCTCCTGGGGCTGGGCTGCGGAGTCGTCCGGAAGTGCGAGGGGGGAGGGGGGTTCCGGCGCCACCCGGCGCACGGCGCCCCCAACCTCCCCCGGTCCCGGAGATCCTTAACCCCGCCCGGGCGGCCGGGCGATGGGATCGGGCCTGCCGTCTTCGGCGGAGAATGAAGAGAGAGTGAATGGGAGAGGATAATTCGCGCCCGCTTCTGAACGGAATGCGGTGTGTTGCGGAATGCGGCAGGGGGATGCATGAGTGAAAAGCGGAATATTTGACGGCAGTCGGCGTTCCCGGGGAACGGCTGCTGCCGACCGGCGCTCATGTCCGGTATTCGACGGTCCCGTCGGGGACGGCGCGCGGGGCCGGCGGGTTGGCGCCTTCCCCGGTTTCCGGCGGGCACGCGCGTCCGCCGGAAAACCGGCGGGAAAGGCCGCACGGCACCGGTGGGGCCCGCGGGCGGTGCCGCCGGGCGCGGCGGAGGGCCCGGCCCGGCGCGGTGGGAATCCACCGGCCCGGGACGGGCCCTCCTGGAGTCGGCCCCTCCGCGGCGGGGAGGGACGGGAGCGGGGCGGGAGCGGGGCGGGCCGGGCTCAGGGCAGCCGGCCGACGCCCCCGTACTCGATCCACTCCTGGGTGCGCTGCCGGGGGACGAGGTCGCTGTCCGGGTGCCAGGTGGAGACCTCCACCAGACCGGGCTCCAGGATCTCCAGGCCCTCGAAGAACTGCTCCAGGTCCCGCTGCCGGCGCACCCGGCCCCAGTTGCCGTGGGTGCTCTTGTCCATGAAGTCGGTGACGAAGTCGCGGGTGGCGGCGTCCTCGCTCACCAACTGGCAGATCACCAGGAAACTGCCGGGCGCCAGCCGGTCCCTGACGGTCCGTATCAGTGCGGCCGGGTCGTCCTCGTCCTTGATGCAGTGGAGCACCGAGACGAACAGGGCGGCCACCGGCTCCTCGAAGTCGATCAGCCGCTTGACCTCGGGGTGGTTGAAGATCCCCTCGGTGTCGCGCATGTCCGCCGTGATGACGGCGGTGTTCTCGTTCTCCTCCAGCAGGGCGCGGCCGTGGGCGAGGACGATCGGGTCGTTGTCGACGTAGACCACGCGCGAGGCCGGGTCCACGCTCTGGGCGACCTGGTGGACGTTGTTCTGGGTGGGGAGGCCGGAACCGTGGTCGAGGAACTGGCGGATGCCGTGGTTCTCGGCCAGCCGGCGCACCACCCGCGCCAGGAACTGCCGGTTGTTGAGGGCCAGTTCCCTGGTGCTCGGGACCACCTTCAGCAGCTCGTCGGAAGCCTCCCGGTCGACGGCGTAGTTGTCCTTGCCCCCGAGGAAGTAGTCGTACATCCGAGCCACACTGGGAACGTTGATGTTGATCCCCTTGGGCAGCGGCTCTTGTGTCTGGCCCATCCGACCCCTCACAGTCTCGTCCGCGCGATCGCGTATGCGGTGCGACGCGCTCACATCCTAGAGGGGCACATGCTTCCGGTTAAGGCCAACGGCCTTACCGCATCAACGTGTTGGGCGGTGGGCGGAACGGCCCGTCAGAACGCCAGGTCGCGCGGAGTGCGCTGGACGGTGACCCAGTGCGGGGTGGTGAACTCCTCGAAGACCCACTCGCCGCCGAACCGCCCGAGCCCCGACTGCTTCTCGCCGCCGAACGCCGCGCGCACGTCGTCGTGCACGGTGGTGTCGTTGACGTGCGTCATCCCGGCCTCCACGCGGGAGGCGAACCGCAGGCCGCGCTCGGGGTCGCCGGTGAACACCGCGCTCGACAGGCCGTACTCGGTGTCATTGGCCAGCCGCAGGGCGTCCTCCTCCCCGTCCGCGGGCAGCAGGGTGGCCACCGGTCCGAAGACCTCCTCGGCGGCGGTGGCCACGTCATTGCGGCCGATCACCACATGCGGCGGCAGCACCCGACCGGTGGGGCCCGCCGGCTCGCCGGAGAGGACCACCCTGGCGCCCTGGGTGACGGCGCGGGCCACCTTGTCGCGCACGCCCGCCAGCTGGGAGTCGTTGATGAGGGGCCCGAGCTGCGTCCGCCCGTCGCGCGGGTCCCCGGCGCGCAGGGCGCGGGCCCGCTCGGTGAAGAGGGCGGTGAAGTCGTCGAAGCGGGAGCGGTCGACGATGACGCGGTTGGTGGCCATGCAGATCTGGCCCTGGTGGAAGTAGCTGCCGTGGAGGGCGGCGTCCACCGCGCCGTCGAGACCGGCGTCGTCGAGGACGACCATCGGTCCGTTGCCGCCCAGCTCCAGGGCGAGCTTCTTCAGCCCGGCCCGGGCCGCGATGCGCCGCCCCACCGGCGTCGAACCGGTGAAGGAGACCACCCGGGGCACATGGTGCGCGACCATCAGGTCGCCGATCTCGCCGCCGCTGCCCACCAGCACGCTGAGCAGCCCCGGCGGCAGTCCGGCCTCCTCGTAGATCCTGGCGAGCAGCAGCCCGCCGGTGACCGGGGTGTCACCGGCGGGCTTGAGGACGACGGCGTTGCCCGCCGCCAGCGCCGGGGCCACGGAGCGGTTGGAGAGATAGGCGGGGAAGTTCCACGGGCTGATCACCGCGACGATCCCCACGGGCCGCCGGCGGATGAGGTTCTCCTTGCCGGGGACACTCGCCGCCACCCGCGGCGGGTCCGGCTCCCGGCGCGCGGCCGCCAGCCGTGTCACGGCTTCGAGGATGCCCAGTTCCATGTCCACCCGGGCAGCGGTGGCCCCGGCCTCCCGGGTCAGCCAGTCCCCGGTCTCCGCCCGCCGGTCCGCCATGATCCGCGCGGCGCGGTCCAGCACGGCGGCCCGCTCCTCCCGGGGCAGGGCCGCCCAGCCGGGCTGCGCCTCCCGTGCCGCCCCGTACGCCAGATCCACATCGGCGGGGGCCGCGAGCTGGATCTCGGTCAGCGTCTCATCGGTGTACGGGTCCGTGTCCGTCCCCACGCTGCCGGAACTGCCCGGCTGCCAGTGCCCGGCCAGGAACATGCGGTCGAATCCGCTGTACGGGGCGGGGGGCGTGGGCGTCGCGGATGCCATCGGATCTCTCCGCTCGTCGGGCCGGCCGGGGCCGGGGCCTCTCCGGGGGCGCGTCCGGGGGAGGGGCCGGGCACGCGGCCGGTGTCCGCCGGACCGGTCCCGAGTGCCCGGAAGCCCGGGGTGCCAACCCCGGCCCCTTCCGCGGGTGACGCCCGGCGCCGCCCCGGGCCCGGCACGCGGGAGACGCCCGGCCCCCCGGACCCGGCCCTGCCCCGGTGCCCCGGCCGGTGTCCGGGCGGCCGGCCCGTCCCCGCGCCCGGTGTGACGTTCCTCGCCCGCGCCCGGACCGGTTTGGCGGAGCCGCCCGGCGCTCCGTAAAGTTCCGCCGGAGTGTGCGCGTCCGGGGCGCACCGGAGCGGGAACGGAAGCGGCGGCGGCGATGACGGTGACAGACGACGGCCGGGCCGGGCAGGACGGGCACGGGCACCCGGGGATCGACCCGGAGCGGCTGGCCGCCTGTCTCGACGTGCTCGCGGAACTCGACGACCTGCCGCTGGACCACCCCGACGCCGTCACCGTGCGGCGCGCCACCGCCGGGATCTACCGCACCGTGAAGCAGCGCCGCCGGCAGGAGCGCCGGGCCGCCAAGACCGCCAACGACAAGGCCGTCACCGAGGCCACCGCCACCGGCTCCGCCGACCGCATCGACGACGAGACGGCCGGCATCCCGCTCGCCGCCTCCGCCACCACGGAGATCGTCGGCCTCCTCGAACGCCCCCGCTCCTGCTACATCTGCAAGACCCGGTACCGCGAGGTGGACGCCTTCTACCACCAGCTGTGCCAGCCCTGTGCCAAGGAGAACCGCGCCCGCCGCGACGCCCGCACCGACCTGACGGGACGGCGTGCCCTGCTCACCGGCGGCCGCGCCAAGATCGGCATGTACATCGCGCTGCGGCTGCTCCGCGACGGGGCGCACACCACCATCACCACCCGCTTCCCGAAGGACGCCGCCCGCCGCTTCTCGGCCATGCCCGACAGCGGGGACTGGCTCCACCGGCTGAAGATCGTCGGCATCGATCTGCGCGACCCGGCGCAGGTGGTGGCGCTGACCGACGCGGTGAGCGCCGAGGGCCCGCTGGACATCCTCATCAACAACGCCGCCCAGACCGTGCGCCGCTCCCCGGAGTCCTACGCCGAACTGGTGGCCGGCGAGGCCGCGCCGCTGCCGCCCGGCGGCCGCCTGGCCGAGCCGCTCGTCCTCGGCGGCTTCGGCAGCGGAGCCCAGCAGGCGCTGCCCGCCGCCGGCCGGGACGGGGGCATCACCCCGGACTCCCTCGCCGCCCTGGCTCTGACCGGCGGCTCCGCCTCCCCCGCGCGGATCGAGGCGGGCACCGCCATCGACGCGGGCGGGCTCATCCCGGACCTCGCCGACACCAACAGCTGGATCCAGACGGTGAGCGAGGTGGAGCCCGTCGAGCTGCTGGAAGTGCAGCTCTGCAATGTCACCGCGCCGTTCATCCTGGTCAGCCGGCTCCGCCCGGCGATGGCCGCCTCGCCCGCGCGCCGCACGTACGTGGTCAACGTCTCCGCCATGGAAGGGGTGTTCAGCCGGGGCTACAAGGGCGCCGGCCACCCGCACACCAACATGGCGAAGGCGGCGCTGAACATGCTCACCCGCACCAGCGCCCAGGAGATGCTGGAGACCGACGGCATCCTGATGACGAGCGTCGACACCGGCTGGATCACCGACGAGCGCCCGCACCCGGACAAGATGCGGCTGGCCGAGGCCGGCTTCCACGCCCCGCTGGACCTGGTCGACGGGGCCGCCCGCGTCTACGACCCCATCGTCCGGGGCGAACGCGGTGAGGACGTGTACGGCTGCTTCCTCAAGGACTACGCCCCCGCCGGCTGGTGAGCCGGGCCGCGGGCCGTGCCGGCCGCGCCCCCCGTCTCCCGCACCGCACCCGGACGGGTGAACGTCCCCGGCCGCCGCGTGCCCTTCGTCACTCCGGATGCCGCCGATCCGTGCCCGCCCGGCCTGCGGAATCGCCGCCCACCGGAGCGAACCCGGGCCCCGACGACCGTCTCCGGAATCCGGGACCGGATATCCGCGCGCGCTTCCGCGCAGGTGGGGGTAGGCTGAACACCAGACGGACAGCCTTTTGGCAAACGAAGCACCGAGACCCTCGGCCCGTCCCGGGACAGGCCAGCCACCATGGCCGCACTCCCGGTCCGCATCTCCGGCGCCACCGCGCCCGCAGTGACTTTCCACTAGCCCCATCGGGCGTCGGCGCCCGGCCATGCCTCTGGCTGCGCAGTTTTCCGGGCGTACGGCGTTCGGTGCACCCGACACTAAGGAGTGCGCGGTGACAACCGAGAAGAAGACCAACCAGCTGCTGGCGGAACCCGAGGAGTACCCGGCCGCCGCCCAGACGGAGCCCCGCAACCTGGACGTCTGGTCCAGGGTGGCCCCCATCCGGCTTGCCGGCTACGACGACGACCCGGCCGAGTCCCACATCCTCCGCGGCATCGACTGACCGCACCACCGGCCGCTCCGCGCGACCGCCTGACGACCCGCCGGGAGCACCGTGCCCGGCGGGTCCTCGCGTTTCGTCCCCGGTTCCCGGGGCACCCGCAGTCCGTCCCGGCGATCCAGCGGTGGTTCCGGGGCGGCGGAGGACGGTGGAGGAACGAGGGGAGTGCGCAGCCGGATGCGCGAACGGCCGGTGTACCGGCGACGCACTGGTACGGATCCACGGGAGCGCGGCGCCGCCGCGCCATCCCGGCACAGCGAACGGCCGACGGCCCGGACCGCCACGGCGGCCCGGGCCGTCGAGGCGGTCCGCCCGTACGGCGCGGTGGGCTGCGGGCGGAGCGTCCGCGGCACGGAGGACGGGGCCCCGGCCGCCGGCATCCGCCCGGTCCGCCGGCCCCGCGGCGCCGCCCGGCCCCGGTCCGCCGCCGGCGACCGCGCACCCCCCGGCCACCGCGCACGCGCCGGCAGCACCGCACACACCGGCAGGAAGGCCCGGTCATGACCGAGATCGACCTGAGGACCCTGCTCTCCGGACCGGAACCCGACCCGGCCGGCGACGCCGGGCACACCGGCCACCCCGAGCGGGTCGGCTTCTTCACCGACACCTCCGTCTGCATCGGCTGCAAGGCGTGCGAGGTGGCGTGCAAGGAGTGGAACGCCATCCCCGAGGACGGCCTGTCGCTGACCGGCATGTCCTACGACAACAGCCAGGGGCTCGGCGCCTCCACCTGGCGGCACGTCGCCTTCATCGAGCAGAGCGCCGTCACCCGCGCCCCCGCGCCCCCCGAACCCGCCGATCCCGTCACCCCCGGGGCCGGGGTGCCGCATCCCGGCGGCCGGACCGAGCTGCGCTGGCTGATGTCCTCCGACGTCTGCAAGCACTGCACGCACGCCGCCTGCCTCGACGTCTGCCCGACCGGCTCCCTGTTCCGCACCGAGTTCGACACCGTCGTCGTCCAGGAGGACATCTGCAACGGCTGCGGCTACTGCGTGCCCGCCTGCCCCTACGGGGTCATCGAGCAACGGCCCCAGGACGGCCGGGCGTTCAAGTGCACGATGTGCTACGACCGGCTTGGCGACGGACTCGAACCGGCCTGCGCCAAGGCCTGCCCCACCGACTCCATCCAGTTCGGCCCGCTGGACGAACTCCGCGAGCGGGCCGCGGCACGGGTGGAGCGGCTGCGCGAGTCCGGAGCCGCCGAGGCCCGCCTCTACGGCGAGGACCCGGAGGACGGGGTCGGCGGCGACGGCGCCTTCTTCCTGCTCCTCGACGAGCCCGAGGTCTACGGCCTGCCGCCGGACCCGGTCGTCACCACCCGCGATCTGCCGCGGATGTGGAAACACGCGGGTGTGGCCGCGCTCTCCCTGCTCGGCGGGATCGCCACCGCCTTCCTGTCGTCCCCGGCCGCGCGCCGGGGCACGGGCACCGCGCGCACCGGCGTCTTCGGAAGGGGACTGGGCCGATGACGGACTCCGACGTCACCAAGGACGGCATCGGGGGCGAGCGGGCGGGCCGCGCGGCCGTGCCGGACAGCCCGCGGCCCGGCGGTACCCCACCGGAGCGCTCCGGTGGGGCGGCCGGGCGGACCGGCCGCACACGCGGCCGCGGCAAGCGGCGCGGCGAGGAACCGATGGTGCCCCGCGCGGAGTTCGGGTCCTACTACGGCCGGCCCGTCATCAAGGCACCCGGCTGGGAGGCCACGGACAT
The DNA here is from genome assembly GCF_018070345.1 of Streptomyces sp. F63. GTDB lineage: Bacteria > Actinomycetota > Actinomycetes > Streptomycetales > Streptomycetaceae > Streptomyces. The sequence goes on from NZ_JAGPXX010000011.1 coordinate 17,281, forward strand.
CGCCGGGTACTTCTTCGCCGGAGGGCTCGCCGGGGCCGGTTCCGTACTGGCGGCCGGTGCCCAGCTCAGCGGGCGGCCCGCCACCGCGAAGGCGATGAAGCTCTCCTCGCTGGCGGCCGTCACCGTCTCCACCGCCGCCCTCATCCACGACCTCGGACGGCCGGCGCGGTTCGCCAACATGCTCCGCGTCGTCAAACCGACCTCCCCGATGAGCGTCGGCTCCTGGCTGCTCGCCGCCTACGGGCCCGCCACCGGAGCCGCCGCCGTCCTGGAGACCGCCGGGCGGCTGCCGCGGATCAACGCGGCGGCCACCGGCACCGCGGCGCTGCTCGGGCCCGTCGTCGCCGCGTACACCGCCGTCCTGGCCGCCGACACCGCCGTCCCGGCCTGGCACGAGGCGCACCGCGAACTGCCGTACGTCTTCGTGTCCTCGGCGACGGCCGCCGCCTCCGGTATGGCCCTGGCCGCCGCCCCGGTGCGGGAGAACGCTCCGGCGCGGCGCGCGGCCCTCCTCGCCGCCGCGGGCGAGGCGGCGGCCCTGCGGCTGAAGCGCCGCCGGATCGGCATGGTCGCCGAAACCTACCGGCGGGGAAGGGCGGGCAGACTGATGCGCGCCGCCGAAGCCCTCACCGCGGGCGGGGCGCTGGGCGCCGCGCTGCTCGGGCGCCGGTACCGGAGCGCCGCGGCGGTGAGCGGCCTCGCGCTGCTCGCGGGCTCGGCCTGCACCCGCTTCGGGGTCTTCCACGCGGGCGTCGCCTCGGCGGAGGACCCCGCGTACACCGTCGTCCCGCAGCGGGAACGGCGCGAACGGCGGGCGGCCGAGGCCGCCGCGCGGGCGGCCGGGGGAGCGAGCGGGGACGCCACCGCCCGGGACGGGCAGGACGGACCGGGGGAACGGAACCGGCAGAACGGACAGCGCGGACAGCAGAGGCAGCAGGGGCAGCACGGATGACGGGACGGCGCTGACGGCGAGGGCGGTCCGGGGCCGGGCGGCGCGCACCGCTCGGGCCGTGCACCCACGACGGCCACGGCCCGCGGGACAGCCCGCGGCACCGGCCGACGGCGCCGCGCCGGCCGCAACGGGGGACCGGGGCCGCCGCCCGGCACCGGCCGCCCCGCCCGCCGGGGAGCCGTCCCGCGGCGCACGGCGCCGTTCCCGCACGGCCGGCCCGGCCGCCCCGCCGGGCCCCGCGCCACGACCACCTCGAGAGGGAGAGAGCGACCATGAGAGCCCTGACCTGGCACGGCAAGCGCGATGTGCGGGTGGAGACCGTCCCCGACCCGGCCATCCAGGACCCCACCGACATCGTCGTCCGCATCACGTCCACCGGCCTCTGCGGCTCGGACCTGCACCTCTACGAAGTCCTCGGGCCGTTCCTGGAACCGGGCGACATCCTCGGCCACGAACCGATGGGCGTGGTGGAGGAGACGGGCTCCGAGGTCACCGCCGTCAAGACCGGTGACCGCGTGGTGATCCCGTTCAACGTCTCCTGCGGCACCTGCTGGATGTGCGGGCAGGGGCTGCACTCGCAGTGCGAGACCACCCAGAACCGCGACCGGAACACCGGCGGGAGCCTGTTCGGCTACACCAAGCTCTACGGACAGGTGCCGGGCGGCCAGGCCGAGTATCTGCGGGTGCCGTTCGGCAACACCCTGCCGGTCAAGGTCCCGGACGGGCCGCCGGACGAGCGGTTCGTGTACCTCTCCGACGTCCTGCCCACGGCCTGGCAGGCCGTCGACTACGCGGCGGTGCCGCCCGGCGGCAGCCTCCTCGTCCTCGGCCTCGGCCCGATCGGCGACATGTCCTGCCGGATCGCCCGCCACCTGGGCGTGGAGAACGTCATCGGGGTGGACCGGGTCCCCGAGCGGCTGCGGCGCGCCGAGGACCGCGGCGTGCGGGTGCTCGGCCTGGACGAGCACGGCAAGGACCTGGGCGACGCCGTCCGCGACCTCACCGGCGGCCGGGGCGCCGACGCCGTCATCGACGCGGTCGGCATGGAGGCGCACGGGGCACCGGCGGCCAAGCTGGCCCACCAGATGGTCGGGGTGCTGCCCGGTGCCGTCGCCGAGAAGCTGATGAGCCGCGCCGGTGTCGACCGGCTCGCCGCCCTCTGCACGGCCATCGACGCGGTGCGGCGCGGCGGCACCCTCTCGCTCAGCGGCGTCTACGGCGGGATGGCCGACCCGCTGCCGATGCTCACCCTGTTCGACAAGCAGCTCCAGCTGCGGATGGGCCAGGCCAATGTGCACCGCTGGGTGGGGGACCTCCTGCCCCTGCTCACCGAGGACGACCCGCTGGGCGTGGAGGACTTCGCCACCCACACCCTGCCCCTGGAGGACGCGCCGACGGCGTACAGGACCTTCCAGGACAAGGGTGACGGGATGGTCAAGACGCTGTTCCGCCCGGGAGCCGTCTGACGGCCCCTTTGGCCCTCCGGGGCGGGCCCGCGCACGGGGATGCCCGGCGGCCGGTGATCCGGTCCGCCGGGCACCGCCGTTTTTCCGTCGTTCCGTTGTCCAGCCGCCCGGCCGGGCCGCCGTCCGCCGTTCAGCCGCCGCCGGACACCCGCTTCACCTCCGTGTCCTCCGGGCCCTCGCACAGTTCGCGCCGTTTGTGCCGCAGCCAGGCCGCGGGCAGGAACCAGCAGCTCGCGAACCACAGCAGCACGGCGGACGCCAGCCAGACCGCCACCGTGTCCTCCATGACGAACCGCAGGATCAGCGTCAGCGCGGCCCCCACGGTGACCAGCAGCAGCACCAGCCCGACCATGGTGAACCGCGAGGCCCACAGCACCGTCTGCGGCTTGAGGCGGTAGCCGGTGACCATCCGGTGCAGGGTGACGGGGGCGATCAGCGCTCCCGTGGCCCCCGCCCCGCACATGATGGTGAAGACGTAGAGGTCCTTGCCGAAGGGGTCGAGATCGGGGAAACGCGGGGAGAACGCGGAGGTCAGCAGGAAGGCGAGAAGGATCTGGATGCCGGTCTGCGCGACCCGCACCTCCTGCAGCAGCTCGCCCCACTTCCGGTCGGCCTGCTCCTCCTTCGTCTCGTCGCGTCCGGTCGGTGGCTCGTAGGCACGGGGCATCGCGGCGGCTCCTCCTGCTGCGTCCCTCAGTTCGCGCCGACGGCGCCGAGGGTCTCGATACGGCGTTCCAGCGCCTCGACGGCACCGGGACGTGGTCCGGGTACCCGGCGGCGCAGAGGCGCAAGCCGTGGGGCGAGGCTCCGGGCCGCGGTGTCGTCGCCCACCTGTTCCCAGCAGTGGTGCGCGCGGTCCACCGCGGCCACCACGTCCCGCCCGTCCTCCGGCTCTCCGGCGCCGAGCCGGGCGGAGGCCGCGGACAGCCAGAGCTCGCAGGACCGGCCGAAGTCACCGGCGAGACGGGCGAGATCGGCCCGAACCTCCAGCCAGTGCACGGCCTCCGCCGAGTCCGCGCCGTGGTGGCGCAGCGCGTACTGCTCCCAGGCGGCGGCCATGGCCGCCGCCTCGCCGTGCCTCCCCTCGTGCGCGGCGGCGAGAATGGCCGGATGCGGATCCTGCGGCCCCGCGGGCGCGGCGGGCGCCGGGGGGCGGGCCGGCCCGGACGGCACCGTGCCGGACCCGGCCGGCCGGGCCGGGGGCACGGGGGAACCGTCCCGGGCCATCGGCCCACCGGCCGGGGCGGGGGCCGCCGCCGGCCGGGTCCGCGGCGCGGTGGACCCCTGCGCGGGGTGCGCGGTGGCGCCCCGCGGCACTCCGGTGACCGGGGCGGACGGCCCGCCGTGCGCGGTGCGGACCGGCGGCGGGGCCGCCGGTCCGGGCGGAGCGGCCGGGCCGGGGCCGGGCCCGGCAGCGGCGCCCGCGCCGGTGGGGAGGGCGGGCGGCCCGGGGTACGGCGCCGCGGCTCCCGTCGTGAGCGGGGTCAGCAACCGGGCCCCGGCGGGCAGCCCGGCGCGGGATACCGCGAGCTCGTGGAGCTCCGCCGGGGAGGGGTGGGCCGTGGCGGACCGGAGCAGCGCGGCCACGGCCCGGCTGTAGAGCGGCTCCCCCGGAGCCCGGCGGCCCGGCGGCGGGGACACCGCCCCGTACAGGGCGGCCCCGGCCACCCCCAGCGCGGACGGGGGCGGCAGCCGCTCCCAGGCGGCCTGGTCCGCTGTCAGATCGGCCAGCACCGTGGTGGTGCCCGGCGGCCGGAACTGGAGTTCGGCGGACAGCCAGTGCCAGGGCAGGGCGGTGTAGCGGACGGTCGCCGCGGTGGTGCGCGCCAGCGCCAGATGCGGCAGCTGCTGCCGCCGGTCCAGGGTGAGCTGCCCGATGAGATGGACCAGCAGCGGTCCCGGAGCGGCCGCCGCGCTCCGCAGCCGGACCAGGACCACCTGCGGGTCGGCCGGCTCCACCAGCTCCACGACGCTCGCGGCCGCCGTGCCCGTGAGCACCTCCGGCCGCACGGCCGCCAGTGCGGGCAGCGCGGACGCCGCGTCCACCAGCCGGCCCCTGCCCACGGGGGCCGCCGCCAGCAGCAGCGCGGCCCCCGGTACCGTCTCGTCCCCGATCATCGCCACCGGATCACCGTATCCGCTGTTCCGCGTCCCGTCCGCGAGCCGGTCGTGAAACCGGTGCCGAACGGGCGGGCGCCTGGCCTCCGTTGCCGCCGGCCCGGCCGCCGGGGACCGCGGTCGGACGACCACGCGCCGGCCGCCGCCGCGCCGCGTTCGTGACGTCCCCGGGCCGCCGGGGACCGGGGCGGCCCGGGGACGTACCCGGCCGTGGACGCGGCACCCGGGCCCCCGGGCCCGACGCGTTTCCGGGCGTCACAGGTCCGGCATCCCGGTCCCGTCGGGGCCGGGGGAGGGGCGGCCGGACGCCAGGCGGTCCGTCAGGCCCCCGGCGTGCCGCAGCAGCGAGCCGAAGAAGGCCACGGCCTCCGGGTTTCCGGTGGCCCAGCGCGGCAGCTCCCCGCGCAGCCGGTCGTGGGTCTCGCCGACCGCGGCCGCCGCCTCGTCCAGCTCCCGCTGCCGCTGCCCGCCGTCCTCCGCCACCACCCCGCCGTAGGCCCGCAGCGCCGCCGTGACCTGGCGGAGGAAGGCGGCGTACGGGTCCGTCACCCCCGTGTCCGGCCGCGGGCTCGGCCGCCTCTCGTCGGCCGCGTCCAGCAGCATGGCGGTCAGGGCCGCGAGATGGCCGGACACATGGTCCAGGGTGTGCAGCGTCTCGTCGTACCACGGGGTCAGCCGCACCGCCTCCGCCCGCTTGCGCCGCTCGGGGTTGAACCACGCGCTCTCCCGGGTCCGCGCCACCGACGACCGCACGTCCCCGATGAGCCGCGGCAGCCGGCCGGCGCGGTCGTACCAGTCGCGCGCCCGGTCGTACTCCAGCGGCTCGCCGAGGCCGTCGGCGATGGATTCGAGGGCGCCGGCCGCCTCGTCGACCACGTTCCGTACCGCCGTGCGGGTGTCCCGCAGATACGCCGGCGGGCGCAGCAGCGCGTTGACGGCGACCGCGACCCCGGCGCCGAGCAGCGCCGCCAGCACCCGCTCCCCGGCGGCCACCGCCGTCGCCTCCCCGGAGGCGGTCACCGTGAACAGCGCCGAGGTCCCGCTGTAGACCCCCTGGTCGCCGAGGCGGGGCCAGTTGCCGATGAGGAGGGTCAGCGGCAGTACGGCGGCCATCGCCGCCAGCGGATGGCCGAGCAGCGCCAGGGCCGCGGTGCCCAGCACGGTGCCGAGCGCGATCGCCACCAGTTGCTGCGCGCCCCGCGCCATCGACCGGTAGACGGTGGCCTGCACCAGGACCACGGCCACCCACGGGGCCATCAGGGCCAGGGTGTCCGGCAGCAGCCGGGACGACAGCAGCCACGCGAGGACCGCGGCCAGCGCGGACTTCAGGGACTGGGCCAGGACATCGCGTTCGCGCCCGGGCCCCGACCACGCCCGGCGGGCGGACCGGCCCACCGCGGCGGCCTCCGCGCGCAGGAACCGGGACGGCGAACGGGCGTGCGGGGCGCGGGGTGTGTACGGCATCACCGTTCCGGCTGCCACGCGCCACCGGCCCCCACGCGCCCCGGACCGCGTGAGGAATACCGCCGCACGGCGATGGATGCCCGGCCGGATGCGGGGTACCCAGCGTGGACGTCCCACCACCCGATCCGCCACGTTCCCGACGGGAACCCGACGAGGAAGGCGACATGGACCCCGACAACCTGCGCGAACTGGGGCAGCAACTGCGCGTTGACGCCGTGCGCGCCGCCGACGCCGCCGGCTCCGGCCACCCCACCTCCTCGATGTCCGCCGCCGACCTGATGGCCGTCCTGCTGGCCCGTCACCTGCACTACGACTTCGGCCGGCCGGACCACCCCGGCAACGACCACCTCGTCTTCTCCAAGGGCCACGCCTCACCGCTGCTCTACGCCCTGTTCAAGGCCGCCGGAGCCATCGGCGACGACGAACTCCTGACCTTCCGCACCCGGGGCAGCCGGCTGGAGGGCCACCCCACGCCCCGGCTGCCCTGGGTGGACGTGGCCACCGGCTCGCTCGGCCAGGGCCTGCCGGTCGGCGTGGGCCTGGCCCTGGCCGGGAAGCGCCTGGACCGGCTGCCGTACCGCACCTGGGTGCTGTGCGGGGACAGCGAGATGGCCGAGGGCTCGATGTGGGAGGCGTTCGAATACGCCGGGCACGAGGGCCTGGACAATCTGACCGCGATCGTCGACGTCAACCGGCTCGGCCAGCGCGGCCCCACCCGCCACGAGTGGGATCTCGACGCCTACGCCCGGCGCATCCGGGCCTTCGGCTGGCACACCGTCGAGATCGACGGCCACGACCCGGAGGCCGTCGACGCCGCCTACGCCGAGGCGAAGGCCACCCCGCACCGCCCCACCGCCGTCATCGCCAGGACCCTCAAGGGACAGGGCGTCGACGCGGTGGAGGACCGCGAGGGCGCCCACGGCAAACCGCTGCCGGACGCCGCCGAGGCCATCGCCGAACTGGGCGGGCCGCGCGCCCTGCGGGTCGACGTCCAGCCGCCGCCCGGGGTCCGCGAGCCGGAACGCCCCCTCGCCGACCTGGAACTCCCGCGCTACGAACCGGGCGGGAAGGCCGCGACCCGCGACGCCTACGGCCACGCCCTGGCGGCGCTCGGCTCGGCGCGCGGCGACGTCGTCGCCCTCGACGGCGAGGTCAGCGACTCCACCCGGGCCAAGTTCTTCGCCCAGGAGCACCCGGACCGGTTCATCGAGTGCTACATCGCCGAACAGCAGCTCGTCGCCGCGGCCGTCGGCATCCAGGCCCGCGGCTGGGTCCCGTACGTCTCCACCTTCGGCGCCTTCCTCACCCGCGCCCACGACTTCCTGCGGATGGCCGCGGTCAGCGGGGCCCGGCTGTGCGTCGCCGGCTCGCACGCCGGAGTGGCCATCGGCCCGGACGGCCCCTCCCAGATGGGGCTGGAGGACCTCGCGATGTTCCGCGCGGTGCACGGCAGCACGGTGCTGTACCCCTGCGACCCGCATCAGACCGGCCGTCTGGTCTCGGCCATGTGCGACCGGCCCGGCATCAGCTATCTGCGCACGTCCCGCGACGCCTACCCGCTGCTCTACGGGCCCGAGGAGCCGTTCGCCATCGGCGGCAGCAAGGTGCTCCGCGCCTCCGGCGAGGACCGGGTGACCCTGGCCGCGGCCGGGGTCACCGTCCACGAGGCGCTGGCCGCCGCCGACCGGCTCGCCGAGGAGGGCATCGCCGCCCGCGTCCTCGACCTCTACTCGGTGAAGCCGATCGACGCCGAGACCCTGCACGAGGCGGCCCGCGACACCGGGCGGATCGTCACCGTCGAGGACCACCGGGCCGAGGGCGGGCTCGGCGACGCCGTGCTGGAGGCCTTCGCCGACGGCAGGCCCGTACCGCGGGTGGCCCGCCTCGCCGTGCGCACCATGCCCGACTCGGCCGGCGCCGAGGAGCAGCTCGCCGCCGCGGGCATCGACCGGGAGGCGATCACCGCGGCCGCGCGGCGGCTGGTGGCCTCGGCGGGCTGACCCCCGCCGGTGCGTCCGCGGTTCCCATCCCGTCCGTTCTTCCCCCGTTCCGTTTCGACCCGTTGAGGAGCAGCGCAGATGAGCAGCAGCGCCCCGCACGGCGGCAGTGACAGCGGCGGCACCGGCCCGGCGGGGGGTGACGGCGCCGGCGGCCTGCGGGTCGTCGTCGTCGGGGCCACCGGGAACGTCGGGACGAGCGTGGTGCGCGCCCTCGGCGAGGACCCGGCGGTCGGGTCCGTCCTCGGGCTCGCCCGGCGCCTGCCCCGCTGGGCGCCCCCGCGCACCACGTGGGCGGCGGTCGACATCGGCGAGGACGCCGCCCTCGGCGACCTGACCCGGTACTTCCGGGGCGCCGACGCCGTCGTCCACCTGGCCTGGCTGTTCCAGCCGACGCACACGCCCGCGCTGACCTGGCGGACCAACGTCCTGGGCAGCCTCCGGGTGTTCGAGGCGGCGGCCGCCGCGGACGTCCCCGCCCTGGTGTACGCCTCCTCCGTCGGGGCGTACTCGGCCGGGCCCAAGGACCGCCCCGTCGACGAGAGCTGGCCCACGCACGGCTGGCCCGAAGCCGCCTACTGCCGCGAGAAGTCCTACCTGGAACGGGCGCTCGACGTGCACGAGCGCCGGCATCCGCACCTGCGCGTGGTGCGGATGCGGCCCGGTTTCCTCTTCAAGCCCGAGTCGGCCTCCCAGCAGCGCCGGCTCTTCGCCGGGCCCCTGCTCTCCCGGCGGATGGCCCGCCCCGAGCTGCTGCCCGTCATCCCCGACCTGCCCGGACTGCGCTTCCAGGCCCTGCACACCGACGACGCGGCCGAGGCCTACCGCCTCGCCGTCACCTCACCGGCCGCGCACGGCGCGTACAACCTGGCCGCCGATCCGCCGGTCGACGCCCCGATGCTGGCGGAGCTCTTCGGCGCCCGGGCCGTGCGGATGCCCGCCTGGCCCGTGCGGTCGGGGCTGGCCGCGGCCTGGCGGCTGCATCTCGTGCCCGCCTCCCCGCAGCTCTTCGACGCGGTGCTGCGGCTGCCGCTCATGGACACCCGGCGCGCCGTGGAGGAACTGGGCTGGCGGCCCCGGTACACCGCCCGGGAGGCGCTCATGGCGTTCGTCGGCGGACTGCGGGCGGGGCGGGGCATGGCCACGGCACCGCTCGCGCCGAGCCTGCCCGGCGGCGGCCGGGCCGCCGAGGCCGCGACGGGCGTCGGCGAACGGCCCTGAGCCGCGCGGGGTGCCGGCGGCGCGGACCGCCGTCGGCGTCCCGGCCGGCTCAGTCCCAGAGAGCCGCCGCGCGCACCACCATGAAAACGGCGAAGAGCAGCACCACCGCCCCGATGAGAATGATCGGGACCTTGCTCCAGCCCTTCGGCGGATTGTGCGGCAGATCCGCCGGCCCGCTCTCGGAGAGGCTGCCCTCCAGGGGCGGCGTCTCACCGGGGGGCACACCGCCGCCGCGCTCCGGGCCGGCGCTGCTGCGGGGGTCGGGGTCCTGGTCCTGGTTCCTGTGGTTCATGGGCTCCGAGTGCGCAGGGATCGCCGTCTCACACCTGCCCGTCCCGTTCCGCCCGGCGCACGCCGTGTCCGGTCGCGGAACGGGGGTACCCGCCCAGCCGCCGGACACCGCCTGCCGCCGGGCGGCCGGTCCCGCGGGCGGCGCGACGGAGGGAGGACACCAGGGATGAGGCGAACCACCGCTGGAGACGGGGCGGAGGGCACCGCGGCCGGTCCCCCGGTCGGGGTGGTGGTCGCCACCCGCAACCGGGCCGACTCCCTCGCCGTGACCCTGCGGCACCTGGCCGGCCTGCCGGAGCGCCCGGAGATCGTCGTCGTGGACAACGCCTCCACCGACCACACCCGGGCCATGGTCGCCGAACGCTTCCCCGAGGTGCGGGTGGTGCCGCTGGCGGTCAACCGCGGCGCGCTCGCCCGCAACGACGGCGTGCGCGCACTGGACACCCCCTACGTGGCCTTCAGCGACGACGACTCCTGGTGGCGGCCGGGTTCGCTCGCCCGCGCCGCCCGCATCCTGGACGCGCATCCCCGGCTGGGCCTGATCGCCGCCGGCACCCTCGTCGGGCCGGACGACGAACCGGACCCGCTCAACGACGTCCTGGCCGCCTCCCCGCTGGGCCGCGTCCACGACCTCCCCGGTCCGCAGGTGCTCGGCTACCTCGGCTGCGCCGCCGTCGCCCGGCGCGAGGCGTACCTCGACGCCGGCGGCTACCACCCGGTGCTGTTCTTCGGCGGCGAGGAGACCCTCCTCGCCTACGACCTGGCCGCCCGCGGCTGGGGCGTCGCGTACTGCCCCGAGGTGGTGGCCCACCACCACCCGGCCGCCGGTCCGCGCGCGGGCCGCCGCGCGCGGGTGCTGCGCAACGAACTCCTCACCGCATGGCTGCGCCGCCCGCTGAGCACCGCCCTGGGGCGCACGGCCCGGCTCGCCGCCGCGGCCCGGTCCGACATCACCGCACGGGAGGCCCTGAGCGGCGCGCTCGCCCGGCTCCCCGCCTCCCTCCGCTTCCGCGATCCGCTGCCGCCGCACCTGGAACGCGCCGTGCGGCGGCTGGAGGGACAGCGAGGCTCGTGACCCGGGACCGGAACACCCCCGACCAGCCCGACCGGCCCGACCACCCCGGCGTCCCCGGCCGCCCCGGCCGGGCCGCGGCGGACCGACCCGGTCTGCCGCGGCAGCACGCCGACCACCGGGCCCCGGCGGACGGTGCCCCCGCCGGCCGCGCCCGGACCGGCCGCCGCCACGGCCGCGGAGCCGACGGGCGCACCACCGTCGTCGTCATCACCCGGAACCGGCGGGAGGAACTGCTGCGCACCCTCGGCCGGCTGGCCGCGCTCCCCGAGGAACCGCCGGTCGTCGTCGTGGACAACGGCTCCACCGACGGCACGGCCGAGGCCGTCGCCCGGCTGCACCCGTGGGCCCGGCTGCTGCGCCCGGGGCGCAACCTCGGCGCGGTCGGCCGCAATCTGGCGGTGCGCGAGGTCGGCACCCCCTACGTCGCCTTCTGCGACGACGACTCCTGGTGGGCCCCCGGCTCACTCGCCGCCGCGGCCGATCTGCTCGACGCCCACCCCGGAGTCGCCGGGGTCACCGGACGGATCGTCGTCGAACCCGCCGGTTCCGAGGACCCGATCGTCGCCGAACTGCGCGGCTCGCCCCTCGACGGGCCGGACTGGCTGCCCGGCCCGGCCCTCGGTTCCTTCCTGGCGGCCGCCACGACGCTTCGCACCGGCGCCTTCCGTGCGGCCGGCGGTTTCTCGCCCCGGCTGTGGCTCGGTGGCGAGGAGGAACTGCTCGCCACCGACCTGGCCGCCCGCGGCTGGTGGCTGGTCTACGCCGAGCAGGCCACCGTCCACCACGCGCCGTCCACCGCGCGGGACGCGACCGGCCGCCGGGTGGACGGCCTGCGCAACACCCTTTGGTTCTCCTGGCTCCGGCGGCCCTGGCCGGCCGCCGCCCGCCGCACCCTCCGGCTGGCCCGCACGGTCCCGCGCGACCGGCCCTCCCTGCGCGCGTTCGGGCTGGCGTTCGCCGGGCTCCCGTGGGTCCTGCGCGAACGGCGCGTCGTGCCCGGCACCGTGGAGCGCAGGCTGCGCCTGCTGGAGGAGGAGCAGCGGCGCTCCACGGCCCGCCGCTACGTGGGCTGACCCGGCCGTCTCCGCCCGCCCCGCCGGGCGGCCGCCCGGAAACGGGCCGGTGCCGCTCACCGGTTGCCCCGGAAGGGTTAAGGACGGGCCCGCCGCGGTCACCCGGACAGCAGCGGCGGCCCCGGCCCCGGCGCCGGGGCCGCGGCACCATCGGCAATCTCACGAGGCGGTGTTCACCATGCGTTATGAAGAACTCACGGGAAAGGTGCAGGCCAGGGCCCAGCTGCCGGACCGGCAGTCGGCCGAGCGGGCCCTCGGCGCCACGCTGGAGACCCTCGCCGAACGGGTGCCGGACGGACTGGCCGACCATCTCGCGGCGCAGCTCCCCGAGGGGGCCGCGGAGGCCGTCCGCCGGATCACCTCGGCACACGAGGCGGCGCCCCGGCAGCGCGAGTACAGCCGCGACCACGGCGAGCGCTTCGACATCACCGCGTTCGCGGGGCGGATCGCCTGGCGCAGCGGGCACTCCGAGGAGGAGGCGCTGCGGGAGGCGGCGGCCGTTCTGGAGGTGCTGGACGCGGCCGTCGGCCCGGAGCTGATGCACAAGCTCACGGCGGTCCTCCCGCGCGACATTGGCGAACTGCTGCCGGAGGCGCGCGCGGGGGAGAGCGGGACCGGGGGCTGACCGGCCCGGCCCCGGCAGACGCGCCGGGGGCACGGAAGGCCCGGCGCCCGGCCCGCCGCCGGACACCGGGGCACCGGACGTCAAGGAGGAACCATGCACCAGGAGGACCGCGGCCGCGGCCGCACCCGGGAGAGGCAGGAGAGCCGGGAGCCGGTGCCCCGGTCGCGCTCGGGCGTCGTCGGCCGGCGCTGGGAGCGCACCGGCGACGAACCCGTCACGGCGCGCAGTGCGCTCGGCCTGCGGCTGCTGCTGGCCGCCGTCTTCACCCCTCTCTTCATCGCCGGCGCCGTCCTGTTCTCCCTCTGGTCGGCCTCGGCCGGGCCGGACGCCGCGCCCAGCGCGGGATCGCTGGCCCTGATCGCCGGCATCTGCGCGGCCCTGGCCGTCCTGGCGGCGCTCGACCTGCTGGTCGTGGTGCGCCGGCTGCGGCGCGAGCGGAACGGCCGGCGCCGGGGCTGACCGGCGGGCCGCGTCCCGGCCCGGTCCGGAGAGGGGAGGATCCGCCGCCGCCGGACGGGGATTCGCCCCGCCCCTCCGGGGAACCCGCAGGCAGAACAGGCAGAGAACGAACCGTGACGCCGAGCAGGAAGCGAACTGGACGCCACCATGAGCCGACCGCGCATCGTGATCGTCGGAGCCGGCTTCGCCGGTTACCAGACCGCCCGTACGCTCTGCCGCCTCGCGAAGGGCGCGGCGGAGATCGTACTGGTCAACCCGCACGACTACTTCCTCTACGTACCGCTGCTCCCGGAAGTGGCGACCGGCATCCTCGAACCGCGCCGGATCTCGGTGTCCATCCCCGGCACGCTGCCGGACGTGCGGCTGATGCTCGGTGAGGCCGACCACATCGACCTCGACGGGCGCCGGGTCGGCCTGGTGGACCCGGAGGGCAACCGCCGCGAGATCTCCTACGACCGGCTGGTGCTCGCCGCGGGCAGCGTCAACAAGCTGCTGCCGATCCCCGGGGTCACCGAACACGCGCACGGCTTCCGTGGTATGCCCGAGGCGCTCTACCTGCGGGACCACATGACCCGCCAGATCGAACTGGCCGATGTCGCCGACGACCCCGCCGAGCGGGACGCCCGCTGCACCTTCGTGGTGGTGGGCGCCGGCTACACCGGTACCGAGGTCGCCGCCCACGGCAAGCTGTTCACCGACGAACTGGCCCGGCACCAGCCCTCGCTGCGCGACCGCGAACCGCCCCGCTGGATGCTGCTGGACATCGCCCCGCGCGTGCTGCCCGGACTGCCCGAGCACATGGCGGAGACGGCGGAACGGGTGCTCACCGGGCGGGGGGTCGAGGTGTCCATGGGGGTCTCGGTCGCCGAGGCCACCAAGGAGGGCGTGCGCCTCACCGACGACCGTTTCGTCCCGACCCACTCGCTGATCTGGTGTGTCGGCGTCCGGCCCGATCCGCTCGTCGGAGACCTCGGCCTGCCCACCGAGAAGGGCCGGCTCTGCGTGGACGAGTACCTCAACGTCCCGGGCCATCCCGAGGTGTTCGCCTGCGGCGACGCCGCGGCCGTGCCCGACCTCAACCAGCCCGGCGAGATCACCCCGATGACCGCCCAGCACGCCTGGCGGCAGGGGAAGACCGCCGCGCACAACATCGCCGCCTCCTACGGCAGGGGCGAACGGAGCCCGTACCGCCACCGCGACCTGGGCTTCGTGGTGGACCTGGGCGGCTTCCAGGCCGCCGCGAACCCGCTGCGGGTGCCGCTGTCCGGGCCTTTCGCCAAGGCCGTCACCCGGGGCTACCACCTCGCCGCGATGCCGGGCAACCGGGTCCGCACCGGTGCCGACTGGCTGCTCGACGCGGCCCTGTCGCGGCAGGCCGTGCAGATGGGCCTGGTCCGTTCCGACGCGGTGCCGCTGGAGAACGCCTCACCGGAACTCCCGGTCCGGGCTCACGCCTGACCGCCCGGAAGGGCCACGGGCGCCCCGAGCGAGCCGCCGCGCACGGAAAACGCGGTCGCCGCCCGGGGCGCCGCCGCGTGATGATGGAGACCATGCACATCAGAGACGCCACCCCGGACGACTGGCCCGCCATCTGGCCGTTCCTGCACGAGATCGTCGCCGCGGGGGAGACCTACACCTACCCCCGCGACCTGGACGAGGCGACGGCCCGGGAGATGTGGATGCTCCGGCCGCCGGGCCGCACGGTCGTCGCCGTGGACGAGGACGGCACCGTCCTCGGCAGCGCCAAGATGAACCCCAACCACCTGGGCGGGGCCTCGCACATCGCCGGCGCCAGCTTCATGGTCGACCCGGCGGCGGCCGGGCGCGGCACCGGCCGCGCACTCGGCGAACACGTGATCGCGCGGGCGCGGGCCGAGGGCTACCGGGCCATGCAGTTCAACGCCGTGGTGGAGAGCAACACCCGGGCCGTCGCGCTCTGGCAGTCCCTCGGTTTCGAGATCCTGGGCACGCTGCCGGAGGGCTTCCACCACCCCGTGAAGGGCTATGTGGGGCTGCACATCATGCACCGCCGCCTCTGACCGCGCGGAGCAGGCCCCGCCGGCCGCCGGGGCGGAGACCCGCGCCGTGCTCCGCCCGGCGAACGGGCCGACCCGTAACGGCCGTTGACGCTGGTGCGGGGCCGGGCCCGGCGGCTGCCGCGCCGGCCCGTCCGTCCCCGCCCGGCCGGCGTTCGTCACCCTCCGTAAGGGAATGGCTGTGCGGAGCGCACGTTCTCCAAGGGCTCCCTGAGCGTTTCCTTATGGGTCCTTTAAGAATCGCTCCTCTGAGCGATTGCGCGCGGCCGGGGCCCTAGGGTCGGGAACGCGCCGGCGAGGTCACCGCCGGCGGTCCCAGTCCGTACGGCCCGCGCCGAGCGAGCGCGGGCCGTCCGGACAACAGGTCCGGAGGTTTCCCCCCATGAGTTCCCGTCATCGCAAGCCCCGCTCGCTGCCGCTCCGCCCCATCGCCCTGGCGGCCGGGGCGCTCACGGTCGCGGCGGGCGTCGGCACGGGACTCGCCCTGGACGACGACCGCCCGGCCACCGTGGCCTCCGAGCCCCGGTCCGCGGCAGGCGACGCCCTCTCCCCGGCATCCCCCACGGCCGGGGAGACCACGGCCGCTCCCTCCCCGTCCGCCACCCGGCGCAGTCCGTCACCGAAGCCGGAGAAGAGCGGGAAGACGGCCACCGCCCCGCGCCCGGAGCGTACGACGGCGAAGGCGGACCGGCAGAGCGACCGGCAGAGCGCCCCCGCCCGGGCACCGGAGCCGGTGGAGACCGCCGGACAGCCCGCGGGGACCGCCCCGGAGGCGGCCGCGACCGGGGTCGCCGCAGAGGTCCTGCGCCTGGTCAACCAGGCTCGCGCGAACGCCGGCTGCGCGCCCGTGACCGCCGACGAACGGCTGGACAGCGCCGCCCAGAAGTACAGCCGGGCCATGGCGTCCAGCGGGAACTTCTCGCACACCGGGACCGACGGGTCGGACGTCTCCGAGCGCGTCGAGCGCGAGGGCTACACCTGGTCGACCGTCGGCGAGAACATAGCGATGGGCCAGCCGGACGCGGCCGCCGTCATGGACGGCTGGATGAACAGCGAGGGCCACCGGGCCAACATCCTCAACTGTGACTTCAAGGAGATGGGCCTCGGCCTCCACGAGAGCGGCGGCCCCTGGTGGACCCAGGTCTTCGCCACCAGCCGCTGACACGGCGCACCCCGCGCACCCCGCGCACCCCGCGCACCCCGTGCGCCGCGGGGACCGGCCCGGCCCGGCCGCGCGCCCGGCACTCCGTCCGCCCGGGCGCGCGCGGGACCACGCGCCCGGCCGCCCCCCTTCCGTGCCCGCCGCCGGCCGCCGCGGGGGAAGGGGACTCAACCGGACGGGGCGCCGCGGTCCGGTGTCGTCCGCCTCCCCCGCCGGGCCGCCGCACGGACGGCCCGTGAGGCCCGGGAGGGCGCCCCCGCCGGCGGGACGGCGGCCGCCAGGCCCAGCTCGACCCGGACCCGGGCACCGCCCAGCGGCCCCCGGCCGATGGTGACGTCGCCCCGCGTGGCGCGCGCGGCCCGGAGCGCGATGTCCAGCCCCAGCCCCGTCGAGCCGCCGACGCTGACGCCGCGGGCCAGGGCCAGATCCGGGTCCGCGATGCCGGGGCCGGCGTCGTCCACGCAGAGCACCACGGACCCCGCGGTCCGCTCCACCTCCACCGCGAAGGCCGTCCCCTCCGGCGTGTGCTGGAAGACATTGCCGATCAGCGCGTCCACGACCGCCGCCAGATCGTCGTACGGCAGCCGCACCGGCGTCGGCTCCGTGGTGACCTCCAGCCCGCAGGAACGGTCCTGCTGGCCGGCCAGCACCGCCCAGAACTCCACCCGCCGCCGCACCACACCGGACACCTCGCACCGGTTCCCCGCGGCCCCGTCCCCGGAGCCGTCCGCCCGTCCGCCGCCCGGCGGGTCCACCGCCAGCGGGCTGCGCGCCGCGGAGATGATCGAGTCGATCTCGGTCTGCAGATGCGTGATCGCGGCCGTCAGCCGCTCCGACCCCGGCGCCGAGCCCATCCGCTCCGCCTCCAGCCGGAGCGCCGTCAGCGGGGTGCGCAGCCGGTGCGACAGATCCGCCACCAGCTCCCGTTCCGTCGCCAGGAGCCCCACCACGCGGTCCGCCATCGAGTTGAACGCCCGGCCCGCCTCCTTCAGCTCCGGCGGCCCGGCCGGCTCCACCCGGATGCCGAGATCGCCCTCCCCGAGCGCGTTCGAGGCCCGGGACAGCTCCCGTGAGGAGCGGACGACGCGTGCCCCCAGGCGGTCGGCGACCAGCACCGACCCCGCCACCAGCCCCACGGCCAGCAGCGACATCACCCCCCAGGACAGCACCACGCCGCGGCTGAGCGCCGAAGCGGGCACGAACGACTCCACGACCGCGACCCGGTCCCCGGCGAGGATCACCGGCTGCAGGTACACCCACCCGTCGGCCGTGTCCATCGCGAGGGTCTCCCGCTCCCGCTCCGCCCGCGCGAGCGCGGAGGCCGGCGCGTGCCGGGTCCCGATCACCTCCCCGTCCGGCAGATGGACGGCCAGCCGCCGCTCCGAGTCCAGGCCCGAGACCGCCTGCTGCACATCGCGGGAGCGGGTGGTCAGCGCCAGCACCGGCGCCAGGGCCGAGGCCCGCTGCTCCGCCTGGGTCGTGGAGCGGGCCCGCGCCTCGGACTGCACCAGCAGCGCCAGCGGGATCAGGAAGGAGAGCGCCACCATGGACGTCACCGCCAGCGCGACACCGGCCAGGGCCCGTCTCATCGCGGGGCCACCAGCTTGATCCCGATGCCGCGCACCGTGTGCAGGTAGCGCGGCTGCGAGGCCCGCTCGCCCAGCTTGCGGCGCAGCGCGGAGAGGTGGACGTCTATCGTCTGGTCCTCCACATACGGCTGCCGCCAGACGTCCGCGAGGATGCGGCGCCGGGAGACCACCTGGTCGGCGTGGGCCGCCAGATAGGCCAGCAGATCGAACTCGCGCCGCGTCAGCCGCAGCTCCCGCCCCGCCAGCCGGGCCGACCGGGCCGGCGGATCGACCACCAGCTCCCCCACCCGGACCGTGCGCCCGGCGGCCCCGCCGCCGGCCGGGCCGCCGGGGAGCGCCCCCGCGAGCGCCCCCGCCCCCTCGGAGGCGGGGGAGGGGACCGCGGCGGCCGGGGGAGCGGTCCGGCGCAGCACCGCGCCGATCCGGGCGGCGAGCTGCTCCCCGGAGAAGGGCTTGACCACGTAGTCGTCGGCCCCCGCGTTGAGCAGCTTGACGACCTCGGCGTCGTCGTCCCGGGCGGTGGCGACCACCACCGGTACCCGGGATATCCCGCGTACCATCCGCAGCACGTCGGTGCCGTCCAGGTCCGGCAGCCCGAGGTCGAGCACGACGACGTCCGGCGGCCGGGCGGTGATCTCCCGCAGCGCCTCGAACCCCGCGGCGGCGCTGTGCACCACATGGCCGTGCGCGGAGAGCACCTCGATGAGCGCGGTGCGTATGACGGGGTCGTCCTCGACGACCAGGACGGAAGCCATGGCTCTGCACGTTATCCCGTACGTCACCATGGTGTCGTGCCCCGCTACCTCCGCTACCTCCTCCTCTGGCTCTCCTGCACCGCCGTCAGTGTGACGGCGGTGCTGCTGACCGTGCACTTCGTGGTGGGATCGACCCGGCCCAAGCCCCTGGTGGCGCGGTCCGCGCCGACGGTCTTCACCTCCTCCACGAGCCGCCCGCCCAGCCCGAGCGCCGAGCCGGAGCCCTCCCCGAGCAGGCGCACCGCCGCGCCCCCGCCCACCCGGTCCCCGTCCAGAGCCGCGGCCGGCCGGTCCTCCTCCCCGCCGGCCACCCCCAGGCCGAGCCGCAGCACCGCGCCGCCGCCCCCGGCCTCCCCGCCGCCGAGCGGTCCCGGCGGCTACACGGACTGCGAGGGCGGGGCGGGCGTGCACACCATCGAGTCGGCCGGGGGGCAGGCGACGGTCCGCTTCGGCGACCGCGGGGTGTGCCTGGTCTCGGCGGTGCCGACCCAGGGCTTCACCGTCCGGACCGAGCAGCGCGAGCGGACGACCCTGACCGTGACGTTCTCCGGGCAGCGGAGGGAGTCGGAGATCACCGCGACCACGACCCCCCAGAACAAGGCCACGATCAAGGAAACCTCCTGGTGACGCCGGCACACGCGCCGGGACCGGAGAGGTTCACCGGCTCGCGGCGTCGGGCACGGAACGCCCCCCGGCCCCCGGCCGGGGGGCGCTCGAAGGGTGCGGGCACCCGTTCCGCCCGCTCCTCCGCACGGCTGCGGCCGCAGACGCCGGCAGCGTACCGCCTCCCGGATCCGGCGGACCGGCGCGCGCCGGACAACGGGGCGGTGAGGGGCGTGGCGTGAAATCGGTCCCCGATCCGGCCTGATTGCCCTTCAGTTGCCTGGCATATCAGCCATATTGGGGAGAGACGTGGGGCGCGTGGGGCTCAACTCCGCCCTCCCGGCGCACATGCCCGTGGTTTGTGACCAGAACGGATCGCAGATTTCCGTTTGAGGTTCCCCTGGTGAGGCGCGATCAGTAGCCTCAGGCGCATACACCGGCACAAAAATGGCCGGACCCTCCTGGCCGACTTGGAGACCACCGTGGAGCGACCCTCCTGGGCCCCTCAGGGCATCGACCTTTCCGTGCCGAGCGTGTCCCGGATCTACGACTACTACCTGGGCGGCTCGCACAACTTCGAGGCCGACCGGGAGGCGGCGCGCAGGGCGATGGAGATCATGCCGGGCCTGCCGAAGATCATGCAGGCGAACCGTGCCTTCATGCGGCGGGCCGTGCGGTACGCGGTGGGGGAGGGCATCACCCAGTTCCTCGACATAGGCTCCGGCATACCGACCTTCGGCAACGTCCACGAGGTGGCCCAGGCCGCCGCCCCGGAGGCGAGGATCGTCTACGTCGACAACGACCCGGTGGCCGTGGCGCACAGCCGCGCGGTGCTGGAGGGCAACGACTCGGCGGTCATCGCCGCGGCCGATCTCCGCCGGCCGGCGGACATCCTGTCCGGCCCCGAGGCCGGCGAGATGCTCGACCTCGGCAAGCCGGTGGCCCTGCTCCTCGTCGCCGTCCTGCACTTCCTGACGGAGGACGACCGGCCCGAGCGCATCGTCGCCGAGCTGCGCGACGCGCTCCCGCCGGGCAGCCTGATGGCGCTGACCCACGCGTCCACGGAGGGCGGCCCCCTGACCCCCCAGCAGGGCGACGGCGTGGAGGGCGTCTACCGGCAGGCGGCCTCCCCGCTGGTCATGCGGTCGCGCGCGGAAGTCGCCCGGTTCTTCGACGGCTTCGAGCTGGTGGAGCCCGGTCTCGTGTCGATGCCCGACTGGCGGCCCGACACCCCCGGCGAGCAGGAGGACCCCGTGGTCTACACCGGGTTCGCCGGCGTGGGGCGCAAGGCGTGACGGCCCGGCCGCCCGGGCCCGGCACTCCCGGCCCCGACGGTTCCGAGGACGGGCCCGACGACAGACTGAGACGGTTCGCCGCGATCTGGAGCCGGGCCATCTACCCGGTCACGGCCACCTCCATGACCCGCGCCGAGTTCGAACAGCATCTGGTCCCGCAGGCCCGGCGGCTGGCGGCGGCCCTGCGGACCCGGCCGTTCGACCCCGCCGCGGGGCTGGAGGTGGGGGCCGCGCTCGTCGCGGCCCACTGCACCGACCCCGGGAGCCTCCCGCACACCCTCGGCGTGATCGACTCCTATCTGGCGCTCTACTGCCCGCCCGAGGAACCGCAGCCGGTGGAGCAGCTCCGCGCCCGCTGCACCCGCCTCCAGCACGCCGTCGCCGCCGGATTCGCCGAGGCGCTGCGCGAGCGGACCCGCAGCGAGCAGGAGGCCATGTCCCGCGCCGCGCTGCGCGCCCAGGCCGAGGCCGAACAGGCCCTGCACCGCAGCGAGGCCCGGTTCCGGGCGGTCTTCGAGGGCGCCGCCATCGGCATCGGCATCTCCGACATGGAGGGCCGGGTCCTCGACGTCAACGAGAGCCTGACCCGGATGTTCGGCGGCCTGGAGCACCATGTGCGCAGCCGCCGGGTGACCGACTGGACCCACCCCGAGGACGAGCCGGGCGTCTGGCGGATGCTGGCCGAACTCATGCGCGGCGAACGCGACCACTTCCGCGTCGACAAGCCGTACTACCGCAACGACGGCACCGTCCTGTGGACCAACCTCACGGTCTCCCTGCTCCGCGACCGGGACGGCACCCCCCGCTACATGCTCGCGCTGATGGAGGACATCACCGAGCGCCGGCTGCTCAACCTCCGCCTCCGCTACCAGGCGACCCACGACGCCCTCACCGGACTCCCCAACCGGACCTTCTTCTTCGAACGGCTGCAGTCCGCTGTCGCCGCCCGCGGCGGCACGGCCCGCTTCGGCCTGTGCTACCTGGACCTGGACGGCTTCAAGACGGTCAACGACCACCTCGGCCACGCCGTGGGCGACCAGTTGCTGGTCGCCGTCGCCGACCGGCTGCAGGCCTGCGTCACCGGTCCCGGCCAGCTGGTGGCACGCATCGGCGGAGACGAGTTCGTGGCCCTGATCAACGACCCGCCCGAGCAGAAGGACGTCACCGACTTCGCCGAGCGCATCCTCGACGCCCTGTCCGCCCCGGTCTCCATCGCCGGCAAGGAACTCACCGTGCGGGGAAGCATCGGCATCGTCGACGGCCCGGCGGGCAAGCTCGGTGCCGCCGAGGTGCTGCGCAGCGCCGACATCACCATGTACCGGGCCAAGGCCGCGGGCGGCAACCGCTACGAGCACGCCGACCCCGAGGCCGACACCCGCGTCATCACCCGCCACGGCTTGACGAACAGCCTGCCGCTGGCGCTCCAGCGCGGCGAGTTCTTCATCGAGTACCAGCCGCTGGTCCGGCTCAGCGACGGCCAGGTGCACGGCGCGGAGGCCCTGGTCCGCTGGTCCCATCCGCTGCGCGGAGTGCTCGGACCGGACCAGTTCATCCCCCTCGCGGAGAACACCGGCCTGATCGTGCCGCTCGGCCGCTGGGTGCTGGAGGAGGCCGTACGGCAGGCCCGCGACTGGCAGTTCCAGCACATCGACGGCAAGGCGCTGCGCGTCAACGTCAATCTGTCCCCCTGTCAGCTCCATCACCCGTATCTCGTGCGGGACACGGCGGAGGTCCTCAAGGAGGCCGGCCTGGAGCCGTCCTCCCTCTGCCTGGAGGTCACCGAGAGCGCCCTGATCGGCGCCGACGAGGCATTGCTGAAACCGCTGCGCGAACTGGCCGACCTCGGCGTGGACATCGCCCTCGACGACTTCGGCACCGGCTACTCCAACCTCTCCAACCTCCGCCGGATGCCGCTCAGCACCCTCAAGCTCGACCGCTCCTTCACCCGGGGCATGCAGCGGGAGCCGGCCGACCCCGTCGACATCAAGATCGTGGAGGGCATCGTCTCCCTGGCGCACACCCTCGACCTCGCGGTCACCGTGGAAGGTGTGGAGACCGGCGTCCAGGCCGAGCACCTGCGCGTCCTCGGCTGCGACACCGCCCAGGGCTGGTACTACGCCCGTCCCGGACCGCCCGAGCGGCTCCACACCCTCTCCCTGGCCGACGCCACCTGACGCGCCGCCCGCCCGGTCTCTCCGGGGGCGCGAATCAGCCATCCTGCGATCGGTTCCGGCGCCGGTGACCGGAGGGTCAATAACAAGCCTATGCAGCAGCGGCGGCAGGGCGACGGGCGGACGGCGAGCGGGGAGCCGGCTATCCGGGCCGCGCTTCGCGCTGCTGCTCGGCGGCCCGGCGCAACTGCTCCAGCTTCGCGGGCAGCAGGTGCTGGAGCCCGTAGCGGGCGCGGCCGCGCCGGTAGGAGGTGATGAGTCCGTTCTCCTCCAGCGGCATTCCGGCGGGCCGCCCCACGGCCTTGCCGTTCTCATCGGGGAGGCCGGCGTGATTGGGCCGCAGGGACACCCACAGGCGGGAGGTGCCGTGGGCGGACGCGACCAGGTCCGCGCGGACCGCGAGCCAGCGGTCCAGGGCCGCCCGGGCGAGCGGGGACAGCGGAAGCCGGACGCCCGTCACCGGGGCCGTGGTGCCGTGCTGCGGGCGCCGCTCCACGTACACCGAGCGGCGGCCGGCGGTCAGGTGGGTGGTCCGCAGGCCGGTCAGTTCGCCGGAGCGCGCGGCCGTGTCCAGCACCAGGGCGAGCACCGCGGTCAGCCGGGTCCGCCCCGGGGACAGGGTCCCGGCGAGGTCCCGGTCGAGCTGCCGGCGCAGCGCGGACAGCTGGGCGAAGGCCGGGACCGGCCGCAGGTCCGGGGTCCCGGCGGCGGCCGGGCGCAGGGCCGGGAGGCCGGCCGCCTCCCGCAGCAGGTCGAGGCAGATCAGCCGGGCCTGGTTGGTGTGCGCGGAGGTCGGGGGGCGCCGGCCGGCGACCAGGCGGTGCCGCAGCGCGCCGGACTCCGCCCGGCGCAGGTACGGGCCCAGCGTCTCCTCGCCCAGCAGGTGCCGCAGGCTGCCGCGCGCCGGGGCGGGCAGGATGCCCTGGCGGAGGGCGGCCTCCAGCTCGCGCCGGACCATGCCCAGCTGGCGCCGGCGCGCGTCTCCGGTCACGGACATCGCGCCGAGGAGCGCGTCCAGTTCGGCGATGGCGGGATACGGAGGCGGAGGCGTCGGCATCCGGTGATTGTCACGCACCTCGCGTGGTCCCCGCACGGACCCCGCCGCCCACGGTCTCCCCACGCGCCCGTTCCGGCGGTCTCCGGCGAACCCTCCGTCCCGCGGGAGGTGCGCGGGCGCACCGGGCCGCCGGAACGCGCCGGAGTGCGCCGCGGCGGCCCCGGTCAGCCGGCCAGGGGGTCGAGGCGCATCGACTCGACCCTGCCCTCGATCATCGCGCCGAGCCCCCGTACGGCGCAGGTGTCCGGAGCCTCGGCGGTGTGCACCGGCATCCCGGTCGAGCGGCTCAGCATCGCGTCCAGTCCGGGCAGCAGGGCGCTGCCGCCGGCGAGGACGACGCCGCGTTCGGAGAGGTCCGCGACGAGGTCGGGCGGGCAGCGCCGCAGGACGGTGCGGATCGCGTCGAGCACGGCGGTGAGCGGGCCGCCGACGGCCTGCCGGACGCTCTCGGTGTCCACGGTCACGGTCCGCGCCAGCCCTGTGGTCACGTCGCGGCCGTGCACCTCGGCCACCGCGGGGCTCTGCTCCGCCGAGTGCAGGATCATCCGCAGCGGGCGCACGGCCGGGTACGGCAGCAGCAGTCCGTGGCGGCTGCGGAGATGCTCGACGACGGCGTAGTCGATGGAGTCGCCGCCGGCCGGCACGGTCTCCGCGGCGACGATCGAGCCGAGCGACAGCACCGCGACCTGGGTGGTGCCGGCGCCGCAGACCACGACCATCGTCGCCTCCGGGTGCTCCACCGGGAGTCCGGAGCCGACGGCCGCGCAGATGAGGGTGTCGGCGAGTTCCACCCGGCGGGCGCCCACCGCGGTGAGCGTCTCCCGCAGGGCGCGCTGGGCGAGCGGTTCGCTGTCGTGCGGCACACAGGCGGCGAACCGCATCCCGGGCCGGCGGATCCAGGTGTGGCGCAGTTTTCCGCCGATGAGGTGGCGCAGCATGCGGCGGGCCAGGTCGACGTTGACGACCGTGCCGCCCTGCACGGGGCGGACCACCCGGATGTGCTCGGGGGTGCGCCCGGTCATGCGCTCGGCGAGCTCGCCCACGGCGAGGAGTGCGCCGGTCCGGGTGTTGACGGCGGCGACGCTCGGCTCGTCGACGACGAGGCCGGTGTCCTTGACGTACACCCGGCTCCTCGACGCGCCGAGGTCCACGGCGACCGAGCAGCGGCGCATCTCTTCCATGTTGACGGGCACGTCGGGGCCTCCCCTGCGGGACGGTGCGGAGGGCGGGCGCGGGCCCGCTCCCGTACAGCCTCCGCCAGGCCCGGAGGGGGTGCCCGCCGGGGCGGTCCGGCCGGGGGACGGCGGGTGGCCCGTTCGGGGGACGGGCCGGAGGGCTCCGGCGGGCGGGGCGGGCCGGTCAGCCGGCGTCCTCCAGCCGGAAGCCGACCTTCAGGCCGACCTGGTAGTGCTCGACCTGGCCGTCCTTGATCTGGCCGCGCACCTCCGTCACCTCGAACCAGTCGAGGTGGCGGAGGGTTTCCGAGGCGCGGCGGATGCCGTTGCGGATTGCGTCGTCCACCCCCTCGTGCGACGAGCCGACGATCTCGGTCACCCGGTAGACGTGGTTGGTCATGGCGGATCTCCCTGGCTGTGCGGGGCGGGGGCGGGCGGTCACGACCCACCGTGCCCCGGCGGGCACGGGCGCGCGAGGCGGGAGGGCCGGGCGGTGTACCGGCTCACCGGCCGCTGTCGCGCGGGGGTTTCAGCGGGTCGTGGCCCATGTTCATCAGCCGGTGCCGCCAGGTGCTCTGTCCGGCCACCGGTTCCATGTCCTCGCGCCGCTGGTCGGTCACCCGGTCGACGACCTTGTGCATTACCCGGATGTCGTCGTCGGTGAGGTCGGTGCGGCGCTTCTGCAGGATGTGCAGGACGTGCCTGCCCAGCCGCGTTCCGGAGTGGTCCGGTTCGGTCTCGCTGACCTCGCCGGCGGACTCCGTCCGCAGCCACGCGGCGAGTTCCTCCGAGTTCATGTTGACCACGCGGTGGAACTCGTCCCAGAGCGCGTCGAGCTCGATGGTGGAGATGTGAGCCGATGTGTCAGCCACGGTGTTCCTCCCGGGCCCGGTTGTCCGTCGATCTCCGGGCGTCTGCGACGCCGATCGCTTACGACACCCACGGGTGCCCGTCAGGGACGCGGGGAAACGGGCGGGACCGGAGGCCTTCCCGCCCACCGCCGTCGCGCCGGGCCCCGCCACGCCACCGTCCGGTGGGGCGGTGCCCGGCGCGGGTGGGGGCGGGGCGGGCTGCTACCGGAACGCCTCGGGAACGAGGTCCCGGAAGGAGGGGGCGGTCTTGACGAGGCCGCTGTCGACGTGGAAGTCGCGGGCGATGCCGTAGGTCTTCTCGGCGACCGCGGCCGGGGCGGGCGACTCCTTCCGCAGGACGGCTGCCGGAGAACATCGCCGCGGAACTGGCCGGAGCCGGGGCCGGGACCGTGGACCGGCTGGTCACCGGCACCCGTTGGCACGCCGGACGCCGCGCCGACGAGATGGCGGCCGCCGCCGGGACGGTGCGGGAGCTGGGGATCGAGCCGGTCGTCGCCCGGGCCGCGCGGGACCTGCTGCTCCGGATGCCGGCCGGGCCGGAAGCCGGCGAGGGGGGCGACGAGGCGGCCTGGCGGGCGGAGGGCGGGCCCGGCGGGTGACGCGCCGGGCCCGCCCGGACCGCCCGCTCAGTCCTCCGCCGGTGCCGCCAGCGACAGGGCGAAGCGGCCCGCGTCGTCCGTCCACCAGTGGCGCAACTCCATTCCGGCGGCGGCCAGTTCCTCCCGGACGCCCTCCCGCCGGAACTTCGCCGAGACCTCGGTGCGGAGCTCCTCACCGGCGTCGAAGGCGACGGCCAGGTCCAGGGCGGGGATCTTCGCGGTCAGGGCGTGCCGGGCGCGCAGCCGCATCTCGATCCACTCGCGCTCCGTGTCCCAGAGCGCCACGTGGTCGAAGTCGTCCGGGTCGAAGTCGGCGCCCAGTTCGCGGTTGAGGACGGACAGGACGTTCTTGTTGAACGCCGCGGTGACGCCCTCGGCGTCGTCGTAGGCCGCCACCAGCGTCCGTTCGTCCTTCACCAGGTCGGTGCCGAGCAGCAGCGTGTCGCCGGGGGAGAGCAGGCCGCGCACGGCGGTCAGGAACGCGGCGCGCTCGGCGGGCAGCAAGTTGCCGATGGTGCCGCCGAGGAACGCGACCAGGCGCGGGCCGGGGGTGTCCGGGAGCCGGAGCCCGTGCTGGAAGTCGGCCACCAGGGCGTGGACGTCCAGCTCCGGATGGTCCGCGAGCAGGCCCTCGCCGGCCTGCCGCAGTGCCGACTCGCTGACGTCGACGGGTACGTAGGCCCGCAGGCCGCCGAGGGCCCGCAGGAGGTGGCGGGTCTTCTCCGAGGAGCCGGAGCCGAGCTCCACCAGCGTGCGGGCACCGCTCGCCGCGGCCACGGCGTCCGCGCGGGCGGCGAGGATCTCCCGTTCGGCGCGGGTCGGGTAGTACTCGGGCAGCCGCGTGATCCGCTCGAACAGCGCGCTGCCGCGGGCGTCGTAGAACCACTTGGGCGGCAGTTCCCTGGGGCGGCCGGAGAGGCCGCGGAGGACGTCGGTGCGCAGGGCGTCGGCGGTGGCGTCGGCGGGCAGCGTGCGGGTGACGGCGAACGGACTCACGCGGGCTCCTTGAGCGGGGTCAGGAGAACATCGGTGCGGGTGGCGGTCAGCAGGGTGCGGTCGGGCGCCTCGGTCCAGCGCGGATCGTCGTCGTAGGGCTCGGAGGCCACGACGGTGCGGCCGGCTGCCGGATCGGCCAGGAACCAGAGGGTGTCGCCCCAGGCGGTGGCGGCGGCGGTGGTGCCGTCGGTGAGCAGCAGGTTGAGCCGGGAGCCGGGCGCCGCCGCGGCCAGCTGTTCGACGGCTGCGGAGAGCGCGTCGCCGAGGGCGTCGCCGCGCCGCAGGGCGTGGAGGACCAGGGCCCAGACGAAGGCGGAGTCGCAGCGCGCCTGCAGTCCCAGCAGGTCCTCGGGCGGAAGCGCGGCGGCGAGCGGGGCGGCCGAGCCGGGCCAGCCCGTGAGGGCCCCGTTGTGGCTGAACAGCCAGGGCCCGGCGGCGAAGGGCGCGGCGGCCGCCTCACCGTCGGCGCCGGCTTCGGTCGCGTCCCGTACGGCCGCGAGCAGCGCGCGGGTGCGCACCGCCCGGGCGAGGTCGGCGAAGGACTGGTCGGCCCAGATGGGACCGGCGCGGCGGTAGCGGGCGGGCACCGGGTCGCCGTCCGCGTACCAGCCGATGCCGAAGCCGTCGGCGTTGACGGTGCCGTACCGCTGGCGGCGCGGCGCCCAGGACTGGCGGTACAGCCCGTGCCCGGGGGTGACGAGGACGTCCCGCCAGGGGACGGCCGGGCCCAGGTAGGCCACGTGCCGGCACATCAGCCGCACCTCCGTCCGGTGGCCGCGGGCAGCGGGCGGGACGCGGAGCAGGCGGGCGCGGGCCCGCGCCGGGCGGTCACGCGCTCTCCGGCAGGTCGCGGGCCGTGCGGAAGCCGGCGAAGATCTGGCGGCGCACCGGCAGGTCCCAGTTGCGGAAGGTGCCCCGGCAGGCGACCGGGTCGACGGCGAAGGAGCCGCCGCGCAGCACCTTGTGCTCCGGGCCGAAGAACACTTCCGAGTACTCGCGGTAGGGGAAGGCGCGGAAGCCCGGGTAGGGCAGGAAGTCGCTCGCCGTCCACTCCCACACGTCGCCGATGAGCTGCCGTACGCCGAGCGGTGACGCGCCGCGCGGCCAGCTGCCCAGGGGCGCGGGCCGCAGGTGCCGCTGACCGAGGTTGGCGTGGTCCGGCCCCGGGTCGGCGTCGCCCCAGGGGTAGCGGCGCGAGCGGCCGGTGGCCGGGTCGTGGCGTGCCGCCTTCTCCCATTCGGCCTCGGTGGGCAGGCGCCGGCCGGCCCAGCGGGCGTAGGCGTCCGCCTCGTACCAGCTGACGTGGAGCACGGGCTCGTCCAGCGGTACGGGTTCCGTGACACCGAACCGGCGGCGGACCCAGCCGGAGCCCTCGCGGCGCCAGAACAGCGGGGCGCGCAGGCCGTGTTCGCGGAGGTACGCCCAGCCCCCGGGCGCCCACCAGCGCGGGTCGTCGTAGCCGCCGTCCTCCAGGAAGCGCAGATAGGCGCCGTTGCCGACGGGGACGGTGTCGATGAGGAAGGCCGGGAGGTCGCGCGGGTGCGCGGGCCGCTCGTTGTCGAGGGCCCAGGGCTCGGCGGAGGTTCCCATGGTGAACGGACCGCCGGGCACGAGGACTTCGGCTGGCAGCGAGGCGGCGTCGGAGGGGGCCGGCGGGGGCGGGGGAGCGGTCAGTGCGGCCGGGCCGCGGCGCAGCTGGTGGGTGATCAGCATGGTCTCGTCGTGCTGCTGCTCGTGCTGGGCGATCATGCCGAAGGCGAAGGCGGCGTCGGTCAGTTCCCGGTTCTCCAGCCGGGTGTCCGCCAGGACGTCGAGGGCCCGGGCCCGCACGTCGGCGACATAGTGGCGGGCCTCGCCGGGCGGCAGCAGCGGCAGGGAGGGACGCTTGGCGCGCGGGTGTTCGAAGGCGTCGTAGACGGCGTCGACATCGGGGCGGAGCGCTTCGCGGCCGCCGACGGCGCGGAGGAGCCACTGGTCCTCGAAGTTGCCGATGTGGGCGAGGTCCCAGACGAGCGGGGACATCAGCGGGGAGTGCTGCGCGGTGAGTTCGGGGTCGTCGACACAGGAGGTGAGCAGGGCGGTCCGGTCGCGGGCGGCGGTGAGGGCGTCGGCGGCCCGGCGGCGGAAGGCGTCCGGGGCGGTCGCGGGGAGGACGCTCTCGGCGGTGTCGCGGGCGGCGGGGCTGGTGCGTTCGGTGGCCGTCATGGGCGGCTGTCCTTCCCTGGTGCCGGCTGTCCGTACAGATCGAGCAGGTCGTCGGCGGGGCAGCGGCCCCGGGAGACGTAGCGTTCCGTGAACTCCGCCACCGCGTCCCGCACGGCGGGCGGTGCCCCGAGCCGGGGCAGCGCCTCGCGGGCGGCGGCGAAGCAGGTCTCGGCAGCGGCGCGGAGCGCGGGGTCGGCGAGGCCGTGGCGGGCCGCGATCCGCCACAGCGGGTTGCCGGGCGGGGGGTCCGTGCCGGCGGTGGCGGTGAGCGGTTCGACGGCCCGGGCGGCCGTCGCGGAGGCGGCGGCGTCGTCGAACAGGGCGGCGGTCACCGCGAGCGGCACCATCCACCCGTTCTCGCCGGGCTGCGCGTCGATCATGCGCAGTTCCAGATGGCCGCGCGGCCGGACCGGGGGGAAGAGGGTGGTCAGGTGGTAGGCGAGATCGTCGGCCGTGGGGGGCCGGGGGGCGCCGCCCGCGATCCAGTGGCGGAAGGTGAGGCCGTCCGGCGGTACGGTCCACGGTCCGCCGTTGCCGGAGCGGACGCACATGACGGGTGCGTCCAGGGCGTACGCGGCCCAGGCGGTGCGCGGCTCCGGCCCGCCGGGGGGTGCCAGGGCGCGGCCGGGGTCGAGTTCGGCCCAGAGGGCCTGCCGGGTGGACCGCCAGCCGGTGGGGGCGCCCTGCCGGAGCGGTGAGTTGGCGAAGGCCGCCACGAGCACGGCCCCGAGCAGATGGGCCAGCCGCCAGCGGTGGGCGTGGCCGAGCGGGCCGGGCTCCTCGTGTCCCGCGTCCAGGCACACCTGGACGGAGGCGGTGGCGCACATCATGGAGCGGCCGGCGGGGCCGGCGCGGTCGAAGTACGCCTCCATGGCGCGGTAGCGGGGGGCGGTGAGCAGCCGGCGCGGCGGGTTCCACGGGTCGTGGCCGTGCCCGGCGAGGGCCAGGCCGCGGGCGGCCAGGGCGGCGCGCACGCGGCGCAGATCGGCGGCCGCGTCCGCCACACAGGCGGCGAGGGAACCGGCCGGGGGAGAGCTCAGCTCGATCTGCCCGCCGGGCTCGAAGGTGAGGGCGGAGCGGAGGGGCAGGCCGCTGAGGGCGGCGTGGGCGGCGGAGAGCCGGCCCGGGTCGACGGGGGCGCGGGCATCACCGGCGTCGTGGATGAACCATTCGAGTTCCACACCGAGTCTGCGCGGCGGCCCGGTCTTGAAGCAGACGCCGCGCACCTGGGCGTCGACCTCGGCGGCGGTGACGGGCCGGGCGCGGGGCTCCGGCGGGGGAATGGGCGCGTTGAAGACATCGGTCATGGTCCGGTACCTCCCGGTGAGGCGGCGGCACCTGCTCACGGTAGGTGAACCGGTGCCGTCCCGCATCACCTAACCCGCTGCGGCGGAGGCGCTCAAGAGCGCCTCCCGGCCCTCGTTCCCGCTCATCGCGGGTGTACGCGTGCCGCCGCACACCACCTGATCGCCGTCGTGCATCCGCTGAGGACCCGCCCTCCGCCTCCGTCCCCGGGGGGGACACCGGCCGCTCCGGCCCGCGGCACGGGAGCGGTGGCGGCCCGGCCCGGGGCGGGTGCCGGTGTGGACGGCGGGCGGGGCGGAGTGCCGCGGGACGGACGGAGGCAACGGGGAGGGAGCCGCGGACGGGCGGGTGACGGGACCGGCCCGTCCGCGGCGGTGACGGGCTGCCGTGATCCCGCGGGCCCGGGAAGGGCGGGAGCGCCGCGCCCGGCCCGGGCGGCCCGGAACGCGCGCGGAGAGCGCGGACGGGCGCGGGGTCCGGGCGCCAGGGGAGAGGTGCCCGGACCCCGCGCCCGGATCACGCGGAGTGTGTGACGTGCGCGGAGTGGGAGGGGCGGGCCTTTCCCGGCCGCCTTCCGCGGGTGTTACGACCCGTGGCCCGCACCGGCGCCGGAGAAGCCGCCCCGGGAGCCCTGCCCGTCCCGGCGGTCCGCCCCGCCACCGAGGCCCTCTTCACCGGCACCGGCGCCCTCGTCGCCCGCGCCGATGCCGCCCTCGCCGCCGGCTTGCTCGCCGGCGGCGCCGTCACCGGCCTCGCCGCCCGCACCGGCGCCGCCACCGGCACCCGCGCCACCGGCGCCGATCGTCGCGCCCACGGCCTCCAGGGCGGTGGTCACCGGCTGGAAGAAGGTCTCGCCGCCCTGGGTGCAGTCACCGCTGCCGCCCGAGGTCAGGCCCACGGCCGAGGTGCCGGAGAACATGGCGCCGCCGCTGTCGCCCGGCTCGGCGCAGACGTCCGTCTGGATCAGCCCGTTGACGATGTCGCCGTTGCCGTAGTTGACGGTGGCGTTGAGGCCGGTCACCGTGCCGTCACTGAGGCCGGTGGTGCTGCCGGAGCGCTGCACCTCCATGCCGACGCTGGCCTCCGCGGCCCCGGTGATCTCCTGCGTGGTGCCGTCCTGCAGATCGACCGTGCTGGGGGCCTCCGTCGCCGGGTCGTCGTACATCACCAGGGCGAAGTCGCTGACGGGGAACACCGATTCGGCGGTGGTGCCCAGCGGTTCGGCGCCGGCCTGGTCGTTCGTCCAGGCCGCGGCGATGTTGCCGCAGTGACCGGCGGTCAGGAAGCCCGGGGCGCCGTTCACGTCCACGTTGAAGCCGAGGGAGCAGCGCGAGCCGCCGCCGAAGATGGCGTCGCCGCCGTCCGCGAACGGCTTGAACTCGCCCTGGCTGCGCTTGACGGTCACCAGGCCCGCCATGCCGTCCGTGGCCTGCTCCAGCTCGGCGAGCCGGTCGCCCGTCACGGTGCGGTCGGCGAGGACGGAGACCTTGTTGGTCCTGGGATCGATCGACCAGGCGGTGCCCGGGATCGACGCCCGGTCGCTGAGCGTCTGCGTGGCGGCCTTCAGCTCCGCCATGCTGTTGTCCACGATCCGCGCCTCGGCGCCCTTGGCGCGCGCGGTCTCCGCGGCTTCCTCGTCCAGGACGTTCATGACGAGCCGGCCGGACTCGCCGTCGAAGTACCAGCCCGCGGCGTCGGCGCCCAGGTCGGCAGCGAGGGCCGTGCCGGTCTTCGCCGCGGCCGGGCCGGCGAACGTTCTGGGGGCGGCCTCCTTCTCGTCACTGGCGTTCGCGTTCGGCAGCAGGATCACCGCTCCCGCGAGGGCGGCTGCGGAGGCCGCGGCGATCGCGCCCGTCCGCTTGTTGACTCGTCGGTGGCTCAACTGACTGACCTCCATCGGGGGGCGGGCCGGCCGCTGGGGGCCGGCCGGCCCGGCTTGTGGGGCTGCGGCGGGGAGGGACCGGGGGTCCGGATCCTCCTGCCGTACGGACAGACGCCGAGCGGTTGCGGTCTCCGGCTCCCCGTGCGCCTGTTCACCCATCAGCTACGTACGGCGGTCCGGATTGCCTCAAGCGGAAGGAGAATTGATGGGAAACCCGCGGCGGTGACGGGGCGCGGCCGGGGCCGTCACCCGCCTCCGCGAGGGCCGTGCGCACGCCGTACGCCCGCCGCGGCGGCGTGCCGTGGCGGGCGTACGGGCGACCGGGGCGGTGCGGCTCAGCAGGACAGATTGCCCCCCGGGACGGTGCCGAGGATGTCCGTGAAACGCCGGTAGTTGTCGATGCGGCTCTGCACCTGCGCCGGGTTCTTCCCGTCGCACTCCAGGCTGCCGTTGATGCTGCGGATGGTCTGGCCGAAGCCGTGCCCGCCGGTCATCGCGGTGTGGCCGGTCATGGTGCCGGGGCCGCTCTGGGTGTTCCAGTACCACAGGGCGGTCTTCCAGGCCACGGCCGCGTCGTTCTGGACCAGGAACGGGTTGTTCAGCAGGTCGATGCCGAGGGCGTCACCGGCTGCCTGGTAGTTGAAGTTCCAGCTCAGCTGGATGGGCCCGCGGCCGTAGTACGCGTCGTGCCCCGCGGGGCAGCCGTAGGGCCGGGACGTGTCGCAGTAGTGCGGGTAGTTGGCGGTGTTCTGCTCGACGATGTGCACCAGGCCGCCCGTCTCGTGCGCCACGTTGGCGAGGAAGGCGGCCGCTTCCTGCCGCCTGACGGTGTCGCTGCCGGTGGTGGCGAAGGCGGGGTACGCGCTCAGGGCCGCCGTCAGACCGCTGTAGGTGTAGAACGGGTTCCGGTTCGGGAACATCTGCTGGAACTGCGCCGCGCTCACCACGAAGCCGCCGGGCGCCGGTTCGCCGCCTTCGCAGGAGTGCGGCTCCCAGTACCAGGTGCTGATCACCGGGTCGTACCCCGGGTTGTCGTGTTCGGCGCGGTAGTAGCGGCCGTCGGTGTAGCGGACGACCTGGCCGGCCGCGTACCACTGTCCGGCCACCCAGTCGGGCGCCGAGCAGGCCGCGGTCCGGGCCGCGGGGGCGGGGGCGGCCGACGCGGCCGCGGGCAGGACCGCCAGTCCGCAGCAGACCAGCAGAGCGGTGAGTAACGCCGGCAGACGTCGCGACACGGGATCACTCCTTTTGTGCGGCAGGTCGCCGCTTCGGGCCGGCACCGGTACGGGGCCGCGCGCCGTCCGCGGGCAGGGGCGCGCCGCGGCCGGGCGGTCGCCGGGCCGGCCGATGGGGGTCGGTGAGGCACTCAACCGCATTGGTCTACACCGGTCAAGGTCTAGACCACCATTCCTTCCGGGAGACGGGCAGGCGCCAGGCGTCCGGGAGGTGTCGGCGCGTGGCCCCCACCGCCCCTGCCGGCGCCGGGGCCGGACCGGACGCGTGGCTCCGCGGGTCCGCGGCGGCCGGG
This sequence comes from Streptomyces sp. F63, assembly GCF_018070345.1. Classification (GTDB taxonomy): domain Bacteria; phylum Actinomycetota; class Actinomycetes; order Streptomycetales; family Streptomycetaceae; genus Streptomyces. Next base: position 51,252 of record NZ_JAGPXX010000011.1, read on the forward strand.
GCCCGGAAGCCCGTGGGGGCCACGGGGTCACGGCAGGGATCTCGCCCGGCCTCTGTTCTCCGAGCAGAGCGACCGCTTAGTATGCCGCTGGCGGGGCGGTACCCCCTCGCCCCCTCAGCTCCCCTGTCACTTGTCGACGCTCTACGGAACGGTTCACGGAGGCCACCGGATGAAGGCATGGCGCGTACACGAGAACGGCGAACCGCGCGAGGTGATGCGCCTCGACGAGGTGCCCGACCCGGTGCCGGGCCCCGGGCAGCTGCTGCTGCGGGTCCGCGCCGCCAACGTCAACTTCCCCGACGCGCTGCTCTGCCGCGGCCAGTACCAGGTCCGGCCGCCCCTGCCGTTCACCCCCGGAGTCGAGGTCTGCGCCGAGGTCGTCGCGGCCGGGGACGGGGCGCGCACCGAGACCGGCGCCCGGGTCCTCGCCCAGCCGCCGCTGCCCGGAGGCGGCTTCGCCGAACTCACCGTCGCCGATGACGCCACCGTGCTCCCCGCTCCGGAGGCACTCGACGACGCCGAGGCCGCCGCCCTGCACATCGGCTACCAGACCGGCTGGTTCGGACTGCACCGCCGGGCCCGGCTCCAGCCCGGGGAAACCCTGCTGGTGCACGCGGCCGCGGGCGGGGTCGGCAGCGCCGCGGTCCAGCTCGGCAAGGCCGCCGGGGCCACCGTCATCGGCGTCACCGGCGGAGCGGAGAAGGCCGCCGTGGCCCGGAAACTGGGCTGCGACCTCGTCATCGACCGGCACACCGACGACATCGCCGCCGCCGTCAAGGAGGCCACCGGCGGCAGGGGCGCCGACGTGGTCTACGACCCGGTCGGCGGCGACGCCTACGCCAAGTCCGTCAAGTGCATCGCCTTCGAGGGACGCGTGGTCGTCGTCGGCTTCGCCGGTGGCACCGTCCCCGCCCCCGGCCTCAACCACGCCCTGGTCAAGAACTACTCGATCCTCGGCCTCCACTGGGGCCTCTACAACACCAAGGACCCGGCCGCCGTCCGTGCCTGCCACGCCGAACTCACCGGACTCGCCGCCCGGGGCGCGATCAAACCCCTGGTCAGCGAGCGCGTACCGCTCGACGGGGCCGCCGCGGCCGTCCAGCGCGTGGCCGACGGCCTGACCACCGGCCGCGTCGTCGTCACCCCCAACTGATCCCGAGGAGCCGCGACATGCCGCGCAACGCCGCCGCACCGCAGCCGGCACCGGACGCCGACGGGCTGCGCCGCCGCGTCCGGGACCTGCTCGACGCCCACGACCCCGCCACCACACCCCGCGAGGAGTTCCTCCGGGCCCGCTTCGACGCCGGACTCGCCTGGGTGCACTTCCCCGAAGGGCTCGGCGGCCTCGGCGCCCCCCGCTCCCTGCAGCGGGTCGTCGACACCGAACTGGAGGCGGCCGGCGCCCCCGGCAACGACCCCCGCCGGATCGGCATCGGCCTCGGCATGGCCGCCCCGACCATCCTCCGCTACGGCACCGACGAGCAGAAGCAGCGCTTCCTGCGGCCCCTGTGGACCGGCGAGGAGGTGTGGTGCCAGCTCTTCAGCGAGCCCGGCGCCGGCTCCGACCTCGCCGCCCTCGCCACCCGCGCCGTGCGCGAGGACGGCACCGGCGACTGGATCGTCGACGGCCAGAAGGTGTGGACCTCCAGCGCCCACATCGCCCGCTGGGCCATCCTCATCGCCCGCACCGACCCGGACCAGCCCAAACACCGCGGCATCACCTACTTCCTCTGCGACATGACCGACCCGGGCGTGGAAGTGCGCCCGCTGCGCCAGATCACCGGCGAGGCCGAGTTCAACGAGGTCTTCCTCACCGGCGTGCGCATTCCCGACAGCCACCGGCTCGGGGAGATCGGCGACGGCTGGAAGGTCGCCCAGACCACCCTCAACAACGAGCGCGTCGCCATCGGCGGCGGCCGCATCCCGCGCGAGGGCGGCATGATCGGCAAGGCCGCCGCCACCTGGCGGGAACGGCCCGAACTGCGCACCCACGACCTGCACCAGCGGCTGCTCGGCCTGTGGGTCGAGGCCGAGGCCGCCCGCCTCGCCGCCGTCCGCCTCGGGCAGCAGCTCGCCACGGGCCAGCCCGGACCCGAGGGCGTGGCCATGAAACTGGGCTTCGCCCGGCTCGCCCAGGAGATCAGCGGCCTGGAGGTCGAACTCCTCGCCGACGACGGACTCACCTACCAGGACTGGACGATGGTCCGCCCGCAGCACGTCGACTTCACCGGACGCGACGCCGGGTACCGCTACCTGCGCGCCAAGGGCAACTCCATCGAGGGCGGCACCTCCGAGGTCCTGCTCAACATCGTCGCCGAACGCGTCCTCGGCCTGCCCCCCGAACCGCGCACCGACAAGGACGTCCCCTGGAAGGAACTGGCCCGATGAGCGCCACCACCGGCCCCGCCCCGGCCACCGCCCCCGCGGAGCAGCCCGTACCGGACCTGCTGTACTCCGAGGCGGAGGAGGACCTGCGCTCCGCCGTGCGGTCCCTCCTCACCGACCGCTGCGAGCCGGGCGCCGTCCTCGCCCGGACCGAGACCGGCCGGCCGTACGACCCGGAGCTGTGGACGGCGCTCGGCGCCGGCATGGGCACCGCCGGGCTGCTCGTGCCGGAGACGCTCGGCGGGCAGGGCGCCTCGGCCCGCGAGGCGGCCGTCGTCCTGGAGGAGCTCGGCCGCGCCGCTGCCCCGTCGCCCTACCTGACCAGTGCCGTCATCGCCGTGGAGGCGCTGCTCGGCGCCGGGCCGGAGGACGGTGCGGAGACCGCCGCGCTGCTGGCCGAGCTCGCCGCCGGCCGCACCACCGCCGCCCTGGCGATGCCCTGGTCCACCCCTCCCGGCCCGCGCCCCACGGCGACCGTACGGGCCGATGACGGTGCCGCGCTCACCGGCACCGTGCGCGGCGTCGCCGACGCCGCGGAGGCCCGGACCCTGCTCGTCCCGGCCGAGGGGCCCGGCGGACTCGGCCTCTGGGCCGTGGACACGGCGGCGCCCGGTGCCGGCATCGCCCCGCGGGAGCCCCTCGACCTCACCCGCCCCCTCGCCGACACCACCTTCGAGGGCGCCCCCGCCCGGCTGGTCGCCGGCCCGGAGACGGCCGAAGCCGCCATCCGGCGCGCGCTGTCCGCCGGAGCCGGACTGCTCGCCTCCGAACAGCTCGGCATCGCCGAGTGGTGCCTCGCCGAAACGGTGCGGCACACCCGGGAGCGGCACCAGTTCAACCGCCCCGTCGGCTCCTTCCAGGCCCTGAAGCACCGGCTCGCCGCGCTCTGGCTCGACATCGTCTCCGCCCGGGCCGCGGCCCGCAACGCGGCCGACGCCCTCGCCACCGGTTCCCCCGACCTGCCCGTGGCCGTGGCCGTCGCCCAGGCCCACTGCTCGCGGACGGCCGTCCACGCCGCGGAGGAGTGCGTCCAGCTGCACGGAGGCATCGGCATGACCTGGGAACACCCCGCCCACCTCTACCTCAAGCGGGCCAAGGCGGACGCCACCGCACTCGGCACCGCGGGACGGCACCGGGAGGCCCTCGCCGCGCTGGTGGCCCTCCCCGCCCCGTCCCCCTGACGCGGCACGGAAACCGGGCCGGGGGAGGACCTCCGTGGGGGGAAGGCCCTCCCCCGGCCCGTGCGGCCCGCCGGCGCACGGCGCGGGCCCCGGTCCGCCGCCCGTGCGACGGCCACGGCCACGGGCACGACCGCGGCACGGGCACGACCGCGGCACGGGCACGGCCACGGCACGGGCACGGCCACGGCACGGGCACGGCCACGGCACGGGCACGGCCACGGCACGGGCACGGCGACGGCCACGGGCACGGGCACGGCACGGGCACGGCCACGGCGACGGGCAGGGAAACGGCCGGTCAACTCCCGCCGTCGGCAACGGCGTCGGGGGTGCCGGCGGCCCCCCGGGCCGTCATACTCGGGCACGGTTCCCACCGGTCCGTGAGCTCCGCGCACCGCGGCGCCCACGCGGCCGCCCCCGCCGTGCCGTCCGCCTGGGAGGCTTCATGGCCCTCGCACGCCCCGCCCGCCGCACGCTCGTCACCTCCTTCGCCGCCGCTCTCGCCGGCACCGCGGCCGCACCGGCCGCCGCCCGCGCGGCGACGGCCGCGCCCGCCCCGGCGGCGGTGCGCCCGGGCCCCGCGCCCCTCCGCCGGGCCCACGCGCACAACGACTACGAACACCCCCGCCCTCTCCTCGACGCCCTCGACCACCGGTTCACCGGCGTCGAGGCCGACATCTGGCTGACCGGGGGCCAACTCCTGGTGGGACACGACGCGGGGGACCTCACCCCCGGACGCACCCTGGAGAGGCTCTACCTCGAACCGCTGCTGCGCCGGGTGCGCGCCCACCGCGGCACGGTGTATCCCGGCCACCGCACGCCCGTGCAACTCCTCATCGACCTCAAGAACACCGGCGAGGCGAGCTATCTCGCACTCCACCGGCGGCTGCACCGCTACCGGCGGATGCTGAGCGCGGCCGTGGACGGCCGGGTCCGCCCCGGCGCGGTCACCGCCGTGATCTCCGGTGACCGCGCCGCCCGCGGGCCGATGGAGGCCCAGCGCCTGCGGTACGCCTTCTACGACGGCCGCCTCGACGACCTGGGCGGCGCGTCCCCCGCCTCCCTCATCCCGCTGATCAGCAGCAACTGGACCCACAGCTTCGGCTGGCGGGGCGTGGGACCGATGCCCGCCGCCGAGCGCGGGAGGCTCCACGAGATCGTCGCCACCGCTCACCGCGAACACCGGCGGGTGCGCTTCTGGGCCACCCCCGACACGCCCGGCCCGGGGCGCGACGCCGTCTGGTCGGAACTCCTGGCCGCGGGAGCCGACCACGTCAACACCGACGACCTGGCCGGCCTGGAGGCATTCCTCGACCGCCACGACGGGCAGCGGCGATAACGCTCGGTCAGTACCCGATCGGCGGACGGACGGACGGCCGGTACGGAGCGCGCCATGGGCCACACTGACGCCCCAGAGCCGCTCCGTACCACGTCCCGGCCGTATCCCCCGGCCGGCCGAGGAGGTTGTCCGCGATGGTCGTGTCCGTCTCCGTGCTTCTGCTGCTCCTGGTCATCACGCTGATCTTCCTGCGGAGCGGGTCCCTCAAGACCTCCCACGCGATCCTGTGCGCCGTGGTGGGCTTCCTGGTCGCGGGCACCGGTATCGCGCCCTCCGTCTACCACGGGATCTCGGCCACCGCGCAGCTCGTGAGCGGCTTCCGCCCCTGACCGCGGGGGCCGGCGGCACAACGGGCCCCCGGCCTGTCACGTCTCCGCCGCCAGCAGCCGGGACCGGATGAGGAAGCGGACGCCCTCGGGGGCTTCCAGGGAGAATCCGCTGCCCCGGCCCTCCACCACGTCCACGATCAGCCGGGTGTGGCTCCACCGTTCGTGCTGGCCGGCCGACATCCAGAACGGCACCCGCTCCGGCACCCCGTCGACCGCCAGTTCCGCCAGCAGCACATCGGCCCCGCCCGTCCTGAACTCCCCGGCCGGGTAGCACATCGGCGCGCTGCCGTCGCAGCACCCGCCCGACTGGTGGAACATCAGCGGCCCGTGCGCCTCCCGCAGCCTTCGCAGCAAGTCCGCCGCCGGTGTGGTCAGCTCCACCCTGGCCGTGTCCGCGCTGTCACTCATGTCCGCTCCGCAACTCGTGGAAGGGGCCCTCACCGATGGCCACGGCTCCGGGCGCGGCGCCGCCGTCCCACGGTCACACCCTGCGCGGGAGGGCGGCAAGCCCCGTGCGCCGCCGGTCCGGGCGGGAACGCCTCGCCGGGGCGGAGCCGTTCCGGGAGGCGCGACGGCACGGCCCGCCGCGGCCTGCCGCGCGCACAGCGGGTTCCGCGGTGCGCGGTAATCCGGAGCGGAACGAATAGCCGGTCACCGTTTCCGGCTTGTGGCCAGAACTCACTGACCGGACTCCGGCGGAAGGTCACCGGAAAGGGCTTCCGGTGCCCGGCGTGGCCATATTCCGGTGCGCGCCTGCCGTCTCACCGGACGATTCGGCCTGCCGGTCGAGTTCGCCGCCCGGCCCGGACGCATTTGTTTCGGCCGTGTTTCCCGAGTGAGACCCACGCCCTTGTCATGGTCCTGGGGAACCTCCTACTGTGGGAGCGCTCCCACCCCTGCCCCCCCACGGGTCAGCAGGAGGCCAGGTCATGACGCCGGAATGGCGGACCCATCACCTGGCCTCCCGATCCGGCAGGCCGTACGTTTTGATACTCAGCGTCCCCTGGTGGCGCGCCGAACGCACCGGTGGAATCCGTAACCGGGCCGAAGCGCCCCGCCGCGTCAGGCAGTCGGGCCGTCGGAATGCGCCGGCCGGCCGCCGTGAGTGCCGATCCGTACCGTCGTGCCCCTGTCTCCGCAGAGGACCTCCGGGAGTCCGGACAGCAGCGCCAGCTTTCCCACCCTGTTCCGCGACGCGCCGTGCCGCGTTGTTGCCCGGGGCCGGTGCGCTGCCCGGATGAGGCTCTGGCACGCCGGCGTTCCGCCGCGACTTTCCGGGCCTCGTTCAGTGTGGGCGGATTCGGGATCGTCCCCCTTCCGTCATGGTCCACGACGATCGATTGGAGAATCATGTCCGGTGTACTTCTGGCAAGTGGGGCTGCCGCGGCGTTACTCGCTTCCACGCTGACCGCTTCCACCGTCTCCGCCGAGGAGACCGTCCCGACGGAGAAGATCCAGCTCTCCGTCAACACCGTGAACGGCTCGGGCTGCCCGGCAGGGACGGCCGCCGTCGCCGTCTCCCCGGACAACACGGCCTTCACCGTGACCTACAGCGATTACCTCGCCCAGGTCGGCGTCGGCGCCTCGCCGACCGACTTCAGAAAGAACTGCCAGCTCAACCTGGACGTGATCGTGCCCCAGGGCTTCACCTACGCGATCGCGAAGGTCGACTACCGCGGCTACGGCTACCTGGAGGACGGTGCCGCCGGCCTGCAGAAGGCGTCGTACTACCACCAGGGCTCCTCCGAGACGAGCACCACCTCGCGCACCTTCAACGGCCCGTTCGACAACAACTGGCAGGCGTCGGCCAGCAAGGAGTACGCCGAGCTGGTCTGGGCCCCCTGCGGCGTGAAGCGCAACTTCAACATCAACACCGAACTGCGGGTCGACGGTGGCGACTCGGACACCAAGAACACGACCAGCTTCATGACCATGGACTCCACGGACGCCGCGGTCAGCACGGTCTACCACATGGCCTGGAAGGAATGCGGTAGCTGACGGGCTCCGCGCGCTGCCCGCGCGCGGTGGCGTCCCGGGCGCCCGCCGGGGTTCACGGCCCGGGAGCCGGCCGTGGACCGCGGAGCGTGGTCCACGAGCGGGAGAACGGAACACCGCGGGACGCACAACCGGTGACCCAGACCCGAGGACTGGTGACCGGATACCAGCACCCCCCACTCCGGACCTGCGGGACACGTGTGCCGCACGGTTGCGGAACTCGAACGGCCCGGGGCGACACCCCCGCGCCCCACGGCAGCGGCTGCCGGGGCGCGGGGGCCACCCCACCCCCTCGGAATGCCCTTGGTCCGCAGAGGGGACGGGCCATGCGAAACGAGAACACGGGGTCTTCTCTTCCGAGCCCTTTCCATGCCGAGAACACAGGATTCTCCCGAACGCACGCCACGTAGGGGCGGCGGGAAGTCCGCGGCGGTGCCGGCAGGGGTTCGGCGGGTTCCACACAGCAAACGGCGCCGGGGCGTTCCCTGTATCCCGGCGCGGTCCACAGCAGACCGATTGGAGAACCATGTCCGGTGTACTCGCAGCGGCCGGCGCGGCAACAGCGTTGTTCGCCACCTCATTCATTCCGGGCCCGATCGCGACGCCGCCGTACTTCACGGATGTGCCGACCGACAAGATGATCATCACGGTTGCGACCGTCAATGGCTCGGGTTGCCCGGCGGGGACGGCCGCCGTCGCCGTCTCCGAGGACAACACGGCCTTCACCGTGACCTACAGCGACTACCTCGCCATGGTCGGCGTCGGGGCCAAGCCGACCGACTTCAGAAAGAACTGCCAGCTCAACCTGGCGATGCAGGTCCCGCAGGGCTTCACGTACGCCATCGCCAAGGTGGACTACCGCGGCTACGCGTACCTGGAGGACGGCGCCAGCGCGATGCAGAAGGCGTCGTACTACTTCCAGGGGGCGTCCAACACGGACTCCCGGCAGGAGCAGTTCGCCGGACCGCTCGACGACAACTGGCAGGTCACGCACACCACCGAGCTGCCCGCGCTGGTCTGGGCGCCCTGCGGTGAGATCCGCAACTTCAACATCAACACGGAGCTGCGCGTCAACGCCGGTACGTCGGACACCAAGGAGACCACCAGTCTGATGACGATGGACTCCACCGACGGCTCCGTCGACACCACCTACCAGATGGCCTGGAAGCGGTGTGAGCCCGGCGACGCGTGAGGGCTGACCACCCCGGATGACACCGGCCCGGCCGGCCGTCGCCACCGACCGGAACGGCCTCTCCGGTCCATCCGGCACAGCAGCAACTCCCCGCTGGGCACGGCCGCGCGCGCCGGTCGCGCCCGGCGGGGTGACGGGCGCGGAGCCGGCACCACGGCTCCGCGCCCCCGCCCCGTGTCCGGCTCCGGCCCGGGCCGGAGCCGGCCGCTCACCACACGTCCCCGTCACGCCGGTCGCAGACGAGGTCGCCGGGCAGCTCCAGCGGGGCCGAGACCGGGAACACGTGGATGCAGCCGTCCTCCTCCGCGGTGCGGACCGCACCGTCCGGCGTGAGCGCGAAGGTGGGACCCGTCCAGCGCCGCCGGCCCCGCCCCGCGCAGAACCGCGCGCCGTCGTCGGAGGATCCGAGGGCGCCCACCTCGCAGGCGCCGCGCAGCACCCCTTCCAGCGCCGCCCTCATGGCCGAGCCGTGACCGCGGCCCTGCCGGTCCGGGCGTACACCCACGCCCTCGACGTACCCGGCGCGCAGCGCCCGGCCGCGGTGCGGCGGCGCCGCCGGACGAGGGAGGCGTGCCCGGTCAGCTCGCCGTCCTCCCAGGCCGGCGCATGCCGGCCGCCGAGGGCGTGTTCCCGGTCGTCGCCGGTCATCCCGCCCTCGAAGACCAGGTCGGGAAGATCCCGCGCGGCCTGCCGGGAGGCGCCGTCCAAGTGGGCGGTGTGGACGAGCAGGACGCCGTCCGGCCGCGGGTCCCGCCGGGTGTCTCCGGTCGTGCCGGCCTCCTTGTCCGGGTGCGGGCCGCGGGTTCCGCCGGCCGCGGAGGGCGGGGAGCGCTGGGACCCGCAGGGTGGCATCCCTTGCCAGTCTCCCGTCGGAGTCATACAGTCCGCTCCGGCGCATGTGAATGGGAGCGCTCCCACGCTCCACCCCCTCCATCCGCAACCGCTGAAGGGATCTCATGAAACTCCGCATACGCTCCGCCGCCACGGCACTCCTGGTCGTCCTCGGTTCGCTGGCCTCCTTCGCGGTCACGGCTCCGCCGGCCGCGGCCGAGCCGGTGATCTGCGAGCAGTACGGGACCTCCACCGTCCAGGGTCAGTACGTGGTGCAGAACAACCGGTGGGGCACCGGCGCCACCCAGTGCATCGACGTCACCGGCAGCGGTTTCCGGATCACCCAGGCCGACGGCAGCGTCTCGACCGACGGCGCCCCCAAGTCCTACCCGTCGGTCTACACCGGCTGCCACTACGGAAACTGTTCGCCGGGCAGCAGGCTGCCGATGCAGATCGGCTCCATCGGCAGCGCGCCGAGCAGCATCTCCTACCAGTACACCTCGGACGCGGTCTACAACGCGTCCTACGACATCTGGCTCGACCCGGAGCCGAAGCGGACCGGCGTCAACCGGACGGAGATCATGATCTGGTTCAACCGGGTCGGCCCGATCCAGCCCATCGGCTCGCAGGTCGGTACGGCGAACGTCGGCGGACGCAGCTGGGAGGTGTGGACCGGGAACAACGGCGGCAACGACGTCATCTCCTTCGTCTCCCCGTCCGCCCTCCCCGGCTGGAGCTTCGACGTCATGGACTTCGTCAGGGAGACCGTGGGCCGCGGCATGGCCGGCAACAACTGGTACATGACCAGCATCCAGGCCGGCTTCGAGCCGTGGAGCGGCGGCGCCGGGCTGGGCGTGCAGTCCTTCTCCGCGTCCGTGAACGGCTGAGCGCACCCGTCGCGAACGGTGCCGCCGTCAGGCGCGCCGGGGGCGCCCCACCGCCTCCGGCGCGCCGCGGCCCGGCGGCCCGGCGCCGGGACGGCCGGCCGGGACCGCCGCGCCGGCGGACGGGTCCTCCGGCGCGGGCCGGGTGCGGGGCGCGGATTCCCGCTCGCGCGCCGGTGGGGAGGGCGGCGCCGCGCCGCGGGCCGGCGCCTTCCGGCCCCGCGGGCGGGCGCCGCCGGATACCGTGAACGGGTGACGGGAACGTGGCAGCCCTCGGACACCGGCGTTCTGCGGCTGCCGTCCGGGCGCACGGTCCGGGGCCGCGCGCTGCGGCGGCCGCTTCCGGCGGGCCCCGAACCCACGTACGGCGTGTACCTGCTGGGCGGGCGTCCCCCCGAAGTCCCCTGGGAATCCCGCTGGTTGCGCTGGCCGGATTTCCGGCTGCCCGCCGACGGGGCGGAGGCCCGGGCCGTCCTCCGTGCGGCGTGGGAACGCGCCGGTGACGAGGGCGAGCGCGTCGAGATCGCCTGCGGCGGCGGCCGCGGCCGTACGGGCACCGCGCTGGCCTGCCTCGCCGTCCTGGACGGCGTGCGGGCCGACCGCGCCGTGGAGTTCGTCCGCCGGGGCTATGACGGACGGGCCGTCGAGACGCCCTGGCAGCGGCGGTACGTCCGGCGCTTCTCCGGCTGACCGGGCGCCCGCCCTCCCGGGCCGCCCGCGCAGCCACGGATGTGCCCCGTCCGCTCCGTCCGCCTCCTCCGGCCGTGCGGGGGTTCCGTGTCCGCGCGGGCAGTGGCGGGGGCGGGGGAGCGGTGGCGGACGGCCGGCACCCGTGGGAGACGCCGGCCGTCCGGACAGCCGCAGGGCAATCACCGTGTCCGGTGACATCACATCGGCCGGTGAGCCCCCGGCTTGCCCGGGCGCCGGGCCGGGCCGGGCCGTGGGTGCCCGGGTGGCGCTCCCGGCTGCGTCCGCGGGTGGGCGGTGTGCCGGGGGCCCGGGGCCGGGAACCGGAACCGGAACCGTTGCGGGGCGGCCCGGCGAAGCTGCCCGGTGCCGCCGGGGTCCGTGCCGCGCGGTGCGCGCAGACGCGGGCGGGACGCCCCCCCCGCGGCTGCGCGCCCGGGTGTCAGCGCGGGGTCCCCCCGGGGCTGGGGGCGGTGGCGGGGGCGACGGGGGCGGGGGGCTCGTCGAGGGTGTTCGTCCGCGTCTCCCGCGTCCGCCACACGGTGAGCGCGGTGATCGCCGCACCGCCGCACAGCAGCAGGGAGACCGGGGTGCTGTCGCCGCCGGACGAGGCGAGCAGGCTGCTGGCGATGAGGGGCGAGAAGCCCGCGCCGATCAGGGTCGCGCCCTGGTAGCCCAGGGAGGCGCCGGTGTAGCGGACGCGGGTGCCGAACATCTCGCTGAGCAGGGCGCCCAGCGGTGCGTACATCAGGGACTGCGCGAGGCCGTGGCCGAGTACGAGGGCGAGGATCAGCAGGCCGGGGGAGCCGGAGTTCACCAGGGCGAGGACCGGGAACGCGAGCGCGGCGGAGGCGATGGCCCCGGCCAGGACCACGGGGCGGCGGCCGATCCGGTCGGAGAGGGCGGAGGCGGCCGGCAGCACGAGCAGGGCCGTGCACGAGGCGAGGGTGACGCCGGTGAGGACCTGCGGGCGGCTGTAGCCCTGGCCGACGGCGTAGGAGATCATGAAGCTGGCCAGCAACGACTGGGCGGTGAACGCGCCGATGCCGATGCCCGCGGCGCGCAGCACCGGAGCGGGGCGGCGGAGCACCTCCACGACCGGCGGCCGGGCGGCGGGCTGACCCTTCGTCCGGGCGAACAGCGGGCTCTCCGCGACCTTCAGGCGGACGAACAGGCCGACCGCCAGCAGGGCGATGCTGAGCAGGAACGGGACCCGCCAGCCCCACGAGCGGAAGTCGTCGTCGGGCAGCGCGGCGACCAGGGTGACCACGCCCGCCGAGAGGACGGAGCCGAGCGGGGCCCCGAGCTGGGTGGCGCTGGACCAGAGACCGCGCCGGGCACGCTGGGTCCGCTCGGCGTGCTCGACGACCATCAGGGTCGCGCCGCCCCACTCCCCGCCGATGGCGAGGCCCTGGACCACGCGCAGGGCGACCAGCAGGACGGGCGCCCACACGCCGATCGCGCCATAGGTGGGCAGGACGCCGATGAGGAAGCTGGCGACGCCCATCAGGGTCATGGTCAGCAGCATCATCGACTTGCGGCCCATCCGGTCGCCGAAGTGACCGAAGAGGATGCCGCCGAGCGGACGGGCCACATAGCCCGCGGCGAAGGTGCCGAAGGCCGCGATCGTGCCGACCGCGGGGTCGGCGCCGGGGAAGAACAGGCTGCCGAAGACCAGTGCGGCGACCGTTCCGTACACGAGGAAGTCGTAGAACTCGATGGCGGTGCCGAGCATGCTCGACAGGGCTACGCGGCGCAACTGCCGCTGGTCTTCGGAGGTCTGACGGGGGGTCCGGCGGGCGGGGGAAGGGGAGGAGGACGGCGGCACGGTGAGCTCCTGGGGCTGGGGCCGGTGCCCGAGGAACCTAGGCAGCATTTACATGCTAGTCAATCGTTTGCACAACATCATTCGGGCCGATCCTCGGCCAGCCGCAGCAGCAGGCCGTGCAGCGTCTCCCGCTCCTCCGCGGTGAGCGGGGCCAGCAGATCGCCCGTCACCCGCCTGCTGGCCTCGTCGCTGTCGCGGAGGAAGGCGCGGCCCTCCTCGGTGAGCGCCACGACCCGGCTGCGCCGGTCCTCCGGGGACGGGCGGCGCTCCGCCAGGTCCAGCTTCTCCAGGTCGTCGACCAGTCCGACGATCGCGCTGGGGTCGTAGCCGAGACGGGTGCTCAGCTCCCGCTGGAGGGCTCCCTCGCAGGTGGCCAGGAAGCGCAGCAGCGCGTAGTGGCGCAGCCGCAGCCCCGATTCCTGGAGGGAGGCGTTGAACAGCCGGCCCGAGCGCAGGCCGAGGCGGTAGAGCAGATAGCCGGTGTCCGCGTGCAGTCCGCGCATCCACGGTTCCTGCGCGTCGATCGGGGTGCCGGCGGATGTCTCGGCGGTGTGCGGCTGGCGGGTGATGGCGGACTCCCGGGTCGTGAAGCGTGCGGCGTACGGGGGTAGTCTCGCGCACCCTGCCGAGCGGGAACAACTATTGACGTCAACAATCATTGCTCTTAGCTTCGATTCCGCGGTCGCCGCGTCCCCGCGCTCCGCACCACTCCGGAAGGGATTCGCTTGTGCACACCATCGATCTGAGCGGCAAGGCCGCCGTCGTCACCGGCAGCGGCCGGGGCCTGGGCCTGGCCTACGCCCGGGCCCTGGCCGCCCACGGCGCGTCCGTGGTGGTCAACGACATCGACGAGGCCGTGGCCGAACAGGCCGTGAAGTCCATCACCGGGGCGGGCGGCACCGCCGTGGCCGAGGTCGCCGCCGTCGGCACGGCCGAGGCCGCCGACCGGCTCGTGAACCGCGCGGTCGCCGCCTTCGGCCGGCTGGACGTCCTCGTCACCAACGCGGGCATCCTGCGCGACAAGGTGCTGTGGAAGATGACCGACGACGACTTCGACGCGGTGCTCACCACCCATCTGCGGGGCACCTTCACCTGCGCCCGGGCCGCCGCCGTCCGCATGCGCGAACAGGGCGGGGGCGGCACGCTGATCCTGGTCGGCTCCCCGGCCGGGCAGCGCGGCAACTTCGGGCAGACCAACTACGCCGCAGCCAAGGCCGGCATCGCCGCCATGGCCCGCACCTGGTCCATGGAGCTGGCCCGCGCCGGCATCACCGTCAACGCGATCGTGCCCGTCGCGGCCACGGCGATGACCGAGACCATCCCCGTTTTCGCCCCGTACATCGAGGCCATGAGGAACGGCGGGGCGCTGCCCGGCTTCCTGCGCAAGGGGGAAGGCTTCGGCACCCCCGAGGACTGCGCCGCCCTCGTCCCCTTCCTCGCCTCCGAGGCCGCCCGGGACGTGACCGGCCAGTGCATCGGCATCGGCGGCGACCGGGTGACGCTCTGGTCCCACCCCCGGGAGATCAGGGCCGCCTACGCCGAGGGCGGCTGGCGCCCCGAAGCGCTGGCCGAGGCCTGGCCCACGTCGGTCGGCGCCGAACCCGAGACCGTCGGCATCCCCGCGCCCAGGATCCCGGAGGCGTGATGAACGTCGGAGAACTGCTCGCGATCGACGTCCACACGCACGCCGAGGTGTCGTCGAGGGGGCACGCGTCCCTGGACGAGGACCTGCACGACGCCTCCTCCGCCTACTTCAAGGTCGAGGGCAAGCGGAAGCCGACCCTGGAGGAGACGGCCGCGTACTACCGCGAGCGGAGGATGGCCGCCGTGATCTTCACGGTGGACGCCGAGTCCGCCACCGGCACCGAGCCGGTCCCCAACGAGGAGGTCGCGGAGGCCGCCGCCGCCAACGCGGACGTGCTGATCCCCTTCGCCTCCATCGACCCCTTCCGCGGCAGGGCGGGCGTGCGGCGGGCCCGCCGCCTGGTGGAGGAGTACGGGGTGAAGGGCTTCAAGTTCCACCCGAGCATCCAGGGCTTCTTCCCCGACGACCGCGCGCTGGCCTACCCCTTGTACGAGGTCATCGAGGAGACGGGGACCATAGCGCTGTTCCACACCGGCCAGACCGGCATCGGCGCCGGCGTGCCCGGCGGGGGCGGCATCCGCCTGAAGTACTCCAACCCGCTCCACGTGGACGACGTGGCCGCCGACTTCCCGCATCTGAAGATCATCCTGGCGCATCCGTCCTTCCCCTGGCAGGACGAGGCCCTCGCCGTCGCCACGCACAAACCCGGTGTGCACATCGACCTGTCCGGCTGGTCGCCCAAGTACTTCCCGCCGCAGCTCGTGCAGTACGCCAATACCCTGCTCAAGGACAAGGTCCTCTTCGGCTCCGACTTCCCCGTCCTCACCCCCGACCGCTGGCTCGCCGACTTCGGAAAGCTCGCGATCAAGGACGAGGTCAGGCCGAAGATCCTCAAGGAGAACGCCGCCCGCCTGCTCGGGCTCACCACACCGTGAAGGGGCGCCCCATGTGTTCTGCCGTGAGCCCTCCGCCGCGCGACGACGGACCAGGGAGGACCGATGCGCAATGAGGGACTCGGGTCCTGGCCGGCCCGCCGGGCCCGCAAGACCCCGCACCGCACGGCGCTCGTCCACGGGGACAGCACCGTCACGTACGCGGAGCTGTCCTCCCGCGCCACCCGCCTCGCCCACGCCCTGCGCGCCGGGGGCGTCCGGCGCGGCGACCGGATCGCCTACCTCGGCCCCAACCACCCCTCCTATCTGGAGACGCTGTTCGCCGCCGGACTCCTCGGCGCGGTCTTCGTCCCCCTCAACACGCGCCTCGCCGGCCCCGAGATCGCCTACCAGCTCGCCGACTCCGGCGCCACGGTGCTCGTCCACAGCCCGTCGTGTACCGGGCTGGTCGCGGAACTCCCCGGCCACACCGGGGTCCGGACCCGCGTCGAGGTCGGGCCGGAGTACGAGCGGACGCTGGCGGCCGGTTCCACCGAGCCCGTCGACGAGCCCGTCTCCCCGGACGACACCTGCCTGATCATGTACACCTCGGGAACGACGGGCCGGCCCAAGGGCGCGATGCTCACCCACGCCAACCTGACCTGGAACGCCGTCAACGTCCTCGTCGACCAGGACCTGATCGCGGACGAGCGCGCCCTCGTCGCCGCCCCGCTCTTCCACACGGCGGGGCTGAACATGCTGACGCTCCCGGTGTTCCTCAAGGGCGGCACCTGCGTCCTCACCGAGGCGTTCGACCCGGGCACCGCGCTGGACCTCATCGAACGGCACGCGATCACCCTCATGTTCGGCGTGCCGGCCATGTTCGACCGGATGGCCCGGCACCCGGGGTGGGCCGACGCCGACCTCTCCAGCCTGCGCCTCCTCACCTGCGGCGGCTCCCCGGTGCCCACGTCGCTGATCAGCGTGTACCAGGAGCGCGGGCTCACCTTCCTCCAGGGCTACGGGATGACGGAGGCCGCCCCCGGCACCCTCTTCCTGGACGCCGAGCATGCCGTGAGCAAGGCCGGCTCGGCCGGTGTACCGCACTTCTTCAGCGACGTGCGGGTGGTCCGGCCCGGCTTCGCACCCGTCGACGTGGGCGAGACCGGGGAGATCGTCGTCCGGGGGCCCCACGTCATGCCCGGCTACTGGGGGCTGCCCGGGGAGACCGCCGCGGCCTTCTCGGACGGCTGGTTCCGCACCGGGGACGCCGCTCGCGTCGACGAGGACGGCTACGTCCACATCGTCGACCGCATCAAGGACATGATCATCTCGGGCGGGGAGAACGTGTACCCCGCCGAGATCGAGAACCTGCTGCTCGCCCACCCCGGCATCGCCGAGTGCGCGGTGATCGGCGTGCCCGACGAGACCTGGGGCGAGGTGCCGCGTGCGGTGGTCGTCCCGCGCGAGGGCGCCCGCCTCGACCCCGCGGAGGTGCTCGGCTCGCTGGCCGGCCGGCTGGCCCGGTACAAGACCCCCAGGTCCGTGGTGATCACGGACGAACTCCCGCGCACGGCTTCCGGAAAGCTCCTCAAGCCGCAGGTGCGCGCCCGTTTCGGCAACCAACCCGACCCCGAGGACACTCCATGAGCATCACCGTCAACGGTCTCGGCGACCTGAGGAAGATGGCCGGCAGCGACCTGGGCACCAGTGCGTGGGTCGAGGTGACGCAGGAACGGATCAACACCTTCGCCGACGCCACCGGCGACCACCAGTGGATCCACGTCGACCCGGAGAAGGCCAAGGACGGCCCCTTCGGCGCACCCATCGCGCACGGCTATCTGACCCTCTCCCTCTTCATCCCGCTCTTCACCGAACTGCTCGACGTCCAGGGGGTGACGACCAAGGTCAATTACGGCCTCGACAAGGTGCGCTTCCCCTCCCCGGTGCGGGCGGGTTCGCGCATCCGGCTGGCCGGCCGCCTGGCGGACGTGGCGGACGTGCCGGGCGGGGTCCAGATCGCCGTCGAGGGCGTGATCGAGATCGAGGGGGGCACGAAGCCGGCAGCGGTGCTGCGGAGCCTGTCGCGGTTCTACGCCTGAGCGTTCCGTGCGGGGACGAGGTCGAGGAGATGGTCCGCGGCGGTGTTCGCGAGCGGGGCGAGCCGCTCGTGGACGGTGCGGAACGTCTTCTCGGCCGCGTCGGCGGGCCAGTCGTCCGGCAGGTGCACGACCGGCAGCCGCGGGTCCCGGCGAATGATCCGCAGCCACTCCGTCTGCAGCACCAGCCGTAGTGCGAGCGCCTCGTCGGCCTCGGGCAGCTCGGCCTCCCACTTCTCCCAGCGCCGTGCGAACGCCTCGTAGCGTGCCGCCAGTCCGGTCAGCTCCCAGGTCTCCTCGATCATCGCGCCGATGTCCGTGCCGGCGTCGGCGTGCGCGCGGAAGACCTTCACATGTGCGGAGAGGCCCAGCTCCTCGACCAGGTCCGACACATCGACCTCGCCCGGGGCGATCCACAGCCCGTTGAACAGCGGGCCGAAGCCACTCCAGGTCAGTTTCGACCGCAGGTCGTGCCGCTGGCGCTGCCAGGAGTCCGGCAGCGAGAAACCGAGCAGGGTCCAGGTGCCGTCCCACTGCCGGTTGACCGCGCCCGTCTGCCAGATGCGCCGCTCGCCGTCGCGCAGCACGGTGGCCGAGTGCCCGGTCAGCCCGAAGTACATCCGGCGGCCCTCGCGCTGACGGCGCAGCAGTCCGCGGTTCACCATGCGCGTCAGGGTGGAGCGCGTGGCCTGTTCGCTGACGCCGGCCCGGGCGAAGACCTCGATGACGCTGCCGGAGTACACGCACACGTCCCGCCCGAGCACTTGGTCGCCCAGGAACGTCAGCATCAGGGACTGCGGTCGCAGCGACTCTTCTCCGCTCACGCGTCCCACCGTACGCCTGCGCCGATCAGCGCGGCAGGCCCGGCCGCCGAGACCCGCGGGCCGGGCGGCCGTCCGCGACGCCGGCGAGGGCGGGGGGCGCGGGCCCGGGCGCCGTCGGACGTCGCGCCGGAGCGGAACGGGCGGGCCCCGGGCCGGCAGCGGCGACGAGCCTCGGCCGCCACCATTGCCGACCGCCACACACCTCGCTATGTTAATCGAAAATCACATCTGTGCGGCGAGGCCCATCCCGTATTTGCCGTGCAACCAGCAAGGCTGGCAAGGCACCTGGAACCATCCGGCCCATCAGGGAAGCAGGTAAGTCAATGGAGAACCTCAGTAGGCGCAAGGCTCTGTCGCTCGGTGTCGCACTCGGTCTCGTGGGCGTGGCGAACCCCGTCCAGGCGTGGGCGTCGACGGGCTCGGCGACCCGGGACGCCGCGGGGACCGGTCCGGAGTGGATCTGGGACGACGCGGCGGACCCGCTGATGGCCTCGATGCTCGACAACGGACACGTGCCGGCGATCAACAGGGCATGGGAGTCGTGGGTGGACAACAACGACCCGCTGCCCAGCGGCCTGCCGTCCGCATTCGCCGCCTACCTGCGGAAGGTCAACCGGCTGCCCTCCTGGGCCGACCCCGCCAAGCTGGCCCGCGCCGCCGACTTCAACCGGCGCCGGGACACGTACCTCTTCATGCTGTACGGCCTCGGCAGCGGCATCATGAGCACCGTCATTCCGCGCGAGGCCAGGAGCGTCTACTGGTCGGCGGGCGGCGCCGACATGCAGGACCGCGCGGCCAAGACCTTCACCTTCGGCTACGACCTGTCCGAACGGGGGGCCTTCGAGCCGGCGGGCCAGTTCGTCGTCACCGCCAACAAGACGCGCGTGGTGCACGCCGCGGTGCGTCACCTGCTGCCGCAGTCACCGCACTGGCGGGCGGTCGCCGACGAGACGATCCCGATCAGCGCCGCCGACATCCTGGTGACCTTCCACAGCCTGGGCACCTTCGTCCACAGGAAGCTGCTCGACTGGAAGATCCCGTACCCGGCCGCGGACCAGGAGGCGTTCCTGCACTCGTGGCAGGTCGCCGTCCACCTGCTCGGGGTCCCGTACGAGCACATCCCGCGGACCTGGGCGGCCGCGGAGAAGCAGTCGGCGCAGGTGCTCACCCCGATCCTCACTCCGACGCGCGAGGGCATCGCCCTGGCGGAGGAACTGCTCGGCCTGACCGCGCAGATCGACCTCGGCGTCACGCGCGGCTTCCTGAACGAGTTCGTGCGCTATGTCCTCAGCGACGAGGTCGGCGACTGGCTGGGACTGAAACGCGACTACGCGGCGGCGGCCCTGGTCCGCACCGGATGGCCGGCGTTCATCCTGTTCCGTGAGGGCCTGTCGCCCGTCATGCCCGGCACCTTCTATCTGTTCGACCAGTTCCTGCGGGCCCTGGCCATGCTCTTCCTCAACAAGGGCGCCTCCGGGAAGACCACCCCCATCACGATCCCCACCGGAAACAGGCCGGGCTGAGCCGCCGGCCCGGCCCGGTCGGCGCCCGCCCCGCGGCAGACGGCCCAAGGGCGGGGCGCCGACCGGCCGGCTCGCGCGAGAGCCGCTGCGCGGCGGGCGCCTCGTCGCCGCCGGCTCCGGCAGCCGCTCACAGACCCAGCGCGCCCACGACCAGAGCGGTCACGGCCGCCCGGTGCTCGGGGCTGTCCCGCCACCGCAGTCTGCGTCCCGCCTCGACCACCACGCCGAACCCCGCGTGCACCAGCACCCGGGCCTGGCGCGGGTCCAGCTCCGGACGGGCCAGCCGCAACTGCCGCTCCCAGACGGCGATGTGCTCCCGCTGCGCGAGGACCAGGGGCCGCCGCAGGCCGTCCGGCAGGCCGGCGAGCTCCGCCTCGGCGACGCTGTTGAGTTCGGTGTACTCGAAGCTGTACGCCACATACGTCGCCGCCAGCGCCACGACGGCCTCGCGCGGGCCGGCCACCCCGTGCAGACTCCGCTCCACACCCTGGGCCAGCAGCCCCGCCGCCTGGAGACACGCCGCCGCCAGGATGTCGATCTTTCCGGGGTAGTGGCGGTAGAGCGCGGACGGGGTCAGCCCCACCGCCTCCGCGATCTGGCCGTTCGTGACGTTGGCGAATCCGTCCCGGGCGAACAGCGGAACGGCGGCCGCGAGGATCTCCGCGCGCCGCGTGCGCGGCACCGGCCGGGCGGGCAGTTCGACCGGGGGCCCGCCCGGCCGGCCCGCCGCCGGATCCGTCGCGGCCACGCGGAGCGCGGAGGCCAGCAGCAGATTCTCGGCGCGGCGCTGGGCGATGGAGGTGTGATGCATCGTGATGGAACCGATCGCCCCGAGCACCGCCGTGGCCCGGAGCCGTTCGCCCGGCAGGGGGTATTCGCGTTGCACCGCCTCGTCGACCCGGCCGACGAGGCGTCCGAACGCGGTCCCGAGCCGCCGGCGGTCCTCGGCGTTGAGGTACCGGGCCTCCCACCGGTACACGCCGCCCGACGCGCGATGAGCGATGGTGATCCGGGTGATGGCGGTGAGCACCTCCGGCAGGGCCGCCCCGGACGGCACCTCGTCGAGCGCGGCGACCAGACCGTCCACCATGACGTGGGCGCACTCGGCGAAGAGCGCGTACTTGTTCGGGAAGTGCCGGTACAGAGCCGCCGCGGTGATCCCCACACCGGCGGCGACCTCCTCCATGGACGCCTTGTGGTAGCCGCGCTCGCTGAAGACCCTCCCGGCCGCGTCGACGATGAGCTGCCTGCGGTTGCGGGGCCGGGTGGCCGCGGCCGGACGGGCGGACGGGGAGGCGGGAGCCATGCGGATCAGTCAATCACAGCCGCCGGGGGCCCGGGATTCCCCCGGCGCGGACCGCACGGGACACCCCCGGGGGGCCTCCTTGCGATGTCGCCCCGCGACGGAACGGCTCCCGCCGCCTGCCGTCCTTCTCCGGGAACTCCCTGGGCCGGACACGGGCCCCGAGTACGTCCCTGCGGGGTGTCCGCTCGCCGGTGCCGGTACGCAGAAAGGTCACGCGCCGCCGGAGCCCTTCCGCCGGCCGAGCAGCCACAGGGCGATCAGACCGCAGACGGCGCCCTGTGCGGCGTTGAGGGCGATGATGCCGATCACGCCGGGCACCGGGGGCAGATCGGCGCTGTCCAGGAACGGCTGCAGCGCGATGTTCAGCAGCACTGCCAGCACGCCGTAGGCCACGCCGGCGAAGGTCAGTGTCGCCACCGGGCGGGGGGACCGGAGCACGACGGCGGCGGCGATCCAACCGACGATGATCAGTGCGGTGAAGACCAGCGGGCCCACCGGTTTCTCCAGCGGTCCGTCGTCATACGCCCCGACGATGCTCAGCACGGGGCGGATGAGCGCGAAGGCACCCAGGGCGACGATCGTCGGCCACGGCAGTTCGCGCAGGTCGTTCCGGGCTGTCTCCTTGGTGGCCATGCGCCTGTTCCCCTTTCCGGTGCTCGGTGCGAGCGCCGCGTCGGCCGGAGTCCGGACGGCACCGGGCTTTCTGGATAGTAGACAGCCTACATGTAGGCAACCAAGTTTAGGTGTGGCCGCCGCACGGCGTACGGCTCCAGGGGCCCACGGCCCGCCTCCTGATGCCGGGGTGTCTCCCCGGACAGCTGCCTTGCCTGCATGCAGGTAGCCGGTGTCGGCGCACGATGTAGATTGCCTACATGATGTCTGAAGCGCTACGGGGCCATCTCGACGCGCTGATCCTCGCGGTGCTCGAACAGGAGCCCCTGCACGGATACGCGGTCATGGAGGCTCTTCAGGTGAGCAGCGGCGGGGCGCTGGACCTGCCGACCGGTTCGCTGTATCCCGCGTTGCGCCGGCTCGAACGGGCCGGGCTCGTGGAGAGCGAGTGGAGCACGGTGAGCGGCCGCAGGCGGCGTACGTACCAGCTCACCGCCGCGGGCAGCCGCGCGCTGGCCACCGAGCGGACGAAGTGGCGGGATTTCGCCACGATGGTCGAGGGCGTCCTGCGCCCGGGACCGGCGACGACCTGACGGCCGCCGCGGTGCCGCCCGGGTGTTCCGGGTGTGCCGGCAGTGCGCCGTGCGAGCACCACCGGCCGGTCCGGCTGCTCCCCGTCGCGGGGCCGAGCGCCGTGTCAGGCGGGGCGTGAACCGGCCCGTGCCGCCCGGCGGTTACGCCGCGCTCAGGCAGCGGCGGCCCGCCACGGCGATTCCGGTGAGGGGCACGCCGAGCAGGAGCGCGGTCCCGGGCAGTCCGGTGATCCCCAGCAGCGAGTCCGTGGCCGGGCTGTAGACGGTCAGCAACAGCCCCAGGACGGCGAACACGACGCTGACGGTCCAGGCGAAGAGGCCGGTGACCCGCACGAGGCGAGGCGGCGGGCCCAGACGGCTGCCCCCGGCACCCGTCGCGATCACCACCGCCAGTGCTATGGCGATGGCACCGGTGCCGGTCCACTGCACCACGGTGTTGACCAGCGTGAATCCGGTGCCTCCGGAGTCGTCCGCGTCCTGCCCGGCGGCATGCAGCAGCACCCGCCAGGCCACTGGCTGGGCCGTCAGCACGGCACAGATCAACAGCGCTGTGCGGCGGCCCTGGGCAAGGCCCAGCTCGATCTGGTATTCGGGAGCGATGACCTGCACGGAACCGAAGTCGTCCACGGCGCGCCGCTCGGCTCTCTCGCGGACGAGGCCGCTCTCCTCGTACGCCTCGGCCGCGTCCAGGAGGCTGTCGCGGACCTCGGCGAGCATGTCCGCCTTCACCGCCTGTGGGCCGCGCAGAGCCTGATCGAGCTCTGCGACGTATCGGTCGATCACCCGGTCTCCTGGAGTTCCCCCGCCGCGTGCGGTGCGATGTTACCGGCAGCCGGCGTCGGCTGCCGGTCGGAGATGTCCCTGATCCCGCCCCCGACCGGTCCCTGAGCCGCCCTCCTCCGGCGGTAGAACGTCCGGCCCCCGGTGGACACCGCCCGCGCCCGGCGCGTCCCGCGAGGGGAGCGCCGGGCGCGGAGACGGTGACCTCTGTCATCGACGGGCTCCGCACGGCGGACGGTGCGGCGCCGGGCCCGCTCAGAAGAAGCCGAGCTTCTTCGGGGAGTACGACACCAGCAGGTTCTTGGTCTGCTGGTAGTGCTCCAGCATCATCCGGTGGTTCTCCCGGCCGATGCCGGACTGCTTGTAGCCGCCGAACGCCGCGTGCGCCGGGTAGGCGTGGTAGCAGTTCGTCCAGACGCGGCCCGCCTGGATGGTGCGGCCCGCGCGGTAGGCGGTGTTGATGTCGCGGGTCCAGACTCCCGCGCCGAGTCCGTAGAGGGTGTCGTTGGCGGTCTTCATGGCGTCGTCGAAGTCGCTGAAGGAGGTGACCGAGACGACCGGGCCGAAGATCTCCTCCTGGAAGATCCGCATCCGGTTGTCGCCCTCGAAGATGGTGGGCTGCACGTAGTAGCCGCCCTCCATGTCGCCGCCCGCGGTGATCTGTTCGCCGCCGGTGAGGACCTTGGCGCCCTCCTGCCGGCCGATGTCCAGGTAGGAGAGGATCTTCTGGAGCTGGTCGTTGGACGCCTGGGCGCCGATCATCGTGTCGGTGTCCAGCGGATGGCCCGGGACGATCTTCTCCGTGCGGGCCACCGCCGCCTCCAGGAACTCCCGGTAGTGGCCCTGCTGGATGAGCGCCCGCGAGGGGCAGGTGCACACCTCGCCCTGGTTGAGGGCGAACATGGTGAAGCCCTCCAGGGCCTTGTCGAAGAAGTCGTCGTTCGCGGACGACACGTCGTCGAAGAAGATGTTCGGGCTCTTGCCGCCGAGTTCGAGCGTGACCGGCCTGATGTTCTCACTGGCGTACTGCATGATCAGCCGCCCCGTCGTGGTCTCGCCGGTGAAGGCGATCTTCGCGACGCGCGCGCTGGAGGCGAGCGGCTTGCCCGCCTCCACGCCGAAGCCGTTGACGATGTTGACCACACCCGGCGGCAGCAGATCGGCGATCAGGCCCATCAGGACGTGGATCGACGCCGGCGTCTGCTCGGCCGGCTTCAGGACGACCGCGTTGCCCGCCGCGAGCGCCGGAGCCAGCTTCCAGACGGCCATCAGGATCGGGAAGTTCCACGGGATGATCTGGCCCACCACGCCCAGCGGCTCGTGGAAGTGGTAGGCGACCGTGTCGTCGTCCAGCTCGCTGAGGCTGCCCTCCTGGGCGCGCAGCGCGCCGGCGAAGTAACGGAAGTGGTCGATGGCCAGCGGGATGTCGGCGGCGAGCGTCTCGCGGACCGGCTTGCCGTTCTCCCAGCTCTCGGCGACCGCCAGCTCCTCCAGGTGGGCCTCCATGCGGTCGGCGATCCGGTTGAGGACGGTGGCGCGCTCGGCCGCCGCCGTGCGGCCCCAGGCCGGGGCGGCCGCGTGGGCCGCGTCGAGGGCGGCCTCGACGTCCTCGGCGGTGCCCCGCGCCACCTCCGTGAAGGGGCGGCCGTTCACCGGGCTGGGGTTCTCGAAGTACCGGCCGAGCTTCGGCCCGACGTACTCCCCGCCGATCCAGTGGTCGTAGCGGGGCTGGAAGGAGACGATCGCGCCGTCTGTTCCGGGCGCGGCGTAGCGGGTCATCTCGGGGGCCTCCTGGAGTGCGCGTACGGGCTGGCACCGGCCGCGTCGGCCGGTCCGGCGGACGCTAGTGAGCGGAAGGTTGCAAGCACGTTGCGCGCGGGCCCCGGCGCGACCGGGTTCCGCCCCCCCGGGGGGGCCGGCCGGTTCCCTCAGCGGACGGGGAAACCGCTCTGCTCGGCGTCGAGTTCGCGGACGCGCTGCAGGACGAGCGGGGCCCGCGGCGACCCCTGGGGGAGGACGGCCGCCAGGGCCGCCCACGCCTCCAGGTCCTCCGCGCCCCACGGGCTGCCCGTCCAGGCACCCAGCAGTTCCGGGTCGCGGCGGGCCAGCAGGGCCGCGCGCAGCTGGCCGTCGACGCGGCCGCGCAGCCGGAGCACGGCCGGGGCCCGGGACGAGGGCAGCAGCGGGCCGCGGTACGCGGAGACGGCCGCCGCGGGCGCCCCGCCCGCGAGGTGGCGCAGCACCGTGTCGAAGTCCGACGTCACGGGGGCCGTCAGCCGGTACGGGCGGGAGCGCAGCAGCCCGTCACCGAGGGCGCGGCGCAGCCGGGACAGCTCGGCGCGCAGCGTGACCGGGGTCGTGCGCTCGTCCTCGTAGAGGGCGACGAGCAGTTCGTCGCCGGTCATCCCCTCGGGATGGCAGGCGAGCAGCACCACCAGCTCGCTGTGGCGGCGGCTGAGCCGGAGCGTGCGGCCGCCGGCGGTGAACACGGCCTCGTCGAGTCCGAGGGCACGGAGCTCCGCGGCCGGAGCGGCGGCCGGTGACGCGGCCGGCGGCGGGCCGAGGAGGGCGAGCTGGGACTCGGCGGCCCGCGCGACAGCCTGCACGAAGGCGAGGCTGTGCGGGTGGGCGAGCCGGTTGCCGCCGGTGATGTCGACGGCGCCGAGCAGCCGGCCGCTGTGCGGATCGTGCACGGGAGCGGCGGCGCAGGTCCAGGTGTGCACCGTGCGGTTGAAGTGCTCGGCCGCGAACACCTGCACGGGACGGTCGACGGCGACGGCCGTACCGGGCGCGTTGGTCCCCACGGCCGACTCGGACCAGGCCGCGCCCGGCACGAAGTTCATCCGGTCCGCGCGGCGGCGGGCGGCCGTGTGGCCCTCGACCCACAGCAGCCTGCCCTGCGCGTCGCAGACGGCGAGCAGGTGCTCCCCGTCCATGGCGAAGGTGCCCATCAGATCGCGGAACAGCGGCATGACACGGGCCAGCGGGTGCTCGGCGCGGCAGGCGTCGAGGTCGTCGTCGGACAGCTCGACGGGCGCGGTGCCGTCCGGGCTGACGCGGGCCCGCGCGGAGCGCCGCCAGGAGTCGGCGACGACCGCGCGGACGGACGGCACGGAACGGCCCGGGCGCCTGCCCCTGCCCGGGTCCCCCGCCTCGCCCGTGGTGAAGGCCTCGTGCGCGCGGCGGATCGCGCCGGCGCGCTGTGCGGGATCGGCGCCCGGTTCGAGAGCGACCCAAGGATTGACCACGGCGGCTTCCCGGAATGGATGAGCGGAGCGGAGTGTCACCATCGTGGCGGTGCAACGGGGGTTCGACAACAGATGGGGAGACGTTGATGACGGAAGAACCGGAGACGACGGAGCAGCTCGCGGCCTTCCCGGAGTCCTGGGAACGCTGCCTCGCGGTCGTCGCGCACCCGGACGATCTCGAATACGGGGCCGCCGCGGCCATCGCCGGCTGGGTCGACCGGGGCGCGGAGGTCTCCTACCTGCTGGTCACCCGGGGAGAGGCGGGCATCGACGGCATGGCGCCCGCGGACTGCGCGCCGCTGCGCGAGCGGGAGCAGCGGGAGAGCGCGGCCGTGGTCGGGGTGTCGTCGGTGGAGTTCCTCGACGGCTACCCGGACGGGGTGATCGAGTACGGCACGGGGCTGCGCCGGGACATCGCGGCCGCGATCCGCCGCCACCGGCCGGAGCTGGTGCTGACCCTGAACCACCGCGAGACCTTCGGCGGCACCTTCTGGAACACCCCGGACCACCGGGCGGTCGGCCTGGCCACCCTGGACGCGGTGGGCGACGCCGGCAACCGGTGGATCTTCCCCGAACTGACCGAGCAGGGGCTCCAGCCGTGGGACGGGGTGCGCTGGGTGGCTGTCGCCGCCTCCCCGCAGCCGACACACGCGGTCGACGTGACGGACGGGCTGGAGAAGGGCGTGCGCTCCCTGCTGGCGCACCGCGCCTATATCGAGGGGCTGACGGACGAGGACCCGGAACAGTACGCCCGCGCCTTCCTCACCGGGAACGCGGAGGCCGCTTCCCTCCGTTTCGGCGGCCGCCCGGCCGCCGTCTTCGAGGTCTTCCCCCGGTGAACGGGCAGGGGGGAGGCGGCGTGCGGCGGCGTGCCGTCCCTCCCGCTCAGCGGCCCGCAGCCTCCTCCGTGCGGTCGGGGTGGAAGCTGAGGGTCAGCCGCAGTCCCCTTCGGGGGCGAGCGTCGGGTGCGGGCCCGGGGGCGCGGAGGACCTGTTCCCGGAACACCGGCCCACTGCCTCTCCCGCCCGGTTCCCGGGGCGGGTCGGGGACGGTCAGGGCAGCCGGAGCGGGCGGCGTTCGAAGGTGATGGCCAGGTCCTCGCCGATGCGGGCGGCCGTCTCGCGCAGGGCGGGCAGCAGCGTGGCCCGGGATTCCTCGGCCGTGCCGCGGCCGGTGTGGGTGGAGACGTTGAGCGCCGCCACGGGCCGGCCGTCGCGGCCCCGTACGGGTACGGCCAGGGAGCGGAGGCCCTCCTCCAGCTCCTCGTCGACCAGGGCGTAGCCGTCCGCGGCCACCCGGTCGAGGACGCGGCCGAGTTCGGCGGGGTCGGTGACCGTCCGGCCGGTGAAGCGCGGTGGCTCCCCGGCCGGGAGCCGCGCGGCACGCTCCTCGGGGGACAGTCCGGCCAGCAGGACCCGGCCCATGGAGGTGGGGGTGGCGGGAAAGCGGGTCCCGATGGTGATGTTGACGCTCATGATCCGGTAGGCGGGGACGCGGGCGATGTAGCGGATGTCCTGTCCGTCGAGGACGGCCACGGAGGCCGACTCGCGCACGCCTGCGGCCAGCTCCTCCAGATGCGGCTGGACGACCTCGGTGAAGCCGAGTCCGGACAGGGGCGCGTAGCCGAGTTCCAGCACGCGGGGGAGCAGGTGGAAGCGGCGGTCGGCCGAGCGCACGTAGCCGAGTTGTTCGAGGGAGAGCAGGGCGCGTCGGGCGGTGGCCCGGGGCTGGCCGACCGCCTCCGCCGTCTCGGACAGGGTCAGCCCGCGCGGCCCCGCGCCCAGGGCGGCCAGCACGTCCAGGCCGCGGGCCAGCGACTGCAGGAAACCCGCGCCCAGCTCCCGCTTGGCGTCGAGCACGGGCAGGTACGGAGCCGTGCTGGGGCTCGGGCGCGGGGGGCGGGCACGGACCTCGGCCAGGGCGGCCTCCATGGCGGGGAGGAGGGCGCGCAGCCGGGGGAGCGCGGAGGCGGTGAGGGAGGCGGCGGTGTGCCGTCCGGTGTTGCTGACCACACTGATGCCGCAGGCCCGCCGCCCCTCCGCGTCGTGTACGGGCACGGCCACGGCGATCAGGCCCTGCTCCATCCGCTGGTCGTCCACGGCCCACTCGGGGTGCTCCGGGCCGGTGACCATGCCCGCCGCGCAGCGGTCGGCGGGCAGGAGGTCGCCGATGCGGAAGACGGGGGTCATGGCGCGGCGGCGGATGACCTGGGCGACGAAGCGGACCCCGTCGCCGTCCGGCACCGCCACCGACACCGACTCGTCGAGCTCGTCGGCGAGCAGCTCGGCGAACGGCTGGAGCGCGTCGGCGACGGCACAGCTCGCCAGATAGGCATTGCCGAACCGCATGAGCCGGGGCGAGAGCTCGATGTCGCGGCCCGCCGTGCGGAGCAGGCCGAGGCGGAGGAGGGTGCCGACGACCCGGTCGACGGTGGCGCGGGCCAGCCCGGTGGCGTGCACCAGGTCACTGGGGCGCAGCCGCCGGCCGCCGGACGCGGCCATGGTGCGCAGCACGGCGAGGCCGCGCTCCAGCGGGCCGGTCACCGGCACGGGGCCGGTGGCCGCCGCGGGGCCGGTGGCCGCCGCGGTGGTGTCGTCGCCGGTCATGGCCGGGTCTCCTCCTCCGTCGGGGTCGTGCGGAACACCGGCCGGGATCCGGCCCGACCGTTGACAGCGATGCCCGCGGGACGGAGACTCGACCTCGGCAACATTATGAACGAAAGTTCACCCGGCGAACAAGTGAGAGGGTATGGCAGAAATCCGCACCCTGCGCGATGCCGTCGCAGAGCTCATCCATGACGGCGACACCGTGGCGATGGAGGGATTCACGCATCTGATCCCGTTCGCCGCCGCGCACGAGGTCATCCGCCAGGGGATCACCGATCTCACCCTGGTCCGGATGACGCCGGACGTCGTCTACGACCAGCTCATCGGCGCGGGGCTGGTGAAGAAGCTCGTCTTCTCCTGGGGCGGCAACCCCGGGGTCGGCTCCCTGCACCGCTTCCGCGACGCCGTCGAGAACGGCTGGCCGCGCCCCCTCGAACTGGACGAGCACAGCCACGCCGGCATGGCCAACCGCTATGTCGCCGGCGCGTCCGGACTGCCGTTCGCCGTGCTGCGCGGCTACCGGGGCAGCGATCTGGCCACCCGGACGGACACCGTCTCCACCGTCACCTGCCCCTTCACCGGCGAGGAACTGGCCGCCGTACGGGCCCTCAACCCCGACGTCACCGTCATCCACGCCCAGCAGGCCGACCGCGAGGGCAACGTCCAGCTGTGGGGTCTGACCGGCGTGCAGAAGGAAGCCGCGCTCGCCGCGAAGCGGGTGCTGGTGACCGTCGAGGAGATCGTGGACGTCCTGGAGCCGCGGCCCCGCGGCATCGTCCTGCCCGGCTGGGTCGTCACGGCCGTCGCCCACGTCCCCGGCGGCGCGCACCCCTCGTACGCCGCCGGCTACTCCGTCCGGGACAACGACGCCTACGCGGCCTGGGACCCGGTCTCCCGCGACCGCGACGCCTTCCTGGCCTGGCTGAAGGACAACGTGCACGACGGGAGCGAGCCCCGATGACCACCGACGCCACCGCCCCGGCCGGCGCCTCCGGAGCCCCGGCCGGCTGGACCTCCGACGAGCTGATGACGGTCAACGCCGCCCGTGCCCTCTCCGGCGCCCGCACCTGCTTCGTCGGCATCGGGCTCCCCAGCACCGCCGCCAACCTCGCCCGGCACACCGCCAACCCGGAACTCGTCCTGATCTACGAGTCCGGCACCATCGGCTCCAAGCCGACCCGCCTGCCGCTCTCCATCGGCGACGGCGAACTCGCCGACACGGCCGACGCGGTGGTCTCCGTACCGGAGATCTTCAACTACTGGCTCCAGGCCGGGCGCATCGACGTCGGCTTCCTCGGCGCCGCCCAGGTCGACCGCTTCGCCAACATCAACACCACCGTCGTGGACCGGGGTCCCGACCGCCCCGAGGGGCGGCTGCCCGGGGCCGGCGGCGCCCCCGAGATCGCGGCCAACTGCGGACGGGTCCTGATGGTGCTCCGCCACTCCACCCGCAACTTCGTGCGGAAGCTCGACTTCACCACCACCGTCGGCCACGGCGCCGGGCCCGGCGACCGCGAACGACTCGGCCTCCGCGGCGCCGGACCGACCGCCGTCATCACCGACCTCGGCATCCTGCGGCCCGACCCGGAGACCGCCGAGCTCGTCCTCACCGACCTCCACCCCGGCGTCACCGCCGAGCAGGTGCGCGCCGCCACCGGCTGGGACCTGCGCGTCGCCGCCGACCCGGTCACCACCGCGCCGCCGTCGGAAGCCGAACTGGCCACGCTGCGCGCCCTCAAGACCGCCGGACGGAGCGCCGCGTGAACCGCCCGGCCGGCCGCACGCCGCCGCCCGCGGCCGGAACGCTCCGCGCAGCCGCACACCGGACCCCCGGCCTCCGCCCCCGGGCCCGGATTCCCGCACCCACCGGTGCCCGTACCGCCCCGCACGCCCAGGAGACCTCCGCATGAAGCAGTCCCGCACCCCGCCGGTGCCGGCGCCCGCGCCGAGCCCCGAGACGGTGAGCCCCGCCGCCCGGCCGCCCCTGGTCCAGGCCGACATCGACCGGGAGATCGCCGAGCTGCACGCGGCCTACGACCAGGCCCGGGCCGGAGGCGCGCCCGCCGCGCACCACCCCCCGCGCGACTTCCGCCCCTACCGCAGCAGCGTGCTGCGGCACCCCAAGGAGCCGCTCGTCGCCGTGAACGGCGACCCGGAGACCGTCGAACTGCACGGGCCCGTCTTCGGCCCCACCGACGTCACCGAACTCGACGCCGACCTCACCCGGCAGCACCGCGGCGAGCCGCTGGGCGAGCGCATCACCGTCACCGGACGGGTGCTCGACAGCAGCGGCCGTCCCGTGCGCAACCAGCTCGTCGAGATCTGGCAGGCCAACGCCTCCGGCCGCTACGCGCACCAGCGCGACCAGCACCCGGCACCCCTCGACCCGCACTTCACCGGCGTCGGCCGCTGCCTCACCGACGACCACGGCGCCTACACCTTCACCACGATCAAGCCCGGCCCCTACCCCTGGCGGAACCACCTGAACGCCTGGCGCCCCGCGCACATCCACTTCTCGCTCTTCGGCACCGCCTTCACCCAGCGCCTGGTCACCCAGATGTACTTTCCGGGCGACCCCCTCTTCCCCCACGACCCGATCCTGGCATCGGTCACCGACACCGCCGCCCGCGAACGGCTCGTCGCCGCCTACGACCACGAGCTGTCGCGGCCCGAGTGGTCCCTGGGCTACCGCTGGGACATCGTCCTCGACGGACCCTCCGCCACCTGGATCGAGGAAGGCCGCTGATGAGCACCACACCGCCCCGCGCCCTGCCGCCCACGCCCTCCCAGACCGTCGGCCCCTTCTACGGCTACGCGCTGCCCTTCACCGGCGGCGGCGACGTGGCACCCCCCGGCCACCCCGACACCGTCACCGTCCACGGACGGGTGCTCGACGGGGCCGGCGCGGGCATCCCCGACGCCCTGCTGGAGTTCTGGCAGGCCGGACCAGACGGCTCCGTGGCCGGCGCCCCCGGCTCGCTGCGGCGCGACCCCGTCACCGGGGCGGTCCTCGGCCGGGACGGCGTCGACTTCACCGGTTTCGCCCGCGTCCCCACCGACGCCGACGGGCACTACACGCTGCGCACGCTGCCGCCCGGCGGCGCGCCCTACCTGTCCGTGTGCGTCTTCGCGCGCGGCCTGCTGCACCACCTGTTCACCCGCGCCTATCTGCGCGACACTCCCGACGACACCCTGCTCTCCACGCTGCCGGCCGGGCGCAGGGCCACCCTGCTGGCACTGCCCGAGGAGGGCAGGCACCGCACCCACCGGTTCGACATCCGCCTGCAGGGCGAGGGGGAGACGGTCTTCCTTGAATTCTCCTGAGCCCGCGGGCACCACCGGAGCCCCGCCGCCGGCCGGAGCGGGGGACGACACGGGGCTGCTCTCACCGGTCCGGGCCGGCACCGCCGCCGAAGCCGCCACCGGCGACCGGGCCTGGCTGGCCGCCCTGCTCGACGCCGAGGCCGCGCTGACCCGCGCCCAGGCGGCGCTCGGCCTCGCACCGCGGGAGGCGGCCGACGCCGTGGACCGCGCCGTGCGCGAGGGCGAGTTCGACGTGCGGGATCTGGCGCTGCGCGCCCGCGCCGGCGGCAACCCCGTCATCCCTCTCGTCCGCGACCTGACCGCCGCCGTACGGAAAGCGGACCCCGGGGCCGCCGCGTACGTGCACCGGGGCGCGACCAGCCAGGACATCCTCGACACCGCCACCATGCTGGTCGCAGCCCGGACGCTCCCGCTGATCCTCGCCGACCTCGAACGCGCCGCCGGCGCCCTGGGCCGGCTGGCGGCCCGGCACCGCGCCACGCCCATGCCCGGCCGCACCCTCACCCAGCACGCCGTGCCCACCACCTTCGGCCTCAAGGCGGCGGGCTGGCGCGCCCTGCTGCTGGACGCCCACGACCGGCTGGCCGCGCTCCTGGACGGCGGTCTCCCGGCCCAACTGGGCGGCGCCGCGGGCACCCTGGCGGCCTTCGGCGCGTACGCGCGGTCCGGAGGCGGCGAGGGCGGGGCGGGCGACGCCGGCACGGCCGCCCCGGGCCGCGGCGGAGAGGACCCGCCCGGCCCGGGCACGCGGATCGCCGCAGAGTACGCACGCGAACTCGGACTCGCCGAGCCCGCGCTGCCCTGGCACACCCTGCGCACCCCCGTCGCCGATCTCGCCGCCGCGCTCTCCTTCACCGCCGGGGCGCTGGGCAAGCTCGCCGCCGATGTCCTGGTGCTCTCCCGGACGGAGATCGGCGAGGTCGCCGAGGGAACCGGCGGCGGATCGTCCGCCATGCCGCACAAGGCCAACCCCGCCCGCTCCGTGCTCATCGCGTCCGTGGCCCGCCAGGTGCCCGCCCTCGCCGCGGTGCTGCTCGGCTCGCTCGCGGCCGAGGACGAGCGGCCCGGCGGCGCCTGGCACGCCGAGTGGCAGCCGCTGCGGGAGGCCCTGCGCCTGACCGGCGGCGCGGCCGAGGCGGCCGCCGGGCTGGCCGAGGGCCTGCACGTCCGGCCCGAGCGGATGCGCGCCCATCTCGACCTCACCGGCGGGCTCGTCGTCTCCGAGCGCCTGACCGCCGAACTCGCCCCCCTCCTCGGCCGCGCGGAAGCGGCCGGCCTGCTCGGTGACGCCGCCCGCCGCGCCACCGAGCGGGGAACCGGCCTGTGGGAGGCGCTCCTGGCGGAACCCGCCGTGCGGAACGCCCTGTCCGAGGAGCGGCTGCGGGAGCTGACCGACCCCGCCGGCTACACCGGGGAGGCGGCCGCGCTCACCGTCCGGGCCCTGCGCCGCACCCCGCGCCGCCGTCCCGGGGGGCCGTCCTCGCCGGGCTCGCCGTCCCCGTCGTCCCCGTCGTCCCCGGAGGAGCAGGCATGACCGGCCGCCCGCTCGCACACCACCGGCTCGACGGGCCGGAGAACGCGCCGCCGCTGATCCTGGGACCGTCCCTCGGCACCTCCACCGCCGTCTGGGAGCCGCAGACCGCCCGGCTGGCCCGCACCCACCGGGTGCTCCGCTGGGATCTGCCCGGCCACGGCGGCTCCCCGGCGGACGTTCTGCCGTCCTGGGACGCGCCGGGCACCACCACGGTCGCCGAGCTGGCCGGCCTGGTGCTCGACCTCGCCGACCACCACGGCTGGACACGTTTCGCCTACGCCGGCATATCCCTCGGCGGCGCGATCGGCGCCCACCTCGCCGCGCACCACCCCGAACGCGTCGGGGCGCTGGCCCTCGTCTGCTCCTCGGCCCGCTTCGGCGAGCCCGATGCCTGGCGCGAACGGGCCCGGCTCGTCCGGGAGCGGGGGACCGGAGCGGTACTGGACGCCACCCCCGGGCGCTGGTTCGCCGACCCGGCCGCGGCCGCCGCCTCCCGCCACGGAGCCGCCGTGCTCGCCGATCTGGCGGCCGCCGACCGGAACGGCTACGCCGCCTGCTGTGACGCGCTCGCGGGCTACGACCTGCGGCCCCGGCTCGGGGGCATCGGTGCGCCGACCCTCGTCGTCGCCGGCCGCGACGACCCGGCGACCCCGCCCGCCCACGCGCGGGAACTCGCCGACGGGATCCCCGGCGCCGACCTGCTCGAACTCGCGCACGCCGCCCACCTCGCGGGGCTGGACCGGCCGGCCGCCCTCGGCGCGGCGCTCTCGGCGCACTTCGGCGCCGGGGCGGCGCACCCCCGCGATCCCGCGGGTCCGGGCACGGCCCGCCCGCGTCCCCGCTCCCCCCGCTCAGCCCGCTCCGACACCCCCGAGGACTCCTGATGCGCACCACCGTTGGCATCATCGGCGGCGGACCCGCCGGTCTGCTGCTCGCCCGGCTGCTGGACCGGGCCGGAATCGACTCCGTCGTCCTGGAACACCGCGACCGCGCCTACGTCGAGGAGCGGCAGCGCGCCGGCATCCTCGAACAGGGCACCGTCGACGCACTGCGCGCCTGCGGTGCCGGCGAGCGCATGGACCGGGAGGGCCTGGTCCACCACGGCATCGAACTCCGCTTCGACCGCCGCAGCCACCGGATCGACTTCCCCTCCCTCACCGGCGGACGCAGCGTCATGGTCTACGCGCAGACCGAGGTCGTGAAGGACCTCGTCGCCCTGCGGCTGGCCGAGGGCGGCGGCCCCCTGCTGTTCGGAGCCGAGGCCGTGGCCGTGGAGGGCGCCGAGACCGGCAGCCCGGTCGTCCGGTTCACCCACGAGGGCCGCGAACGGTCCCTCTCCTGCGACTTCGTGGTCGGCTGCGACGGTTTCCACGGCATCGCGCGCGAGGCGCTCCCCGAGGCGGAGCGGCGGGTCCACGAGCGGGTCTACCCGTACTCGTGGCTGGGCATCCTGGCGGATGTGCCGCCCTCGTGCGACGAGTTGATCTACGCGCACTCGCCGCGCGGGTTCGCCCTGCACAGCATGCGCACGCCCAGCGTCAGCAGGCTCTACCTCCAGGTGCCGAACGGCACCGACCCGGCCGACTGGCCCGACGAGCGGATCTGGGACGAACTGGACGCCCGGTTCGCCGTCGACGGCGACTGGAAACTCGAACGGGGCCCGATCACCCAGAAGTCCGTCACCCCGATGCGGAGCTGGGTCACCGAGCCGATGCGCCACGGCCGGCTGTTCCTGGCCGGCGACGCCGCGCACATCGTCCCGCCGACCGGCGCGAAGGGGCTCAACCTGGCGGTGTCGGACGTGGTGGTGCTGGCGAGGGCGCTGGAGCACTGGCGGGACACCGGGTCCGAGGACCTGCTCGACGCCTACTCCGACACCTGTCTGCGGCGGGTCTGGCGGGCCGAGCACTTCTCGTACTTCATGACGACCGCCCTGCACACCGAGCCGGACCAGAACTCCTTCGACGGCAGACTGCAGCTGTCCCAGCTGCACCGGATCGCCGACTCCACCGCCGCGGCGACCGAACTCGCCGAGAACTACACGGGGCTGCCGATCGAGTGACCGTTCGCGCCGGTCAGCCGGCGGCGGCCAGAGCGCCCATCGGGTCGTCCAGGACGTCCTGGACGACCGACTGGGCGGCGCCCAGCAGCGCGGCGTCCCGGCCCAGTCCGGAGACGACGATCTCGCCGTGCGCCGCGCGGGCCGGATCGGCCACGTGCCGGCGCAGCTCCCGCTCCGCGGCGGGCAGCAGCCACGGCGACAGCTCGGTCAGCGCCCCGCCGAGCACGATGGTCTCCGGGTCGAGCAGGTTCACCACACCGGCGAGCGCGGTGCCGAGCGCCGCCCCCGCGCCCCGCAGCGCCCGGCGCGCGGCGGTGTCCCCCGCGTCCGCGCACGCCCGCAGGACGGCGAGCCCCGCGGTGCCGCGCTCCTCGATTCCGGCGGCCCGGAGCACGGCCTCCTCGCCCGCGTACTGCTCCAGACACCCCCGCCCACCGCAGGCGCAGGGGCGCCCCGCGGGGCGTACGGGGACGTGTCCCAGCTCTCCCGCGAAACCGTGCGCCCCGCGCAGCAGCGCGCCGTCCACGACCACCGCCGCGCCGATGCCGATCTCGGCCGAGACGTAGACGAAGTCGCGCGGCGCCGGGGCGCGGCCGCCGCGCCAGAGCTCGGCCAGCGCGCCGATGTTGGCCTCGTTGGCGATCGTGACGGGCAGGGCCAGGGCGCCGGCGAGGGCGGCACCGGCGTCCAGGTCCTGCCAGCCCAGGTTCGGGGCGCGCACCACCGTCGCCGCGTCCCGCGCGACCAGACCGGGCACGGCCACCGTGACGCCGACCGGACGCAGCCCCTCGCGCTCCGCGTCCGCCGTCACCCGGGCGCACAGCCCGGCGAGCCGCCGCAGGACCGGTCCGGGCGCGCTGCCGCGGTGCTCCGCCGCCTCCTCGGCCCGCGCCCGGACCCGTCCCCGCAGATCGACGGCGCAGACGGCCAGCCGGTCCACCCCGATCTCCGCGCCGAGCCCGGCCGGACCGCGCTCGCTCAGCGCGAGGTCGCTGCCGGGGCGTCCCACCGTGCCCGGTCTGCTCCGGCCGAGCTCCACCAGCAGCCCGGCGCGCGCCAGTTCGTCGACGAGTGTCGACACGGCGGCGCGGGTCAGCCCGATCCGGGAGGCGACACCGGCGCGCGAGATCGGCCCGTGCGCGGCCACCGCGTGCAGCACCAGGGAGAGGTTGCGCTGCCGCATGCCGTGCTGCGTGTTCGGCGCCGGTACGGCCACGGCCGCGGCTCCTTTCGTCGTGGACGCTCCGACCCTACGGGGACGCCGGGGCCGGCGCGCGGGCGGTGCCGCCGCACCGTTTCCGGCCGGTGCGGCGGCACCGGGGCTCAGTTCTCCAGCAGCGGGCCCGCGTCCCCGAGGGTCCGCGCCAGCCGGTCCCGCGCGGCCTCGTCCCGTTCCACCGGGTCCAGCGACACTCCCCGGTCGGTTCCCCAGCGCCGGGCCACCTCGGCCGGGTCCTCCCCGGTCAGCAGCCCGGCCGCCTGCGCGGCGGCGCCCAGCGCCACCAGTTCGGAGGCCTCGGGCACCAGCACCGGGCGGCCGGAGAGCCGGCGCACCGTCTCCCGCCAGGCGGTGCCCCGGGCACCGCCGCCGATGAGCAGGATCGGCGCGTGCGGGTCGGCGTCCGCGTCCAGCACCAGGTCCAGGGCCGACAGCAGCGCGTACACGGCGCCGTCGTAGGCGGCCTGGAGGATCTGCCCGGGGGTGGTGTCGTGCCGCAGTCCGTACAGCAGCCCGGACGCGTAGGGCAGATTGGGGGTCCGCTCGCCGTCCAGGAAGGGCAGGACGACGGCGGAGCCGCCCGGTTCCACGGCCTCGCGGTCGCGGCCGAGCAGTGCGGCGAACCGGTCCACCGCCAGGGTGCAGTTGAGCGTGCAGGCCAGGGGCAGCCAGCCGCCGCGGGCGTCGGCGAACCCGGCGACCGTGCCGGTCGGGTCGGCGGGACGGCGCGCCGAGACCGCGTAGACCGTGCCGGAGGTGCCGAGGCTCAGCACGGGCCGCCCGGGCCGCAGCCCGAGGCCCAGCGCGGCGGCCATGTTGTCGCCGGTGCCCGCGGCCACCACGGCCCCGGGCTTCAGCGGCAGGCCGTCCAGGCCGCCGCGGACGGTGCCGGCGGCCGACCCCGGCGCCACGACCTCCGGCAGCAGCGCCGGGTCGAGGGCCACACGGCCGAGGACGTCCTCGTCGTAGCGCCCGGCCGGCGAGTCGCCCTCACCGCGCCACCAGCCGGTGCCGGAGGCGTCGCCCCGGTCCGTGGTGCCGCGGCCGGTGAGCCGTTCGGTGAGGTAGTCGTGCGGCAGGCGGACGGCAGCCGTGCGCGCGGCGGCCTCCGGTTCGTTCTCCCGCAGCCATGCCCACTTGGTGACGGTGAAGGCCGGGGCGGGCACCGAGCCGATGCGCTCCGCCCACGCCTCCGGGCCGCCGAGTTCCTCGACGAGCCGGTCGCGCTGCGGTGCGGAGCGCACGTCGTTCCAGAGCATGGCGGGCCGCACCGGCCGCCCGCCGGCGTCCAGGGTCACCAGCCCGTGCTGCTGCCCGCCGACCGAGACGGCCTCCGCGCGCTCCGCGGCCCCGCCGCACTGGCGGAGGGCCTCGCCCAGCGCCGTCCACCACTGCCCGGGATCGCTCTCCCGTCCCGCGCCGCCGCTGACCCGGTGCGGCGCCTGCCCGCGGGCGACGACCTCGCCGGTGGCGGCGTCGACGACCAGTGCCTTCGTGGACTGGGTGGAGCTGTCCACGCCCACGACGAGCGGCCCGTCACCGGAGCGCTGCCCTCCCGTTGCTGTCATCGCGCGATCCCTTCCGGGCCGTCCCGTGCCCTGTCCCTGGTGTGCCTGTGGCGTGCCGGTGCGGTGCCGGTGCCGCCTTCTCCGGCGATTTCTCCGGCCGGGAGGCCTCCGGGCTTCCCAGCCGCGCTCGTGCATACTAATTTGTAAAGTGCCATGACGAAATAGCGAGGAGCCCGCAATGAGCTACCAGCCGACACCGGACGACAAATTCAGCTTCGGCCTGTGGACCGTGGGGTGGCAGGGACGCGACCCCTTCGGCGACGCCACCCGGGCCGCCCTCGACCCGGCCGAGTCCGTACGGCGGCTCGCCGACCTCGGCGCGTACGGCGTGACGTTCCACGACGACGACCTCATCCCCTTCGGCTCCTCGGACACCGAGCGCGAGTCCCACATCAAGCGCTTCCGCGAGGCGCTCGACGCCACCGGCCTGATCGTCCCGATGGCCACCACCAACCTGTTCACCCACCCCGTCTTCAAGGACGGCGGGTTCACCTCCAACGACCGCGACGTGCGCCGCTACGCGCTCCGCAAGACGCTGCGCAACATCGACCTGGCCGCCGAGCTCGGGGCCCGCACGTATGTCGCCTGGGGCGGACGCGAGGGCGCCGAGTCGGGCGCGGCCAAGGACGTGCGCGTCGCCCTCGACCGGCTCAAGGAAGCCTTCGACCTGCTCGGCGAGTACGTCACCGAGAAGGGCTACGACCTGCGGTTCGCCCTGGAGCCCAAGCCCAACGAGCCGCGCGGCGACATCCTGCTGCCCACCGTCGGGCACGCGCTGGCGTTCATCGAGCGCCTGGAACGCCCCGAGCTCTACGGCGTCAACCCGGAGGTCGGCCACGAGCAGATGGCCGGGCTGAACTTCGCGCACGGCATCGCGCAGGCCCTGTGGGCGGGCAAGCTCTTCCACATCGACCTGAACGGCCAGTCGGGCATCAAGTACGACCAGGACCTGCGCTTCGGCGCCGGCGACCTGCGCTCCGCCTTCTGGCTGGTCGACCTGCTGGAGACGGCCGGCTACGAGGGTCCGCGGCACTTCGACTTCAAGCCGCCGCGCACCGAGGACTACGACGGTGTGTGGGAGTCCGCCGCCGGCTGCATGCGCAACTACCTGCTCCTCAAGGAGCGGGCGGCGGCGTTCCGCGCCGACCCGGAGGTGCAGGAGGCCCTGCGCGCCTCCCGGCTGGACGAGCTGGCCCGGCCGACCCTCGGCGAGGGCGAGACGCTCGCCGGTCTGCTGGCCGACCGGACCGCCTTCGAGTCCTTCGACGCCGAGGCGGCGGCGCGGCGCGGGATGGCCTTCGAGCGGCTGGACCAGCTCGCCATGGACCACCTGCTGGGCGCCCGCGGCTGACCCCCGCGCAGGCGCCCGGGGGCGTGCGCGCATTGCCGGCGCACGCCCCGCGCGGCCGGGCCCGGCCTCCCCTGTACGGGCCCCGGTTTCCGCGGGCGGCCCGGTCCGGACGCACCCTGTCCGGGCCGGGCCGTCGCGCGGCGGTCCCCTCCGGGTCCGCGCGGCGGACATCAGGGTCGGCTCAGGGTCCGGCACGGAACCACGGGCCCCGGTCCGGCCGTTTCACCGGGTACAGCGGCACCCGCCGCTCAAGGGAGGCGCGGAAGAGATGTCGAAGCGGACGAAGATCGTGGCCGGCGGCGCGGTGGCGGGCGTGTTCCTGCTGTGGCTGCTGCCGTTCTGGGCGGCGCTGCTGGTGCTCGTCGGAGTGCCGGTGGGCGCCTATCTGCTGCTGGACCCCTCGCAGCGGCGCAGGCTGAAGAGGGTGACCCGCAAGGAGCTGGGCCGCTGACCCGGCCGCCGGCACCGTCCCGGGCGGAGCCCGCGGCACGGGGCCGCCCGTTCCGCGGGGACGGAACGGGCGGCACGGAGCCGCGCACGCGCGCGGCGGGGACGAGGACGCGCGGGACGCCGGGCGGCGCCGTCAACCGCGCAGCGAACAGCTGTTGACGGGGTCGCCGCCCGCCGGCCGGGGCAGCACCCGGTCCGCCGGCGGCGCCGTGCCGCGCTCCACCCAGTCGGTGAGTGCCGTCAGGGCCGCCCGGTAGCAGGGCAGGATCGGCCGCAGGCGGTCCGGGTGGCTGTCGTACAGGCCGTCGACATGGGTGCCGCCCTCCACCGTGTAGTAGCGGTGCAGCCGCTGCCGCCCGCGCTCCGTGACCATCCGGTGGTAGACGTCCGAATCGGCCGAGACCGGCAGCAGTGCGTCCAGATCGCCGTGCAGGGTGATCAGGGGCCTGCCGATCCGCCCGGTGAGCCCGATCCGCCCGACGGCGCGGTGCACGGACGCGGGGCGGGCGGCGTAGTCGTACTCCGCGTCGGACGCGCAGGGCGCCAGGATCTCGCCCGCCGTCGAACCGGCGGACGCCCCCGGACACCCCGGGTCGTAGGAGGGATCGAGTTCCGCGCGGTAGATCTTCTGCGTCACGCCCCAGTACGCCCGCTGGTGGTACGGCCAGAGGAACTCGGTGGCGGGCGTGAAGCCGGCCGCCGCCATGTCCGCACCGGAGGCGGAGCCCGCGCCGTGAGCCACCGCCGTGGGCAGGGAGGTCAGCGGATGGGGGCCCTCGGCCGTCCAGAGGGTGCCCTCCCAGTCCACGCCGCCGTCGTACAGCTCGGGGTGGTTCTCCAGCTGCCAGCGGGTGAGGTAGCCCCCATTGGAGATGCCCGTCACGTAGGTGCGCCGCGGGGCGTGCCCGTAGCGCTGGGCGACGACCCGGCGCGCGGCCCGGGCCAGCTCCGTGGTGCGGCGGTGCCACTCGGCCATCGCGTCGCCGGGCCGCCTGCCGTCGGTGTAGAAGTCGGGCCCGCTGTTGCCCTTGTCGGTCGCCGCGTAGGCGAAACCCCGGGCCAGGACGTGGTCGCCGATGATGGCGTCGGTCGCGTACTGCTTGCGGGTGCCGGGGGCTCCCGTCACCACCAGGCCGCCGTTCCAGTCGTCGGGCAGCCGGATCACGAACTGGGCGTCGTGCCGCCAGCCGTGGGTGTTGTTCATCCGCGAACCGTCGGGGAAGTAGCCGTCGATCTGGATGCCGGGGACACCACCCGGGGTGACGGTGCCCCGCGCGGCGAGGCCCGCCTGGTCCGCGGTGTCGGTGTAGCGGGTGCCGGCGAGGTGCGCCGTCGTCAGCCCGGGCAGACAGGCCGACTCCTGGTGCTCGGCGCCCGGTACGGCGAGCCGGGCCAGCCGGGCGCAGTGCCCGCCTCCCTCACCGGACGCCGCGGCGGCGGGCGGGGAGGCGTGGGCGGGGCCGGCGACGAGCGCGGCGAGCAGGCCCAGGGGCAGAAGAGAGGCGGCTCTGCGACGCGGACGCATGGGGGTCCTCCAGGTTTCTCCGCGGGACGGGGCGGCGCGCCACATCCTGCGGGTTCCTGCCGCACGGAACCATGGGCGCGGGCCACATCGGGCGGGCCGGCCGAGTGTGCCCTGCCGCTTTCAACGGCCGGGCCCCGCCGTGGGGTTGGCCCGCGGCGCGGAGCCCGGTGTGCTCCGCTCGCCGTCGGCGGGCACCCCGCCCGGGCGCCGCGTGCGCCGCCTCAGACCGGCTTGGCCGCCATGGCGTCCAGCGCCTGGAGCAGCCCGGGCAGCCTGGGGCCGCGTCCCACCGGGATCACATCCCCCGGCATGTCGTCGAGCAGGACGAACGCCATGTCGTCGGTCCGCGCCACCAGGCTCCAGCCCGGCCCGTCGGCCCGCAGCGTCCTGGCCCCGTCCGAGGCGAAGGCGGAACGGACCCGGCCGGGCGGCGGAGGCGACTCCACATAGGCGTGCGCTTCCCGGAGCACCCGCCGTACGCCCTCGTTCGACGGCTCGGCCGGCCCGCTCCCCGTCCCGGTGGCGGCCTCCGCGGTGCCGTCCCCGGCGGGCTCCTCCGCGCCCTCGTACTGTTCCCGCCAGACCGCCCACCGCAGGGCGATCTCGTCCGCGCCCAGTCTGCGCTGGGCCGGCCCCCAGGTCTCCGCGTCCGGCGGGGCCAGCGGCCGCCGTCCGCTCTCCGGGTCCGGCGGCGGGTCGTGCGGCGCGGGGATCCCGGGCGCGGAGACGGCCACCGCCAGCGGCCAGCCGGGCAGCACGCTCACGACGCTGCGCTCGTCGGGCGACAGGTCGTACTCCATGCCGCAGTCCCAGGCGGCGAGGGCGCAGGCGACGAGTGACACGTCGTCGATGGCCACCGTCCAGCGGGCGCCGCCGCCGTCCTGCCCGAGTACCAGCCCGTACCCCTCTTCGCCGGGGGCGAGGCCCAGTGCCGCGCAGACCTCCGGGTAGTCGTCGCCGAGCACGCTCGGGAAACGGGCGGGCGTGAGCAGCACGGCGGTCAGGACGAACAGCGCGTCCTCACCCGTCGCGGTCTCCTCCGTCGCGGTCACGGCAGCCTCCCACCAGGTCGTCGGTGCGCGAACCCTAACCAGTGGGTAACCCCGGCGTCGAGAGACCGGGACCACCTCGGGGCGGTCGGCCGCCGGGGCTTCACTCCCCGGGGAGGCCGAGCAGGGCGCGCGCCACCCGGTGCGGGGACTCCCCGCGTTCCCGGGCGAGGGCGACGACCGCCCTGCCCGCCAGTTCCGCCACGCCGAAGGACAGAGCCTCCGGGGAGACCCAGTCGGCCGCCTCGGCGGCGCGGTCGTCGTCGTTCTCGGCGCCCGCCGCCACATAGGCGGCGGCCTCGAACAGGTTGTGCGGCCTGCCCGCGGCGGCCGGCGGGGTCCCCGGGCCGCTCCTCCGCGCCACCAGTCCGCGGAACCTGCGCCACATGGCCAACGCCCCTTCCCTCACCCGGTCCTGTTCCCTGGTCCTCTACCCAGCGTGCCCGCGGCCCGCGGAGCGACCGGTCCTCCTGAGGCACTGCGCGGAGCCCGCGGGTGCCTTCCGGCCATGTCCCGGCAGCTGGTGCCGTGTTGGGGGAAGTGCGGTGCCGGGCAGATATGGGGGAATTCCGATCGCATGTGAAGGAAGACTGCTCAGATGCTGCCGACCTCCGTAATCGTCCGGAGCGCCGCCCGCAGGCCGCGGTAGCGTGCCCCACCCAGGGATATGAGCAGCCGGCCCGTGCGCCCACGCCTGCCGCGCCCGCCGCGCTGCCGGGGGAGTGAGGAGCACGGCCATGGGCGACGCCTACGGGAACGGTGCGGGTTGGCGCCCGGACGGCGGCCTCGGCGGACTGCTGGACGAGTTGGTCGACCGGGTGCCCGGAGTGCGGTACGCGGTCCTGCTGTCCGCAGCGGGCCCGGAGATCGGATCGTCGCGGGGGCTCAGCCGGGCGGACGCCCGCCGTCTCGCCTCCGTGGCCGCCGGCTTCCACCGCGTCGCCACCGACGCGGGGCGCCGTCTCGGGGCGGGCAGCGGCCGCCGCACCATGGTGGAACTCGAGGCCGGCGGCTGGCTGTTCGTCGCCGCCGCGGGCCGGGACGCGTGTCTCGCCGTGCTGGGGACCGGTGAGGCCGACCCGGGCGTGGTGGCCGCCGAGACGGAGCGGCTGGCGGGCCGCCTCGGCGGTGTCCGCCGACCGGGGCCGCCGCCGTCGCCTGTCCCGCCGGGCACCGCGGGCTGACCTCGCCCGCGCCGGCTTCCGGGCGGCCCGCACCGTCCGCGCCGGCTGCTCTCGGGCGTCCGCGCCGCGGATGCTGCGGCGATGTCCGTGATTCCGCCCCGGATCTCTCCCGGTTCCGCCGGGAATGGCACACAGCGTGCGGTGG
Source organism: Streptomyces sp. F63 (assembly GCF_018070345.1). Classification (GTDB taxonomy): domain Bacteria; phylum Actinomycetota; class Actinomycetes; order Streptomycetales; family Streptomycetaceae; genus Streptomyces. Next base: position 95,359 of record NZ_JAGPXX010000011.1, read on the forward strand.
GTGGCCGGGGGCTGTCTTGCCCCCGTGGCCGAGGTGGGACAGGCTGGCGGCAGTCGAGGCGAATCGCCGACGGGGAGGCAGGAATGGCGCTCAGCAAAGGGCTCGACTGGCTGCTGAACGACCTGACGAAGCGATTGGCCTACGTGAGGCACGGGTTGATCCTGTCCAATGACGGCCTGGTGACGGCGGCGAGCGAGGAACTGGGCCGCGAGGACGCCGAGCACCTGGCCGCCGTCTGCTCCGGTCTCCACAGTCTCGCCAAGGGGTCCGCCCACCGCTTCGCGGCCGGCCGGGTCCGGCAGACCATGGTCGAGTTCGACGACGGCGTGCTGTTCGTGACGGCGGCCGGCGACGGAAGCTGCCTGTGCGTCCTCACCGCGGCCGGGGCCGACATCGGACAAGTCGCCTACGAGATGACGCTGTTGGTCAACCGGGTGGGCGAGCACCTGGGCGTGGCGCCGCGCGAGCGCGGGGGACCGGACGGCTGAACGGCCCGCCGCCGGGCACCGCCTCCGGTCCGCAGGGTCCGCGCCGAGTTATCCACAGGCCGAGCGGCATGTCCGCCGCCCGCGCTACGGTCGTCACCATGAGTCATGAAGTGGTGACGGAGCGAGGTGGGGAGTCCATGGCGGCGCAGGCGGGGGACGGACGGCGGCGGGCACGGCGGAGCGGCACGGAAGGAACGCTCGCTCTTCGCGGCGCCGCGACGCGGCTCGGGCTGAAACCGGGCGAGTTGGAGCTCGGCGTGCGGCTCGGGGTGGTGCGGACCGTTGCGGGTCCGGAAGGGCGGCGCAGGGTCCCGGTGGCCGAGGTGGAGCACCTCCGGTCCGCCGGGGGCTTCCCGGATGCTCTCCGGGAGCGGGTACGGTGCGTGGCGGCGACCGAAGGCGCCGCCCTCATGGGAATCGGCCCGGCGCGCTTCACACGGCTGGCCAGGGCGGGCTGCTTCAGCCCCGTGGCGTTCTACGTCAATCGCTACCGCGCCCTTGTCTGGCTCTACCCGGTGGCGGAACTGCGGAAGTTCGCCGAACGGGAGCCCGCTCTGCTCACCGGGAGCACCCCCCGGAACCTCCGGAAACTGCTGGACGCCGGTGAGGACTGGCGGGCCCGCAACTGGCGGAGCCGGCGCGTCGCCCAGCTGGCCCGGGAGGCGGAGAATGCCTGGGAACGGGCCGCGGTAGCGGCAGCCGTGCTCGGAACAGACCAGCTGGCGGAGGTCGTCGACGACCCCTACGAACGGGCCCACCTGCGCCGTCTGAGGGCATCACTGCTGCCGGCGAAGGGCGAGCCCCCGTCCTCCCGGCCACTGGTGGAGCCGCTGCTCACCGCGGACGACCCGGACGAGATCCTCTGGCACCGGATCAGCCTGGCGCTCTGCCTGGACGAGGCGCGGGCGGAGCACCCGGCTCCCCGTCCGGGTGAGGCCGGACCGCCCCGCCCGCGGTGTTCCCCGGAGCCGGCGCCCGGGACCGGCCGGGAGGACCCGGGAGCGGAGCCCGCCACCGGAACCGGCGTGCGCCCGGGGCGAATCCGCTCCTCCGGCTCGGAACGGCCCACCGGGCGGACGGACAGGCCGGGGCCCGCCGGGAAACCGGGATCCCGCGGACTCCGGCGCCGGCTGCACCGCTCGCGGTCGGGCTGAGCACCGGACCCGGGTGCGGCCGCTCCCGGTCCCCTCCGGCCGCTCCCGGGGCGTCGGGCCGGCCCCGGCCCGCCGGGGCCCGTTGGCTCTCCCCGCGTGGCCCGGACCAGCCGTGCGACCCGGATCAGCCGCGTGGCCCGCCGTGGACGCGGGCCGCCCGGGCCGCGCACCGCCCGTACCGGCACCACCGACACCGAGAGGACGGACTCCCATGTTCCCCCGGAGGAATCCGGCGCTACAACTGACCCACGTCCGTGAGCCGGACCACCGCGCGACCCTCCTCGTCGGAGGCCGCGAGGTCCACCTCCGCACCGATGCCCCAGTCGTGGTCGCCGTCCGGGTCGGCGAAGGTCTGCCGGACCTTCCACAGGCCGTGTTCGGTGTCCTCCTCGATGCGCAGCAGTTTCGGGCCGCGTGCGTCCGGGCCGGTGCCCAGGTCGTCGTACTCGTCCCAGTACGCCTCCATCGCGTCGGCCCAGGCGTCCGCGTCCCAGCCGGACTCGGCGTCCAGTTCGCCGAGTTCCGCGTATTTCCCGATGGCGGCGAGTTCCACCCGCCGGAACATCGCGTTGCGGACCAGGACCCGGAAGGCGCGTGCGTTCGTGGTGACCGGCTTGACCTGGTCCGCCCGCTCCTGGGCTTCCTCCGCCGTCTCCACCTCGGGGTTGGCCAGCTGCTCCCACTCGTCGAGGAGGCTGGAGTCGACCTGCCGGACCATCTCGCCCAGCCAGGCGGTGAGGTCCTGGAACTCGTCGGACTTGAGGTCGTCCGGCACGGTGTGCTCCAGCGCCTTGTAGGCGCTCGCGAGGTACCGCAGCACGATGCCCTCGGTCCGGGCCAGCTCGTAGAAGGCGGTGAACTCCGTGAAGGTCATCGCCCGTTCGTACATGTCCCGGATGACCGACTTGGGGGACAGCGGATGGTCGCCCACCCAGGGGTGACTCCTGCGGTAGACGTTGTAGGCGTGGAAGAGCACCTCCTCCAGCGGCCTGGGGTAGGTGACGTCCTGGAGCCGCTCCATCCGCTCCTCGTACTCCACCCCGTCGGCCTTCATCTGCTGGACGGCCTCTCCGCGGGCCTTGTTCTGCTGGGCGGCGAGGATCTGCCGCGGATCGTCGAGCGTGGACTCCACGACCGACACCATGTCCAGGGCGTAGGACGGGGATTCCGGGTCGAGCAGGTCGAAGGCGGCCAGCGCGAAGGTGGAGAGCGGCTGACTGAGGGCGAAATCCTGCTGGAGGTCGACGGTCAGCCGGACGATCCGGCCCTGCTCGTCGGGCTCGTCGAGCCGCTCGACGACACCGCCGTCCAGCAGGGAGCGGTAGATGGCGATGGCGCGACGGATGTGCCGCAGCTGGTTCTTGCGGGGTTCGTGGTTGTCCTCCAGCAGCCGGCGCATGGCCTCGAAGGCGTTGCCCGGCCGGGCGATCACCGACAGCAGCATGGTGTGCGTGACCCGGAACCGCGAGGTCAGCGGCTCCGGCTCGGAGGCGATCAGCTTCTCGAAGGTGTTCTGCCCCCAGGAGACGAAACCCTCGGGAGCCTTCTTCCGGACCACCTTCCGCCGCTTCTTGGGATCGTCACCCGCCTTGGCGAGCGCCTTCTCGTTCTCGATGACGTGCTCGGGGGCCTGGGCCACGACGAAGCCGGCGGTGTCGAAACCGGCCCGGCCGGCCCGGCCGGCGATCTGGTGGAACTCCCGTGCCCGCAGGGTCCGCACCCGCTGCCCGTCGTACTTGGTCAGGGCTGTGAACAGCACGGTCCGGATCGGCACATTGACGCCCACGCCGAGCGTGTCCGTGCCGCAGATGACCTTGAGCAGGCCGGCCTGCGCCAGCCGCTCCACCAGACGCCGGTACTTGGGCAGCATGCCCGCGTGGTGCACGCCGATCCCGTGCCGGACGTAGCGCGAGAGATTGCGCCCGAAGCGGGTGGTGAACCGGAAATTGCCGATCAGCTTGGCGATCTCGTCCTTCTCGGCGCGCGAGCACATGTTGATGCTCATCAGCGCCTGGGCCCGCTCCACCGCCGCCGCCTGGGTGAAGTGCACGATGTACACGGGCGCCTGATGGGTCTCCAGCAGTTCGGTGAGCGTCTCCGTCAGCGGAGTCGTGCGGTACTCGTACGACAGTGGCACGGGCCGGGTCGCGGAGCGGACGACGGCGGTGGGCCGGCCCGTGCGCCGGGTCAGGTCCTCCTCGAAGCGCGAGACGTCGCCGAGGGTCGCCGACATCAGGATGAACTGCGCCTGCGGCAGCTCCAGCAGCGGGATCTGCCAGGCCCAGCCGCGGTCGGGCTCGGCGTAGAAGTGGAACTCGTCCATCACGACCTGGCCGATGTCGGCGTCCTTGCCGTCGCGCAGGGCGATGGAGGCGAGCACCTCGGCGGTGCAGCAGATGACGGGGGCGTCGGCGTTCACCGAGGCGTCGCCGGTCAGCATGCCCACGTTCTCGGTGCCGAACAGCTTGCACAGGTCGAAGAACTTCTCGGAGACCAGTGCCTTGATCGGGGCGGTGTAGAAGGTGACCTCGTCCCGGGCGAGCGCGGCGAAGTGCGCCCCGGCGGCGACCAGGCTCTTCCCCGAGCCGGTCGGTGTGGAGAGGATGACGTTCGCCCCGGAGACCACCTCGATCAGCGCCTCTTCCTGGGCGGGATAGAGGGAGATCCCCCTCTCCTCGGACCAGGCCGAGAAGGACTCGAACAGGGCATCGGGGTCGGCGTCGCTCGGCAGGTGATCGATAAGGGTGGTCACACCCCCCATACTGCCTGCTCCGGTACCGGATCGGGGAACCGGCCGGAGGGTCGAAGATCATTGCGGCTAGGCTGGTGTGCCGACGGGGCACCAACGTGCGGCCACAGACGACCACAAGAGAAAACGGGGGGCGGGCCACCAGATGATGGGACCGGCGCACTCACTGTCCGGAGCGGCGGCCTGGCTGGGGGTCGGCGCCGCCGCGGCGGCCGCGGACCGGCCCATGCCGTGGCCGGTGCTGGTCGTCGGCGCGCTGATCTGCGCGGGCGCCGCCCTCGCCCCCGATCTCGACCACAAGTCGGCGACCATATCCCGGGCCTTCGGACCGGTCTCGCGCACCCTCTGCGAGGTCGTCGACCGACTGTCCTCCGCTGTCTACAAGGCGACGAAGAAGCAGGGCGACCCGCGGCGCACCGGCGGCCACCGCACGCTCACCCACACGTGGTTGTGGGCCGTGCTCGTCGGGACCGGGGTCTCCGTACTGGCGATGACCGGCGGCCGCTGGGCGGTCCTGGCCATTCTCTTCATTCACCTCGTGCTCGCCGTCGAGGGGCTGTTGTGGCGGGCCGCCCGGGTCTCCAGCGATGTGCTGGTCTGGCTCCTGGGGGCGACCAGCGCCTGGATCCTGGCGGATGTGCTGAACAAGCCGGGCAGCGGCGCCGACTGGCTGTTCAGCGCACCCGGCCAGGAATACCTGTGGCTCGGTCTGCCGATCGTCCTGGGCTCACTGGTGCACTGCGCGGGCGACGCGATCACCGTCTCCGGCTGCCCCGTGCTGTGGCCGATACCGGTCGGGAACAAGCGCTGGTACCCCGTCGGGCCGCCGAAGGCGATGCGCTTCCGGGCCGGGAGCTGGGTGGAACTCAAGGTCCTCATGCCCGTCTTCATGCTGCTCGGCGGCATCGGCGGGCTGGGCGCCCTCGGCGTCATCTGACGTCCGTGCCCCGTCCCCCGGGCTCCGGCCCACGGGGCCCGGGGGGCACGGGCCCGGGGAGATCCTCAGCCGTGCCAGGAGCGCCAGAGGGCGGCGTACGGCCCGCCCGCCGCCACCAGTTCGTCATGGCTGCCCAGCTCGGTGATCCGGCCGTCCTCCACGACCGCGATGACATCGGCGTCGTGGGCCGTGTGCAGCCGGTGCGCGATGGCCACGACCGTACGGCCGTCCAGGACCCGTGCCAGCGAGCGCTCCAGGTGCCGCGCCGCCCGCGGGTCCAGCAGCGAGGTGGCCTCGTCCAGCACCAGGGTGTGCGGATCGGCCAGGACCAGCCGCGCCAGGGCGACCTGCTGTGCCTGCGCCGGGGTCAGTGCCAGTCCGCCGGAGCCCACCTCCGTGTCCAGGCCGTCGTCGAGGGCCCTCGCCCAGTCCGCGGCGTCCACGGCACCGAGAGCCGCCCACAGCTCCGCGTCGCCGGCGCCGGTACGGGCCAGCAGCAGATTGTCCCGCAGCGACCCCACGAACACGTGGTGCTCCTGGTTGACGAGGGCCACATGCGCGCGCACCCGCTCGGCGGGCATCCGCGCCAGCTCGGCGCCGCCGAGCGTCACCGCACCGGACCGGGGCGCGTAGATCCCCGCGAGAAGCCGGCCGAGCGTGGACTTGCCGGCGCCGGACGGCCCCACGAGCGCCAGCCGGGTCCCCGGGCGGATGTCCAGGGAGACCCCGTGCAGCACGTCACCGTGCTGGTGGTAGCCGAACCGGACCTCCTCCGCCCGGACGTCCAGCCCGTCCGGGGCCACCCGGCCGTCCCCGGCACCCTCCTCGATCTCCCGGACGCCGACCAGCCGGGCGAGGGACACCTGCGCCACCTGGAGCTCGTCGTACCAGCGCAGGATCAGCCCCACCGGCTCGGTCAGCATCTGGGCGAGCAGCGCACCGGTCGTGAGGGCGCCGACGGTCATCCAGCCGTTCAGGACACCGACGCCCCCGATCATCAGAGCGGCCCCGAGGATCGTCAGGTGCGAGGCGTTGATCACGGGGAACAGCACGGACCGCAGCCAGAGCGTGTACCGTTCCCACGCCGTCCATTCCTTGACCCGCCGGTCCGAGAGCGCGATCCGGCGGGGCCCCAGGCGGTGCGCCTCGATGGTCCGGCCCGCGTCCACGGTCTCGGCGAGCACCGCGGCCACCGCCGCGTACCCGGCGGCCTCCGCGCGGTACGCGGCGGGCGCCCGGCGGTAGTACCAGCGGCAGCCGGCGAGGAGAACGGGCAGCGCCACGAGCACGGCCAAGGCCAGCGGGGGAGCGGTCACCGCCATCCCGGTCAGCAGCAGCCCCGCCCACACCACGCCGATGCACAGCTGGGGCACGGCCTCGCGCATGGCCTCGGCCAGGCGGTCGATGTCGGTGCTGATCCGGGAGAGCAGGTCCCCGGTCCCGGCCCGTTCCAACACGCCGGGAGGCAGGGCCACCGAGCGGACGAGGAAGTCCTCGCGCAGATCCGCCAGCATCCGCTCACCGAGGACCGCGCCGCGCAGCCGTACCGACCGCACGAAGACGGTCTGCACGGCGAGCGCCACCGTGAACAGCGCGACGGTGCGCGGCAGATCGACGCCCCCGCCGGCGGCGAGTTCCTCGACCAGGCCGCCCAGCAGGTACGGGCCCACCATGGAGGCGGTCACCGCGACGGCGTTGACCGCCACCAGCAGGGCGAAGGCCCGGCGGTGCCGCCGCAGCAGCTCCCGCACATAGCCGCGGACGGTCGCGGGCGAGCCGACCGGCAGGGTGGTCGCCGACTCCGGTGCCGCCGGGTCGTACGCCGGGGGTGCCACGCCGATCATGCCGTCTCCTCGATCCCCGCCCGGGCGGCCGGTGCCGCCGGGCCCGTCCGGTGATGCGCCGCGGTCGCGTGCCGCGGCTCCTCCTCCGCGCCGCGGGTGACGACGGCCCGGTATCCGGCGTGGGTGCGCAGCAGTTCCCGGTGGGTGCCCGCCGCGGCCGCCTCCCCGCCGGGCAGGAACACCACCCGGTCGGCCCGGTCCAGCAGCAGCGGGCTGGAGGAGAGCACGACCGTCGTGCGGCCGGCCCGCAGCCTCCGCAGCCCGTCGGCGATCCGTGCCTCGGTGTGCGAGTCGACGGCGCTCGTCGGCTCGTCCAGCACCAGTACCTCCGGGTCCGTCACGAGCGAGCGCGCCAGCGCCAGCCGCTGCCGCTGTCCGCCGGAGAGCGACCGCCCGCGCTCGGTGATCCGCGTCTCCCGCGGATCCCCGGAGCCGCCGTCCGTGCCCTGGGCGAGCGCGGTCAGGACGTCGCCGCACTGGGCGGCGTCCAGCGCGTCCGCGGCTGCGACCGTCCCCCGCGACGGGACGTCGAGGAGTTCCCGGAGGGTGCCGGACAGCAGCACCGGGTCCTTGTCCTGGACGAGGACGGCCGCCCTGGCCTCCTCCAGCGGAACCTCGTCGAGGGGTGCCCCGCCGAGCAGGACGGACGGCCGGTCCGGCTCCTCCTCCCGCTGGGGGGCGTGCCCGCCGAGCCGGTCGGCGAGCCGTCCGGCCGCGTCCGGGTCACCGCAGACGGCGACGGTCAGCAGCCCGGCCGGCGCGTGCAACCCGCTCACCGGGTCGTACAGGTCCCCCGTGAGCGGCCGGCCGGTGCCGCCCCCTCCTCCGCTGCCGCCGGACGCGGAGTCCGGCCCGGCCGGAGAGGTCCGGCGCAGCGACAGCACGCGCGCCGCGCGCTTCGCCGACGGCTTGGAGAAGGAGTACGCCATCGCGATCTCCTCGAAATGCCGGAGCGGGAACAGCAGGAAGGTCACCGCGCCGTACACGGCGACCAGTTCGCCGAGCGGGATGCGTCCCTCGCGGGCCAGTGCGACGCCGTACCAGACCACCCCGATCAGCAGCAGCCCCGGCAGGAACACCTGCACCGCGCTGATGAGCGCCCACATGCGGGCGCTGCGCACGGCGGCGCTCCGCACCTCCTGGGAGGCCCGCCGGTAGCGGTCCAGGAACAGCTCCTCGCCGCCGATGCCGCGCAGCACCCGCAGCCCGGCCACGGTGTCCGAGGCCAGCTCCGTGGCGCGGCCCGCCCTGGCCCGCTGCGCGTCGGCACGGCGGGTGGCGGGCGGCAGCAGCGGCAGCACGGCCAGCACCAGCAGCGGCACGCCGGCGGCCACGACCAGGCCCAGGGACGGCTGGGCCACGAGCAGCACCGCGCAGACGCCCACCGTCGTGACAGCGGCCGCGGTGAAGCGGGAGAGGGCCTCCACGAACCAGCCGATCTTCTCCACGTCACCGGTCGACACCGCGGTGATCTCACCCGCCGCCACCCTCCGGGTCAGGGTGGAGCCCAGCTCGGCGGTCTTGCGGGCGAGCAGCTGCTGCACCCGCGCGGCCGCGGTGATCCAGTTGGTGACCGCGGCCCGGTGCAGCATGGTGTCGGCCACCGCGATCACCGTACCGAGCAGCGCGATGAGGCCGCCGGCGAGCGCCAGCCGCCCGCCGGAGCGGTCGACCACGGCCTGCACGGCGAAACCCACCACCAGGGGGACCGCCGCGAGCCCGGCCATGTGCAGCGTGCCCCACCCGAGGGCCTTGAGCTGCCCGCCCAACTGCCGCCCGCCGAGCCACAGCAGGAATCGCCCACCGGACCGTACGTCCGGGGTGCCCGGGTCGGTGTACGGAAGATCGTGGATCTGCATGACGTCCCAGGGATTGGTGTCGGCGGGCGGGGAAGCGTGGCAAGACTCGCGTTCGCGACCGCTCCGCATCAACCGGTTTTCCGGCGGGTGCGACGATGGATCCATGCGCATCACCGGTATCCAGCGGACAGCGGCCGCGGTCCTGGCGGCCGCCGCCCTTCTCACCGGCTGCGGCGCGGCGGGCGACGCCGCCCCGCGCGCGGACGGGGAGCGTCCGGCCCGCCACGCCTCACCCACGGCCGGCCCGGCCCGGCTGCCCGGTGTCGGGGACCGGCTCCGGGCCCGGATCCCGCAGACCTCCCGGCAGGCCGTCGTCGTCTACGGCGAGGGCCGGGACTCCGCCGATGCCGAGGCCGTGCTGTACACCCGGACGGGAGACACCTGGCGGCGCACCCGCGCCTGGCCCGCCCACAACGGCAAGCGCGGCTGGACGACGGACCACCGGGCGGGCGACAAGCGCAGCCCGTCCGGGGTGTTCACCCTCTCCGACGCCGGCGGGGTGCTGGCCGACCCCGGCGCGAAACTCCCGTACACCCGTTCCGCGGCCTTCGCCGCCCCCCGCTCCTGGGCGAAGACGCACTGGCACGACTTCGACTACGTCATCGCCGTCGACTACAACCGGGTGAAGGGCACCCCTCCGAACGACCCGAACCGCCCCGAGGGCGAGGACAAGGGCGGCTACATCTGGCTGCACCTCGACCACGGCAGCGGCACTTCCGGCTGCGTCAGCCTTCCGAAGACCGGGATGGAGTATCTGCTGCGCACGCTCGACCCCGAGGCGGATCCGGTCGTGGTGATGGGGGAGAGGAACCACCTGAAGGGCTGACGGGCCCGGCTCCCGGCCGCGGCTCCGGCCGGCCGGGCTCCGGAACCCGTCCACGGGCCCGTCCCCGGGACCGGCGCCCGACCGTCCGCGGAGGCCCCGCCGGCCGGAACACCAGCATCGCGAAGGAATCCATGCGCCATCACGACCTGAACACCGGACCCGACGGCCCGTGGACTCCGCCGGTGCCCGACGCGGAGCGCCCGGTCGAATTGCGGCGCGTCCTGCGCCTGTTCCGCCCGTACCGGGGCCGGCTGGCGCTCGTCGGGCTGCTCGTCGGCGCCGCCTCGCTGGTCTCCGTGGCGACGCCGTTCATGCTGCGCGAGATCCTCGACACCGCGATCCCCGAGGGACGGACGGGCCTGCTGAGCCTGCTGGCCCTCGGCATGCTGGCCGCCGCCGTGGCCGGAGGCGTCTTCGGCGTGCTCCAGACGCTGATCTCGACCACCGTCGGCCAGCGGGTGATGCACGACCTGCGCACCGCCGTCTACGACCGGCTGCAGCGCATGCCGCTCGCCTTCTTCACCCGCACCCGCACCGGGGAGGTCCAGTCCCGCATCGCCAACGACATCGGCGGAATGCAGGCCACCGTCACCTCCACGGCCACCTCGCTGGTCTCCAACCTCACCAGTGTCGTCGCCACCGTCGTGGCCATGCTGGCCCTGGACTGGCGGCTGACCGCGGTGTCGCTGCTCCTGCTGCCGCTCTTCGTCTGGATCAGCCGCCGGGTCGGGCGGGAGCGGAAGAAGATCACGGCGCAGCGGCAGAAGCAGATGGCGGCGATGTCCGCGATGGTCACGGAGTCCCTCTCCGTCAGCGGCATCCTGCTCGGCCGGACGATGGGGCGGGCGGACTCCCTGGCGGACCAGTTCGCGGACGAGTCCGAACGGCTGGCGCGGCTGGAGATCCGCTCCAGTATGGCGGGCCGCTGGCGCATGGCCGTCATCGGCGTCGTCATGGCCGCCATGCCCGCGGTCATCTACTGGGCCGCCGGGATGGCCCTGCGCGCGGGCGGACCTCAGATCTCGATCGGCACGCTCGTGGCCTTCGTCTCCCTCCAGCAGGGTCTGTTCCGCCCCACGGTCAGCCTGCTGTCGACCGGGGTCCAGCTGCAGGCGTCGCTCGCCCTCTTCCAGCGCATCTTCGAGTACCTCGATCTCCGGGTGGACATCACCGAGCCCGAGCGGCCGGTGCACTTGGAGCGGGTGCGCGGTGACGTGCGTTTCGACGGCGTCGACTTCCACTACGACCGGGACGGCGGCGCCGAGCCGACGCTCTCCGGCGTCGACCTCACCGTCCCGGCCGGCGGCAGCCTCGCGGTGGTCGGCCCCACCGGTTCGGGCAAGAGCACTCTCGGCTGTCTCGTCCCGCGCCTGTACGACGTGACGGGCGGCCGGGTACTGCTGGACGGCACCGATGTCCGGGACCTCTCCTTCGACACGCTCGCCCGGGCCGTGGGCGTGGTCTCCCAGGAGACGTACCTCTTCCACGCCTCGGTGGCCGACAACCTCCGGTTCGCCAAGCCCGGGGCCACCGACGAGGAGATCCGGGACGCCGCCCGGGCCGCCCAGATCCACGACCACATCGAGAGCCTCCCGGACGGCTACGACACCCTCGTCGGCGAACGCGGCTACCGCTTCTCCGGCGGTGAGAAGCAGCGCCTGGCCATCGCCCGGACGATCCTGCGCGACCCGCCGGTCCTCATCCTCGACGAGGCCACCAGCGCCCTGGACACCCACACCGAACAGGCCGTGCAGCGGGCGGTCGACGAACTCTCCGCGCGCCGCACGACGATCACCATCGCCCACCGGCTGTCCACCATCCGCGAGGCGGACCAGATCGTGGTCCTCGACGGCGGGCGGATCGCGGAGCGCGGCACGCACCCGGAGCTCATGGCCCGGGGCGGGCGCTACGCGGCCCTCGTCCGCCGGGACGCCGAGAACACCGAGAACGCCGGGACGGCACCGGGTGACGGTGCCGACGCCGACCCCGCCTCCGCGGAGGGGGCCCGTGCCGGCGGCACCGCCGCGCCCGGCGCACCGGCGTCCACGGCCCGGAGCGGTCCGGCCGGCCCCGCTCCCGCGGCCCCGAGCGGCCCGGACGCCGCGGCCGCGCCGGTGGCCGCCGGCCCCTGAGGGGCGGGGCCGCTCAGCCGGCGGCCCGCGCCGGCGACTCCAGCAGCCGCCGGATCTCGCGGACGGCCGCGCGCCCGTAGCGGTTGGCGCCGACGGTGCTGGCCGACGGCCCGTAGCCGAGCAGATGCACCCGCGGGTCGCGGACCGCGCGCGTGCCCTCCAGGCGGATGCCGCCGCCCGGTTCGCGCAGGCGCAGCGGGGCGAGATGGCCGAGGGCCGCGCGGAAGCCGGTGGCCCAGACGATCGAGTCGGCCGCGGCCGTACTGCCGTCGTCCCAGGCCACGCCCCGCGGGGTGATCCGGGTGAACATCGGCCGCCGCTCCAGGACACCGCTCTCCCGGCCGCGCCGCACCGCCTCGTTCATGACCAGCCCGGTCACCGAGACCACGCTGCGCGGCGGCAGCCCGGCCCGTACGCGCTCGTCGACCAGGGCGACGGCCTCCCGGCCGCGCCGCTCGTCGAACGGCCCGGCGCGGAACACCGGCGGGCGCCGGGTCACCCAGACGGTGTCCGCGGCCACTTCGGCGATCTCCAGCAGATGCTGGACGGCGGAGGTGCCGCCGCCGACCACGACCACCCGCTCGCCCGCGAAGTCCTCGGGGCCCCGGTAGCCGGCCGTGTGGACCTGCCGGCCGCGGAAGGTCTCCGCGCCCGGGCAGTGAGGCAGGAACGGGCGTTCCCAGGTGCCGGTCGCGTTGATCAGTGCCCGTGCCGACCAGTCGCCGTCGTCCCGGGTGCGCACCAGCAGCCGTCCGCCGGGTCCCTCCGACACGGAGGTGACGTCCACCGGCCGGCGCGCCCGCAGGTCGAACGTCCGCTCGTAGCGGGCGAAGTAGTCACCGATGACCTCGGAGGACGGACGGTCCTCGGGAGCGTTCACCAGGGGCAGCCCCGGCAGGTCGTACATGCCGTGCACCCTGCCGTACGTGAGCGAGGGCCACCGGAACTGCCAGGCGCCGCCGGGCGCGGGGGAGTGGTCCAGAAGGGCGACACCGCGGCCCGGTTCCCAGCCCGCGCGCCGCAGGTGGTACGCGGCGGACAGACCGGCCTGACCGGCGCCGACGACGGCCACGTCCACGTCCCGCGCGTCCCGCGTGCCTCTGTCCGTCATGGCTCCGGCAACGCCATGGGGCCCCGGAGTCTTCCCCTCCCGGCCCGGTCGGCCAGGATGGGGGCATGTCCGATGCCTTCACCACCCGCACGATCGACATCGCCACCGGCTCCACGGAGACGGTCCACGACCTGACGGGGACCTGTGTCGAGTTCCTGCGGACCTCGGCCTCCGGGCGTGACGGTCTGCTCAACATCTTCGTACCGCACGCCACCGCCGGGATCGCGATCCTCGAAACCGGCGCGGGCAGCGACGACGACCTGCTCGCCACGCTGCACGACCTGCTGCCGGCGGACGACCGGTGGCGGCACCGGCACGGCAGTCCCGGGCACGGCCGCGACCACGTCCTCCCCGCCCTCGTCCCGCCGCACGCCACGCTGCCGGTGGTCGGCGGGCGGCTGGAGCTGGGCACCTGGCAGTCGGTCTGCCTGGTCGACACCAACCGCGACAACCCGGATCGCACCGTCCGGCTGTCCTTCCTCGGCTGAGCCGGGAGGGGCGGCCGGCCCGCCCCGTGTGACGGAGCCCCCGGGGCCGCTCCGTGACGCCCTCCGTGTTCCGGCCCGGGCGCCGGTGATCTGCCGTGAAGTACTCCGGCGCGGCCCCCGCGAGAAGGAGCGGGGAGCCTCCGGCGAGCAGGAGGAGACCGGGGGAGGGCGCGGAACGGCCACGGGGCGGGCCCGCCGCGGCGGTTGCGTGCCCCCGGCGGCTCTTCGAGGCGCTGCACCGGCGCTCTGTGGGCGCGGTGATGTGCTGCGCGGCCCGGCGCGTCCCGCGTGTCGGCCCGGCACGGGGCGACGTCCCGCCCGGCCTTCGCGGCATGGCCGGCAGGCGGCAGGAGCCGGAGTGCCCGGACGGGGCGTCAGCCCGCGCGGTCCGCGGACCGGCGCAGCGACTCCACCAGCGGGCGCGCCCGGTACGGCACCCGCTCGCGCAACGCGACGTCCGTACGGGTCCGCACGACGCCCGGGAGCCGGATCAGCCGCTGGATGACGTCCTCCAGATGGCCGTTGTCGCGGGCGACGACACGGGTCAGCAGATCCCCTCCGCCGGTGACCGAGAACGCCTCGATGATCTCCGGGATCTCCGCCAGGGCGTCGCCGACGTCCACCAGATGGCCCTGCGTCACCTCGATGTGCACAAAGGCCAGCACGGGATGGCCGAGTGCGGCGAACGACAGCCGCGGCCCCTCGTCGCGGATCAGCCCGTCGCGCTCCATGCGCTCCAGCCGGGCCTGGAGCGTTCCGCGGGCCACGCCGAGAATCCGGGCGTACTCACGCACGCTGGTGCGGGGCTGTTCCAGCAGCAGTTCCAGGATGCGTGCGTCCAGCGCGTCCGGCGTGCCGGCTCCCCGGGCGTGTGGGGACGGCATGGGCCAACGGCCCCCTTCCGGTCGAAATCGGCAGGGAGCACTGTACCAATGGCACAGTGCCCGGCCGTTCGTTTGAGCCAGCGGTCGACCGGATGCTTTCATGGCTCCATAGCTGGCGTTGCGATGGACTGCGCCGGACGGCAAGGAAGCCGCTTCCGGGTCCCGCAGCGCCTTTTCCCTGCCCCGGCGCGCACGGCCGCGCGCCCCGGGCGGACCGCGCCCCCGGCGAAACCGACGACGACGAGAGGCAGGATCCCGCTGTGCCCCGACTCGGCCCCATCTCCGCCGTCGCGGTCCTCCGCACCCTGTCCCCGGCTCCCGACCCGGGCCTGCACCGGCTGCGGACCGCGGCGCGTGCCGTGCTCGGCGTCGGGCTGTCCGTCGCCGCGGCCGTCGCCGCGGGACTGCCGCTGCCGGCTGCGGTCACCGGCGGTCTCGCGGCCCTGCTGGCGCTGTTCACCGTGACCGACCCGTCGGTGCGGCGGCAGGCCGCCACCACCGCGCTGCTGCCGGCGGCCGGACTGCCCGTGCTCGCGCTGGCCACCGTCCTGCGGGAGGACCCGGTGCTCCGGGACGGCGCGTTCCTGCTGGTCGTCCTCGGCGGCGTCTACGCCCGGCGCTGGGGGCCGCGCGGGCACGCCCTCGGCATCTTCGCCTTCATGATGTTCTTCGCCGTTCAGTTCCTGGACGCGGTACCGGGCCGGCTGCCGGAGCTGTCCGCGGCCGTGCTGCTGTCCGTCGCGGTGTCGGGAGCCGTGCGGTTCGCTGCCTGGCCGATCGAACGGCGCACCCCTCCGCCCGAGCTGCCCGCCCCGCAGGGCGGACGAGGACTGGGCCGCCCCACGACCCGGCAGGCGGTCCAGGCCACGGCGGCGTGCGCGCTGGCCCTGGGCGCGGGCCAGGCGCTTTCGCAGGAGCGGTGGTACTGGGCGGTGGGCACCGTCTGGTGGATCTTCGTCAACACCGCTTCGCGCGGTGAGACCCTGGTCCGCGGCTGGCGGCGTGTGGTCGGCACCGTCACGGGTGTCGCCGCGGGGCTGTTCACGGCCGTACCGCTGCACGGCCAGCCCGCGCCGAGCGCCGTCCTCGTGGCCGTCTGCGTGTTCGGGATCTTCTACACGGCACCGCTCTCGTACAGCTGGATGATGTTCTTCGTGACGGTCATGGCGGGGCTTCTCTACGGCCTGCTCGGCGTGCTGGACGAGGCGCTGCTCGCGCTGCGCGTCGCCGAGACGCTGGCCGGCGCGGTGGCCGTGGCGCTCGCCGTGGCCGTCGTCCTCCCCGTCACCACACACGCCTCCACGGACGCCTGGATCCAGCGCTCCCTGATGTGCGTCCGGCAGTGCACGGCGGAGGCGTCCCGCCGCCTGGCCGGTGACGGGAACGCGGACCCGGCGCCGCACGCCGACGCGCTCGGACCGCTGCTCGACCGGGTGCGGGTCTCCGTGGCCCCGCTCCTCCACCCGCTCAACCCGTTCACCGCCCGAAGGGAGCGGGCCCGCCGGATCGTCGCCCTGCTCGACGAGTGCGCCGGCCACCTGCGCGACCTCACGGAGCTCGCGGCCGACCCGGCCGCCTCCCACGACACCCGGCTGACCGACGCCTGCCGTCGGGTGGAGGCGGCGGTGGCCGCGCTCGTCACCCCCGGAGCCGCGGTCGCGGCCGCCCGGCCCGCCCCCGTGGAAGCACCACGGCATCCGGGCGCCGAACGCGCCCTCGCCTGCCTGCACGGCCTGGAGGAGGCGCTCGCATCGCTCGCCGCTCCGCTGCGCTGCTCTCCGCGCGCGCCCCTGGCGTCCTCCTGAGCCTGCGGGGTCGGGGGCGGCAGCGGGAAGGCGTGTCGGCGCACCGGCCGCGGGCACCCGCGACACGGAGAAGGGCGGGGCCGTCGTACGGCCGCCGCCCCTCGAACTGCGGGACCGGGACGCCGCCCGCGTGCGGGGCATCCGTGTCCCGGCCGGTCAGCGCAGAGGCTGGGCCTGCTGCGGTGTGATGCCCAGGGCCGCCGCGTACTGCGAGAGCACCAGCCTGCCGATCGCCGGATAGGAGCCCAGGGACTCCCCCGACGCGCAGCCCGCCTCGGCGGCGGCGGCCTCCAGCAGCCCCTCGGGGAGCTCGGGCCCGATCAGATACGGCGCGAGCGCGAGCTGCGCCGAGCCGGCGCCCCGCAGCTCCTCCGCGGCCTTTCCGATGGAGCCCTCGACGTCCAGCGCGGCGGCGAGCACCGGAACCGCGAGACGGGCGGCGAGGAGCATGCCGGTGATGCCGGCGGCCTGCACGGCGTCCTCACCGCCGACGGTGGCGAGGATGATGCCGTCGGCGGCCGTGGCGACGGTGAACAGCCGTGCCCGGTCGGCGCGGGCGAGCCCGGCCTCCGACAGCCGCACGTGCAGGGCTTCCGCCAGGAGGGGGTGCGGGCCGAGCGCCTCGGTCAGCTCGGCGGACGTCCGGCTGTCCATGACGGCCTGCCGGATGCGGCGGGTGAGCGCGCTGTCCGGGCCGGCGAGCAGCGGCACCACGACGGCGTCGGGGGCGTCCTCGCCGATGGCGGGGATCCGTCCTCCTTCCGTCCCGGCGCTCTCGGCCGCCTCGGTGGCGCGGGCCAGCCGGGCGGCACGGTCCGCCGCGGCCCGGGAGAGCACGGACGACAGTGCGGGGAACTCGTCGTCACCGCCGTCGATGTATCCGATGTGGGCGTGCAGGCCCGGCAGCTCGGACCGGGCGATGCTGACGACCTCTTCCGCCAGGCTGCGGGAGGCCGCGTCGGGCGTGCCGGGCACCGCCAGCACCAGCGCGGGGGCACCCTCCGGCGCCGCCAGCGGCTCCGGTTTCCGGTGCCGACCGGGCTGGCGGGGACGCGGCATTCGTACGGGCAGGCCCGGTGCGGGCCCTGTGGGGGTGCTCATGGCGCCGCATGTTAACCCTTTGGAGGGCTTTGGTGTTCGGGGAGGGTGCGGCTGTGCGCTCTTCGTCCACATTCGTCCGGCGCTTCGTTGCGTTACTCGGAGTACGTCAGCTGGGGGCGGGCGGGTGCGGACAGAGAGCGAGCAGGCTTCCGTCGACGGGAAGCCGCAGGCTGCCGCGGGCCAGTTCGCCGGCGATCCGCAGAGCGCCGTCGAGCGGGCCGCCCTCGGCGCTCACCGGGCGCGCGTGCGGCGCGAGCCGGGACAGCTCCTCCCGGAAGGGCTCCAGCAGAAGCGGCCCCATCCCGAGGAGACCGCCGGTGAAGGCCACCGGGCAGCCGGTGGCGGGCGGGCAGACAGCGGCCGTCGTCTCGGCGATGCCGCGGGCCGCGTCCCGCAGGATGCCGGCCGCCACCGGGTCCTCCCCGGCGCAGGCGGCCACCTCCGGCGCGAACGAGGCGAGGACGGCGGCGCGGTCGCTCCGCGGATAGAGCTGGGCCGGAAGACCGGCGGCCGGGCCGAAGACCGCCTCCAGCCGGGCCAGCAGCGCCTCCGAGCCGCCCCGGCGCCCGTCGTGGGCCCGGAGAGCCGCCTCCAGGCCGGCCCGGCCGATCCAGGCGCCTCCACCGCAGTCGCCGAGCAGATGACCCCAGCCGTCGGCCCGCCGCCAACCGCCGCCCGGAGCGGGGCGGTCCGGAGATCCGCCGGAAACCGGAGCCCCTTCCGGGGGCGTGCCGGCGCCCGGGAGGGCTCCCGGAGGGGCGGACGGACGGGAGGCGGGGCGCCCGCCGGGCCCGGCGGGCCCGGCGGGTCCCCGGGCGGCACGGACCGGACCGGAGCCGGGCGGATCCCCGTGGCCGCGGGGCGCACCGGGGTGCGGGGAAGCGCCGGAGAGCCGGTGTCCCAGGGGAAGGTGGTCCCCGGCGCCGTGTGACGCGTCCGGGTCCGCCCCGAGGGCGATCACGCCGGTGCCCGCCGCGACGACCGCGCCCGCCCGCTGGCCGAGGGCTCCGGCGTAGGCGGTGACGGCGTCGGCTGCCAGCGCCAGCCGGCGGACGCCCAGTTCGGCGGCGAGGGCCCCCGGCAGCCGGGCCCGCAGATCACCGCCCAGGGTGGCCATCCCGGCGGCACCCACCGCCACCGCGGCCACGGCACCTCCGCGCCGTGGCCCGGCCTCTCCGGCCCGGGCCAGCAATTCCCGTACGGCGGGGAGCAGGAGGGCGAGCAGATGCCCGGCGTCGATGCCCCGGGGCCCCGTGCGCACGGGTTCGGTCCCGATCGCCTCCCCGGCCCGCTCGCCGTCCTCCGGACGGGCGAGAGCCACACGCAGTCCGGAGCCGCCGGAGTCGACTCCGACGACCCAGCGGCGCTCACCGCCGCGGTGCTTCCGTCCGCCGGCCTCCCGGGAGCCGCTCATGCTCCGTCTCCTCGCCGGCCGGCCGCCCCGGCAGGACCGGGTGCGCCCGCCGAGGAGAGCGGTGGGCGGCCGGCGGCGGACGCGCCCTGGGCTGCGGGCGCCGGTGCCTTCCGTGCGCGGCACCGGAGGAGACGCTGCCGCGGCCGGGGGATGCCGGGCGCCCGCGGCTCCGGGCGGCCCTCCGGGGCGCTGTGGCCCGCCGGGCGCGAGCCCCGGACCGGCCGCCGTGCGCGGACCGGGGGTGCCTGCCGCCGCGCCGTGCGCGGGAGCGGGCCCGCCGCCCCCGCGCCGCACCTCACGGCAGGCGCCAGTCGACCGGTTGGCCGCCCTGCTGTACGAGGAGGTCGTTGGCGCGGCTGAACGGACGGGAGCCGAAGAACCCGCGGTCGGCGGACATGGGGGAGGGGTGCGCCGACTCCACGGCCGGGAGCGGGCCGAGCAGCGGGCGCACGTTCCGCGCGTCCCGCCCCCAGAGGATGGCCACCAGGGGGCGGCCCCGCTCGGCGAGGGCCCGGATGGCCTGTTCGGTGACGGCTTCCCAGCCCTTGCCGCGGTGTGCGGCGGGCTTGCGCGGGGCGGTGGTGAGCGCCCGGTTGAGGAGCAGCACGCCCTGCCGGGTCCACGGGGTCAGATCGCCGTTGGAGGGCCGCGGGACTCCGAGGTCGCTCTGGAGTTCCCGGAAGATGTTCTCCAGGCTGCCGGGGAGCGGACGGACCTCGGGTGCCACCGAGAAGCTGAGCCCCACGGCGTGTCCGGGCGTGGGATAGGGGTCCTGACCCACGATCAGGACCCGTACCTCGTCGAAGGGCTGCTGGAAGGCGCGCAGCACATGCGGTCCGGCGGGCAGGTACGTGCGCCCGGCGGCGATCTCGGCACGGAGGAAGTCCCCCATCGCGGCGATCTGCCCGGCGACCGGGTCGAGCGCCTTGGCCCAGTCCGGTTCGACGATTTCGTTCAATGGTCGTGCAGCCACGGACGGTCACTCTACTGGCTCCCCGCACAGGTTCGTCGGCGGTCCCGGCAACCCGGCTCAGCCGATCACGGCGGCACGCACACAGAGCACATCCGGGAAGTGGGCGGCGAGTTGGCGCCAGCTCTCGCCCTCGTCCGCGCTCGCGTACAGCTCGCCGTTGCGGTTGCCGAAGTACAGCCCGGCCGGGTCGGCGCCGTCGGTCCACAGGGCATCCCGCAGCACCGGGCCGTAGTGCGCTGCCTCGGGGAGGCCCGCGCCGAGCGGTTCCCAGCTCTCACCCGCGTCCTCCGTGCGGTAGACCCGGCAGCGGCGCCCGGCCGGCACCCGGTCCGCGTCGGCGTTGAGCGGGAAGACGTAGGCGACGCCGCCGCGGCGGGGGTGGGCCACGACCGGGAAGCCGAAGTCCGAGGGCAGGGAGCCGCCGATGGGGGTCCACCGGGCGCCGGCGT
Organism: Streptomyces sp. F63; assembly: GCF_018070345.1. Lineage (GTDB taxonomy): Bacteria > Actinomycetota > Actinomycetes > Streptomycetales > Streptomycetaceae > Streptomyces. Next base: position 115,573 of record NZ_JAGPXX010000011.1, read on the forward strand.
CGTCGCTGCGGTAGACGCCCCAGTGGTTCTGCAGGTAGAGCCGGTCCGGGTCGGCGGCGTCGCGGGCGATCTTGTGGACGCACTGCCCGAACTCCGGGTAGGGGTCGGGCAGGAAGACGGCCGAGATCCCGGTGTTCGACGGGGCCCAGCTCGAACCGCCGTCCAGGGAGCGGAAGACGCCGGCGGCGGATACCGCGACCGTCACCGCCCGCGGGTCGCGCGGGTCGGTGAGGACCGTGTGCACGGCCTCCCCGCCGCCGCCCGGTGCCCACCGGTCGCGCGTGGGGTGCTCCCACAGGGGCCGGACCAGCCCGAAGGTCTCGCCGCCGTCCTCCGAGCGGAAGAGCGCGGCCGGCTCGGTGCCCGCGTAGACCACGCCGGGCTCGGCCGGGCCGGCCGGCTGGAGCTGCCAGACCCGCTCCAGGGAGGCTCCGGTGTCCTCCGGGAAGCGGACGGCCGGACGTTCCGGCTCCCGCCAGGTGGCGCCGAGATCGTCGGAGTGGAAGACGGACGGGCCCCAGTGCGAGCTGTCCCCGCCGACCAGGAGCCGGGGAGTGCCGCCGGGCCGCGGGTCGATCCCGACCGAGTAGACGGCCTGTGCGGCGAAGTGCGGGCCGTCGAACTCCCATTCCCCGGCCGTCCCGCCGGCGGAGCCGCGCCGCCGGGCGAGGAAGAGTCCTTTGCGGGTCCCCACGGCGAGCAGGACGTCGGTCATCACGGCACCTCCGGAACGTGGTCGTGTTGCGTGGGTCACAGTCTGCACCGGCCCACTGACAACGGCGTTCCGCCACGGCGCCGTACCAGGTCAGCCCGCCCGCAGGTACGGAACGGGGACGGGGAGCGGGGCGTCCAGCTCCCGCGCGGCGCGCCGGGCGAAGTAGGGGTCGCGGAGCAGTTCCCGGCCCAGCAGCACCGCGTCGGCCCGGCCGGCGGCGAGGATCTCCTCCGCCTGGTGCGCCGCGGTGATCTCGCCGACCGCCCCGACCGGCATCCCGGTCCGGGTCCGGACCCGCTCGGCGAACGGCACCTGGTAGCCGGGTCCCGTGGGAATGCGGACCCGGGGCGCGTTGCCGCCGCTGGAGACGTCCAGAAGGTCCACTCCGTGTGCGCGGAGGTCCGCGGCCAGCCGTACGGTGTCGTCCACCGTCCAGCCGGCCTGTTCGCCCGCCCCGTTCTCCGCCAGCCAGTCCGTCGCCGAGACGCGGAACAGGACGGGCAGGTCGTCCGGCCACACCTCGCGGACCGCGTCCACCACCCGCAGGGCGAGCCGTGTCCGGTTCTCGTAGGAGCCGCCGTGGGCATCGGTGCGCCGGTTGCTGTACGGCGACAGGAACTCCCCGATGAGGTAGCCGTGCGCCCCGTGCACCTCGGCGACCTGGAAGCCGGCGGCCAGGGCCCGCCGTGCGGCGTCGGCGAACTGCCCCACCACGGCGTCGATCTGCCGGACCGACAGCTCGGCGGGGACCGGATGTCCCTCGTCGAAGGGCAGCGGGCTCGGCCCGAGGGGCCGCCAGCCGCCCTCGCCGGCGGTGAGCGGGGCGCCGCCCTTCCACGGCAGGGCCGTCGACGCCTTGCGCCCGGCGTGCGCGAGCTGGATGCCGGGGACCGTGCCCTGGTCCTTGAGGAGTCCGGTGAGGCGCCGGAATGCCTCCGTCTGGCGGTCGTTCCAGAGGCCGAGGTCTCCCGGGCTGATCCGGCCCTCGGGGCTGACGGCCGTGGCCTCGACCAGGATGAGGCCGGTGCCGCCCACGGCGCGCGAGGCGTAGTGCGTGAGGTGCCAGTCACCCGGCATCCCCGCGTCGGGTCCGGTGTGCACCGCGGAGTACTGGCACATCGGTGCCATCCAGACGCGGTTGGGGACGGTCAGCGAGCGCAGGGTCAGGGGGGTGAACAGACGGCTCACGGCGGGCTCCGGGTGGGATCGGCGGTCGCAACGACTCGTACGCCAGGCATCGTAGTACGGGATGTGTCAAACTACGAGGGTCTTCGTACAATGAAGGGCCCCGCCCCGAGGAGCCGCCGTGACCGCCCCGCCCCCGAGCCGCACGCTGGACCACCCGCCCCGGGACGCGATCCGGCTCGAAGGCGTGCTGCACGCCCTCTCCGACCCGATGCGGTTGCGGATCGTCCGGCGCCTGGCCGCCGCCGAGGACGAGTTGTCCTGCTCGCTCTTCGGCCTTCCGATCAGCAAGTCCACGACCACGCACCACTTCCGGGTGCTGCGCGAGAGCGGCGTGATCCAGCAGTGCTACCGGGGGACGGCCAAGATGAACGGCCTCCGCCGGGACGACCTCGACGCCCTCTTCCCGGGCCTGCTCGACAGCCTGCTCCGGGCCGCCGCGCTCCAGGCGCGCCGGCTCCGCGAGGGCTGAGGGCGCCGGCCCGCCGGGGCGTCACAGGTCCCGCATCCGGCCGATCTCGGCGGTCTGCTGGGCGCTCATGTCGGTGGTCATCTCCTCCACCAGGACGTCGTTCCCCTCCTTGAGGACCGTGGTGGCCATCGTCACCGCGCCCTGATGGTGGGTGATCATCAGTTTGAGGAAGAGTTCGTCGAAGGCGTCCCCGCGGGCCGCGGAGAGCCGGTCGAGCTCCGCCTCGGTGGCCATGCCCGGCATCGAACCGTGGCCGTGCCCGTGCGTCTCCTGTTCCCCGTGTGCCCCGCCCCGCCGGTCGAGCCAGCCCTCCATGGCCCCGATCTCGGGACCCTGGGCCGCCGCGATCCGCCGGGCGATCCTCCGCACGCCCGCCGAGTCCGCGTGCTTCTCCGCGAGCGCGGCCATGGTCAGGGCCTGCCGGTGGTGAACGATCATCATCCGGACGAAGCGCACGTCGGCCGCGTTGGGGGCGGAATCCTCGCGGCCGGCCTTCCCGGCCTCCTCCGCCGAGAGGGTCCCGGCGGCCTCACCCGGTCGGCCGGGCGCGACCACGGAGGGGCCGGCGTCCGCCTTCGCCGGGGCCGGACCGTCCGCCTCGCAGGCCGAGAGGGCCAGGGCCGCGGCCGCCGCCGCGGAGACGAGGAGCTGCGAACGGGCCCGGCCCGTCATCCGATGGTGGAACACAGGACCTCCAGGGGTGGAGCGAAGCGGCACCGGCTGCGAACACATCTTCGTTAATCACTGTTGAGATGTACATGTAGACGGCGATACTGCGGAATTGACGCACCGTTCGACGCCGAACGGACCATGAAGGAGGTCTCAGTGACGTCGTTGCACCCACCCCGCGCGCGGCGCAGACCCCTGGGCGTGGCAGTGGTGGCCTTCGGGCTGCTCGCCACGTTCCTGGCAGCCGGCCCGGCGGCCGCGACACCGGACCCCGGTGACGCGCCCGACGGGAAGCGGATGTCGAAGGAACTCGCGGCCGACACCCGCGCGTCCATCAGGAACGGCGACATTCCGGCTGTGGACGAGATCGTCCACAGCGAGAACATCAGACACCTCGCGAGTGTCGGCAAGGGCGCTCTCGGGGGCCCGAACACGGATCTGGCGTTCCAGGGCCGCTACGCCTTCGCCGGCAACTACGACGGCTTCACCGTCTACGACATCTCCGATCCGAGGTCCCCGAAGACCGTGAGCCAGGTGCTCTGTCCCGGCGGCCAGAACGACGTCTCCGTCTCCGGCAACCTGCTCTTCCTCTCCACCGACTCCTCGCGCAGCGACGACTCCTGCACCAGCACCTCCCAGCCGGCCAGCGAGAAGTCCTCCTGGGAGGGCATGAAGATCTTCGACATCAGCGACAAGCGGAACCCCCGCTACGTCGCCGCGGTCGAGACCGCCTGCGGCTCGCACACCCACACGCTGGTGCCCGGGAAGCGCGAGGTGTACATCTACGTCTCCTCGTACTTCCCCAGCGAGGCCTTCCCGGACTGCCGGCCGCCGCACGACGGCATCTCGGTGATCAAGGTTCCGCGGAAGGCGCCGGAGCGGTCGGCGGTCGTCGACTTCCCGGTCCTCTTCCCGGACGGCGGCAACTCCGGCTCCGAGGGCAGCAGCTACGAGACCACCGGCTGCCACGACATCACGGCCTTCCCGAGGAAGCGGCTGGCCGCCGGGGCCTGCATGGGCGACGGCATCCTGATGGACATCTCGGATCCGGCGCGGCCCCGGGTGATCGACCGGGTGCGGGACAACACCAACTTCGCGTTCTGGCACTCGGCGACCTTCAGTGAGGACGGCGACAAGGTCGTGTTCACCGACGAACTGGGCGGCGGTGTCGGCGCGACCTGCAACGCGGCGGTGGGACCCGACCGCGGTGCCAACGGCATCTACGACCTGAAGCGCAGGGGCCACCACCGGGAACTGGTGTTCCGCAGCTACTTCAAGATCCCGCGCCACCAGGCGGACACCGAGAACTGCGTGGCCCACAACGGCTCGCTGATCCCGGTCAGGGGCCGCGACATCATGGTCCAGGCCTGGTACCAGGGCGGTGTCTCGGTCTGGGAGTTCACCGACTCGTCCCGTCCGAAGGAGATCGGCTACTTCGAGCGCGGTCCCCTGTCCGCCGACACCCTGACCCTGGGCGGCTCCTGGTCCGCCTACTACTACAACGGCCACATCTACTCGAACGACATCGCCAAGGGCTTCGACGTCCTGCGCATCGACGACCGCCGCACGGCGGGCGCCGCGCGGGTACGGATGTACGAGCTCAACGTGCAGACGCAGCCCGACTACCGCTGAACCGCGGCACGCGGAAGCGTCCCCCCGGGCGGCTCCACGCCCGGCGGGACGCCGAGCTCCCACGGGAGTGCGAAACGCTGGAACAGCTCCGAGCGCAGCACTTCGGGGGGCAGGGGCGCACCGGGCAGCAGAACCGCCACCACCGCGCCCATGAGCAGGGCGCGCAGCAGCGGGTAGTCGGAGTCCGGGTGCGCCGATCCGTAACGGACCACGGTGTCGCGGAGCAGGACGGCCAGCCGCTGCTGCTCCGGGCACTGCACAAAACCCTCGGCGGTGAGGATGCCCGCCATGTGGGTGCGCATCAGGACGGGATGGTCGCGGGCGATGCCGAGGATGGCGTCGATCGCCCGGGCGAGCCGCTCGTCGCCGTCCTCGGTGCGCGGCTCGCGCTCCAGCGCCGCCTCCAGCGTGCGGTGCATCAGCCGGTGCACGGCTGACTGGAGCAGCTGCCGCTTGCCGGGGAAGTAGTAGGAGACCAGCCCGCGGGCCGAGCCCGCCCGGTCGGCGATGTCGGCGAGGGTCGTCGCCTCGTAACCGCGTTCGCCGACCAGCTCGACCGTAGCCTGGAGCAGCCGTTCGCGGGAGCGACGGCGCAACTCTTCATTGACCGATGCGCTGCGCGGGGACATGCTGTAACTCCTGCGTTGACTGGCTCCGGGCCAATATACTCAGTGCGATGCCGCCTCTGCCCTGTTCAGAGGCGTTTTCGAGACCGCCACCGTTTTCGGGCGACGCGGGGGATCGCCCGAAAACGGTGGTTTCGGACGGCTTTCGGGCCCAGCCCCCTCAGCCGAGCCGGGAGAGCACGGGGCGCAGACCTTCGGGGCGTTCGGCCACCGGCAGGGACTCCACCAGTTCCAGCGCACAGCCCACCGCCGTCGCCCCGCCGTCCGCCCGCGCGCTGTCGCCCACCATCAGCGTCTCCCGGGGTGTCACGTCCAGTGCCTCGCAGGCGGCCCGGAAGAGCCGCGCGTCGGGCTTGGCCACGCCGTGCTCGTACGACAGGACGTAGGCGTCGACGAAGCCGTCCAGTCCGTACTCCCGGAAGACCGGGCGGAGATCCCAGCCGATGTTCGACACCACGGCGATCCGCCTGCCGCGCTCGCGCAGCGTTCCGAGTACGCCGGCGGCGTCCGGGTAGGGAGTCCAGGCGCCCGGCTCCATGTGCCGGTCGTAGAGCGCCTCGTAGGCTTCCGGCCAGGGCAGCGCGGCCTCCCGGGCGAGTCCGGTGAAGAGCTCGCGGTGGTGTTCGGCCGCGCAGTCCCGCAGCTCCCAGAGGGAGGCCAGATGCCGGGGCATCCCGTGCGGGGACGAGCCGCCCGGCAGCGCGCCCGAGCGGGCCAGCCGCTCCGCCCAGTGCGTCAGTTCCGGTTCCGGCACCGCGATCCCGAGACGGTCCAGGGTGACCCGCAGCCAGTGCTCCACGGTTTCGATGCGGAAGAGGGTGCCGGAGAAGTCGAAGAGGACACCGGTGATCGCCATGCGGTGATCATTCCCCGGTCATCCCCGGCCGTTCAAGGGTTTCCGTACGTTGCGCCTCCCGTACCAGTGGTGCGCGGCGATGGCACCGGAGGCGACGGCCACCCCCAGCAGCCAGCCGGCCACCACGTCCGACAGCCAGTGGACGCCCAGGTAGACCCGGGTGAAACCGACCCCGGCGACCGACACCGCCGCCACGGCCGCGGCGGCCCGCATCAGGGCTCCCCGCACGCCCGCGCGATGGGCGAGCCACAGCAGGAGGACGCAGACGAAGGCAGCCGTCATCGCGTGCCCCGACGGGAACGCCGCGTAGTGCGCCGAGTCCACCGGATCCCTCCACCGGGGGCGCGGACGGTCGACGAGCGCCTTGATGCCCTGCTGCAGGACCGAGCCGGCCAGCAGGGTGGCGAGCACCCACAGGGCCGTCGCCCGGTCACCGCCCCTGCGGGACAGCAGCAGGGCCGGCACGGCGAGCAGCAGGGCCAGCCGCATGGTCCAGGGGTCCCACACCCAGTCGGTGAGCACACGGTTGGCCTGGGTGATGTCGGGGCTGGCCCGCGCCGACTCGTGCAGGCCGACGGCGACGGTCCGGTCGAGCGCGAGCAGCGGGCCCCACTCCAGAGCGACCAGCACGAGCAGGGCGGCGGCCGCCAGGGCACACAGGCCCGCAACCCAGAGAAGGCCGGCCGCGCGCCGGGAACGGGGGTCGCCGGCGGTCACGGGGGCGGTGGGGGAGGGCGTCCGCATGCACTGCATCCTGGCCGGGGCGGGCTCCGCGGAAACTACCTCAGTGCGCTGAGTCCCGGCACGAAGGCGAGCAGCAGCGGCACCACCGGGACGAGCGCGGCGGCGGCCGTCAGCCGCAGCCGGCGGCCGGGGCTCAGCCGCGGACGGGCCGACAGCAGCCGGTTCACCCGGTCGGGGACCTGCGCCAGCGGCGTCGGGACGGGTCCGAACACGCCCCGGTCCTCGTTGAGTTCGACCAGCGCCAGAGCGGTCGTCAGCCGCCCGTGGCGGCGTGAGGCGACGTCATCGGCCGCCAGTTCGACCAGCCGGTGCACCTCGTCCCGGAAGGAGGCGAAGACCGGCACCCGCGGAAAGCCCGCCGCCAGCGCCCCGGAGCAGTGCAGCAGCCAGTCGTGGTGTGCCCGCGCGTGGCCCTGTTCGTGGGCCAGGACGGCGTCCAGCCGGCGGCCGCCCAGCCGTCGCAGTGCCGCCGTGGTGATGACGAGCCGCGGTGTCGTGCCCGGCAGCCACCAGGCATCCGGGCGGTCGCTCTCCAGGACGAGGAGACGGTCCCCGGGCTCCGGGGCGTTCGGGGGCGCCTCGTCGAGGGAGGGCTCGCCGGGGAGCCGCGGGGAGCGCGCGAGCAGCTCCGCGCGCCGCTGCCTGCGCTCCGTACGGGCCCTGCGCACCTCGCGGGCGAGCATCACCGCGCTCCACAGCCCGGCGCCGGCCAGCGCGGCCGCCACCGCCCCGGCCCACGGCCCGTACGCGCCGAAGGCGTAGGCCTCGACCACGCCGTGCGGCGCCGGGGCGAAGACATGGCCGCGCACGAGCTCCCAGGCGGCGGAGCCGGTGAGCGCCATCGCGAGCACGGCGCACAGCAGCACGGCCGCCACGACGCACTGCCAGACCCAGAGGGCGACCACCGGCTCCCGGTCCGGCCACTGGGCACGCCGCAGCAGCCGGGGGGCCAGGGCCGCGGTGAGCCCGCCGAGGACGATCAGCGCGAGCGGGAGCATCATGGCCGCCAGCCTACGAGCGCAGGGCATCCGGTGCGTACGGCCCCGGGCGGGGAGTGACGCACACCACGGGCCCGGGTCCGGGCGCGGCGGGTGGAAGGGGCGCCACCGCCCTCCTCTCAGAGCGCCATCAGCATGGCGGCCATGGCCATCGCCATCACCAGCCGGGAGACGGCAAGCGGCTCCGCGGGCCCGGCACCGCCGCGGCCGCTCTCCGGCGCGCCCCCGCACACCTCCCCGGCGGCCGCACCCGGACCTTCCGGGCCGCCGCCCGCCGGGGCCGCCCCGGGGACGCCGGCCGGGACCGCGCCCCGGACCGCCTCCGCACGTGGCGCCAGCCGCAGCCCGCTCCACAGCGCGTAGAGCGCGAAGTACCCCGCGAACACCCCGGTCAGCAGCGGCGGTCCGCCGGGTCCCTGGGCGGCGGCCGCGTGCCCCGCGTGCCCCGCCGCGTGCGGTGCGGCGGACATGGCGAGCCCCATGTGGACCATCGCGGCGGAGCCCGCCGCGTGGTGGCCGTGGTGCCACCCGGCACTCCCCCCGCGCACACCGGTCGCGGCCAGGACGAGCGACACCGCACAGGAGAGGCCGAACACCCCGGCGAACGCGGCCGGCAGCCACTCCCTGCCGCTCACCGCCACGACGGGTACGGCCATCACCGCCATGCCGAGCCCCATCAGCGTCTCGCCCCCCGCCTCCGCGCGCCGTGCGGCCGGACCGGCGCGCATCCGCAGCAGGCCGTGGACGGCGCACGCTCCGCAGAGAGCGGTCAGCAGCCAGCCGATGAGCGGTGGTCCGTGCACGGTGCACCTCCCCGTTGCCGGTACGCCCGGAGGCTGCCCGGCGGCGATGCCGGGCACGGGAGCGCACCAGGGCAGCCACGGGCGCACCGGGGGGCGCGCGGCGCGCGGAGGGGCGCCGGACGGGAACGCGCACGGGAAGCGGGAAGGCGGTGCGCGGACGGGGCCGGCGGTCTCCGCGCCCGGTCCGCGAGCGCTGTGCCCTGCGCCCGCCGTCCGCGTCAGATGCCCGGCCGGTACCGCATCGGGTGGTCGGCGGGGATCTCGACCACGCAGATCCGCACACCGTCGGGGTCGGCGATCCACATCTCGATCAGCCCCCAGGGCTCCCTCACCGGCGGCCGCAGGATCTCCACGCCCCGGGCGGACAGTTCCCGGTGGGCCGCGGCGGCGTCCCCGACCTGCAGCCACAATCGCAGGCCGGGCGCGGGAGGGGTCTCGGAGCGCCCGGAGACCTCCAGGAAGCCGCCGCCGAGGAAGTAGACCGTGCCGCGCTCGGTCCCCGTCCCGAACTCCCGGTGGACGGCGAGCCCGAGGTCCTCTCCGTAGAAGGCCCGGGACCGGTCGGGGTCGGTGGGACACACCAGGATCCGGCTGCTCAGTACATGCACCATGCCGGTGACCCTACGCACCGCCGGGACCGCTGTCGGGGCTTCCGGCGCGCTTGCTAGCCTCGACGGAGCCTGCGGGCCCGTACGAGAGAAGGCGCACGCCCATGGACCAGCTCACCGGAACCACCGCCCCCCGCCCCGCCGACCGGCTCCTGTTCCGCACGGCGGCCGAGGCGGACGTGCCCGCGCTGGTCGGGCTGGTCGAGTCCGCGTACCGCGGCGAGGCCAGCCGCGCCGGCTGGACCACCGAGGCCGATCTGCTGGAGGGGCAGCGCACCGACCCGGAGGGGGTCGCGGAGGTGGTGACGGGCGCGGACAGCCGGATGCTCGTCGCCGAGCGGGACGGCGCCCTCGTCGCCTGCTGCCAGCTGGAGCGCCGCGGCGACATCGCCTACTTCGGCATGTTCGCCGTCCGCCCCCTCCTCCAGGGGGAGGGGCTGGGCCGGGTGGTGCTCGCCGAGGCGGAGCGGACCGCGCGGGAGGAGTGGGGAGCGCGGGAGATGCAGATGACGGTGATCACGGCCCGGGAGGACCTCATCGCCTGGTACGTGCGGCGCGGGTACCGCCGCACCGGCCGTACCAGCCCCTTCCCGTACGGGGACGAGCGCTTCGGCATTCCGCGGCGCGACGATCTCCGCTTCGAACTGCTGGTGAAGCCCCTCCGCTGAGTGCGCCGCGCCCGCGCCCGTGCCGGGGCCGGGGCGGGCGTCCCGCTCAGGCGGTGAACCGGCAGGTCCGCTTGATCTCGGGGAAGTCGGTGGTGCCGCCGTCGAGGCCGAGGGCCCGGGCGAGCCGCAGATGGTCCTGGGTGTTGACGGTCCAGCCGATGACCCGGAGATCGGCCTCGCGGGCCTTCTCGACGGTCTCCAGGGTCAGCCGGCGGATGTTGAGCACCAGCGTCTTCGCGCCGACGGCCACCGCCCGGCCGACGACCTCGGGACCGTAGCGGCTGGCGACGAGGGCGGTGCGGACGCCGGGCACCAGTCCGGTGATCTCCAGCAGGGCCTCGTCGTGGAAGGAGAGCACCTCCACCCGGGCGGCGAGGTCGCGGCGGTTCATCACCTCGGCCAGGGCGCGGGCCGCCGCCACATCCTTGATCTCGGCCTGCAGGGGGGCGCGGACGGCGTCCAGCACCTCCTCGAAGACGGGGATGCGCTCGCCCTGCCCCGCGTCCAGCTCACGCAGCTCGGCGAGGGTCAGGTCGCCGATGGGGCCCCTGCCGTCGGTCGTGCGGTCGACCTCGGCGTCGTGCATCACCACCAGGGCGCCGTCCTTGCTGAGGTGCAGGTCCAGCTCGATGACGTCCATGCCCGCACGGTCGGCCCGGACGAAGGAGCGCAGGGTGTTCTCCGGTTCGACGCCCATGACTCCGCGGTGTCCGATGGCGAGGAAGGTCACGAGTCCTCCAATCCGCGGGGACGGGGGTCGCCCCCGGAGAGGGACAGCCACCCACGGCTGCCCCCGTGAACCAGCACGCAGCCTAATGGCAGCGGGCCGGTTCGCACCGCTGTGCGCCGGAGGTCTCCGCGCTCCTCACCCGTGGGTGTCAGAGACGGTGCGCCGGGCTGACGTCCGGCCGGGTGACCCACGCCTCTCCGGGGACAGGAGTGAGCGATGTGACCGTGGGTACTGTCCATCACGGGAAAACTTGCGGCCATGTCACAGATCGACCGAACGTCTTCCGGTGTCCCCGGTTGAGCTGCAGATTCTTTAGTGGGTACCGTAGCGGAGCGAAATTATCTCTGGTTGAGGGGTAGCTATGACGGAAATTCTTGTGCGTGAAGAGCGGGAAGCCTCAGCTTCCACTGTTGAGCGTGTGATCGACCACCCGGCCTGGCCCGTCCTGAAGACCGCCGTGGAGGAGATCCGTTCCCGGCAGTCGAAGGACGGCTCGATCGACTTCACGGACGGGCACGCCCCCGGCCGCACCGCCGTCGAGGAGGCCGTCGGACGGGTGGCCGGCGCCGTGCAGGAGCTCTCCCCCCTGCTGCCGCACGACGCGGAGTACCACCGTGCGCTCGTCACGGATCTGCGCCGCTGGGCGGAGGGCGGCTTCGGCGTGCCGGACTTCCTGGACTCGCTGCTCGCCTTCCGCCCCGCCGAGAGCCGCGCGGACGGCCGGCAGCACCTCGTCGTGTTCCCGATGTACACCCAGAACGGCAACCCCGACCGCAACCTCGAAGCCGTCGTCCTCCGCGTCGTCTGGCCGGACTGGCTGGCCGCCCTGGAGCGCGACCGCTTCGACAACCCGCTCTTCCTCGGGATCACCTTCGAGGACTTCACCTCGGGCTACGACACCAACTCCGCCGTGCTCTTCCCGGAGACCGTCGCGGTCCGCGAGGTCCCCGACCGCTTCTCCTGGGGCGCGATCTTCTGCGACCGCGAGGCCGCCCGCTTCCGCGCCGTCACCGAGTCCGCGGTGGACATCCTCGGCCTGGACGTCCCCGAGGACATCCGCGCCATGCTGGCCGACCAGGACCGCTGCCAGCAGGCCTTCGTCCTCTGGGACATGATCCACGACCGGGCGCACAGCCACGGCGACCTGCCGTTCGACCCGTTCATGATCAAGCAGCGGCAGCCGTTCTGGATGTACGGCCTGGAGGAGCTGCGCTGCGACCTCACCGCCTTCCGGGAGGCCGTCCGCCTCGCGGAGGAGGGGCTGCCGCAGGGCCGCGACGTGCAGTACGCCGTGATCTTCGACCGGATGTTCCGCTTCCCGGTCACCGGCGACCGCGTCAAGAACTACGACGGCCTCGGCGGCCAGCTTCTCTTCGCCTACCTCCACCGGCACGACGTCGTCCGTTGGACGGACAACACCCTGCACATCGACTGGGACCGGGCCCCGCAGGTCACCCAGCAGCTCCTCGGCGAGATCGAGAAGCTCTACCGCGACGGCATCGACCGGCCCAAGCTCGTCCACTGGTTCGCGGCCTACGAGCTCGTCTCCTCCTACCTGGCCCCGCACCCCGGCTCCGTCTGGAACAAGGGGCCCGACGCGCTCGACCTGTCGCTGCCGCCGCGCAAGCTGGTCGACGAGGTGCTTCCGGATGAATTCCCGCTCAGCATGTTCTACGAGGCGCTTGCGAAGAAGCTGCGCGGTGTGATCGCGTCCACGAAGGGGATCACCGCCACGGGGACCCCCGGGACGGCGGCCGCGTGAGCGGCACGGACGAGGAGGCGACGAGGATGAACGGCAGCGTGGAGGAGACCGCGGGCAACGGCCCGCTGGAGGGCGCCGTGGTGGCGGTGGCCGGCGCGGCCGGCCCCGCCGGACGGGCGGCCCTGCTGCGGCTGGCCGAGGCGGGGGCCACCGTCGTCGCCGCCGACGCCGACGTGGAGCGGCTGGCGGAGGCGGTGGACGCCGCCCGCTACGCCCACGGCGGCGCCGCCGTCACCGGCGAGACCGTGGACCTGCTCGACCTGGACGCGACCCGCGCCTGGGCCGACCGCACCGAGAAGGAGTTCGGCCGGATCGACGGCCTCATCCACCTCGTCGGCGGCTGGCGCGGCAGCAAGACCTTCGCCGCGACCCCCCTCGCGGACTGGGACACCCTGCACAACCTGCTGATCCGCACCGTCCAGCACACCTCGCTCGCGTTCCACGACGCGCTGCGCCGCAGCGGCAAGGGCCGCTACGTGCTCGTCAGCGCCGCCGGCGCCAGCAAGCCGACGGCGGGCAACGCCGCGTACGCCGCCGCCAAGGCCGCGGCGGAGGCGTGGACCCTCGCCCTCGCCGACGCCCTCAGGAAGGAGGGGGACGGTGAGGGACTGCCCGCGGCCGCTGTCATCCTGGTGGTGAAGGCGCTGGTGCACGACGCGATGCGTGCCGAGCGCCCCCACGCGAAATTCGCGGGCTTCACCGACGTCAAGGAGCTGGCCGAGGCCATCACCGGCGTCTGGGACCAGTCCGCCGAGGAAGTGAACGGAAAGCGCCTGTGGCTGACCCCGCAATCCTGACCGAGGCCGGTGACACCGGCACGGCCGGAACCGCCCGCCCCGACGCCGAGCGCCGCCACGACCCCGCGGCGCGCGGCTTCGCCAGCGACAACTACGCCGGCGCGCACCCCGAGATCCTGGCGGCGCTGGCCCTCGCCAACGGCGGTCACCAGACCGCCTACGGCGAGGACGCCTACACGAGCCATCTCCAGGAGGTGTTCCGCTCCCATCTGGGGCCCCGCGCCGAGGCGTTCCCCGTCTTCAACGGCACCGGAGCCAACGTCGTCGCCCTCCAGGCGATGACCGAGCGCTGGGGCGCGGTGATCTGCGCGGACAGCGCGCACATCAACGTGGACGAGGGCGGCGCCCCGGAGCGGGTCGGCGGGCTCAAGCTGCTGAGCGTGCCCACCGAGCACGGCAAGCTCACGCCCGCGCTGATCGACCGCGAGGCGTACGGCTGGGACGACGAGCACCGCGCGCAGCCGCAGGTCGTCTCGATCACGCAGACGACCGAACTCGGCTCCTGCTACACCCCGGAGGAGGTCCGGGCGATCTGCGACCACGCCCACGAGCGCGGGATGACGGTCCACCTCGACGGCTCGCGCATCGCCAACGCCGCCGCGTCGCTGGGCGAGCCGCTGCGCGCGTTCACCACCGACGCGGGCGTGGACACGCTGTCCTTCGGAGGCACCAAGAACGGGCTGCTCTTCGGCGAGTGCGTGGTGGTGCTCAACCCGGACGCGGTGCGCGCCATGAAGCATCTGCGCAAGCTCTCGATGCAGCTCGCCTCCAAGATGCGCTTCGTGTCGGTGCAGTTCGAGGCGCTGCTCTCCGGCGACCTCTGGCGGCGGAGCGCCGCGCACGCCAACGCGATGGCCCAGCGGCTGGCGGCGGGTGCCCGGGCGGTGCCCGGCGTGGAGATCGTCCACCCGGTGCAGGCCAACGCCGTGTTCGCCCGGCTGCCCCGGGACGCCGCCGAGCGGCTGCGGAAGCGGCACCGCTTCTACTTCTGGGACGAGGAGGCCGGGATCGTCCGCTGGATGTGCTCCTTCGACACCACCGAGGCGGACGTGGACGCGTTCACGGCCGCACTGGCGGAGGAGATGGACCGGGGCTGACGGCGCACGCGCCGCGGCCCGGGTCCCGCCGGGGCGGTGGGGGTTCAGTCGTCGTCGCGCGAGCGGACCTGCGCCGGGGCCGGTGCCGTACCGCCGAGATGCGCCGGCACCCACCAGGTGTCCTCCGGGCCCTTGGGCCGGACCGGGTAGGCGCGCTGCGCCGCCTCCAGCAGCTCCTGCACCCGGGTCTTGACCCGCTGGGTGATGTTGGCGGCCGAGTCCGCCGGGTCGGCCGGCTCCGGCTCCCCCACGCGGATGGTGATCGGGATGTGGTTCCGTCCCATGTCGCGCGGGCGGCCCTTCGTCCAGATCCGCTGGGTGCCCCACAGCGCCATCGGCAGCAGCGGCACGCCGGCCTCCTGCGCCAGCCGGGCCGCGCCCGACTTGAAGGTCTTCAGCGTGAACGACGGCGAGATGGTCGCCTCCGGGAACACCCCGATGATCTCGCCGGAGCGGAGCGCCTTCAGCGCGTTCGCGTACGCCTGCTCGCCCTGCGCGCGGTCGACGGGGATGTGCTTCATCGCGCGCATCAGCGGCCCGGACACCTTGTGCCGGAAGACCGACTCCTTCGCCATGAACCGCACCAGGCGCTTCGCCGGCCGGGCCGTCAGCCCGCAGAAGACGAAGTCGAGATAGCCGATGTGGTTGCTGACGAGCACCGCGCCCCCCTGCCGCGGTATGTGCTCGGTGCCCCGCATGTCGATGCGGAGGTCCAGCGCCTTGAACATGGTGCGCGCGAGACCGATCACCGGCGGATAGACGAGTTCTGCCATGCGGGGGGCCCTTCTGTGCCCGGGGGGTTCCCCGGAGAAGTTACGGAGCCGTAGGTTTCCGGCTGCGGCCGATCGTGCCCGATGGCGCCGCCCGAGGGCCACCCCGTGAGGCGTCTCTCCGGGAGATCCTCGTCACGTCGGCTCCGCCGGTTCCACGCCGGGCACCTTCCCCGGCAGGCGGTCCGTAAGCCCGGGAAGGCGGGCCGGTGCGGGAATCGACGAGGCGGCCCGTACGCTGCATCCGCACGGACGGCACGGACGGCACGGACGGCACGGACGGCACGGACGGCGGCGGGGAGGACGGAACGGTGCGGGACCAGGACGGCGCGCGGCGCCTGGGGCCGGCGGATCTCGGCGCGGAACTGGGGGAGCGGGCCAGTCTCGTCCAGTTCTCCACCGCCTTCTGCCAGCCCTGCCGGGCCACCCGGCGGACCCTCGAAGCGGTGGCGGACATGGTCGGCGGGGTCGCGCACATCGAGGTGGACGCCGAAGCGCGGCTGGAACTCGTGCGTGCCCTCGGCATCGAGAGCACCCCCACCGTGCTCGTCCTCGACTCCGGCGGGCGGATCATCCGCCGCGCCGCGGGTGTCCCGCGCCGCGCCGACGTCATCGCCGCGCTCGGGGAGGCCGTGGGCTGACCAAGATCGTGACGCTGATCCCATCGGCCGGTGCGGCCTTGACGCTGCGCACCGCGCCTCGCCAAGCTGGCGGGATGCGGCCGAGAACCCTCCACCCCCGGACCCCGGCGGACCCCTCCCGGCGCGCTCGCGCCCTCTGCCCGGACGGCTGATCCGCTCCCTTTCCCGGCCCCACCCGCACAACCCGAGGACCCCACACGATGACGGCCACGTCCGACCTCGACACGTCCCAGGTCGAGGCCACCGGCCTCCTGCGCTCCGCCTTCCGCCGGCACGCCGCCGGTGTGGCGGTGATCACCGCGCACGCCCGCCGGCCCGCCGGGTTCACCGCCACGTCGCTGACCTCCGTGGCCGCCGAACCGCCGCTGTTCTCCTTCGGCGTGGGGACGGCCTCGTCGAGCTGGCCGGTCATAGCCGAGGCCGGGTACATCGGGGTGCACATCCTGGGGGAGCACCAGCGGGAGCTGGCGGAGACCTTCGCGCGCCGCGGCGCCGACCGCTTCGCCGGGCCCACCCGCTGGTCGCGCGGGCCGCACGGGGTCCCGGTCCTGGAGGACGTACCGGCCTGGCTGGTGGGCCGGATCATCACCCGTGCGCCGGCGGGCGACCACCACCTGGTCGTCGCCGAGGTGGTCGCGGGGGACGCCGGCGGTGCCGGGCGGCCGCTGGTCTACCACGGCGGCCGGTTCAACGGCCTGCGGGACTGAGCGGCGGGGGTGCCGCTGTGCCCGCGCACCGGCCCCGGCTACCCGTGCGGTGCGGTTGCACACCGTAGCGGACGTCACAGCCGACCGCCCTTGCACACGGGCGTCCAGCTGTATGTACTGGCGAGTAATATATTGCCGGGAGCGCGGGATGTCCCGGACGGGGTCCGGCCCGAGGAGGCGCCTATGCTGCCTCCCACAAGGCAGTTCATGAGAGACGATGCGGTAGGAGAGCCGGCGTGAGCCTGAGGATCGTTGTCTGTGTGAAGTACGTGCCCGACGCCACCGGCGACCGGCACTTCGCGGAGGACCTGACCACCGACCGCGACGCGGTCGACGGTCTGCTGTCCGAGCTCGACGAGTACGCCGTCGAGCAGGCCCTCCAGATCGCCGAAGACGCGGACGACGCGGAGATCACCGTGCTCACGGTCGGCCCCGAGGACGCGAAGGACGCGCTCCGCAAGGCGCTGTCGATGGGGGCCGACAAGGCCGTTCACGTCGAGGACGACGACCTCCACGGCACCGACGTCATGGGCACCTCCCTGGTGCTGGCCAAGGCCGTCGAGCACGCCGGCTACGACCTCGTCGTCTGCGGCATGGCCTCCACCGACGGCACCATGGGCGTGCTTCCGGCGCTTCTCGCCGAGCGCCTGGGCGTCCCGCAGGTGACCCTGCTGTCCGAGGTCTCCGTCGAGGACGGCAAGGTGACCGGCCGCCGCGACGGCGACGCCGCCACCGAGGAGCTGGAGGCCGCCCTGCCGGCCGTCGTCTCGGTGACGGACCTGTCCGGTGAGGCCCGCTACCCGTCCTTCAAGGGCATCATGGCCGCCAAGAAGAAGCCGGTGGAGTCCCTGGACCTGTCCGACCTGGGCATCGAGGCGGACGAGGTCGGCCTCGAAGGAGCCTGGACCAAGGTCGAGGAGGCCACGCCGCGCCCGCCGCGCACCGCGGGCACGATCGTCACGGACGAGGGCGAGGGCGGCAAGCAGCTCGCCGAGTTCCTCGCCGGCCAGAAGTTCATCTGAGCCGAGCTTCAGCACCCACCCCGATCCAGACTCGTATCCGCAGGAGAGCATTCCCATGGCTGAAGTTCTCGTCTACGTCGACCACGTGGACGGCTCCGTCCGCAAGCCGACCCTCGAACTGCTGACCATCGCCCGCCGCATCGGCGAGCCGGTCGCCGTGCACCTCGGTGCCGGCGCCGACACCGCCGCCCCGGTCCTCGCCGAGTACGGCGCCGTGAAGGTCCTGACGGCCGACGCCCCCGAGTTCGCCGACTACCTGGTCGTGCCGAAGGTCGACGCGCTGGAGGCCGCGGTCGCCGCCGTCTCCCCGGCCGCCGTCCTGGTGCCGTCCTCCGCCGACGGCAAGGAGATCGCGGCCCGCCTCGCGGTTCGCATCGGCTCCGGCATCATCACCGATGCCGTCGACGTCGAGGCCGGCGACGAGGGCCCGGTGGCCACCCAGTCGGTGTTCGCCGCCGCCTTCACCACCAAGTCCCGTGTCAGCAAGGGCGTCCCGGTCATCACCGTCAAGCCCAACTCGGCCGCCCCGGAGGCCGCCCAGGCCGCCGGGACCGTCGAGCAGCTCGCCGTCACCTTCGGTGACAAGGCCACCGGCACCAAGGTCACCTCGCGCACCCCGCGCGAGTCGACCGGCCGGCCGGAGCTGACCGAGGCCGCGATCGTGGTCTCCGGCGGCCGCGGCGTCAACGGCGCCGAGAACTTCCCCGTCATCGAGGCGCTGGCCGACTCCCTCGGCGCGGCCGTCGGCGCCTCCCGCGCCGCCGTGGACGCCGGCTGGTACCCGCACACCAACCAGGTCGGCCAGACCGGCAAGCAGGTCTCCCCGCAGCTCTACATCGCGGCGGGCATCTCCGGCGCGATCCAGCACCGGGCCGGCATGCAGACCTCGAAGACCATCGTGGCCATCAACAAGGACTCCGAGGCCCCGATCTTCGACCTGGTCGACTACGGCGTCGTCGGCGACCTCTTCCAGGTCGTCCCGCAGCTGACCGAGGAGGTCAAGGCCCGCAAGGGCTGACTCCGCGCGCGGTTTCCGCGGGCCCCGGCGCACGGACGGTGTGCCGGGGCCCGCGCGTGCCCGGGGGCGGTCCCGGCAGGGCCGCCGGCCGGCGGCGCCCCGGACGGCCCGGCCCGCGGACGGTGTGCGGACGCGGATGCCCCGGAGCCGGCGGACCGCAGGAGGCGGGACGCGGCGTGCCCGGCGCCGCGGCGGGGTGCCGTCTCCGCTTCCCGCCACGCGGCCGGTGCGTCCGCTTCTCCTGCCACGCGGCCGGTGCGTCCGCTTTCCGCCACGCGGCCGGTGCGTCCGGCCGGCCCCCGGGCGCCCGGCCGTCACGGCGGCGGCAGTTCGCCGGAGCCGCGGGGGATCAGCCGGGTCGGAAGCGTCATCACCTCGGGCGGGTCGTCCGCCCCGTCCAGCCGGCGGAAGAGCCGGTGGGCGGCCGTGCGGCCCAGCTGCGCGGCGTCCTGCGCGATCACCGTCACGGCCGGGCTGAGCAGATCGGCCAGCTCGAAGTCGTCGAAGCCCACCAGGGCGACCTGCCGGGTCCGGCCGCTGAGTTCGCGCACGACCGTGACCGTCACCCGGTTGTTGGCCGAGAAGAGCGCCGTCACCGGCTGCGCGCCGTCCAGCATCGCGCGGGCGGCGGCACGCACCCGTGCCGGGTCGGTGGGGCCGAGCGACACCCACCGCTCGTCCACGGGGAGGCCGGCCGCGGCCATCGCCGCGCGGTAGCCGCGCAGCCGCTCCTTGGCGGTGTGGATGCGCGGCTGGTCGCCGATGAAGCCGATCCGGCGGTGCCCGTGCGCGATCAGGTGGGCGACGCCCCTGCGGGCGCCGGCGCAGCCGTCGGTCAGTACGACGTCCGCCTCGATGCGGCCCGGCGGGCGGTCCACGAAGACGGTGGCGATCCCGGCCGCCATCTCCGGCTCCAGATACCGGTGGTCGTCGCCGGCCGGGACGACGACGAGCCCGTCGACGCGGCGGGCGCAGAAGGCCAGGACGAGTTCGCGCTCCCGTTCCGGGTCCTCGGCGCTGGATCCGTGGATCAGCAGGGCTCCGTGAGCGCGGGCGGCCTCTTCTACGGCCCGGCTGAGCGGCCCGTAGAAGGGGTCGGCGAGGTCCTCCAGGACCAGCCCGATGCTCGCGGTGCGGCCCTTGCGCAGGATGCGGGCGCTGTCGTTGCGCCGGAAGCCCAGGGCCTCGATGGCGTCCCGCACCCGCTGGACGGTGTCGGGGGTGACTCCCGGCTCGCCGTTGACGACCCGGGAGACGGTTTTCAGCCCCACCCCGGCGCGTGCGGCGACATCCTTCATGGTGGGCCGGGTGCCGTAGCGGCGCTCGGGGGTGCGGGTGCTGTCGGCCACGTGGCGGATCCTCGGTCTGCTGCGGGGTGGTGGCTGGCAGCATACGGCCTGGACAACGTTGTCAGATGTGAGGAGACTGGTGCGTGATGCCCGACAGCCCGGGCCGGCGACCCCCGGCGCGGCCCCAGCCCACCGGAGAGACCCCGCCGATGCACAACGACCTCGTGGCCGCTCTCGACATCGGCGGAACGAAGATCGCCGGAGCTGTCGTCGGCGGAGGGGGCGAGATCCTGCGGCGGTCCCAGCGCCCGACCCCGGCGCGGGAGAACGGCGCCACCGTGATGGCCGCCGTCCGGGCCGTTCTCGGCGACCTCGCCGCCGACGCCCCGCTCTGGGAGCGGGTCACCCGCCTCGGCATCGGCAGCGCGGGGCCGGTCGACGCCTCCACCGGCATGGTCAGCCCGGTGAACGTACCCGGCTGGCGTGATTTCCCCCTGCTGGACGAAGTCGGGCGCGCGGTCGGCCCGCTCCCCGCGGTGCTCGTCGGCGACGGCGTCGCGATGACGGCGGCCGAGCACTGGCTCGGCGCGGCACGCGGCCGGGCGAACGCCCTCTGCATGGTGGTCTCGACCGGCGTCGGCGGCGGGCTGGTCCTGGGCGGGCGGCTGCATCCCGGCCCGACCGGCAACGCCGGGCACATCGGCCACATCAGCGTGGACCTGGACGGCGACCCCTGCCCCTGCGGCTCCCGCGGCTGTGTCGAACGCATCGCCAGCGGCCCCAACATCGCCCGCCGCGCCCTGGACGACGGCTGGCGCCCCGGCCCCGGGGGCGACGCCACCTCGGCCGCCGTGGCACGGGCCGCGCGGGCGGGTGATCCGGTGGCGTCCGCCTCGTTCGAGCGCGCGGCGCAGGCCCTGGCCGCGGGGATCGCCGCGACCGCCACCCTGGTGGAGATCGAGGTGGCGGTCATCGGCGGGGGAGTGGCCGGGGCGGGCGAGGTCCTCTTCGCGCCGCTGCGCCGCGCCCTCGCGGACTACGCCACGCTCTCCTTCGTCCGCGGTCTCGAGGTCGTCCCGGCGCGGATGGGTGCCGACGCCGGGCTCGTCGGAGCGGCGGCGGCCGCGCAGGCGTTCTCGGGGGAGGCGGTGGAGACCCGGCCCCCCGCGTCGTCCGTCTGACGGCTCGGCGCTCCCACCCGGACCGGGCGCCGGCCGGCCCGTTGTCGGCCGGCGCCTGACCCCGGGCGGGGATGAACGGGCGGAGCCAGGGGAAATGTCCCCGCATACGCCGACGGCATGGCCCATCTCCGCGGACGGCCGTGACGGCTGTTCCCCGCGTCGGCACGAACAAGTGTTTCCATGACAGGGTGGTGCGGGCAGTCCCACCGTGGGCCACATCCGAGGGGGAAAGCGTGATCGTCTGGCTGAACGGCGCGTTCGGCACGGGCAAGAGCACCGCGGCGCGCGAGCTGATGGACCTGATCCCCGGCAGCCTGCTCTACGACCCGGAGCCGGTCGGTGACGGTCTGCGGACGATCCTGCCCCGCAAACGCCTGGAGGAGGTCGCGGACATCCGCGATCTGCCGGCCTGGCGGCGGCTCACCGTGGAGACCGGCGCCGCCGTCCTCGCCGAGGCGCCCGGCGTGCTGATCGTGCCGATGACGCTGCTCCGGCAGGAGTACCGGGACGAGATCTTCGGCGGCTTCGCCTCCCACCGGATCCCCGTCCGGCATGTGCTGCTGCACGCGGAGGAAACGATCCTTCGGCAGCGGATAGCCGCCCGCGAGGAAGTCCCCGGTGACCCGGGCGCGTCCGCCTCCGTACGCGCCCGGTGCCTGGCGCAGATCCCGCCGTACCACGCGGCGCTGCCCTGGCTCACCGAGGACGCCCACCTCGTCGACGTCAGCGGGCTGACCCCGCGTGACACCGCCGAACGCGTCGCCGAGGCCCTGCGGTCCGGCGCGGGCGCCTGCGAGATCGTCCAGTCGCCGCGGCCCGCCGCCGAGACCCTGGCGGCGGGGGTGCTGCTCTTCGACGACCGCGACCGGGTGCTGCTGGTCGACCCCACCTACAAGCCCGGCTGGGAGTTCCCCGGCGGTGTCGTGGAGACGGGCGAGGCGCCGGCGCGCGCGGGAGTCCGGGAGGTCGCCGAGGAGATCGGCATCGAACTGGACCGGACACCGCGGCTGCTCGTCGTGGACTGGGAACCACCCGCCCCGCCCTCGTACGGCGGTCTGCGGCTGCTCTTCGACGGCGGGCGGGTCGCCGAGGAGGAGGCCCGCCGGCTGGTGCTCCCGGCGGACGAGCTGCGCGGCTGGCGGTTCGTCACCGAGGATGAGGCCGGGACGCTGCTGCCTCCGGAGCGCTTCCGGCGGCTGCGCTGGGCCCTGCGCGCCCGGGAGCGTGCCACCGTGCTCAACCTGGAGGACGGTGTGCCGGTCGGCTGACGCCCGCAGCAGGCGCCCCGCCCCGCGGCAGCGCCGGTGTGCTCGGGGTGGCGGGCAACCGGACCCGGGAGCCGGCGCCACCCGGGCGGCCGCGGCCCGCCGGCCGTGCGCGGAACGGCGGGCCGGCCGCGGCCGGGAACTCAGGCCCCCCGCGCCGCCGCGTAGTTCACCAGGAACAGCGCCTCGGCCAGGGAGAGCCGCCGCAGTTCCTCCGGGGAGACGCTCTCGTTCACCGCGTGGATCTGCGCCGCAGGCTCACTCAGCCCGATCAGCAGGATCTCCGCCTCCGGGTAGAGCGCGGCGAGAGTGTTGCAGAGCGGGATCGAGCCGCCCTGCCCGGCTATCTGCATCTCCTCGCCCGGGTACGCCGCCCGCATCGCCTCGGCCATCGCCGCGTACGCCGGGCTGGTGGTGTCGGCGCGGAACGGCTGCGCCTGGCCGCACTGTTCCACGGTCACCCGCGCGCCCCACGGGACGTGCGCCTCCAGATGGGCCGCCAGGAGCTTGGTGGCCTCCGTGGCGTCGGCGCCCGGCGGCACCCGCAGGCTGACCGCGGCCCGGGCGCTCGCCTGGACGGACGGGGTGGCGCCGACGACCGGTGGGCAGTCGATGCCGAGCACGGTGACCGCCGGACGGGCCCAGATCCGGTCGGCGACCGAGCCGGACCCGGTCAGCTCCACACCGTCCAGGACGCGGGCGTCGGCGCGGAAGGCGTCCTCCGGGTACTCCAGACCGTCCCAGCCGCCGTCGGCGGCCAGTCCGTCCACGGTGGTGGAGCCGTCCTCGGCGCGGAGCGAGTCCAGTACCCGGATCAGCGCGGCCAGCGCGTCCGGAGCGGCGCCGCCGAACTGGCCGGAGTGCAGATTGCCTTCGAGAGTGTCGACCCGGACCGTCAGCGCCGTCATGCCGCGCAGCACGGCGGTGACCGTGGGCAGCCCGGCCCGGAAGTTGCCGGTGTCGCCGATGACGACGGTGTCGGCGGTGAGCAGCCCGGGGTGGGCCTCGGCGTAGCGCTCGAGTCCGCCGGTGCCCTGCTCCTCCGAGCCCTCGGCAATGACCTTGACGGTGACGGGGACGCCACCGTTCTCCTTGAGCGCGCGCAGGGCGGTGAGGTGCATGATCAGACCGCCCTTGCAGTCGGCGGCCCCGCGCCCGTACCAGCGGCCGCCGCGCTCGGTGAGCTCGAACGGCGGTGACTGCCAGGCGGATTCGTCCCCGGGCGGCTGCACGTCGTAGTGCGCGTAGAGCAGGACGGTGGGGGCGCCCTCCGGGCCGGGCAGCAGGCCGTACACGGACTGGGTGCCGTCGGGGGTGTCCAGGACGGCGACGTCCTGGAAGCCCTCGGTGCGCAGGGCGGCCGCGACCCAGGCCGCCGCCGCCTCGCACTCGCTCTTCGGGGACTGCGTGGCGTCCGCGACCGACCGGAAGGCGACCAGCTCCGCCAGTTCGGTACGGGCCCGGGGCATCAGGTCCGCGACGGTTGCGGCGAGGGGGGACGGCTGCGGAGACCGCGGTGGCATGGGCACGCTCCTGGTGGGTGCGGTGGGCTGGACGGGCCGTCCGCCGCGGGCGGGGTGCCGCCGTGGGCGTCGGGCGCTGCCGATCCTCCCACAGAGGCCGCCCCCGGCCGTGCGCCGTAGGATGCGACCGAGAGCCGGGACGACAGTTCGAGCGGGAGCGAAGGCACAGGTGAGCAGCGACAACAGCGCGGGCGGCAGCACACCCCCGGAGGACGCGGACCCCAGGGGCCCGGGCTCGGGAGGCACGCCCGCGGAGGGCACGGCTCCGGGCGGCACGGCCCGGGAGCGGGGCGGTGGCGCGGACGTGTGGGACGTCGTGGTCGTCGGCGCCGGGCCCGCCGGAGCGTCGGCGGCGTACGCGGCGGCTGTCGCGGGCCGGCGGACACTGCTGCTGGAGAAGGCGGAACTGCCCCGTTACAAGACCTGCGGCGGCGGCATCATCGGGCCGTCGCGCGACGCGCTGCCCCCCGGCTTCGAACTGCCGCTGCGCGACCGGGTGCACGCGGTGACCTTCTCCCTCAACGGCAGGCTGACCCGTACCCGCCGCTCCAAGACCATGCTGTTCGGCCTGATCAACCGGCCGGAGTTCGACCAGGCGCTGGTGGACGCGGCCGAGGCGGCCGGTGCGCGGGTCCGCACCGGGGTCCAGGTCTCCCGGGTGGAGCAGCACGGCACGGCGGTGCCGGACCGGCGCACGGTGGCCGTGGTGCTGAGCGGTGGGGAGACCGTGCTCGCCCGCGCGGTGGTCGGGGCGGACGGCAGCGCCAGCCGGATAGGCGCGCACGTCGGGGTGCGGATGGACCAGGTCGACCTGGGACTGGAGGCGGAGATCCCGGTTCCGGAGACGGTCGCCGAGGACTGGGCCGGCCGGGTCCTCATCGACTGGGGGCCGATGCCCGGCAGTTACGGCTGGGTCTTCCCCAAGGGCGACACCCTGACGGTCGGCGTCATCTCGGCGCGCGGCGAGGGCGCCGCCACCAAGCGCTACCTGGAGGACTTCGTCGGCCGGCTGGGCCTGGCCGGTTTCGAACCCAGCATCTCCTCCGGCCACTTGACCCGCTGCCGGGCCGAGGACTCCCCGCTCTCCCGGGGCCGGGTGCTGGTCTGCGGTGACGCGGCGGGGCTGCTGGAGCCGTGGACCCGGGAGGGCATCTCCTTCGCGCTCCGCTCCGGCCGGCTCGCGGGGGAGTGGGCCGTCCGGATCGCGGAGGCGCACGATGCGGTGGACGCCCGCCGCCAGGCGCTCAACTACGCCTTCGCCATCAAGGCCGGGCTGGGCGTGGAGATGGGGGTCGGCGCGCGGATGCATGCCGTCTTCGCCCGCCGCCCCGGGCTGCTGCACGCGGCGCTCACCGGATTCCGGCCCGCGTGGAACGCCTTCGCCAAGGTGACCCGGGGCTCCACCTCGCTCGGCGAGATCGTCCGGACCAACGGGGTCGCGCGGCGCACACTGGCCGCCCTGGACAAGAGCTGAGGGGCGGGCCCCGGGCCCGGCCGGGCCGCCGGGGCGCGCCGGGTGGGACGGCGTTCCGGTGAGGCGGCGGTCCCCGCCGGCCACCCGGGTCCGACGGGCGCCGCCCGGTTCGGCTGAGGCGAGTGGGACGGCGCCGGGCGGAGGCACCCCCGTGGTCCCCGCCCGGCGCGCCCGGCCCGTGGTCCGGCCCGGCGGAAGCGCCGGAGCCGTCCGGTCCCCGGGAGTGCGGACCGGTGCGGGGACCCGCCCGGGTTCCGCCCCGGGGCTCTCCCCGTTCAGAGGCGGTCGGTGATGCGGAAGACCGGATGATCCGGTGCGATCCGCAGCAACTCCTCGCGGGGGGACGTTCCGTCCGCCCCGTCGAAGAATTTCTTCAGCTGCCCGCCCCAGTGGGCGAGGTAGTGGCGCAGCACCTCCGCCTTCTCGGCCCGGCCCGCCTCGTCGTCGTCGCTCAGCTCGACCGCCGTGAAGGCCCGGGTGGTGCGGCCGATGCGCAATTGGCCGCCGCCCGCCGCCCGCATGTTCCGCACCCACTGGGACTCGCCGCGGACGGAGACCAGGTACCGCTCGCCGTCCAGCGGGAGCGGGCCCACCGGGACGCGGCGCCACTCGCCGGTGGAACGGCCGCGGACGGACAGTTCGGCGCTGCCGTGGAGGCTGATGCCGTGCCGGGCGAGCCGGGCCACGGTGGAGTGGACGAGCCGGGTCTCGAGACGGCCGGGTCGGTGGTAGTGGGGCATGGACGGCTCCCCCCGTCGAGTGTGAGAGCGGTGCTCTCGTTCCGGATCAGTGTCCGTTACGGTGGGCGAAAAAGCAAGAGCAGTGCTCTTGTCGGAGTGCACCGCTCAAAGTCGTGGCAGGCTTGGCTCATGGCAGCCATCCGGGGAGCCCGTGAGCGGGCGCGCAGCGAGATCACAGCGGCGATCAAGGAGGAGGCGCGGCGGCAGCTCGCGGCCGAGGGCGCGGCGCGGCTGTCGCTGCGGGCGGTGGCCCGCGAACTCGGCATGGTCTCCTCGGCGTTGTACCGCTACTTCCCCAGCCGGGACGAGCTGCTGACCGCCCTCATCGTCGACGCCTACGACGCGCTCGGCGCCGCCGCCGAACGGGCCGCGGAGGACGCCGGGCCCGGCGCCCCGGCGGAGCGCTGGCTGGCCGTCTGCCGGGCCGTACGGGCCTGGGCGCTGGCGCACCCGCACGAGTACACCCTGCTCTACGGCTCCCCGGTGCCCGGCTACGCGGCCCCGGAGACGACCAACGTCCCGGCCGGGCGGGCGGCGATCGCCCTGCTCCGCGCGGTCGGTGAGGCCCACGCCGCGGGCACCCTGCGCGAACCCCCCGCCGGTTCCGTGCCGGAGGCGGTGCTGCGGGACACCGGGCCGCTCGGGGAGCAGCTGGGCCTGGGGCTGCCCGCGGCCGTCCTCGCCCACGCGGTGGAGGCGTGGTCCCAGCTCTTCGGGCTGGTGAGCTTCGAGATCTTCGGCCAGTTCAACCGGATGATCGAGGCGCGGCCGGAGTTCTTCGACCACGCGGCGGCCCGGCTGGGGGAGGGGATGGGCCTGCCGGGGCCGGAACGGAGGACGGCGCGGGCGTAGCGGCCTCCGGGCGAGCAACGTCAACGTCCGGCGGGGATCTCAGGCGCGCGGGTGGTCGCCGGTGGCGCCGTCGATCAGTTCGCGGAGGATGTCCATCTGCCCGGCGTGGCGGGCGGTCTCCTCCACCATGTGGATCAGGACCCAGCGCAGCGACACCTTGTTGCCGTTCCAGGAGGTGCCCGGGGTTTCCAGTGGGAGTTCGAGGACGGCGCGGTCGGCGGCGGCGCGGGCGCGGCCGTAGAAGTCCACGATGGCGGCGGTGGTCTCGCCCGGCCCGACGGCCATGTCCTCGTTCTCGAAGGGGTCGAACCAGAGCGGCTCGGCCTCCCGCCCGAACGTGTCGCAGAACCAGCCGTATTCGACGCAGGCCAGGTGCTTCACCAGGCCCAGCAGGCTGGTGCCGGAGGGCGTCATGGGGCGGCGCAGCTGATCGTCGTCCAGCCCGTCGAGCTTCCACAGCACCACATCGCGGTGCCGGTCGAGACTGATGTGCAGGCTCTGCTTCTCGTCGCCGGTGAACGGCACGCGTCGGGTCATGCCGGGGACCGTAACAGCCGGGTACGACAACGCCGGTGGGGACGGCGGCCGGGTCAGCCCGTTCCCCTCCGCTGCCAGAAACGGAGAAGTTTGCGGGCGAGCTCCTCCGGGGCCTCCTCGGCCGTGTGGTGGCCCGACGCGATGGGGCCGCCGCACGGGTCGCCGGCCCAGTCCCGCCATACGGCCAGGACGTCGCCGTAGAGGAACTCCATGTCGTCGCCGGTCGCCCAGAGGACCTGTACCGGACAGGAGATCCGCCGGCCCGCCTGCCGGTCGTGGTCGTCGTGTTCCCGGTCGGGGCCGAGACCGGCGCGGTAGTCCTCGCACATGGCGTGCACGGTCGCGGGGTCGTGAAGGGCGGCGCGGAGATCCTCGTACGCCTCGCGGCCCATCGCCCCGGGTCCGGCCCGGTACCAGGCGTCCGGGTCGGCGTTGATGACGTGCTCGGCGGGCCGGTCCGTCTGCCCGAGGAAGAACCAGTGCCACCAGGCGCCGG
Organism: Streptomyces sp. F63; assembly: GCF_018070345.1. GTDB lineage: Bacteria > Actinomycetota > Actinomycetes > Streptomycetales > Streptomycetaceae > Streptomyces. The sequence continues at coordinate 143,450 of NZ_JAGPXX010000011.1, forward strand.
CGAACCGGGCATCGCACCGGCGCAGGGCCTCACCGATGGGGACGGCGTCCAGAACGCTGAGCGAGCGCACCGCCTCCGGGTGGTCGAGGGCGAGCCGGGTCGCGACATAGGCGCCCCGGTCATGACCGGCCACGGCGAACCGCTCATGACCGGGCGACCGCATCAGGGCGGCGCAGTCACCGGCCATGGCGCGCTCGGAGTACGGAAGATGGCGATCGTCCGTGGGCGGTTTCGACGACTGCCCGTAGCCCCGCAGATCCGGGCAGACGACGGAGTAGCCGGCTGCGGCGAGGATTGGGGCCACCCGGTGCCAGGTGGCGTGGGTCCGCGGATGGCCGTGCAGCAGCAGGACGGCGGGTCCCTCGCCGCCGTGGCGGAAGCGCAGCCGGATGGCGCCCGCGTCGTCCACGGTCCGGGTGCTGAGCGTGAAGTCCTCGAACATGAGCCCTCCCGTTCGGGTGCCGGTTCGCGTCCCGGCGCATGAGGGGGGCGGCCGCCTCCCGCCCCCGCGGCGTCTCCCCGTCGCGCAAGCGGCTGTCCAGCGCGTCGGAGCCCAAACCCCGGCGCGGCGGAGCTCGTTGGTGTGCCGCCGTCCGCCGTCCGCCGTCCGCCGTCCGGGTGGACCGGCGGACGGGGGTGGAGGGACCGTTTCCGGCCGTGCCCCCACCGGGTTCCGGCACGGGGCCGGGTGCCGGGCCGTCCGGGATCGTGGATGTCGGACCGGCACGGTAGAAACGTGATGCCACGGAGCCGGGCAGGGGGCTCCGGGCGGACGGGGCCGTGCCGCGACGGAAGCCGTGCGCGAGCGGCGGCCCGGGGCCGCGACGGAGGGGGAATCGTGCTGAAGCTCTATTACCGGCTCGTGTACTGGAAGAGACGCGCCGGACGGACGGTGGGGCGGCGCGCGCCCGCGCGGCAGCGGTACGCCGCCGGGAGCCTGCGGGTGCGGATGCACCGGCTGCGGCCCCTCTGGGTGTTCGCCGCCCTCGTCGCGGTCGTTCTGGCCGCCTCGGCGGTGGTCGGCGAGTGGACCGGGCCGGAGTACGGGACGGGGATGCCGTAGGGCGGACGGGGCCGCCGGGCGGGGAACGGCGCGGATCCACGGGCGGAGGGGAGGCGCCGGTGTCCGGTACAGCGGTTGTGTCAAGGAGCTTTGACTACCCGTCAGGCACTCGGTAGCGTTCCGGCGCGCAGGCCCGGCGGCCGCGGGAGGACCCGTGCGCCCCGCCCGCGCAGCACCGGATGGGGGTGGCCCGGTGGGCCTTTTCGAGCAGGGGCGTTCCTTCCTGGACGCCCTTCCCGCGCCGGACCGCACCGCCCTGGTCAGGCTGGGCACCGCGCGCCGCTACGCGCCGGGGGAAGTGCTGATGCGGGAGCGCGACCGCACGTCCTTCGTCGTCGCCATCCTCAGGGGCTGGGCGACCGTCTCCGTCGACACCGAGCGGGGCGGCCGGCTGATCCTGGCCGTGCGGGGCGCCGGATCGGTGGTCGGCGATCTCGCGGCCGTCGACCGGGGCCCGCGCAGCGCCACCATCACCGCCCTCGGGCCCCTCGACACACTCGTCATTCCCGGCGACCGGTTCCGCGGTTTCCTGGCCTCGCACCCCGCCGCGAACGGCCCGATCATGCGGCAGCTCAGCTCCCGGCTGCGCAGCTCCGACGGCGAACGCCGGGCCCTGGCCTCGGAGAACGTCCTGCGGCGGCTGGCCGCCCGGATCGTCGAACTGTCCGACCGGGCGGGCGCCTCGGCCGAGGGCGGCGGGGTGGCCATCGCCCTCCCCATGCCGCAGCACGACCTGGCCGCCGCGATCGGCACCACCCGGGAGGCCGTCGCCAAGGCGCTGCGGCTGCTCCGCGAGCAGGGCGTGGTGAGCACGGCGCACCGCCGTCTGGTGGTGGAGAACCCCGCGCTGCTGCGGCTCCTCGCCCGCGGCGAGTCCACCCGGGAGGGCGGGGACGCGGGGTAGGGCCCGCTCCGGCGGGCGGCCGGAGGACCGCTCGGCGAGGGGCCGGCCGGCGGGCGGCGGCGGCGAAATGGGCCCAACTGTGTAAACGGCTACGGACGGGGCCCCGTGCCCCGGGCCAGTCTGGTCCCGTCGAGCACGCCCCGCAGCCGAGGAGTACCCGTGAGGACCAGACAGGCCGTCAACCGGCTGATCGTCAGCGTGGACGCGGAGGGTTCCTCCCAGCGGGACCTGCGCGGCAAGCTCCACCTGCGCGACGCGGTGTACCGGCTGGTCGAGGAGGCGCTGTGCGCGGTGGACCTCCCGGCGGACCGGGTGCACCTGGAGGACCGCGGCGACGGGGTGCTCCTCGCGACCGACCCGGCGACGCCGCCGGAAGCCATGGTCGGCCTGTGGCTGGAGGAGGTCCACCAGGGGCTGCGCGAGCACAACCGCGGCGGCCGCCCGGACGCCCGGCTGCGGCTCCGGATCGGCATGCACGCGGGGCCGGTGGCCGACGACGGCCGCGGACTGGTCGGCACGACCGTCGACCAGGCGTGCGCACTGTGCGACAGCGCCGCCGCCCGCCGGGTCCTCGCGGCGGCACCCCGCTCGGACCTCGTGTTCGTCGTCTCCGACTGGCTGTACCAGTCGGTCGTCGCCGAGGGCGGCCGGTTCGTCGAGCCGGAGCACTACCGGCCCGCGCCGGTGGAGGCCAAGCAGGCCAGGCTGACCGCATGGTTCCGCGTTCCCGGACTGCCGGTTCCCCCGCTGCCCGCGGCGGGACCGGCCCAGGCCACCGGGGACCCTTCGGGGGAGGGGTCCCGGGCGGGCGCGCCCGGCGGTACCGGAGAGGCCGGCCGGGAGAAGGGCCGGCCACCGGTACCGCCGGAACCGCGCCGGGAGGCGCCCAAGTACGTCTTCGAGCAGATCGACGGGGACAACACGGTCATCGACGGCAACACCTTCGAAGCGGGCTCCACCGCGGTCGGCCGCGGACGGAAGCAGCGCGCGGGCGGGGACGGGACCCGGTGAGCGACGACGAGCCGGGCGCGGCCCCGGCCGCCGGCGGCCGGGGCGCCGAGGCCGGCTCGGGCCGGGAGGAGCCGGGTGTGGACAAGGCCGGCGCCCCGCCGGAGAGGCCGCGCGCCCTCCAGGGGCCGCGCGGGCCGGCCGGCGGCGGGACCGGAGCGGACGCCGTGCACGCGGTGCGCGAGGCCCGCGCCAACTTCACCGTGCACGGCCCCAACACCGTCGTGGACGGCACGACGGGCGCCGTCCACGTCGGCGACGTCTACCAGTTCGGCGGCCGTCCCTCCCTGGTCTCGGGCACCGTGCCGCGGGAGGAACTGCGCGCCCTGCGCCTGGTGTTCGCCGAACCCCCCGGCTACGCGGAGCTCCGGACCCTGCTGGCGGAACGGCGGATCATCGCGCTCTGCGGCGACCCCGGCACCGGCCGCGGCTACGCGGCGCTCTCCCTCCTCGACGAACTGACCCGCGGCACCGTCGAACGCATGGACCCGCGCACCGAGCTGGACCGGATCGCCGACGCGGACATCCAGGACGGCCACGGCTACCTCGCCGAGATCCCCGTGGACGGCTTTCCCGCCTCCCGGGCCGGAGCGGACGACACCCCGGCCGGAACCCCGGGCGAGGGCCACCGCGCGCGGGGCGGCGCCGGGTCCCGCCCGGCCGGGATCCACCTCGACCGGCTGCGCGACCTGCTCACCGCACGCGACGCCTACGCCGTCCTCGTCGTGGACGCGGGCGACTTCGCCGACGAGCTGCTGCGCGGCCGCTACGGTGCCCTGTTCCGGCCGCCGGAGGCGGTGGACGTGCTCCGCCGCCATCTGCGTCCCCTCCTCGGCGCCGGCGGGTCCGGAGCCGTCGAACGCGCGGTGGCCGCCTCCCGCGGCGAGGACGTGACCGGGGCCCTCGGGCTGGAGCGGCTGCGGCCCCACGAGGCCGTCAGCCTCGCCGGCCTGCTGGTCCGGCACGCCGGGGGCGAGCTGACGGACGAGGGACTGCGCGCCGAGTGCGCCGGGTTCGCGGCCCGCCAGGCCCGGTCCTGGTTCGCCGGAGCCGGCCGCGGCGGCAGCCTGGCCACCGCGCTGACCACCCTCCGCCCCGCCGCCTTCCGGACCGCGCTCGCCGTGTACAACGGCGCTCCGTACAGCGTCGCGGCCGAGGCCGCCGAACAGCTGGCCTGGGAGTACGCCGCGACCTGGGCGCCCGAGGAGGTGCCCGGCCGGCCGCTGTTCACCGACAACCTCCAGGCCCGGCTGACCGCCGCGCGCGCGGTCCTGGAGGACGGCGCGGCACCGGTCGGGGACGTCGGAGTGCCGGTGCGCACGGTCCGCTTCCAGGGCCGGGCCCTGTCCTCGGCGGTCCTCGGCCATCTCTGGGACCAGCACCACAACGCGCGCGGCCCGCTCTGCCGCTGGCTGCGCACCCTGTGCGACGACGGCCGGGCCGCCGTCTGGGTGCCCGCCGCGGTGGCCGCCGGCGCGCTGTCCTGGCGCGACTACCCGTACGCGCTGGCCGAGCTGGTGCTGCCGATGGCCGGCTCCGACTCCGCGACCCAGCGGTTGGCCGCCGCCACGGCGACGGCCGAGGGCGCCCGCCACGAGGCGGTCCGGGGCGCGGCGCGCGCCCTGGTCCGCGGCTGGGCCCGGGGCACGGACCCGCTGCTGCGCCGTACCGCCGCGCTGGTGCACGGCTACGGCTCGGTGGAGGAGTCGCTCTCCGCCTCCCTCGACGAGCTGGGCCGGCTGGCCGGTGCCGCCGGGGACCGGGCCGACGGCGCGACGGAGACGGACTGGGGCCTGCTGGAGGACACCGCCTACAGCGTCGTGCGGCTGCTCGCCGGTCCCGCGCCCGGCACCGTCGTCACCCGGATCGGCCGCTGGCTCGGTGACGGGCGGGCGGGCCGCCGCGACCTCGCGCTGCTCGCCGTGGTCGGCACCGTGTCGATGCGGGCCTGGGCGCTGTGGGGGCTGGAGGACCGGGCGGAGCTGGAGCCGTATCTCAGCCGGCCGCTGGTGGCCGCCCTGCTCGCGGCCGAACCCGCGGAGCGTCACCGGCTGGCCGACCTGGTGCGGTTCGCGCTGGACACCGGCCGGTCCCGCGACGCCGTGCTCACCGCGCTCGCCGACTGGATCCGCCGGGGGGAGCGGGACCGGGCGCTGCTGGACGAACTCTGCCGGTTCCTGCCGCTGCTGGCCGCCGACGAGCCCGGACGGGAACGCCTGTGCCATCTGGCGGACCGGCTCGACCGGGACCCCGACGAGTCGGTCGATCCGGCCGTGACGGCGCGGGTCCGGGAAGCAATGGCACCAGGGGAAGGGAACACCGCACCATGACCGTCCAACACCACCAGCCCCGCACCGGGCTGCCCGGACAGGCCCCCGGCGGGCCGGCGGCCGCGTACAGACCCCGGCCCGCCGCGGTCGGCCCGTCGCAGGACCTCGCCGGCCCGTTCGTCCGCGAGTACACGCCGAAGTGGCCCTACCGGCACCCGAGCGCCCAGGTCGCCTCGGTGCTCTACTACCGCATGCGCTCCACGCGCGTGGTGAACCCGGAGGGGGACCGCGGGCACTGGCTCCACTTCTTCTCCCGGCCCTACACGGTGGTGGACGTCCAGCTCGGCTGGCACGTCGCGCAGTTCGAGGTGAAGCTGCCCACCGCCGACAGTGCCCTGTTCTTCCCCGCCCGCGTCAAGGTCCGCTGGCGCGTGCGGGATCCGTACACGGTGGCGAACAGCCAGGTGTCCGACGTGGCCCAGCTGATGATCCCCGAACTGGAGTCGCGGCTCCGCGAGGTCACCCGGCGGTACGCCGTCCACGACGTGAAGGCCGCGAACGAGGCGGTCGGCGAGGCCCTCGGCGGGGGCGACCCGGGCAGCGCGTTCGGCCTGGAACTCGAGGTGTTCGCGGACATCGGCCCGGACGAGCTGACGGTCCGGCACACCGAACGGGTGGTCGAGGCGCGGCACCTGACGGTGCTGGAGCGGATCGACCAGGATCTGCGGCGGCTGAAGGACGAGGGCGAGCGGACCAGCATCCGGGAGTGGACCGCGCACTTCCAGGGCGCCCTGGAACGCGGCGAGACCGCCCTCATGGCCGAGATGATGGCCCGGAGCCCGCAGGACCTGCCGAAGATCCACGCCATGCTGCGGAACGAGCAGCGGGAGGCCCGCCAGGACTCCATGGAGCTCATCGGACGGCTGATCGACGGCAATCTGCTGGAGACCTGGCAGCTCGGTGACCAGGCGCAGGCCGTGGTGGAGTTCCTGCGCACCGGCACCCGGCGGGTCGTCGAGACGGCCGGGGACGCGTCGCACCGCGCCCTGGACCCGGGCGGTGACGCGGCCGGCGCGCGGGAGCCGGCGCGGCCCAGGCCCTTCTGGGAGGCGGAGCGGGAGGACGGCCCGGGCGGCGGCACCGGGCCGGGCGGGGGCCCGGCGCGGCCCGGCGGGGGGTGACGGATGACGGCGACGCCACCGGCGGGCGGGGGGCCGCCCGGTGCGGCGCCGGCGTCCGGCACCCCGGCGCCCGGAGGCGCCCCGGGCGGAGTCCCGGACGCCGGGTCTCCGGGTGCCGACGGCGGGCGGCGGCCGGCCGGTGCCGGCGCGCAGTTCGTCGCGGAGCGGCTGCACAGCGCCGTGCGGGAGGAGATGGGCCGGGCCGACACCAAGGCGTCGATCCTGCTCTCCGGGGCGATGGCGGTCCTCGTCATGGTGCTGACCTGGTACGGGGACGGACTGCCGGCCCTGCCCGCGGCCGCCGCCGCGGCCGGGGCCCTGCTGTGGGCCGCCGGGGTCGTCATGCTGGCGGCGGTGGTCATGCCGCGCAGGCGCCCGCCGGCCCGCCCGGGCCGTGCGGCGGGGGCCGCCGACGGGACCTTCTTCGCGGACCTGACGAGGTTTCCGGGCGGGGCGTCGGCGGAGGCACTGCTGCCCCGGGTGGCGCGGGCGGGCCGGGAGCCGCAGCGGTGGATGGTGGAGCAGTCCTGCACCCTCGGGCTGATCCTGGCGGTGAAGTACCGGTGGCTCCGGCGGGGTGTGCTGTGCCTCGCGGCGGGCGGGGCCCTGCTGCTGGCGGTCCGGCTGCTGCAGTGACGCCGCCCGGCGGGGGAGGACCGCCGCCGCACCGGTGCCCCGGCCCGGAGCTCCGGGCCGGGGAGCACGCCGGGGATCAGCCGCCCGGGTGGTTCGCGGGCCCGGCGTCCGGGCTCACCGTCCGTCCGAGGAACGGGGCCGCCAGAGCCGACAGCGCCGCCAGGACGGCGACGGTGGTGAGCGCGGTGGGCAGCGAGGACCAGTCGGCCAGGAAGCCGATGACGGGCGGGCCGAGCAGCATGCCGCCGTAGCCGAGGGTGGAGGCGGTGGCCACACCGCTCGGGCCCGCCAGTGCCCCGGCCCGTTCGACGGCGACGGGGAAGACGTTGGCCAGGCCCAGACCGGTCACCGCGAAGCCGAGCAGCGCGAGCCAGACGCTGGGCGCCAGGGCGCCCAGCAGCATCCCGGCGGCGGCCGTCGCGCCGCCGGCCACCAGGGCACGGGTCCGGCCGAGCCGCAGCAGCTGCGCGGTACCGGTGAGCCGGCCCGCCGTCATGGCCAGGGCGAAGAGGGCGTAGCCGGCGGCCGCGACACCGGGGTGGGCCGCCAGGTCCTGCTGGAGGTGGAGCGCGCCCCAGTCCGCGAGTGCGCCTTCGCCGTAGGCGGTGCAGAAGGCGATGAACCCGAAGAGGACGACCGCCCGGCGGGTGCGGGAGCTGTGCCGGGGGGCGGGTCCGGCCGTGCGGGCCCCGGAGCCCGCGCGGGGCGCGCGGGACGCGGCGCGCTCCGGGACGGGGATCGGATGCGCCAGCAGGACGCGCCCCGCGGCAGCCGTGAGGAGCAGCGCGGTGAGGCTCAGCGCGGCCAGATGCCGGGCGGCGGAGACCTGTCCGGCCACCAGGCCGCCCAGGCCGGCCCCCACCATGCCGCCGAGGCTGAACGCCGCGTGGAACGACGGCATGACCGGGCGGCGCAGCGCGGCGACCAGATCCACGGCCGCGCTGTTCATGGCGACGTTGACGGCCCCGTATCCGGTGCCGAAGAGCAGCAGCACCAGCCCCAGGGCGAGCACGGAGTGGGTGAGAGCGGGCAGCGCGACGCTCAGCGACAGCAGGACGGCACTGGCCACGGTCACGCGGGCGGTGCCGAAGCGGTGGCAGAGCCGGCCGGTGACCATCATGGTGGCCACCGCGCCCGCGGAGACGCCGAGCAGGGCCAGGCCCAGGTCGCCGGCCGAGGCGCCGGTCCGCTCCTTGACCGAGGGGATGCGGACGACCCAGCCGGCGAAGACGAAGCCGTCCAGGGCGAAGAAGAGGGTGAGCGCGGTACGCAGCCGGTTCAGTACGGAATCGGCGGTGGTGCCGCCCTTTCCGCCCGAACGGCCCGTCCGTATTTTGTTCAGGGTCGGCACAAAGTCAGAATAGGGGGGTGACCCCACCTCGGACAACACGGCTGGAGAGAGGCCGCAACGCCCTCGGCCCGGCGCTGGAGCTCGTACACACCGGACGGGCGCCGACCCGCGCCGTCCTCACGGCGGAGCTCGGCGTGACGCGGGCGACCGCCGGTGCCGTCGCGGCCGAACTGGAGGCGCTGGGGCTGATCACGGTGGACTCCCGGCCGGGCGGTGCCGCCGGAGCGCAGGGCAGGCCGTCGCACCGGCTGGCCGTCGACGACCGGGGACCGGTGGTGCTGGCGGCGCAGGTGCACGCCGACGGCTTCCGGGCCGCGCTGGTCGGGCTCGGCGGCCGCATCGTCGCGACCGCGCCCGGCTGCCAGGACGTACCGGCCGACCCCGGGCACGTGCTCGCCGCCGTCGTCGAGGCCGGGGCCGGGCTGCTCGCGGAGAGCGGCCGCCGCTGCGTGGGCGCCGGGCTGGCGGTCCCCTCCGCGGTGGCCGAGCCGGAGGGAACCGCCCTCAACCCGCTCCACCTCGCCTGGCCCGTCGGCGCGCCGGTCCGGGAGATCTTCCGCGAGGCCGTACGGGACGCCGGCATCCTCCCCGGGCCTCCCGGCTCTCCCGGCTCTTCCGGCGGCCCCGCCGTCTTCGCCGGCAACGACGTCAACCTCGCGGCGCTCGCCGAGCACCGGCACGGCGCCGGCCGCGGGGCCCGCGACCTGCTCGTGGTGGCCACCGGACACCGCGGTGTCGGCGGCGCACTCGTCCTCGACGGGCGTCTGCACACCGGGAGTGCCGGCCTCGCGCTGGAAGTCGGCCATCTGACCGTCAACCCGGACGGCCGCCCGTGCCACTGCGGCAACCGCGGCTGCCTCGACGTCGAGGCCGACCCGCTGGCTTTCGTGACGGCCGCCGGGCGCGACCCGGGCCCGGAGGTGTCCCTGCTGCAGCGCTCCCGCGACCTGCTCCGCACGGAGTACGGCGACCCGGCCGTACGGAGCGCGGCGCATCTGCTCGTCGCCCGTCTCGGTCTCGGGCTGGCCGGGCTCGTCAACATCCTCAACCCCGACCGGATCGTGCTCGGCGGCCTCTACCAGGACCTGCTGAAGGCCGACCCCGAGCGGCTGCGCGCGGTGGTCGCCGAACGCAGCCTGTGGGGGCGGAGCGGCAGCGTGCCGGTGCTGGAGTGCGCACTGGACCACAACAGCCTGGTGGGCGCGGCCGAGCTGGCCTGGCAGCCGGTCCTGGACGACCCGCTGGGCGCCCTCCTCGGCTGAGCCCCCGCGGCCGGCCGCGCACCGCCGCTCAGCCCGGGCGGGCGCCGGTCGCGGCGGGCTCGCGCGGCGCCACCGGGGTGTGCGCGCCGCGAGGCGTTCCGGCGGCGGCGCCGGAGGACGGGACGGAGGCCGGCGCCGTACCGCCCGGCCGCTCCTCGGCGGCGACCGGCGGGGCGGCGGACGGGGGCGCGCCGGGACCGGCGGTCACCGGCGCGGACAGGGAGAACCACACGGCCTTGCCGCGTTCCCCCTCCCGCTCACGCACCCCCCAGCTCTGGCTCACGGAGGCGATCAGGGAGAGCCCCCGGCCGCAGGCGGCGGAGGGGCCGGCGGAGCGGACGTGCGGCGGGCGCGGGTCGCTGTCCTGCACCGACACCGTCAACCGGTCCGGCAGCAGGACGATCTCGACCGTGCAGTTCTTGTCCGGCCGGGCATGGCGGTGGACATTGCTGAGCAACTCGGTGACTCCGAGCGCCGCCGCGTCGATCAAGGCGTCGAGACGCCAGTAGCGCAGATGGGCCGAGAGGATTCTGCGCACGTGGCCGATCCGCGGCGGCAGCGCCTGGAGCTCCACCGCGCAGTGCCCGCGTGGCTTGCTGATCACGGCTGCGACTCCCTGAAGAGATCCGGGGACTGGAACGCATCCAACGGAACGCACCCGGCCGTGGGGGTGACGGCCGTATGCGCCCGGCGGGGACCCGCAGAGAAGCGTCACCGCCGGTGGACTCTCCGTCAACGTCCCACCAGCCTCGCCCCGGACCGGCCCGGCCGCAACCCACGGCCCCGCGCGTCACTCGCGGGCGGCGTCCCCTCCGGCCGTGCGCACGGCGTCGAAGAACCGCCGCGCCGAGGGCGGTCCGTCCTCGCCCTGTTCCGGGTCGCGTGAGCCCAGCTTGAGCCGGTAGCGGTGGCCGTTGACCGTGGCCAGTGCCTCGTCACCGCCCGCGAACCAGGGTTTCCCGGCACGCACCAGATGCACCGGCGCGCTGTCGATCTCCGTGCCCTGGCTGTTCATGAGCGTCAGCTTGCCGTCCCGGATCTGCACCTGCCCGGCCCGGGTCAGGGAACGCAGCCGGTGCCCGATCCCCACCCGCTCCGCCTTGAACTGCGGTTCCGCCATCCGTACCGCCCCCTCGGGGTCCGGCGGGGCTTCTCCGTCCGCCCCGCTCGATTGCCGCCCTGCCGGTCAGTGTGCCCGTGACCGGCCCCGTACACCAGTCCCGGCCTATGATCGAGCCGACCCGGCGGCGGCACGCCCGGTCCGGGACGTGATCGCGAGGAGCGGCGCTGGTGAGCACCATGGAGCAGCAACCGGCCGGCTGTCCGGCCGTCACCCTCGACACCGACCGCAGTGACCCGCGGTACCGGGCCTGGCTGGGCGACGCCATCCGGAAGGTCCAGGCGGACGCCAACCGGTCGGCCGACACCCATCTGCTGCGGTTCCCCCTGCCCGCCGACTGGGGCATCGACCTGTACCTCAAGGACGAGTCCACCCATCCGACCGGCAGCCTCAAGCACCGGCTGGCCCGGTCGCTGTTCCTCTACGGGCTGTGCAACGGGTGGATCCGGCCGGGGAAACCCGTCATCGAGGCGTCCAGCGGCTCCACCGCCGTCTCCGAGGCGTACTTCGCCCAGCTGATCGGCGTGCCCTTCATCGCGGTGATGCCGCGCACCACCAGCCCGGAGAAGATGCGGCTGATCGAGTTCCAGGGCGGCCGGTGCCATCTGGTGGACGACCCGCGGACGGTGTACGAGGTCTCGGCCGCGCTCGCCGCCGAGTCCGGGGGCCACTACATGGACCAGTTCACCTACGCGGAGCGGGCCACCGACTGGCGCGGCAACAACAACATCGCCGAATCGATCTACGAACAGCTCCGCCTGGAGCGCTACCCCGAGCCCGCCTGGATCGTCGCCACCGCCGGCACCGGCGGCACCTCGGCGACCATCGCCCGGTACGTCCGCTACATGCAGTACGACACCCGCGTCTGCGTCCCCGACCCGGAGAACTCCTGCTTCTTCGAGGGCTGGACGAGCGGTGACACGGATGCCCGCTGCGACAGCGCCTCCCGCATCGAGGGCATCGGCCGCCCGCGGATGGAACCGAGCTTCGTCCCCGGCGCGATCGACCGGATGATGAAGGTCCCCGACGCCGCCAGCGTCGCCGCCGTGCGGGCCCTGGAACGCGCCATCGGCCGCAGGGCGGGCGGCTCCACCGGCACCGGGCTGTGGAGCTCCCTGAAGATCGTCGCCGAGATGGCCGCCGCCGGGCAGCGGGGCAGCGTCGTGACCCTCATCTGCGACGGCGGCGACCGCTATCTCGACAAGTACTATTCCGACGCCTGGCTGGCCGAACAGGGCCTGGACATCGGCCCGTACAGCGACGCGATCACCACCCTGCTCGCCACCGGCGAGTGGCGGGGCCGCTGAGACGGCGCCGCCGGGCGCGGCCGGCGGGCGGTCAGCCGTCCGTGGCGCTCCCGCCCTCGTCCTCACCGGCGACGATCAGCTCCGGCAGCCGTTCGGCGATCTCCGCCCGGGCGGCCGGCGACAGGCCCCGGTCCGTCACCAGGACGTCCACCTCCTCCAGCGAGGCGAACGAACTGAGCCCCACCGTGCCCCACTTGGTGTGGTCGGCGACCACCACGACGCGCCGTGCCGAACGCACCAGCCGCCGGTTGGTCTCCGCTTCGGCCAGGTTGGGCGTGGACAGCCCGGCCTCCGCCGAGATCCCGTGCACGCCCAGGAAGAGCAGGTCGAAGTGGAGGGAGCGGATGGCCTGGTCGGCGACCGGACCGACCAGCGAGTCCGAGGGGGTGCGCACCCCGCCCGTCAGCACCACCGTGGCGGGCGCCTGCCGGGGAGCGCCGGGGCGCGCGGACGGGGCAGCGCCCTGAGCGGTGTGGAAGACGTCCGCCACCCGCACGGAGTTCGTCACCACCGTCAGATCCGGGACGTCCACCAGCCGGCGGGCCAGCGCGAACGTCGTCGTGCCGCCGGACAGCGCGACGGCGCTGCCGGGGGCCACGAGCGCCGCCGCGGCACCGGCGATCTCCTCCTTGGCGGTGGGCTCCAGCGTGGACTTCGCCTCGAACCCCGGTTCGTGGGAGCTGGCCTCCGCGACCGGCACGGCACCGCCGTGCACCTTCTCCAGCATGCCCTGCCGGGCCAGCGCGTCCAGATCCCGGCGGACCGTCATGTCGGACACGTTGAGCCGCCGGGTCAGCTCGTTGACCCGTACGCCGCCCCGCCGCCGGACCTCGTCGACGATCAGTGCCCGCCGCTGCTCCGCCAGCAGGTTCTGGCTCTCGCTCACTTCAGCCCCCGTCCCTCGTCAGCGGGCACCTGCCCGGCCTCCCCGTCGCGTCGGCCATCCTCCCACGGCGCGGGGCCCGTGCCGGGGGAGGACCCGCCCCCGCGCTGTGGCCGGAGCGTGTGCGTCCGGTCACGATCCGGCCTCACCTCCGCCGAGCCGCCCGCGAACGGCCGCCGCCGGGCGGGATCCTGGTGCTCCGGAGCGGACGGATCGGGAGATCACCATGGCGGTCACACATCCGGACACGGCCGGACCGGAGGACCGGGACGGCCGGCCGGCGGACGCGGAGCGCGAGCGGGAGGCACCCGGGCCCGCCCTGGAGCTCCTCGTCCACGGAGTCGGCGGCGCCACACCGCAGGAGGTGCTGGACGACCCGCGCACCGTCCGTGTCACGGGCGACAACACCGCGGGCATCCACCGCCGCGCCGACGACGCCGGTGCGGAACGGCAGCCCGGGCGCCACGGCGGCGAGCCGGTCCCCGAAGCGTACTGCTGGGGCGGACTGACCTCCGGCAACGGCGCCCGCGCGCTGTGGCTGCTGTTACTGCCGTTCATGGTCGTCAACCTGGCGCACTGGATGCGTCCGTCCGCCGCGGACAGCAGGACGCTGATCCGCCTGTACGGCCTGCTGATCCGCCTGGTCGCCCTCAGCCTGACCGTGCTCCTGACGGCCGCGGCCTGCGAGGTCGCCCTCGACCTCGTCGCCTGGCAGTGCGCCGGCTCCACGGCCTGCGCCGGGAGCCGGGCCTGGCTGGGCTTCCTCTCGCCCGGCCACGGCGGCTGGTGGAGCCAGCCCGGCCGCCGTCTGGCACTGGCCGCCCTCGTCCCCGCGGCACTGACCGGGCTGCTGTGGTGGCTCTCCCACCACACCTGGAGCGCCTACGAGTCCGCGCCGCCGCCGGTGCACGAACCCCTGCGGGAAGGCGACCCCGGCACCGCCCACCAGCCCGCGCTGCGCCTGCCCGGCTTCTGGTACGGCCGCCGGCTGGTGGCCCGGCTGCGCGCCGCGCACACCGCCGCCGGCTTCCTGACCGTGGCCGCCGCGCTCTCCGCGGCCGCCACCCGGTACGACCGCAAACCGGGCGGCGGCTTCTGGCTCGACCTCTTCGGCTGGTGCCTGGAGGTGTCGCTGGTCCTCGCCGGCGTGTTCGTCGTCTGGGTGGTGAGCTCCCGGGGACGCACCGAATCCGTACCGGACGGCCGGCTGGACCGTGCCGTCGTGCGCTTCCTGCCCGGCGCCGCGCTCGGACTGCTGGTGCTGTCCGCGGTGCACGCGTCCTGGTCGCGTCCCGGCTGGCGGTCGGGCGGCCTGCTGCCCGGGGACGAGACCTTCGGCGTCATCGCCCTCGGCCAGGGAGCCCTGGTGCTCGCCGCGGCCTGGACCGGCCACCGGCTCCACCGCACCGACCCCGACCGCCGTTCGGCCCTGCACGGTTTCCGCGGAGCCGCCGTCGCCGTGTTCGCCTGCGCGCTGGGCGGGGTGATGTCCGGAGGCGTCGCCCAGCGCGTCGCCGACTGGCTGGACGGGCCCGGCACCCCCGGGATGAACGACGGCTACATCACCGGGCCGCCGGCCGTGCTGTCCTGGAACGCGGCCGTCATCCCCCCGCTGCTGGCCGTCCTCGTCGTGATCGCCGCCTACTTCGCCGGCCAGACCTGGCGGGTGCGGCGCGAGCGGATCGACGCGGTCCGGGCGAGCCATCCCGGGGAGCCGGAGGACACGGCGCGCACCCGCAGGATCGCCGGTGTCACCGCCACCGCGCGGCTCACCGACTGCGCCCCCTGGTTCCTCGGTGCCACCGCCGCCGTCACCCTGCTGCTGGGCGGGGTGGCGGTCGCCGGGGCGTGGAGCACCGGCGAGGTGCCCGGACGGGCCGCCGAGGGCGCGCCCGGCGTCATCGAGGCGACCGCCCAGACCTCTCAGGCGCTCGGTTCCTGGCTGATGGGCCTGGGTTTCCTGCTCTTCCTCGCCGGCGGCCGCCGCGCCTACCGCGATGCCGCGGTCCGCCGCACCATCGGCATCCTCTGGGATGTCGGCACCTTCTGGCCGCGCGCCGCGCACCCCTTCGCGCCCCCCTGCTACGCCGAGCGCGCCGTCCCGGACCTCACGTGGCGCATGGAGACCTGGACGGGGAGCACCGGCGGCCGGATCGTCCTCTCCGGGCACTCCCAGGGCAGTGTCCTGGCGGCCGCCGCGGTCTGGCAGCTCAGCCCGCGGGCCCGCCGCAGGGTCGCGCTGCTCACCTACGGTTCGCCGCTGGAGCGGCTCTACGGACGCTGGTTCCCCGCCTACTTCGGGCCCGGACCGCTGCATGCCCTGCACCACGAGGTCCACTGCTGGCGCAATCTGTGGCGGGAGACCGATCCGATCGGCGGGCCCGTCATGCTCCCCGCACCGGCCTGCGCCGACGACCCCCCGGGCCCCGATGTGGACCGCGGCCCGCTCAAGGACCCGCTCGCCTACGGACGGACCCCGGAACACCCGCTGCCCGCGCCGATCCTGGGCCACTTCGAATACCAGGCCGATCCGGTCTTCGCGGAGGAACGGGCGGCGCTGCTGGAACGGCTCCCGGACGTGCCGAAGCCGCGCCCGGCCGGAGCGGCGCCGGGCGGCTGAACGGGTCCGCGCGCCCGGGGAGCGGCGGCCGGCGCGGCCGGGAAGCGGGTTCAGCGGCCCGGCGGCGGTTCCGTCCGCGTCTCCGCGAGCTCAGCCGGGGTCCGGCAGGTCCTCCGGGTACAGCAGGGTCAGCTCGTCGGTGGTCGGCGCGGACAGCTGGGCGACCCGGCCCGCGTGACGCTCCACCATCGCCTCGAACGTCTGCCGCGCCGTGCGCCCGTTGCCGAACGCCGGGCCCTTGGGCAGCACGGTGAAGTACTTGAGCAGGGCCTCGGCCGCGCCCTCACCGATCCGGTACTCGTGCTCCTCCGCCTGCTGCTCCACGATCCGCAGCAGTTCCTCGGGCGTGTAGTCGCCGAAGGCGATGGTCCGGGAGAAGCGGGAGGCGACCCCGGGGTTGACGGTGAGGAAGCGCTCCATCTCGGCCGTGTACCCGGCGACGATGACCACGACGGAGTCCCGGTGGTCCTCCATCAGCTTCACCAGGGTGTCGATGGCCTCACGGCCGAAGTCGCGCCCCGAGTCCTCCGGCGAGAGCGCGTAGGCCTCGTCGATGAACAGCACACCGCCGCGGGCCCGTTCGAACGCCTCCTGGGTGCGGATGGCCGTGGAGCCGATGTGCTCGCCGACCAGGTCCACCCGGGAGACCTCGACGAGGTGGCCGCTCTCCAGCACTTCGAGGGAGCGCAGGATCTCGCCGTAGAGGCGGGCGACGGTCGTCTTCCCGGTGCCGGGGGAGCCGGTGAAGACCAGATGGCGCCGGACGGAGGCGGCCTTGAGCCCCGCCTCCTGCCGTCGCCGGCCGACCTCGATCATGTCGGTGAGGGCGCGCACCTCGCGTTTGACGCTCTCCAGGCCGACCAGGGCGTCGAGTTCGCCGAGCACCTCGTCCGCGGGCCGGGTGTCCGGGGCGGCCGCTGCCGTCGGCTCGGCGGCTGCCGGGACCGCCGGGACCGCCGGGACCGCCGGGACGGCGGCGGTGCGCCGCTCGGGCACCGGGCCCAGCAGGCCCGCCGGGGCCTCCGCCGTTCCCGCCACCGGCGCCGTCCCGGTCGCCGCGGCCGTCGGGGCGGCGGGCGGGACCGCGCTCTCGTCGCTGGTGCAGTCCTCGCTGACCGGGCCCGCCTCGGCGAACTCGTAGCCGCCGCGGGCGCAGCGCTCGGTGCGGCAGCGGGTGAGCGTCGTCCGGCAGCCGTCGATGACGTGGAAGCCGTAGCCGCCGCTGCCGGTGACCCGGCAGGAGGTGAACGTGCCGCGGCCCTCCGCGGAGACGTAGAAGCCGGCCTCCGTGGGGGAGTTGACCGTGGTGCGCTCGACGGTGGGGTCGGCCCCCTTGGTGACGATGACGCCGGTGGCGGTGGAGTCGACGGTGCAGCCGGAGAGGACGCCGCCGGTGCCGTGGTCGCGGAACCAGGCGCCGGTGGCGGCGTCCCGGATGCGGCAGTCGTCGAGCTGCACGGTGGCCCCGTCGCTCACGGAGACGGCCGTGTTGCGCACCTGGGAGAGGTCGCTGTCCACCACGTCGGCGCGGGAGCCGCGGTCGAGGACGAAGAGCGCGTCGGGGACATCGTGCAGCCGGCAGGACTCCAGGACCACGGCGGCGCCGTCGCTGACCCACACCGCCGGGTAGTCGCCGGTGCTGTCGTGGATCTCGCACTGGTGGCCGTCGACCCGCGTGCCGGGGTCCCAGACGGACAGCCCGTTGCGGCCGAAGCGACGGACCTTGGTGCGGGTGAGGGTGAGGACGGACCGGGAACGCAGATCGACCGCGTTCTCCGGGACGTCGTGGATGTCGCAGTCGGAGAGGGTGAGGGAGGCGTCGGTGTCGAGGGTGACGCCGTCGCCGGAGGTGCGGTGGATCGTGCAGTCGGTGAGGTGCCCGGTGGCCCGGGAGGCGACGCGCAGGCCCGCGCCCTTGATCTCGTACACCTCGCAGCCGAACGCCTCCAGGGAACTGCCCTCGCCGGTGAGGGAGATGCCGGAGCCGGAGGCGTGGTGCACGCGGCAGCGCTCCAGCCGCGGGTGCGCGCCGCCGTGCACGGAGACCCCGGACTGGCCGGCCGCGAGCACCTCGCAGTCCTCGAAGGCGCCGCCCGCGCCGCCGAGGACGCTGATGCCGGCGCCGCCGGGGTTGTCGACGGTGCAGCGCCGCACGGTGGGCCGGGCAGCGCCGCGGACCTCGATGCCGGCGGCGGAACGGGTGGCCACCCGGATGCCGGTGATCTCCGCGGTGCCGTCCTCCACGAGCAGCGCGGGCGCGGACGAGTCCTGGCCCTCCAGGTGCAGGTCGTGCACGGCCGCGGAGGCGCGGACGGTCAGCGCCACCCCGTCGATGGGGGCGATCCGCACCGAGCCGCGGCCGCCGCTCGCGCCGCGGAGCGTGACCGCCTGCTCGACGACGAGGTTCTCCCGGTAGGTGCCCGGGGCTATGGAGAGCACGTCGCCGTCCCCGGCGGCCTCCAGGGCCGCGGCGAGGGAGGCGTACTCGCCCGTCCGGCGCCGCCACCGCGACGTGCCGGTGTACGTCACCTGGACCGTGCCCTGTGGTGCCATGCTGCTGCCGTGCCCCCACCTCGTGCGTGCGTCTGTTCGCCGGATCCGGCTGTGTGTTCCGGCGACCCACCGTAGCGTGCGCGGGAGGCGGGAGTTGACCGGTCAGGGGTTGTGCGCGGGACCGGGCCCGGCGGGCGGGCCCGCGGCGGCGGTGCCGCTCACCGGGGGCGCCGGGCGACGACCTGCACCGGATCGCCCAGCCGGAGGGTGCCGGTCCCCTCCGGGATCAGGTTCTGGCCGAAGAGCAGCCGGCCGCCGGCGTTCCGCTTCCGCGCGAGGGTGCGCAGGGGTTCCCTGCCGCGCTCGCCGGTCCGCTGGTCCGTGGTCGTGATCACGCAGCGGGCGCAGGGCTTGACGACCCGGAACACCACCCCGCCGATCCGCACGGCGGCCCAGTCGTCCTCCTCCCACGGCTCGGTGCCGCCGATGACGGCGTTCGGCCGGAAACGGTTCATGGGCAGCGGTCCCTCGTGCGCGTGATCCCCCTCCGCGATCCAGGAGTTCAGCGCGTCGAGCGACGCGGTGGTGGTGAGCAGCAGCGGGAAGCCGTCGGCGAAGCCGACCGTCTCACCGGGCCGTCCGTACGCCGGGTCGACGGGCCGGCGGTGCGCCGGGTCGTCCAGGTGGAGCAGCCGGGTGCCGGCGCCCAGCAGGGCGCTGAACCAGGCGTCGGCCGCCGGGCCCGCGGGCACGGCCTCGACCTCGTCCCGGAAGACCTGCACGGGGACGGTCGCGCCCGGTCCCGGTGCCCCGGCGCGCAGCGGTTCCCGGCCCGGCGCGGTGACCTCGATGCCGCCGTCCGGCAGGGGCGCCGCCCGGAGCCGCGCGAGTCCCGGAACGCTCCGCTGGGTCAGCATGGCGCCGTCCGCTCCGGTCAGCAGCCATCTGCGGTCCCCGGCGAGTCCCCACGGCTCGACCACCGCCTCGTCAGGGGCGTGGCCCGCGAGCGACTTGACGGGGTAGCGGTGCAGCGCGAGGAGGGAGGGGGTCGCCATGGACAGCAGTGTGCCTGCCGTGCCGCTGCCGGACCGTGCCGGGGGGGCGGCGCGGCCGGTTCCGTCAGTAGCCGCGGCCCTGCTGGTACGAGCGCTGCTGGCCGTAGGGATCCTCGTACGGGCCGGGCACCGGGCGCGGGGCGGCCGGGCGGGGAGTCGCCGGGCGCATCGCGTCGTAGCCCGTGCCGCCCGGCTGGCCGCCCTGGTACTGCTGCGGACCGGGGTAGCCCCGGGGGGCGCCGGCCTGCTGCGGGATGTACGGCGCGGGGGCCTGCTGGAGCGGTGCGGGCTGCTGCGGGCCGGGGTAGCCGTAGCCGTATCCCTGCGAGGGCTGGGAGGGGGCGGCCGGCAGCGCGGGGAGCGCCGACGGCAGCGCGGGCAGATTGCCGCCGGTGTCGTATGCCGCGGGCACACGGATCGGC
Source organism: Streptomyces sp. F63 (assembly GCF_018070345.1). Taxonomy (GTDB): domain Bacteria; phylum Actinomycetota; class Actinomycetes; order Streptomycetales; family Streptomycetaceae; genus Streptomyces. The sequence continues at coordinate 163,025 of NZ_JAGPXX010000011.1, forward strand.
GCGATCTGCGGGGTACCGCGCTCTGCGACGAGGCTGTCGTAGATCGGGGTGTCGGGGAAGGCGGACGCGGAGTAGTAACCGCCGCCATAGGTGGAGCGGGGGGAGGTCATGCTGCATAAGTTAAGCCCATGATGTGCCTATTGGGGAGAGCAGTAAGGGGGTTGTTTCGCGAGTTGGGAGCGGCTGCGGAGCAGCAAGGGGACGGAACCGGACGAATGCCTCCGCCGGACCGCTCCGCACGGGGTGAAGACCTGGTTCCGCTCCGGTGACGCGGGGGTGGCCGGGGGACCCCCGGGGGAGTCGCGGTACCGCATCACGGCCCCCCGGTCATAGGTTGTTCCCGGACGAAGTCGTGCCGCGGACGCGGCCCGGCACGGAGGACCCGAGAGATCGAGGGGGAGAGGCATGGCGATGCGCAAGGGCACCAATGTCCCGGTTCCGGCGCCGGCGGTGCGGGTGGAACTGGGCTGGCGCACGGGCCCCGGCGTACCGGACGCGGACGCCTCGGCCCTGCTGCTCCAGGCGTCCGGGAAGGTCCGCTCCGACGCGGACTTCGTCTTCTACAACCAGCCGGCCCACACCTCGGGAGCGGTCCGGCACGCCGGCAAACGCACCTCCGGCGATCTGGTGACCGACACCCTGGAGGTCGATCTCGCCCGGACCGAGCCGGCCGTGGAGACCGTCGTCCTCGCCGCCTCCGCGGACGGCGGCACGTTCGGGCAGGTCCCCGGCCTCCGCATCCGGGTCCTGGACGCCGCGGACGGCGCGGAGCTCGCCCGGTTCGACAGCGAGGACGCCACCGTCGAGACGGCCTTCGTCCTCGGGGAGCTCTACCGCCGCCAGGGCGCCTGGAAGTTCCGGGCCGTCGGGCAGGGATACGGCTCCGGGCTGGAGGGCCTCGCCACCGACTTCGGCATCACCGTGGACGAGCCCGCCGCGCCGGCCGCCCCGTCCCCCGCCGCGCCGGCCGCCCCGTCCCCCGCGGCCCCCGCCGCGCCGCCCCCGGCGCCGCCCGCGCCCGCCCCGCAGAGCGCACCGGCGCACTCCCCGGCGCCCGCTCCGCCGCCCGCGCCTCCCGCCCCTCCGGCCGCGCCGGTGAGCCTGTCCAAGGTGACGCTCACCAAGGCCGCCCCCACCGTCTCGCTCAGCAAGCAGGGGGGCACCTCCGGCGCCCTGCGCGTCAACCTCAACTGGGAGATGCGCAAGCAGTTCAAGGGCTGGGGCAGCAAACTGGGCCGGGCCATGGCCCTGCACGCCGACCTGGACCTCGACCTGTGCGCGCTCTTCGAACTCCGCGACGGAACCAAGGGCGTCGTCCAGGCCCTCGGCAACGCCTACGGCTCACTGCACCGGCCGCCCTTCATCCATCTGGACGGCGACGACCGCACCGGCGCCAGGGCCACCGGCGAGAACCTCACCATCAACCTCGACCACAAGAGCGACTTCCGCCGCATCCTGATCTTCGTCACCATCTACGAGGGGGCCCGCAGCTTCGCCGATCTGCACGCGACGGTCACCCTCCAACCGCAGCACGGCGCCCCGGTGGACTTCTCCCTCGACGAATGCACCGTCCCCTCCACCGTCGCGGCCCTGGCCCTGCTCACCAACGAGGGCGGCGACCTGGTCGTGCGGCGCGAGGCCCGCTACCTGGTGCCGGAGCGGGGAGTCAGCCCCCAGCGCACCGTCGACCACGCGTACGGCTGGGGCATGAACTGGACCCCCGGCCGGAAGTGACGGCCCGGCAGCCGTTCCCGGACACCGGCCGCCGCCCCGGCGGTCACGGCCCGGCACCCTCCTCGGCGGTGCCGGGCCGCGGCGCGTACACCCGTCCCTTCCACGCGGCCCCCCGGCCCCGCGCGTGCCGTACCGCCGAACCGACCGTCATCACCAGGTAGAGCCCCGCCGTGAACGGCAGCAGCAGCGACGCCTTCCGGGGCAGCCCGTAGTAGCGCAGCACCGGCAGATACGTGCCGGCCATCACCGCCCACGCCAGGCCGCCCGCCACGGCCGCCACCGGGGCCCCGCCCGCCAGGCCGGCCACGAGCGCGACGGGCGGCACCGCGTAGACCAGCAGCAGCCCGAGCACCGTCAGCGCCAGCAGCGCCGGATTGTGCCGCAGTTGCGTGTACGCACTGCGGGCCACCATCTGCCAGATGTCCCGCAGCCGCGGATACGCCCGCACGCTGCGGACCCGGTCGGCCAGTCCCAGCCAGATCCGTCCGCCGCCGTCCCGCACGGCCCGCGCCAGGGCGACGTCGTCGATGACCGCGTCGTGCACGGTCTCCGGGTAACCGGCCCGCTCGGCGGCCTCGTCGCGGAGCAGCATGCAGCCGCCGGCGGCAGCGGCCGTGCGGGTGCCGGGCCGGTTGACCCGGCGGAAGGGGTAGAGCTGTGCGAAGAAGTGGACGAAGGCCGGGACGGCCAGCCGCTCCCAGGGGGTCACGGTGCGCAGCCGCGCCATGAGGGAGAGCAGGTCGAGACCCGAGTGGCGGGCCGCGCTCACCATCTCGCGCAGGCTGTCGCGGTGGTGGACGATGTCCGCGTCGGTCAGCAGCAGGTACTCGGGGCGCGGCGTCCGGGACCGGGCCGCCGCCATTCCGTGCCGCACCGCCCACATCTTCCCCGTCCAGCCCGGCTCGGGCTCCCCGGGGGAGAGAACGGTCAGCGGCAGGCCGCCCCGGCGCACGGAGAGCGGAGGGCGGGCGGCCAGCGCCCGCGCGAGATCCCCGGTGCCGTCGGTGCTGCCGTCGTCCACCAGGAAGATCTCGGCGTACCCGGGATAGTCCTGGCCGAGCAGGGAGGCGAGGCTGTCCCGCAGCACGGCCGCCTCGTCGCGCGCCGGCACGACGACGGCCACCGGCGGCCACCGGGCGGGCTCCCTGCGCTCCGGCAGCCGGACGTCGGTCCGCCAGTAGAACCCCCGGCCCAGCAGGAGCCACCCCCAGGCGGCCAGGGACAGGACGGCGATCGAGGTGAGGTAGGTCACCCGGGAAGTCTGCCGGACCCGGAGAGTGCCGCCGGTGAGCCGCTGCGTGTTTTGGTGCCGGTCATCCGTGTGCCCGGGCGGCGGGCGGTCTCCTTGCGGGGGCACGGCGCCCATCGCATAAGGTTGCCCGGTGAAGATCGCGCTGTTGGACTCCGGGCTGGGACTGCTGGCGGCCGCGGCCGCGGTGCGCGCACTGCGGCCCGACGCGGACCTCGTGCTCTCCTCCGACCCCGCCGGCATGCCGTGGGGCCCGCGCACCCCCGAGGACGTCGCCGGCCGCGCCCTGGCCTGCGCGAGAGCGGCGGCCGCGCACCGGCCGGACGCGCTGATCGTCGCCTGCAACACCGCCTCCGTGCACGCCCTGCCCGCGCTCCGGGCCGAACTGGAGCCCGGCCTGCCCGTGGTCGGCACGGTACCGGCGATCAAGCCCGCGGCGGCCGGCGGCGGCCCGGTGGCCATCTGGGCCACCCCCCTCACCACCGGCAGCCCGTACCAGCGGCGCCTGATCCGGGACTTCGCGGACGGCGTGCCCGTCACGGAAGTGCCCTGCACCGGGCTCGCGGACGCCGTGGAACGCGCCGACGAGGCGGGGATCGACGCCGCTGTGACCGCCGCCGCGGCGCTCACCCCGCCCGGCGTCCGGGCCGTCGTGCTGGGCTGCACCCACTACGAACTGGTCGCCGAGCGCATTCTGGCCGCCGTCCGGCGCCCGGGCGGACCGGCGGTCACCCTGTACGGCTCGGCCGGTGCCGTCGCCGCGCAGGCGCTCCGGCGCATCGGGGCCGAGCCCCGGCCCGGGGCCGCGCCGGAGGGCGGGCTCGTCGTGCTCCAGAACGGTCGGGAAACGGGCCTGCCGGTGGCCGCGCCGGTTTACGCCGAGGGCCGCGTCCTGGGCGCCGCGACCCCCGCCCGCGGCTGATCCGCCCGCCGCTGACCCGCCCGCCCCCGCGCCCGCCCGGCGCGGGCCACGTCAGCTTCCCGGGGCTTCCTCGGCCGGCCTTCCGCCGCCCTCACGGTGGACCCGGACCGGCGCGGCCCCGCCCGGAGCCGCCGCGGCGACGGGCTCCGGGCCCGTTCCGTAGGAGAGCGGCCGGGAGGTGGCGACGCCCGCGAGGAGCCCGGCCGCCACCGTCACCTGCGGAAAGCTCAGGGCGTTGCCGACGCTTGCCAGCGCGGCCAGGGCGGTCAGTGAGGCGCCGGCCGTCAGGACGACCGGCGTGGAGCGCGGCGAGCGCCCCAGGGCGGCCAGCGTCCAGCAGAAGGCGGCCCCCAGCAGCGCCGCTCCGGGGAGGCCCTGCTCGGCGGCCAGTTGGAGCGGCGCCGAGTGCGGCTTGCCGTCCGATCCGGGGGTGTTCCGCACGGTCTCGCTCAGGAACCCGAACGCGTCCGGTCCGGCGCCGAGCACGGGACGGTCGGCCGCCAGCCCGAGGGCGTCCCTCCAGAGCAGCACCCGGTGCTCCGTCAGCCGCCCCTCCAGGGCGGCCGCCGGCCCGTCCGGCAGCGCGTCCCCGGCCATCGCCACCGTACCGCCGGTCACCAGGGCCGCCGTCAGCGCGCAACCGGCCAGCACGGGCGCCCGGCGCCGCGTCCGCGCGACGGCCGAGGAGCACAGCAGCACGACCACGACCACCGCGGCGCCCACCGGCGAACCCAGCAGCAGCGCGGCCACCGCCGTCCCCGCGACCGCCAGCCGCAGCACCGTCCGCGTCGCGGTACGGCGCGCGGCCCAGGCCGCGCAGCACGCCGTGCCCGCGGCGAGCGCCAGCTGGGCCGCCTCCGCCCCGCCGTGGCCGGAGCCGGGCACCACCACGGAGACCGTTCCGGGCAGGGCCCGCGGCGCCGCGAGGGCCGCGAAGCCGCCCGCGAGGGCCGCCACCGCGGGCACGGCGACCGGCAGCAGCGCGCCGCCGATCCGGCCGAACGCGTATCCGGCGGCGACGGCCAGCAGGGCGAGCAGCATTCCCTCGGGCCGCGCGTCGCGGCCTGCGGCGGTGATGAGCGCCCAGGCCGCGCAGCAGCCGAACACCACCACACCGGCGGCGTCGGCGGCGCTGCGGCGCTGCTCCTCCAGGAGACGTCCCGTGGACGGAACCATCCCGTCGACCCCCCAGCTCGGACGGGCACCGTTCACGGCACGGGGCCGCGCGCGGGCATGTGGTGCGCCACACCGTAACGGCTGAGACGGCGGGGTGTGGAGGTGTCCGGCGGGAACAGTGGTCCGGGCATGTGCCACCGGCAGACCTCTAGGCTCGCCCCATGCCCACACCCGACTTCATCCGCGCCCTGCGGGCCACGGCCGGACAGCAACTGCTCCTCCTCCCCGGCGTCAGCGCCATCGTGTTCGACGACGCACAGCGGGTGCTGCTCGTCCGCCGTGCCGACACCGGGCGCTGGTCCATCATCGGCGGCATCGTCGAACCGGGGGAGCAGCCCGCACGGACGGCGGTGCGCGAGGTGTACGAGGAGACCGCCGTCCGCTGCGTACCGGAGCGGCTGGTGCTGGTGCAGACCCTGGAGCCGGTGCGCTACCCGAACGGCGACCTGTGCCAGTTCGTGGACACCTCCTTCCGCTGCCGCGCCACGGGCGGCGAGGCCCGGGTCAACGACGACGAGTCGCTGGAGGTGGGCTGGTTCCCGGTGGACGGCCTGCCGGACCTGGAGGACTTCGCGGTGAGCCGGGTCAAGCAGGCTCTCGGTGACGGACCGGCGTGGTTCGACCCCATGGTCTCCGCGTGAAGTGTGGCCCCGGGCCACATCGGTGGCGGGCCGGGAGCTGCCTAGGGTGCCGGGCATGACCGTGCCTCCCGCGGCGGACGTCGCCGCCGCCCCCGCCCCCCACTCCGTCGACCTGGACCTCACCGGCCGCACCGCGCTCGTCACCGGCGCGGCCGGCGGCATCGGCCGGGCCTGCGCGCTGCGCCTCGCGGCGGCCGGGGCCACGGTCAGAGCCGTGGACCGGGACGGCACCGGCCTGGAGGAGCTCGGCGCCCGGGCCGGCGGCCTGCCGGGCGCCGTGGAACCGCAGCTGCTCGACCTCACCGACCTCGACGCGGCGGAGCGCGCCGCCGCGGGCACCGACGTGCTGGTGAACAACGCCGGGCTGCAACTCGTCCGTCCCATCGAGGAGTTCCCGCCGGAGGTCTTCGCCACCGTCCTCACGGTGATGCTGGAGGCCCCCTTCCGGCTGATCCGCGGAGCACTGCCGCACATGTACGGGCAGGGCTGGGGCCGGATCGTCAACATCTCCTCGGTGCACGGTCTGCGGGCGTCCCGCTTCAAATCGGCGTACGTGGCCGCCAAACACGGTCTCGAAGGGCTCTCCAAGGTGGCGGCGCTCGAAGGCGCCGCGCACGGTGTGACGTCCAACTGCGTCAACCCCGGCTACGTCCGCACCCCGCTCGTCGAGCAGCAGATCGCCGACCAGGCCGCCGCCCACGGGATCCCCGCCGAACGGGTCGTCGCCGACATCCTGCTCGCCGACTCGGCGCTCAAGCGGCTCGTCGAACCGGAGGAGGTCGCCGAGGCCGTCGCCTATCTGTGCGCTCGGCAGGCGTCCTTCATCACCGGCGCCTCCGTCCCCCTCGACGGCGGATGGACCGCGCACTGACCCCCTCCGGCCCGGGGCCCCGCCCGGCCCCGTCTCCGGACGGCGGACGCGGCGGCGGGCGCACGGGCCCGGGGGCGCGGCGGGGAGCCGGACCCGTACGCGTCCCGGGAGCCGCGGGGCCCCCGGCCGCGGCCCGCGGCGCGGCCCCCCGCGGAGGAGGCCGTGCCGCGCCCGGCTGGCGCGCGAGGGTGTACCCCCGGTATGCCTGAGCCCATGCCCCGATCCGAGCCGCCGCCCGCCGCCGCCGATGCCCGCTACCTGGAGCTGCTGTCCCGCGGCGCGGCCGCCGAGGAGTACGAGCAGCCCCTGCTGCGGGCCCGCGCGGCCGGCGCCGGCCCCGAGGAGCTGGCCGCCCTGGAGCGCGGCAAGCTGCTCGCCCTGCGGGTCCGCGGCGAGCTGGAGGGGCGGCGGCGGCGCGAGGCCGAACTGTCGGCTCTGTTCGAAACCGCGCACGACCTGGCCGGGCTGCGCGATCTCGACGCCGTGCTCCAGGCCATCGTCCAGCGCGCCCGGTCGCTGCTCGGCAGCGAGTGCGCGTACCTGACCCTCAACGACCCGGAGGCAGGGGACACCTACATGCGGGTCACCGACGGCTCGGTGTCCGCCCGCTTCCAGCAGCTGCGGCTCGGCATGGGGGAGGGGCTGGGCGGGCTCGTGGCGCAGACCGCCCGCCCGTACGTGACCGAGAGCTACCTGGACGATCCGCGCTTCGAGCACACGCACACCATCGACTCCGGGGTGCGCGACGAGGGCCTCGTCGCGATCCTCGGCGTGCCGCTGATGACCGGCAGCAGTGTCATCGGGGTGCTGTTCGCCGCGGACCGGCGGGCACGGGTCTTCGAACGCGAGCAGATCGCCCTGCTGGCGTCCTTCGCCGCCCATGCCGCCGTCGCCATCGACTCGGCGAACCTGCTCTCCGAGACCCGCTCCGCGCTCGCCGGGCTGGAAGCCGCCCACGCGGTCATCCGGGACCGCAGCGCCGTCATCGAACGCGCCTCGGAGGTCCACGACCGGCTGACCGAACTGGTGCTCCGCGGCGGCGGTGTCCGCGATGTGGCGGAGGCGGTGGCCGAGGTGCTCCGCGGATCCGTCGAGTTCACCGAGGCGGGTCTCTCACCGGGCAGGACGGTGGAACGCTCCCGGTCCGCCGGCCGCGCCGTCCGGGACGGCGACGACTGGGTGGCCGCCGTCTCCGCGGGCGGTGAGCTCTTCGGTGCCCTCGTCCTGCACGGCCACCCGGAACTCGACCCCGTCGACCAGCGCACCCTGGAACGCGCCGCCATGGTCACCTCGCTGCTGCTCATCGCGCGGCGCTCGGCCGGCGAGGCCGAACAGCGGGTCCGCGGCGAACTCCTGGACGACCTGCTGGACGCCCCGGACCGCGATCCGAGCCTGCTGCGCGAGCGCGCGGCACGGCTGACGGCCGATCTGGACGCCCCGCACGTCGTGCTCGCCGCCCGCGCCGGCGACGCCGGAGGCGACGCCGGCGGGAGCGGCGCGGAGACGGCCGAGCGGCGGATCGCCGACCGCCGGCGGCTCTGGCTGGCCGCCTCCCATCTCGCGGCGACGCGGCAGGGCCTGGCCGCCGCCCGTGACGGCGGAGCCGTGCTGCTGCTCCCGGCAGGCCCGGACGAGAGCGCCGCCGAGACCGCCCGGCAGGCCGCCGGACAGCTCGGCACCGCCGTCCGGGGCACCGTCACCGTCGGCGCGTCGGCGCCCGTACCGGCGCCCGTGGCCCGTCCTGGGGCCGTCGCCGCCGCGTACGCCGAGGCCCGGCGCTGCCTGGAGGCGCTGCTCCTGCTGGGACGGGCCGGGCAGGGCGCGGCGGCCGAGGACTTCGGGTTCCTGGGGCTGCTCCTGGCCGACTCGCGGGACGTCGCGTCCTTCGTCCGCCGCACGATCGGCCCGGTCACGGACTACGACGCGCGGCGCGGCACCGAGCTGACCCGCACCATGGAGGCGTACTTCGCCTGCGGCATGAGCCCGGCCCGCACCAAGGACGAGCTGCATGTCCACGTGAACACCGTCGCGCAGCGCCTGGAGCGCGTCGGGCGCCTCCTCGGCGCCGACTGGCAGTCCCCGTCCCGCGCGCTGGAGGTGCAGCTCGCCCTGCGTCTGCACCGGCTCGCCGGGGCGCTCGACCGCTGACACCCGCCCCGGCGCCCGACACCCCGGCGCCACGGGGGGACACCCGGGGGGAACCCGGGGCACCGGGACACGGAAGAGCGCCTCCGCACCCCCTGTCCCAGGGGCGCGGAGGCGCCGTCTCCTGCCGTCCTCTGCGGCGCGCCGCGGGTCAGGCCGTACGGGCCGCCGCCCGTGACGCGGCGGCGCCCGCCGGTTCCGCAGCGGCGTCGCCCTCCGGGTCGAGCTCCGTCAGATCGCGGTGGCGGGTCTCCTTGGCGATCCCGACGGCCAGCAGCGTGAGCAGCGCGGCGGCGATCACGTACAGGGCGATGGGCGTCGAGCTGCCGTAGTCGGCGAGGAGCGCCGTGGCGATCAGCGGCGCCGGGGCGCCCGCCAGCACCGACGAGAACTGCGCGCCGATGGAGGCGCCGGAGTACCGCATGCGGGTCGCGAACATCTCGGCGAAGAACGCCGCCTGCGGGGCGTACATGGCGCCGTGGAAGACCAGCCCCACGGTGACCGCCAGCAGCAGGTTGGCGAAGGTGCCGGTGTCGATCAGCGCGAAGAAGGGAAACGCCCAGAGGCCCACGCCGGCGGCGCCCAGCAGGTAGACGGGCCGGCGGCCGAAGCGGTCCGACAGGGCGCCCCAGACGGGGATCGTGGCGAAGTGCACGGCCGAGGCGATCAGCACGGCGTTGAGCGCGGTCTGCTTGCTCAGCTCCACCTCGGAGGTCGCGTAGACGAGGATGAAGGCGGTGATGACGTAGTAGCTGATGTTCTCGGCCATCCGGGAGCCCATGGCGATCAGCACGTCCCGCCAGTGGTGACGGACCACGGCGACCAGCGGCGTCCGCTCGGCGGCCGGCTTCTCGGCGGCCTTGCGCGCCTCGGCCCGCTCCAGTGCCTGCCGGAAGACGGGGGACTCGTCGACGGCCAGCCGGACCCACAGCCCGATCGCGACGAGCACGCCGGAGAGCAGGAACGGGACGCGCCAGCCCCAGGCCATGAAGGCGGCGTCCGACAGCAGGGCCGTCAGGACCGCGAGGACACCGGTGGCGATCAGCTGCCCGGCCGGCGCTCCCGTCTGCGGCCAGGACGCCCAGAAGCCGCGCCGTTTCGCGTCACCGTGCTCGGAGACCAGCAGGACCGCGCCGCCCCACTCGCCGCCCAGCGCGAAGCCCTGCACCAGCCGCAGTACCGTCAGCAGCAGCGGGGCCGCCGTGCCGATGGTGGCGTGGGTGGGCAGCAGACCGATGGCGAACGTCGCGCCGCCCATCAGCAGCAGGCTCAGCACCAGCAGCTTCTTGCGGCCCAGTTTGTCGCCGTAGTGGCCGAACACCAGGGCGCCGACGGGGCGGGCGGCGAAACCCACGGCGTAGGTGAGGAAGGCCAGCAGGGTGCCGACGAGGGGGTCGGAGCCGGGGAAGAACAGCTGGTTGAAGACGAGCGCCGCGGCGGCACCGTAGAGGAAGAAGTCGTACCACTCGATGGTGGTGCCGATGAGGCTCGCGGCGACGACGCGCTTGAGCGGGGTGGAGTTCGGTGGAGCGGGTGCCGTAGCAGCCATGGGTCACCACTTCCGGGGGCGGTTCGGGGACGTTCGTGTCGCCACACCGTAGGAACGCGCAGGTCACCGGCACATGTGGTGGGACACCACACTTCGGCGGCCGGGGGTGCGCCCGGCACCCATGACACGGCCGGCACGGGCGCCGCCCGGAGTGAAACCCGCGCGGACCGCCCCGCGTGTCCCTGGGGCCACTCATATCCCTCTCCGGACACACGGCAGGAGCGCGTATGACCTCGCCAAGAAGACACCCGGCGGCACTGGCCGGTGCCGTTCTGGCCATCCTCACCGTCCTCACCTGGGGCGTCGCCCGGGGCTCGGTGCCGGCCGAACCGTCACCGCCCGCCGGCGCACGGGTCACGACGACCCCCGGCCTGCCCGCCGAGGCACGGTCGGAGCTCTACTCGGTCACCGTCGGCGGCAGGACCCCGACGACTGTTGGGAGCACACCGTGAAGATGGTGCAGCTGGGCACCGACGGGTTCCGCTTCCACGACGTCACCGTCGTCAACGCCCCGCACTGGGTGGTCAGCGGCTACCGCGACGACCAGATCACCGCGGCGGCCGATGACGAGTCGGAGTTCGGCGGCACCGTCGAGGGCGTCAAGGTGCTCGGGAACTGGGGGTGGAACGGCGACGGGATCCCCGCGCTGCGGAACACCACCGTCAGCAACTGCTTCGTCTCCGCGTTCGACGACGCCTTCAAGCTCTACAGCCCGGGTGCGACCGTCCGGGACAACACCCTCTGGCAGGTGACTCCACCCACGCGTAAACGCGCGGGCTTCCTGCGTCGGTGGCTAAGCCGCCGCGCAGAGGACCAGCCCGGCCCTGTTGAGGACGTTCGTCGCGCCGGCGTGGTCCGCGTTCGCCGCGAACCCG
>NZ_JAGPXX010000080.1 GCF_018070345.1 Streptomyces sp. F63
GGCCATCTATGGTGACGACGAGCCCGTGCTTGCCGGCATTCCGGTCAGGGAGGATGCCGACCGAGCGCAGTTCCCGCGCTTTGGCGATGACTACTGGGATTTGGGGGCTGCCATCTTCCGGGTGAACGCCCGCTACAGCAATTACCGGCTCAATTTCGCTCCTATCATCGTCCTGTGACGCGGCGGCTCGCCAAGGAGTATGTGCTCACGCGCCTGCGCATCCATGTGCCGGGATACCGGGCGCCATGTGGTGTCGCTTGGGCGATCCGGCTGCTGCGCTACATCCAGCATTTCGCGGCGTTCCTCATCGCGCACGTTGGCGCCGTCGATCTGCGCCGGATCGACCAGCCTTTGCTCGACTCTTATCTGGCGCATGCTGGTGACGGCGGCCGGCGAACACCGCACGAGACAGTGAAGTATGTCGAGGTGCCGATCGACCTGCATCATCTGTCGCCATGGCTCACGGG
>NZ_JAGPXX010000012.1 GCF_018070345.1 Streptomyces sp. F63
CTGGGGGGGGGGGGGGGGGGGGCCGCCGCGCCACGGGTGCGGTACGCGGGATGCTGTCCGGGGTCGGTCCGCCCCGGCGGTCAGTTCACGGTGATGTTGGAGTTGCCGCTGCTCTGGTAGCCCTCGGTCGCCATGATCATGTAGTAGCTGAAGTTGCCCAGCTGCATCCCGGCGCGGGACCAGGCGTCGAAGTGGTTGCCGGTGGTGATGGTGCCGCCGGTCTTCTTCTGCTGCCGGACGCTCCAGTACTGGTCGAAGGTCTTGGTGCCCTCCACGGAGGGGGCGTTGTACCGGGTCGTCTTGTAGATGTCGTAGGTGCCGCCGTCGCTGCTGACGGTGCCCCGGTGCTCACCGGTGGGCCGGTAGGTACCCCAGTTGTCGACGATGTAGTACTCGACGAGGGGGTTCGAGGTCCAGCCGTACAGGCACAGGTAGCCGTTGCCGGAGGGGTTGAAGCTGCCCGAGTACGACACCGTGCGGCGGCTGCCGTTGCTCCAGCCCTTGCCGCAGACGAAGTTGCCGGTGTTGCGCCACTGGACGCTGTAGTTGCCGCCGCCGCCCAGGGTCATGGAGACCGTGTTGTTGGCGTCGGTCCAGAACGAGTAGTAGTACCCGTTGTGGTTGCCGGTCTGATTGGTCGTGATGGTCTGGCTGGCGCGGGCGTGGGCGGTGCCGGGCAGCAGCAGTCCGGACCCGGCCAGCGCCAGGGCACCGGTGCCGCCGATGAAGCCCCTGCGGCTGAGCTTGCGGGCGGGGGTGTCGTCCTTGTGCATGATTCCTCCTGGTGGGGGCTGGCGGAGGCCAGGCAAGGTGATACGGCCCGGTGAGCCTGTCGGCGGCCGGGGTGGCGCCGGCCGCGCGCGCCGGGGTCGGACGGTGCGCGCGGGCGCGACCGGTCGTCCTGCGGCCGGGGACCGGAGGCGGGGGTCGCGCGGGTGAGCCGGTCGACAGGGTTGGGGTCCGTCGATGCCGATAGTGTTGGGCCGACCTGTCGGGTTGTCAACAGTTTCCGGAAGCATTGCGGAAACGCTGCTCTGGTAAGGGGCCGGCTCGGGAAGGCATCATAGCTGGTCAACGCCGTGATATCCGGGTGAACGGTGGAGTCCAGGAATCTGACTATGGGTCATCGGGCGCACCCTGGGGTCCGTTTATCGAAAATTTTCGGAAACATTCCGGACGGGGTGGGGTGCGCACGGGACGTGTCCACCGGGAGGGGCGGGGCTCACTGGTCAACGCCGGCTTCCCGGCGGGAACCCGGTGCCGCTGCACCCCGGGTCCCGGCCGGCCGCTGCTCTGCCCGTCCGGACCAACCCGTCGAGCCGCCCGGCGCGGTACGTGAAGGATCTGACGGCGCGTGATGATATTTGCGTTTAGTTCTATTGGTCCCAGTCCTCAGGGAGACCGCTGCCGTCCGGGCCCGGCCCCAGGGCGGCGAGGATTCCGGTGAGCACGCCGCGCGGCCGGTTGATCATCCGTACCCGGTCGGCGACCAGGCCCGCGCAGTGGGCGATCAGCAGCGCGGGGCCGGTCGCGCATGGGCGGGCACGTCGATCAGGACGGATGACGGACGGTCGCGGTGATGACGTCCACGGCGGACGGCACCTCGGCTGGGGCCGACCACCTTGGGAAGGGAGATTGCTCGTCATGAGACTCACCGAGAGACGCGTCGGCCCGGGGGGATGCCCTCCCGTGCGCAGTCACCGGCCCCGCCGCCCTATGGCGGTGCGGTCGGGACTCGCGGCCCTCGCGGCTCTCCTCATCACGCTTGTGCTCACGCCCACCGCGGTGGCCTGCCCGCCAACGGTGACGGTCGAGCAGGGGCGTCTCCAGGGCATCCAGCGGCACGGAGTGGCCGAGTTCCTCGGCATTCCCTACGCGGCCCCGCCGACCGGCCCGCTGCGATGGCGGCCTCCGCAGCCGGCTTCACCATGGCCGGGCACACTGCAGGCCACGGAACCCGGCCCACGGTGCCCCCAGACCCGGACACCGCTGGCCCCGCCTGATACGTCCACGGAAGACTGCCTGTTCCTCAACGTCTACAAGCCCGCCACGCACGCGGCGAATCTGCCGGTGATGGTGTGGATCCACGGTGGCTACTTCCTCCAGGGCTCGGGCGGGGACTACGACGCCGGCGCACTGGCCGGGAAGGGCAAGGCCATCGTGGTGACGATCAACTATCGGCTCGGCGCCCTGGGCTCCCTGGCGTTGCCGTCCCTGTCGGAGGAAGCGCCCGACCATGCTTCCGGTCAGTACGGCCTGATGGACCAACAGGCGGCCCTGCGCTGGGTACGCGCCAACATCACGGCCTTCGGAGGCAATCCCCGCAACGTCACCCTCTTCGGCGAGTCGACCGGCGGCATCAGTGTCTGCGACCATGTCGCGTCGCCGACCGCCGCAGGACTGTTCCACCGCGCCATCGCGCAGAGCAACTGCAACATCGACCAGCCGGACCAGGACACGGCCAAGAAGACCGGCACCAGGCTCGCTCGCATGCTCGGCTGCCACGACCCGGACACGGCAGCGGACTGCCTGCGGCGCCGGCCGGTGGCGCGGATTCTCCGCGCAACGTACGCCCTCTACTCCCCCGTCGGCTGGCACCCCGCCACCGGCGGAAAGGCCCTGCCGACGAGCGTGCTCCATGCCTTCTCCACCGGCCGGTACAACCGCGTGCCGGTCATCCACGGTACGAACCACGACGAGGGCAACTACTTCATCGCCCTGGAGAACAAGGGTGAACTGTCCCCCGAGAACTACCGGCGTCTCATCGTCAAGCACTTCGGACACGAGGTCGCCGCGCAGGTCGAAGCCCGGTACCCACTGTCCGACCACCCTCGCCCGCGGACGCTCCGGGCACTGGGCGCCGCTCTGACGGACGCGGCCTTCGCCTGTCCGGCCCATGAAGCGAACACGGCACTTGCCCGGCGGACGCCGACGTACGCCTACGAGTTCAGCGATCCCAGCCCCGTCGCCTACGACCCCGACGCCGGGCCCGGCACCGGGCACGCCGCGGAGATTCCCTACGTCTTCCGGGTGCCCGCGGACGCGTGGAAACAGGCGTCCGCAGATCAGCGAGCGCTGTCGGACACGATGATCGCCTACTGGACCCGGTTCGCCGCCACCGGTGATCCCAACACACCGGGCGCCCCGCCGTGGCCCCGATACGACCTCATGCAGGAACTCAGGCCCGGGAACATCGCGCCCATCTCAGCCACCGCCTTCGCCCGCGACCACCAATGCCGCTTCTGGCTGCCCCTGCGCCACTCCGGGCAGGTGAGGATCTTCTTCTAGCGTTCCGCAGCCGCGACCGGACGAGATCCTCGCCGCCGGCGGGCCTCCGGTACGAAGGCCGCCGGGTCCGCTCGGAACCGGCCCGGGCACCGGGGGCCCGTCGCCGTACGGAGCTGAAGGCCGGCGGGCGCGGCCGCGCCCGCCGGCGGTGAGGTCGCCGTCGTCGTGCGCCGCGACGGCAGGCGGCCGCAGGCGGCCGGTCACGCACAGGTCCGGTGGTGCGGACCCCGTCCGCACCACCGGACGACGCTCCGTCAGTCCGGCCCGAACCGCTAGCGCTTGACGGCCACTCCGGCCCAGAGGCTGACCGCGGCGTCGGTCAGCTCGCCCAGCCTGACCAGCTCCTCCGTCTCCTCGTCCGGGTGCCAGCGGTGCGGCACCTCCAGACCCGGCTCCGCCAGCTCCAGCCCGGCGAAGAACCGCTCCACCTCCGCCTTGCTGCGCACCTGGGCGTTGCCGCCGTCGGCCTTGTAGACGTTGATGGCCTGCTCCCACTCCTCCGGTGCGAAGTCCGGTGTGCACTGGGAGAAGACGAGATACGAGCCGGGGACCAGCGGCTCCAGCAGGTGCTTGATGATGCCGTGCGGGTCCTGGTCGTCCGTGATGTAGTGGAAGAGGCCGACCAGGCTCAGCGCGACCGGCTGCTCCAGGTCCAGGGTCTCGCGGAGTTCGGCCGACGCGAGGATCGACCCCGGGTCGGTGATGTCCGCCTCGACATAGGCGGTGCGGCCCTCGGGGGTGCTGGTGAGCAGGCCACGGGCGTGCGTGAGCACGATCGGGTCGTTGTCGGCGTAGACGACGCGGGACTCCGGCGCCACGGCCTGCACGACCTCGTGCAGATTGGGGCTGGTGGGTATGCCGGTGCCGATGTCGAGGAACTGACGGATGCCGCGTTCGGCGAGGTAGCGGGCCGCGCGGTGCATGAAGGAGCGGTTGGTCCGGGCCGCGGTGCGGAAGCCGGGGAACGCCTGGAGCAGCTTCTCGGCGACCTCCCGGTCCGGCGGGTAGTGGGTCTTGCCGCCCAGGAAGTAGTCGTAGATGCGTGCGCTGTGATGGCGGTCCAGTCCCAGGTCACGGCCCGTGCCCTCGGGCCGGGTCTGTCCGCCGGGTGGGATGTTGCCGCCCATGTGCGCCCCTTCAATCAGGTGATCGATCGTGTTCGGAATCGTAGCCCGTCCGGACCCGCGGCTCGTCGTTTCCGTTCACTCAACCACCTTGGCCGATAACCGGGTTGACCGGCCAGACCCGGGGAGCCGCTGTCCGGCGGGACGCGCGGGGACGTTCGAGGACGGACGGGACGAGCCGGGGCGAACGGGCGCGGGAGGGCCCCGGGCCCGCCGGAAGGGGGATTTCCGGTGGGTCCGGGGCGGCCGGTGCGGCCGGACGCCGCCGGCCGGGGCGCGGCGGCCCCGGGGGTCAGTGCGGGGCGCCGTTGTGGCCGGCGAAGTCCGGCGGGGTGAGCGGGCTCATCGCCGTCACGTCACGCGGCACGATCTGGAAGCCCTGCCAGTGGACGGGCATCGGGGCCTGGTCCTCGTCCCGCGCGTGGTGGTGGAAGCCGACGTTGACCCAGGTGATGGGGTGCTTCAGGGTCTCGCCGTTGACCCACTTGTCCACGCTCCTGCCCGGACAGGACCGGTTGTGGCTGGCGAACTGCTCGCAGGAGTCGTATTGCGTAAAGAAGACGTCCTTCTTGGTGTATGCGCGCCCGGGGTACTTGTTGCTGTGGCCGAGCACCAGCTCGTAGCTGCGCGGGTGGTTGTCCTTGTTCTTCCCGGCGGTACTGACGACGCGCCACCAGCGCTGGGACGCCGCGTTGCCCGCGCGTTCCTTCGTGACCGTGGTGCGCTTGGTCCTGGTGCGCGGGGTCTCGCCGGTCACCGGGGTCGTGGTGGAGTCGAACTGCTCCACCTTGGCCTTCGGGGAGCCGTCGAGGCCGAAGTTGAGCCGCCAGAAGACGTTGTGGCTGTGGCTCAGCGCCCGGTCGCGGTTGTTCTTGCCGAGCGGCATGCCGTAGCCGTCCGCCGCGTCGTAGTCGCCGGGGGACAGCTCGCCGGTCGCGCCGACCCGGGTGGAGATGGTGCCGTCGTCGGAGAAGCGCCACTCGGTGATGTACTCGTAGTAGGCGACCTTGTTGACGGTGTAGACGAGCAGGTCCGTGCCCTGGGCCGTGGACACGCTGCTGCCGTCGTCGGACGCCAGCCGGTAGGCGTGGCCCCGGGCGCGGGTGGTGACGCACACGCCGTTGACGGCGGGCTGGCCGGGCAGCCCGACCTTCTTCAGGGTGCCGCCCGGGCACTCCTTGGTGCCGAGATCCGCGACGCCCGCGCCGAAGGAGTAGCCGGTCAGGTCGTCGTACTCGGCCCGGCCGTCGTCGTAGGGGACGTGGATCTGGGCGAGCTTCGCCGTGGTGAGCACGGGGATCGGCCGCGGCTCGCCCTTCGGCTGGTAGGTGATCTTGTCCAGGACCAGTCCGGCCGTGGTGGTGTAGTGCCAGCACATCCGCCAGGTGGTGCCGCCCGTGAGCTTCTTCTCGACCCTGTAGGCGTCACTGCAGGGCGCCGCCCGCGGCGCGGAGGGGGCCTGCGGGGCGGTGCCGGCGGCGTTCGCCACCGGGCCGGCGGCGGCCGCGGCCCCGCCCACGAGGGCCGTCAGGGCGAGGGCCGCCCGGACGCGCTTCCGGGCAGGCCGGGTTCGTCGTGTCGACATGCGTGATGACTGCTTTCTGGTATGCCGGGGCTGGTCGGGCACCCGGCGGGTTGGGTTCGGTGCGGCGGGTGAGCCGCCGGGAGGGCGGTCAGCCGAGGCGGCTGACGGTGCCGGCGCTGAGGTCGATCACCAGATGCCGGACGTCGATCCACGGACCGCCCATGACCTTCGTGAAGAGCCGGACGCAGCGGTGTTCCCCGCAGGCGCGCACTCCGGCGGCACCCGCGTTCTCCTCGTCCACCCGGTAGATCATCGCGGTGGCGGAGAGCTGCTCCGGCTCGGTGAGCGCCCTGCCGGTGGCCGCCTTGTAGTCCTGCTTCAGCCCCGCGCCGAGCGGGTCGCCCAGCAGCAGCCTGACGGCCTCGGCCGCCTCCGCGCGGGTGGGCGGCGGCTGCTCGCCCTCACGGGTCTCCGTCTTCTCGACCTTCCCCGTCGACAGGTTGACCGTCCTCAGCACGAGCCGGTCGTCCCTGTAGTCGTAGAACGACACCTCGGCGCGGCGCGGCGGGGCCGCGTCGTCCACCTCCGACGGCCTCAGCTCGGCGAGGTCCGTGCTGAGGATCTCCGGGCCCCGGCCGCCCTCCACGTCCTCACTCCCCGAGCGGAGCCCCGGCGTGACGGCCAGGCGCTCCACTCGCTTCAGCTCATCCGGCGTCAGCCCGTCCCGGCCCACGCCCCGCGCGCCCGCGGGCGCCTCCTCCCCGGCCACGCCCGCCGGCTGCCGGCCGGCCGTGTCCCCCGCCCGGTCGCCGCTCTCCCCGCCGGGCCTCTCCTCCGCGCCGGCGGCGGTCCTCTCGCCGTCGGAGGCCCCCGCGCTGCCCGGCAGGGTCACGGCGACCGCGATCGCCGTACCGCTCACCGCGATGGCCGCACCCGCCAACAGCTTCCCCACCGGGCGGTGCATCAACGTCCCCACGCGTACTCCCCATCCCCGTCAGTCTTCGCGTCGCGCTCGGGTGCGCGATCGACGGGGAGGACGCCGTGCGCCCGACGGAGGTTCAGTTTCCTTGCCCTGACGCGTAGTTCACCGGCACCGGCACCGGCACCGGCACCGGCACCGGCACCGGCACCGGCACCGGCACCGGCAGTGGCGGCCGGAGCCCGGGCCGGGGGCCCTGAGCGGCGGGTCCGGGCGCACCACGGGTCGGGCTTCCGGAGGCGGCGCGCCCTGCCGCGCCGGGCGGGCGCGCCGACGCCGGCCGGTGACGGGGCGGTTTGCCGCCGCCCGCCGGGGACACCCGCAGCGCCATGACGAGCGGACTGCTGAGAGGCGCCCTGGCGGGCGCCGCCGGAACCACCGCCCTGAACGCCGCCACCTACGGGGACATGGCCCTGCGGGCCCGCCCCGGCAGCACCGTGCCGGAACGCGGCGTCGACGAACTCGCGAAGAGGACCGGCCGTCCGGTTCCCGGTGAGGGAGAGGATCGGGAACACCGGCTCTCCGGGCTGGGCGCCCTCTCGGGAATCGCGGTCGGCATCGGCACCGGTGCCGCGCTCGGCGCGCTGCGCCGGGCCGGGCTGCGGCCCCCGTTGTGGCTGGGCGGGGCCGTCGCCGCGGTGCTGGCGATGGCGGCCACCGACCTGCCGATGGCCCGGCTCGGTGTGACCTCTGATCCCCGCTCGTGGCCGGCGCCGGACTGGGTGAGCGATCTCATCCCGCACCTCGCCTACGGATACGTCACCACCGCGGCCCTGGAGGCGCTGGATCCCGGCCGCTGAGAGCCCCCGGGGGACGGTGTGCGTGGACCGGGGCCGCACTCCGGGGAAGGCCGCGGCGAGAGCCGTTCCCCCGCCGCCAGGAGCCGGCGGCGGGGGAACGCGAAGCGGTCGGCGGAGGGGCGGAGGTCAGCGGACGACGGTGTGTCCGGCGCCGGTCAGCCCCGCCTCCTGGAGGATGGTCCGGGCCTCGTCGGCCTTGCCGCCCCGCACGACGACGTCGTAGCGGGAGGCCACCAGCCGCTGGGTGGACGCGAAGTCGCGGCGTCCGCCCGTCGCGGCGTGCCCGACGAAACCGAAGACGGCACCCCAGGCCGCGCCGATGAGGACACCGCCCAGGATCAGCCCGAGCCACACCGGCCCGGTGGTGAAGAGCCCCACGAGCAGCCCGATGAGCAGGCCGAACCAGGCGCCGCCCGCCGCTCCCGCGGCCGCCGCGCGTCCCTTGGTGAGACGGCCGGTGACGTGCTCGACCAGGCGCAGCCCCGAGCCGACGATGTCGATGTGCTCGACGGGGAACCTCTCGTCGGAGAGCCGGTCGACCGCGGCCTGGGCCTCCTCGTAGGCGTCGTAGCTCGCCACCGTGTTCCACGCGGCGCTGATCTGGTCCAGCGGCCGCGTACCGGTCTCGGACATCACGACCCCCTTTCGGTACAGAAGTGATGACATGCTCCGGGTGCCCGGAGGACGGGGGACTACGCACCTGCCCGGCCGGTGTGCGCCGCCTCCGGTCCCGGGCCCGGGGCGTTCCGGGCCCCCGACGCCGGGCGCCCGGATGGCGGGACGGCACGCGGCGTGGGCGCCGCGGTGCGGCCGCGGGGGCCCGGCCCGGCGCGCGGGGCACCGCGGAGGTATGTTGGCCGGCACCCGCACCACAGGAGAGCCGCCCCGCCATGCCGTCCGACCGCCCGCGCCTGCTCTATGTCACCGACCCCGCCTACCCCGCGCGCGGCCGCCGCTACGGCGACGAGGACCTCGCCCTCTCCGCCCGGCTCCGCGAGGACTTCACCGTCGCCCTGTGCCACCCGCTCGACGCGGCGGATCTCATGGCTGCCTTCGACGCCGTGCTCATCCGCAACAGCGGACCCGTCACCCACTACCAGGCCGCCTTCGACGCCTTCCGCGACCGGGCCCTCGCCGGGGGCGTGCGTGTCCAGCCGCCGCTGACCGGCCGGGGCGACATGGCGGGCAAGGGATACCTGGCGGAGCTGAGCGCCGCCGGATACCCGGTGATCCCGACCGCCGCCCGCCGTGAGGACCTGGCCGCGCTGCCGGAGGCGGAGGAGTACGCCGTCAAGCCACTGCGGGGAGCCGACTCGCACGGCCTCGTCTTCCTCCCCCCGGAGCGGCTGGACGGGATCCGGTTCGGGGACGTCCTGGTGCAGCCGCGGATCCGCTTCCGCTACGAGGTGTCCTTCTATTTCGTCGACCGCGTCTTCCAGTACGCCCTGTACGCGCCCGACCCGGGGGAGCGCTGGCGGCTGGAACGCTACGAGGCGAGCCCGGAGGACCTGGAGTTCGCCCGCCGCTTCGTGGAGTGGAACCCCGCGGACCACGGCGTCCAGCGGGTCGACGCCTGCCGCACCGCGGACGGGGGACTGCTCCTCGTCGAACTGGAGGACCTCAACCCGTATCTCTCCCTGGATGTCGTCGACGAGGACACCCGGGAGCGCTTCGTCGCCGCGCTCACGAGTTCACTGCGCCGGCTGGCCGCCGAGGGCCCGGAGGAGCCGGCGCGGCCCGCCGGCCCGGGCGGGCCCGCCGCGTAGCCGCGACGCGGGCCCCTTCCCGCCGCCGGTCCGGAGCGTACGAGCCGTACGAGCCGTACGAGCCGTACGAGCCGTACGAGCCTACGAGCCGTACGAGCCGCGCCGGGGGCGTCCGGCCGTTCTCCCGCCGCCGGTGCCGGCCCGGCCGTCACGGCCCCGGCCACGCCCCGCCCGCCGGTCAGCCTCCGCCCGCGGCCCGGACCGGTACGACGGCCACCGGGCAGGCGGCGGTGTGCAGCACCTCCGCACTCACCGACCCCAGCAGGGCCCGCCGCACCCCGGTGCGGCCGTGGGAGCCGACGACGACCAGTTCCGCCCCGTGGGAGGCCTCCGTCAGCGCGGTGGCGGGCCGGCCGGCGACATGGCGCGTGGTGACCGCGACGTTGGGGTATTCGTGCCGCCATGCCGTGGCCAGGTCCTCCAGGTCCTCCGGGGCGTTCTCCGTCCGGGCGTCGGCCCCCCGGTCCGGCACGGCCGGTCCGGCGGGCTCCACGGCGGCCGGCCGCGTCCGGGAGCCCGCCGTCAGCAGGGTCAGCTCCGCCTCCCGCAGCGCGGCCTCCTCGAAGGCGAACCGCAGCGGCTCGGCCGGCAGGTCGCCGGTGTCCACGCCGACGACCACCCGGTGCGCGGGGTGGGCCGTGGTCCGGCCCGGCCGCACGACGATCACCGGGCACTCCGCGTGCGTCGCGACCTGCCAGCTCACCGATCCCAGCGGCAGCCGGGGGAAGCCACCCGTGCCCCGGTGCCCGACGACCACCAGCGACACCCGCGCGGAGCGCTCGACGAGGGCCGCGGCCGGGCGCCCGGCGTACGGCTCCGCCACCACGTTCAGCCCCGGGTGCTCCGTGTGCGCCTGCGCGGTGAACGGCGCCAGCACCGCCGCGGCCTGCGCCTGCGGGGCGGAGACCTCCCGGTAGACCTCGCTCGCGCCGGCCGGCAGCGGCCACTCCAGGGCGTGCAGGATGTGCAGGGGCAGGCCCCGGCGCACGGCCTCGGCGGCCGCGTGCCGCACCACGATCTGCTGGTCGTGCGCGTCGTCGACGCCGACGAGGACCGGGCCCGGTCCGCCGCTCCCGGGCGTCGGATCCTGCTCCACCATGGCGGCTCCTTCGCGAACGGGCGGCACGGCCGTGCGCCGCGGCCCGGCGGACGGACCCCGTACCGGTATCCCGGCCCCGGTCCCGTAAACGCCGGACCGCCCTCCCGGACCGCCCTCCCGGACCGCCCTCCCGGACCGCCCTCCCGGACCGCCCTCCCGGGCGGCGGTCCGGGAGGCTTCCGGGCCGTTCCCCGCTCCGGTGGTGCGATCATGGCCGGGCCCTGTTCCCCGTCCCGCGGGAGATGACCGATGGTCCAGCGCCCCCTGGCCGTGTTCGACCTGGACGGCACCCTCGCCGATGTCCGGCACCGGCTCCACCACGTCGAGGGCCGCCCCCGGGACTGGGACGCCTTCTTCGCCGCCGCCGGTGAGGACCGGCCGCTGCCGCAGGGCGTCGGGATGGCGCTGGCGAGTGCGGAGGAGTGCGAGGTGGTGTACGTCACCGGGCGTCCGGAGAGCTGCCGGGCCGACACCCTGGACTGGCTGGCGCGGCACGGGCTGCCGCTGGGCGAACTGCGGATGCGCGGCCCGCGCGACCGCCGCCCCGCCCGGGTCACCAAACCGGAACTGCTGCGGCGGCTGGCCGCGCGCCGCGCGGTGGCGTTCGTGGTCGACGACGACCCGCAGGTCTGCGACGCCTATGAGCGGGACGGCTTCCGGGTGGTACGGGCCCGCTGGATGGCGGCGCAGCCGGTGCTGGAGGAGGTCCAGGAGCGGGAGGGCCGCACCTGAGGTCCCCCGCCGTCGTGCGCCGGGGGCGGACCGCCGTGACGTCCGGGACGCGGGCCGGGGTATGCCCGCCCGGGTACCGGGAAGGCCTCTGACCGTCCCCCGAACATCGCACGACCGAGGAGAAGAGCATGGAGTACGCCCGCACCGTCACCCTTGACCTCCCCTACGACGAGGCCGTTCCCCGGGTGAAGGAGGCCTTCGCCGAGCAGGGGTTCGGCACGCTCACCGAGATCGACGTCCGCGCGACGCTGAAGAACAAGATCGGCGAGGACATCGAGGACTACGTCATCCTGGGCGCCTGCAATCCGCACCTCGCCCACCGGGCCCTGGGCATCGAGCGGGAGATCGGCCTGCTGCTGCCCTGCAACGTCGTGGTACGTGCCGCGGAGGACGGGAGGACCCTCGTCCAGGCCCTGGACCCGGCCGTCATGGTCACCGTGCCGGGCAAGGCGGGGATGGAGCCGGTGGCGGAGGAGGCCGGCCGGTTCCGCTGTGTGCGCGAGGCCCGTACGCCGCCCCCGTACGCCGCCCGCCGTGGCGGGTCAGGCCAGAGCGAGGAAGAGCTTCTCCAGTTCCTGCTCGCTCATCGGGGGCGCGTCCTCGTCGGCCGTCGCCATGCACTGCCGCATGCCGCTGGCCACGATCTTGAATCCGGCCCGGTCCAGCGCGCGGGACACGGCGGCGAGCTGGGTCACGACATCCTTGCAGTCACGCCCGGCCTCGATCATGGCGATCACGCCCGCCAGCTGTCCCTGGGCCCGGCGCAGACGGTTGAGCACCGCGCCGACAGCTTCCTCGTCCACCTGCATTCGGACGCCTCCTTCATACCGGTCGTTCATGGTACCCGGGCAGGTAGTGCGCCCGGGCCTGCTGTCCGGTTGCCGGACGGCGGCACCCGGGCGGGGCGGGGGAGGGGAGAGGGCCGGGCGGGCTTTCCGCCGCCGGTCCCGATGGCGTACCGTGGCCGCCCCGCATACCCCATTGGGTATGGGGAACGCGCTGTGGTGCCGGAACATTCCCCGGACCCCCGCGCGCGGTGCCGAGGGTGTGCGAGGGTCCGGGGCCCGCCCCCGGTGTCGCGGGGCGGCGGGCCGCCGCCCACCCCGGCCGGGGGCCTCCGGCGGGGTCCGTCCGCGTCCCGGGAAATACGGGCCGGGGTATAGGGTGTTGCCCAGACATACCCCCCCAGGTATGCAATGCCCCCACAGTTGAGGCAACAGGAGGAGCGCATGTACTTCGTCGAGACTCTGGCCCTGGAAGGACTGGGTAACCGCAGCTACCTGGCCGGCGGGCGGACCGCCGCGGTGGCCGTGGACCCGCCCCGCGACATCGACCAGGTTCTCGCCGCGGCCACCCGCCGCGGAGTGCGCATCACCCACGTCGTGGAGACCCACATCCACAACGACTACGTGACCGGCGGCCTGCAGCTGGCCCGGCTCACCGGAGCCCGCTACCTGGTGCCCGCCGGCGCGAACGTCTCGTTCTCCCGCGTCCCCGTCGCCGACGGCGACACCGCGGAGCTGGAGGAGGGCGTCGCCGTACGGGCGGTCGCCACCCCCGGCCACACCCCGCACCACACCTCCTACGTCCTGGAGGACGGCGGAGTGCCGGTGGCCGCGTTCACCGGCGGCTCCCTGCTGATCGGCACCGTCGGCCGCCCCGACCTCGTCGAGCCCCGGCTGACCGAGGAACTGGCCCGCGCGCAGCACGCCTCCGCGCACCGGCTGGCGGAGCTGCCCGACGAGGTGAAGGTCCTGCCCACCCACGGGTTCGGCAGCTTCTGCTCCTCCTCGCAGGCCGAGGGCGAGTCCACCACCATCGGCCGCGAGAAGACCGGCAACGACGCCCTGACCAAGGACGTCGACACCTTCGTCGCCGACATGCTCGCCGGCCTGGACGCCGTCCCCGCCTACTACACGCACATGGGCCCGGCCAACGCCGAGGGCCCCGGCCCGATCGACCTGACCGAGCCCCGCCGGGCCGACGCCGCCGAGATCGCGGCACGGCTGGCCGCCGGTGAGTGGGTCGTGGACCTGCGCAACCGCGTCGCCTTCGCCGAGGGCCACGTCGCCGGCGCGTTCAACTTCGAGCTCGAAGGCCAGCTGGCCACCTACCTGGCCTGGATGATCCCGTGGGGCAAGCCGGTGACCCTGCTCGCCGAGACGCCGGAGCAGATCACCGCCGCCCAGCGCGAGCTGGTCCGGGTCGGCATCGACCGCCCGGCGGCCGCCGCCACCGGCACCCCCGAGGAGTGGGCGGAGAGCCCGGAGGCGCTGCGCTCCTACCGCCGCTCCGACTTCGCCACGCTCGCCAAGGAGATCGGGCGCGGCACGGAACCGGTCGTCCTGGACGTCCGGCGCGACTCCGAGCGCGCGGGCGCCCGCGTCCGCGGCTCCGTGCACATCCCCATCCACGAGCTGCACGGCCGGCTCGGGGAGATCCCGGAGGGCACGGTGTGGGTGCACTGCGCCGGCGGTATGCGCGCGGGGATCGCGGCGTCGATGCTGGACGCCATGGGCCGCGAGGTCGTGGCCGTGGACGACGGCTTCGACAACGCGCGGGAAGAGGGCCTGGTCGAGAACGGCTGACCCCTCCTCCCCACCGACCGGTGGCCCGCGACCGGCCGAGGACCCGGCCGCGGGCCACCACCTCACCCCTTTGCCCCCACATGTTGTTCTGTTGTGTTGTTTCCGCCGCCCGCGTAGTCATCCGGAGATTCCCATGAGCCTTCCGCACCGCCCCCGTACCCCCGAGATCACCGTGGCCGAGGCCGACGAGCGCGCCCGCAAGAGCAGCGCCGTGCTGCTCGACGTCCGGGAGACCGCCGAGTTCGCCGCCGGGCACGCCCCCGACGCCGTCTTCCTGCCGCTGAGCGCGCTGGCGGCCGGGGCGGACCTCCCGGCCGAGGCGAAGGGCCGCCCGGTCCTGGCCCTCTGCCGCTCGGGCAACCGCTCCCGCCAGGCGACCGAAATCCTGAACGGGCGGGGCATCGCCACCGTCAACGTCGCGGGCGGCATGCGCGCCTGGGAGCAGGCGGGACTGCCGGTCCGCACCACCGGAGGAGCCCCGGGCCAGGTCGTCTGACCGGCCCTCCTGCCCGCCCCGTAAAGATCGCCCCGGCCGCCCGGCCGGGGCGATCGCGCTGCCGGGAAGCGGTGCGGGACGGCGCGGCCGTACGGCTTGGGCACGCGGGCGACGCGGCGCGCCCGTGCGGGAAACGGAGAGGAGCCGGAGGGGAGCCGGAGGGCAGGACAGGCGTACGGGACACACGATGATGCCCCTGCGGGTATGGTGTGGGCCCGCCGGTCCCTCCCCGTGCCGTCCTCCGGACGGCCGGGAGACCGCCGCGCGCCCAAGCCGTACCCTGGCCGACCGGGTACGTGCCCTGCCCGGCCCCCGACCGGCGGTGCCGGACGGCCGCTCACGGCCGGACCGGCAGGCACCCCCAGCAGGCCCTTGACCCGCACGCGTTACGAGTAAGGACCCGGAACCCATGAACTCGGCTCTGACCCCGCAGCAGCTGCACCCCCGCCTGGACCACCTCACCGTCATAGACGTGCGCAGTCCCGGCGAGTACGCCGCCGGCCACATCCCCGGCGCCCTCAACATCCCGCTCGACCAGCTCCAGCGCGCCCTCCCCGACCTGCGGGCCGCCGCCGAGCGCGGCGAGCTCGCCGTGGTCTGCGCCTCCGGCTCCCGCTCGCAGAAGGCGTGCGAGGAGCTCACCGCCGCCGGCGTCCCCGCCGCCACCCTCCTCGGCGGTACCAACGCCTGGGCGGAGCACGGGCATCCGCTGAACCAGCCCGAGGAGGGCCGCCGGACCTGGGCGATGGACCGGCAGGTCCGGCTGACCGCCGGCTCCCTCGTGCTGCTGGGCCTCGTCCTCGGCCTCTTCTTCCCCATGGCGCTGTGGCTCTCGGCCTTCATCGCCGGCGGGCTGGTGTTCTCCGCCCTCACCAACACCTGCGGCATGGCGGTCATGCTGAGCAAGCTGCCCCACAACCGGCCCCGCGGCGGCGCGGACCTGGACTCCACGCTGGCGGAGCTCCGCGGCTGACGGCGCGGGACGGCGCCGCCCCGGGCGCGCACCCACCGCCGGAGGGCGGGCGGGGCGCGGGGCGGCGCCGCGTCCGGGACCGGCCCGGCCCCGTGACCCCGGCCGGCCCCGGTGGTCCGTCAGCCCTGCCCGTCCGGGGCCGGCGGCAGGGTGTTGCCCCGCGCCACCCCGGCGTACCAGCGGGCACTGGACTTCGGTGTGCGCGTGCCGGTCGGGTAGTCCACGTACACCGCGCCGAACCGCTTGCTGTAGCCGTAGCCCCACTCGAAGTTGTCGAGCAGTGACCAGAGGAAGTAGCCGCGGACGTCCACGCCGGCCTCGATCGCCCGGTGCACGGCGTCGAGATGGCCGTGCAGATACGCGATCCGGCCCGGGTCGCGCACCTCGCCGTCCGGGCCCGCGTAGTCGTCGAAGGCAGCGCCGTTCTCCGTGATCACCAACGGCAGCCCGGGGGCGTCGTCCCGGACCCGGAGCAGCAGGTCGTACAGCCCGCTCGGGTCGACGGCCCAGCCCATGGCGGTGGTGTCGCCCGGCGGCAGATGGAAGGCCACCCGGTCGCCGCCGGGCCAGGGGCTGTGCGGGCTGTCGCCGTGCCCGTCCGAGCGGTGGGCCCCGGCCCCGTCGGAGGCCGAAACAAGGGTGGGCGTGTAGTAGTTGACGCCCAGGAAGTCCAGCGGCTGCCGGATCTCGGCCGTGTCGCCGTCCCGGACGAAGGACCAGTCCGTGAGATGAGCGGTGTCGGCCAGGGTGTCGGCCGGGTACGCGCCGTTCAGCACGGGGCCGGTGAACACCCGGTTGGCGACGCCGTCGATCCGGCGGACGGCGTCCGCGTCCGCGGCGCTGTCCGTCAGCGGCCGCACCTGGTGCAGATTGAGGGTGACGGAGACCTTCGTGCCGGCGGGCGTCCCGGCGCGCAGCGCCTGGACGGCCAGCCCGTGGCCGAGGTTGAGGTGGTGTGCCGCGCGCAGCGCCGCCACCTGGTCGGTGCGGCCCGGGGCGTGCACCCCGGAGCCGTAGCCCAGGAAGGCGCTGCACCAGGGCTCGTTGAGCGTGGTCCAGGTGCGCACCCGGTCGCCGAGCGCCTCGGCGGCCAGAGCGGCGTACTCGGCGAAGCGGTGGGAGGTCTCCCGCTGCGGCCAGCCGCCCGCGTCCTCCAACTCCTGCGGGAGATCCCAGTGGTACAGGGTGGCGACCGGCTGGATGCCCTTCTCCAGCAGCTCGTCGGCGAGCCGGCGGTAGAAGTCCAGGCCCTTCTGCAGGGCCGGGCCGCGCCCGGTGGGCTGGACCCGCGGCCAGGAGACGGAGAACCGGTAGGCGCCCACTCCGAGACCCGCCATGAGCGCGACGTCCTCGCGCCAGCGGTGGTAGTGCCCGGTGGCGATGTCACCGGTGTCGCCGTTGCGGACCTTTCCGGGTGTACGGGAGAAGGTGTCCCAGATGGAGGGGGTGCGGCCGTCCAGGTCGGCGGCGCCCTCGATCTGGTAGGCGGCGGTCGCCGTGCCCCAGAGGAAGCCGGGCGGGAAGACGCGGCCGCCGGCGGACTCCGCGGCGGAGGCGGCGGTACGGGGTGCTGAGGACACGAGGGGTCCTTCCACGGTGCGGTGGTACGGAGGGGGAGGGGGAGGAAGACGAGGGGCCGCCCGGTCGGGACCGGGCGGGCGGCGGGGGAGGAAGGGGGAGCGGCGGCGGCCGTCAGCCCTTGACCGCGCCCTGCATGATCCCGCCGACGATCTGGCGGCCGAAGACGACGAACATGAGCAGCAGCGGCAGGGTGCCGAGCAGCGCGCCGGCCATGATGACCGACTGGTCCCGTACATAGCCCGCACTGAGCTGGGTCAGGGCGACCGGGATCGTGGGGTTGCTCATGTCCAGGGCGATGAACGGCCAGAAGAAGTCGTTCCAGGCGTGCACGAACGTGATCATGAAGATGACGGCCATCGCCGGACGGGCCACCGGCAGCACGATGCTCCAGAAGATCCGCAGCGAGTGCGCGCCGTCGACCCGGCCGGCCTCGATGAGCTCGTCCGGCAGCGCCTCGGCGAGGTACTGCCGCATGAAGAACACCCCGACCGCGCTGACCAGCGTCGGGAAGATGACGGCGGGCAGCTTCTGCCCCCAGCCCAGCTCGCTCATCATCATGAACAGCGGGACGACACCCAGTTGGGGCGGGACCATCATCGTGCCGATGACGAGCGTCATCAGGACGGTGCGGCCCCTGAAGCGCAGCTTGGCGAAGGCGAACCCGGCCAGGGTGGCGAAGAGCACCGTGGACAGGGCGATCGTCCCGGCCACGATGGTGCTGTTGACCAGGGCCTGCCCCATCGCGGCGTCCTCCCAGGCCGCCGCCAGGTTCGTGAAGAGGTTCGGGCCCGGCAGGAAGGGCGGCGGGGTCTGGCTGACCCGGGTGTTGTCCGTCGAGGCCGCCACCATCGTCCAGTACAGCGGGAAGACGGAGAGCAGGGCGGCCAGGATCAGCAGGGCGTAGGCGACCGGGCCCGCGTGGTGCTGGCGGCCCGCCCGGGGGCGCAGCCGCAGCCGGTTGCGGGCCGGGAACGGCGCGGAATCCGGCCGGGTCCTGCGGGACTCGGCCCGGCCGGGGACGGTTTCGGTGGTCATGGCGGTTACCGCTCCCTGGTCAGGACGAGGACGAGGACGAGGACAAGGACGACGAGGACGGGGAGGGGGAGGAGGAAGCAGGCGGGGCCGGCGAGGGCCGGGCCGGAGCCCGCCGGGCCGCCATCAGGCGCTTGACCAGGCGCTGCGCCGCGAAGACCAGGATGAGCAGCAGGAACATGGTCCAGGCGACCGTGGCCGCCCGCCCCATCTGGTAGTTCTTCCAGCCCTCCTCGTACAGCAGCAGTCCGAGGGTCTGGTACTGGTTGTTCACGCCGCCCGTGATGCCGTTCGGGCCCTGGCCGAAGATCAGCGGTTCGCCGAAGAGCTGGGTGGAACCGATGGT
Organism: Streptomyces sp. F63; assembly: GCF_018070345.1. Taxonomy (GTDB): domain Bacteria; phylum Actinomycetota; class Actinomycetes; order Streptomycetales; family Streptomycetaceae; genus Streptomyces. The sequence continues at coordinate 18,330 of NZ_JAGPXX010000012.1, forward strand.
GGACAGCACGATGGTGAAGACGATCGTCGGCCGGATGCCGGGGATGGTCACCGTGCGGAACTGCTGCCAGCGCGAGGCGCCGTCGATGGCCGCGGCCTCGTACCGGTCCTTGGGGATGGCCTGCATCGCGGCCAGGTACAGCAGGGCGTTGTAGCCGGTCCACCGCCAGATGACGATGGAGGAGATGGCGAACTGGGCGGGCCACTTCTGGCTCTCCCAGTCGACGTTGTCGAAGCCGAAGAGGCTCAGAAACCAGTTGATCATGCCGAAGTCGCGCTCGAAGAGCATGGTGAAGACGAGCGCGGCGGCGCCGACGGAGGTCGCGTACGGGGTGAGGGCCGCGACACGGAAGAAGGCCGAGCCGCGCATCCGGTAGTTCAGCAGGTGGGCCAGGCCCAGGGCCATCAGCAGTTGCGGGACCGCCGAGATCACGCCGATGGTGACGGTGTTGGCGACCGCGTTCCAGAACCGCTCGTCCCGCAGGAGCTCCGTGTAGTTCTGCAGCCCCTGCCACACCATCACGTCCATGGTGGCGAGTTCCACGTCGTGGAGGGAGATCCAGGACGTGTAGAGCAGCGGGTAGAAGCTGAAGGCGGCGAAGATCACGAAGAACGGGGCGATGAACGTGTACGGCGCCGCCCGTACGTCCAGCCGGTGGAAGAGGGTGCGCCGGCGCTGCCGGGTCTCTCCGGAGGCGGCGCCGGAGCCGGGCCCTCCGGGGGCGCCGGCCGGGGCGTCCTGCGGCCCGTCGGCCGGGGGTACCGAGGTGGAGGTGGCCACGGAGGCTTCCTTCCGTCACGTCGTGGGCGGGGCGGGCGGACCCGGTGGCCGCCGCCGCGGGCGGGCGGCCACCGGGCGTCGCGGGAGGGTCAGCCGACGGCCTTCTCGACGCGCTCGTTGGTGGTCTTCCGCGCCTCCGCGGGGCTCTTGCCCTGCTCGATCAGCTGGAGGCCCTGGGAGAAGATGTCCTTGATGGTGCCGTCCTTGCGGCCCAGGACCTGCTCCTCGGGGATGTCCTTGGCGGCGGCGCCGAAGATCTCACCGATCGGCGCGTCGTTGAAGTACTCCGACTTCGCCCCGGAGACCGCCGGGTCCTGCAGCGCCTCCTCGGAGGACGGGAAGTTGCCCAGCTCCTGGAAGAGGTACGCCTGCTGCTCCGGCGCGGTCAGCCAGGCGACCAGCTTCTTGGCCTCCTCCTTCACCGGGCTCTTCTCCATGACGCCGAGGAAGGAGCCGCCCCAGTTGGCGCCCTTCGGCGCCCTGGCCACGTCCCACTTGCCCTTGTTCTCCGGGCCGGCCTTCTCGCTGATATGGGCGAGCATCCAGGCCGGGCAGACGGTGGTGGCGAAGGTGCTGTTCGCCAGGCCCGGGTCCCAGCCGGGCTGGAACTGCCGCAGCTTGGCGGTGAGTCCGGCCGTCGCGGTCTCGGAGGCCAGCTCCCATGCCTCCTGGACGGCGGGGTTCGTCTGGTGGATCAGCTCGCCGTTCTTGTCGTAGAACTGCTCCGAGTTGCCGTAGATCATGGCGTTGAAGAGGCCCGAGGCGCTGTCCAGATAGGCGGCCTTGTCACCCTTGAGGCCCTTCTTGAACTTCTTGCCGGTTTCGACGTACTCGGACCAGTCCTTCTCCCAGAGCTTGGACACCTCCTCGCGGTCGCCCGGCAGCCCGGCCTTCTCGAAGAGGTCCCGGCGGTAGCAGACGGCCATCGGGCCGATGTCCGTGCCCAGGCCGATGATCTTGTCCTTGGGGGTGGTGACCTGGCTGAGCTTCCAGGGGAGGAAGTGGTCGATGCCCTGCACGTCCGACAGGTCCGCGAACTTGTCGGCCTGGGTGTCGACGAGTTCCTTGGCCCGGCCGATCTCTATGCCCTGGATGTCCTTCAGCCCGCTCCCGGCCGCGAGACGGGTCTGCAGGGCCGTGTAGTACGTCTGCTCGTCGCCGGCCACGTCGGCCTCGACGACGATGCCCGGGTTCTCCTTCATGTAGCGCTTCAGGAGTTCGGTCTCCTTGAAGCCCATGACGCCGAACAGCCCCATAGTGATCTTCGTCTTGCCGTCGGCCGTCTTCCCGCTTTCGCCGTCCCCGCCCCCGCAGCCCGCGACGAGCGCGAGGGAGAGGGCGGCCGATACGGCGGCTACGACTCTTGTACCAACTGCCTTGCGGACACTGCCCATGACGTCCTCCTCGTGGTGGCGCCGGAGCGCCGGGGCCTGGCTCTGTGAGGCTGTCCCACCGCGCGCTGGGCTAGGGTGGGATCGTTCCCATCGCCGGGTGGGAACGATCCCACCGGGGTTGCTGATGACTGTGTGACCGAAAGCGGATGGCGTCAAGAAGAGAAGTCGTCTCCGTTACGAGAACGTGTCCGAGTCCCCGGCGGCCGGGCGGCGGGCGGTCCGCCGTCTGGCACAATGCGCTGCTAGGCGCCGTACGCGGCGCCGTGCAGGAGAGGAGAGACGGGAGCCCATGGGCGCCAGTCAACGGCCAACTATTAAAACCGTGGCCGCGCGAGCCGGTGTCGGCCGCACCACGGTCTCCCGCGTCCTCAACGGTTCGCCCCTGGTCAGTGACGCGGCCAAGGCCGCCGTCGAGGCCGCGATCAGCGAACTCAACTACGTCCCCAACTCGGTGGCCCGGAGCCTCGTCACCAGCCGGGCCGACTCCATCGCCCTGGTGATCCCCGAGTCCGAGAGCCGCCTCGGCTCCGAACCGTACTTCTCCGCCGTCATCCGCGGCGTGAGCACCGGACTCGCCGAGAGCCAGATCCAGTTGCTTCTCATTCTGGTCCGCGACCAGCGGGAACTGGACCAGTTCACCCGCTTCCTGGCCGCCCGGCGCGTGGACGGGGTGCTGCTCGTCTCCGTCCACCGCGACGACCCGCTGCCCGGCCTGCTGGAGGAGATGGGCCTGCCGACCGTCCTCGCCGGCCGCCGGTCGCCGGACGAGGCCCTGCCGCACGTCCACTCCGACAACCTCGGCGGTGCCGCCGAGGCGGTGCGCCATCTGCTGGAGCGGGGACGCACCAGGATCGCCACCATCAGCGGCCCCCTCGACATGGACGTCGGCCACAGCCGGCTGCAGGGCTGGCGCGACGAATTGCGGCGCGGCGGCCTGGAGCCCGACGAGAGCATGGCCGAGCACGCCGACTTCACCGAGGAGGGCGGCCGCGCCGCGGTCCGCGCCCTGCTGGAGAGACACCCCGGCCTGGACGCGGTCTTCGCCGCCTCGGACGTGATGGCGGCCGGCGCCCTGGCCGAACTGCGCAAGCAGGGACGGCGGGTCCCGCAGGACGTGGCGGTGGTCGGCTTCGACGACTCGATCATCGCCCGCCACACCGACCCGCCGCTGACCACGGTCCGCCAGCCCGTGGAGGAACTGGGCCGCAGGATAACGGAGTTGCTGCTCAAGGAGATCGAGGAGCCGGGGAGCGCGGAGCACTCCCTCGTCCTGCCCACGTCGCTCGTCGTCCGCGACTCCAGCTGATCCCGCGTGCCGCCCCGGGCGGCCCGGACCGGGGGGCTCGCCGCCGTCCGCCCGGTCCGTCCCGCCGGAGGCATGTCCTCCCCTCGCCCGCGTTGCCGGCCTCGCCGCGTCACGTCCCGGCACGTCGCGCCAAGGAGGAGCACACATGCGGAGAAAGCGCGTCTCCGGCTTGGCCGCGGGTCGTCAGCGCGGCCCTCGCCCTCACCCTGCCGGTCCTCCCGGCGGGCCCGGCCGCGGCCGCCTCACCGGCCGCCGCGGCGGGGTCCTCGCCGACCCTCACGATCGTCCCGGACCAGCCGTCCGGGACGGACCCGCGCAGCACCGTCACCCCGGAGTGCGACCCGCCCGGCGGCACGCACCCCGATCCCAAGGAAGCGTGCGCGGTGCCGGCCGCGGCGGGCGGGTACGTCGAGCGGATCGAACCCGGCTCCGGTGGCTGCCCGGGACTCTGGGCGCCGGTGACCGTCCACGCCGACGGCCACTGGGGCGCCCGCCGGGTCACCTTCGAGGAGCTCCAACCGCGGCTGCGCGGCCGCCGCCACCGCGGGCGTCTTCCGCTTCTGACCGCGCCCCGGCCGCACCGTGAGCGCACGGTCCTGGGCCGCGCACCTCCCGCCCGGGGCCCCGACGGCGCATACTGGGGGCAATGTCAAAGTCAGCCGGATACCGGCGCCACCTGCCCTCCAGCCCCTTCAACACCCCGGTCGTGCCGCCGCCCGAGCAGTTCGCGGTCGGAAACCGGGTCACTCACGACGAGCACGGCCTCGGCCGGGTCATCGGCGTCGAGGACGAAACCGCGGTCCTGGTGGACTTCGGCGGCCTTCGCGCACGCGTCAAGAGTCCCTTCAGCAAGATGACCAAGCTCTGAGGCGCCGGCCGCCCGTCGTCCCGGCCGCGGGCCGGCTCGGCGGGCGCGCCGGCCACCTCGCGGGGCCGTCGGCACGGCCCGGGCCCCGCCCCGGGCCCCGTACCGGCGGTCCCGGACGGCGGCGCCCGGGACCGGGCAGCCGTCCCCCACCGGCGCCCGAGAGGCGCCGTCCGGCCGATCCGGCCGTCCTTCCCCTGAACCGGAGACCTCCCATCCACCACACGACCTCGCTCTTCTCCGCCGTCGAAGCGGAGCGGACCACCACGCCGGAGGCCCCCGGGCCCCCGGCCACGAACCCCTTCCTGACCCCCGTCTTCGACGAGACGATCCGCGGAGCGGAGGACGACGTCGAGGACGCCGCGGGCCGGTAGGCGCGCGGCGCCCCGCCCGGGCGCACGCCGTTCCCCGCCGGAGCCGGCCGGGGGACGGCCGCCGGGCGGCTGTCGGTGGCCGGTGGCAGGCTGATGTCCACGGACAGGACGGACGGCCCGCCGAAAGGAACCCCGTGATCACCACCGACTTCGTCACCGGCTCTCCCTTCTGGATCGATCTCGGCACCCCCGATGTCGAGGCCACGGCCGCCTTCTACGGCGCGGTCCTCGACTGGGAGTTCCGGCCCACCGGCCCCGAAGCCGGGGGCTACGGCCTGTTCCGCCGCGACGGCAGGGTGGTGGCCGCGGCCGGCCGGCTCACCGAGGAGGGCGCCCGCCCCGCCTGGACGGTCTACTTCCTCACCCCGGACGCGGAGGCCGCGGCCCAGACCGTGGAGCAGGCCGGCGGCTCGGTGCGGGTGCCCCCGTCCGACATGGGCGGTGAGGGCCGGATGGCCCAGCTCACCGACCCGCTCGGGGGGCAGTTCGCCGTCTGGCAGCCCGGGTCGGAGACGGGCCTGGAATCGGTGGACGCGCCGGGGGCCCTGTGCTGGGTCGAGCTGTACACCACCGACGCGACCGCCGCGCAGGAGTTCTACCGCGGTCTCCTCGGCTGGGAGACGCAGGACATGGACATGCCCGGCGGCGGAGGCGGCAGCTACACCCTCGTCGCCCCCGGCGGCCTGGGCCAGGAGCGGATGCACGGCGGCATCATGGAGCTCCCGGCGGAGCAGCTGAAGCCGACCGGCGGACGCCCCTACTGGCACCCGGTGTTCGCGGTCGAGGACTGCGACGCCACGGTCGCCCGGGTCGGCGAGCACGGCGGCACGGTGCCCATGGGGCCGGAGACCGCCGAGGGCGTCGGCCGGATGGCCGTGTGCGCCGACCCGTTCGGGGCGGACTTCGTGGTGCTCACCCCCTCCCCTTCCGGCAACTGACGCCCGGAACGGGCACATTGCCGGTTGGGGTCCGGAGAACGGGGCACCCCGCTCACAGTGTCCGCGTCCGGTCCCGCCGCGCTCCGGGAGGGCGGCGCCCCGGGGACGGTCACGGCAGCACGAGGCCCCTCTCAGGAGACGTTCATGGCGCGGGCAGCAGAACAGTTCCCCGGCCGGTCCGGCTCGTGCGGCCGGCCCCGCAGGCGGGGCCGGCCGGCCGGCCCCGGCCCCCGCCCCGGCCGTGTGCTGCCGTCGCCCGCCCGGCTGTGCGCCCGGGCCCTCCTCGTGACCCTGGCGGGATTCCTGGCCCTGCCGGCGGCGGGTGCCGCGCCGGCGGAGGAGCGGACGGTGCTGGCGACCCGGGTCGACGGCACCATCACCCCGGTCGTGGAGAGCCATCTCGACGACGGGTTGCGCCGGGCGGAGGAGGAGGGCCACCCCGCCCTGCTGGTCGAACTCGACACCCCGGGCGGGCTGCTGGAGTCCACCCGGGGCATCGTGCGGGGCTTCCTCAACGCGGAGGTCCCCGTCATCGTCCACGTCTCGCCCTCCGGGGCCCGCGCCGCCTCGGCGGGCGCCTACATCACGATGGCCGCCCACGTCGCGGCCATGGCCCCGGGGACCCACATCGGCGCGGGCACCCCCGTCGGCGGCCAGGGCGAGGAGGCGAGCGAGAAGGTCGTCAACGACTCCGCCGCCTTCGCCGTGTCGATCGCCGAGCAGCGCGGCCGCGACACCGGCTTCGCCGAGGACATGGTGCGCGAGGGGACCTCCGTCTCCGACCGCACGGCGCTCCGGGAGAACGTGGTGGACCTGGTGGAGCCCTCCCGCCGCGCGGTGCTGGACGCGGCCGACGGCCGCCGGGTCCGGGTGGGCCCGGAGGGCGGCGGCCGCGAGGTGGTGCTGCGGACGGCCGGGGCCCGCGTCGTGGAGTACGACCTGGGCTTCTTCGGAGAGCTGCGGCAGCTGCTGGCCAGCCCCGAACTGGCGTATCTCTTCCTGTCCATCGGCACGCTGGCCGTCATCTACGAACTCGCCAGTCCCGGAATGGGCTTCGGCGGGGTCATCGGGGCCATCGCGCTGCTTCTCGGTTTCACCGCGCTGAGCGTCCTCCCGTTCGACGTCGCCGGGCTGTTCCTGATTCTCCTGGCCGCCGCGCTGTTCGCCGGTGAGGTGTTCACGCCCGGGGTCGGGGTGTTCGCGGCGAGCGGGACCATCGCCCTGGTGTTCGCCGGGATCTTCCTCTTCCGGGGGGAGACGGAGGTCGACCCGGCCGTGTTGTGGCCCACCGCCCTCGTGGTGGGAGCCGGCTCGCTCATCGCCGGGCGCCTGGCCTGGCGGGCCCGCCGCGGCCCGCCCACCACCGGCGGGGAGGCCCTCCTCGGGCGCGAGGCGGTGGTGCGCCGCACCGAGGGCGACCGCGGCCGGGTGCTGCTCGACGGCGCGTGGTGGGACGTCCGCGGCCGGGACGCGCCCCTGGCGGAGGGGCAGCGCGTCCGGGTCGTGGACCGGCAGGACCTCGTACTCGTCGTCGAACAGGCCGGCTCCGGCGTGGAGCGGCCTCCCCGAGAGAAGGAATGACCATGAACGGAGCACTGGTCGGCATCCTCGCCGCCGTGGCAGTCCTGCTTCTGCTGGCGATGGCCGCCATCAAGATCGTCCCGGAGTACGAGCGCGGAGTGGTGTTCCGCCTCGGGCGCATCATCGGGGCCAAGGGGCCGGGACTGTTCGTCATCATCCCCGTGGTGGACCGGATGGTCCGGGTCTCCCTGCGCACGGTGACCATGGACATCCCGCCGCAGGACATCATCACCAAGGACAACGTCACCGTCCGGGTCAACGCCGTGACGTACTTCAACGTCGTCGACCCCAACCGGTCCGTGGTGGCCATCGAGGACCACATCAAGGGCACCTCGCAGATCGCCCAGACCACCCTGCGGAGCATCCTCGGCCAGGTGGACCTGGACGAGCTGCTGATCAACCGCGACGAGATCAACCAGCGGCTCCAGCGCATCATCGACGACGTGACCAACCCCTGGGGCGTCAAGGTCACCCTCGTGGAGGTCAAGGACGTCGAACTGCCCCAGCCCATGCGGCGCGCCATGGCGCGCCAGGCGGAGGCCGAGCGGGACCGGCGCGCCAAGGTCATCCACGCCAAGGGCGAGTTCGAGGCCGCGCAGACGCTGTCGGACGCCGCGGAGCGGCTGGAGGAGCACCCGGCGGCCATGCAGCTGCGGATCCTCTCCACCATGGCCGAGGTCACCGATGAGCGGAGCTCCACCCTCATCTTCCCGCTGCCGATGGAGCTCCTCCGGCTGGTGGACACCCTCGGGAAGGGCGGCCGGCAGCCCGGCCCCCACGTCGAACGGGCGTGACCGGCGGCGCTCCGGTGAGGGGATCCGGTTCGGGCGGATGGGGCCGGTCTTGCCGGGTAGACGCGGCGACAGCGTGTGATGTCCGTGTTGTCGTCAAGTGCCGCCCCGCCGTTCCGAGGGGTGTGGGGAGTACGCATGTGGGACTGCCAGTCACCGCCGCCGTCGCTGACCTCCGCCGGGCCGGTCGCCGGACGGTACCGCCTGGACGGGCTCCTCGGATCGGGAGGCGTCGCGGACGTGTACGCGGGGGTGGACCTCCGCCTCGGCCGGCCGGTGGCCGTCAAAATCTTCCGGCCCGGTACGGAGCCGGAGATGGAGGAACGCTTCGCCCAGGAGGCCCTCCTGCTGGCCCGGCTGCGCCACCCGGGACTGGTCACCGTGTACGACACCGGCCGGCACGAGGGGCGGGCCCATCTCGTCATGCAGCTGGTGGAGGGGCCGACCCTGCGCGACCGGGCGACCGCGCCCCTGCCGCTGCCGGAGGTCACCGGGCTCGGCGCCGCCCTGTCGGACGCCCTGGCCCATGTGCACGATGCGGGGATCGTGCACCGGGACGTGAAGCCCGCCAACATCCTGCTGGACACCGGGGGCGCTCCGTACCTGACCGACTTCGGCATCTCGCAGCTGGTCGGCAGCACCGCGCACACCGCCGCCGGCGCGCTGGTCGGCACCGCCGCCTACATGGCGCCCGAGCAGGTGACGGGCGAGGGGGCGGGGCCGCCCGCGGACGTCTACGCCCTCGGTCTGGTCCTGCTGGAGTGCCTCAAAGGCCGTCTGGAGTACCACGGCGCCCCCCTGGAGGCGGCCATCGCCCGCCTGCACCGCGCCCCGGTCCTCCCGGGCTTCCTGCCCGGCGACGTGGCCGCCCTCCTCCGGGCGATGACGGCCCTCGACCCGGCCGCCCGCCCCACCTCCCACGACTGCCGCACCGCGCTGGCCGCCCTGGGCGGCGACGGGGCGGCCGTCCCGTTCCCCCAGGGCCCGCACGGACACCCGGCCGGCGGCTTCTCGGACGGTGCCGTCCCGGGCGTCCCGGGCGTCCCGGCTGCCGCGGAACGGGGACCGGGGCCGTCCGCCGGAAGGCCGCCCGGCGGTGACACCCTGCCGGGGGTCCCCCCGCAGCCCGCGCGGGGACGACGCCTGCTGGCGGCCACGGGCACAGCGGTGCTCGCCGCCGTTCTCGGCACCGCGCTGACGGCTCCGGGGGACGCTTCCGGCAGCGGCGAGCGGGCCGTGTCCCCTCCGGGGGGTCCCCGCGCCGAACAGCCCGCGCCCGGGGCCCCGGGCGCGGTCGCGGAAGGCGGCGAGACCAGGGAGAGGCCGGGACGGGACGACGGCGCCCCCGCCCGGCAGGCGGACCACCGGCCGGCGCCGTCCCGAACCGCCGCCTCCGCGGCTGCCGGCCCCGCGCCCCGGCGGCTGCCCCGGGACCCGCGGGCCCGGCCCGCCGGGCCCCGCCCGGCGGCGGCCTCCACGGCGGGCCGGCCGGAGGCCCCCCGCCGGGCCCGCGGTGTCCCGGCGGCCGGGGGCGCCGGCACGACCGCGGCGGCGCCGGAGAGGGGCGCGAAGGCCAGGGGAGGGGGCGGGCTCGTGAAGGTCCTGGGCGGCGGGGGAGCGCACCGGCGCTGAGGGTCCCGTGCCGTTCCCGGGAACGGCACGGAAGCGTCAGCGCCCGTCGGCGGCCCGCCCGGCGCACGGCGCACCGGGCCCGCGCGGGCGGCTCCGGGGGAGGGGACCCGCGCCCGCCGTGCGTCTCCCCACCAAGGGCGCCCGGTGGCTCACGGGCCGCCCCACGGTCCGCGCGGCCGCCGCGACGGCAGGGCCGGCGCCTCCCGGTCCGGGGGGCCGGGGCGGGGAGCGCGCACCGGGCCCGCGGGTTCGCCGGCCGCCGTCGTGCGCTCCGGCCCGCGCCGCGAAGCCGCCGGGACGGCCGCCTGCCCGGCGGTGAACCGGCCGCGGAGACCCGGACCTCCTCCTGCCGTCTCCCCGCCGGTGCCCGCTCAGCAGCGCACCGGCCCGGGCACCGTCATCCGGAACGGGCGGAAGGCCAGGGAGGGCCGTGCGCGGTGCCGCCGCAGCGGCGGCAGCCGGTCCGACCACTCGGTGACGGTCAGGGATTCCCGGCGCGGCCTGCCGGTGAGCCGGCCGGTGACGAACAACCGCTCCCCGGGCGATCCCCCGAACCCGGGCAGCAGCATCGGCACCGGCGGCAGCGCGGACAGCGGCCCCCGGCCGGGCCGGAGGACGATCCGGGCCAGCGTGCCCCCGCCGTCGCGAACCCGGACGGAGTCCCCCGCCCAGACGAACTCGGCCGGTTCCTTGGGGAGGCCCCAGATGGCGCGCCCGCCCCGGACCGACGCGTCGTCGTCCACCCAGATCCGCTGGATCAGCAGCCCCGCGCGACGGCCCCGGCGGACCAGCGGGCCGATGGCCAACTCGTCGTATCGCAGGGTCCCTTCGCGGTACCGGACCAGGCCCACCGCGATCCGGTTCCGCGGCCCGAGCGGGCCGAGGTCGGGCGGCAGGTCCGGCTGCCGCCGGACGGGCAGCAGACCGAACCACATCTCGCCCCGGGACACCCAGGGGGCCGGCGGGTGGGAGGGAGGTCCTCCATCGGTGTCGGGCATCGCGCGCTCTCCTTCCGGTCCGGGGCTCTCCCGGGGCCTCTCCCGGGGCCTCTTCCGGTGCCTTTCCCGGGCCGCCCCGGGCCGCCCCGGGCCCGGTGACGCGTCCCCGGGCGCCGCGGGAGGCCCGGCGATCGGCACCCGTCCTCGCGTCCTGTTCCCCATCCTGTCCCCCCGGCGGCGCCCGGAACCGGCCCGTGCCGGACCCGTCCCCGTGTCGGCATATGTGGGGATGGGCGGGGCAGCCGATGCAGGGACCACCCCTCACCTGATGGAGGATCATCGTGCTGATGGCCCACCCCGATGTCCTGCGCGACCTCGTCGACCGCTACACGGCCCTGCAGGCCCTGGCGGGGAGCGGCCGGACGGGCCCGGAACTGCGCCGCCGCCTGGAGGACACCGTGTACACGCTCTGCGTGTCCACCGGCACCCGCACCGTCGACAGAGCCCTGGCCGAGGCGCGGCGGCGGCTGGCGTCCGTTCCCGGCGCGGCCGCCGGCCCGGTGCCGGACTCCCTCTCCGGCACCGTGTCCGCCGGCTGACCCGGCGGGCGGCGCGCACGGGCGCGGTGCGCCCGGCGCGATCCACTCGACACGTTACGGAGAACCCATGCCTCCCCCTCCCGGGCCACCGGGCCCGACCCCTCCCGAGCACGGGCAGCGGCACCGGGACGGACCGCCGCGGACCGCCGGCGGGCACGGCGGCGCCTACGCCCCGGACCGCGAGGTCCCGCTCGGCGGTTACGCGGCCCTCACCGCCGGTTTCGCCACCGGCCTGGGCTTCTTCGCCCTGGGCCTGCGGAAGTCCGGGCGCCGACTGCCCGAACGGGTGCCGCCCTGGGACCTGCTGGTCCTGGGCACGGCCGTCTACAAGACGTCCCGGCTGGTCAGCAAGAGCAAGGTCGCCGGGTTCGTCAGGGCGCCGTTCACCCGGCGCACGGAGGAACTGGGCGCCGGTGAGGTCATGGACGAACCGCACGGGCACGGCGCCCGGCGGGCCGTGGGAGACCTGCTCGCCTGCCCGTTCTGTCTCTCCGTCTGGGCCGCCGGCGCGCTGGTCTGCTCCTACGCGGCCGCCCCGCGGCCCACGCGGCTGCTGACGTCCGGCCTGACGGCCGTGGCCATCTCCGACTGGCTGCAGTACGCCTGGAGCTTCACCCGGGACCGGGTCGAGGGCTGAGGCGGCGCCCGGACGGCGGTGGACCCGCCCGGGGCACCACGGCCGGGGGCCGGGGCAAGGGGAACACCCCCGGGCCCCGGCCTCCGGCGGACCCGCCGTGCTTCCGGGCCGCGCCGTTTCACCCCCCGGCGCTGCTCCGCCCGTCGCCGCCGCCCCGCTCCTCCGGGCCGCTGACGCGCAGCGCCAGCAGCGCGCAGTCGTCGGGTTTGTCGGCGCTGGGCTGGTGGTGGAGGAAGACCTCGCACAGCTCGTCGGCGGACAGCCCGGCCGTGCGGCGGGCCAGTCCGGTCAGCCGGTCGAGGCCGGTGTCGAGGATCTCGCCGCGGCGCTCGACGAGGCCGTCGGTGAACAGCAGCAGGGTCTCCCCGGCGGTGATCCCCGTCTCGCTCTCCGTATAGGCCACGCCGTTGACCATGCCGAGCGGCGGCGCCAGCGCCCCGTCCAGATAACTGCTGCTGCCGTCGGCGTGGACGAGCAGCGGCGGCAGATGGCCCGCGCGCGCGTAGCGCACCGTGCCCGACGGCCGGTGCAGCACGAGATAGCAGGCGGTGGCCATACGGCCGGGGTGGTAGGCGCGCAGGAAATGGTCCAGCTCGGCGAGGACGGCGCCGGGCCGCCGCCCGTGGCGCAGCACGATGCCGCGGAGCGCGGCGCTGATCTGCCCCATGGCCGTGGCCTCGGAGAGCCCGTGGCCGGCGACGTCGCCGATCGTGAGCCCGATGTGGTCGTCGTCGAGGACATGGACGTCGTACCAGTCGCCGCCCACGTCGACGAGATCGCTTCCGGGGGCGTAGCGGCCGGCGACGTCCAGACCACCGATGACGGGCAGGACGGGCAGCAGGCTGCGCTGCAGCCGCTCGGCGAGGCGGTGTTCGTGCTCGTACAGGCCGGCCCGCCGGAGGGCCTGCGCGATCTGCTGGGCGATGGCCGTGACATGGGCTTGATCGGGTGGATGGTCGTCGTCGTGGTCGACGGTCAGCTCGCCCAGCGACAGCCCGTCCGCCTCCAGCGGCAACCGCAGGACGCGGCCGGGCGTTCCGGGGGCGTCGCCCCGGCCGCGGGCCGCCGCCCGGCCGGCCGCGGTGTCCGTCCCGGAGCCCTGCTCGGGGACGGCCGGGGTGCCGCCGTGGTCCAGGTCGGTCCAGCTGTCGCCGGCCGCCGAGCGGAGGCTGTCCGCCGGACCGAGGGACGGCACCAGCCGCTCCGAGTGCAGCGCCAGCCCGACCGAGCGGGCGCCGAGCGCGGCGGGAGCGGTGTCGTGCACGGCCCGGACGACGGCCGCCGGAGTGGCCGCGGCCGCCAGGGCCGCAGTGAGCCGGTACAGACGGTTCAGGCGGATGCGGCCCGTCTGCTCGGCGACGAGCAGATGCTCCCGCTCGGCCTCGGCCGCCCGACGGAAGGCCATCTCCTTGTTGAGCGCGAGCACCTGCTGGCTCAGCGCCACGAACTGGTCGGTGTGGTCGAGGCGCGTCAGATGCAGCTGGATCGCCGGCTCCGGGCCGGTCCACCAGGTGGCCCGGGCGCCGTGGCAGCGGAACGGGAGGGGCTCCCCGCACGAGTCCTTGATCTTCAAGGAGCCCGGCAGGGGGTCACCGCTGCGCAGCCAGTGCCCGATATGCCACCGCAGGCCGTCGGCGTTCCCGTCCGTGAGAACGAACAGGTCGGCGCCCGCCCGGAGTTCGGGCACCAGGCGCCGCGCGGCGGTGTTGACCGCCAGGACCCGCCCGCCGGCCGTGGCCAGCAGGACGGGGTGCGGCAGCAGCTTGGTGATCGCCCGGAAGAGATCCAGGCTCATCCAGTCACCGGACCCGGTGCCGGGATACGGCCGGTCAGGCCGGAGTCGTCGAAGTACTCCCGGCCGGCGGCGGACGGGTCCTCCTCGGGGTCCTCGGGCTGCGGCACGAGATGGACGACGACACGGCAGCCGGTGCTGCCCCGGGCGATCGTCTCCTCCAGGTCCACCCGGGCATAGCCGAGGTTGCGGGCCGCCACCGTGCCGAACATGTTGGACGTGAGCATGCACATGGACTCACGCCCCTTCACCTGCTCACCGAAGGGGCAACTGTGGCTCCCCAGGACGATCTTCTCCTCGTCCTGCTCGACGATGTGGAAGCCACCGCCGATGCGCTGCTTGAAGTCGACCATGACCTCGGCGACCTGCTCGCGGCTGAGCCGCTCCATCCCCAGGGCCCGCGTGTACGTGTCGTTGAGCTGGAGGCCGATGGACTGCCCCACCAGACTGATGTATCCGGACGCCTCCTGGAGGCCGATCACGGACTCCAGCGATGTGGCGAGCTCCCGCAGGAGCGTGCGCATGAACACATCACGCTCCACGCCGACCCCGGCTCCGGCGACCTGGTTCATGGGGGTCCTCCCAGCTGTTCGCACTGATGCCCGATCCTCGCACCACCGTGGAGGGAAGCCGGTCATAAGAGACGATACGGCACCGCACGCCCGGACCGGTCACACCCGAGCCCCGGCCCCTGCGTCACCTTCCCCCGATGCGTTCCGGCATGCCGGAACGGTGCTCACCGGCAGCGCGGCGGGACGCCGGACCGCCCGGCCGTGGAGGCCCATGTCCCCGGTCCGGCACGCATGTTGGGACGTACCCGCGGTGCGGTAGGGTGGCGCGTCCGAGCAGTGCACGACCGAGGAGGTGACACCCATTACCGCTGTCGCAGGCCGGGTGCTCTCCTCCCGTGGACGTACGGTTCGTCCGGGATAGGTGACCGGGAGGGCGCCCTTCGCTTCCGGAAGGTTCCCATGCCGCTTCACCCGTCGTCCGCCGTTTCCTCCGCCCGCCCCTCCCCGCTGCCCTCCCCGCCCGCCGGTACCCCGTGGCGTTCCGCGGCCACCGCCGCCGTCGTCGCCCGGCTGCGCGCCGCCGGCTGCGTCTTCGCCGAGGAGGAGGCGCGCCTGCTGATCTCCGCGGCGCCCGGCCCCGACCGGCTCACGGTCCTGGTGGACCGGCGCGCCGGCGGTCTGCCCCTCGAACACGTCCTCGGCTGGGCCGAGTTCTGCGGTATGCGCATCGCCGTGGAGCCCGGTGTCTTCGTTCCCCGCCGCCGCACGGAGTTCCTCGTCCGGCGTGCGGCGGCGCTCCGCCCGTCGGACGGCGACGCCGGCCCCGCCGCTCCGGCGCCGGTGGTCGTCGATCTGTGCTGCGGCTCGGGCGCCGTCGGCGCGGCCCTGGCGGAGGCGCTGGGGCGGGTGGAGCTGTACGCCGTCGACATCGACCCGGCCGCCGTGCGGTGCGCCCGCCGCAACCTCGCCCCCGCCGGAGGCCGGGTCTACGAGGGCGACCTCTACCGGCCGCTGCCCGGCCGGCTGCGCGGCCGGGTCGAGATCCTGGTGGCCAACACGCCCTATGTGCCCACCGGTGCGATCGGGCTGCTGCCGCCGGAGGCCCGCGACCACGAACCGCGCATCGCGCTCGACGGAGGCGCCGACGGGCTGGAGATCCAGCGGCGGGTGACCGCCGGCGCCGCCCGCTGGCTGGCGCCCGGCGGGCGCCTGCTGATCGAGACCGGCGAGCGGCAGGCGCCGGAGACCGCCTCGGCCTTCGCCGGCGCCGGCCTGATACCCCGCGTCGACCACTCCGAGGACCTGGACGCCACCGTCGTCACCGGCACCCGGCCTCCCCTCGGACCGGCCGGGCCGCGTCGCCCGGACCGGTCCGGGCACCGCCGCCTATAGTCGTCCGGTGGCGCTCTTCCGCATCACCCGCCGTACGCCGCTGCCCGCCGAGGAGGCCTGGCGGCGGGTCACCGACTGGGAGCGGCACGCGGACCACGTGCCGCTGACGCGCATCACGGTCAGCCCGCCGCCGCCCGCACCGACCCGCCGCGGCACCGTCGTCACGGCCCGCACCGGTGCCGGGCGGGCCGCGTTCGCGGACCCCATGGAGGTCGTTCTCTGGGAGCCGCCCGGGAACGGCCGCCCGGGCCGCTGCCGGTTGGAGAAACGCGGCCGCGTCGTGACGGGCTGGGCCGGGATCGAGGTCCGCGCCCGCGGCACCGGCTCGGAGGTGCTCTGGAGCGAGGAGCTGAGCATCACCGGGCTGCCGCGGCTCCTCGACCGCCCGGCGGCGCCGGCCGGCCGGCTGCTCTTCGGCCGTGTCCTCGCCCGGCTGCTGGCCGCCGGCTGACGTCCGCCCGTGCGGACGGCGGCTGCGCGCACCCTCCGGCGTTCCCGGGGCAGAAGAGAAACCGACCGGACCGCCGAGCCCTCGCCGGAGGGCAGTGAGGAGAAGGAACCGTGCCCGTCACCTTCCGGAAGAGTTTCCGCATCCTGCCCGGAGTGCGGCTGAACCTCAACCGCCGCTCCCTGTCGGTCACGTTCGGCTCGGGAAAGGGCCCCAGGCGGACGTACAGCACCACCGGACGCACCACCACCAGCCATGACCTGCCGGGCCCCTTCGGCTATCGCAGGACCACGGGGCGGGGCGGGCGCTGATCCGCGCGGCGCCCGCCCCGGCCAGGGCGGGCCGCGGAGGAGGAGGGCGCGGGGCCGGCGACCGGGAGGACCGCCTCGCCGGCCTCGCGCCGGGGGGCTCCGCGCCGGGGGGCTCCGTGGCGGGCAGGCCGCGGGAGGGCGGGCCGGAGCGGGGCGGCGGAGAGAACCGCTCGCAGGTCAGCCCCGTTCGCCGTACCGGACGGTGACCTTCTCGAAGCCGAGCGAGGTCAGCAGCCCGCGGAGCATCGCGGTGGTGTTCTTCTCGGCACGCTCCGCCAGCTCGCTCTCCTCGGCGGCCTCGGCGATGTGCCGCACCGCGAGCCGGTTGACGGCGCGTTCGTCGTTCGGGTTGTCGGAGAAGAGATCGCCGAGCCGGTTCAGCAGCCCGCGCTGCTTCGAGACGGCATGGGAACGGTCGGCGTCCAGGGCGGGCTTCCCCAGCCGCGCGTGGGGAAGCCGGAGGGTGGCCTCGGTGCGCTCCTCGTCGACGACGACGCTGCGCTCACCGAGGCTTCCGAGGTCCACGTACGCACTGACGCTGCCGGTACCGATGTAGAGCGTCCTGGTGCCGCGGATGGAGTCCGGCAGATACTTGGTGTCCTTCTCCAGATCGACGACGACCTGGAAGTTGCCGGAGGCGCCCTCGTAGCGGCTCATGTCCCGGATGGACTCCAGCAGGGCCGGACCGGACCGGTCGTGCGTCTCCTCCCCGAAGAGGCCGTCCAGGTCCGGGATGACGTCGGCCCTGACCGCGAGGGTGAACAGCAGCAGCAGCGCCGCGAGCCCGGCGGCCGCCCCGGCCCACCACGGGAAGCGGCGGGACCGGCCGGGCGGGGCCGGGGGAGCGGACTGGGTCTCGCTGGGTGCGACCACGATGAGCCTCCCGGGGACGCGGACTTGTTATGGACCTGACGCCCGTATGCCCGGGCGGCGCGGCACGCAGTCGTGGCGGGGCGCGCCCGGTGGGTGCACGGGAAGCATGGGCCGCCTCCTCTGCGCCCCCGTGGTCCGGCGTCCGGCATCCGTACCGCCGCAGGACGCCGGCTCGCACCCGTGTCGGCGTCCCGCCGGTCACCGCCCGGTCCGTCAACTCCTCGCTCAGCAGGGCCCATTGGTCCCGGTGGCCTTCCCCGTTCGGCACTGTTGCCGGGCCGGTGCGACCCGGCAGCCTGGTTCCGCGGCCTTGGGGGGCCGGCACGAGGGGGGAACGAGGGGGGTAGAAAAGGGGGGAGAGGGGCGGCCCGGCAGAGTGTCCCCGGGCCGTCCCCGTCGCGTCCGGACCGGCCGGGGCCACCCCGGCCGGGTCCCCGGGCCCGGCCGCCACACACCACACGGGCGCGTCGACGCCGGCGGCAATGCGTTCCTCCCGCGCGCCGCGGCGTCCAGCGGATCCGCGCGCGCCCGCCCCGCGGTGGATGCATCACCGCCCGTCGCGGTCCGTCCGCCGCCACCTCACTTTCCCCGAGGAGGGTCGGGACCCATGTCCTCACCTACGACGTCACCCGCGTCCTCGTCACCGCGCCCGCCGGCCTCCCCCCTGGCCCCGCCCGCGCCCCCGCCCGCGGGCATCGCGCCTCCGGGGAGCGCCGGCACCTCCCGCCGCCGGCAGGTCCTGGCCGCCTCGGCGGCCGTCCTGGCGCTCACCGCCGCCGGTGCCACGGGCAGCGCCTCCGCCGCGGGGCAGTCCGCCGCGGGGCAGTCCTCCGCGGCACGGCCCGCCGCGGCCTGCGACGCCTCCGGCTTCTGCGAGGACTTCGAATCGCAGACCGGTACGGCGCCCGCCGGCCGCTGGACCGCCGGCGCCGCCAACTGCACCGGCAGCGGCACCGCGACGGTGGACTCCGGCACCGCGCACACCGGGAGCAAGTCGCTCCGGATCGACGGCAGGGCCGGCTACTGCAACCACATCTTCGCCGCCACCCCGCTGACCGAGGTGGCGGGAAGCTCCGCGCTGCACGTCCGCTTCTGGGTGCGGCACACCACCGCGCTGCCCGCCGCCCATGTGACGTTCGCGGCCATGAAGGACGCCAACGACGGCGGCAAGGACCTCCGGATGGGCGGCCAGAACGGCGCCCTCCAGTGGAACCGCGAATCCGACGACGCGACCCTGCCGGAGCAGAGCCCGGTCGGGGTGTCCAAGAGCATGCCCCTGCCCGTGAACGAATGGACCTGCGTCGAGTACGGCATCGAGGGCTCCACCCTGGAGACCCGGGTGAACGGCTCGGTCGTCGAAGGGCTCGTCATCGACGGCACGCCCACCCACGACATCGACCGGCAGTGGCTGAACAAGCCGGGCTGGCGCCCCTCCCTCACCGACCTGCGGCTCGGCTGGGAGAGTTACGGCAACGGGGACGACACCCTCTGGTACGACGACATCGCCGTCGGCACCGCGCCGATCGGCTGCTGACCCCGAACAGCGGACGGAACCCCCGACGGTGCCGTCCGCGGTGCCCCCGGGCCCCGCGCCGCGCGCGGGTCCGGGCGGCCGCCGGGCCGGCGGAACCTTCCCTTCCCTGGCGGTCCTTCTGTTCCGTGGGTAGTCTGAAACCGCTTCCAGTGCGCTGCCGGCGAGGCGTCGCCCGCGGTCACCGGAATCGGACGGCGTCAGTGGGGGTGGGGGAGTGCTCAGCACGCAGCAGCCAACCGGCACGGCCTGCCGCGGCCGGCCGCGGGTTCGCGGTGGTTCCGCGCAACCCGCCCCCGCGCCGCGGCGGAGCCCCGCAATCCCGCACCGCGCGGCCCCCGCGGGCCGCCGGGCGCGCGCCGTCCGAGCAGCCGCCCTCAGCGCGGCCCCCCGCGCGCGGCGCGGGGGGCGGGAAACACTGCCACACGCGGAGAGCCGGTGACTGAATCAGCGGGGGCCCAGCCCCTGGGACGACCGGGCCCGAACGCGAGCCCCACGCTCGAACAGGTCGCGCGGGCCGCCGGGGTCTCCCGCGCCACGGCCTCCCGGGCGATCAACGGCCTGCCCTACGTCAGCGAGAAGGCCCGGGAGCAAGTGGCCCACGCGGTCGAGGTGCTGGGCTACCGCGCGAACCAGGTCGCCCGGTCGCTGGCCACCAGGAGAACCGGCTCCATCGCCCTGGTGATGTCCGAGCCCGGCAACTTCGTGCTCAGCGACCCCTTCTTCGCCCGGGTGCTGCGCGGTATCTACAGCGGCCTCTCCGGCAGCCAGCTCCAGCTGGTGCTGCTGATGACCAACGAGCAGGACGAGGACGGCTTCGCCCGCTACCTCTGCGGCGGTCACGTCGACGGCGCGCTCGTCGTCAGCCTGCACGGCGAGGACCCGCTGCCCAGCCTGCTGGTCGAAGCGGGCCTGCCCGTGGTCCTCGGCGGCCGGCCGCTGGTCCGGGTCGACGCCCCGTACGTCGACGTGGACAACTTCAACGGCGCCTGCCTGGCGGCCCGTCACCTCATCGACACCGGACGGACCAGGGTGGCCACCATCGCCGGCCCGGCCGACATGGCGGTCGGCATGGACCGGCTCAGCGGCTGGCGCCGCGGCATGGCCGGCACGGGCTTCCCGACCGACGCGGTCGCGCACGGCGATTTCACGGTCGAGGGCGGGGCGGCCGCGATGCGGCGGCTCCTGGAGTCCCATCCGGACCTCGACGCCGTCTTCGCGGCCTCGGACCTGATGGCCGTCGGCGCCCTGCAGGCGTTGCAGGCCGCGGGGCGGCGCATCCCGGAGGACGTCGCGGTCGTCGGCTTCGACAACCTCGACATCGCGGCCACCGCCTCCCCGCCGCTGACCACCGTCCGGCAGCCGATCGAGGAGTTCGGCCGCACCATGACCTGGCGGCTGCTCGCCCAGCTGTCCGGCGAGGCCGGCCTGCCGCCGTCGATCCTGCTGCAGACGGAACTGGTGCGCCGGGACTCGGCCTGACCCCTCGCGGCGCGGCGCGGCGCGTCCGGCCCGGGCGCGGGCCCGGCCGGGGCCGGCACCCGGTCCGGCACCCGGGGGGACGCGCCGGGCGGGCGCACCGGTGCGGCGCTCCGCGGCCCGGGCGGTAACCTCCCACCCGGACGCGCGAGGTGACGACCGGACGGGTGTGATGCGGGAGCGGCGCGCCGCGGTCCGCCCGGGTGCCCGCCGTGCGGCCGCAGTTCCGGCCGCGTGGCCCGGCCCCGGGGCCGTCCGTCGTGTGCCCCGCGTCGGCACGGCGGGGAAACGGGCGCGTTGACCTCTCGTTCAGCGAACGTTGATCCACCGGATGCAGCATGACCGGCATGCTGATCGATTTCATCGGGCCGGCGGAGCACGCTTCCGGCTGGCGGGAGCGCGCGCTGTGCGCGCAGACCGGGCCCGACTTCTTCTTTCCGGTTCCCGGCGGCTCCACCCGGGAGGCCAAGCAGGTCTGCCGGGCGTGCGAGGGACGCGTGGAGTGCCTGGAGTACGCCCTGGAGAACGACGAGCGGTTCGGCGTCTGGGGAGGTCTGTCCGAGAAGGAGCGGCGTCGGCTGCGCAGGGCGCGCAGAAGCGCGAGCGGCACGTCCTGACGTGACGGCCGCGGCCCGCACCGGCGGCAGGGGACGGGGCCGGCGCGGACCGCGGCACCGATTTTGCGCCCGGGCCGGTAACGCGTAGAGTCGGGTCCATCGACGCGGGGTGGAGCAGCTCGGTAGCTCGCTGGGCTCATAACCCAGAGGTCGCAGGTTCAAATCCTGTCCCCGCTACGGAACGCCGGGCCCGGTGCGCAAGCGCGCCGGGCCCGGCTTGTTGCCGTCAGGGTGGCCGCGGGTCACCGCTGCCGGGCCCCGGCCGGGGCCCGGGTCCGGCAGCGGCCGCCGCCGTCAGGAGGCCGCGCGGGCGGCGCGGCGGGCGAGCAGGGCCTCGCGGCGCTCGTCGAACTTCCTGGCCTGCGCGTCGAGGCCGCCCATGTAAAGGCCCAGCTCCTCCTGGGCCTTGAGCCCCTCGGGGCCGAGCCCGGAGATCTCCAGCACCTTCAGGAAGCGCAGCACCGGCTGGAGCACGTCGTCGTGGTGGATGCGGAGGTTGTAGATGCCGCCGATGGCCATCTGCGCGGCGGCCCGCTCGAACCCCGGCATTCCGTGGCCGGGCATCCGGAAGTTGACGACGACGTCGCGGACGGCCGCCATGGTCTGGTCCGGAGCCAGCTCGAACGCCTTGCCGAGCAGATTGCGGTAGAAGACCATGTGCAGGTTCTCGTCGGTGGCGATCCGGGAGAGCATGCGGTCGCAGACCGGGTCACCGGAGTGGTGGCCGGTGTTGCGGTGCGAGATCCGGGTGGCGAGCTCCTGGAAGGCGACGTACGCGACGGAGTGCAGCATGCTGTGCCGGTTGTCGGACTCGAACCCCTCCGACATGTGCGCCATGCGGAACTCCTCCAGCTGCACCGGGTCCACGGCCCGGGAGGTCAGCAGGTAGTCCCGCATCACGATGCCGTGCCGGCCCTCCTCCGCGGTCCAGCGGTGCACCCAGGTGCCCCAGGCGCCGTCGCGGCCGAAGAGGGAGGCGATCTCGTGGTGGTAGCTGGGGAGGTTGTCCTCGGTGAGCAGGTTGACCACGAGGGCGATCCGGCCGATGTCGCTGACCTTGGACTGCTCCGGGGCCCAGGCCTCGCCGCCCAGCGGGCCGTCGAAGTTGCGGCCGTCGCTCCACGGCACGTACTCGTGCGGCATCCAGTCCTTGGCGGCCTTGAGGTGCCGGTTGAGTTCGTCCTCGACGACCTCCTCCAGCGCGTACAGCAGCTTGGCGTCGCTCCACCCCTCGGAGCCGGCGAGGGAGGCGGGGGTCTGGGTCACAACGAGCTCCTGGAAACGTGCGGATCACCTACGGCTCCGTAGGTTACGAGACCGTAGGTTAAGCACTGGGGAGCGCCCGGGACCAGGGGGGTGGGGCTAATCACGAGGTACCTCCCGCAATGTCGGGTGCGGGCCGGGCCGGGGCGGGCACCGGACGCTCCGGGCCCGGATGCCTCCCGGAAGCCCGGAAGCCCGGAAGCCCGGAAGCCCGGAAGCCCGGCGGCCCGGAAGCCCGGAAGCCCGGCGGCCCCGGCACCCCCCTTCCGCTCACACGTCCTCCGGCGCCACCTCCGCCAGTTCGCCGTCCAGCCGGAGCCAGCGGGTGATGCCCAGCCCCCGCAGGAACGGCAGGTCGTGAGCGGCCACGATCAGCGCCCCCTCGTACGACTCCAGCGCCGCCGTGAGCTGCTCGACGCCGGACAGGTCGAGGTTGTTGGCCGGCTCGTCCAGCAGCAGCAACTGGGGCGCGGGCTCGGCCAGCATCAGCGCCGCCAGCGTGGCCCGGAAGCGCTCTCCGCCGGAGAGGGTGCCGGCCGGCTGGTCGGCGCGGGCACCGCGGAAGAGGAAGCGTGCGAGCCGGGCCCGGATCCGGTTGCCGGTGGCCGAGGGGGCGTACCGGGCGACGTTCTCGGCGACGCTCAGCCGGTCGTCGAGCAGATCCAGCCGCTGGGGCAGATACCTCGACTGCACCTCGGCCCGCACCTCGCCGGCCAGCGGCTCCAGCTCGCCCGCGATCGTCCGCAGCAGTGTGGACTTGCCGGCGCCGTTCCTTCCGGTCAGGGCGATCCGCTCGGGACCGCGCACGGTGAACTCCGGTACCCGCGCGCCGTAGCGGAGCCGCACCTCCCGCAGGGCCAGCACGGTGCGGCCCGGCGGGACGGCGGTGTGCGGCAGGTCGACGCGGATCTCGGCGTCGTCCCGCACGGCGCCGGCGGCCTCCTCCAGCCGCTCCCGCGCGCTCTCCAGCCGCGCCGTGTGGGTGCCGCGGTGCTTGGCGGCGGAGACCTGCTGCGCGCGCTTGCGGGTGTTCATGACGATCCTGGGCTCGCGCTTGTTCTCGTACATCGTGCGGCCGTAGCGGACCCGGCGCGCCAGCTTCTCCTGAGCCTCCGCCAGCTCCCGTTTCTGCCGCCTGACCTCGGCCTCCGCGGCGCGCACCGACCGCCGGGCCGCCTCCTGTCCGGTCGCCAGCGCCTCCCGGTAGGCGGAGAAGCCACCGCCGTACCAGTGGACCCCGCCGTCGCGCAGATCACCGATCCGGTCCACCAGCTCCAGCAGTTCGCGGTCGTGGCCGGCGATGATCAGCACGCCCCGCCAGGAGGCCACGGCCTCGTACAGCCGGTGGCGGGCGGCCAGGTCGAGGTGGTTGGTCGGCTCGTCGAGCAGCAGGACCCCGGGCCGCCGCAGCAGCAGGGCCGCCAGCCGCAGCAGCACCGACTCCCCGCCGGAGAGCTCCCCCACGGTACGGTCCAGGCCGATGTGGCCCAGGCCGAGCTGGTCCAGAGTGGCCAGCGCCCGCTCCTCGATGTCCCAGTCGTCGCCGACGGCGGCGAAGTGCTCCTCGCCCGGGTCGCCGGCCTCGATGGCGCGCAGGGCCGCCCGGGGGACGGCGATGCCGAGCGCCTCGTCGGCGCGCAGCGCGGTGTCGAGCGTGAGGTTCTGCGGCAGGTAGCCGGTCTCGCCGGCGACCCGCACCGTGCCGGCGGTGGGCGTCAGTTCACCGGCGATCAGGCGGATCAGGGTGGACTTGCCGGAGCCGTTGAGCCCGACGATGCCGGTGCGGCCGGGTCCCACGGCCAGATCGAGGCCGTCCAGGACGACGGTGCCGTCCGGCCAGGTGAAGGAGAGGTCGGAGCAGGTGACGGAGAGATCGGACGGTGCCATGCGGGCCTCCTGGGGCGCCGTGGTGCGCGGGGTGCGCGGGGTGCGGGGCATCGGGAGGAGACACCGGGAATGCCGCGGCGGAAGAGGGGCACCAGAGAACAACCGGAGAAGAAGCCCCGGTCGGGACGGACGGCTCGGTGCCGAGGTCGCACAACGGCCCACGCCGGGGCCGGCCTTCCGGCCGGGGCGTGGCACACGGTGTCCCATGACCTCAGACGAGCAACGCCTTCTCCATCCACCGACGACAGGGCCGGTTGCCACCGTAGGGATGCGGCCGGGCGCAGGCAACGGCATTTCCGCCCGTGCGGCCGGGGTGCTCGCCGCCGCACCGGCCGCCCGATCCACAGGAGGCCGATGTGACCCCGGTGACCCGCGGTCCCCGTTCCGCTCGCTCGCTCGCCGCCCGGCTCTGCCTGCTCGCCCGGGACCCGGGCGCCGTCCGTCCCGGGGGCGGCGGCCCGGGCGTCGCGGGCGGCCCGGGCGGGCGGGCGGCGGGACCGCCGGCGCCGCTGGTGCGGGCCGGGGCCCTGACGGAACTCGCCCGGCGCGGGCTGCTCACCGACGACGGCGGAGCCGTCACACCGGACCTCGACGCCCGGACGGGGGACCCGGCACTCGACGACCTGCTGGAGCTGATCACCGAGTCCCCGCCGCACGGCTGGCGGGACTGGGTCACCCGGCACGCCGGGACCACTCTGGACGCCGTCCAGTCCGGGCTCGCGGACGAGGGCGTCCTGCGCGTGGTGTCCCGGCGGTGGCTCGGTCTGCTGCCGCCCAGGGACTACGCCCTGGTGGACGAGGACGCGGCGCGGGCGCTCGGAGCCCGGGCGTGGCAGGTGCTGCACGGCCGGGAACCGGTCGCGCGGGTGGCGCCGGAGGACGCGGCGCTGGCCGTCCTGGCCGCGGCGGCCGGGCTGAGGGGCGTGGCGTCCGCGGAGGACGGGGCCGCCCGGGGGCGGCGGACCGGTGAACTGGCGCGGCGCGCGGGCCAGTGCGGCCCGGCCGGAGGGCCGGCCGCGGTGGGGCCCGTCCGGGCTGTCGCGGAGGTGCGGGCCGGGCTCGCCGCGGCCGTCTCCGCCCCGGCGGAGACGCCGGTGGCGTCGGCCGCGGGCGGCTGACGGGCCGGCCGTTCGCGTGCCCGGGTGGCGTCCGGCCGTGCCGGCGCCGCCCGGCCACGTCCCCCGTGGCCGCGCCCGTCGTGCCGGGGCCGTATGCCGCTCTGCGGCGCGGTCAGGCCTCCCGCAGCAGCGCCGCCAGGTCGCCGTCGAGGTCGAGGTGGAGTTCTTCGCGGCCGAACGGGACCAGGGCGTACGTCTGCTCCAGGAAGCGCCGTACGTCGGCGCTGTCCATCCGGACCAGCGCCGTCCCGGCGGCGGCGTGGAACTCCAGCACCGTCACCAGCGGCCCGAACGGCCGCACGTGCACATCCCCGTCCCCGACCGGCTCCAGCAGCCCGGCGGCCAGCAGGTCCCGGGAGAAGACCCAGGTCACGTCCGCGCCGGCGAGGGACGCGCGCGGCGGGAAACAGGCACGGACGGCGAGCGGATCGTCGCGCCGGTAGCGCAGCGCCGCGGGAACGTCCATCACCCGCCCGTCGGACGTGATGAGGCCGGCCTGGACGGCTCGGTCGATGACAGGGGACAACTCCTGCCTCCTGAGAGGTGTTCGGAACAAGGCTGACACTCTCTATGACGATCCGGCGCCCCTCTCCGTGTGCGGATCGGCAACGTGACATCTGTCACTCCGCCGCCTCGCACGCCGTGCCGCGCATGACCGCAGCGGCGGAGGGAACCCGGCTCACCCGGGTGTGTCCACGGGGACGGACGGTCACCGGGACGAGGACGAGGAGGCCCCGAACATGGCGACCGGAGCGACGACGACCGCTGCCACCACCGGCCGCACCGGTGCCGGGAACACCGCGGCCCCGGCGGGCGGACCGGAGCTGCCCGCGCCGCGCGGCGACCTGTCGGCGGCCGTGGCCGCCCTGCTCACCGGCGGCCCCCGGGACCTGCCCGGCGCACCGGCCGTCACCGCGGCCGACCCGTACGGCGACGACCTCCAGCTCGCCCTGTACCTCGCCTACGAGCTGCACTACCGGGGGTTCGCCGGGGTCGCCGGCCACTGGGAGTGGGACCCGGACCTGCTCCGCCTCCGGCGGGCCCTGGAGGAGCGCTTCCTGACCGCCCTGCGCGCGGACACGCCCCGCCCGGAGAGCGCCGCCGCGGCCCTGGATGCCCTGCTGGCCGAACCCGTGGACGGGGACGGCGTCAGCCGCCGCCTCCAGGACTCGGGGGAGCTCTGGCAGTTGCGCGAATACACCGCGCAGCGCTCGCTCTACCACCTCAAGGAGGCCGACCCGCACGCCTGGGTCATCCCGCGCCTGCAGGGCCGGGCGAAAGCCGCCATGGCCGCCGTCGAGTTCGACGAGTTCGGCGGGGGACGTGCCGAACGGGTGCACGCCCGGCTCTTCGCCGAGCTGATGACCGACCTGGGCCTCGACCCCGCCTACGGCCGCTACCTGGACGTCACTCCCGCGCCGATGCTCGCCGTGGTCAACCAGATGTCCCTGTTCGGCCTCCACCGGGCGCTGCGCGGAGCGCTGGTGGGCCACTTCGCCGCCGTCGAGATCACCTCCTCGCCCGGTTCCCGCCGGCTGGCCACGGCACTCGAACGGGCGGGCGCCGGCCCGGCCGCCGTGCACTTCTACGCCGAGCACGTCGAGGCGGACGCGGTGCACGAGCAGATCGTGCGCCGGGACGTCGTCGGCGGCCTGCTGGAGCAGGAACCCGGCCTGGACGCGGACGTGGGCTTCGGGGCCGCCTCGACGGAGTTCCTGGAGGACCGGCTCGGCGGCCATCTGCTGGCGGCCTGGGGAGAGGGCCGCACCTCCCTGCGGAAGCCGCTCCCCGCGCCGCCCGTGCCGGCGCCCGCCTGAGCGTCCGCGCGCCCGGCCGGCGCCCCGCCCGGCCGGGGGCCGGCCAACCGGCGGGCCACGGCCGGACCCTGCGGCGGAAGCGGAAGCGGAAGCGGAAGCGGAAGCGGAAGCGGCAGCGGCGGCGGAGCCGGGGCGGACCGGCGGGGGCGGAGAGGAGGGGCGGCGCACCGGTCCGCCCGGCGAGGACGGAAGGGGCACGCCGCTCCGCCGGGCAGGACGGAAGGGGCATGCCGGAGACCGGTCGCCGGGTCCCCCGTCGTCCCGGGCCCGCTTCTCAGGGTCTGCCCTGAGGCGCGGCCGGCCGGGGTCTCGTAGATTCGTCCTCGCCGTTCACGAACCGGTTCCGCGGCGCGGACCGGGTGC
This sequence comes from Streptomyces sp. F63, assembly GCF_018070345.1. Classification (GTDB taxonomy): domain Bacteria; phylum Actinomycetota; class Actinomycetes; order Streptomycetales; family Streptomycetaceae; genus Streptomyces. The sequence goes on from NZ_JAGPXX010000012.1 coordinate 45,568, forward strand.
CGTGCCGGCGGGTACGCCGGGGTCACGGGGACCGGCGTGACCGCGCGGGCACGCCCCGCCGCCGCTGCCGGAAGCGACGGCCGGTGCCGGGGCGGGGGCCGGCACCGGCCGGTCGCCCCGCCTCGCGGGCGGCGCGGTCCGGGCGTCCGGGTCCGCCGCCGGGGAGGGAGGGGGAGGAGGTCACTGCCGCAGATAGGCCAGTACGGCCAGGACCCGGCGGTGGTCCGTCTGGCTCGGCTCCAGCCGGAGCTTGGTGAAGACGTTGCGCACATGTGTCTCGACCGTCTTCGCCCCCACGCCGAGGCTCTGCGTGATGGCCTCGTTCGAACGGCCCTCGGCCATGAGGGCCAGCACCTCCCGTTCGCGGCCGGTGAGGTCGTCCAGGCCGCCGCCCACCCGCCGCCGCCGGAACAGCCGTTCGACCACCAGCGGGTCCATGACCGACTCGCCGCGCGCCACCCGCCCCAGGGCGTCGGTCAGCCGGCCGATGTCGGCGACGCGGTCCTTGAGGAGATAGCCGAAGCCCTTCGGGTTCCGTGCCAGCGCGTCGAGGGCCGGGCCGGTCTCGATGTACTGGGAGAGGACCAGCACGCCCGTGCCGGGATGGCGTTCGCGGATCTCGCGGGCCGCGCGCAGCCCCTCGTCCGTGTGGGTCGGCGGCATCCGGATGTCCACGACCACCGCGTGCGGCCGCTGCGCGGCGACGAGCGGCAGGAGGTCCTCGGCGTCTCCCGCCAGGCCCGTCACGGTGAGACCCGCTTCGCCGAGGAGGCGGGCCAGGCCCTCCCTCAGGATCACCGAGTCCTCGGCGATGATCACGCGCATGGCAGCTCCGCCCGTATCCGGGTCCCGCTCCCCGCGGGACTGTCGACGCGCAGCGTCCCGCCCACGGCCGCCAGCCGGTCCGCCAGGCCCCGCAGACCGCTGCCGCCCCCGGGATCGGCTCCGCCGACCCCGTCGTCCGTCACCTCCACCACCAGACGCCCGGCGGCGGACTCCACGGTCACCCCGACCGCCCGCGCCCGCGCGTGCTTGGCGGCGTTGGACAGCGCCTCGCAGACGGTGAAGTACGCGGTCGACTCGGCCAGCGGCGGAAAGCGTCCCGGTGTCACCGAGACCACCACCGGGACGGCCGACTCCTCGGCGAGCCCCGTCACCGCCGCGCCGAGCCCCTCGCGGACCAGCACGGCCGGGTGGATGCCGCGGGCGATGCCCCGCAGATCGTCCAGCGCCTTGCGCAGGGTCCGGTCGGCCTCGGCCACCGTGCCGCGCAGCCCGGCGCCGTCACCGCCGCGCGCCAGGCCGGCGTCCACCTGGCGCAGCGCCATCAGGGCGAACACCAGCCGGGTCTGCGCCCCGTCGTGCAGATCGCGCTCCAGCCGCCGCCGCTCCCGGTCGGCGGACTCGATGAGCCGGGTGTGGGCGGCCCTGGCCTCCTCGGCGCGCCGGGTGACCTCGGCGCGCAGCCTGGTGTTCTCCAGGCAGAGCCGCACGGAGGCGGCCACCGCCGCCAGCAGCCCCGGATCCTCCCGGAGCGCGGCGTCGTGGACGAGCACGGCCAGCGGCTCGCCGCGGCCCTCGACGACCGTGGCCGCCCGCCCGGAGTCCGGGCCGGGCACGCGCACCGGGCGCCCGTCCGGGCCGGTGTACGCGCCGGCGGGGGCCCCGGCTCCCGCGGCCGGGGCCGTGCCGGCGCCCGTACCGTCCGTCCACAGTCCGATCCGCAGTGACGGGTCCCCCAGCACCCGCGCCACCGCGTCCTGCAGTCCGCGCGGCGTGGGATCGGCGCCGACCTGGATGACGAGATGGCCGACGGCCGCGCGCCGCAGCCGCATCCGCAGCAGACCGGCGAGGAAGGCGGCCGGTACGGACACCTGGCTGAGATCCGACAGCAGCACGACCGCTCCCGCGCCCACGAGCCCGCCCGACGGGAGGGCGTACAGCGCCTCCCAGAACACGAAGGCGATGGCGACCAGGACCGAGATCCAGACGGGCAGCAGGACGCGGCGGCGCGCCGGGGCGCTCGCGCGCCAGCGGCGCACCAGCGTGGCGACGCAGACCAGCGTGATCACCACACCGGCCCAGCGGTACCCGAGGTCGACGGCCGTGAACACCCCCGGAGGGGCGCCCGTGAACAGCGCGTTGGGGCCGCAGCCGGCGCACGACAGATACGAGGCGCCGGGGTGCACGGCCGGATCGAAGACGGCGGCGCGCAGCAGACCGCCCACGGCGACCAGGCCGTAACCGGAGACCACCACCCACCGGGCCAGGCGCGTGGTCAGCCGGCCGTCGGGAAAGGCGAGCAGCAGATGGGCCAGGACGGCCATGTTGAGCGCCTCGAACCAGGCACCGACGGCGAACAGCGCCGGCACGCCGCTCCCCTGGAGGTTGCCGATGAACCAGGTCACTCCCTCGGCCAGCATGAGCCGCCCGGTGGGGTTGGCCGGACGGCGCCACCACGCGACGAGGCCCGCCGCCGCGAAGGACCAGCCCACGGCGAGGTCCCGCGCCACATCGGTGCCCGTGGCGCCGGAACGGGCGTAGGCCCAGCCGCCCACCGCGCCGGCCGCCAGGGAGAGCCCCGCGTACAGCAGCAGCCGTCTCCGCGGCGCATCCCGGCCCGGTGCGGCAGGGCCCCTCCCACGGAACACCGCGACTCTCCTCTCCCCGGCGCCCGCCCCCTCACTGCCCGCCGCCGGGCCGGGCACGGGACGTCCCGGCCGGGGTCCGCGGAGGCGGCCAGGGGGAGGACGCGCGCGGCAGCGCCGGGTGACGGGAAGACGCAAACACGAACGCCGATCCGCCCTGGAGCGGAGGCTTTCCCGGCAGCCGAGCGCGCCGGGCCGCTCGGAAGCGTACCGGGGGCTTCCGGTCCGGCGCCGGGAAGGTGCCGGGAAGGCGCCGGGGAGGTGCCGGGGAGGTGCCGGGGCCGGACAGGACGGCGGGTGCCGGAGCGGCGGTACCGGTCCGCCGGCTCAGGGCGACGCGCAGATCCGGCGGAAGACGCGGGCGTGTGCCCGCGACCAGTCGCCGGTCGTCGCGACCGGGAGGCTGGAGAACTTCACCACCACGATGCCGGCCGCCGGATCGATCCACAGGTACTGGCCGTAGATGCCGGTCGCGTAGACGCTGCCGTGGTCGTCCCCGGTCACCCACCAGTGATTGCGGTAGGAGCCGCGGGGGTGGATGCCCTGGAAGACGGTGCCCCGGGCGGCCCGGCGATCACCCCCGGCGGCCGTGGCGGCCAGCCACCCGGCCGGGACCACCGGGCGGCCGCCCACGAGCCCGTGGTCCAGGACGAGCCTGCCGACCGCGGCGAGGTCCCTCGCGGTCGTCGCCATACCGCCGTTGGCGAAGGCGAAGCCCGCGGGATCCACGGTCATCTGCGCGTCGTCCGCCACCGGCAGGTGCTGCCACAGCCGCCGGGAGAGCAGGTCGGCGTAGCGGATTCCCGTCACCCGTTCCGCCACCCAGGCGAGGACGTCGGTGGCCGCCGAACAGTACTGGAAGCGCTCCCCGTGCCGGCCGGAGGCCCGCAGGGAGGACAGCAGCTCGAAGGCGTTCTCCGGGTCGCCGGCCAGCCTCGGCCGCCAGCCCGCCAGACGGTCCTGCAGCCGCACGTGGGAGGCGGGGTCGTGGTAGTCCTCGCTGTACTCCACCGCGACGGTCATGTCGAGGATCTGCTGAAGCGTCGCGGTGCCGAAGGCCGACCCGGTGAGCTCCGGTACGTAGCCGGCCGCCGGCTCAGCGGGATCGAGCAGTCCGTCGCCGGCCAGTTGACCGATGAGCAGCCCGCACAGCGACTTGGAAACCGACATCAGCAGATGTCTGCGGCGCGGGTCCATGGCGCCCCGGTAGCTCTCGTAGCGGACTCCGGACCGGTCGCTGACCACGAACGCGTCCGCGAACGACGCGGCGAGGAAGTCCTCGAGGGGCACCTCGGTGCCGCCGAAGGGCACCGGAAGCCGGCCGAGGCCGGAGTCCCCGGCCGCCCCGGGAACCGTCTCCGGGAGAGCCGCGGGACCGGCCCGGCGGACGGTCGCGGTCGGCACGATCTCCTCCGCGTGGGCGAAGGCCCACCGGCTGAACGGCGCGTCCTGCCAGTTGTCCAGCGTGATGGGCCACGGACGGCCGCCGTCCACACGGACCCGGCCGTCGCCGGACGGGTGGTCCACCGCGGGCCCGGTGTCCTTGGTGCTGGTCACGCTGAACTCCTCTTCGTGAGCGAACTCGGCTCCGCGGCCAAGTGGCAGGCGATGTCGCGGCCCGCGGCGGGCCGCAGCAGGGGTGCGGTGGTGGCGCAGGCGTCCCGGGGGTCCGTGCGCGCCGCCCCGCACCGCGGGCGGAAGGCGCAGCCGTCACCGGACGCGGCCGGATCGCCGGCGGCCGGCTCCGGGGGACCGGCGGCGAGCAGCCGTTCGCGGCCCTGTCCGGGAATGGCGTCCAGCAGGGTGCGGGTGTACGGGTGGGCGGGCGCGCCGAGGACCTCGCGGGCCGGGCCGTGCTCGACGAGGCGCCCCCGGTACATGACGCCGACGGTGTCGCTCATGTGGCGGACCACATCGAGGTCGTGGGAGATCAGCAGGTAGGTCAGGCCGTGCTCCCGCTTCAGCTCCAGCAGCAGGTTGAGGATCTGGGCCTGCACCGAGACGTCCAGCGCGGACGTCGGCTCGTCGAGGACGAGCAGCCGGGGCCGGGTCGCCAGGGCGCGGGCGATACCGACCCGCTGGCACTGGCCGCCGGAGAGTTCGTGCGGCAGCCGGCCCGCGTGGCCGCTGCCGAGTCCCACCTGGTCCAGCAGTCCGGCGACGCGCCGCTCGATCTCCGGGCGGGGCAGGCCGTGCAGCCGGAGGGGCTCCGCGATGCTCGCCGCGGCGGTGCGCCGGGGGTTGAGCGCGGCCACCGGATTCTGGAAGACCATGGCCGCGCTGCGCCGCAGGGCGCGCAGTGTGCCGCCCCGCGCCCCGCCGACGTCGACGCCGCCGAGGACGGAGCCGCCCGAGGTGGGCCGGATCAGTCCGAGGGCGGCCCTGGCCAGGGTGCTCTTGCCGGAGCCGGACTCGCCGACCAGGCCGAAGACGGTTTTCTCGGCCACGGTCAGGCTGACGTCCCGCACGGCGTGGGTGACCTGCCGTCCGCGGGCGCCGCGTACGGCGAAGTCGACGGTGAGGCCGCGCAGTTCGAGCAGTGCCGGGGTCACGGGGCCGTCTCCGTGAGTGCTGTCGTCTCCGCGAAGCATGCGACCTCCTGGTGGGTTCCCACGGCGGTGAGCCGCGGTTCCGTGTGCCGGCAGGCGTCCATGACCACCGGGCAGCGGGCGGCGAAGGCACAGCCGGGCAGGGCCGCCGGGTCGTTCGGCACGGTTCCGGGAATGGCGGTCAGCGGCCGTCCCGGGGCGCCCCGGCCCGGCAGCGCACCGATCAGGCCCCGGGTGTAGGGGTGCTTCGGGGCGCTCAGCACCTCGGTCGTCCTGCCCCGCTCGACGACCCGGCCGGCGTACATCACGGCGGTCGTGTCGCAGACGTCGGCGACCACGCCGAGATTGTGGGTGATCAGAAGGACGGTGAATCCCAGCTCCGCCTGGAGTTCCAGGACGAGCCGCAGGATCTGCCGGGCGACCGTCACGTCGAGCGCGGTGGTCGGCTCGTCGAGGATGAGCAGGCGGGGGCCGCTGATCAGCGCCATGGCGATCATGGCCCGCTGCAGCATGCCTCCGGACAGCTCGTGCGGGTAGGCGGCGGCGACCCGGCGCGGGTCCGGCAGCCCCACCCGGCCCAGGTGGTCGAGGGCCAGTGCCCCGGCCCGGCGGCGGTCCGCGCCCAGGTGCCTGCGGGCGACCATCCCGAGCTGGTGGCCGATGGTGAACAGGGGGTTGAGGGCCGTTCCCGGGTTCTGGAAGACCAGCGAGATGGAGCCACCGCGCAGGGCGGCGCGCTCGTGCGGGGGCAGGGTGGTGAGTTCGCGGCCGTCGAAGCGGATGCTGCCGGTGAGCGTGGCCCGGTCGGGCAGCAGCCCGAGGACTGCCCGGCCGGTGAGCGTCTTGCCGCATCCGGTCTCACCGACGATGCCGAGGGTCTCCCCGGCCGCCGCTTCGAGGCTCACGCCCCGCACCGGCTGGCTCGGCGGCATGCCGGGCCGCGGGAAGGCCACGGTGAGGTCCGTCACTTCCAGCAGTGTGCTCATGTGCGTACCGACTTGGGGTCGAGGAGGTCCCGGAGGGAGTCTCCGAGCAGGTTGAAGCCGAGCACCGTCACGAAGATGGCCAGGCCCGGGAAGGTGGATATCCACCACTGGTCGAAGATCGTGCCGCGCCCCGCGGCGACCATCAGCCCCCAGTCGGGACTGGGCTGCTGGGCGCCGAGCCCGAGGAAGGCGAGGGAGCCCGCGGCGAGGATGACCGACCCGAGATCGACGGTGATCTGCACCAGGATCGGGCCGGCGCAGTTGCGGACGACATGGCGGCGGAGGATGGTCCGGACCGGTACGCCCATGGAGCGTGCGGCCTCGACGAACGGCCGGTCGCGCAGCGAGCGGGCCTCCGCGCGTACCAGCCGGGCGTACCACGGCCACCAGACGACGGCGAGCGCGATGCCGGCGTTGAGCAGGCCGGGGCCCAGCAGGGCCACGGTGACCATGGCCAGCAGCAGAGGGGGGAAGGACTGGAAGAGTTCGGTGATCCGGGAGATCACCTGGTCCGCCCAGCCGCCGCGGTAGCCGGCCAGGGCGCCGAGCGGCACCCCGATCAGGGCCGCGGCCAGGACGACGGCGAGTGAGACCAGCAGGGCGGGCTGGGCCCCGAAGACGATCCGGGAGAGGATGTCACGGCCGAGCTCGTCCGTGCCGAACAGGTGGGCGGAGCCGGGTGCGAGGTTGCGGGCCGCGACGTTCGCCGTGCCGCGTCCTTCCTCCGGGTACGGGGCGACGAGCGGGCCGATGAGGGAGAGCAGCACCAGCCCCGTGACCAGCAGTACTCCCGCGGCGCCGAAGAGGTCGCGGCGGGCCAGGCGGAGCAGTCTGCGCCCGGTCCCGGGCGGAGCGGCGGAAGCGGCGGCCGGAGAGGCGGTGCCGGGGACGGTCCTCATGACGGCCTCACTCTGGGGTCGATCTTCGCCTGGAGGAGGTCCACGGCGGCGTTGGTGCCGAGGTAGCCGACGGCCCCCAGCAGCGTGATGGCCATGATCGCCGGGTAGTCGACGGCCAGCATGGCCTCGGTGGCGAACTGGCCGATACCCGGCCAGTTGAAGACGATCTCCACGAAGAACGTCCCGGTGAGCGAGTAGGCGGTCGCCATGCCCAGCACCGTCAGCGCCGGTGAGGCGGCGTTACGCAGGGCCAGGGACCAGACCACGGTCGACTCCCGCAGGCCGAACGCCCGGGCGGCGGTGACGTGGTCCTGTGCGAGCACCTCGATCATCGCTCCGCGGGTCATCCGGGCCACCAGGCCCAGCGGGTAGGCGGCCAGGGTGACGGCCGGGAGGACGAGGTGGGCCAGGCCGTCACCGAGGGCTGTCCAGTTGCCGGTGAGCAGGCTGTCCAGCAGCGGCAGACCGGTGACGGCACGGACCGGGTCGGTGAACTTCAGCGTGTTGCTGAAGGCTCCGGTGGCGGGCAGCAGGTGCAGCCGGTCGACGAAGAGCAGCTGCAGCAGAAGGCCGAGCCAGAAAGCCGGCACGGAGACGCCGCCGATGGACAGCAGCCGCACCAGGCCGTCGACGCGGCCGCCCGGCCGCCGGGCGGCGATCACACCGAGGACGGTGCCGGCCACCGCGGCGACGAGCATGGCCGTGAAGATCAGCTCCAGGGTGGACGGCAGCCGGGAGGCGATCTCGTCGAGCACCGGACGCTTGGTCGCCAGTGAGTTACCCCAGTCGCCGCGCACCAGCGAGGTGAGGTACTTCCAGTACTGCACCGGAAGTGGCTCGTCCAGTCCGAGGTCGGCGCGGAGGCGGGCGGCCTGGGCCGCGGTCGCCTTGGGGCCGATGTAGGCCAGGGCCGGGTCGCTGGGAAGCACCCGCGCCAGGACGAAGGTCACCATGGTGAGGCTGAGCAGGACCGTCCCCGAGGAGGCCGCCAGCCGGGTGAGGTGTCGGAGCATGTCCGGTTCTCCACTCGTTCTCTCGGTGGGTGCTCCGGCGGCGGGCCGCCGCCGGAGCACGGTCCGGTTCACGCACCGGCGGACTTCATCGGGCGGAAGAACACCGTGAAGGGGTAGTTCTCGTTGAAGGCGAAGCCCTTGACCTTCTTGGGCACGACGTAGACGGCCTTGGCGTCGTAGAGGGACAGTCCCGGTGCCTGGTCGTACAGGATGTCCATGGCCTCCCCGTAGACCTTCCCGGCCTTGGCCGGGTCGGTTCCGGTCAGGGTGCCGGCCTTGTCGACCAGCCGGTCGTACTTCGCGTTCTTCCAGTAGCTCAGGTTGAAGAACGGCTTCTCGCTGCTGTGGTAGAGCGAGTACAGGTTGTCCGAACCGGCGTCGCTGTAGGTGGGCCAGTAGTAGAGGACGAAGATGTCCTGGGCCTTGGCGGGGTCGGCCTTGGCTGTCGCCCACTGCTGGTTGAACAGCTTCGAGGTGACGTTCACCGTCACGCCGACCTTGGCGTAGGCGTCCTTGATCAGCGGAACGAACCGCGCCTCGGCCTGGTTCTCGGAGGCATAGGTCAGGTCGAGGGTGAAGCCGCCCCCGGGATGGCCGGCCTCGGCCAGCAGCTTCCTGGCCTTCTCCAGATCCTGGGTGTACGCCGGCGCGGCGGGGTCGTGGGGGAAGAGGCCCGTGGGGACCGGCCCGTGCGCGGGGGTGCCGTATCCCTGGGCGCCGACGGCGATGATGTCGTCGTAGGGCGTCGCGTACGACAGGGCCCGGCGGACCTTGGGGTTGTCCAGTGGCTTGCGGGTGGTGTTGAAGAAGGCCACGAAATTGAACGGCGAGGGGTAGTCGAGCACCGAGTAGTCGGGGTTCTCGGAGTACTTCTTCACGTTCTGCAGGGGGAACGAGGTGGTGAAGTCGACCTCGCCGGAGGTCAGCATCTGCTGCGCCGTGACGGCGTCCGGGGTGATCTGCACGTCCACCGTCTTGTACGACGGCTGGTGCGCGCGGTCCCAGTGCCCGGCGTAGCGGTCGAGCACCACTTCCTTGCCGGGGGTGTACGAGGAGATCCGGTAGGGCCCCGTGCCTCCGTCGAGGCCCTTCTTCTCGTAGTAGCCCTTGCTCTTCGCGGCCGCGGCCAGGGCTTTGGGGGAGACGATCCAGGCGCCGTAGGTCGAGGAGACGATCCGCTCCATGGGGGCCGCGTAACCGAGACGCATGACCACGGTCGAGGGATCCGGTGTGTCGATCGAGTCGAGTGGTGCCCAGATGAAGGAGGCGCCGCCGTCCTTCTTGGCGGCCAGGATGCTCTTCTTGACCGCGGCGGCGTCCACCTTCCCACCGTCGTGGAAGGTGACTCCCTTGCGGATGGTGAAGGTCCAGGTCTTGGCGTCCGCCGACGTGCGCCACGATTCGGCTATCGCCGGGGTGTACTCCTCGGCGGACCCGGCGGGGTTCTTCCACAGCAGCGGCTCGTAGACGTTGCCCAGGTACATCGCTTCGGTGGAGAACGACTTGACGGGGTCCAGGGTGGTGACGGCGGCCGACGACGACACGGTGAGCACGCTGCCGGCCTGCCCGGCCGATGCGGTGCAACCGCTCAGGGCCAGGGCCGCGGCCGCGGTCAGGGCCGCGGCCGGCAGGCCGGGGCGTCGGGTGGGGAAGCGTCTGGGATGCACGGGGGCACCTCCGGGAGAATGACTGCCGGACGGGGGAGAGGGGGGAGAACTGCGAGAGGTGGAGATCCGGCCGCAGAGGCGGCGTTTCGGACAGTGTTGACCTGCGGTGTATAACTTGCAAATACTTGTCCCCCGTAGTCCCCATGCCTGGGAGGCATAGTGGAGCTGCGCGTCCTGGAGTACTTCCTCTCGGTCGTCGACCTCGGTTCCGTCACCGCCGCCTCCCAGGAGGTGCACGTCACCCAGCCCTCCCTGTCCCGGCAGATCCGTCAGCTGGAACGCGAGCTCGGGCTGACGCTCTTCCGCCGCGGGGAGGGCGCCCTGCGGCTCACCCCCGCCGGCCGGGCGTTCCTCCCCGTCGCCCGGGACCTGATCGCCCGCAGCCGGCTGGCCAGGGACACCGCCCGGTCCATGGCCTCCGGCGCCGGTATCCCGCTGACCGTCATCGCGCCGCCCACCACGGTCACCGACGTGGTCGCCCCGTTCGTCGTCGCCAGCGGCCCGGCCGGGCAGATCGTGGACGTGGTGGAGGCCTCGCCGCACGGCGTGTACGCGGCACTGACCATCGGTCAGGCCGACTTCGCCATCGGCACGAGACCGCCCGGGTCCGACCTGGAGTACACCGTTCTGGGCCAGGCCCCCGTCTGGGCCCAGATGGCCCCGGACCACCCCTGGGCCGGCCGTGAGCACGTGGACCTGTCCGACATCAGCACCGGCCGTGTGATCGTGATGGACGAACTGCACGGGGTGCGCCGTGTCCTGGACGAGGCGGCAGCCAGGGCAGGGCTCGGCTACGACGCGGCCTACGTCGCCCGGGCACCGGCCGTCGCGCAGGCCCTGGCGGCGGCCGGCAAGGGCGTCTGCATCCTCTCCGACGACCCCCGCTTCGGCCTGCGGTCGCTGCCGATCCGGCTCACCGACGGGCCGCTGCACGTCACCCTCTTCGGCGCCTGGGACCCCACCCACTACGCGGCCTCACAAATCCGCGCCTGCCTGGACGACCTCGCCGGGTTCTGCCGCGGCCTCTTCGCCGCCGTCGGCTGACTCCTTCCCGGGCAGGCAGGACGAGTTGTCCCCGTCCCCGTCCCCGTCCCCGTCCCCGGCGGCCGGCGGGACCGGCGACACGGCCCGGTCCGCTGAGCGCGGCCGTCCCCCGGCGGGCGCGCGCCGGCCGGGCCCGCCCCGCATGCCCCGCGCGCCCGGCACGCCCGGCACGCCCCGCTCCGGGAGGTTCCATGGTGCCGCGGCCCTGCTCGCCGCCGGCGCCGTGCTCATCCCCCGGAGCCGCCGCGCCCCCCGGCCGGGGAGCCGGAGCACGCCGTGCCGGGGGAACCTCCCCGGCCGTCCGGGGCGCTGCGGACGCGGCGGCGGTGACTGGTGTCGCACCAGGGGAAGCGGCGGCTGCGGCGGCAGGTGCACAGCGCCACGGTGAACCGGTCCGACCGCTCCGTGCCGCCGTCCTCCAGCACCACCTCCACCGGGCCCTCCACCAGCATCGGGCCGCCCCGCACCAGCCTCACCCGGCGCGCCTCGCGCTCAGAGGGCGGCTTCACCGCGGATCACCACCAGCTCCTCCTTGTCCTCGCCGGGCGGCAGCAGCCCCCGCCGGCGCAGCCAGTCGGCCCGCTCCCGCAGCCGCGGCCCGAACGGGACGTACCGGCGCTCGGCCACCTGCGCGTCGAGACCGGCACGCACCAGCGCGTCCAGCGTGGGGGTGACGCCGCTGAGCGCCGACTGGACGAGGAGCAGGACGCCGCCGGGGCGCAGCCGCCGCGGCGCCTCCGCGCAGATCCGGTCGAGCAGCGCCCGCCCGTCGTGCCCCGCCTCCCAGGCCCGTGCCGAGCCGCGGCGGGGCAGCCGCGGACGCGGCGACGGCACGTACGGCGGATTGCTGAGGATGACGTCGAACCGCTCCCCTCCCACGGCCGACAGCAGATCGCCCCGGACCGCCCGGATCCGCACGCCCGCCAGCCGGGCGTTGAGGCGGCAGGTGAGCACCGCGCGGACCGAGGTGTCGACGGCGGTCACGCGGGCCCCGCGCCGGGCCGCCGCCACGGCGAGGGCCCCGGTGCCCGTGCACAGGTCGAGCACCCGGGCGCCCGGGGCGAGGGCCTCCTCGCGGAGAGCGGCGCTGAGGAAGGACGTATCGTCCTGCGGCGCGTAAACCCCTGGGGGCTTCAGAAACAACACGGCCACCGGGTACCCCAGCCGTTACGGCTAAACGTCAGGACGGGCGGGTGGCCGGTGGCCGGTGGCCGGTTCGCCGGACCCCGGACGACCTGGCCGTCCACCCGGACCGGGAGCACGCCCCCGCCGTCACGGTGGCACCGCCCTCCGTCGTCACCCGGCACGGAGCCCCCTTCCGCAGCCCGGTGACCGGGACCGCTCGCAGAGCCGTCCGCCCCGCGCGGGCACGTCCGGGCAGCCGCGGCTGAGTACCCCCGCTGAGTACGCGCACTCAGGTGTGTTGTCAGTGGCAGGGGACAGGATGTGGGGCATGGAGAAGATCGCGAACACCCGGGTCCAGCAGTTCCAGCCGCAGTGCCGAGCACAGGGCGGCGACGCCCTTCCGTACGCCGGCGGGCAGGCCGTCGCGGGCGCCATGAAGGCGGCCCTGGCGCTCGGCGGGGCCGCCGCGGTGCTCTGGGTGATCTCCATGGTCTACACCGTCACGCTGTGGACCCTGGGCGGCTGAGCGGCACACCCCGCCGCCCGCGGCGCGCCCCCGGCTGTACCGCGTCCCGCCCGCCCCGCCGCCCGCGCCCCGGCCGGACCGCGGCGCGCGCGCCCTGGCAGGATGCGGGACGGCGGACGGCGGACGGCGGACGGCCCCGGGGCGGGTCGCACCGTCCGTGCGGCCCCGCCGGGAACAGCCCCCGCCACAGGCCCGGCCGTGCCGGAGAACGAGCCGGAGGAGGGACCCATGCGAACAGCCACGACAGCCGGGAACTGGCCCGCCACGGAGGCCGAGGCGGTGGCCGAGCAGAACCGGCTGCGGGAACTGGCCGACACGGCCGGCCCGGGCCCGGCGCCGGGCGAGGTCCCGACGGTCGCGGGCGTCGACGTCGCCTATGACGAGGCCACCGGCCGGCTCGCGGCGGCAGCCGTGGTCCTGGACGCGGAGACGCTGGAGCCCGTCGCCGAGGCGGCGGCCACCGGGCACGCCGCGTTCCCGTACATCCCCGGCCTGCTGGCCTTCCGCGAACTCCCGCCGGTTCTGGAGGCGCTGGAACGGCTGCCGGAACCGCCCGCCCTGGTCGTCTGCGACGGCTACGGCCTGGCGCATCCCCGGCGGCTGGGTCTTGCCGCGCACCTCGGCGTGCTGACGGGCATCCCGGCCTTCGGCGTCGCCAAGACCCCGTTCGGCTTCGCCTGCGAGCCGCCCGGACCCGCGCGGGGCGCGAGTTCGCCGCTGCTCGACGGCGAGGAGGAGGTGGGACGCGCGCTGCGCACCCGGGAGGGCGTCAAGCCGGTCTTCGTCTCCGTGGGCCACGGGATCGGCCTGGAACACGCCGTCGCCCACACCCTCCGGCTGACCCCGCGCTACCGGCTTCCGGAGACCACCCGGCGGGCCGACTCGCTCTGCCGCCGCACGCTCGCCGCCGCCCTCGCGGGGGCCGGCCGGGGCTGAGCGCGGCCGCGGGCCCGCCCCCGCCCCGCCGCTCCACCCGGGCCGGCACGTCCCGCCCGCCGGGGCCGCCGCCTCCCCGGGCCTCACCGGTGCGGCGTCGCCGGGGCCGCCGTGCCCGCACTGCCGTCCGGGGGGCCGTCGGCCCGGGACGCCGGGACGCCACGGGACCGTCCCCGGCCCGCCGCCCCCGACCCCGCCCGCCGGCCCGCCCGGGGCACACCGTCGACCTGCCGCGGCGTGCGTAGGGTGAGTCCATGTTCGTACTGGAATTGACCTACTGCGCGCCCGCCGACCGGATCGAGGCCCTCCGCGAGGCCCATATGGCCTGGGTGGACGAGCAGTTCGAGGCGGGGGAGTTCATCGCCTCCGGGCCCAAGAAGCCGCGCGACGGCGGGGTGATCCTCGCGGTGGGGGCGGACCGCGACCGGGTGGAGGCCATCGCGGCGAGTGACCCCTTCGCCCAGGAGGAGGTCTGCGCGTACCGGATCACCGAGTTCACCGCGTCCCGCACGGCGCCTCCCCTGCGGGAGTACCGGCAGCCGGCGCGGAGCTGAGCCCGGTCCGCGCGGACCGGAGCCGGGTGCGGGCGGCGTGGGGCCGCGAGAGTTTTTCGTGGCCCGGAGGGCTTGTGCGAACTGGAACGTGTTCTTAGCATCGGTGGTGTTACATCGATGGTGTCACGTCAGCCGCCGCTCCGGTCACGACACCGCCGTGGCGGCACACCAGGGCGGCATCACCAAGGTTTGGGGTCTGAGGTCTCGATGGCAGTCACCGGGAACGGTCCGCTGGCGGGCGTGCGCGTGGTGGAGCTGGCCGGCATCGGCCCGGGCCCGTTCGCCGCCATGCTCCTCGCCGACCTCGGCGCCGACGTCGTGCGCGTCGACCGCCCCGGCGGTGCCGGGATCGGCATCGACCCGGCCCGCGACCTCACCAACCGGAACAAGCGCTCGGTCCTGCTCGACCTCAAGACCGAGGCCGGGCGGACGGCCGTGCTGGACCTCGCCGCCCGCGCGGACATCCTGCTGGAGGGCAACCGGCCCGGCGTCACCGAGCGCCTCGGTGTCGGCCCGGAGGACTGCCTCGCCCGCAACCCCCGCCTGGTGTACGGCCGGATGACCGGCTGGGGCCAGGACGGACCGCTCGCCCCGCGCGCCGGGCACGACATCGGCTACGTCGCCGTCACCGGAGCCCTCGGCATGATCGGCCCGGCCGGCGGCCCGCCCGCCGTGCCCGCCAACCTCCTCGGCGACTACGCGGGCGGCTCCCTCTACCTCGTCGTCGGCGTCCTCGCCGCCCTCCAGCACGCCCGGACCACCGGAACCGGGCAGGTCGTGGACGCGGCCATCACCGACGGGACCGCCCACCTCACCACGATGATCCACGCCCTGCTGGCCGCCGGCGCCTGGCAGGACCGCCGCGGCGCCAACCTGCTCGACGGCGGCACCCCCTTCTACGGCGTCTACGAGACCGCCGACGGCGGCTGGATGGCCGTCGGCGCCCTGGAGGAACGCTTCTACGAGGAGTTCACCCGCCTCCTCGGCCTCGGTGAGGACGCCCCCGACCGCGCCGACCCCGGCGCGTGGCACGCACTGCGCGCCGCCGTCGCCGACCGCTTCCGGACCCGCACCCGCGAGGAGTGGACGGCCGTCTTCGCGGATTCCGACGCCTGCGTCGCCCCCGTGCTGTCCCTGCGGGAGGCCCCGAACCACCCGCATCTCGCCGCCCGCGGCACCTTCACCGACCACGGCGGCATCACCCAGCCCGCCCCCGCGCCGCGGTTCTCGGCCACCCCCGGCGCCGTCCGCACCCCGCCCGCCCTGCCCGGCGCCGACACCGCCGGGGTGGCCGCCGACTGGGACCTGCCCGGCCTCACCGCCGCGGCCGCGCCGGCCGCCCCGGGAGCCCCGGGAGCCCCGGGAGCCACGGGGCACACCGCGGCCCCCGCCGGCACCACCGGCTGATGGAGCCGCGTGCCGTGCGGTCCGCCGCCGCCCCGGACCACACCGGGGGGCCGGCGGACGGCCGCTCCGCCCGGGACGGCGGGGCGGCGGCCCGGACCGTCCCGGCCGCGCCCCGGCCGTCCGCGCCGGCTCCCGGCCGTCTCCGCGGGCCGGCCCGTTCCCGCGTCCCCCTCCGCGGCCGTGGTGCCGCACGCGCCCGTGCCACCGCCCGTCCCGCTCCCACCATCCCGTCAGGAGGCGCGAGTTGAAGCGCACCGTCTTCACCGCCGAGCACGAGGCGTTCCGCGAGACCGTCCGCACCTTCCTGCAGAAGGAGGTGGAACCCCACCACGAGCGCTGGGAGCGGGAGGGCGTCGTCGACCGCTCCGCCTGGCTCGCGGCCGGCCGGCAGGGGCTGCTCGGCCTCGCCGTTCCGGAGGAGTACGGGGGCGGCGGGACCGCCGACTTCCGCTACAGCGCCGTCCTCACCGAGGAGTTCGCCCGGGCCGGTGCCTCCGGTCTGGCGGTCGGCCTGCACAACGACATCATCGGCCCGTACCTCACCGCCCTCGGCACCGACGAGCAGAAGCGGCGCTGGCTGCCCGGCTTCTGCAGCGGCGAGACCATCACGGCCATCGCCATGACGGAGCCCGGCGCCGGCTCCGACCTCCAGGGCATCCGCACCACCGCCACCGACGCCGGCGGCCACTGGGTGCTCAACGGCTCCAAGACCTTCATCTCCAACGGCATCCTTGCCGACCTCGTCATCGTGGTGGCCCGCACCACCCCCGAGGGCGGCGCCAAGGGCCTCAGCCTGCTGGTCGTCGAACGCGGCATGGCGGGCTTCGAGCGCGGCCGGAACCTCGACAAGATCGGCCAGAAGGCGCAGGACACCGCCGAGCTGTTCTTCCGTGACGTCCGCGTCCCCAAGGAGAACCTCCTCGGCGAGGAGAACGGCGCCTTCCTCCACCTGATGACCCATCTCGCCCAGGAGCGGATGAGCATCGCCGTCGCCGCCATCGCCGGCGCCGAGGAACTGCTGGAGATCACCAAGGCCTACGTCAAGGAGCGGGAGGCCTTCGGCCGGCCGCTGGCGAAGCTGCAGCACATCCGCTTCGAGATCGCCGAGATGGCCACCGAGTGCGCCGTCACCCGCGCCTTCCTCGACCGCTGCATCGAGGAGCACACGGCGGGGCAGCTCGACGCCGTGCACGCCTCGATGGCCAAGTGGTGGGCCACCGAACTCCAGAAGCGGGTCACCGACCGCTGCCTCCAGCTCCACGGCGGCTACGGGTACATGACCGAGTACCGGGTCGCCAAGGCGTTCACGGACGGCCGCATCCAGACCATCTACGGCGGCACCACCGAGATCATGAAGGAGATCATCGGCCGGTCGGTCCTCGGCTGAGGGCGGTGCCGTGCGGCAGCACCGCACGGCACCGCCCGGAACGCGCAGCGTGCCCCCGGCACCACCCGTACTACCCGTACCACTCGTACCACCCGCACCTCCCCACCGCCGTCCGCCCGGGCGGCACGGCAACGAACAGCACGGAAAGGCTGCCGACGTTGAGCACCGAAGCGTACGTCTACGAGGCGATCCGCACCCCGCGCGGCCGCGGCAAGGCCAATGGCGCCCTGCACGGCACCAAGCCCATCGACCTGGTCGTGGGCCTGATCCACGAGCTGCGCCACCGGTTCCCCGAGCTGGACCCGGCGGCCATCGACGACATCGTGCTCGGTGTCGTGAGCCCCATCGGCGACCAGGGCTCCGACATCGCCAAGATCGCCGCCATCGCCGCCGGGCTCCCCGACACCGTGGCGGGCGTGCAGGAGAACCGCTTCTGCGCCTCCGGCCTGGAAGCCGTCAACCAGGCCGCCGCCCGCATCCGTTCCGGCTGGGAGGACCTCATCCTCGCCGGCGGCGTCGAGTCGATGTCCCGGGTCCGCATGGGCTCGGACGGCGGCGCCTGGGCCATGGACCCGATGACGGCCTACGAGACCGGCTTCGTCCCGCAGGGCATCGGCGCCGACCTGATCGCCACCGTCGAGGGCTTCACCCGCCACGACGTCGACTCCTACGCCGCCCTCTCCCAGGAGCGCGCCGCCGAGGCCTGGAAGGACGGCCGCTTCCAGCGCTCCGTCGTCCCCGTCCGCGACCGCAACGGCCTCACCGTCCTCGACCACGACGAGCACATGCGTCCCGGCACCACCGCCGAGTCCCTGGCCGCCCTCAAGCCGTCCTTCGCGGGCATCGGCGAGATGGGCGGCTTCGACGCCGTGGCGCTGCAGAAGTACCACTGGATCGAGAAGATCGACCACGTCCACCACGCGGGCAACTCCTCCGGCATGGTGGACGGATCCGCGCTCGTCGCCATCGGCGGCGAGGAGGTCGGCCGCCGCCACGGCCTCACCCCGCGCGCCCGCATCGTCTCCGCCGCCGTCTCCGGCGCCGACCCGACGATCATGCTCACCGGGCCGGCGCCCGCCGCCCGCAAGGCGCTCGCCAAGGCCGGGCTGACCATCGGCGACATCGACCTGGTCGAGATCAACGAGGCCTTCGCGGCCGTCGTCCTCCGCTTCGTCCGGGACATGGACCTGGACATCGAGAAGGTCAACGTCAACGGCGGCGCCATCGCCATGGGCCACCCGCTGGGCGCCACCGGCGCCTTGATCCTCGGCACCCTCATCGACGAACTGGAGCGCCGCGGGCAGCGGTACGGGCTCGCCACCCTCTGCGTCGGCGGCGGCATGGGCATCGCCACCATCGTCGAACGCCTCTGAGCGCCGCCCGGCGCCCCGGGCGCCGCGGAACCGGCCCTCCCCGACCCCCTTCCACGGAGACTGCGAAAACACCATGAGCGAGCCCACCACCATCCGCTGGGAACAGGACGGCGACGGTGTCGTCACCCTCGTCCTGGACGACCCCCGGCAGTCCGCCAACACCATGAACGCCGCCTTCCGCGACTCCCTCACGGCCGTCGCGGACCGCCTGGAGGCCGAGCGCGACGCCGTCCGCGGCGTGATCGTCACCTCCGCCAAGAAGACCTTCTTCGCCGGCGGCGACCTGCGCGACCTCAGCCGGATCACCCCCGAACTGGCCCAGCAGGCCTTCGACTCCGGGATGCGCATCAAGCGCGACCTGCGCCGCATCGAGACCCTCGGCAAGCCGGTCGTCGCGGCCCTGAACGGCGCCGCGCTCGGCGGCGGCCTGGAGATCGCCCTCGCCTGCCACCACCGCGTCGCGCTCGACAACCCCAAGGCCAAGTTCGGGCTGCCCGAGGTGACCCTGGGCCTGCTGCCCGGCGGGGGCGGTGTCGTCCGCACCGTGCGGCTGCTCGGCATCACCGACGCCCTGCTGAAGGTGCTGCTGGAGGGCCGCCAGTACAACCCGGCACGGGCCCTGGAGGCCGGCCTCGTCCACGAGGTGGCCGGCAGCGAGGAGGACATGCTCGCGCGGGCCCGGGCCTTCATCGACGCCCACCCCGAGTCGCAGCAGCCCTGGGACGTCAAGGGCTACCGCATCCCCGGCGGAACCCCCTCCACGCCGAAGTTCGCCGCCAACCTGCCCGCCTTCCCGGCCAATCTGCGCAAGCAGCTGAACGGCGCGCCCTACCCGGCGCCGCGCAACATCATGGCCGCCGCCGTCGAGGGCGCCCAGGTCGACTTCGAGACCGCCCAGGTCATCGAGGCCCGCTACTTCACCGAGCTGGCCACCGGCCAGACCGCGAAGAACATGATCCAGGCGTTCTTCTTCGACCTCCAGGCCGTCAACTCCGGGGCCAGCCGCCCCGACGGCCCCGAGCCGCGCACCGTCCGCCGGGCCGCCGTGCTCGGCGCCGGGATGATGGGCGCCGGCATCGCCTACTCCTGCGCCCGCGCCGGCATCGAGGTCGTCCTCAAGGACGTCTCACTGGAAGCGGCCGAGCGCGGCAAGGCGTACTCCGCCAAGCTGCTGGAGAAGGCCGTCGCCCGCGGCCGCACCTCCGAGGCCGAGAAGGACGCGCTGCTGGCGCGGATCACCCCCGCCGCCGACCCGCAGGCGCTGGCCGGCTGTGACGCCGTCATCGAGGCCGTCTTCGAGAACCCGGAGCTCAAGCACCGGGTCTTCCAGGAGATCCAGGACGTCGTCGACCCCGGCGCGCTGCTCTGCTCCAACACCTCCACCCTCCCCATCTCGCTGCTCGCCGAGGGCGTGAAGCGCCCCGAGGACTTCGTCGGCCTGCACTTCTTCTCGCCCGTCGACAAGATGCCGCTGGTCGAGATCGTCAAGGGCGAGCGCACCGGCGACGAGGCCCTGGCCCGCGCCTTCGACCTCGTCCGGCAGATCCGCAAGACCCCGATCGTGGTCAACGACTCCCGCGGCTTCTTCACCTCCCGGGTCATCGGCCACTTCATCAACGAGGGCGTCGCGATGGTCGGCGAGGGCATCGACCCGGCCTCCGTCGAGCAGGCCGCGGGCCAGGCCGGCTACCCGGCCCGGGTGCTCTCCCTGATGGACGAGCTGACCCTCACCCTGCCCCGGAAGATCCGCGAGGAGACCCGCCGGGCCGTGGAGGAGGCGGGCGGCAGCTGGGAGTCCCACCCGGCGGACGCCGTCATCGACCGCATGGTCGACGAGTTCGGCCGCACCGGCCGCAGCGGCGGAGCGGGCTTCTACGCCTACGAGGACGGCAAGCGGGCCGGTCTCTGGCCGGGCCTGCGCGAGCACTTCACCCGGCCGGACGCGGAGATCCCCTTCGCGGACATGAAGGAGCGGATGCTCTTCTCCGAGGCCCTGGACACCGTCCGCTGCCTGGAGGAGGGCGTGCTCACCTCGGTGGCCGACGCCAACATCGGCTCCATCATGGGCATCGGCTTCCCCGCCTGGACCGGCGGTGTGCTCCAGTACATCAACGGCTACGAGGGCGGGCTCCCCGGCTTCGTGGCCCGCGCCCGGGAACTGCGGGAGACGTACGGCGAGCGCTTCGCGCCGCCCGCGCTGCTGCTGGAGAAGGCGGAGAAGGGCGAGACCTTCACCGACGGCCCGCGCGACTGAGCCGGCGCCGGTCCCGGGCAGGGGAGCGGCGCGGCCGGCGGGCCCGGTGGGATCCCCACCGGGCCCGCCCGGCGGTTCAGCGGGCGTCGCCGCGGATGACCTCGTCCAGGACGAAGTGCCCGTTCGGCCCCAGCTTCAGGACGGGGACGGCCCGGTCGATCGGATCGCCGTTGTTGCGGAAGGACAGGAAGCCGCTGGCCCCCTCCACCCCCTGGTCCCGGCCGCGCAGCTGACGGAACCGCCGCGCCACCGCCTCGCCCGTGAGCACGCTGCCGTCGAGTGAGGTCATCCGGATCGCGGTGATCGCGGTGAGCACCGCGTCGTGGGCCACCATCGCCTGGGCGTCGTCGCGCCGTTCGGAGGGGAACAGCCCGCTCAACAAGCCGCCCTCCTGGAAGAACGCGGCCGACGACCGCGACACCGCGGTCCGGTCCTTCTCCCACATGTCCGGGTGGGCCAGCCCCGTGTAGTACACCACGACGCCCTTCCCGGCGGCCTCCCGGAGCTGGTCGGTGGTGAGGTTGGTGGTGTCGTCCCCCGTCATCACCGTGAAGTCCCGCTGCTGGCACTTGCGGTTGGCGAGCTTGTTGATGAACGACATGAGGTGCTTGCCCCGGCCGGCGAAGTAGACCACGTCGGGTTCCTCACCGCAGAGGTTCTGGACGACCCAGCGGAGTTCGCCCTCCCAGCTGTCGGGCTGCGAGGCGTCGTACCCGGAGTTCTCCTCGGGCAGGGTGTGCTTCCTGTCGGGGAACACCGCGCGGAACTCCTCGGCGAGCGTGCGGGCGTAGAGGTTTCCCTCCGCCTCGTCCTGCACGATGACGGCGTCCTCGTAGCCCCGCTTCTTGAGGAACGCGGAGGCGGCCCTCGCCTCGTCCCGGTTGGTCGGCGCCACCCGGACGAGCCCGGGGATGTCGGTGAGGTTCGTGGCGCTCATGGTGCTGGCCACCATGGCGATCCCGTGCCGGGACAGCTTGAGCATGGCCGCCCGGTTCCGGCCGGTGCTGGGGCCGAGCCCCGTCACCGCCAGCAGCCGGTCCCCGCGCCGCTCGGACCGGCTCAGCGCGATGAGCCGGTCCACCGTGTACTCCCAGTGCTCGGCGCCGCTGCCGGTGTTGGCCACCAGCAGCCGGATCTTGGGGGAGCCGGAGAGATCGTCCCGGTTGGCCCGGTACTGGGCCAGATACGCACCCTGGAGCTGCCGCCGGACGGCGTCCTCGGAATTGCTGTCGTCCTTCTCGACGGTCAGCGAGGTCATGTAGGCGACGGTGACGTAGTTCTTCTCCTCCTTCATCACCCGCCGGTTCTCGGCACCGATCTTCCGCTGGATGCCTGTCAGATGCCCCGCGAAGGCGAACTTCGGGTCCGTCGCCCCGTCGGTCGCGCCGACGCACTCCTCGTCCGGGCCGCGCTTCTCCACGCCCTCCGCGCCCTCCAGGCACTGGGCCTCCCGCCGTTGCCACCAGCCGTACAGCTGCGGAACCCCGAGCCCCAGGAGCAGCGCCGCCACCAGGACGCCGACGGTCCAGTGCACCACCGGGCGGGTCGGCCGCCACATCTCCATGTTCCCACTCCCCGTCGTCCCCGTTGTCTTCGCCGTCCCCGCCGGCCCCGCCGTCCTCCTCGTCCCGCCGCGTCCCCGCCCGTGACGGCCGGCGGCGGGCCGCCCGCCGCCCCGGGGCGGGTGTCACTCGTCGCGCCACTGCCGGTAGCGCACCGCCTCGTCGTAGAGCGGGACGATCCCGGAGCTGCGCATCGCGGCGAGATGGTCGAAATTGCTGGCGATCACGGCGTTGAGCCGCCGGCCCGGGTCGCTCAGCGGATCGCTCCAGATCCACCGGGCCACCACCAGCCGCCGGACCACCGCCTCCGGGGACATGGCGGGGGCGTGGCTCCCGGTGGTGAGCGAGTCCAGCAGCCGCAGCGGCGGGACCGTCTTGTCCAGCCGGTTGGGCGCGGAGGTCACCAGGTCGAGGTCCCGGATGAAGTCCTCGCTGCCGCTCTCCGCGAACCGGCGGGCCAGCAGGCCGGCGACCGGTTCCGTCTCGCCCAGCGCCAGCCGGTGGTACATCTCCTCCAGCTCCGGGTCCCCGCCGGGCGTCCGCTCCGCGGTCCGCTCGCGCACGGTCCGGTAGTGCGCGGCCAGCCGTGCGTGACTGTCCCGCCACATCTCCTCGTCCGCGGCCAGCTCCCACAGCAGCAGCCGGCGCAGCCAGGGGTGGAGGACGAGCCGGCCGTCCTCGGCGGCGAGCAGCCAGCGTTCCCGGAGCAGGCCCGGCAGCGGCTCGCCGTGATCACCGGCCCCCGTCCCGAACACCTGGGCGCAGACGGAGAGATCACGGGCGGCGGACCAGCGCACGAGCGTGGCGCGGCGGTCGCTCCCCGGCTCGTCCGCCAGGTCCTCCAGGAGGTAGCCCAGCGACGCCCGGGCGAGAGTGGGGGCCCCGGGATCGGGGCCGGGCACCGGGGGAGCCGGCGGCAGCCCCGGCACCCGGCGCAGCAGGGCGTAGGGGTCCTCCTCGGGCGCGGGGTGCTCCCGGGCGGCGCGGAGCAGGGCGCCCACCGCGTGCCGGACGGCCCACGGCAGCCCGCCGGTCAGCCGCTGCACCCCGGGGACGATGTCGGGCCGGCGGGGCGCCCCGGCGCAGAGCACCCGGGTGTCGGCGAGCCGCAGCGGCCGCAGCTCCAGGGGGTACCACCAGAACTCGTCGGAGCTCTCACCGCCCCGTCCCGCCTCCCAGTGCGCGAGCGAGGCCAGATCGGAGTCCTGCGGGCGCAGCGCCCACTGCACGCCGGTGGCGGGGCCCCACTCGGGCAGCCAGCGGTGCACACTGGCGAGGGTCACCAGCGGATCGCAGCCGCGCCGGGCGGCCTTGTCCTCGTGCCGCGCCTCCAGCAGCAGTTCCAGGAACCTCCGCCCGGTCTCCGTATGGCAGTTGTCGAGCAGCAGCAGGAAGGCGCGGTGGTTGAGCCACCCCTTGGCGTGCTCCCGCAGATCGGCCAGGAAGGCGCGGAAGAGGACGCGCTCGACGTCCCGCGGGCCGTTCTCCCGGCCGTCGTCGGAGCGGTGCTGCCACGAGTTGAGCTCGACCAGCGCGTCCGCCGGGTCCGCGCAGGGCGGGATGCGCCCGTCGCCGTACCAGCCGATGCCGCGGTTGAGGGCCCGCCACGGGAGCTGGCCGGTGCGCGGGGTGACGGAGGACAGCACGGCGGCGGCGGCGTCGGAGACCCCGGGCGGGGCGTCCAGCGCCTCCGCCAGGGCTTCCGCCAGCTGGCCGAGGAAGCTGCCGTAACGGCCCTCGAGGGTGCGGAGTTCGTCGCGGATCAGCCGGGGCAGCCTGCGCCGCGAGTGGGCGCGGAGCAGGTCCTCCATCGGTGTGCCGGTCGTCAGCAGGCCGACGATGAAGCGCGGGAAGCCCGGCTCCTTGTAATTCGTCAGCTTCCGTTCGAGTTCCCGGGCCAGACCGCCCAGGACGGTCCGGATGTCGAGTCCGGCCGCCGCGTCGAAGTTGAGGTACGCGCACGGGGTGTCCGGGGCGAACCTCTCCTTGACGTAGGCGTGCAGATCGGTGGCGCCGATCCCCGTCGGCCCCAGCAGTACGGTCACCGGCCGGTCCGCACCGGGAGGCAGCGCCAGGCAGTCGTGGATGAGTTCCCGCACCGGTTCGCGGCCGCGCAGACCGCCCGGCAGTTCCGGCATGTGCGTCCCCCGTGTGTCGGCGCGTGTCCCACGGCTCTGCCCGCGTCGTGCCGACGGCAGTCTTTCCCGCCCGCACCACCCGGCGACCGCGGAACGGGAAGGTCGTAACGCAACGGATATGAACTGTGCGACCGCGTGAGCGGATCCGGACGCCTGTACGGGCCCGGCCGGCCCGGCCGGGCCGGTGGGGTCGGTGCGGGGTGCCCGGGCGGGAGGAGGCGGCCCCGGAGCACCCGCCTCACTCCTCCGGGAAGGAGTCCCGCAGTTCCTCCCGCATCGACCGCTGAAAGGCCGTCACCAGGGCCTGCACCACCATGGGCTGCATATGGGCGGACAGCGCGCGCACCGTCTCCACCCGCTCCGGGTCCTCCTCCCGCTCCCGGTACGGCTCCCAGACCTCGTCCCGGAAGAGCCGGCTCAGCTCCCGCGCCGCCTCCCGGGTGTGCTCCAGGACGACGGAGCGGGCCGCGAGGATCGTCTCCAGGCTGATCGGCACCTCGAGCAGCCGGACGCCGAGGTGCAGCATCGGGGGGTCGACCCGGAAGACGTCCGGGTCCTCCGTCCGCACCGCCACGTTCATCGCGGCGAGCCGGTCGATGTCGTTCTCCTCCAGCGGCCGGCCCGCACGCCGCTCCAGCTGCTCGCGGGTGGCCTCCTCCGCGGTGTCGGGGGCCCAGGACGCCACCAGCGCCCGGTGGATGGCCAGGTCCTGGGCGCTGAGGTCGTCCGGGAGCCGGCGCAGATAGCGCTCGATGGCGGCCAGCGTCATGCCCTGGTGCTGGAGTTCCTCGATGAGCGCCAGCCGGGACAGATGCTCCTGGCCGTACCGCCCCACCCGGCGCGGGCCGATCTCCGGGGGCGGCAGCAGCCCGCGGGTGCTGTAGAAGCGGATGGTGCGGACGGTCACCCCCGCGCGGGCGGCCAGCTCGTCGACCGTCAGTCCGTGGGCGGTCAGCTCCTGGGGCATCGGCGGCGCCTCGCTCTCTCGTTCCTCCGTGGCCAACGTGTTCAACAGTATTGCTGTCTCACCGTTCGTGTGGAACCTCGGCGGCGTCGCCGCTTCGGACGGGGCCTGAGAGATCTGTGGTGCGGGAGGTGTCACCGTCCCGGCCGCCGGGCCGTGGCCCCCGTTCCCGGAGCGGTCCCGCTGTCCGCCCCTGGCGCGCGGCGCGCCGCGCCGCCCGGCGGAACGCCCGGCGCCGGGCGCGGCACGGTACCTGACCGGCCTGACCTCCGGTGCGGGAGAGGCCACGGGGAGTCATACCGCCGCCGGGATGACTGCGACGGGCGCCGGGCGGGTAGCGGACACCGCGTTCGCCCCGTGGGGAAAGCCGAGGAAAGGTGCAGCCGGTGCCGGAGAAGGAACAGGGCGCGGAGGAGGCCAACGGAGCCCACCCCGCTCCCGTGCACGAAGTGGTGGCCCTGCTGCCGGGCAGCCCCCACCTCACCCGCCCCCCGCGGACCGACCGCTTCGTCTTCGGCGTCAGCGCCGTACTCGCCCTCGCCTTCGTCCTCTGGGGCTCGCTCGCCACCGAAACCCTGAAAAGGGTCTCGGGCTCGATGCTGGACGGGCTGATGCACAACGCGGGCTGGGCGTTCGTCCTGGCCGCCTCCGGCTTCGTGGTCTTCGCCCTGTGGCTGGCCGTCAGCCGCTACGGCCGGATCCCGCTCGGTGCCGAGGACGAGGAACCCGAGTTCCGCACCGTCTCCTGGGTCGCGATGATGTTCAGCGCGGGCATGGGCATCGGCCTGATGTTCTACGGCGTGAACGAGCCGCTGGCGCACTTCACCGACCCCCCGCCGGGCACCGACCCCGCCGACGCGGCCGCCGCGATGCGCACCGCGATGTCCACCACCCTCTTCCACTGGACGCTCCACCCCTGGGCGATCTACGCCGTCGTCGGCCTGGCCATCGCCTACAGCACCTTCCGGCGCGGCCGCCGGCAGCTGATCAGCTCCGTCTTCAAGCCGCTGATCGGGTCCCGGTACGCGAACGGCTGGGGCGGCCGGATCATCGACATCCTCGCCATCTTCGCCACCCTCTTCGGGTCGGCCACCTCCCTGGGCCTCGGCGCCCTGCAGATCGGCAGCGGCCTCACCGAACTCGGCTGGATGGGGCAGGTGGGCACCGGCCTGCTGGTCGCGATCATCGCCGTGCTGAGCGTGGCGTTCATCGCGTCCGCCGTGTCGGGCATCGCCAAGGGCATCCAGTGGCTGTCGAACATCAACATGGTGCTGGCCGTGGTGCTGGCCCTCTTCGTCTTCGTGGGCGGACCGACCGTCCTCATCCTCGACCTGGTGCCGACCTCCGTCGGCGGCTACCTCCGCGACCTGCCGCAGCTCGCCGGGCGGACGGAGGCCGCCAGCGGCGAGGACGTCGCCGGCTGGCTGTCCTCCTGGACGGTCTTCTACTGGGCCTGGTGGATCTCCTGGACGCCGTTCGTGGGCATGTTCATCGCCCGCATCAGCCGCGGCCGCACCATCCGGCAGTTCATCGGCGGGGTGATCCTCGTCCCCAGCACCGTCAGCCTGGTCTGGTTCGCCGTCTTCGGCGGCACGGCCATGCGGTTCCAGGAACTCGGGCGGCTCGGGGACGAGAAGACCCCGGAGGGCCAGCTCTTCGCCGTGCTGCGGGAGTTCCCCCTCGCCACGGCGGCCGCCGTGCTCGTCATGGTGCTCGTCGGCATCTTCTTCGTCTCCGGCGCGGACGCCGCCTCCGTGGTGATGGGCACCCTCTCCCAGAGCGGATCCATCGAACCCCACCGGATGGTCGTGATCTTCTGGGGTGTGGTCACCGGGGCCGTCGCGGCCGTCATGCTGCTCGTGGGCGGCGGGGGAGGCGACGCGCTCTCCGGCCTCCAGCAGATCACCATCCTGGCCGCCGCGCCCTTCACCCTCGTCATGATCGGTTTGTGCGCGGCCCTGCTGCGCGATCTGCGCCGGGACCCGCTGATCGTGCGCGGGGAACGGGCCGAAGCCGCCATCGAGACAGCCGTGATCGCCGGCCACGAGCAGTACGCCGGGGACTTCGCCCTCCACATCGGACCGGGCGAGGGCGAGAGCGGCGCGGCCGCCGAGGACGGTCCGCGCGGTGCGGACGGTACGGCGGGCGGTGCCGCGGGCCCGGCCGGTTCCCCCGCGCCGGACAGCGCCCCGCACCGCCCCGGCGGCTCCCCGCAGAAGCCCGCTGACGGGACCTGAGTCCCCGGGCGGCCGGGACCGGGGGCCGGCCGGGACCGGGCGGGCGGGGGCGGCCGGGACCGGGCGGGCGGACGGGGGCGGCCATCCGCCGGACGGGCCGCGCGGCCCCGGGCCGTCCGGCGGACGACTGCCACCGCCCCGGCGGGCCCGGCCCGCGCCGTACCGGCCCCTAGAATCGGCACCCTCATGAACGCCACCCTCGTCGCCAAGAATCTCGCCGCCGGCCACGGCGAACGCTCCCTGTTCTCCGGGCTCGACCTGGTCGTCGCCCCCGGCGACGTGATCGGCCTCGTCGGCGTCAACGGCGCGGGCAAGTCCACCCTGCTCCGGTTGCTCGCCGGGCTCGACACCGCCGAGGACGGGCAGGTGCGGCTCAGCCCGCCCACCGCGACCGTCGGCCACCTCCCGCAGGAGCCCGAGCGCCGGCCCGGCGAGTCGGTACGGGACTTCCTCGCCCGCCGTACCGGCGTCGCGGCCGCCCAGACCGCGCTGGACGCCGCGACGCAGGCCCTCGTCGAGGAGAAGCCCGGCGCCGACGACGCCTACGCGACCGCTTTCGACCGCTGGCTCTCCCTCGGCGCGGCCGACCTCGACGAGCGCGCCGGGGAGGTCACCGCCTCCCTCGGCCTCGACACCGGCCTCGACCGGCCCATGACCACCCTCTCCGGCGGCCAGGCCGCCCGCGCCGGCCTGGCCTCCCTGCTGCTCAGCCGGTACGACGTCTTCCTGCTCGACGAGCCCACCAACGACCTCGACCTGGACGGACTCCAGCGGCTGGAGTCCTTCGTCCGCGGCCTCCGCGCCGGCACCGTCCTCGTCAGCCACGACCGCGAGTTCCTCACCCGCACCGTCACCAAGGTCCTCGAACTCGACCTGGCGCAGCAGCAGGTGAACCTCTTCGGCGGTGGCTACACCGCCTATCTGGAGGAGCGGGAGACCGCCCGCCGCCGGGCCCGCGAGGCGTACGAGGAGTACGCCGACACCCGCGCCGGCCTGGAGGCCCGGGCCCGGACCCAGCGCGCCTGGATGGAGAAGGGCGTCAAGAACGCGCGGCGCAGGATGAGCGACAACGACAAGATCGGCCGCAACGCCCGCACTGAGACCACCGAGAAGCAGGCCGCCAAGGCGCGGCAGACGGAGCGGCTCATCGAGCGCCTGGAGACGGTGGAGGAGCCGCGCAAGGAGTGGGAGCTGCGGATGGAGATCGCCGCCGCGCCCCGCTCCGGTGCCGTCGTCGCGACCCTGCGCGCCGCCGAGGTGCGGCGCGGGGACTTCCGCTTCGGCCCGGTCGATCTCCAGATCGACTGGGCGGACCGGGTCGCCATCACCGGCGCCAACGGCTCCGGCAAGACCACACTGCTCGCCGCCCTCCTCGGCCGCCTCCCGCTCGACGCCGGGCAGGCCGCGCTCGGCCCGGGCGTCGTCGTCGGCGAGGTGGACCAGGCCCGCGGACGGCTCTTCGGCGGCGCGGACGGCGCGGGCGGCGCGGGTGACACGGACACGGGCGGCGCCCCGCTGCTGGAGACCTTCCGCGCCGCCACCCCCGAACTGGACCCGGCCGGGGCCCGGACGCTGCTCGCCAAGTTCGGCCTCGGCGCCGCCCACGTCCTGCGCCCCGCCGTGACCCTGTCGCCGGGGGAGCGCACCCGCGCGGCCCTCGCCCTTCTCCAGGGCCGGGGCGTCAACCTGCTGGTCCTGGACGAGCCGACGAACCACCTCGACCTGCCCGCCATCGAGCAGCTCGAATCGGCCCTCGCCTCGTACAACGGCACGCTGCTGCTCGTCACCCACGACCGCCGGATGCTCGACGCGGTCCACGTCACCCGGCGGATCGAGGTCGCCGCCGGGCGCGTCACGGAGCGCTGACGGGCGGCGTGCGCGAGGCGCTGACGGGCGGGGTGCGCGGCGCCGGGGGAGTGAGCACCGCGCCGATGCTGGCCGCCACCACCAGCCCGATGGCCAGCCCGGTGACCGGCGACAGGGCCTGGCCGAGGACCAGGAACCCGGCCGCGGCCGCCACCGCGGGCTCCACGCTCATCAGCACGGCGAAGGTCGCGGCGGGCAGCCTGCGCAGCGACGCCAGCTCCAGGCTGTACGGCAGCACCGACGAGAGCAGGGCCACCGCCGCGCCGAGCCCCAGCGTCACCGGGTCCAGCAGCGTCCGTCCCGCACTCGCCGCACCCAGCGGCAGGCTGAGCACGGCGGCCACGACCAGGGCCAGCGCCAGCCCGTCGCTGCCGGCGAAGCGGCGGCCGGTGCGGGCCGACAGCAGGATGTAGAGGACCCACATCGCGCCCGCGCCCAGCGCGTACGCCACTCCGGCGGCGTTCAGTTCGTCGAAACCGCCGCGTCCCAGCAGCAGGACGCCGCCGAGCGCCAGCACCGCCCAGAGCCAGCTGACGGCACGCCGGGACGCCACCACGGACAGCACCAGCGGGCCCAGCACCTCCAGGGTCACGGCCGCGCCCAGCGGGATCCGCTCGATCGCCTGGTAGAACAGCGTGTTCATCCCGCCGAGGGCCAGCCCGAACGCGGCCACCAGGCCCCAGTCGGCCCGGCTGTGGCCACGCAGCCGGGGCCGGCACAGCACCATCAGCACCACGGCCCCGAACAGCAGCCGCAGCGTCACCACCCCCAGCGCGCCCGCGCGCGGGAACAGCAGGGCCGCCACGGCCGCGCCGAACTGCAGCGACAGGGCACTGCCCAGGACGAGCCCCGATGCCCGGACTCTCCCGCCGGCCCGCGGCCCGGACGGGGGCCGGCCGGTGCCGGTGGCTGCGGCGGGCCTGGGGGAGGTGTCGTGAACTGCGAGGTCGTCGGGCATGAGCCCACGCTAAACGGCCACCGCCGTCCTCCCGAAACCGGATTCCGGAGCCGGCGCACCCGGTCCGCCGCGGCGTTCGGCGGCCGAGCGCGGACCCGCGCGAGATCCGCCGCGCCGCGGCGCGAGTCCGGTCTCGCGGGTTCCCGCGCCGGTCCGCGCGCCGCTCTGCCGGCGGACGGGCGGGTCACGGTGCCGCTCCGGGCGCCGCCGAACCGGACGGCTCCGGCGGGCACGGACGATCCCCACGCCCCGGAGCCGCCGTCCGCCCCGGGCGGCGGGCGACGTCCGCGATGTCGGCGTCGTCGGGCCGGCCGAGGGGCGGACCGGCGGGCACATCCGGCCGGGGCGGCCGAGCGGTTCACCGGGCCGCCCTTCCGGACCGCACGGCGGACGGCCGAGGACCCGGCACGATCGTCGCGGGAGCCGCGGGAGCCGCGGGAGCCGCGGGAGCCGCGGGAGTCGCGGGAGTCGCGGGAGTCGCGGGAGTCGCGGGAGTCGCGGGGCCGGGGCACGGCGGCCGGGACCGCCGTGCCCTCGGCCGCTACGAGCGGCCGCCGCCCTCAGGCTTCAGCAGGCCCGCACGGCGCAGGGCGTCGGCCATCGCGCCGTTCGCCGGGGCCGCCTCGCGGGCGCCGCCCCGGTTCCCGCCCCGTCCCGCGCCGCGCCCGCCCTGACCCGGCCGGCCCTGCCGGGGCTGGGGCGCGCGCCCGGTCCGCCGCTCCCCGCCGGCCCCGGCGGGGGCCGCCGCGCCGGGCGCCGGCACCTCGTCCTCCAGCCGCAGCGTGAGCGAGATCCGCTTCCGCGGGATGTCCACGTCCAGCACCTTCACCCGGACGATGTCACCGGGCTTCACCACGTCCCGCGGGTCCTTGACGAAGGTCTTCGACATCGCCGAGACGTGCACCAGGCCGTCCTGATGGACGCCGACGTCCACGAACGCGCCGAACGCGGCGACATTGGTGACGACGCCCTCCAGCAGCATCCCCGGCCGCAGGTCGCCGATCTTCTCGACGCCCTCCTTGAACGCGGCCGTGCGGAACGCCGGCCGCGGGTCGCGCCCCGGCTTCTCCAGTTCCCTGAGGATGTCCGTGACGGTCGGCAGCCCGAAGGCGTCGTCGACGAACTCCTCCGGACGGAGCCCGCGCAGCACGGCCGTGTTGCCGATCAGGCCCCGTACGTCGCTGCCCGCCGACCGCACGATCCGGCGCACCACCGGATACGCCTCCGGGTGCACGCTGGAGGCGTCCAGCGGGTCGTCCCCGTCCTGGATCCGCAGGAAGCCCGCGCACTGCTCGTACGCCTTCGGCCCCAGCCGGGCCACGTCCTTGAGCTCCTTGCGGGTCGTGAAGGGGCCGTGGGCGTCGCGGTGGGCGACGATGTTCTCGGCGAGCCCGGCGCCGATGCCGGAGACCCGGCCGAGGAGCGGCGCGGACGCGGTGTTGACGTCCACGCCGACGCCGTTGACGCAGTCCTCCACGACCGCGTCCAGCGAGCGGGAGAGCTTCACCTCGGAGAGGTCGTGCTGGTACTGGCCGACGCCGATCGACTTGGGGTCGATCTTCACCAGCTCCGCCAGGGGGTCCTGCAGCCGGCGGGCGATGGACACCGCCCCGCGCAGCGATACGTCCAGCTCCGGCAGCTCCTGCGAGGCGAACGCGGAGGCCGAGTACACGGACGCGCCGGCCTCGGAGACCATCACCTTCGTGAGCTTCAGCTCCGGCTCGCGCGCGATGAGGTCGGCCGCCAGCCGGTCCGTCTCCCGTGAGGCCGTGCCATTGCCGATGGCGATCAGCTCGACGCGGTGCTCGCGGGCCAGCCGGGCCAGGGTGGCGAGGGAGGCATCCCACTTCTGCTGCGGGACGTGCGGGTAGATCGTCTCGGTGGCGGCGACCTTGCCGGTCGCGTCCACCACGGCCACCTTCACGCCGGTACGGAAACCGGGGTCGAGCCCCATGGTGGCGCGGGAACCGGCCGGCGCGGCCAGCAGCAGATCGCGCAGGTTCGCCGCGAACACCCGCACGGCCTCGTCCTCCGCGGCCTGCCGCAGCCGCAGCCGCAGATCGATGCCGAGGTGGACGAGGACCCGGGTGCGCCAGGCCCAGCGCACGGTGTCGGCCAGCCAGCGGTCCGCCGGGCGGCCGCGGTCGGCGATCCCGAACCGCCGGGCGATGGCGGCCTCGTAGGCCGTCGGCGCCCCGGCCGGCTCCGGCTCCTCCGGTTCCAGGACGAGGTCGAGGACGTCCTCCTTCTCGCCCCGGAACATGGCGAGGACCCGGTGCGAGGGGAGCTCGGTGAACCCCTGGGAGAAGTCGAAGTAATCGGCGAACTTGGCGCCCGCCTCCTCCTTGCCCTCCCGGACCTTCGCCGTCAGCCGGCCCCTGGTCCACATCCGCTCGCGCAGCTCGCCGATGAGGTCGGCGTCCTCGCTGAAGCGCTCGGTGAGGATCGACCGGGCGCCGTCCAGCGCCGCGGCGGCGTCCGCGACGCCCTTCTCCGGGTCGGCGAAGGCCGCCGCCGCGGCCTGCGGTTCCACGGAGGGGTCGGCCAGCAGGCCGTCCGCCAGGGGCTCCAGCCCGGCCTCGCGGGCGATCTGCGCCTTGGTGCGCCGCTTCGGCTTGAAGGGCAGATAGATGTCCTCCAGCCGGGCCTTGGAGTCCGCGGCCAGAATGCGCGCCTCCAGGGCGGCGTCGAGCTTGCCCTGGCTCCGCACCGACTCCAGGACGGCGGTGCGCCGCTCCTCCAGCTCGCGCAGATAGCGCAGCCGCTCCTCGACGGCGCGCAGCTGCGCGTCGTCGAGCGTCTCGGTCGCCTCCTTGCGGTAGCGCGCGATGAACGGCACGGTCGAGCCGCCGTCGAGCAACTCGACGGCCGCTCTGACCTGCCGTTCCCGTACGCCGAGCTCCTCGGCGATCCTGCCCTCAATCGACGTCGTCACGATCCCGTTCCGCCTTGTCGTCGTGCTGGAGACTGCATTGTGGCAGGCGGCACGGACAGCGGGGCCGGTGACTCGTCGGGCGGGCGCGGACGAGCGGCGCGGCGGGCCGCGTCAGACCCGGCGGGTGGAGCGGGAGGCGCCGCCGAACAGCTTGCCCAGGACCCGGAAGGGCAGGGTGACGACGGTGGCCAGGGCGCCGCCGACGGCCCGGAGTGCGTCTGCGATGGCACGGAACACGTGGTCCTCCTCTGGTCGGGCGTGCTCGGACGGCGGTGTCCGCCGCACGGACGTGTGCCCGGATCCTCCGGATCCGCGCTGCCGTACACCGCGTCTGACCGGACGCGGCCGGTCCAAACGAGCCGCCGGGGAACCGCCGGCCGGAGCGGGGAGCGGGCACCGGCCGGCCCCGGCGCCCGGGAGGGGCGCCGGCACCGGCCGGCGCGTGCGCCGGCGCGGGAGGAAAGGCCGGGGGCCGATGGGCTGTGGCGGAGCCGGGGGGCGCGTTCCGGCCGGAGGTCCGCGCCGGGCGCGCGACGGCCCGTCCGGTGTTCCGCCTCCGCCGCCCCGCGCTTCCCCGCGTGGCCCGTGCACCGCCGGGTCCGCGGGCGCTCACCCCTTGCCGGATCAGCCCTTGCCGGACCACCCCTTGCCGGATCAGCCCTTGCCGAAGAGGTCCGGCGGGTAGGCCCCGGCCATGACAGCCTTGTTCCGCCACTCGGTCGCCAGGGCGGTCAGCCGCTCGACACCGGCCGCGCCCAGATGCTCGTACGGGGCCCGGTCCAGCCGGTCCGTCTCGTCCTCCAGGGTCTTCCGCAGCTCGGTGCCGGCGGCGGTCAACTCCCCGGCCGCGTCGAGCAGTTTGCGCTCCCGCAGCCGGTCCTGGGCCGCCGACCAGTCCGCCTCCGTCCAGCCGCGCGTCCGCAGGGCCCAGGCGGGCGTCATGCCCCGCCCGCTGGCCGTGTGGCTGACGAGGGCCTCCAGCGGGTCCAGTTCGGCGCCGACGAGCAGCGCGATGTGGCCGTCGCCCCGGTGCTCGCGCAGCAGGGTGGCCGCGTGCCAGAAGGCGAGGTGCGGCTCCTCCGGTACGGGAAGGTCGGCGTGCGCCGCGTACAGCGGCCGCCCGGACCGCCCGCAGGCCTCCGTGGCGCGCAGCGCCAGCTCCGCGCCCTCGGCCATCTCCGGTGAGGCGAGGACGTCCTCGCCCAGCAGCCGGCGCAGGGTCGCGTCGACGGCCCGCAGCCGGGCGTCGAGCACGGCCGCGGGAGAGGCGGTCCCCCAGACGGCGGGGACGTGCCGGGCGACCAGTTCATGGCTGAAGTTGTGGAAGGTGGCGGTGACGGTGCCCGCTCCGACGGCGCCCATCGGGGCGGAACGGCCCGCGAAGTAGGCGGCGCGGGGATGGGTGAGGCCGAGAGCCTCCATCTCCCGGCCGAGGTCCGGGGAGAAGTAGAGGGCCGAGTGGAGCGGGTTGACCGCGTTGTGGCAGTGCCGTCCGGCGCGCGGGGGCAGGGTGGTCGTCGTCATGCCCGGCAGGCTACGTGCCGGTAACGACGCCGGGGAAGGGAGGCCGTCCACGCTGCCCGGCCGACCGGGCGGTGTGCCCCGACGGTCCGCCGGCCGGCGGCCGCGGGCGTTCAGCCCGGCCAGGTGAAGCGCGGCGGGCGGCGTTCCAGGAAAGCGGTGACGCCTTCGGCGGTGTCGGCGCTGCCGCGCGCCTGCTCCGCCCAGTGGGCCACCCGCTCCGGCCCGGCCGGGCCGTTCGCGAACTCCTTGGCGGCGGCCTGGGTCAGCAGCGACCGGGAGGCGAGGGTCCGGGCGAAGTCCGCGACCCGCGCGTCCAGGTGCTCCGGCGGCAGCAGTTCGTCCACCAGACCGGTGCGCAGGGCGCGGCCCCCGTCGATCAGCTCGGCGGAGAACAGCAGGAACTTGGCGGTGGCCGGGCCGACGAGACCGGTCAGACGGCGGGTGGACGTCGCCGGGTAGACGATGCCCAGCCGGGCCGGGGTGACGCCGAAGGAGGATCCCTCGGCGGCGAAGCGCAGATCGCAGGCCGCGGCGAGCTGGCAGCCGCCCCCCACGCAGTAGCCGCGGACGGCGGCGAGGGTCGGCCGGGGGAAGGCGGCCAGGGCCTCCTCGGCGGTGACCGCCAGGCTCTGCGGTCCGTCTCCGTCGGACCCCCGGTGCCCGTCCCCGGCGCCGCTCAGCTCGGCGATGTCGGCGCCCGCGCAGAACGTGCCGCCCGAGCCCGTCAGCACCAGGACGCGCACGGAGGCGTCGGCCGCGAGCCGCTCCAGCAGGACGGGCAGCTCGCGCCACATGGCGGCGGTCATCGCGTTGCGCTTCGCCGGATGGTGGATGGTGACGGTGGCGACACCGTCGCGGACGTCGCACAGCAGGGTGCCGGCGGGGGCCGCGGGGCCGGTGCCCGCGGCGGAACCGGCGGAGGGGGAGAGCGCCATGCGCCGGATGCTATCCGGGTCCTCCGGGCCGGCGGACGAGGAGGTGGCCGAACGGTGCCGGGACGCCCGAGCCGCCCGGGACGGCGGCCTCCCCCTCCGCTGCGCGGCTTCCTCCGTCCGGCGTTCCCGGGCGGGGGCGAGGGCGCGGGGATGCGGGTGCGGCCGCCGGGACTGTTCGTAGCGGACGAGAGCGCTCAGATTCCGTCGATAGACGCACACTTCCGGGCAGCCGACCGGATCGGACCGTTCCGTTGCCAGCATCGGTCCGGCGAGCGGGAGCGGGAGCAGCCGTGACGCGGGTGCGCTCGCTGTCCCGGCAGAGGAAGCGGGACCAGCCGGAAAGCTGCACGAACCGGAGGGGGCGGACAGATGGAGAACCGGGGGGACGGACCGCCGGACCGGTCCGGAACCGCCGACGGGCGGCCGGCCGCGGACGGGCCGGCCCCCGGGCCGCGGCACCGGAAGTCCCCGGAGACCTTGGCCGCTCCGGGCCCCGGAGCACCGCACGAGCGACCCGCCGGCCACCCCCGGCCCGGGCCCGGACGGTCCTTCGGAGGGCCGGAGCACCAGCGGGCCGGGGAGACACCCGCCGCCTCGCGCCCCGCGGTGCCCTCCGTCCCCTCGGCCGCCCGGCCCCCGGGTCCGCGGCACGAGCCGTCCCCGGGGGCGGGGAACGGCCCGACGCCGGAGAGGCCGCGGGAACCGGAGGCGGGACGGGGGCGCCCGGCGCCGCCGGAGCCGGGACCGCCGCGCCGGCGGGTCCCGGGCGGGCCCCGGGAGGAGCAGCCGCCGCAGCCGCCGCGGACGGAGCGGGAGAGGGAAGAGCCGGAGGAGCCCCCGTACGCGGGCGTCTGGCGCTTCACCGCACCGTGCGTGGAGTCCACGGCGCCCCGGGCCCGGCACGCGGTCCGCGATCTGCTGGTGCGCCGCGGAGTGCCTTTGCGCGGTGAGCTGATGGACACCGTGCTGCTGATCGTCACCGAACTGGCCGCCAACGCCGCGCGGCACGCCGCCCTGCTGTCCCCGGAGATCGGGATCGAGGTGTCCGCCGGCGCGGGGTGGGTCGAGGTGGCCGTCGAGGACGGTCATCCCTATCAGCCGGCGGCCCTGCCGGCCGGCCCGCACGACACCGGCGGGCGGGGCCTGCTGCTCGTCACGGCCCTCACCCGGGAGGCGGGTGGCCGCTGGGCCGTCGACCGGACCGCGAACGGCGGCAAGACGGTCTCGGTCAGGCTGCCGCTCGGTGGCGGTGGCGGTGGCGGGGAGGGACGCCGGGCGCCGGGCGGCTGAGCCCCGCCCGCGGGGACCCGGGGCCGGCCGCCCGGAGCGCCGCTCCGCGGAGTCCGGCCCGGGGGGAGCGGTGCGGGCTGCGGTGCGGGCGGCACGGGCGGCCCCCGAAGCTCCCGCCGCCGTCCGCCGTCCGCCGCCCGCCGTGCGCCGCCAAGGGAGGGGAGCTGCCTCCGGGACCGGGGCTGCCCCCGTCCCGGGCCCGGGCGGGGGTCGCCGCAAGGCGGCCCTACCAGCCGGCCGACGGCCCGGTCAGCTCCCGTACGGCCGGACGGGCGGTGTCGAGAACGGTGGGGAACCAGGCGGAGAACGTCCGCTCCCGGTGCAGCCGTTCCAGTTCGGCCGCGGTGACGAACGCCGTCTCGCCGACCTCCTCCGGGTCCGGCCGGAGCTCGTCCCGGACGAGGCCGACGAAGAGGTGGTTGAACTCCTGTTCCACCAGGCCCGAGGCCGGGTCCGGGTGGTTGTAGCGGACCGTGCCCGCCGCGCACAGCAGCGACGGGGAGACTCCCAGTTCCTCGGCCGTGCGCCGGGCGGCCGCGGCGAACGGCGACTCCCCGGGGTACGGGTGGCCGCAGCAGGTGTTCGACCACACGCCGGGGGAGTGGTACTTCCCCAGCGCCCGCCGCTGGATGAGCATCCGCCCGGCGGAGTCGAAGAGGAAGACCGAGAAGGCCCGGTGCAGCCGGCCGGGCGGCAGATGCGCGGAGAGCTTCTCCGCGGTGCCGGTGGTCACGCCGTTCTCGTCGACCAGTTCAAGCATGATCGGTTCAGCGGCGCCCCCCGGTACCGGTCCCGCTTCCCCGGCGGGGAGCGGGGAGCGGGTGTCCGCCGTCGTGGCTGGTGTGGTCGGCATGGCCATCCTTCGGTTCGGCTACGACGAACCAGTCTGCCGTACGGACCGGGTGGCCCGCTTCGCCGGATATCGGGAGGTACACCCGAATGGTGCCCACAAGAAATACCTGGGTGTCCTCTGGTGCGGAATGCCGGCATGAGGTGTGCGCTTCCGGCGCCGCTGAACACGGCACCGGCCCGGAGACGGGAAAGCCCCCGGCCCCCGCCGCCCCCGGCAGCCGACGCACCCGGACCGGACCACACCGGGCGTGGCGCGGCCGGGCAGGACGGAGTACGGCGCGCCCCGCCGGAACGGGCGCCCTCCGCCGCGGCGGACCGGCGGCGGCCTCAGTGGCACAGGCCCGTTTCGTGCTCCGCGTGCCCGCCCGGCTCCAGCTGGAAGGTGCAGTGCTCCACGTCGAAGTGCCGGTCCAGGCAGCCCTGCAGCTCGTGCAGCAGTTTCTCGTAGCCCAGCGCGTCCAGCACCTCCGGGCTGACCACGACGTGCGCCGACAGCACCGGCAGTCCCGAGGTGATCGTCCACACGTGGAGGTCGTGCACGTCCCGCACGCCCGGCTGGGCGAGCATGTGCTCCCGTACCGCGGCCATGTCCACATGGCGCGGCGCCGCCTCCAGCAGCACGTCCAGCGCCTCCCGCAGCAGCTTCCACGCCCGCGGCACGACCATGAGGCCGATCACCAGCGACGCCACCGCGTCCGCCCGCTGCCACCCCGTGACCGCGATCACCAGTGCGGAGACGATCACGGCCACGGAGCCCAGGGTGTCCGCCAGCACCTCCAGGAAGGCCCCGCGCACGTTGAGGCTCTCCCGCTGCCCGCGCATCAGCACCAGCAGGGATATGACGTTCGCCACCAGGCCGACCCCGCCGAACACGACGGCGAGCCCGCCCTCCACCTCCGTGGGCCGGAAGAGCCGCCCCACGCCCTCGTACAGCACGAAGCCGCCGACGCCGAAGAGCAGCAGGCAGTTGGCGAGCGCGGCGAGGATCTCGGCGCGCGCGTAGCCGAAGGTGCGCTGCTCGCTCGCCGGGCGGCCCGCGAAGTGGATGGCGAGCAGGGACATGGCGAGTCCGACGACGTCCGTGGCCATGTGCCCCGCGTCCGCCAGCAGGGCCAGGGAGCCGGTGAGCAGCCCGCCCGCCAGCTGGGCGAAGAGCACCGTCAGGGTCAGCCCGAGGGCGATCCGCAGCCGGCCCCGGTGCGCCGCCGCGGCGGT
This sequence comes from Streptomyces sp. F63, assembly GCF_018070345.1. Classification (GTDB taxonomy): domain Bacteria; phylum Actinomycetota; class Actinomycetes; order Streptomycetales; family Streptomycetaceae; genus Streptomyces. Next base: position 84,412 of record NZ_JAGPXX010000012.1, read on the forward strand.
GCCGCCGGCCGCCGGCGAGGCACCGCGGGCATGTCCGTGGCCGTGTCCTGCCCCCATGGATCAGCCCTCCGTCTCCGCGCCGCGGCCTGCTGTCCCCCCGCGCCGCCAGGCCAGTGAACTACGGTCCGGGGGTATCTGCAAACACGGCAGTGAACACCGTTGTCATCCCCTCTGACCTGTGCCTTCGCCGCTCGGCTCCGGTCGCCGGAGGGACGGCCGAGGGCGGTGTCCCCGGCCGGGGAGAACGGCGCGGGCCGGGGGCCCGGGCGAGGGTGGCCGGCGGCTCCCTGAGATCAAGATCTCCGGCGGCGCCTGCCCCGCTCCGACAGCGGGTAAACGGCCGATGAACGGCGGCTTCCGGGGATCGGATAGCCTCTGCCGACGTGCCAGCAGCGGTGCGAAGCCGGGTGGGCCCTGCCCGTGGCCCCGTGTGCCGCGCCTCGGTCATGCCAGTTGCCAAGGAGTGAGTTCGTCTGTCGACCGCCATCCTCACCGGTCCGCCGGTCGCCGGGGAGCACCTGCTCAGTGACCTCCGCGCGCTGGGCTTCACCGTGGTCGCGGCGGAGGACGACGATGTGGCCGCCCGCGTCGGCGCCGTCCCCGCCGGGGAACGCGTCGCCCTGGTGGACACCCGTCTCGTCGCCCACCGGCACGCGCTGCGGCTGGCGCTGACGGACCCGCGCTTCCCCGCCGCCGCGGTTCCCGGCGCCGTCACGGCGCAGCCCGCGGCCCGGGCGGCGCTGCTCCGCGCCCTCGCCGCGGCCCCGGCCGGAGCCGCCGCCGGGGAAGGCCCCGCCGGCCGGCCGGCCGGAACCCCCGGGCCGCACCCCGGTACCGGCGCCACGGCCACCGGCGCCACCGGCACCCGCCCGGCCCCCGCGGCCCGGACCGCCGCCGGCCCCGTCCCGGACGCGGCCGCCGCGGCCCTCCTCGCCGCCGGAGAGCCGGTCCACCGGCCCGAACTCGGCGTGCTGACCGCCACCGTGCCCACCGGCCCCGCCGAACGCGAACGGGCCCTCGCCGCCGTCGCGGAGACCGACGACGAGAAGGTGCGGCTGCGTACCGCCGTGAAGGCCCGCGACGGCTTCTTCACCACCTTCTTCGTCAGCCCCTACTCCCGCTACCTCGCCCGCTGGTGCGCCCGCCGCGGCCTGACGCCGAACCAGGTGACCACCGCCTCGCTGGTCACCGCGCTGATCGCGGCCGGCTGCGCCGCGACGGGCACCCGCCCCGGCTTCGCCGCCGCCGGGCTCCTGCTCCTCCTCTCCTTCGTCCTCGACTGCACCGACGGCCAGCTCGCCCGCTACTCGCTGCAGTACTCCACGCTCGGCGCCTGGCTCGACGCCACCTTCGACCGGGCCAAGGAGTACGCCTTCTACGCGGGTCTGGCGCTCGGCGCCGCCCGCGGCGGGGACGACGTCTGGGCCCTCGCCCTGGCCGCGATGATCCTGCAGACCGTGCGGCACGTCGTCGACTTCGCCTTCACCGAGGCGGACCACGACGCCCCCGGCAACACCAGCCCCGCCGCCGCCCTCTCCGGCCGGCTCGACAGCGTCGGCTGGACCGTCTGGGCCCGCCGCATGATCGTGCTGCCCATCGGCGAGCGCTGGGCGCTGACCGCCGTGCTGACGGCGCTCACCACGCCCCGCACCGTCTTCTACGCCCTGCTGATCGGCTCCGCGCTCGCCGGCTGCTACACCACCGCCGGCCGGCTGCTGCGCTCCCTCGCCCGCCGCGGCCCCCGCACCGACCGCGCCGGAAGGGCGCTGGCCGACCTCGCCGACTCGGGCCCGCTCGCCGAGGCCGCCGCCCGCGCGCTGCGGTCCCCGGCCCGCACGCTGCCCGCCCTCCTCGGGGCGCCCGCCGCGGCCCTGCTCGCCACGGCGCTGATCCTGCTCACGGCCGCGCTCACCCCGTTCGGCGGCCCCTGGCCGGCCGTCGCGGCCCTCGGCTACGCGGCCCTGTCCGGCCTCGCCGTCGCCCGGCCGCTCACCGGCCCCCTCGACTGGCTCGTGCCACCGCTCTTCCGCGCCGCCGAGTACGGCACCATCCTGGTGCTGGCGGCCCGCGCGCAGACGGACGGCGCCCTCCCCGCGGCGTTCGGGCTGGTCGCGGCCGCCGCCTATCATCATTACGACACGGTGTACCGCATCCGCGGCGGCACCGGGGCCCCGCCGGCCTGGCTGGTCCGGGCGGTCGGGGGACAGGAAGGACGGGTCCTCGCGGTCACGGCCGCCGCCCTCCTCCCCGCCTCAGGTTTCACCATCGCGCTGACCGCCCTGGCCGCGGTCGTCGCGCTCGCGGTGCTCGCCGAGAGCGTCCGCTTCTGGGTCTCCTCCGGAGCACCCGCCGTACACGACGAATCAGGAGAACCCGCATGATCGGCCTTGTGCTGGCAGCCGGCGCCGGACGGCGTCTGCGCCCCTACACCGACACCCTGCCCAAGGCCCTGGTGCCGGTGGGTCCGGCGGACAACCCCGAGGCCACCACCGTCCTCGACATCGCCCTGGGCAACTTCGCCGAGGTCGGCCTGACCGAGGTCGCCATCGTCGTCGGCTACCGCAAGGAAGCCGTGTACGAGCGCCGTGAGGCCCTGGAGAAGAAGTACGGCCTCAAGATCACCCTGATCGACAACGACAAGGCCGAGGAGTGGAACAACGCCTACTCCCTCTGGTGCGCCCGTGACGTCCTCGCCCAGGGCGTGATCCTCGCCAACGGCGACACCGTGCACCCCGTCTCCGTCGAGAAAACCCTGCTCGCCGCCCGCGGCCGGGGGCAGAAGATCATCCTCGCCCTCGACACGGTGAAGAACCTCGCCGACGAGGAGATGAAGGTCATCACGGACCCCGAGAAGGGCGTCCGGCGCATCACCAAGCTCATGGAGCCCGCCGAGGCCACCGGCGAGTACATCGGCGTCACCCTGATCGAGGCCGAGGCCGCCGCCGAGCTGGCCGACGCCCTGAGGACCACCTTCGAGAAGGACCCCGACCTCTACTACGAGGACGGCTACCAGGAGCTGGTCAACCGCGGCTTCACCATCGACGTCGCCCCGATCGGCGACGTCCAGTGGGTCGAGATCGACAACCACGACGACCTCGCCCGCGGACGGGAGATCGCGTGCCGGTACTGACCCGTCTCATTCCGTCCCCGGTCGTCGTCGACATCAGCGCCGGCGCACTGGACGACCTGGCGGGCCTCCTCGTCGACCAGCGGATCTCCGCCTCCGGCAAGCTGGCCATCGCGATCAGCGGCGGCTCCGGGGCGGCGCTGCGCGAGCGGTTCGCGCCGGCGCTGCCCGGAGCGGCCTGGTTCGAGGTCGGCGGCGGCACCCTCGACGAGGCGATCAAGCTGGCCGACGCCATGAAGTCCGGCCACTACGACGCGGTCGTCGGCATGGGCGGCGGCAAGATCATCGACTGTGCGAAGTTCGCCGCGGCGCGGATCGGCCTCCCGCTGGTCGCCGTCGCGACGAACCTCTCGCACGACGGCCTCTGCTCGCCGGTCGCCACCCTCGACAACGACGCGGGCCGCGGCTCGTACGGGGTGCCGAACCCCATCGCGATCGTCATCGACCTCGACGTGATCCGCGAGGCCCCGATCCGCTTCGTCCGCTCCGGCGTCGGCGACGTCATCTCCAACATCTCCGCCGTCGCCGACTGGGAGCTGTCCCACCGGGAGACCGGCGAGCAGATCGACGGCCTGGCCGCCGCCATGGCCCGGCAGTCCGGCGAGGCGGTGCTGCGCCACCCCGGCGGCTGCGGGGACGACGACTTCCTCACCGTGCTCGCCGAGGGCCTGGTCATGACCGGCATCTCCATGTCGGTCGCCGGGGACAGCCGCCCGGCCTCCGGCGCCTGCCACGAGATCAACCACGCCCTCGACCTGCTCTACCCCAAGCGCGCCGCCGCCCACGGCGAGCAGTGCGGACTCGGCGCCGCCTTCGCGATGCATCTGCGCGGCGCCCGCGAGCAGTCCGCGCACATGGTCGAGGTGCTGCGGCGGCACGGCCTGCCGGTGCTGCCGGGCGAGATCGGCTTCAGCGACGAGGAGTTCGTCAAGGCCGTGGAGTTCGCCCCGCAGACCCGCCCCGGGCGCTACACGATCCTGGAGCACCTGAACCTCTCCACCGACCAGATCAGGGACGCTTACGCCGACTATGCCAAAGCCATCAGTAGCTGAACTCCGCCCGGTCGTTCACCCCCCGGGCGTGAAGGACCGGCGGAGCGGCGAGCACTGGGCCGGCCGGCTCTACATGCGCGAACTCTCGCTGCGCGTGGACCGGCACCTGGTGAACACGCGGGTCACCCCCAACCAGCTGACCTACGTGATGACCGTCTTCGGTGTCCTCGCCGCCCCGGCCCTGCTGGTGCCGGGGATCACCGGGGCGGTGCTCGGTGTGCTGGCGGTCCAGCTGTACCTGCTGCTGGACTGCGTCGACGGCGAGGTCGCCCGCTGGAAGAAGCAGTTCTCCCTCGGCGGGGTCTACCTCGACCGGGTCGGCGCCTATCTGTGCGACGCCGCGGTCCTGGTGGGCTTCGGGCTGCGCGCCGCCGACCTGTGGGGCGAGGGGCGCATCGACTGGCTGTGGGCGTTCCTCGGCACCCTGGCCGCCCTCGGCGCCGTGCTGATCAAGGCGGAGACGGACCTCGTCGGCGTCGCCCGCCACCAGGGCGGGCTGCCGCCGGTCAAGGAGGCGGCGTCCGAGCCGCGCTCCTCCGGCATGGCCATGGCCCGCCGGGCGGCCGCGGCGCTGAAGTTCCACCGGCTCGTCCTCGGCGTCGAGGCGTCCCTGCTGATCCTGGCGCTGGCGGTGCTCGACGCGGTCCGGGACGACCTGTTCTTCACCCGGCTCGGGGTCGCCGTCCTGGCCGGCATCGCCATGCTGCAGACGCTGCTGCACCTCGTGTCCGTCCTGGCCTCCAGCAGGCTGAAGTGAGCGCCGCCGCGATGAGGCTCGGGGCGGTGGTCCTCACCATGGGCAACCGCCCCGAGGAGCTGCGCGCGCTGCTCGACTCGGTCGCCAAGCAGGACGGCGACCCGGTCGAGGTCGTGGTCGTGGGCAACGGCTCGCCGCTGCCCGAGCTGACGGTGCCCGACCTGACCGTGCGGACCATCGAGCTGCCCGAGAACGTCGGCATCCCCGCCGGGCGCAACGTCGGCATCGAGGCCTTCGGGCCCGGCGGCCGCGACGTCGACGTCCTGCTCTTCCTCGACGACGACGGCCTGCTGCCGAACACCGCCACCGCCGAGCTCTGCCGGCGGGCCTTCGCCGCCGACCCCGAGCTGGGCATCGTCAGCTTCCGCATCGCCGACCCCGAGACCGGGGTCACCCAGCGCCGCCACGTCCCCCGGCTGCGCGCCTCGGACCCGATGCGCTCCTCCCGGGTCACCACCTTCCTCGGCGGCGCCAACGCCGTCCGCACCGCCGTCTTCCAGCAGGTCGGCGGCCTCCCGGACGACTTCTTCTACGCCCACGAGGAGACCGACCTCGCCTGGCGGGCCCTGGACGCGGGCTGGATGATCGACTACCGCTCCGACCTGGTGCTCTTCCACCCCACCACGGCCCCCAGCCGGCACGCGGTCTACCACCGCATGGTGGCCCGCAACCGGGTCTGGCTGGCCCGCCGCAACCTCCCGCTGCCGCTGGTGCCGCTGTACCTGGGGGTGTGGCTGCTGCTCACGCTGGTGCGCCGCCCGTCCGCTTCCGCCCTGCGCGCCTGGTTCGGGGGTTTCGCGGAGGGCTGGCGGTCACCCTGCGGACCGCGCCGTCCGATGAAGTGGCGTACGGTATGGCGCCTGACCCGACTGGGCCGGCCTCCCATCATCTGACAAGCTCTATCCCTGAGAGCATCGGACGTGTCCCCGGAACCGGGCCCGGACCGGCCCGGTACGGCTGCGTTCCCTATGGCTGCGTTACATGAGGACGAAAGCTTCCACTTGTGAGTGAGACGACATCCCCCAACGGTGCGGTCACGGTGAGCGCCCCGCCATCCCCCGACGACGGCCTGTCCCCGGCCGAGCTCGCCGCGAAGTACGGACTGACGGTGAGCGGGGCCCGGCCCTCTCTGCTGCAGTACGTCCGGCAGCTGTGGGGGCGGCGCCACTTCATCCTCGCCTTCTCGCAGGCCAAGCTGACCGCCCAGTACAGCCAGGCGAAGCTGGGCCAGATCTGGCAGGTGGCGACACCGCTGCTGAACGCGGCGGTGTACTACTTCATCTTCGGCATGTTGCTCGGCGCGCGGGGCGGACTGGACGACGAGGTCTACATCCCCTTCCTGGTGACCGGGGTCTTCGTCTTCGCCTTCACCCAGAGCTCCGTGATGGCCGGGGTACGGGCGATCTCCGGGAACCTCGGGCTGGTCCGGGCACTGCACTTCCCCCGGGCATCGCTCCCGATCTCCTTCTCGCTCCAGCAGCTCCAGCAGCTTCTCTTCTCGATGATCGTCCTGGTGGGGATCCTGGCCGCCTTCGGGAACTTCCCCCGGCTGTCGTGGCTGCTGGTGCTCCCGGCCCTGCTGCTGCAGTTCGTCTTCAACTCCGGTCTCGCCATGATCATGGCCAGGATGGGCGCCAAGACCCCGGACCTCGCCCAGCTCATGCCCTTCCTCACCCGCACCTGGATGTACGCCTCCGGCGTGATGTTCCCGCTGAACCACATCCTGGAACGGGCCGAGCGGATCCCCGGCTGGTTCGGCGAGGTGATGATGGCCAACCCCGCCGCCGTCTACATGGACCTGATGCGGTTCGCCCTGATCGACGGCTACGGCGACAAGTACCTGCCCAACCATGTCTGGGCCCTGGCCCTCGGCTGGGCGCTGCTCGCCGGCATCGGCGGCTTCATCTACTTCTGGAAGGCTGAGGAGCGTTACGGCCGTGGCTGAGCAGCAGAGCGAGAACCACGCCGGCGGCGCCCCCGCAGCGCGCGTCCCCACCGTCATCGCCGACGACCTCCACATCGTCTACCGGGTCAACGGCGGCCCGCGCGGCAAGGGCAGTGCCACGGCCGCCCTCAACCGGATCGTCCGCCGCAAGGCCCCGGCCGGGATGCGGGAGGTGCACGCCGTGAAGGGCGTCTCCTTCACCGCCTACCGCGGCGAGGCCATCGGCCTGATCGGCTCCAACGGCTCCGGCAAGTCCACCCTGCTGAAGGCCGTCGCCGGGCTGCTGCCCGCCGAGCGCGGCAAGGTCTACACCGACGGCCAGCCCTCCCTGCTGGGCGTCAACGCGGCCCTGATGAACGACCTCACCGGTGAGCGGAACGTCATACTCGGCGGCCTGGCGATGGGCATGTCCCGCGAGCAGATCCGCGCGCGCTACCAGGACATCGTCGACTTCTCCGGGATCAACGAGAAGGGCGACTTCATCACCCTGCCGATGCGCACGTACTCCTCCGGCATGGCGGCCCGGCTGCGCTTCTCCATCGCCGCGGCCAAGGACCACGACGTCCTCATGATCGACGAGGCCCTGGCCACCGGCGACCGGAAGTTCCAGAAGCGCTCCGAGGCCCGCATCCGCGAGCTGCGCAAGGAGGCTGGCACGGTCTTCCTGGTCAGCCACAACAACAAGTCCATCCGCGACACCTGCGAGCGGGTGCTGTGGCTGGAGAGCGGCAGGCTCCGCATGGACGGGCCGACCGACGAGGTGATCAAGGCGTACGAGAAGGAGTCCGCGAAGTAGCCCGGCCTCCGCGCCCGTAGGCGGAAGCGGCCCGGACAAGGCGCCGGCCCGCACACCACGGGGCTCCGCCGGACGGTTCCCCGGCCCTGGGGTCAGCGGTCCTCGCAACACCCGCGGTCCGTGGGGTTGCGGGGACCGTGGGCGTTGGGCGTGGTGATCGTGCGGGGTTGCGGGAGCGTTTCCCCGCACGGTGGATGGCGGGGGGAACGTGACCGCGGTGGCGCGTGAGCTGGGGGCGAACCGGAACACCGCTTTCCGCCGGGCCCGGAAGGCCGGACGGCGTTCGGAGCGCTTGCCGCGCACCCCTCGTGCGGAGGTCCCGGATGCCGGTCCCGGCACGGCGGACCGGCGAAACGCCCGGCACCACCCGCACCGGCGCCCGCCGGTGGCCCGCATCGCCTAGGCTGGGCGCCGCCGATTCAGGGGCAACTCCTCCCAAACGCGGCGGCATCGGCGTGCCCGGGGGCCGTGGAGCGGGTCCCGCATGCGGCGTGTCCGAAATCGTATGTTCTGGGTGGACGGTGTAGAACAGGGGATGTGACGGCCATGGCTACGGGAACCCCTCAGCTCCGGGACGCCGCCGTCCCGCGGCGCACCCCGCCGCCGGCCGCCCGCGCCGCCGCACGCCGGTCACCGGGCGGGCCCCGGTGACCGCCGGCACGGAACCGCACGCCGGTGCCGTGCTCGCCAAGGCCGCGCACGAGAACTTCCCCGTCGCCCCGTTCTTCCTGCCGCGCCCCTGGCGCACCGACCTCATGGCCGTCTACGGCTACGCGCGCCTGGTCGACGACATCGGCGACGGCGACCTCGCCCCCGGCGGCACCGACGCCGCCCTGCTCGGCGCCGCTCCCGAGGCCGCCGGGGACCGGCTCGCCCTGCTCGACGCCGTCGAGACCGACCTCCGCCGCGTCTTCACCCCCGGCGGCAGCCCGCGCCACCCCCTGCTCGCCGCGCTCACCCCGGCCGTGCGGCGCCACCGGCTCACCCCCGGCCCGTTCCTCGACCTCATCGCGGCCAACCGCCGCGACCAGCACGTCCACCGCTGCGCCCGCTACGCGGACCTGCTCGCCTACTGCGAGCTCTCCGCCAACCCCGTGGGCCGGCTCGTCCTCGCCGTCACCGGCACCACCAGCCCGGAACGCGTCCGCCGCTCCGACGCCGTCTGCACCGCCCTGCAGATCACCGAGCACCTCCAGGACGTCGCCGAGGATCTCGCCCGCGGCCGCGTCTACCTTCCCGCCGAGGACATGGAGCGCTTCGGGGTCCGGGAGGACGATCTGCGCCGCCCGGCCGGAAACGCCCGGGTGCGCGCCCTCGTCCGCCACGAGGCCGACCGCGCCCGTGCCCTGCTGGACGAGGGCGCCCCGCTCGTGGGGAGCGTCTCCGGACGGCTCAAGCTGCTGCTCGCCGGATTCGTGGCGGGCGGCAGGGCCGCACTGGCCGCCATCGCTGCCGCCGGCCACGACGTGCTGCCCGGACCGCCCAGGCCCACCCGAACCGCCCTTCTGCGCGCGGCGGCCGCCACACTGCGAAGAGAGGGGTGAGCCGGACCGTGACCCCGTCCGCACCCGCGTCCGCACCCGCGTCCGTCCCGGCGCCCGTGCTGGCCGCGTACCGCTACTGCGAGGCCGTCACCGGGCAGCAGGCCCGCAACTTCGCCTACGGCATCCGTCTGCTGCCGCCCGGGAAGCGGCAGGCCATGTCGGCCCTGTACGCCTTCTCCCGCCGTGTCGACGACATCGGCGACGGCGACCTCCCTCCGGCCGTCAAGCTCGCCCGCCTCGACGAGACCCGCGCCCTTCTCGCCCGGGTGCGCGACGGCGGCGTCCGCACCGACGACACCGACCCGGTGGCCGTCGCCCTCGCGCACGCCGCCGAGCGCTTCCCGATCCCCCTGGCCGCGCTCGACGAACTCATCGACGGCGTCCTGATGGACGTGCGCGGTGAGACCTACGACACCTGGGACGACCTCCGGACGTACTGCCGCCGCGTCGCCGGCACCATCGGTCGGCTGTCCCTCGGCGTATTCGGGGTCACGGACCCCCACGGCCACAGCGCGCGCGAGACCGAACGCGCCCCCGAGTACGCCGACACCCTCGGTCTCGCCCTCCAGCTCACCAACATCCTCCGCGACCTCCGCGAGGACGCCGCCCACGGCCGCCTCTACCTCCCCGCCGACGACCTCGCCAAGTTCGGCTGCGCCGCCGGCTTCCACACCCCCGTGCCGCCGCCCGGCGCCGACTTCACCGGCCTCGTCCACTACCAGGCGCGGCGCGCCCGCGCCCTGTTCACCGAGGGCTTCCGGCTGCTGCCGCTCCTCGACCGGCGCAGCGGCGCCTGCGTCGCCGCCATGGCCGGCATCTACCGGCGGCTGCTCGACCGCATCGCCCGGGACCCCGAGGCCGTCCTGCACGGCCGGGTCTCCCTCCCCGCCCCCGAGAAGGCGTACGTCGCCGTGCGCGGCCTGTCCGGCCTGGACGCCCGGCACATCACCCGCCGCACCGCCCGCCACCGCCCCGGACCGGCCGGGGGACGCGGCTGATGCGCCCGCCGGTCCCGGAACCGTCCCCGCCCCGCCCCGGCCCGGCCGTGCCCGGCCCGGCCCGGGCCGCCGGGCACACCGCCGTGGTCGTCGGGGGCGGCATCGCCGGCACGGCCGCCGCCCTGGCCCTCGCCGACGCGGGTGTGCGCGTCACCCTCACCGAGGCCCGGCCGCGCCTCGGCGGGCTCGCCTTCTCCTTCCACCGCTCCTCCCCGGCCGGGGACCTCACCGCCGACAACGGGCAGCACGTCCATCTGCGCTGCTGCACCGCCTACCGCGCACTCCTGGAGCGCATCGGGGCGGCCGGCCTCGCGCCCGTGCAGCGCCGCCTCGACGTGCCCGTCCTGGACGCCGGCCGGCGCCGCGCCGGGCGGCTGCGCCGCTCCGCGCTGCCCGTACCGCTGCACCTCGCGGGCTCCCTCGCCCGCTATCCGCACCTCTCCCTCGCCGAACGCGCCGCCGCCGCCCGCGCCGCGCTCGCCCTCCGCCGTCTCGACCCCGCCGATCCGGCGCTGGACGGCACCGACTTCGGCGGCTGGCTCCGCCGCCGGGGCCAGTCCCCGCGGGCCGTCGAGGCGCTGTGGGACCTCATCGGCGTCGCCACCCTCAACGCCCCCGCCGACCGGGCCTCCCTGTCCCTGGCTGCCATGGTCTTCCGGACGGGACTGCTCTCCGCGCCGGGGGCGGCGGACATCGGATGGTCCCGCGTGCCCCTCGGCGACCTCCACGACACCCGCACCCGCCGGGCCCTGGAGGGCGCCGGGGTCCGCGTCCTCCTCCGCACCCGCGCCCGCGCGCTCCACCGCCCGGACGCCCGGTCCGGCGGCTGGCGGGTCACCGTCACGGGCGCCCCGGCGGGCCCGGAGACCCTGCGCGCCGACACGGTCGTCCTCGCCGTACCGCAGGACGAGGCCCACCGGCTGCTGCCCGACGGGGCCCTGGACGACCCCGGGCGGCTGCTGGACATCGGGACCGCGCCGATCCTGAACGTCCACGTCGTCTACGATCGCAGGGTGCTGCGCCGCCCCTTCCTCGCCGCGCTGGGCAGCCCCGTCCAATGGGTCTTCGACCGGACGGAGCCCTCCGGACTCACCGGCGGCGCCCAGTACCTCGCCCTGTCGCAGTCGGCCGCCGGAGACATCATCGACCTGCCCGTCGCGGAACTCCGCCGCCGCTTCCTGCCCGAGCTGGAGCGGCTGCTGCCCGGCGCCCGCCACGCCCGGGTCGCCGACTTCTTCGTCACCCGCGAGCGCGCCGCGACCTTCGACCCCGCACCCGGCACCGGACGGCTCCGCCCACCGGCCCGCACGCGGGCCCCCGGTCTCCAGCTCGCCGGGGCATGGACCGCCACCGGATGGCCCGCCACGATGGAGGGCGCGGCCCGCAGCGGCGCCACCGCCGCCGCCGCTGCCCTGCGCCACCTCCGCACCGTCCGCACCCGCCCGGACTCGTCTCCCGGCCCCGGCCGGGTGGACCCCCGGCAGGAGGCTTCCTGATGCCGACACCACGCCACGGGACGGCGCGCCGGCACCGCACGGCACCCCGCCCCGCACCCCGGCGCCCGGGGCCGTCCCGGGCGGCCGGCACCGCAGCCGCCACCGCCCCACCGCCCCGTCCCCGGGGTGCGCGCGCCCCGCGGGGGCGCACCCAGGAAGGCAGGGCCGTATGACCAGCACGTCCCACGCCGCGACCGCCCGGCCCGCGCATCCCGCGCCCGCCCCGGAGGCGCGGTCGACCGAGACAGCGCGGGCCACGGCGCGGCCCGGCACCCATGGCTGCAGAAGAACCGGAGGAGAGACAGTGAACACGGCGCAACCCGCCATCGACACCGCGGACGTCGCCGCGCTGCTGCTGCGCGGACGGACGCTCGCCACGCCGGTGCTGCGGGCCGCCGTGGCCCGGCTCGCACCCCCCATGGACACCGTCGCCGCCTACCACTTCGGCTGGATCGACGCCGAGGGCCGCCCCGCCGACGGCGACGGCGGCAAGGCGGTCCGCCCGGCGCTCGCGCTGCTCTCCGCCGAGGCGGCGGGGGCTTCCGCGGAGACCGGTATCCCCGGTGCCGTCGCCGTCGAGCTGGTGCACAACTTCTCCCTGCTCCACGACGACCTCATGGACGGCGACGAGCAGCGCCGCCACCGCGACACCGTCTGGAAGGTGCACGGGCCCGCCCTCGCCGTCCTCGTCGGCGACGCCCTCTTCGCCCTGGCCGGGGAGATCCTGCTGGAGATGGGCACAGCCGAGGCGGCCCGTGCCGCCGGACGGCTGACCACCGCGACCCGCAAGCTCATCGACGGCCAGGCCCAGGACATCTCCTACGAGCACCGGGAGCGGGTCACCGTCGAGGAGTGCCTGCGCATGGAGGGGAACAAGACCGGCGCCCTGCTCGCCTGCGCCACCTCCATCGGCGCCGTCCTCGGCGGCGCCGACGACCACCTCGCCGACAGCCTGGAGTCCTACGGCTACCACCTCGGCCTCGCCTTCCAGGCCGTCGACGACCTGCTGGGCATCTGGGGCGACCCGGAGGCGACCGGCAAGCAGACCTGGAGCGACCTGCGGCAGCGGAAGAAGTCCCTGCCGGTCGTCGCCGCCCTCGCCGCCGGCGGGGCCGCCTCCGACCGGCTCGCCGCGATCCTCGCCGTCGACGCCAAGAGCGACCGCACCGAGGACTTCGACGAGACCGAGTTCGCCGAGCGCGCCGCGCTCATCGAGGAGGCCGGCGGCCGCGCCTGGACCTCGGAGGAGGCCCAGCGGCAGCATGCCGCCGCGATCGGCGCGCTGGACCGGGTCGATCTCGATCCGCGGGTCCGCGAACAGCTCGTCGCCCTCGCGGACTTCGTGGTCGTGCGGCGGAAATGACCGGGCGCGCACCGGGCGGGACGACCACGGCACCGGCCGGTGCCGCGTCCGCACGCGGAGAGAACCGCCGGCACATATAGGCGTGGCCGCCGGCCGCCGCCGCACGCCCTCCCGGGCGGCGCGGTGCGGCCGGTGCACCCCAGCACAGCAGGACGTCCACTGCACGAAGGGGAAGCCATGACAGCGACGACCGACGGCGGTTCGGGGCCCCGGCCCCCCGCCACCCCGGCCGGCGGCCCGCCCGGCGCGCTCCCGGCCCCGCCCACCGCCCCCGACGCGGAAGCCGCCCTCCCGGGTGCCGCATCCCCCGGCACCGCATCCCCCGGAGCCGCGTCCCCGGGCACCGCGTCGCCCGGAGCCGCGTCCCCCGGCATCGCGTCCCCCGGAGCCGGACTCCGCGCCGCCGGGCCGGGCCGGCCCGCCCCCGGGCCCCGCGACACCCCCGCCGCCGCCGGGCGGGCCGCCGCGCGGGCGGTCCGGAACCTCCTCGGCCGGCAGCACGACGAGGGCTGGTGGAAGGGCGACCTGGAGACCAACGTCACCATGGACGCCGAGGACCTGCTGCTCCGCCAGTTCCTCGGCATCGGCGACCGGCGGACCACCGAGGCCGCCGCCCGCTTCATCCGCTCCCGCCAGCTCCCCGACGGCACCTGGGCCACCTTCCACGGCGGTCCCGGCGACCTCTCCACCACCATCGAGGCGTACGCCGCCCTCCGGCTCGCCGGCGACGCCCCCGCGGACGCGCACATGGCGGCCGCCTCCGCCTGGGTGCGCGAGCACGGCGGGATCGCCGCCTCCCGGGTCTTCACCCGGATCTGGCTCGCCCTCTTCGGCTGGTGGCCCTGGGAGCGGCTGCCCGAACTGCCGCCCGAGATGATCTACCTGCCGAAGTGGTTCCCGCTCAACATCTACGACTTCGGCTGCTGGGCCCGGCAGACCATCGTGCCGCTCGCCGTCGTGTCCGCCCTGCGCCCGGTGCGTCCCGCGCCCTTCCCGCTCGGCGAACTCCACCCGGATCCGGACGCGGCACCGCCGCGGCACGCCAAGGCCCCCGCCACCGGCTGGGACCGCGTCTTCCGGCGCCTGGACCGGGCCCTGCACGCCTACCGCCGGGTGGCACCGCCCCCGCTGCGGCGCGCGGCGCTGCGGGCCTGCGCCCGCTGGATCACCGAACGCCAGGAGAACGACGGCTGCTGGGGCGGCATCCAGCCGCCGGCCGTCTACTCGGTCATCGCCCTCCACCTGCTCGGCCACGACCTCGGCCATCCCGTGCTCCGCGCCGGGCTGGAGTCGCTCGACCGGTTCGCCGTCTGGCGGGACGTGCCCGGCCCCGGCGGCGGCCCCAGCCGCATGATCGAGGCCTGCCAGTCCCCGGTCTGGGACACCTGCCTCGCCACCATCGCCCTCGCCGACGCCGGACTGCCCGCCGACCACCCCGCTCTCGTGAAGGCCGCCGACTGGATGCTCGGCGAACAGGTGCTGTGCCCCGGCGACTGGTCCGTCCGCCGGCCCGGACTGCCCCCGGGCGGCTGGGCGTTCGAGTTGCACAACGACAACTACCCGGACACCGACGACACCGCCGAGGTCGTCCTCGCCCTCCGCCGCACCGCCCACCCCGATCCCGGGCGGGTCGACCGGGCCGTCCGCCGCGCCGTCCGCTGGACCCTCGGCATGCAGTCCGCGGACGGCGGCTGGGGCGCGTTCGACGCCGACAACACCAGTGCCTTCCCGAACCGGCTGCCGTTCTGCGACTTCGGCGAGGTCATCGACCCGCCGTCCGCCGACGTCACGGCGCACGTCGTGGAGATGCTCGCCGCCGAGGGCCTGGCCGGCGACCCGCGCGTGCGCCGCGCCGTGGCCTGGCTGCTCGCCGAACAGGAGCCCAGCGGGGCCTGGTTCGGCCGCTGGGGGGTCAATTACCTCTACGGCACCGGCTCCGCCGTCCCCGCCCTTGTCGCCGCCGGTGTCCCCGCGGGCCACCCCGCGATCCGCCGCGCCGTCGACTGGCTCACCGGCGTCCAGAACGAGGACGGCGGCTGGGGCGAGGACCTGCGCTCCTACCCGGACCCGGAGTGGATCGCCCGCGGCGCGTCCACCGCCTCCCAGACCGGCTGGGCCCTGCTCGCCCTCCTCGCAGCCGGGGAGGAGGACGGGAAGGCCGTCGAACGCGGCGTCGGCTGGCTCGCCCGCACCCAGCGCGCCGACGGCTCCTGGGACGAACCCCAGTTCACCGGCACCGGCTTCCCCTGGGACTTCTCCATCAACTACCACCTCTACCGGCAGGTCTTCCCGCTCACCGCCCTCGGCCGCTACCTCACCGCCGTGGGCCGGCCGCCCCGTCCCGGCCCGCTGGACGCCTGATGCCGGCGGACGGCGGCTCCCGGGCGCTGCTGATCGCCTGCGCGCTCGGCATCGAACGGCTCGCCCTGCGCGGCGGCGACCGGAACGGAGCACCCGGTGCCCTGACCGTCCTGCGCACCGGCATGGGACCGCGTTCCGCGGAGCGCGCCGTGCTCCGCGGCCTGAGCCGCGGGGGCCCGCACACGGCCGGTACCGCCGTCCTCGCCACCGGCTTCTGCGCGGCGCTCGCCCCGGGGATGCGCCCCGGCGACCTGGTCGTCGCCGCCGAGACCCGCGACGGGGACGGCAGCGTCCCGTGCACGGGCACCGCCGTGCTGGCCGCCGCCCTGGCCCGGCACACCCGCGCCCGTCCCGGCACGGCCGTCCGCACCGGCCCGCTGGCCGGCACCGACCACCTCGTGCGGGGCGCCGAACGCACCCGGCTGCACGCGAGCGGAGCGATCGCCGCCGACATGGAGTCCGCCGCCGTCCTCCGCACCGCGCTGGCCGCGGGGCCGCGCCCCGTTGCCGCCGTACGGGTGGTCGTGGACACCCCGGAGCGCGAACTGGCCCGGGGCGGCACGGTGCTCGGTGGAATATCGGCCTTCCGCGTCCTGCGGACCGTCCTGCCGGCTTTCTACGAATGGCACCGTTCCCTGCCGCTCCCCAGGAGGTGAGCCAGATGGCCATGCCGCTCCGCCAGTCCATCCGGGTCGGAACCTATCTCTTCGCCCAGAAGCTCCGCCGCCGGGAGAAGTTCCCGCTGATCGTCGAGCTGGAACCGCTCTTCGCCTGCAACCTCAAGTGTGAGGGCTGCGGGAAGATCCAGCATCCGGCCGGCGTGCTCCGGCAGCGGATGCCCGTCGCCCAGGCCGTCGGCGCCGTCCTGGAGTCCGGCGCGCCCATGGTGTC
Source organism: Streptomyces sp. F63 (assembly GCF_018070345.1). GTDB lineage: Bacteria > Actinomycetota > Actinomycetes > Streptomycetales > Streptomycetaceae > Streptomyces. The sequence continues at coordinate 100,742 of NZ_JAGPXX010000012.1, forward strand.
CGTCGCGGGCGGCGAGCCGCTGATGCACCCGCAGATCGACGAGATCGTGCGGCAGCTCACCGCGCGCAGGAAGTACGTCTTCCTCTGCACCAACGCCGTGCTGCTGCGCAAGCACCTCGACAAGTTCGAGCCCTCCCGCTACTTCGCCTTCGCGGTGCACATCGACGGGCTGCGCGAGCGGCACGACGCCTCCGTCGCGAAGGAGGGCGTGTTCGACGAGGCCGTCGAGGCGATCAAGGAGGCCAAGCGGCGCGGCTTCCGGGTCACCACCAACTCGACCTTCTTCAACACCGACACCCCGCAGACCGTGATCGAGGTCCTCGACTACCTCAATGACGAGCTGCGGGTGGACGAGATGATGATCTCGCCCGCCTACGCCTACGAGAAGGCCCCCGACCAGGAGCACTTCCTCGGCGTCGGCCAGACCCGCGAGCTGTTCGCCAAGGCGTTCGCGGGCGGCAACCGGCGCCGGTGGCGGCTCAACCACAGCCCGCTCTTCCTGGACTTCCTGGAGGGCCGGGTGGACTTCCCCTGCACGGCCTGGGCCATCCCCAACTACTCACTCCTCGGCTGGCAGCGGCCCTGCTACCTGATGAGCGACGGCCACGTCCCCACCTACCGGGAGCTGGTCGAGGAGACCGACTGGGAGGCGTACGGGCGGGGACGCGACCCGCGCTGCGCCAACTGCATGGCGCACTGCGGCTACGAGCCGACCGCCGTCCTGGCCACCCTCGGCTCGCTGCGGCAGTCGCTGCGCGCGCTGCGCGAGACGGCCGGCGGGCACAGGAGCTGAGGGCGGCACGGCGGGGCCGCCGCCCCGGCCGGCGGAAGCGCCGGGCGGCCGGCGGCCCCGCGCGGGTCAGCCGTCGAGCATCCGCTCGCGCAGCCGCTCCCGCCGGTCCGGCCCGAAGGCCAGCCCGTGGGTGAGGTACGCGTCGACCGTGCCCCACTCCTCCTCGATCGTGGAGAAGGCGGCGGCGAGGTATTCGCGCCGGGCGTCGAAGAGCGGGCTGAGCAGATCCTCGACCTCCGGTGTCAGGGCGGCGGGGGAGTCGTCCGAGCGGCGGAACCGGTAGCGGCGGTGCGGGGCGGCGCTCGCCAGGTAGTCCGCCTCGATCGCGTCCCGCTCCACTCCCAGCGCGAGCAGGGTGACCGCGACGGACAGCCCGGCGCGGTCCTTGCCCGCCGCGCAGTGCATCAGTGCGGGCACGCTGTCCTCGGCGAGCGCGTGCAGCACCCGGCTGTGCTCGGTGGTGCGGGTCTTGACGATGACGCGGTAGGTGCTCGACATCCGCAGAGCGGCCTTGCCGTCGCCCAGCGCGGTCCGGAGCTGGGCGAGGTCGCCGTCCCGCACCATCCGCCAGAACTCCGCGCCGTCGGCGGGGTCGGTCAGCGGGATGTTCACATGGCGTACGCCGTCCAGCTCGACGTCGTGGCCGTCGAGGGCCACATCCGCGTCGTTGCGGAAGTCGAAGATCGTGTGCAGCCCGAGGGAGGAGAGGAACGCCGCGTCCTCGGCGGTGGCCTTCGCCAGATGCCCGCTGCGGTAGAGCACCCCGCGCCGGACGGTCCGGCCGTCGCCGGTCGGCAGACCGCCCACGTCGCGGAAGTTCCGCACACCCGAGAGCCGGGGTTCGGCCTGCCCGGTCTGTGGAACCTGAGGCGTCTGCGTCACGGGCGCTCCTCGGTGTCGGCCGCCGGCTCCGGGCCGGCGAGGCGGTCCTCCTGATGCTTGCGACCCTACGATATGGATTACCCGGGCAACCGGTTCCCCGGTGCCTTCCGCTCTCCGGCGGACCGCGTGCCACCTGGTCTTTCCCGGTGCGCGCGGGCCCGCGGTGTGGGACGCGTCACGGACTCCCGGGCCCGAGCCGGGCGGCGGGCGGCGAGACGGCGGGCGGAGAGACGGCGAGCGGGGCGGCGCGGGCGCGGGCGCGGCGGTTCAGCGGAGGGTTCTCCCGTAGCGCAGGCAGGCCCAGACCACCTGGCCGCGGCCGGTGTCGTCCGGCCGGACCCCCCACTCCTCCGCGAGGGCGCCGACCAGCATCAGCCCGCGCCCGCCCTCCTCGTCGGCCCCGGAGAACCGCGCGCGCGGCTCGGTCTCCGCGCAGCCCTGGTCGGCGACCTCGACCCGCAGCCGGGGCCCGATCAGCCGGATCTCGCAGGTCACCTTCACGCTGTCGGTGTGCCGCACGGCGTTGGTGAACAGCTCCGACACCACCAGCTCGGCGTCCGCCCGGCAGCGCTCGTCGACGCCCCACTCGGACAGCACCGTGAGGACGCGCCGCCGGGCCTTGGAGACCGAGGCGCTCATCGCCGGCAGATGGAACACGTCCTGCGGATACCGGGCGGCGATGCCGCCGCGGCGGCTCAGCCGGAGCGCGTCATGGGAAGGAGCCACGCTGTAACTATGCGGCTTGTCACTCACGCATGGCAAGGATCAGTCTGTAAATCACAAAAGGCAGACGACAGCCTGGCCCGTGCAACTGACTGCGTGACACACTGCGCCCGGGTCAAGGTTGTTGGAGGGGATGTGCGGTGAAGGACGCGCGGTCGGGAGGTGCGCCGACCGTCCTGAGACTGGTGCTCGGCAAGCGCCTGCAGGACCTACGGGAGAGAGCCGGACTGTCGTACGCGGAGGCGGGCCGCGCCCTCGACGTCACCCACGCCACGGTCCGCCGGATGGAGAAGGCCGAAGTCGGACTGAAAATCCCGTATGTGGAGAAACTCCTCCGGGTCTACGGGATCACCGACCAGAGCGAGATCGACACCTTCGTCTCCCTGGCCAGGGAGGCCAACCAGCCGGGCTGGTGGCACCGCTTCCGCGACGTGCTCCCCGAGTGGTTCAGCGCCTTCGTGGCCCTGGAGGGCGAGGCCAGCGTCATCCGCGCCTACGAGCCGCACTACGTACCCGGGCTGCTCCAGACCGAGGCGTACGCACGCGCCGTCCTCCGTGCCGGGATGCCGCACGCGCCCGCGGCGGAGGTGGAGCGCCTCGCCGCGCTCCGCGCCGAGCGCCAGTCCCTGCTGACGAAGGACGACCCGCCGCTGCTGTGGGTCGTCATGGACGAGACGGTCCTCCGCCGCCCGATCGGCGGCCCGGAGGTGATGCGCGCGCAGATCGACCGGCTCATCGAGGCCACCGAGATGCCGCGGGTCAGACTCCAGCTCATGCCCTTCTCCGCGGGACCGCACCCGGCCATGTACGGTCCCTTCCACATCTTCCGGTTTCCGCTTCCGGAACTGCCGGACGTCGTCTACTCCGAGAGCCTCGTGGGGGCCGTCTACGTCGACCAGCGGGACGACGTGTCGGCGTTCCTGGAGGCTCTCGACCGGATGTGCGCGCAAGCCGCGCCCGCACACACCACCCGGACGGTGCTGGGTGGGATTCGCAAGGAGATCTGAACCATGGATCGCAGGAAACGTATTTACAACGGGATGCCCTCCACGGAGCTCGGCTCGGAGGGCTGGCACAAGCCGTGGAGCGGGGGGAACGGGGGCAGTTGTGTAGAGGCCATGAAGCTGGGTGACGGAAGGGTGGCGCTGCGGCAGTCCACCGATCCGGAGGGCCCGGCGCTGATATACACCCATCACGAGATCGCGACCTTCATCCGTGGCGCGAAGGACGGCGAGGCGGACTTCCTGCTCGCCTGACCTCGCTCGACGGAGCCGGCGCCGCGACCGAGCGGCCGGCTCTCGCACGGACAACGGGGGACGCGGGGGGACACCCCGCGGACAGGGGGAAGAGACGGAAATGGAGACCGGTGTGACCGACCAGGGTTTCCCTGCCGAACGTATCGACACCAGCAGACCGCATCCGGCCCGGATGTACGACTACTACCTCGGGGGATGGGACAACTACGAGGTCGACCGCGCGGCCGCCGAGGAAGTGATGAAGCTGGCCCCGGACACGCGGGCGACCGCGCGGGCCAACCGGGCCTTCATGCAGCGGGCCGTGCGGACCGTCGTCCAGGCGGGCGTCCGGCAGATCATCGACATCGGCACGGGCATCCCCACCTCGCCCAACACCCATGAGATCGCGCGGCGGATCGCGCCCGACACCCGGGTGGCGTTCGTCGACAACGACGTCATCGTCGGGGCGCACGCGGAGGCCAAGCTGACCAACGAGGGCAACGCCGCCTTCGTCCACGCCGACATCCGCGAACCGCGGTCCGTCCTGGACCACCCGACCATCCGCCGGCTCATCGACTTCGACCAGCCGGTGGCGCTGATGCTGGTCGCCGTCCTGCACTTCATCGACGACGCCTCCGACCCGGAGGGCATCCTCGCCACGCTCGGCGAGGACCTGCCGAGCGGGAGCCACCTCATCCTCAGTCACGTCACCGCCGATTTCCACGGCGAGGAGCGGCGGCGGGCGGAGGGGGAGGACGTCCGGAAGATCTACGACCGGAGCACGGCCCACCTCACCCTGCGCGACCACGCCCGCATCCTGCCGTTCTTCAAGGGCTTCGAACTGCTCGACCCCGGACTGGTCCAGGCCACGGCCTGGCGGCCCGAGGAGGAGAACGGGGAGACCGGGACGGCGGGAGAGACCGGGAAGGGGGAGACCGGGGAGGGGCGTACCGTCGCCTGCTACGGGGGCGTGGGCCGCAAGCCCTGAACGGACGGACGGGGGGAGCCGGGCCCGGCACGCACGGTAACCCGGCCCCGCGCTGCCCCGCCGTCGGGGCCGCCGCGCGTGCGGGCTCCGGCGCGCGCACCGGCTGCCGCCCGTGCCGTGCCACCGCCCCGCACGGCGCGGACGCCGGGCCCGCACCGCCGTTCCCGGGGACGGCGGACCCGGTGATGTCCGCACGGCGGGCATTTTGCGGACGGCCCCACCGTTGTCCTGGGGAGCACAGCGCCGGCGGCACAGCCGGCGGACACCACCCGGGCGCCGGGGCGAGGGCCGCGGCGTACCGGGCAGCCGTCCCACGGAGGTCCCGTGCCCGAACCCGTCTCCAGCTCCGCGTCCCGCCCCGAGCCCCGTTCCGGCCGCTCCCGGCGTTCCGCAGCCGGGCCGCTGCGCTCCCTCGCCGCCCGGCTGCGGCCCGCCGCCTTCGGCGCGGACCCGGCCGGCGAGCGGCTCGAACGCATCCGCAGATCACCGCAGTGGGCGGACGGACAGTTCCGCAACCCGGTGCCGACCCGCATGATGCTGCCGGGCTCCGCCCGGGCGCTGCTGCGCGCCCAGTTCGACCGGGAGGCGCGCCGGCGGCGCGCGCCCGCCGGAGCCGTACCCGTACAGCGGCCCGCCCCGCGGACCCGGGACGCCCCGACGCCGACCCCGCCCCCGTCGGGGCTCCGGCTGACGTGGATGGGGCACGCCACCGTGCTCGTGGAGATCGACGGTCACCGGGTGCTGTTCGACCCGGTGTGGAGCGAACGCTGCTCGCCGTTCCCCTTCGCCGGGCCGCGCCGGCTGCACCCCGTGCCGCTGCCGCTGGAGCACCTGGCGCCGGTCGACGCGGTCGTCATCTCGCACGACCACTACGACCACCTGGACATGGCCACCGTCCGCGCACTCGCGGCCACCGGCACCCGGTTCGCCGTACCGCTGGGCGTCGGGGCGGACCTCGAACACTGGGGCGTCGACCCGGCGCGCATCGACGAACTGGACTGGCACGAGTCGGCGCGCGTCGGGGAGCTGACGCTCACGGCCACGCCCGCCCGGCACTTCTGCGGCCGGGGCCTCGTCCGCGGGATGCGGACCCTGTGGGCCTCCTGGGTCGTGACCGGCCCCGGGCACCGGGTCTTCCACAGCGGGGACACCGGCTACTACCACGGGTTCGCCGAGACCGGCGCCGCGTACGGCCCGTTCGACGCCACGATGATCCAGATCGGCGCGTACTCGGAGCACTGGCCGGAGATCCACATGACCCCGGAGGAGGGGGTGCGGACGCATCTCGACCTCTCCGGCGGTACCCCGGCCGGGGTTCTGCTGCCCGTCCACTGGGGCACCTTCAACCTCGCACCGCACGCGTGGGCGGAGCCGGGGGAGTGGATGCGGGACGCCGCCGGGGAGGCCGGCCAGGCGGTGGCGTTCCCCCGGCCGGGTGAGCCGTTCGAGCCGGCGGGGAGGCTGCCGGTCGAGCCGTGGTGGCGGGCGGTCTCCGGTCCGGTCGCCGGTCCGGTCGCCCGTCCGTGGCGGCGTCCCCGGAGTGCCGAGAGTGCGGCCGAGCCGAGCAGGGGCGATCCGTGCGGGTCCCGGTGGTCGGATACGCGCACCCTTCACTCGGCGATGTCGACTCCGTATCCGCGTGCGAGTGCGTCCAGGGCGTGGTCGTAGCCCTGGCCCACGGTACGCAGGCGCCACACCGGGCCCCTCCGGTAGATCTCCGCGAGGAGCATCGTGCGTTCGGTGGTGGCGGCGTCCAGGGTGGCCCGTGCGAGCGGTGGCCCGCTGTTGCCGGGGGCTGCGCTGATCTGCATCGCGCCGACCGTTCCAAACGTTTCGCTGCCGTCGATGGCTGCGGCTACGACGACCTTGCGGATTGTGGGCGGCAGTGAGGCCAGGTCGAGGGTGATCGTCTGCTCGGCTGGGCCACCGGTCAGCAGGCGTACCGTTCCGGCGGGGCTTTCCGGGGCTCCGTAGAAGATGAAGTCCTCGTCGAAGGTGACTTGTTCGTCCTCGTCGAGGAGGAAGGCGACGACGTCGACATCGAAGCGGGATTGCGGGGTCCAGCCGGCGGTGATGTGCCACACGGGGAAGGGTGCTCCGGGCGGCATGGGCAGATCGATGACACCTCCTCTGGGCAACACGGCCGGCTCTTGAGGACGGGGAGTCCTCGGAGGCTGAGCAGCGGCTGTCGGAGTGGTGAGCCAGTCCGGTGCGTGTACGGGGAGCGCGAGGGCCCTGATCCGGGTCATGCGCCGGTCGCGTTCCCCGCCGGGCAGGACCACGACATCGGTGACGCCGGCGGACAGGTTGATCGCGGCGGAACCGCCGAGAGCGACGACGCGGGTGCGGGCCGCCGCGGCGTCGGTGTGGACGCCACCCAGGACCAGGACCCTGTGTCCGGCCAGCGCTCTGCCCGGTACGGCATCTGCGGCCGGCTCCGCGCGGCGTATCCGTGCCGCGGTCGCCGTCGAGGCAGCTGGTGCGCGCGGTGTTGCTGTCCGGCGGTTGGGGGCGGCGTCCGCTGCGGGAGCGCCTGGTGGTGCGGGGGCAGGTCGCCGGGCTTCGGACCCGGTGACGGCCGTCGCTGCCGTGGCGATCGCCGTCCCCGGTCGCACGTCCGCGAGCAGGCGCAGGAAGGTGTGCTCGTCGATCACCGGTACGCCTTCGGTACGGGCGCGACGTGCCTTGGCCGAGTCCGACGCCGGTTCGTTGGTGACCAGCACACTGGTGTGCCGGCTGACGGAGGTCATCATGTTCAGTCCGGCGGCAACGGCTCGCCCGGTCAGCTCCGCACGGGCGTGGGCGGTTTCGCCGGTGATTGCGACCTTCATGCCTTGCCGGAGCGGTCCGCCGGGAGCCATGGGGCCGGGGTTGCGGTAGGCGCACGGAGTCTTGGGTGGCTGCGGCGTGAACTGTGACGCGGCCCGGGGCGGGCAGGTCACGAGGGGCAGGGGGAGCGCGAGCCGGGCTGCCTCGCGCAGGGAGGCCCGCAGGATTCCGGCCAGTACACGGGTATCGTCCAGTGCGTCGTGAGCACGTTGCTGGGGGACACCGTAATGGGCGGCGAGCGTGCCCAGTTTCAGATCGCCGGTCGGCGGGTCGACCTGGCGATTGAGGGCCAGGGTGCACAGCCGCTGCGAGACCGGAAGCCACATCCGGGCCCGCGCGAACTCGTGGGCGAGGAAGTCGTAGTCGAACTGGGCATGGTGGGCCACCAGGACCCGGTCCTGAAGCATCGCCCCGATCCGCCCGGCGACCTGGGCGAAGGTCGGAGCACCCCGCAGCCGCTCGGCGGTGAGCCCGTGGACCTCGACTGGCCCCGGGTCGCATCCCGGGTCGAGCAGTGTTGAGAACTCTCCGGTCTGTTCACCCTCCGGGCTGATCGTCATCACCGCGACGGACAGCACTCGGTCCCGTCGGGGTGTGAGTCCTGAGGTTTCTACATCGATCAGCGTCCAGTCGTGGGCGTAGTCACCGGCCGTTGGTACGTCCAGGCCGGGAGAGACGAGACTCATCGCGTGGGTTGCCCAATCAACTCGGTGATGTACATGGCCTGGTGTGTCCTACCGCAGCCGGACCGACGGTCAAGGGCAGGACTCATCGAACTCGACCGCCTTGAGCGTGACCGGCCGCCCAGTGAGCGATGCACCGGCGGCCGGCTCCGGCGCGCGCACCTTCCCAGGCGATTCGACCAGCACCCAGCGGTCGTCCGGCGGGGCATCCTCCACCGCGAGGGAGACACCGGAGTCCAGGGCGGAACGCGCGGCCTTTGCCGACTCGCCCGCGAAGTTCGGCATTGCCGCTCTTGCCGTTCTTGCCGCTCTTGGCGGTCGGAGGCTTCCCGTTCTCCCCCGGGCAGCCCTCCTCCAGCTTCACCGCCCCGAAGGCCAAGGTCGGTGCCGGTCGGCCAGGAGGCGCCGGCCTCTACGTTCCGACGGCACACTTTCCCGTTCCGGTCGAACGTCCGCATACGTTCCCGGCCCCGTGCGTCGTGCGAAGCGAGCCCGCAGAAACCGGCTTCCCGCGCCTTGTCCCGCGCCGACTGCAGGCCCATCCCCACGAAGCCGGGGACGGTCGCCCTCTCGGGCACGTCCGCAGTCGGCCTGCCGCCGGGCTGTACGGGCGGCCCGGCCGGTGGCCCGGCGAACTGCGGCTCTGCGGGCGGCAACTGGCTGTACGACATGCGTCCCCCGTGAAGCGATGGGTGCCAGATGACCGTAAGGGGTGTGATGTGCCGACGGGGTGATCGCGAGAGGCAAGTGACGGGATCGTGATGGAAAGGTGAACGCTCTGCGGTTCTCTGCGCTCCGGACCCGAGTCCGCCTGCGACGACGGCCACGCCGTTCCCGGAGGCCGGCACGGCATCGCCCGGTCGGCTACCGCTTCGTCGACGTGGCCCCTCTGTCCGGGACCTCCCAGGGAAATGATCGTCGAGGTGGCCGGTCACTCTGGGACCGGTGATCCGGGGGTACGGGGTGGCTCGGCCGAAGCCGTGGGAAACCGGTGACGAGCTGTGGGCGGTGACCGAGCCACTGCTTGCCCGGGATCGAGCGCCGGACCCGGCATCCGGGACGAAAGAGCGGCATCCGGACCGGTTGGTGTTCCCAGGCGTTCTGTTCGTGCTGCACACGGGGATCGCCCGGGACCTTCCGCAGGAACTCGGCTTCGGGCCGGGCATGACCTGCCGGCGCCGGCTGGCCGGGTGGACCGAGGCTGACGTGTGGCCCCGGCTGCACGAGGTCCTCCTCGCGAAGCTGCGCCGCGCGAACGCCCTGGACCTCTCCCGGGCCCGCGGTTGACGGCTCTCACGTGCGGGCGTCGCAAAGGGGCTCCACGACAGGACGAAAGCCCTGTCGACCGGGCGGGCGGGACGGGCAGCGCACACCATCTGATCACCGACGCCACCGGCATCCCACTCGCCGCCGCCTTGACCGGCGGCAACCGCAACGACGTCACCCGGCCCGCCCTTCCCGGAGGCGGTACCGCCGGTGCGGGGCCGGCGCGGTCGGCCCAGGCGCCGCCCGCCCCCGCTCAGAGCCGCAGGACCGCCGGGTCCTTCACCACCCGCGGGTCGGTGAAGTCCGTGTTGTCGATGACCACATCCGTCCCGGGAAGGGGATCGGCCTCCCGGAGATAGATCCGGTGCGCCGCCAGGTAGCGGTCGCGGTGGATCGATTCCGCGTCCGTGCCGGCCCGGTCCCGGTCGCGCTCGGCGCCCCGGCGGACGGAGACCTCCGGGTCCACGTGGAGCCAGATCCGGAAGTCCCAGTAGGCGTTGATCTCCGGCCGGAAGGCGAAGACGCCGTCCACGATCAGCACCGTGTCCGGTGCGAGTGGCGTGGACCGACCGGAGTGGTCCCGCTGGCTGAGCGGGTCGATGGAGCAGAGCACGGCGGAGGTCTCGTCCGGCCTGCGGCAGCGGCCGAGCAGCAGCCGTTCGGCCGACTCGTAGTCGTACGCGTTGCGGTAGTAGCCCTCACCGGACTCCCGGTCGTACAGGTGCCGGTCGTGCCACGGCTTCTTGAAGTCGTCGAGCGTCGCGCGGAGGACCGGGCGCCCGGTGGCGGCGACGTGCTGGGCCAGTTCGTGCCCGAAACTGGTCTTGCCCGCGGCGGTGAAGCCGTCGATCCCGACGAGGAGGCGCCCGCCGCCCAGTCCCGCGACGCGTCGTGCGAGCAGCGCGGTGAGGGCGTTCCGCTGCGGTGAGGCGGCGGCTGGGGTGGGCTGCCGCCAGGTGGAGACGGAGTGCCGCACGTCCGCGTGTCCCGGGGGTCGCAGTTCCATGGGGTGAATCTATCGAGTGAACGTGTCAGATGTGTTGACGGGGTGAAGATCGTTGCCGACGGGCCGGAGCGGGTGACGGCTCGCGGCCCTCGCGCAGGGCGCGCGGCACGGCTGCGCTCCCGCGCGTCGGGTCGCGCGCCCTGGCGGATGGTGCGGCCTCACCCGCGCCCGGAGGCGGCCCGTCCGGCACCGTGCCCCGCACCGGCCGCGCCGCCCTCCAGCGGCGCGTCACGCCTTCCGCGGCGCGTCACCCCTCCCGCCGCGTCCCGCGCGGCGACCGCGTCACCACTCCGGACCGGTGTCACAGCAGCCGTCCCGGCGCATCTGCCGGCCGACCGCGCTCCAGCCGGTCTCCGCCGCCCCGGCGGCGGACCCGCCCGGTTCCGCGGCGGACCGCCGGTCCGCCTCTCCGGACGCCGCGAACCCCTTCACCAACCCGGCCTGTTCGTACGGCACTCCGCCCCGCACCACCGACACCGTCCGCACCAGCGTGTCGAAGTCCGTGAACGGGTCACCGTCGACGACCGTCATGTCCGCCAGCTTGCCCGGCTCCAGCGTGCCCAGATCCCGCTCCGCGCCGAACACCCGCGCGGGCAGCGCGGTCGCCGTACGCAGCGTCCGCGCCGCCGACAGCCCGCTGCGGTGCAGGGCGCGCAGCGCCAGATGCAGATGGAGGCCCACCGGCGTCAGCGGCGCGTCCGTGCCCATGGCGACGAGCCCGCCCGCCGACAGCACCCGCCGGTACACCTCCATCTCCCTTCCCAGCGTGGCCAGTTGAGCGGAGGACGGCGGGAGGCCCGCCTGCTCCGTCACGACGGTCACGTCCCACGGCGGCATGAGCGCCGTCACCCGCGGATCGCGCGCCAGCTCCGGGGCCGTGCCGAGCAGCCACAGCGCGGTGAACGGCGTCGCGATCAGATGGAAGTCGCCGCCCGCCGAGTAGACCTCGGGGACATCGGCGTACACGTGCCCGGCCGCGGTCGTCGCGTGCCCGTACTCCAGCCGCTGCGTCGCCTGCAGATGCGTCGTCAGGTCCTGGCCGAGCTGGACGCCCGGAGTCAGCAGATGGCTTCCGCTGCGCACCCCGAGCCGGTCGTGCGCGAACCGCGCGGCCTCCTCCATCACCCAGCCCGGCGCCCGCACATACGTCTTCACGAAATCCCAGTCGAGCGCCGCGGCCCGCTCCAGCGAGCGGCGCAGCCCGGCACGCGTCCGGTGGCAGCGGCCCATGCTGTACGCGACGCGCGCCCCGTCCAGCAGCTCGCCCGTCGCCAGCAGCCGCGGCCCGGCCAGCGCACCGGCGTTGACGGCTTCCCGCAGCCGCGCCTGCTCGTGGGCGAAGCCGCCGAGCGAGACGGCGGTGGTGATGCCGTAGGCGAGCTGGGTGACCGTCTGGCGGCCGCCGTAGGTGCTCTGCCAGGGGTGGGTGTGGGCGTCCCAGAGGCCGGGGAGGACGGTCCGCTCCGAGGCGTCGATGCGGCGCCGGGCCCGGCGCCCCGCGCGGTGCGGCTCGACGGCGGTGATCCGCCCGTCCCGTACGAGGAGGTCGGCGTCCTCGCGGACCCGTTCGCCGGTGCCGTCCCAGAGCAGCCCGGCGTGCACGACGGCGCTGCCGGCCGCCGGCCGCCGGTGTTCCAGCGGCACGTGCACCGTACGGGGCGTGCCGCCGTGCACGTCGAGCAGGCGCAGCCGGTCGCCGGAGAGGTAGAGCAGAGTGCGGGAGTCGCCGGACCAGGACGGGTGGTCGGCGGCCTCGTCGGTCAGCCGGCGCGGCTCACCGCCGGGGCTCCCGTCCGGCCGTACGGGCAGCAGCCACAGCGCCGACTCCACGATCACCGCCATCGAACGCCCGTCCGGGGACCAGGCCGGGCCCGAGGCGTAGCGGTCCGAGAGGGAGGCGTGCGGGGCGACGGGATGCAGCCGGGCCGCGCCCGTCTCCGCGTCGACCACCCGGATCAGGTTGTAGCCCTCGCGGAACCGCTGGTTCAGCCGGTTGCGGTCGCAGAGGGCGACAAACCGGCCGTCCGGGGACCAGCTCGGCCGGCCGGGCAGTCCGCCGCTCCCCAGCGGAGCCGCGAGGACCCGCTCCGCACCGCTGCCGAGCTCCGTGACGACGAGGCGGCCGCTCAAGTCGAGCGAGGCCAGCCGCCCACCGTCGGGCGACAGCGCCGGGAACACCCGTCCGCCGCGGGCGAGCACGGTCTCGACGCCGGTCCGCAGGTCGTGGCGGCGGACGGCGTACAGCCCGTCGCGGTCGTCGGCGTACACCAGTGACGCGCCGTCGGGGGCCCAGGAGGGGCCGAGCAGGAACCGGGCCGGGTCGGCGCGGACGAGCCTGCGCGGCGGGCGTCCCCCGGACGTGGCGCCGACCCAGAGGGAGTTGAGGGCGGCGAAGGCGACACGGCGGCCGTCCGGCGACAGCGCGGGCAGATGGATGCCGCGCACCGGACGGGCGCGGTGCCCGCCGAGGTCGTACCGCTTGACGCGGTAGCGGGGGCGGGTGACGGGCATCGTGGCGGCGAAGGGAATCTCCCGGCCGGGCCCGGGGGCACCCGGCCGCACCAGCCGGAAGCGGCCGCCGACCGTCAGCAGCAGTTCCTCCGGCCCGGTCCAGCGCGGCGGCACCGGGGCCACATCGCCGTCGAGAGGCACCTCCGAGCCGTCCACGACCAGCGTGCAGGAGGCGCCGGGGTGCGGCGTGGTCCGCAGATACGCCAGCCGGCCCGAGGACGACACGGCCGGGGTCATCAGCTGGGCGGAGGTGATGTCGGTGTGCTCGGCGGTCACCGGGCCACGGCCGTCGGCGGGGACGGAGACGATCGTGCGGGCGTCGAGGGCGCTCCCGTCGAGGCGCGCCCGGACGAACAGGACACGGCGGCCGTCCGGCGACCAGACCGGGTCGAAGTCCTCCCAGGCCCCCTCCTGGCCGGGGCCCTCCTGCCCGTCCAGCCCGGTGAGCCGGGTCAGGCGGCCGTCGGCCACGCGGACGGTCCAGATCCGGTACGGGCTGCCGGCCACCGGATCGCCGCCGCGCTCGGAGGCGAAGGCGATCCGGGTGCCGTCCGGCGACCAGGCGGGGCCGCGGTCGTCCCACGGGCCCTCGGTGAGTTGCCGTAACCCGGAACCGTCCGGCCGCAGCAGCCACAGATGAAAGCCACCGCCCCGGTACGCGCACACGGCGAGCGACTCGCCGTCCGGCGAGAACACGGGACGGGTGGGCTCCAGGTCCGGCGGCGTGAGGGCGGTGGCGGAGCCGGCGCCGTCACCGGCAGGGCCGCGCCCGTCCCCGTCGCCGTCCCCGTCGCCGTCCTCCGCCTCCCCGCCCTTGCCGACGGGCACGGACCACAGGACGTTCTGCACCTCGGCGACCAGCCGCCCGCCGCCGGGGGAGAGAGTCGCGGTCCCGTTGGTGGCGGCGGTGAGGGACAGCAGCACACGCCGGGCGGGAGAGGACGCCGGCGGGGGTGCCGCGACGGCCGCAGCGGCGGCCGGAACGGGGGCAACCGCGGGGAGAGCCGCGCCCGCCGCGGCGGTACCGGCGGCGGCGCGGAGGAACCCCCGGCGGGAGAACGGTGAGCGCTCGTCGCCGGCCGCGGGAGGCGGACCAGCGGGAACGCCGGAGGCACCGGAAACAGCGGGCGCAGAGGCACCGGCTCCGGCGCTTCCGGCGCTTCCGGCGCTTCCGGCACCTCCGGCACCTCCGGCACCTCCGGTAGCGGTACCGCTGCCGCTGCCGGAGCCGGAGCCGGTGCGGGCGCCGGAGCCGGTGCGGGCGCCGGAGCCGGTGCGGGCGCCGGTGCTGTCGACATGGGTGGTGGATGCGGTGGTGTCCAACGGGCCTCCCGTGTAAGGGCCGGACGGGGTCCGGGCGGAGGAGCGGCGGAGCGGGGCCGGTGACGGCTGCGGCACCTCCGTACCCCGCGGATGAGGGACGAGCGCCTCACCACTCTTCCCCGGCCCGGGGAAGCCGACGCGCACCGCGCGTGCCGCAAGCCACAGCAGGACGGGCCGGCCTCCGGGCGGGACCGGGACCGCTCCGCTCCGAACGCGCACCGCCGCCCCGCAACCCACCCCGTCCCACGGCCCGGCGGCGGAGACCGGATCGCATCGCCTCCCGTCCCGAGCCGTGGTGGGAAGAACCCCGGCGACCGCCGGCCGGCGGCCTGAACGCGTGAAGCCCTCGCCGGTGCGCACGCCGAGGACCGGGCGACGACACTCCGAACCGGCCGCGCAGGCCGATGTCAGTGGCCCCGAATACGGTCGGTGACGCCCGGAGCACAGCACTACCGCCAGGCCCGAACGAACCGATGGGAGCGCCGTCATGACCACCACAGCCGAGGATGTCCGCCGTATCGCCCTCTCCCTGCCGGAGACGGAGGAGAAGCTGGCGTGGGGCATGCCCACGTTCCGGGTGCGCAGCAAGATCTTCGCGTCCCTCGCGGACGACGACGCCTCGGTGGGCGTGAAGTGCCCGGTCGAGGAGCGCGCGGAGCTCATCGCCTCGGAACCGGAGAAGTTCTTCATCCGGGAGGGGCACGATGAGCACTATGCCTGGCTGCGCGTCCGTCTCACCGCACTGGACGACGAGGAGGAACTGCGCGCGATCCTGCTGGACTCCTGGCGCCAGGCCGCCCCGCGCGCCCTCACCGAAGCCCACCCGGACCTCCGGGGCACGACCGCGGGCTGACCACCTCACCACCCCGGGCACCGACGGTACCGATGGCGCATGCCGCGACGCGTCCGCGCAGGGTCGCGGCACCACCGCCCCGGCTGGGCGGGGCCCCTCACCCGGCCCCGCGCAGCTCGACAACGAAAGGGGGAGGGGCATGCACCGGGGGCGCCGCAGACCGGACCGGACGGCCGGGGGCGCTCTGAACCACTCAGCGGGCCGCCCGGCAGCGCATCACGGAAAGTGACGACGGCCACGGCCACGGCCGATCCGATCCGATCCGATCCGATCCGATCCGGTCCGGTCCGGTCCGGTGCGGTGCGGTGCGGTGACGGAAGGTGCTCGCCCGCCGGTGCCGACCCGGCCCTCACGCCACCAGCAGAGATTCTTCACCACGAAGGGGGCTGCTCGGCGAGCAGCTTGTCCGGGTGCGTCTTGTCGACGTGGCCGGAGACGTCTGTGCTCCTGCGGGTCCCGTACACACTTGGCACGGGAGTGGGGCTGCACGTCACCACGAAGACGAGCCCGAGGGGGCGAGAAGACCCCGTTCCCGGGGCCCGAGCGGCGGTTCGGCGATGCCGAAGGGCATCGCCGCCAGCGAGAGCACGCACAAGATCACGGACGAGAGCGCGGCGGGCACGAAGAACGCCGTGGTCGTGGGCGGCTCGATGGGGGCGCTCACGCCGGCAGAGTCGCCGCTCCGCCACCCCGGCACATGAGTAGCCGTACTCATCCCCCTCTCTCCCTTTCGGGCCGTTCTCCCGGCAGCTACTCACCGCCACCGGAACGGGGTGGGCAAGCACCCCGCGGGGTGCGGTATTGTTGCTCCTGCGCGGTCGGCGAGGGGGAAACCCCAGGCCGCACGGGCATCGGGACGTGGCGCAGCTTGGTAGCGCACTTGACTGGGGGTCAAGGGGTCGCAGGTTCAAATCCTGTCGTCCCGACCAGCGTTTTCGCAGGTCGTAGGCCGTTTCCGCGGGTAGCGGGAACGGCCTTTGCCGTTCCCGGGGTGGGAGCAAGGGGGAGCCCTCTGGGAGCCCTCGCGCTCCCACCCCGCAGACGTGTCAACCACGCCCGTTTCGTCCATCACCCGATCCGGTAGACGTAGCCGTCCGTACCGCGCCACTGCACGCCACCGTCAACCCCTCACCCCCGAGGCCACCCACCCGTGCCGGACCGATCCGGCCGGCGACCGGCCAAAGAACCCCTTGTCCGTTCACCGCCCTCTTCCCGACTGGGAGCACCGGAGCCGCTCCCCATACGACAGGGATCACCGTGCTCCCCGCCGACACTCCGTCTGCGGGATCTGCGCAGGCCAGGCAGGGGCCATGGTGCCGGGCTGGCGACGACATCCCGGGTCGGGACGGCCAATGCCCCTTGGCGTTTGGCCGCAGACGGGGCACTCCCACAAGGGCCGCGCCGTACAGGGCCGTTCAGCGCTGCCAAGCTCTCACCGTTCGGCCTACCAGAGGCGGTTCGGGCGCGCAGCGCGGTGAACCGCCTGGCGCCGTGAGTCTGCGGCCGCTGATGGTGACGGTGGCATGCGGCCGTGCCCGCCTTTCCAGTACTTGAAGCGGCGCCCCTTCGTTCGACGAGCCACTGCGCCGTGAGCTGATGGCCCGGCTGAACGGCATCAAGGGCATGGATCTGGCCGAAGGCCAAACTGAGTCTGTGTTCGCCCTTCTCTCTGAAGGTCTTCTCCGGGCACGGTGAGGAGATCTACGCGCTGCTGGAGTGGTCCGCGCACACTGCTGCTCCCGCCGAGGTCTGCCGTATGGTGGACGGGGACCCGGCCTGACGTGGTCATCACGGGCGTGGGCCGTGGTCGTCAGCCCCACGCCGTCGAAGACCAGACGCTATGGATGCGGGCCGCTGATGGCAGGTGCCAGGAATGGGCTCGGCGTCCCGTGCCAGGACACACGCAGTGCCTCACGCGCCCGCGTGCAGGCCACGAACAGCACGCTCAGTTCGCTGTTCACGTCTTCCTGGTGCTGTTGGGCGTCGATGTCCACCGGAGTCACGGCGGACTTCATCGGGACCGTGCCGTCCATCACCCCGGCCACGGCGACGCAGCGGAACTCCAGCCCTTTCATCCGGTGCATGGTCCCTATCCGCACCCCCGCACCACTGCGCCCCGTCCCCAGCAAGAAAGTGGAGATGCCGGCGTGCTCCAGGGTCTGGGCGATGTCCCGTCCGAACTGGATGAACCGCACCGCGATGCCGATATGTTCCGCCTCCACGCCCGAGGCGGCCCACTTCTCCACCTGGGCCACCAGCGCCGCCATCTCCTCGGTCTTCGTGGCGTGTCCCGCGGTCTCGGGTCGTTCGCCGTGCATTGTGGAGCGATAGCCGGCCAGGGTCTCCTTCCCCTCGTCCATGTCGTCGGGCTTCTCTCCGGTCAGCAACGCGGTGGACCAGGCGAGGATCTCCTGTGTGGTGCGGTAGTTGACCCGAAGCCGAAACGAGCGTCCGACGACCTCGACGCCGAGCGAGCGAAGCGAGACCCGATTGCCATAGATGCGCTGGTGGGTGTCCCCGGCGACGAACAGGTCGTCGGCGCTGGGGCCGACGAGGGCGCGCAGGAACCGCCACTGGGCGGGGTGCAGGTCTTGCGCCTCGTCGACAACGATGTGTCGGAAGGGCCGTTCGTCGCGGCCGTCCAGGACACGTGCGGCTTCGGCGCACACCTGCAGGAAGGTCCACTGCCCGGCCTGACTCAGCTGCTCCTCGAAAGCGGTGACCGCACGCCACACCTGAAGGCGCTTCAGCGGCCCGAGCCCGCTGCCGCGGCCCGTCCGCGCCACTTTCAGGTACTCCTCGGGAGTGGCGACGGCGTGCGCGAGGATGACGTGCCGCCACTCCTGGTCGAGGAAGACGTCCGTGAAGTCGAGGTCCAACCGCCGCGCGATCCGCGCCCACCGGGCGGTGATCTCCTTCTGGTCGAAGACCAGCTTCAGCGGTGCGCCACCGCGGTCCGCCCGCACGATCTCGTTGGCCAGGGCATCGACGTTCACCACCCGGATCTTCGCGCGGACGGCGTCCTCCGTGATCAGCAGCTCCATGCAGCGCTGCAGTTCGGCGGCCAGGTCCTTGGTATAGGTCGTCAGCAGTACACAGCCGTCGGGCGCGTCGGCGGGCAGGCGCCGCGCAAGGTGGTAAGCGCGGTGCAGCGCGACGACGGTCTTGCCGGTGCCGGGCCCGCCGGTGACCCGCGCCGATCCGGCGTAGCTCTCCTGGTAGGCCACCCGGTACTGGCTCGGGTGCAGGAAGACCCGCCAGGCGTCGAAGGGGCGCTGAAGGATGTCCAGCAACTCATCGGCTCCGGAGACGAGGGCGATACGGCCCCGAGAGCGGGCCATGGCGGTGCCCAGTTCGTCGCCCTCGGAGGCGCGGGCGCTCTGCACGGCGGCGGTCCGTGCGTACGCCTGCACGAGCTCGCGGTCGATCTCCTCGGGCTTCATGCCGGTAGCGAGCCCGAGCAGCACGTCGTACTGCTGCTCGGGAAGCACCTTGTGCAGGGCCTCCAGGTGGGCCTCGTCGGGGACCAGCCGGATGATCGGCAGGATCTCCTCGTCGACGCCGAGGCTGCGCAGCACCTTGTCCGGATACTCGGAGGCGGGGAACAGACGGGACGGCTCGTCGGCGGCCAGTGCCCGCAGCCCGGCCGTGGCCCGCTCCAGGGCCACGTCGTTGCGTATCTCGATGCCCTGGGTGGCCTCGTTCACCGACGCCCGGTGCTTGGCGGCCCAGTCGTTGGCCTTGTCGTGCGGGAGCACCTTCAGCAGCAGGTAGCTGTCGCCGGACTCCGCCTTGAGGACGACGCCTCGCCAGAAGTCGGTGATCCGGATGGTCCGCAGCCGCGGATCCTTCTGATGCGTGAGCTTCTCCAGGTGCAGTCCCGCGTGCGTGGCCGCCGCGAACTTCTCGAACACCTCGAAGACACGTTTCTGGACGGGTTTCTCCAGCGCGGCGAACTCCATCAGGAAGTCCCGGTGCATGCCCAGCGTCGCCATCCGTGCCCCCTCCAGAAGACTACGATCACTTTACTGACCAGCTCCGATTCGCGAGGCCGGTCCGTACGTCCCAGGGGCAGGATGAGGTCCTGCGGCGCGGGTCAGTTGACTCGGCGGTTGCCGGGCGGAACCTCACTCCGGTGCATCCCTACGACCACGGAGCCCGGCCCCCCGGCGGACAGGCTCTCGCGTATCAGGTGGATGACGTAGTCCCAGGCGGTGCCGCGCGTGCCGATCCACCCGTCCCTGAGCAGCGTGGTGAAGGTGGTGTTGTTCAGGTACCGGGGGACCGACTCCTCGATGATGCGTGTCCCACCGGACGGCCCGTCGGCCTCGGGGCGTTGCAGCAGTTCCCAGAAGTGCTCCCGCGTCAGGTACATGCCCGGGATGAGGGCAGCGGAGTTCATCATGAAGGGAGTGGTCCGGCACAGCTTGACCATGCTGGGCGTCGGGACCAGTCGCGGGTCTCCCAGAGTGGTTGAGCCCTTCTGGCTGGCCCGGGCCCACTCCTCCTCGGCCTCGCACTCGGCGTCAACGGCTTCCATCCGCTTCAGTTCCCGCTCACCGGTGGCGTCGTGCCAGTACACCCAGCCGGGCCCGCTCTGCCGCATGCGCTTGTACTGGACCATGGCCACGCTGCGTGCGTGCTCGTTCACGTAGATCATGTCGACGCCCATGACGGTCTCGGCGTTCGTGCGGTTGGCGTTGTACACGAACAGCCGATGAGGGGACTCGGAGTTGCGGCGGTAAATCCGCCAACCGACCTGCACGGCATCCTCGCCCTCCATGCCGGGGAAGCGCATGTAGTCATGGACGATCTGCTGATCCTCGATCTGACGGAGAGCAGGCAGCCCTTCGATGAAGGGGACGGACCGGGAGCGCGGATCATCACTGCTGAGCGGTTGCTGCCATGCTTCGAGCGGATCGCGCTCCGCGCCGAACGTCTCAAGTAGGGTGCCAAACGCGTCCTTCTCCAGGCTCCGCTGCTCTCCTTCCTGACCTGTCGGAGGATTGGCCCCCAGGCTGTTCTCCAGGTCGTCCAGTGTCTCGTTCAGTTCAGGTCGCATATGCCGGACAGCGGCGAGCAGTTTGTCGCCGGCGGCAGGAGACATGCGGCCGTCGTCGCCGAGGAACCGGCGGCTGGCCCCCATGGCGTCAGCAAGGTCGACGAGCGGCAGCGGAATCTGGAGTGCGGTGAAGTCACGGGTGAGCAGGGCGCGTTCGTAGGTACCCGACCGTCTGCCCGGGAAGACGCTGCCCACTCCGATGATCCTGCGCTGGTCGTCGTGGGCGTGACGGTCGGTGAAGAACGCGAGACACCACACACGCGGCTTTCTCCAGTCCTTGTGCGGGTACGCGAAGGTGCGCTCACCGCGGGTCAGCCATGCCGGAGGTTTCTCGGGGAGCCGCTCCATCATCAGCGCGGTGCTGTGCACCAGAGCGACGGCGACCATCAGCGACCTCCAAGATCTTGTGAAACCGGAGGCTCAATTCTTGGCCAGGTTCCGGCTGTCAGGGCTCAGTGGCTGTCAATCGGTCATGTGAATGGCGATGATTCGACGGTGATGGGAGCTCATGAAGCGCCCAGCCATCGCGCGAGAACCCCCCTGCGCTGCAACTCCCTTATGTGGTCTGCCATCCGGCCCGGCATGGGGCCACCGTTCAGCAGTACACCCGCTTCGATGTTGCGCTCGGCGCCCGCCGCCGTGAGGTTGGCGCTGGTGAGGAACAGGATCCGGTCGTCCGCCACCGCCAGTTTCGCGTGCAACCGGCTGCGAGGAGTGGTGCGTTGGGCTGTCGGCCAGTGCCAGAGCCGCAGGCCTGGTATGCGGGAGAAGGCGTCAGCCGGCTCTCTTCCGGAGAGCAGTCCGCCCGCGCCTTCCAGTGTCTCCACGACGATGTCCACCGTGACCCCTCGGGCCACGGCGTTGGACAGTGCCGCGGTCAGCGGAGCGTACGAGCGGGCCGAGTAGGTCATGGCAACGAGTCGGTGCTCTGCGGCCCGGACCACCTCCGTCAGCACCTGGGCAGTGGAGCGGCCAGGTGTCCCCGGTGTGGAGGGACCGCTCCACACGGCGCGGGTCTCGGTCCCCTCGCGCTGGCGGACCCAGGCCGCCACATAGCCGCGCAGGTACGCTGCCGCCTCCGCCGAGGGCACGCTGTCCTCCGTGATCGAGACCAGCAACGACGAGACGGCCTCCAACGCGGCCGGTGTCTGGAGCCTGCCGAGGATGTATGCGGGGGAGCGGCCCTGGACCAGCAGTGTGGCCAGGGCCTTCGTCCGCGTGGGCCCGAGCGAGGCGGCGGTCGTCGCGACCGCCGCCTCGAAACGCCTGCGGCTCACCCGGTCAATCCATTCACTTGAAGTCCGGGATGAGCGCCAGCGGTTCGGTGTCGCCCGCCAGTGGGGTGATGAACCGCCGGTCCAGGAACCGGTTGCCTCGCTCGCACGTGGTCTCGGACACGAACAGGCAGGAGTGGCAGGCCGCACCGTGCAGAAAGTCCTCCGGCGCCTGAGGAAGGCGCTCGCCGCACAGCGGGTCCGAGGAGCACCGCCCCGCCTTGTGCAGCGCCATCCGCACGATCCTGGCCAGCCGGTTCTCCCCGGTGCTGGGGTCCTGGTCGGCGAGGGATACCAGCCCGCCGAGGGTGCCCTCGGAGTCCGGGACGGCCGTGTAGATGAGGATGCCGGTCCGCCGCTCCTCGGCGTCACCGCTGTAGATCCGCTCGGCCAGACTCGCCGAGTTGTAGCCGCACTCCATCGCGATGGTGCGGATGAGTAGATGGGAAAGCGTGTGCAGGGCGATGTAGCGGCTGCCCGGCCAGCCCTGCATCGGGTCGGAGTTGTCCTGGATCCGGTCCGACTTACGGTGCTCTCGGAACCGGCCGAAGGCCGCGGCGTGCGCGGCGAGGGCTGCGCTGGACGCGACCCGCTTCTCCCACTGTTCGATCAGGTGATCGTCAACCCGCAGGAACAGCCCCTCGCCGCGCACCTCGCTGGCCGGAATCCAGCCGCGTTCGCGCCGCCCGAGCTCGACACGGGTGACCAGGCCCGGGTCCTCCGGGTCGGGAGCATCGAGCCGGGTGAAGCCGATCAGGGCCCGCACCTCGCGCAGTCGCTCAACCTGCCGCACCTGGGAGAAGACAGTGGACAGCGGCCCGCTGAGCGAGGCGTCCACCAGCGCGAAGTCCTCCGTCGGGTCGGCGGTCTTGGCCGCGGACAGCACCTGCCACTCGGGGGTCAGCAGGTCCGGGGGGCCCGGCGGCTGCTCGGCCTCGCCTTCCTCGCCCGACAGGGCAGCGCGATAGGCGGACATGGCTTGCCAGACCTGCCCGGGCTCGTAGTCGCGCAAGTAGCGGTGGTGCTTCGACTTCTTGGCGAACATGGCGATCTCCGTCTCGTCCTCGAAGTCCTCCAAATCCGGCCAGCGTTCCTCAACGAGCTTGCGCAGTGTGTCGGTCCCGGTGTCGGGCAGTGCCAGCGCGCTGAGCGTCACGGGGAACCACTGGTTGGAAGCGCCCACGACCAGCAGATAGGGCTGTGCGTCGCAGTTCTCGTAGACACCGTCGAACTGGGGGTGCCGACCGCGGCAGCGGGGCAGGTTCTCCCGGCCTTTGTCGCCCATCGCGTCCCGGATGTTGCGCTTGGCCTTCTTGCACACCAGGCATTCCAGGGAGACGTTGGCCGCGAGGTTGCCGCCGTTGTCGCGCATCCGCAGCGTCGGGTACGTCGTGTCGGGGCAGACGCGGCCCTCGTGCACGAACTCCGTGTACGGGAACTCGTCGAGGTGCCCTTTGGTGCAGGCGAGCGCGAAGCGGGCGGCCACGGCGAGGGGCTTGCGGCCCTTCTTCTTCCGGTAACAGTTCTCGTGGTAGAAGCGCGCCTCGTCGGGACGGCGGGGGTTTTGGTTCTCGAACCCCCACTTGCCGGAGCCGAGGGAGGCCAGCTCGTTGCACGCTGTGCAACGCAGCCACTGCGGGAAGGGGGTCACGGGCACCCCGATTCGCGCCGCGTACCCCTTCGGGTCGGTGTCGGTGCCGGGGATCCACGGCGCGGCGCGCAGCTCACCCACCTGGTTCGGGCCGTAGCGCCGCAGCGCCCGGTTGACGGCCCTGCGGAGCCGGGGCTCCTCGATCACCGGGTCCGGTACGCCGGCGTAGCTCCAGTGGTCGATGCCCTTGACCATGACGGAGAAGTTGGGCAGGTCCACGAGGGCGCCGACGCCGCCGGTGAACATGAGGTGGCTCGGTCGTACCGCACCCACCCGCCTGAAGTATCCGCCGCCGCTCATGACCGCCGCCCCCTGGCCGTGCCGTTGCCGTTCCCGTCCGAGTCCGGCACCTCGCCGAACTCGTCGCCGCCCGCCGTATCCGCGCCGTCACCGCCATCGGCGGGCGGTCCGAACTCCCAAGCCTTTCCGGCCGGGGCCGACAGCACCGTGTCAGCGGGCAGCAGCATGTTGATCTCGTTCTCCGTCTCGCGCATCGACTGCGGGACGGTGAGCACGTCCCATCCGCTGCCGTCCGCGTTGCGCAGCAGCCCCAGCACCGTCTGCTTCTGCTTGGTCTGGCCCCGGTAGCCGAGCTTTCCCTGCTCGCCCTTCTTGGCCGACCAGGCGTCGCGCAGCGCGTCGATGCGCTCGGCGAGGTATCCGCGGGCCCGGTCCCCGTCCACCGCTTCCGCACGCGCCAGCAGCCGCCGCTCGACGTCCTGCACGCGCGGATCGTCGAGGTCCACCCCCTCGGCGTCCACGTTGTCGGAGAAGTCGTCGCAGGCCTGCCTGACGGCGGAGACGTACGTGGCGGTGGTGCCCCGGTCAAGCGCCCGCCGCGTGAACGGGGTCACCGAAAGCGCCTCGACCTGCCGGTAGAACGTCGCGTGGTAGTGCTCGAAGTCCTCGAAATGAGCGAGATCCCGAGGCCGTGCCCAGTTGTAGAGCGTGACCACGATTCCAGGCCGCTTGGCCTGTCGTCCGACGCGGGAGGACGCCTGGATGTACTCGGCGGTGTTCTTCGGCTGCCCGGTGACGACCATCAGGCCGAAGCGGGAGACATCCACGCCGACCTGGAGCATCGACGTGGCCAGTACGTAGTCGACCGGCTTGCGGTGCGGCAGGGCAGGCAGGACCCGCGGCTGGCGCGCCTTGCCAGCGTCCCGGAACTCGTCGATGATCGCCTGCTTTCGCACCGACGTGTCGTGCTCCGGGTTGAACCCGATCTCCAGCCGCTTGAGGGTGGCGCTGATGTCCGCCGACGAGATACGGGAGGTCAGTTCCTGGAGGTTGAGCATGTCGGTGTCGCGCAGCAGTCGGTTGGCGATGCCCCTGCGGCGTCCGTTGGCCCGCAGCCGGCTGGGCACGTCGTCGTCGAGGACCCGCCGCATACCGGCGAGCTCCTTGGTTGCGTTGAAGTACCCGACCACCGTCATGTACGGATCGGCGGGAGCGCCGTAGAGGTCGAACATGTGCTGCCCGGCGAGCAGCAGGATCTCCGCAACACGGATCTCGGCAGCCTTCATGCGCACCCCGTGCGCGCACACCCCGTAGTAGCGCCGCCCCGGGTTGTCGCGGCTCACAACTACCTGCTGGGAGAAGAAGGTGTCACCGACATCAACCACCTGTGGCGGGAAGATCGCCAGGTCCCGGGCGAACACCCCCAGCACCTGGGCGCGGGCGTTGCGGGTGGTGGCCGTCGATGCGACGATCTTCGGCCCGGTCTCCCGGAGTTGGCCGTGGGCGTCCTTCACTCGCCAGGTGCACAGCTGGTCCACGGCCGACTCGAACAGCCCCACCGTGGTACCCAGCGCCCCGGAGATCAGGTGCAGCTCGTCCTGGATGATGAGATCCGGCGGCCGCAGCCGTCGCGGCATCGGCCGGCTGGTCACGGCCTTGTGCTTGTCCTTGGCGTTGTGCCGGGACCCGCAGCCGGTCTCCTCGTCGAGGTCGTTGTGGCGGTAGCCGTGCCGCTCGCAGTACTCGGTCACGCGCCCGAACAGCATCCCGGCATAGCCGCGCCACGGCAGCTGGGCGAGCTTGTCCACGGTCGCGATCAGCATGCTCGGCACCAGCCGGTAGATCTCCTCGTCGACCGTAAGGATCGGCAACCCCTCACCCTGTGCCTTCATCCGCGAGAACGGGCACGGCTTCTCATCCTCCCCACGCGGGCAGTACACGATGATGCGACGCCGCACGTCGTCCGGTGACACGTCCCGCCAGGCGCGCAGCTCCTCTCCGCACCACGGGCAGGACAGCACCTGCAGGACGTTCGCATGCCGACCTGAGGCGGACTCGGTGGCCTCGGCGATCTGCTGCGTCGCGTCCCCGTACCAGTTCGGCGAGACGCCGGCACCGACCCACAGCCCGATACGGAAGGGTCGGCTGCCCCAGACCTTCTCGTCCTCCCTGCGCAGCACCTCCGTTGCGCACACGAGGGCGGAGGCCCGCTGGAACTGCTGGGCCGTCAGCAGTCGCAGGGTGTAGCGCATCAGCACGGCGACGCCGTCCCGACCCTCGCGGGCGTCCTCGCCCTCCCCGACGATTTTCTGCAGCCGCCGGATGGCGAAGGTGTAGGCCGTGAGGCCCAGGTAGGCCTCCGTCTTGCCGCCGCCGGTCGGGAAGAACAGCAGGTCGACCGTGGCGGTGCTGTCCGCCCGGCGTTCCTTGTGCGCCGGATCGGTGAGCGAGCACAGGTTGAGCAGCACGAACGCCAGCTGGAAGGGATACCAGCTCGCGGCTGCGGGGCCGCGGCCATCCACCTCGGCGTAGGCCGCCGCGTACGTAGGCGGCTTCTCGCCGCCCTCGGCCCGCAGTGCGGCCGTCGCCGTGGCGCGCCGCTGCATGGCCATCGCCCGGTTGGCGAAACGGAATGCCTGCAGTGCGTCCTTGTCGGCGTGCAGCAGGTCGATGCCGAGCGCGATCCTTGCGCACGCGTCGCGGGCCTCGTCGACCGCACGCAGCGCCGCGGTCCGCAGCTCGCCCGACAGGGACTGCGCCTTGGCGGACTGCTGTTCCAGCCACCCGTCGTATCCGTCGGCCAGTGGCTGCAGGGCCTTCAGCAGCTCGTCGCGCCGCTCCCACACGGCCAGGTCGGCGAGCTTGTCCATGCTCACTTCGAGACCGGCGAGCAGCGGCTGCTGCGCCGCACTGGGTGCGACCGTGGCCGGTACGTCCTTCACCGGCAGCCATGTCGTCTCCAGCTTGACCGCGCGGCGCCCCTTCGGCAGAACCCTCGCGTGCACGGCGACGTTCCGCCCGTGCGCATGCTTCAGCTCCTGCCGGTACAGCAGTCGCAGATGTTGCTCTTCGGGACTCTCCTGGATCCGACCGTGCTCGTCGGACAGCGGGTCATCGATCGGCAGGAAGACGCTGGACTGCCCGTCGAAGGAGGTGACCTCCAGCTTCGTCTGGAACAGCCATTGCCCGTCCCGCAGTTCACGGGACTCCTCCAGCGCGTTGATCAGCGACACGTCGACGAAGCGCAGGTTGTCCGCACCGTCAACCGTGCCGGGACGCTCCCGCACATGCACATCGAGCCGGATGCAGGGACGGTTCGGGTCGTTCTCGTCATCGCCCTCCAGGACGGTCCGGAAGGTGCCCCGGGCGTCGACGGGGACGTCCACCTCGTGGCGCACCGGCTCCCGCGACCACGTGCGCACCGTCCGGCCGTCCTCGGTCTTGCTGTCGTTCTGCCGGTACCGACCCCAGCAGGCGACGACACTGAGCATGCCCACATCGGCCGGCACCAGAAAACTCAGGCCCATCGACGACGCCCACAGCCGCCCGGCCGCCTGCGGCGTGAGCCGGTTCCCGAGCTCCGCGTCCTGCCCGTCACCCTCTCCGCTGACCTCGGTTTCCGCTTGGCCCGCGGCGACATTCACGGGCGCGTCGGTCGGCGCGGGGCGGGGCCCGAGAAGTCCGACGAGGTAGCGGTCGCGGGGCCCCGCGCTGTTCGGCGGCAGCACTTCAGTCTCGTTGTCCGCCCACGGCCCCAGCAGATCCCATGAGATCAGGTCGCCGAGCTCCTCCCGGACGTCGTACGACGACCCGGAACGGAAGGTCTGCGGGACCTCGTCGACGGGGTGGGGAACGCCGGGCTCCGGAGCAGGGGCGTTCTGTGGTGACGGCATGCGCGTTTCCCTCCCTGGGTGCTGACCGGCACCCGACGAACAACGATAGGGCGGCCCACCGACATAGTGGCGCCGCGACGAACTGCGTAGCCCAAGCGTTGCATTAGTGTACTCAGTTCACGAATTGCTTCTTCTGTCGAGCGGCGTACAGTGATACCCGTCCGGCAGCAGCTGACACATCCTCAACAAGATTGTCAGCAAACGCAGTCAGAGGGGCGGGAAGTGGACAGCGGCAGGGAATTCTCCGACGCCAGAGCCGAGTGGTGGGAGGGCATCATCCAGGAATTGGCGACCGAACTGGACTTCGCCTGCCCGGGGACGGATCGATTCCTCCCCCGGGATCTGGGAGACCTCACCCTCGTACAGGCCATGCTCATGGCCCGCACCGCACTGCGCGAACAGCGGGTGGCCGCCGCCACCGACATCGCCAACGAGCTCTACTCACTCTGGCCGGACCGGGAACCACCCCTGGAGGACTGCGCGGACCTGGTCGCCCGTCTCCTGCGCCACCTGCACGAGCACTCCCTACCGCTGCTGCGCCCCTGGCGGAGCTTCGACCTGTGGAGCGGGCTTCTCCAGCTGTACACCGCACGCCGCGCCGCCGCCGTCGGGGCGCTGCGTACGGCACGCGAACTTGACGAACGCTGGGCGCTCGACCCGAGGGCAATGAGCGACGGCTCCCTGGACAGGCCCCTCGACCCGGGAGCCCGATGGCAGTCGTTCGCCGCGTATCTGCGTGCCACCCAGCGGGACAACGTCACGGGATCCGCCCTCGGGCTGGTGGAGCGGACGCCCGTTGCTGAGCAACTGAGCAGGTCGGCCGAGTGGCTCGGGGAGTACCTCAGAGAGGCGCGGCACCTCGTCGCGCTCGGCAGCGGGAACGAGATCGCGGAGTACGTACGCCTACGAGCTGACGAGCTGAGCGCCGGCACGGGCAGCGGCCTCTGGGCGGATGTGTCGGCCGCGGCGGCAGACTACGGCAGAGTCTGTCGGCGCGTAAGCGGCGGCCTCACGACGTACGAGCAGGAGCTGTTCCAGGCGGCGCACGGTTTCCGGCAACGCGACTGGGAACTGATGTTGGAGGCCGACCTCGTGCGCGACGCGGGCGCCGGCCCCCACCCGAGGCCGCTCCTGTCTGACCCGCAGGCACCGGCACCGGGCTGGATGACGACCATGGTCGAGCTGGGTGTCAAGTCCAACTGGGGCGCGACACCGAATACCTTCACCTGGCACTCCCTGCCCGGCCACACCCCTTGGTGGTTCTGCGCCGTGCGCCCCGGACCCGAGGAACACATGGCGGCCAAGCTCGGCCACGACGGCCGGATTCAGTTCGAGGTCAGCAAGGACCGGCCGGGAGACCTGCTCATCGGCCTGCCCGACGACGAGCCCGAGAGCCTCCTCCACCACCTGCGCTTCCGGTACGACGAGGACGACCTCGACGACTTGTCCCGACTGCTGCTGCTCGCCACAACCGGATTCGCCCGTCTCGACATCCTCGCCGCACGGCAGGCGGGCGGGCTCCGGGTGCTGCGCACGATCAGGGTGGATGTACCCGGGGAGGTTCGGGACTTGTGCGGGGCGTACGCGTACGGCAGGCTGAGGACGCTGAGTGGCGAGGCCGGCGAGCCCGGGGCAGATGAGCTGACGCGGTGGAGTTCCAGGCGCGGCGGCGCAGGGCCGAAGGAAGACGGGGCCGAGAGGGGCGGCCTGGCGGTGAGCGAGGACCTGCCGCGCGAAGAGGAGTCGGCTCCCGTCTTCGACGGAGGGCTCTTCCAGCGCGACGACATGCTGTTCTGACCGCGGGGGCGTCCCTGATGGTCAGTCCCCGGACAAGGTCCGCTCTCTGGGTGTCGGACAAGAGCTGGCGTCCAGCTCGCACCAGACCGTTTTGGCAGAGGGTGGATCCGGGTCGACACCCCAGCGAGTGGCCAGGCTCTGGACGAGCAGCAGCCTGTGCCCGCCTTCGCGGCGGGTGGTGGCGGCGTTGGCGCACGGATCGGCGTCGGGCCCCACGTGCTTAGGCGGCTGCGGCAGACGTTCCCCACGCGGATCGGTCACCTCGATCCGGAGATCGGTCGGGCGCGCAGTGAGCAGTTCGTGCGGCTGGATCGGGGTGTCGTCCACGGAGAGGCGCAGTCGGAAGTCCCGGCCGGACACCTGGCCGTGCAGGATGGCGTTCGACGCCAGCTCGGCGACGAGGAGCGCGGCGGTCTCTGTGAGGTCTCCGACCAGTGCGGTCAGCCCCAGGCATCGAACTGGTTCACCGCGAGAAGACGGGCCAGCCGCGCCCTTCGCCGGGTGGAGCTGAACTGCTGGGCGAAGGTGCGGGCGGGGCTGGGGTGCGCGCGTGCGCAGGGGAGTGGCTCGAAGGGGAATTCAAACGGTAACCGTCTCGCCGCGCGTCGAGTCTGAACAGGACACCTTGGAGTACGCCCTGCCGGTGTACGATCCGGGTCCGACTTTATATGGGTGGCCCAGAGTGTGACGGGTGATTGACGTGGCGATAATGCCCGCAAGAGTTCACGCGCGAGACTCGAAAGACGCTCAAGGCATGTCGCCTGCCTTCGAGTCCAGCATCTGGGCTCACTTTCTCCTCTTCGCAGCCGAGCGAGAGTGCACGGTCGCCTGGCGCCTCACCGGGGCCGCCATAGCGTACGTAGACGTGCAACACGTCCACGGTCCACTCGCTCCGGAGAGCCGCCCTTGGGTATTGAACCAGGCAGTCAGGTCCCTCTTGATGAAGAGATGGTCGGCGCTATCGGCGCCGTTTGCGACACGATGACACGCGGTGGTCGTCCCCGGCCGATCAGGGAAGTGCGCGAAGTGGCAGACCTTGGTCTCGTGCCGCTCGGTCACCAGCTTCTTCGCCATAACTGCCGAGTGGTGTGCCGCACCAGAACCGCTTGCCCTGGAAGTGCGGCGGAACTGGCCAAGGTTGTAAAGGCTCTTCGGGGATGATGACTGCCTGGTCGGATGTCTTGGTGCTGGTTACGGTGGTTTGGAGGAGCCGGATGTCGAAGAATCACATGAGCGCGCTCCACTGGGCGGGAGTGAAGGGGCTCGGGCGTTGCGAATGAGGAAAGGGAGGGCCGCCGCCAGTGCTGCTCTGGGGGTTTGGCGGGGCCCGCGTGCGTTCAAATTAGAAGAGGGCATTTTGGGGCGGGAAGAGCCCGTCCTCCCTGAAGCCCTGTTCTGGGTCACCTTCCTTGGTGCCGGGATTCTCCCCCCGTTGAGCCCTCTTGGTCGAGCCTTTCGTCCGCTTTCCCTTGTGTAGCCCAGCAGCGATCTCGGCGGCATATCGCTCGTGGTTCAACTCGCGGAGGCGGTCGATGATCTCGGTGCGAACTACGGGACCGATGGTATAACGAATTCCCTGATCGGTATTGTGGAACCCGTGGTCTAGCGCGCCTGGGGCTGCTAGGAGGTCGTCCCAACCGTAGGCTTGCGTGGCGGCCTTGTCGATAGCGCGGTGGATGGCCCGAAGTTCGATGATGTCGTCATCGTGGCACTCGGAGTTGTGAATGAGGTTGTAGGTATCAGTAAGACCAATATGTCGACTCGACATAACGTTGTGGCGGGCCCTATCCAACTGAATTCCGAGATCGTGTAGATCGCTCGTTAGGTCAGGTCGCACTAGAGTCTCAAATACATCAGTCGGTGTGTAGTTGGTGCGTGTCTCGAGCGTTGAAGAGTACGTAATTGCCCACCAGTAATGATGGCCGCTGCTCAATAGTGCCAGCAGTCCGTATTCCTGAGAGGCGAAAATTGCCAATCGGTGGGAAAAGACCTGTCCTGTGGGTACCATCATGGGCATTACGACCTTGCTGACAAGCGTGATCGCAATGACTCTTTCGAGAGGTTCGATAGCTGCTTCAAGTCCGGAGCGGTAGTCGGCATACCGCCACCATCGACGTGCGTGGGCAGAACGATTCCGCTGCTCTCTTTCTGGCTTTACGTGGCGCTCCAGAATTTTCAGGCAGTCCTCATATGCCTGACACTCTTCAAGCGGCCAGTCGCGGAAATTGATGATCCATCGACTGGCCTCTGTGGTTGGATTTTGGTTAAGGTCTTGTCCTACAAGGTAGGGCTCCAATACTTTGGCGTTTCGTTTGTCCTTCCTTATCAAGGATGCCGCCTCTTCGATTGTCAGCAAGAAGCCCATGCCGTTTACGTGGTGTCCGATGAAGGCCAGTTTGCGATTCTCGACGAGTGGCATCACTGAAGGGTCAACCCGTGACGTAACTGTCAGGGAGGATGTGATGCCCAAGACGAGCTCGTCGTCGAGTTGGCGAGGAGTTTTTACTGCTTCGCCTGAGAGCCAAACAGCGCAGTATTCAAGTGATGCGCTCTTGGATGGCCAGGGCTTGCTTCGCGTGGCTCGGTAAATTTCTCTGGATGCTCCGGCTACCTGGTCTAGGGAAACTGCTCGAGTGTCTCCCTGGGCAAGGCTATTGGTTGCGACTAGCCCTAGGGTTCCTGCGGCCTTTGTGACTTGATGGCATCGCATGAAGAAAAACGCGATCAAGTCTGTATTGGTCTTGCTGATTCCGTTGGATACGTGTGCAACTAGGGTCTTGCGAAAAGAGGAGCCGAGGGAAGGGGAGATCTTGGGTCCGCCCAAGAAAGGTGGATTCCCAATCACCGCATCAAACCCACCCCCTTCAAACACCTCCGGAAAAACCAACGGCCAGTGCACCGGCTCCCGTTCGAACCCCCCCTCCGGCAGATTGGTAGCCAGCCACTCCCCCGCCAGCGCCCGAGCCTCCTCCGTAGCTCCCTCAAGCCCCTTGGCCACGGCGAACCCCATGCCCGCCGCGGCCATCGGAGCCTCGGACCTCTTCAGAGACCACCCATGCCGGGCCATCTCCTTCTTCAGCGACTCCCGTGCCGGCAGCGGACCGCTCCCGTACGAGGCCAGAGCAGCCCCTGCCGTCAGGTCGGCGAGCAGGCTGACCCGGGCCGCCCGCTCCTGGACGTCCGCGAGTATGGCCCGCTTCTCCGCGATGTCCTTCAGCGTCTCGCCCGGCATGTCACCGATCTGCTTGCGGTCCTCGGCGAGTTCGTGGACCAGCTCCCGTACACCCGCCGTGAAGTCGATGACGCCCCGCTTGTGCCGCTCGCGGCCCCGTCGTGCGTCGAGGTCCATGACCTCCAGTTGCTCCACAGACGTGATGCCCAGCAGAGAGTCCCCCGCCACCAACCGGTCGTCCAGGAAGGTGAACGGCCGCTCCGGGTCCATGGAGATCAGCCACAGCGACAGCTTGGCCATCTCCACCGCCATGGGGTTAATGTCCACCCCGTAGAGGCAGTGTTCGATGATCAGGCGCCGGGCGCGGATCATCACCGGGTCGCTCTCCGCGTCCGCCGCCGTGACCGCGCCCGCCTGGTCGCGGTGGCTGCCGCGGAACGCCAAGGCCTCCTCGTCCTCCTCCTCGACCCAGGCGTCGACGAGCCGGTCCGCGAGGTAGCGGCAGGCGGCGACCAGGAAGGCGGCTGAACCCATCGCGATGTCAGCGACCTTGAGCTTCAGGATCTCGTCCGGCTTGATGAGCTTCCACTGCTTGTCGTCCGCCGTCTGGAGCGGGCCCGGCCGGTAGACCAGCGGTTCCAGTGCTCCCTCGGCGACCTGCTGGGCCAGGGCGCGCGGTGTGTAGTGGGTGCCGGTGTTCTTGCGGAGGCGGGACTCCGTGACGTACAGGCCGTCCTCCGGGATCACCACCGGCAGGCTACGCAGATCGTCGCGGAGCAGCCCGTGGAAGGGGAGGATGCGCTCGGCCAGTTCGCGGTCGTTCTCGGTGACCGCGAGAAGGCGGTGAAGGGCCTTGCCCCGCGCCTGCTCGTCGCCGTGGGCGAGCAGCTTCTCCATCTTCGACGCCGTGGCCGGCGGCTTGGGGTCCTTGAAGCGCTCGTACAGCTTCTTCGCGAAGCCCGGCAGGTTCGGCTTCTGGCCGGGGACAGCGCGTGCGCCCACGCCGAACGGGGCGGCCAGCTCCTCCAGTTCGGTCAGGCTCACCTCGTGTTTCAGGCCGGGCTTGCCGACGAGCCCGAGCACGGTGTCCTGAGCGCGCTTGCCGTCGTACGAGAGCAGGCCCTCGTACACGTAGCCGATCTGCTCCACGTCCAGGGCGCGGAAGGTCAGCCGGCGCCGCTCCTTGTTGACGACGACGAATTGCACCGAGTCGAGGACGTGCAGGACGGTGCGGTCGTCGATCGGGAGGAGGGAGGTGTGGCCGTCGGCAGCTCGCGTGGCGTCGCCGTCCGTGCCGTCCGCGCCCTCCGGGACGGCCTCCAGCCAGGGGAAGGGCTTCGGGTCGAAGATGGAGCCGTCGTACGCGGGCAGCGTGAGCAGCGGGTGGTCCACTCCGCCATGCACGGCGTGGAAGAGAGCGATCAGTCGGTGCCAGGCGGCCGTCGTGTGCTCCAGGGAGTCCTCGCCGTCCGCGCGGCGGCGCTTGTCCAGCGTCTCGTAGAGCCGCCCGGCCGAGTACGCCTCCGCGTACAGCTCGTTGTCCGCGGGCAGCAGGCCGCGTTCCTCGGCGAAGAGTAGGAAGACGACGCGCATCATGACCGCGACGGCGCCACGGTAGACCTCGCTCGCAGGCACGCCCGACAGGCCCTTGCCGCCGCGCTTGACCATCCGGGCCTCGGCACGGCCGATGGAGTCCACCAGGAGTTCGACCGCCTGGCGGACCTGGATGCCGAGGGCCTCGGTGACGTCTTCCTGGCCTTCCAGGCTCTCGCGGAGCAGCGCCGGGAGAAGCTCGTCCTCCGGCCGTCCGAAGAAACGGCCGCGCCGAAGGAGGGAGACCCAGGCGCGGACCGCCACTAGGTCGGCCCGTTCGTTCCAGGCGATTGTGTCGAAGGTAGCGCTCGTTGTGACTCCGCCGGGCGGTGCCCAGACCAGGGACCACCAGCGGCCGTCGGTGACCAGACCCAGCTCGATGCCGTGGTGGCGCAGGACGTGGGCGAGCCGATCAACTCCGCTCGCCGACCAGGAGTCGCCCCTGATACGGCGGGTCGGTGCGGTGTCGGGTGGCAGGACCAGGCCGAGGATCGGTACCTGCTTGGCGGCGGTAGCGGTGTCCGGTTCGGCGGCGGGGTCGGTGCCGGGGTGGATGAGGGCGAAGTCGGGACGGATGGTGGTGTCGGCCCCGGGCGGGCTGACGGCGAACCGGTCCAGCAGCGCGTCGTCCTCGGCCAGGCTCTCACCGCTATCGCCGAACTGCCCGGCGCCCTCCCGTAGATGCAGGGCGTCGTCCCACTCCAGCAGGGTGCGCAGCAAGAAGTTGATCCACTCGAGGCGGCCGGCGCCCTTGCGGTCGTCCTGCCAGATGCCGTGGTGGAGGCGAATGTCGGCGCGGCGCTCGCTGGGGACGCCCTCCAACTGCTGCCAGGTGCGCAGCAGGACCGGCAGTGTGAGGAACGGGCCGGACACCTCGACGAGGTTCAGCCAGTCCAGGTGCTGCTGCTTGCCGTCGGACGCCTTCGCGGCACGGATCGCGGCGGCGGAGGGGCGGCGGCCTCCAGAGCGGGGCGCGGGGCTCATCAGTAGGCCTCCTTGGCGGGGATGACGAAGACGATGGCGACCGGGAAGAGGTGGTCCTGCGGGTCACGGTAGCGGGCGGCGATCGCGGCGAGTTCGCGTCGGCGCTCGTCCTCAAGGCCGTCGAGCCGGGCCCTCCAGCGCTTGCGGTCCTCGGTGAGCTGGCGGCGCTCGTCGGGGTCCTTCAGTTCCTCCAGGCCGAAGAGCGTGTCCATCCCGCCAGCAGGGGAGGCCGCTGTGCCGGAGGAGGTCTCGCCGAGCCGGGCGCGCAGGGTGCGCTGGAGGCGGTCGAGGGTGCCGTTGATGCGCTGTTCCTCGTCGGCCTGGCGCTCGGCCAGCCGATCCATCAGGGACGCCTTGCGCTCCTTGCCGCGCGCCTCGACGGACTGGGTGAGGCCCTCGTACGTCTTCGGCCAGCTCTGCTGCAGCCGGTGGAGCAGACGTTCCTTGGCAGGGCGGCCCTCGGTGAGCGCGCGGTCCAAGATCGAGGCGACCGCCTCCACACCGCGCAGCCGCCGCTGCCAGCCGTTGTCGCCCAGCCAGCCGCCCGCGTGCAGGATCTCCTCGTGGAGGCGCTGCCCGTCCGTGCCGACCAGCACGAACCGGGCAAACGCGCCGACGAAAGTGGTCTCCAGGGCGGGGTCGTCGCTGACGACGGCCGTGATCCGGCGCAGGTCGACGTTGTTTGCGTTCCACACGGCCGCGCGCAGCAGCCGCGTCGACATGGCAACCAGCGGATGGTTCAGATGGGCCAGCACAATGTCGGGACGCCCTGAGGCCGCCGTCGCGTCGAATGTCACCGGGCGCAGGACGTCGGGGCGGAGCTTGTCGGGCAGGCCGCGGGTGGCGCGCTCCCAGGAGCCGGTCAGCGGCGGCACGGTGAACAGTCCCTGCCGGAAGTCGTCCTCGGACGGCGCGTTCTCGTCGAGGCACGGTACGAGCGGCTGCTGCCGCGCCAGGTTCAGCGCCGTGTTCACGACGCGGGCGACCCGATCGGGGGTGATGCCGAGTTCTTCGGTGGTCTGCTTCAGCTGGGCGCTGAGCCGCCGCACCTGCTCGGTGACGTTCTGCTCGGCGTTCACCTTGCCGCCGGTGGGACGGCCCTTGATCTTCCTGGCGCGGGCGTTCTCGATGTCGAAGTCGCTG
This sequence comes from Streptomyces sp. F63, assembly GCF_018070345.1. GTDB lineage: Bacteria > Actinomycetota > Actinomycetes > Streptomycetales > Streptomycetaceae > Streptomyces. Next base: position 136,643 of record NZ_JAGPXX010000012.1, read on the forward strand.
AGCTGCCCCGTCATCCGGAGCTGAACCTTCTCGGCGAGCACGGCGTTGACCTCGCCGAGGTCCTCCTCCATCCGCGCGACCTTTTTCGCGATACGGGCGAGGAACTCCAAGTCGGCCTCGTACACATCGGTCCTGGCCTTGTCCCAGGCGGCACCCACGAAGTGCATGATCTGCGGGTTGTGACGCTGGCCGTAGCGGTCGATACGGCCGATGCGCTGTTCCAGCTTGTTGGGGTTGAACGGGATATCGTAGTTGATCAGGTGCCGGCAGTGGTCCTGGAGGTCGATGCCCTCACTGGCGGCGTCAGTGGCGAGGAGGATGCGGACCTTGCCCTCGGGGGTGTGGGGCGGTTCCTGGAAGGCGAGCCGGATCTGCTCGCGCTCGTCGGCGTTCTTCCCGCCGTGGAGGGTGAGGACGCGACCCTCCTGGGCGAGCCCCTCCTGCTGGAGCAGGTTCAGCAGCCAGTCCTGGGTGTCGCGGTACTCGGTGAAGACGACGACCCGCTCGTTCCCCCACGTCCCGCCGGTGAGGCAGATGACCCTGAGGGTCTTGATGAGCTCCTTGGCCTTGACATCCGGGGACGCCTGGTGGGCCTGGCCCCAGTGGGCCATCCGCTCCAGCAGCTCGGCCTCTTCCTCGGACGTTCCCGGGGTGACGGTGGCGGCGCGAGTGATCGCGTCGTGCTCGGCCTCGGAGAGTTCCTCGTCGTCGAGGTCGGCGGCGTAGTCCTCGTACTGGGTGATCCACAGTGGAGTTTCCACCGGGGCCTGAACGTCCTTGTTCCTGCCGGACTTCGCCTTGGCGCGCACCGATTCGAGGTGGACGTTGACCGTGTGCGCGAAGGCGGCGGGGGAGGAGAACAGCCGTTTCTTCAGCAGCAGGGTGACCAGGTCGACGGCTTTCCGGCCGCCGCGCCGGTCGGGAGCGACGCGCTTCGTGCGCAGTTCGGCATAGCGGGTGAGGAGGGCGTGGATCTCGCGTTCGGTGTCCGGGTACTCGACGGGCAGCGCCTTGGACTCACGGGGGTGGAAGCGCGGGCTGCCGTCCTCGTTGGTCACGGTGCTCTTCAGACGTCGTACGACGGTGTCGTCGAGGGCGGCCTTGTCCGGCTCGACGCTGCGGAAGAAGCGCTGGTTGTCGATGAGCTCCAGCAGCGCCGTGTAGGAGTCCTGGTAACCGTTGTGCGGGGTGGCGGAGAGGAAGAGCCGATGCTCGAAGTGAGGGGCGAGGCGCCTGATCAGCTTGGTCTGCTGGGAGTCGACAGCGTAGATCTGCTTGGGCGCGCTGGGGGCGACGTGGTGCGCCTCGTCCAGGATCAGCAGGTCGAAGGTACGGCGTCCGGGGCGGCCCGGCAGCTCCGTGGACCCGCCGGGCGGCAGAACCTCGTCGATGAGCCTCTGCGCCTTGGGCGTACGCAGCCAGGGAAGGCTCACGATGGTCATCGGGAACACCCGGAACGGGTTGGCGGCGCTGCTGTGCGTGCGGCGCAGCTCGGCGCAGCAGGCCGAGTCGACCACGGTGAAGTCGAGGCCGAACTTGTCCGCCATCTCGTCGCGCCACTTGAGGGTGAGTCCCGCCGGGCAGACGACCATGATGCGGTGGGCCCGGCCGCGCAGCCGCAGCTCCTCGGCGACCAGTCCGGCCTCGACGGTCTTGCCGAGGCCGACGTCGTCGGCGAGCAGCAGGTTGACGCGGGGGGCTCCGACGGCGCGTGCGACCGGCTCCAGCTGGTACGGCTCGATGGCCACCCCGGAGCGGAAGGGTGCCTGGAGCGTCTTGACGTCGGCGGAGGCGACGGCGGACCAGCGGACTGCGTCGAGGAAGGCCGCGAGCTGCTCCGGAGGGTCGAACGCCCCCGCGGAGGCGTCGGGAAGGGAGCCGGCGGGCAGCACGCGACGTCCCGGCTCAACCTCCCATATGACGGACAGGGTGTCGCCGTAGCGGCCTTCGGCGACGGACTGCAGGTGCACCACCGTGACATCGCCCGTCGGGGCGGCTTCGACGCCGGACACCACCCAGTTCTGGCCACGCACTTGGACGAGAGCGTTCTCCTTGGGCGGCGCGACGATTGTGGAGGCTTCGGAAGTACGGGTGGTACCGGGCATGCGGACATCCTCCACTATCGGCGAGACGCGGTGCCTACCGGAGCTCTCATACTAGCGAGCGATTCGTTCGTTGGCTTAGTTCACGCAGATGCTTTTCGGCTGCGATGGACCTCGGCCGGGCTTACTGCGGGAGATGGAGAGTGCGGGTCAGTCTGCCCAACCGGCCGACCAGGCGCTCCACCTCGGCATGCGCGGGATGGTCCGCAGGCAGCGCGGTCCGCTGATCGTCGGCGAGTGAGCGCAGGGCCTCCAGGGCTTTGCCGGCCGAGCCCGAGCCCGCGAGGAGCGTGGCGATCTCCCGACGGGTCTCCAATACCTCCGGATGCAGTGGGGAAAGCACCTCCTTCTGGAGATCGAGCGCCTGACGAAGCTCCCGGAGAGCGGCGGAGTTGTGTCCGAGACGGCCGAGGCAGCGGGCGGCCATCACCCGGCACGCCGCGAGGTCGGCGTCCGGCGCGGAACGGGCCGACGCGAGGGTCTCCGTGAGCTCCAGACAACCGTCGCGCACCGCTTGCAGCTCCTGAGCCTCGAACTGCAACCGCAGGATGGCCAGCCTGCGGGAGACGACCTCCGGATGGGATAAGCCGAAGCGAGGCAGCGCCGCGTCGAGATCCTTGCCCAGCAGCTCCAGGGCCTGGGACAGCCGCCCCTCGGCTGCAAGGCGTTGCGCGCGCTCGCGCAGGTCCTCCGGGTCCGAGGGCACGGGTGACCCGGCTCCCGAGGGGGTCCGTGGCTGCGGCGTCCGGGCGGGAGGCTGTGCGGCGAGGGGCGGGGCCGGGGCGTGCTCCTCGTCCGGAGGAGGGTGACCCGGAAGGTCGGAGTCGCCACGCGGCGGGCGTGCGGTGGGCGTGCCGGGCCCGGGAGCATCTGCGCGGGCAGCCTTCGGCACCGCCTGTTCTGCCCAGGGCGCGAGGACCTCCCGGACTTCGCCCGCGTCCGCGGGGCGATTTTCGGGACTCTTCGCAAGCAGGCGGGAGATCAGCTCGCACAGTTCCGCCGGTGCGTCGTCGCGCAGCCGGTCCAGCGGGACCGGGGCATCGGCGATGTGCTGGACCACCAGGGCCAGCGGCTCGTCGGCGGTGAACGGCGGTCGGCCGCCCAGGATCTCGTAAAGCACGCAGCCCAGCGCGTACAGATCACTGAGGGGGGTCGCCGCCTGCCCCTTGCCCTGCTCGGGCGAGATGAAGCCCGGAGTCCCGGCCACCATGCCGGCGCCCGTCAACCGTGGCCCGTCCGGCGGCTGCAGCGCGGTGGCGATACCGAAGTCGAGGACGCGTACCGTGCCGTCCGCCGTGAGCATGACGTTCCGGGGCGTCAGATCCCGGTGGACGAAACCGCGTCCATGGGCCTGTACCAGTACGGAGCACACCTGGGCGCCCACCGCAGCAGCCCACTCGACGGGGAAGGGCCCGCGCTGGGCCACCAGCCGGTCCAGCGTGTGCCCGTACACGCGCTGCATCACCAGATAGAGCCGACTTGCCCGATGGGTGCCCGCATCATGGATGACCGGTACGTAGGGATGCTCCAATTTGGCCATCAGCCGGGCTTCCCGGGTGAAGCGGATGACGGCGGGGTCCTGCGGATCGAGATGACGCGGGATCCCGGAGACAGTCGTCTGCGGAGTCAGCAGCTTCACCGCCACGGACCGGTCCAGCCGCTGATCGTACGCCGCCCACACTTCGCCCATGCCGCCTCTGCCGAGCAGCTCCGCCAGCTCGTAGCGGCCGTCGATCAGCTCGCCTGTCGACATGTGCTGGTCTCTCATCGCCTCTCCCGCACTCCGTCGTCGACCCGGGTTGCCAGCCGTCGCGGAGAGGACGGGAACCGGAACGGCCGCGTGACGTCCATACCCTCCTCCACAACCGAATCCGACGATGCGTCAGATGCGGACGAAGGGGCATGGCGGGCCAGGAGGGAGTACACCGAGGCGTCGGCGGGCCGCTCGTCGAGATGCTTCGCAAGGAGCCGGACGACCAGATCTTCGAGCTCTGGTGGGATATCGGGGTGGAGTGACGTGAAGGTAGGGGGCGCACTGTTGCAGTGCGCCAGCACGAGGAACGCTGGCGTCGGGGCGGTGAACGGAAGCTTCTCGCTCAGCATGAAGTGCAGTACGCAGCCCGGTGAGTAGAGATCGGCCCGGTGGCCGACGTGGGAATAGGGGCCGCCTTGCTTGGCGCCCTGTAGTCCGGTGCGCCGATGTCCTCTCGCGGCGGGCAACTGTGTGGGCGGAGCGCCGGGCGCGGCCACCAAGCCGAAGTCGGTGATCTTCAAGATGCCGTCGGGTGCAACCATGATGTTCTGCGGCTTGAGATCCCCGCTTACGAGACCTGTCGCGTGCATGGCGGACAGTCCGGCGGTGATCTGCGCGCCCGCAGCGGCGGTCGCCGTCACACTGAGCGGAACATGCTCCGCCACAGTCGCCATGCCCGGCGCGAGTTGCATGACGAGATACTGCATTGCCTTCCACTCACCGGCGTCGTGCACGGTCGCTACCTGGGGATGGTAGACCCGGGCGGGAGCGGCGGCCTCACGCCGGAAGCGCTGGATGACGCGCTGCCGTTCGTCGTCGGCGCCGAGGATCTCCGTGCGTATGAACTTGAGGGCGACCTGCCGTTTCAGGCGCAGGTCGGTGCTGTCCCAGCCTTCGCCCATCGCTCCGTGGCCGATCGGAGTGCACAACTCGTAGCGATCGGCGATGCGCTCTCCGTGAGACATTCCGGGCCTCCCCAAGCTCGTACGCCTCATGACATGACAGCGCGTAAGCGATTGCTGACGATCCTAGGGCAGTTGAACGAGCTGTCTGTCGCGACCAAGAGGGCTCTGTGGTCAGGGCACGGTGGTGGGCCGCGTATTGCATGGTCGGAGAAGGCACTTCAAGCAGTGAGGGCTGACGCTCCAGCGTCCGGACAAGCGGGCTGTCGAGCAGGACGGGAAGCGCCCGCGTCCGGCGCGGAGGAAACCTGGCTGGCGATCCGAGCCCGGGCGAAGGCGGAGAACGGGGAGGTCCTCTTCCGCTACCAGGGTGGGGTCCGCTTGGAACAGGTCACCGGCCGCACTTCATGGTCTTACCGAGTCGTTCGACGCGAAGGTCATGTGCCGCTGCCTGGACCGGCTCGTCGGTCACTTCGACCGCAAGCTCCGCCTGACCATCGACCGGCACTCGGCCCACTGCTCGGAGACCTTCCGGACCTGGCTCGCCAGCCACAAGGATCGGATCGAGCTGAACTTTCCGCCCTCGTACCCATCCGAGCTGAATCCCGAGGAGCTGGTCAACGCCGATCTCAAGCACAGCTTGCCCAGGCACACGATCAGGCCGGACCTGCCGCCGAGATCCGCCGCTTCTTCCGCTGACGCCAGCCACACGTCTTCCGTGGGTACTTCGGTGGTCCGCACGTCCGCTACGTCCTGGATGGGAGCCCTTACGAGTTTCTGATCAATAGTGAGCGTGGGTTGAAAAAAGCGGTGGTCGTGCTTTTTGGTGAGCGTGCCCGCAGGGGAAGCGGTGATGCGCTCGAAGTATCTGCAGGAGTGGTGTTCCGCTCTGAGGATATCCACGGTGTGGTGGTCGCGTTGTAGCCGCGATCAACGGAGGTTTGCCGTGGCGAATAGCGTTTTTGCCGCCTCATTCCTGCTGCTTCTCTTTGGGGTGGCTGGTCCGTTTGTGTTCCTTGGCGTGCGCGCATTGATGGAACCGGGAGTCGGACGTCATCGTGCAGCCAGGCGCCATAGTCCAATGTGGGGAGGGTGGCGATGACACGGAGCCGTGTTGTGCTTCCGCTTCCGTTTGTGGTGTGGCGCTGGACGGACCAGACGCACAATGTTGCAGTTCAGGCCCGTACTGCTCTGGGGTGCGCGCTCGATCGGCTTGGCTGCGTTGGCGAAGCAGCGAGTGATGTCGTGTGGGCTGTATCCGAACTGGTCGCCAATGCGGTCGAGCACGCTGTCGGGCCGTACGAGATGCGTCTTCGCCCTTGCGAGGAGCGGGGAATCGTCTGCGAAGTGGAGGATGGGGATCCGTGTATTCCTCCACTGCCGAAATTCTCGAAAGAAAGCCCCCTTTCGCCTTTGGAGGAGGACCGTGGTGGTGGTTCGGATTCCTTGTGGGCGGTACTGGCCGAACGCGGGCGAGGGCTGCACATCGTGCATTACCTCACCAATGGTCACTGGGGGTTCCAGGGATGGGAAAGCGGGAAGGTTGCCTGGGTGAGACTCCCAGATCCCGATCGGCGCTGACCGCGGACTGGGGGAGGCCTTGTCCTCTCCCGGGTCGCGGATCCGCTTGACCATCGCTGAGACGTTCATGCAGCAGAGGGCTCTTCGGTCAAATGATGGAAGAGCCCTTTGTGTGCGGGTGATCCCTACGCAGTGCATCTGATATTCATGCAAGTAAGCGACCCTGAGATTACCCCTCTTGCGGGTGATTGACCGGCGTACTGCGCGAATATTCGTGACCTTCTCCCCTATCTTGGGGCAGCGCCTGTGCTGCACTGGTGATGGGAGACGGGGATGCGGATGGCACGCCATCGGACCGGAGCGATCCTGGCGTTGACGAGTGTGGCGTTCTCCGGAGCGCTGCTGGCAGGTTGCTCGAAGGCCTCATCGGATGCGGAGCCGCAGTCAGAAAGGGCCGGCGAGACGCCGGACGCCCACGATGCGCGCGCTGTCGAGCGCCGGGAAGCCCTTGCGGCCTACCGGGCGATGTGGGATGACGCCGTCGCCGCTGCAGCTACGTCCGACGCAAAGCATCCGAGGCTGCACGCCCACGCCTCCGCCGGGGCGTTGGAGCTGCTCCGCTACATGATGAGAGAGAACCGCAAGAAGGGGCTCGTTGCGAAAGGGCGGCTTCATCTCGACCCCGAGGTGGAGAAGAGCCAGCCGACGAAGGTGTTGATTCGGGACTGTGCTGATGCCACCGGCTGGCTGCGGTATGCCGAGGATGGAGAGCTGGAGAACGATGTGCCCGGCGGGCATCACCGCGTCGATGCGACCGTGCGGCAGCGAAGTGGGATGTGGCGAGTGGAGGATCTGTACCTCCACAAGGCGGGGACATGCTGAGGTCTCGTCCCGTCCTCCCGGTGGCGGCAGCGGCGGTCTGCGGTGCGGCACTGCTTGTTCCCAACGACGCGGTGGCCGATGACGGGCTCAGTACAGGGGCCGGCGTGAGGTGTGTCCCCGGGGCATGCACCGCGGAAGCGAGGAGTACGCGGAGGAAGCCCGCCGCTGCGGTGGGGAAGAGCGGCACGGTGCCTCACCGGAAGGCGGCGAAGACCGGTGGTGGCAGAGTGCCGAAGGGACCGCCGGAGATCGTCGCGAATGGCTGGGAGTTCGATCTGGGCGGCGGCATGGGGATCATGCCTCGCTTTGACGGTGCGGAGCGGAAGAAACCGGCGCGGGGCGCAAAGCGACAGGTGCCGGTGGACGTAGTCGTCCAGCGTGCGGTGGAGCGGCTGGAGTTGCCGCGGCCGGTGATCCGTGCGAGTCCGGATGAGGACTTGGTGCAGGTGGTCCACGTGCCGACGTGGATGTGGGTGGACCGCTCCGCCTGGGAACCGGTGTCGGTGTCGGCCGCGGTGGACGGCGTCGAGGTGACGGCCACAGCCAAGCCGCGGAAGAGCGTGTGGTCGATGGGGGATGGCCGGACGGTGATCTGTCAGGGGCCGGGGACGCCCTACTCGGCGGCACACAGTCCCAGGGAGTCTTCGCCTGACTGTGGTCATACCTATCGGCGAGCTTCGTTGTCCGCCCCGGGTGGGGCGTACACCGTCTCCGTACAGGTGACCTGGGATGTCGAGTGGCATGGGGTTGGGCAGTCCGGGGTTGTGCCCGGGCTTGTGATAGCCGCCGAACGTCCGCTGGTGGTGGACGAGGTGCAGGCCGTCGTTACGGGCTGACGGCCTCCCGCACCAGCCTGGCCCCGGAACGGCGGGCCGGCTCGGTCGATGTCGGAATTCTTTCTGTCAGCGAGGTGAGTGGTGGGTACCCCCATGTCTTCTTCGACCCTGAAGGGCGGCGGGTTCAGGGTGCCGGGGACGCGCGAGCCCGGCCCGGAGCAGCAGCCAACCGTGACCGGCAGCCGGCGCCGCAAACTCGGCTGGGTGTGGGCCGGGCTGGGAGCGGTAGTTGTCTCGGCGGTCGGATTCGCGCTGGCCGCGCAGGCGGTGGGGGAGCGGGACCAGGTTCTGGTGCTGGCCCGGGACGTGCCGGTCGGCCACGTGCTGAAGCCGGGTGACGTGCGTGCGGTGCAGGTGGCGGCGGACGCGGGAGTGGTACCGGCCGCGGAGCGGGGGGCGGTGCTGGGGCGGCGGGCACGGGTACCGCTCGTAGCCGGCTCGCTGTTGGCCCCCGCGCAGCTGGGGCCGAAGGCCGCCTTTCCGCCGAAGGGCTTCTCGCAAGTGGCGCTCGCCGTGGAGCCGGGAGGCGCACCGCCGAGTCTGGCTGCCGGGGAACGTGTCGCGGTCCTCCCCGGACCGGACGGCACTGGCGCCCTGCCGGAGAACGAGGAGAAGAAGGCCGCTGCGGTGGCGGGGACGGTGACCGGTGTGCGGCAGGCCGAGTCGGCGGGCGGGCCGCGGGTGGTGACGGTACTCGTCGAGACCGCGGCCGCACGGCGGGCGGCACAACTGGAGCATCCCCGCGTCGTGGTGCTGCCTGCCCAGGGGCGGGAGGCCCCGTGAGGCGGCTGGTCGTGCTCGGCTCCGTTTCCGGTGCGCCAGGAGTGACAACCACCGCTCTGGCACTGACCGCCGTATGGCCGGTCGAAGCGGACGGCGGGGTGCGGCCGGTCATGGTGGAGGCGGACGGCTCCGGCGGTGACCTGATGATCCGCTTCGGCCTCCCGACGGCACCTTCGCTGCTGGACGTGGCGGCCACGGCCGGGCAGCCGTATCCGGGCTCCTTGCTGGGAGCGGCGAGCGAGTTGCCCTGCGGCGTGCGGACGGTGGTCGCGGTTCCCGGCCGCGGTCCGTGCAGCCAGGCGGTACGGCTGCTGGCCGGCGAGGCCGGGCTGCGGGTGCTGCGCGGCGAGAGCGATGAACGCGGCACGGTGCTGCTCGACCTGGGGCGCCTCGGCGAGGACGTCCAGCCGCTCATGGCCGCAGCGGACCAGGTGGTCCTGGTGACCCGGGGCGGGGCGGAACCCCTGACCCATGTGTCCGCCTACGGGCTGGACGCCGACCGCTATGCCGGGCGGCTGATGCTGGCCGTGGTCGGGCCGAGCCCTTACCCAGCGGAGGAAATCGCCGCTTCCCTCTGCATCCGGCAGGTGACCTTCCTGCCCTGGGATGCCAGGAGCGTGGCGGCCCTGAACAGCCTGAAGCCGGGCGCGCTGCGCGCCACCGGGTTCCGCAGACCACCGCTGATCGCTGCCGCGCGAGCGCTGGCCTGCCGGCTGGCGGAACCGCCAGGCACCGGCACCCAAGCGGGAGTCGTCGAGGCGGAGAACCTGGCCGGACGCCCCGGAGCCCAGTTGACTGGGCAGCGCCACAGCGGGCTGGCCCAGGCCCCCGGATAAGGAGGAAGCGGATCGTGAGCGAGCAACTCATGGCTCCTGGAGCGGCACCTGCGGGCGGTGAGCGGGAGCTGGCCGGACTGGTGCGGCAAAGAGTGGCCGCCCGGCTGGCCGCGTACGCCGGTGAGCGCGAGCTCGCCGGGCTACCTGCGGAGGATGAGGCGGCCCGGCGGACCACCGTGGGGCGGCTGCTGGCCGAGGAACTGGGAGCGCAGCGGCGGCTGTTCCTGGCCCAGGGCGGACAGATCCTCGACCCGGCGGTCGAGCAGCGGATCGCCCAGGCCGTTCAGGACGCTTTCTTCGGCACCGGAAGCCTGGAGCGGCTGCTGGCCGACAGCTCGATCGAGAACATCTGCGTCAACGGCTGCGACGTGGTGTGGGTCAAGGACGCGCAGGGCGCCTGGCGCCGCGAGAGTCCGGTGGCCGGCTCGGACGCGGAACTGGTGGAGACGATCCGCGGCTTGGCGGCGCAGGCGGAGGGGGAGGAGCGGCGCTTCGACCGGGCGGTGCCCCGTCTGAATCTGCAGCTTCCGGACGGCTCACGGCTGTTCGCTGTCATGGCGGTGACCGGCCGGGTCTCGCTGACGATCCGCCGGCACCGCTTCCCGGCGGCCTCCATGGCCGAGCTGGTGCGGCTGGGCGTGTGCGATGAGCAGCTCGCGATGTTCCTCAGGGCGCTGGTGCGGGCGCGCAAGAACGTCGTCATCGGCGGGGGCACCAACGTCGGCAAGACCACCGTGCTGCGCGCCTTCGCCCACGAGATCCCACCGCACGAGCGGCTCGTCACCATCGAGGACACCTTCGAACTCGGACTGGACGCCGATCCCGTGGCCCATCCGAACGTGGTGGCCATGCAGGCCCGCGAGCCGAACATCGAGGGGGAGGGCGGCATCGACCAGGCCGAACTGGTGCGCTGGGGACTGCGCATGTCCCCGGACCGGGTCATCGTCGGCGAGATCCGCGGGTCCGAGGTCATCCCCATGTGCAACGCCATGAGCCAGGGCAACGACGGCTCGCTGTCCACAATCCACGCCTCCACCTCACGCGGGGTCTTCACCAAGCTCGCCTCCTACGCCGCGCAGTCTCCGGAACGGCTCTCGCTGGAGGCGACGAACCTGATGGTGGCCTCCGCCGTCCACTTCGTCGTCCACCTGGGCTGGGACGCCGCGGGCCGCAGGGTCATCGACTCGGTGCGCGAAGTCGTCGACGCGGACGGGACCCAGATCGTCTCCAACGAGGTCTACCGGCCCGGCGCGGACGGGAGGGCCGTACCCGCAACCCCCGTACGCGCGGAGACTCTCAACGACCTGGTCGCAGCGGGGCTGGATGTCCGGGCCACGGTCCACCAGGGCTGGGGGCAGCCGTGACGAGTACCGCGTTCGGACCCGGAAGTCTGACCGGAGCCGCAGTGGTGTGCGGGGCGGCGTTCGGCCTCGGGCTGGTGGCCATCGGCTACGGCGCCGTACGACGCGAGAGGCGGGAGAGCCGCACCGCCCTGTGGCCCGTGGTGGTGGCGCGACTGCCAGGGGAGTGGACCACGCGCCGCGTGCTCATCGCGGTCGTGGTCGGGGTGGTCGTCGGGGCGCTGACGGCGTGGCCGGTGGCGGCGGTGCTGACCACGGTCGCCGTACTCACCCTCCCCGGACTGCTCGGCCCGGACCGGGCCGCCGCCCGGCGCACGGAGCGGATGGAAGCACTGGCCACTTGGACGGAGATGCTGCGCGACACCCTGTCCGCGGCCGCCGGCCTGGAACAGGCGGTGCTGGCGACCGCCGACATCGCCCCCGCCGCGCTGCAGCCCGAGATGCGGAAGCTGACGGCCGCCATTCGCTCCGGCCGGCCGCTGCCCGTCGCTCTGGAAGCCTTCGCCGAGGACGCGGACGATCCCCTGGCCGATCTCGTCGTCGCCGCCCTGACGACGGCGGCCCGTCAGCAGGCCGGCCAACTCGGACCTCTGCTGGGGGAACTCGCGGAATCGGTACGCGAGCAAGTGGCCATGCGGCAGCGCATCGACGCCGGCCGCGCGACCGTGCGCACCGGGGTGCGCGTCACCGTGATCACCACCCTCGGCATGGCGACCGGCCTGGTGATCTTCAACCGCCCCTACCTCGACCCCTTCAACTCACTGACCGGACAGGTGGTCCTCGCGGCCGTGGGAGCTCTGTTCGCCGCGAGCTTCGCCTACCTGACCGCGGCCGGACGGATCGAGGAACCCGCCCGGCTCATCGGCCCTGCGGGCCCAAAGGCGGCGGGCATTGAAGCGGGAGGTGCCCGGTGATCGTCATGCTGCTGGGTGCCCTCTTCGGAGCCGGAGCGACGGCTCTCGTCTACGGGCTGCGTCCTGCCCGTCCTGCTCTGGCCGATGTCCTCACCGCCCTCAACGCACCCGTACCGGCGACTGCTGCACCACAGGAGGCAGAGGAGCCGGAATGGGCCACGCGGCTGGGCCGGCGCGCCGTTCCGCTGGTGCGCGCTCTCGGCTTTCCCACCCCCTCCCTCCGCGCGGACCTGGCCGTCTGCGAACGAGACGAGGAGCAGCACCTGGCGGGCAAAGCGGTCTGCGCCGCAGCCGGGCTGCTGGCCCCCTGGGCCACCGCGTTGCTGCTGCGCCTGGGAGCGGGCGTGGCCCCGGGATGGTGGATGCCGCTGGCCGGTTCACTCGCCCTGGCCGCGGTGCTGTTCTTCGCTCCGGACCTCAACGTCCGTCACGAGGCCACGCGACGGCGGAGGGAAATGCGCCACACCCTCAGCCTCGTCCTGGACCTGGCCGTGATCGCGCTCGCGGGCGGCGCCGGGGTCCAGCAGGCTCTTGCCCAAGCCGTCGCCGCACCTCAGGGGTGGGCTGCCGCACGCCTGCGGCACGCCCTGCACGTTGCGCAGGTCACCCGTAGCAGTCCTTGGCCCCACCTGGGCGATCTCGGGCGCCGGCTGGACGTTCCCGAACTCACCGAACTCGCCTCCACCCTGACCCTGGCCGGAAGCGAAGGCGCCAAGATCCGCAGCTCACTCGCCGCCAAGGCACGGGCGATGCGACGGCGCAGGATCTCCGAAGCCGACGGCGCCGCCCAAGCGGCGACCGAGCGGATGTCGCTGCCCGTGGTGGGACTGTTCGCCGCCTTCCTGCTGCTCATCGGCTATCCGGCCCTCGGCCACGTCATGTCCGTGAGCTGACACCTACCGCACCACACCAGACCAAGGAAAGAGCATTCGCCATGTTCCCACTGGACACGCTGACCCTCCGGGCGCGCGCACACCTCGCGGAGCTCCGCCGGCACCTCCGCGAAGACGACGGCTACACCACCGAGACCGTCGTGGTCACCGCCCTGCTGGCGATCCTGGCCCTGACCGTGGTGGGCATCATCATCGCCAAGGTCACCGCCAAGGCCAACGGCATCGACCTGGGATAGACCGTGACCGCTCTCCGGCCCAGCCCCGGCGGAGACCGCGGAGCGGCGAGCACGCAGCTGGTGCTCGTCGTCCCGGCGCTGCTGCTGCTCGCCCTGCTGGCGGTGCAGTTCGCCCTGGCCTGGCACGCGCGGCACATCGCCCAGTACGCGGCCCAACGAGCCCTGGCCGCCGCCCGCGTCGAGGACGGCAGCGCGGCGGACGGCCGGACGCAGGCGCGGCGCAGCCTGACCGCACTGGGCAGCCGCGTGCTGACCGCTCCGTCCGTGACCGTCGACCGCACGACCGCCCGCACCACCGTACGGGTGGACGGGGCGGTCCTGGCCGTGGTCCCCGGCCTGGACCTGCGGGCATCCGGCACAGCCTCCGGACCCACCGAGAGAATCACCACCCCGACCGGAGACCGATCGTGACCCGGCAAGCCCTCAAACAGCGCTGGAACGGCGAGCAGGGCTCGGCGGCGGTGGAACTGGTCCTCGTCACACCCCTGTTGGTGCTGCTCCTGCTCGTCGTGGTCGGGCTGGGACGGCTCACCGACGCCCGCCTGATCGTGGCGGACGCCGCCCACCAAGCCGCCCGTGCTGCCTCACTGGCCCGCACCGAGGACGACGCCCGCGCCCAGGCCCAGCAGGCGGCGAGCGCGGAACTGCGCGAGGCGGGAGCCTCCTGCACCCGTCCCAGCGTTCGCCTCACCACCGGCGGACTCGCCCCGGGCGCCACCGTGATGGCGACCGTTTCCTGCACGGCCGACCTCAGCGATCTCACCGGATCACGGATGCCCGGCCACGTCTCCCTGACCGGTACCGCCTCCTCCGTCGTCGACTCCTTCCGGAGCGCGTCATGAAGAAGCGCCGCATCCCCGCGCGTCCGCCGCACACCTGGAGCCGGTTGCCGGCCGGCGAGGACCGGGGGCAGGTGGCGGTCTTCGTCGTCGGGGTGTTCGCCATGCTGTGGCTGTTCGCCGGAATCGTCGTCGACGGCGGGCTGGCCCTGGCCGGCAAGGCCCGCGCCCTGGACGTGGCCCAGGAGGCCGCCCGCACCGGCGCTCAGCAACTCGACCTCGGCCACCTACGGCGCGCCGGAGACATCCGCCTCGTCCGCGACCGCGCCGCCGCGGCAGCCCGCACCCACGTCGCCGCCACCGGAGACAGCGGGCGGGCACAGGTGAAAGGCAACACCGTCACGGTGCACGTCAGCCACCGCCAGCCCACCCAGATCCTGCAGCTCATCGGTGTGCCCACCCTGACGGTGACCGCGACCGGCACCGCGCACGCCCAACGCACCACCCCGTGACGGGCCGCCCCGCCCACCACATCCCGGCCGAGAAAGCGAAGGCAGCGATGAACCACCCAATTGCGCTGCGCCAGCGCCTCAGTGCAGCCGCCACGGCAGGCGGCACCCTGGCCATCACGCTCGCCCTGCTGGTCGGCATGCCCTGCGTGCTGTGGCGGGCCACCGGCATCCCGCGGCCCGAGCGGGTCTACACCTGGCAGGAGTTCATGGACCGGCTGGCGCAGCCGGTCAGTGACCCCTTGGCAGTCGACTTGCTCGCGATGGTGGGCTGGATCTGCTGGGCCGTCTTCGCCTGGACAGCGCTCCGCGAGATCTGCTGGTACGCCGCCCACCTGCCGCAGCTGCTCCGGGACCACCGGGTGCACGACGAGCACATCGCCGAGCTCTCCTTCAGAAGCTCACTGGCCGCCCTGTGCATCGGCACGCTGATCGTCGCCCTGCTCAGCCTGTGGCGTCCGCCGTCGGCTGGAGCACAACAGCCCATCTCCGCTGGAGAAGCACGAGCGCAGTTCACCGCGACGGCCCCCTTCATCCCGGCCCTCGACCAGCAGACTGCCTCTCCACGCTCCACGCCCGGCGCTGCCAGCGCGCGGACGACCACAAGCGATCCGGGAAAGGGGCGCACCGGACCCAAGGCAGAGACGGGCGCCGTGCGGCACATCGAGTACACGGTGGCCGAAGGCGACACCTTGTGGGACATCGCGCACGCGCACTTGGGAGACGCCTGCAAATGGCCCCGGATCTACGCCCTGAACAAGGACCGGCTCCAAAGTGACGGAGCCCGGCTCAGCGATCCCGACCGCATCCTGCCCGGCTGGCGGCTGACCATCCCCGTCCCCCAGACCGCCACCCCACAGCCAGCGTCGCCCCACAGCCCTGATGCCAAAGCAGGCGCTCCTGCGGCACCACAAGCAGAAGAGCCGCTGAACGACACGGCTCCGGGCGGGGATACAGAGCCTGGCCACCAGAGGCGGGAACCGAGTATGTCGGCGAGCCCTGCCCAGCAAGGCGACGCCGAAGCGCGGGAAGCGGACACCCAACAGGGGCCCGCGGCCATCAGCCTCGGCGAGGCGAGCCTGCTCGGTATCACCGCGGCGGCCGGCCTCCTTGCTGCTCGGCGCTACTGGTACTGGCACCGAAGCCGCCTCCGTAAGCCCAGCACGGAGTCGGAGCCGCAACCGGAGACGCCCACCCTCAGCCCGCTGGTGGAGAAGGCAGCTCAAGCGGCACATGCCGCCACGCTGCACCGCCAACCCCAGGACCCCGACGCCTTGATCGCCCGTCGGACCCCACCGCAGGAACCTCGTGACACCGGCACCGTCACCATCGGCGTCCAGGACAACACCGAGGTGACCCTCGACGAACTGGCCCGCCCCGGAGGATGCACCTGGTCCGGGCCCGGCGCCGAGAACGCCGCCCGAGCCCTGCTCATCGGCATCCTCACCGCCGCGGAGCGCCGCCGTCCCCAGCCTCCGCAGGTGCAAGCCGTCGTCCCCGAGGACGTGGCCGAGCAACTGCTCCCCGGACTACCACCGCAGTTCACCGCTCTCACCCAGACCACCGACACCGCACAGGCCATCCAGGCCGCCGAACGGCACCTGATCACCCACGCCCGCGCACAGGACGAACGCGAAGCCTCCGCCGACGCCACCGGGGCGACCGCCACCGACCCCGCACCCGCTCAGGAGACCGGGCCAGGCACTCTTGTCCTGCTCACCGCGCCCGACGCGGCCCACCTCGGCGAACTGCAGACGCTGGCCGCCCGCAGCAATCCCGACACCCTGGTCGTCCTCACCCTCGCCACCGCACTGCCCGGCGCCGAGACCTGGCACATCACCGACGACGGAATCACCAACCGCCCCGGTACGGAGCAGGGACGGGAGCCTGCAGAACACCTGCGGCTGTACCACCTCACTCCCGAAGCCGGGCGGGACGTCACCGAAGTCCTCCTCACCGCCCACGGCGAACGCCCCCGCCTCCGAGTCCTCCCCGCCCCGAGCACACGCCCCCGCGAGAAACACTCAGAAGCCACGACCGACCTTGCACCGGAGGACGCCCCGGCCACCCCACCCCCGCCCGCCGTGCCACAGCCGGCCCAGGCCAAGCCGGTCAGCCTCCAGGTCCTCGGGCCGATCACCCTCTACGCCCGCGGCCATCGCGACCCCATCGGCACCAACCTCCGGCCCGAGGTCCACGAATTCCTGGCCCTGCTCGCCGCCCACCCCGCCGGCCTCCTCGCCACCGACATCGCCGACAAACTCCAACTCGAACCGGACAGCATTCAGAACGCACTGAAGAATCTGCGCCGCGCGGTCCGCCGTGCACTGCGCGCCGCGACGGATGTCACCGGCCAGGAATTCGTCCTGCTGCAGGGAGAACTTCACAAACTGCACCCGGAACTCGTAGAAACGGATATCGCACAGTTCAGCAGAAAGATGAAGCATGCTTTGTCAGTGCAGGTGAAGGACGCGGAAAGCGAAGCTGTTTCGGCTGTCGGCGAGGCCCTGGCTCATTACCGTGGACCGTTCGCCCAGGGAGGCGACTACCTCTGGGCCGACGCGATCCGTGAGTACTTCGCCACTCAGGCCACCGATGCCGTTCTCCGCCTGGCCCGCAAAGCCGAACAGCCCGGCACCGCCCCCGGCGTCCAGGAGTCGGTCCTGGCCATGCTGGAGCAGTTGAGCACCATCCACCCGGACCACGAGCGGCTTGCCCAGCACGCCATCCGCCTCTACCAGGCCGCTGGGCGACACGACGCAGCCCGGCACACCTACACCCGTCTCAAGCGGCACCTCGACGACCTCGGAGTCGAGCCAGAGCCGGCGACCCGGGCCCTCATCGCGCCCAGGAGTCACGCCCGCCAGACCCGGTAGCCGCACACGTCCGAGACCCTGCGCGCCATGCCGGTCTGAGGTGAGGGACGCAGTGGCATTCCACCCGTCGTATCAGGCGTCGTATCCGGCGTCGCTTGCGTGTACGCGCTTGGACACGACACCCCGTCCGCGGGCGTAAGCACAGGTCGGAGCCCCTGCGAGCCATCGGCTGGCGAGGCCGACTGTATATCGGTGCAGCAACGCATCCCGATCTACGGATGGTCCGGCCGGCACCGCGACCTCCAACCCGGACCTGCCTGCCCTCGAACACCGGCCCGCGTCCGCGCCCCCGCTTCCCCGGCTCACACTTCCTTCCTCTGGCAAACCCTCATACCCACCCACGCTGGCGCGGCACGACCCCATGCATCCGAGGTGCGGCTGCGCCGGGGACCGCGCCGGGGACCGCGCCGGGGACCGCGCCACACCGGGCACGCGCGGCGCGCGACACGGCGTCGGCGTGCACCGGTGACCTGGACATCGGTCGTGCACGCCGCCGACCACGACACAAGACGTCGTGTGACCGCGAATTCCCCTGAATTCCCGTCGTGAATTCGCGAGAATTCCAGCATTTCCGAGCCGGAATCCGACTTCAAGAGGGGTGCGGGGCGAGCTATATTTCAATTGTTCCCGGAAGGGCCGGGAACGAGAAATCCCGCTAAAGGTGTCCGGTCCTAAACGGATAACGGGTGGAGTGCGCCCAAAGAATGGGGATGCGCTTTCAGTCCGCATCGCGGATTCCTTTGGCGGCCGGAGAAAAGGAAACGCTCGATGACCGGTGCCGCCGCCCCCTCCTCCGCACCCACCCCGACCACCGTGCCGACGCCGACGCCCATGCCGACTCCGGCCACCCCGGTCCCCGGGACCGCCGCCCCGACCTCACCGCCGAGCCCCGGAGGAAAGGCGCGCCCGGGCGAACTGCGCGCGAGGATCGCGCAGGTTCTGGTGGCGAACACGACCGCACAGTTCACCGTGACCGCGCTGGCCCGGATGCTGGGGCATTCCGGCGGGGCCGTCGGCAACGCCTGCGAAACCCTGGTGAACCGGGGCGAGGCGGAACGGGTCGGCTCACAGCCGCGCATGTACCGGGCGACCTCGGCCACGGCCGCCGCCGCGCGCCGCGCGACACGGACGGCACCCAACTCCCACGGCGCGCCAACACCCAACGCACAGGCAGCCCCACCGGCACCCGTCACCCCGCCACCGGGCGGGCGGCCCGAACCCGTCATCCGCCCGAACGGGCAGCCCTACCACCCCCGCGCGCTGGCGGAACTGCCGGACGTAGAGGCCCTGCGCAAGCTACGGGCCGGGCAGGTGCCCGTGTTGCTGTACGGGCCGCCGGGCACGGGCAAGACCTCCCTGATCGAGGCCGCCTTCCCCGACCTGATCACGGTCGCAGGCGACGGCGACACCACGGTCGGCGACCTGATCGGCGAATACACCCAAACGGCGAGCGGCGGTTACGAGTTCATCTACGGACCGCTGGTGACCGCCATGCAGGAAGGCCGGGCCCTCCTCCTGGACGACGCCACCCTGATCTCCCCGAAGGTGCTGGCGGCCCTGTACCCGGCCATGGACGGACGCAGGCAGATCCAGGTCAAGGCCCACAAAGGCGAGACGATCACCGCCGCCGACGGGTTCTACGTGATCGCCGGTCACAACCCGGGCGTCCACGGCGCGGTCCTCACCGAGGCCCTGGCCAGCCGGTTCTCGGTGCAGATCCAGGTGGGCTCCGACTACGACCTGGCCGCCTCCTTGAAGATCAACCGGACAGCGGTGCGCATCGCCCGGCACCTCGCCGCCAGCCAGCAGGCAGGCGAGACCGGCTGGGCACCGCAACTACGCGAACTGATCGCCTTCCAGAAGATCGCCGACGTCCTGGGCACCGAGGCAGCCTTCGCCAACCTGGTCGGCATCGCCCCCCTGGAAGACCGCGACACGGTCGCCGAGGTCGTCACCAAGGCCACCGGCCGCCCCATCACCGCCCTGGCCCTGGGCCGCCAGCTCTGACAACGGCCCCGCCCCCTCACCCCACCCACCGCCTTCCAGGAAGGACCGCCCCGCCATGCCCGCCCACACCCAGGCCCACATCCAGACCGCCCCACCCGCCATGACCGAGGCCGAACTCGACCTGGCCCGCTGGGAGGACGACGGAGGCCCCGCCTTCGAACCGCCCTGCCACCCGCACGCGGGGGAGTGGCTGCGCATCGCCGCCGCCCTGAGCGAGCGCCTGCCGGAGCTCGCCGGACGCGAGGACGTCCTCGTCACCTGCGAGATCGGCACCCGCTCCGGCGCCCCGGCCGCCTTCTACCCCACCGCAGCCCAACTGGAGATCGACGCCGCCCTCTTCGCCCCGCTGAGCCCGCCCACCATCGACCCCCTGCGCCCCGGGGACGAGGACCGCTACCCGGCCGCCTGGGGCGCCTTCACCCACGAGGCCGCGCACGCCGCGCACAGCCGGTGGAACACCCCGCCCGCGCTGCGCGGCACGGCCCTGGACGCGGCCGGGGCCGTACTGGAGGAATCCCGCGCCGAACGCGCCCACCTCGGCCGCCGCCCCGGCGACCGCCGCTACCTGCGAGCCGCCGTCACCACCCTGGTCCTGAAGGACTTCACCAGCCAGCCCCTCGCCGACCGGTGGCAGGCCGCCATGGCGGCCGGACTCCTCCTCGCCCGACGGGACGCCGGAATCCTCGACCCGGACGAGACCGCAACCCTGGAGAACACGGTCACCGGCATCCTCGGCGCCGACCTGGTGGAAACCCTCGCAGCGATCTGGACCGCCTCCCACACCACCGGGGACGAGGACGGGCAGACGATGCTGGAGCACGCCCGAGCCTGGTGCCAGGCACTCGGCACCGACCCGGCAGGACCGGAACCAGCCCCCGACCCCAACGGCGAAGCATCCACGGAACTGGCCGAGGCGATCGGCAAGACCGTCTCCACGGTGGCCGCGAACGAGGCTATGCAGGCCGCAGCCCAGGCACGTATCGACGCGGCCCGCGCCGCCCGGAAGCAGGCGAAGGCCGCCCAGGCCGCCCAAGCGCGGCAGGCGGCACAGACAGCCGAGAAGGTCTTCGGCTCCGGCGGACGCCCCCACACCCCCGGCAAACCCGGCCGAGGCCAGCGCGGCCGCTCCCCGGTGATCGACACCCGCCCGCCCACCGGCGCCGAGAAGGCCGCCGCCGGACAACTGGCCAGAGCCCTGCGGGCCGCCGCCTACCGGGAACGCACCACCACCCACACCGCCTCGGCGGTCCCGCCCGGACGCCTCAACATGCGCCAAGCCCTCGCCCGGGACGCGCAACGGGCCGCAGGAGCCGTCCCCACCGCGACCCCGTGGACGCGCACCGTCCACCGGTCCGGCCCCACCCCGCCGCTACGGGTGGGCATCGCGGTGGACGTCTCCGGATCCATGGACATCGCCGCAGCACCGATCGCCTCGGCCGCCTGGATCGTCGCCAAGGCCGTCTCCCTCACCGACCCCGACTCGCGCAGCGCTACCGTCGCCTACGACCGGTCGGTCACCGCGATCACCGCACCGGGCCGCACACCCCGAGCCGTCACCCGGTTCGCAGCCGAGGGAATGGGCCACAGCCTCGCCGAAGCCACCGACGCCCTGACAGCCGGAGTCGACCTCACCCAGCCCGGCGCGGGCCGCCTCCTCGTCATCGCCTCGGACGGCTACTACACCCCCGGCGAAGCCGCCCGAGCCGCCGAACGCCTCACGGCCCTCCGCGCAGCCGGATGCGCCGTCCTCTGGCTGGCCTTCGACCCCGACCCCCGCCCGCTGCCCGGCGCCACCGTGCTCGAACTCACCCACCCCGCCCAGGCAGCCACCGCGATCGGCAAGGCCGCCACCGCCGCCCTCGCCGCCGCCCAGCCCTGATGACCCGTGCCGCCCCGGGGCCAGCCCGGGGCGGCACCCACCCCGCAACAACCCACCCCCACCGAAGGGAGCCCACATGACCTCGATCGCCGAACGCGCGCACGCCGCAGCCGTGTTCCTCCGCTACTCCACCGAACTCAGCCTCTACGGCCGCCACCGGGGCGAGCAGTACGCCCGGATCACCGTACGGCTGGCCGCCGCCCTCGCACTCCACCCCGACCAGATCACCGTCACCCCGGACTGGCTCCGCCGCCGCACCACCCCCGGCGAGCCCGTCCTGGCAACCGCCACCTGCCCCGACACCGGCGAGCAGTACGTCTTCCTCGCCCGCTCCCCGCTCTACAACGACGAAGCCTTCGAACTCCTCGGCCCCTGCCCCGAATGCTCCGCCCCCGTACCGGTCGCCGAAATCCGGCACCTGGCCGACCTCGGCACCCACCTGGCCCGCCCGCCGCTCCCACGCGGAGACGCCCTGTGCCTGGCCACGCTGCCGGACACCTTCCCGCGCGACGAAGGCCACGCCACCGCCTGCCCCTACGGCGAAACCTCCTGACCCCTCACACCCCACACCTCCTGAAAGGAAACCCACAGCCATGACCGACCCCATCCGCATCCCCCGCCCGGCCACCCCGGCCGACGACAAGGTCGACGCCCACACGGGAATCCCAGCCGTCCCGCCCCACCCGGGCCCGGCCGACCGCCCCGCACCGGGCACCTACGCCCTGCGCGTAGCCCTCGGCGAACACGGCTACCAAGCCCTGAGCCGCCACCGCCAGGCCTACGGCACCGCGCTGGGCGAACTGGCCGACCTGCTCTGGCGCACCGCCCGCGAAGCCGACCGCCTCCACCGCAAACTGCTCCGCCACGCCGCCCACGTGCGCGACCGCCTCGACCACGCCCTCGCCCCCAGCCAGGAGCCGCTCTTCGCACCGGCCACCGGCCTGCTCCAGAACGCGGGCCACACCACCGACCTGCACGCCGCCCGCCTCGCCCAACAGGTGCGCCAGGTCATCGTGGTCCTGGAGAGCTACCAGGCAGTCGTCCGGCGCACCAAGCCCTGACCACGCGCAGCTGACCCAGCGGGGGCCCGGCCACCCGGGCCCCCGGCCCCTTCGAACAGGAGCCACACCCATGCCTGGCACCAACTCCCCGCAGCAACGCGCCGAGCACCAGACCCACACCACCGCCCGCGCCGTCCTCGACCCGGGCCGCACCGAGGGCTTCCCCCGCCCTGCCGAACTGCTGGCCCACGCAGCGGACCAAGTCCGGTCCTCCGACCACACCCCCCAGCAACCGCCGGACCTCACCCGAGCCAGGGCGCAGGCCGCCGGCCACCGGGCAGCCTCCGCACACACCCCGCACATCCCGGGTGACCCGCACCCGGAGCACCAGCAGCACACACCGGACCGGCTGCCCCACACTGCCCGCACCGCACTGCTCACGGCAGCCGCCCGACGCGCAGCCCCGGCTCCCAACGACACACCGGCTCCCACCGGTCATGCCGCGGAAAAGCGCAGAAGGCCACCCGCACGCCGAGGCAGTACGACGGCGACGGGGCTCTGCCCGTGCGAGTGCAACAGCGGAGACTGCTGCGGCGGCTGCAGCCACGCAGGCTGCGGGGGACGCCGATGATCCCGAACCTCCAGCCTCACCAAGGCGGTACCCCGGAACCCGACCTGACGGAAGACGGTGTCGAACCAGAGAGGGAAGGGCTGAACGCCGACGTGGCCGACCCGGCCACCGGCGCCGTCCGCCTGTGCGCCCGGATGTGCACCACCTGCATCTTCCGCCCCGGCAACCCGATGCATCTCGAACCGGGCCGGGTCACCCGCATGGTCACCGAAGCCCGAGCCCGCGAGGGACACATCCCTTGCCACGCCACCCTCGGAACAACCGAGCCCGCGATCTGCCGCGGCTACGCCGACGGCCCCGACCAGGGCCGCAGCCTCGCCCTCCGCCTGGCCCGGACCTTGGGCAGACTGGAAGAGATCAATCCCCCCTGACTACGTCGAAGCGGTGAAAGGGACCTGTCATGAGGCAACCGCCGGCCGCACCCCACGGTCCTCCTCGTTGCACCCCGCGGCTTTGGCAGGGGGATGTGGTATCTGGCTCCGAGGCGTTCAGGAGGGCAGGGCCGTGTTGAGGTAGTCCTGCACCGGTTCGAAGAGCCCGTACGGCACGTACTGCGGGATTTCGCCATGGGCGACCCAGGAAAGTTCGGCGAGTTCCTCGGTGTCCGCGACGTGAGCGGTACCGTCCACCACCTCGCAAGCGGTGTACGACATCAGCCGTCCCGTCTTCGGGTGGATGCGCTCGCCGAGCAGCTGCACAGCCGCCACGGTCAGCCCTGTCTCCTCCTGGGTCTCCCGCACGGCGGCGTCCTCCCGGGCCTCGCCGGGCTCGATCTCCCCGGCCGGGAACTGCCAGGAGAGTTGCCCCTCGCTGACCCGGCGGCGCACCATCAGCACACGTCCCTCGTTTACGACGATCGCAGCCGCGATGCCCGGCCGTTCGTCCGTGTTCTCTTGCGTCACGTCTGCTCCTCCAGGACGGATGGGACGACTGGCTCTGTACACGAGAACGGGCTCTGGTCCACTTCCTGTGGTCGTGTACGCAAGGTGACTTTCGACCTCCGCGTGATGCCGGTTGAGTTCGCCGAAAGTCGCCCGACTGGCCGGTGGTGTGGGCGACAGTCCTTCGCTGTGAGGCAAGTCCCGCCGCAACTGGATGATCTGCTGTTCTCCTCGGTCAAGGGCGTGTTGGTGGAGTCGGTCGAAGTGGCCGACGCCGTGGCCCGGGTCGAGGTTCGGGCCACCGCAGCGCGCGCGGTCTGCCTGGGGTGCGAATGCTGGTCAGGTTGATTACATCGGCTCCTACCTGCGGTTCCAGGCCACCACCTGCCGGCATGGATCGAAGCGGCGACCACCGCCGGCCTGCCCAGCCTCCAGCGATTCGCCAGGCACCTTGAACGCGACCTTGACGCCGTCACCGCTGGACTCTCACAGCCCTGGAACTCCGGAGTCGTCGAAGGTCATGTCAACCGCATCAAGATGCTGAAACGCCAGATGTTCGGCCGCGCCGGCTTCGAACTCTTGCGCAAGCCTCTTCTCCTGAAAGTGCTCAGGACACATCGTCGATCAACCCGAAGCCTTCCGGGAACTCTTCCAGGAACTCGCGACGAGCCGGGTCGGTCTCGGCGGCTGCCATCTCCCCGACCAGCTCGATCAGTTCTTGTCGCTGATCACCAGGCAGTGTGCTGACCACGTGGGCGACGCCTTCCAGCACCTTGACCGCGTCGTCGGGATCCATCTGCTCGTCTTCGCTACCGTCGATGAACCACAGGACATTGACCAAAGCCTCGGCCAAGGCACGAGTCAGGGATGGGAACAAAGACGTCACGACGGCCTCCCAGCGGATCAACGGCGGAGTCCGGCCATCTCACCACACGCCACATACTCACTTTCCGTGACCTCCCCCTTAGAAGGGGACCAGAGCCCGTTCTCGTGGACAAAGCCAGGACGGTCGTAGCGACGGCGATGAAGCGGGTCTCCGCGTTTCTGGGAGTCCACATGACGTCTATGTTCTCGGCTGCGTCGCTGTTCTTGGCCTCGGCGAGGTATTCGCACAGGAAGTACTCGCACAACACGTCTTCGTCCTCCGGAACCAGGACAACGACCTCATGTGCATCCGGCACTGGTGGGCGTGTGACCACGAGAAGCTTGCTCTCTTCACCAAGGCCAGCGCCACCACCGTTGCACTCGGAGTTCGAACTGGCCACGGCCACCCCGAAGCGCTGCTGGCTGGGGCAACCTCTGCGTCATGGCAAGGAATAGTGGGTGTGAATATGGCCGAAACCGATCGAAACCGCCACCTCCTTCGGAGCGTTGACACGTGCGGCAGGGAGAATTCCGGCCACGCGTCATCACGGAGAGTGTTCAGCGGGTGGAGGAAGTGACGGGTAGTGGAGAAGCCGGGCATGGAACGAAGGTTCCTTCTGACCCAGGCGGCGGCCAGTGTGGCCGTCGCCGGACTCGTTCTCGGCGGTTGCTCTGGACAGGGAAAGGAGCAGGAGGCCAAGCCGCTACCGGTGACGGCGAAAGGTCCCGAGTCCTCTCCGTCCGACCCGAAGCACGAGCCAGCTCTGGTTGCCTACCGCGCCATGTGGCGCGACCTGGCTATCGCGTCGGAAACCTCTGATGCCTACTCGCCGCTGCTTGACGATCACGCAACGGGCGATGCTCTGGCCCTGATGGAGCACGGCTTGCGGAAGGCCAAGGAGGAGCAGGTCATCAGTAAGGGGAAGCCCCGGGTGGACCCCAGCGTCGTCTCTTCATCGAGCCGGGAGGTCACCGTCCAAGACTGTGTGGACGGGACCGGCTGGCTGCAGTACAAGCCCGATGGCAAGCTGAAGAACGACGTACCTGGTAGCCATAGCCGGGCTGACGCCACCGTGCGCCTTGACGGCGGTTCCTGGAAGGTCTCCAAGCTTTACTTCCACGAGGCCGGGTCATGCTGACGGCAGCTTCGGATGCACCGCGCAGAGCCGTGGCGGTGATCGTTCTCATGTGCAGCTGGGCCGGAGTCCTGCAGGCCCCCGTGGCACGGGCGGATGAGACGATCCAGCACTTTGCTGGCGTTACTTGCGCAGCTGGCCGATGTGACGCGGAGGCGAAACGTGTTCGGCGCCCTGAAGCCGACAGGGTGAAGGGTGGGACAGACCAGGGTCGAGGAGCGCCGAAAGCGGGAGTGGCAGGGGCGGCTGGAAAGCGTGCTCCCAGCCCGCTCCCCACCTTGGTATCCACGGGATGGGAAGCCGACCTCGGTGGAGGGTTCGGGATTCTGCCCCGGTTCGACGGGGTGAAGCAGACTGCGAAGCCAAAGTCCGGCGGAGGTCCACAGGTCCCGCTGGAGACGGTGGTACAGCGGGCGGTGCAGCGTCTGACGTTGCCGGACCCTGTGATCCGTACGAGTCCGGATGCGGAGTCCGTGCAGGTAGTGCATGTACCCACGTGGATGTGGGTGGAGCGTTCGACATGGGGTCCGGTCTCCGTGACGGCTGCCGTGGAGGGCGTATCGGTGACCGCGACGGCGCGGCCGCGCAGGGCTGTGTGGTCAATGGGGGAGGGCGGCCGGGTTGTGTGCCGAGGGCCGGGGACGCCGTACTTGTCGGCGCACGACCCCGGGGCGTCGTCGCCAGACTGCGGATACACCTATCGGCGAGCGTCGGTGGGGCGGCCCGGCGGAGCCTTCACCGTATCCGTTGAGGTGTTCTGGGATGTTGAGTGGCAAGGGGGTGGCCAGGCCGGTGTGGTACCTGGCCAGGTCACGAGGGCGCAGCGCCAGTTGGTCGTCGACGAGGTGCAGGCCGTGGCCGTTCGCTGATGTCCGGCCGAGTGCTTTAACCAAGTCGCCACCGAGCGGGTCGAGACCCCCAAAGCGCCCTGATCCCAGCCAGCATCTGCCGATTCGGCGCCGGGCTGGCGGCGGCGCCGCGGCGTTCGGTGGTCTTCTCGCCTCCTCCGGATCAAGC
This sequence comes from Streptomyces sp. F63, assembly GCF_018070345.1. Taxonomy (GTDB): domain Bacteria; phylum Actinomycetota; class Actinomycetes; order Streptomycetales; family Streptomycetaceae; genus Streptomyces. The sequence continues at coordinate 163,242 of NZ_JAGPXX010000012.1, forward strand.
AAAATCCAATATCAGTGTGTCCACCACTCAGGGGAGGACTCCGTCGTGGTTCCTGTTGCGGGCGCCGGCCCGGTAAGGAGGGTGCGGAGGGCTGCCGCGTCGGTGCGGAGTGCCGCCCCCTGGCCGTGGGCGGGCACGACCCAGGTGGGTGGGCGTTGGTGGGGTCCGCAGTCGGTGGTGTTCTCCGTGATGGCCACAACAGTGGGCAGATCGCCCAAGGCATCCGCTGTCGCGCTGGGGGCGAGGAGGATCTGTACGAGGTCGTGGTCGTGGCAGATCAGCACCGGGCCGATGTGATGGTTGCGGTCCCGCACGGCGTTGACCGTTGTTGCTCCTTCCCGCAGGCGCAGGTGGAGAGAGATGTAGGGACCGGTCGGAGTGAACTCGTGCTGGCCGAGCAGGATGACCTCTGCCGGCCGTAGAAGGCCGTCGATCATTGTGCAATCCGCAGCCCGGAGCGCGTCGGTCAGTCCTTCGTGGACGGGGATGATCTTGGTGAGATTGGTGATGCGCAGGAGTTTGCTGACGCGGCAGCTCGGCACGATGCGCAGCGTCCGGCCCGGCTGTGGTCGCAGCTTCTTCACCGCGCTGACGAGCGCTCCGAGGCAGGTGGAGTCGAGGAAGTCGACGTCCCGCATGTCCAGGACCAGGTCTCCAGTCGTCTCCTCGGCCAGAGCACACAGCGTCGTGCGCAAGGCCGGGGCCGCATAGACGTCCAGGGAGCCGTCGACGGTCACGGCGGTGTGCGGGCCGTCGGGGCGCCAGGTCATCTCGGCGTGGTCGCCGAGCTCAGCGCGGTTGGCGGTGTCGGTGGGCGCGGCGGGCTCAGGAATGGGCATCGAGATTCCTTCTGTCACTACAGCGGTCGGAGGTGAGGTCAGCGGTATGCGGTGTAACCGCGGGGCGGCCAGGCCGCATCACGTCACCGGGAGGGTGAGGTGGACGGGGAGTGTGGACAGGCCGTGGGCGATGAACGAGGGCAAGGGAGTGAGTTCTGCGCGGGGGACCGCGAGCTGCGCGGTGGGGAACCGGTCGAACAGGGCCGGCAAGGCGACGGCGGCTTCCATGCGGCCGAGGGCTGCGCCGAGGCAGTAGTGGGGGCCGTGGCCGAAGGCCATGTGCGCTTTGGTGGTGCGGGTGATGTCGAAGGTGTCCGGGTTGTGGTGGAGGTCGGGGTCGCGGCCGACCGCGCCGAATCCGGGCAGGATCGGCTCGCCCGCGCGGATCACCACGTCCGGCTCGCCGTCCTTCTGGCCTGGCAGGTGGATGTCGGTGGTGGCGAACCGCAGGGGCATATGCGTGATCGGTGGGTGGAGCCGGAGGACCTCCTCCACCACCGCGTCCCCAGGGCACTTCACCGGAGGCGGCCAGGTGGAGCTGGTCGGGGTGGGTCAGGAGTTCGGCGATGCCGTAGGCGATGAGGTTGACGGCGGTCTCGGCTCCGGCGCCGATCATCAGGGCGAGGGTGTCGAGCATCTCCCGTCGGGTCAGTGGTCGGCCGTCGTTGTCGCGGGCGGTGAGGAGGTCGGTGGCCATGTCGTCGCCTGGTTCGGCTTCCTTCTCCTGCAGTAGGGCCTCCATCACCGCGTCCAGGTTCTGGATGGTGTCGGCGGCTTGCTGCGGGGTGGCGGCGGTGGCCAGCACGCCGTCCACGGCCCGGAGGGCGTCCGGACGTAACCTGTCCGGCACGCCGAACAGATCGCAGATCAGCCTGGTGGGCAGGGGGTGGGCGAGGCGCTCGTACAGATCGGTGGGCTGGTCCGGCCGTGCATCGGCGGCGGCCTCTAGGGCGTCCAGGAGGTTGGTGGTGATGGCTGTGACCCGGGCACGGAGGGCCTCGATGCGGCGGGGAGCGAACGCCGGGGCGCTGATGGCGCGCAGGCGGCGGTGGTTCTCGCCGTCCTGAGTGAGCATGCTGGTGACCCGGACGAGGGCGGCCAGCGGCCACCCCTCGGGTACCTGTCCGTCGCGCCAGGCGGGCCAGTGCCGGGGGTTCTTCGATACGCGGGTGTCGTCGGTCAGCAGGGCCCGTATGACTTCGGGGCGGGTGATGGACCAGGCCGGGAAGCCGCCGGGGAGCACGATGCGGGCGGCCGGGCCCCGGTCGCGCAGGAGGCGGGCTTCGGCGTGCGGGTCGGCCCCGGTGGGGTCCAGGACGATGGGCTCGGTCCGGGCCTGGGTCATCGGTGATCTCCAAACCGTGCGGAGGGCTGGACGGGATCGAACTTCACCGGCAGCGAGGCGGGGGTGCGGTGGAACGGGCCGGGCCGGTAGGGGACGTCCTCGTCGCGCACGGTCAGCCGCATCCCCGGCACGCGGTCCAAGACGGTTTCGATCGCGGTCTTGGCGATGGCCGTGGCCGGGTCCTGCGCGGGGCAGGCGTGCGGGCCCGCGGACCAGGCGAGGTGGGCCCGGTTGTGCGCGATGGCGCCACCGTGCAGGTGGTGGGTCTGGAGGTTCGCGGAGGCGTGGCTGATCACCAGCGGCACACCGGCCAGGACCGGGGTTCCGGCGACGGTGGTGGGTTCGACGGCGTAGTGGATGGAGAAGTTCGCCATCGGGGCGTTGCGCCACAGCACCTCGTCCAGTGCCACCTGTACGGGAACGGTGCCGTGCTTGAGGCTGCCGGCGAACCGGGGGTCGCCGAGCAGCAGCTTCAGCCCGGAGGCGATCCAGCTGGCCGTCGGCACGGTCCCGGCGCCGACGAGAAGGACGAGCTGGTCGACCATCTCCTGATCGCTCAAACCGGCGGGGTGCTGGAGCATCCAGGAGGTCAGGTCGTCACCGGGCCGGTGGTGTTTGAGGGCCACCAGCTCCGACAGGCAGGCCGACAAGTCCTGGGAGGCGGCCTGGGCTTCGACGCCGGTGGCGTCGATCAACCCGCCGACGCCGCGCACCATGCGGGCGCCGACGTCCTCGGGGCAGCCGAACAGACGGGCCAGGACCCGGCCGGGCACCTGGAGAGCGAAGTCGGTGACGAGGTCCGCACGGCCGCGGGGTCCGAACTCCTCGACCGGGGGTTCGCAGCAGGCGATGACGGTGTCGTGCAGCTCGTGGGGGTCGAGCTGGCTAAGGCTGTCGGTGATGGCGATGTAGAGCCGGGCGTGCTCGGGACCGTCCGTGAACAGGGCGCTGGGCCGCCACGCCATCAGTGCCAGGGCCGGGCTGTCGTGGGGCACGTGGCCCTGGTTCAGCGCTTGCCAGCGGCGGGAGTCCTTGGAGAACCGGCCGGTGTCGCGCAGGACTTCCAGACAGGCGGAGTAGTCGACCACCAGCAGGGCCGGCGTGGCGGGGGCCAGCTCCACCCACGCGACGGGGCCGAGGGCCCGCAGGGCCTGATAGGTGGCCTCCGGACGGGCGGCGAAGTCGGGCCCGTACAGCCGCGCGGCCACGGACTGGCCGGTCCGGGGCGGCGGCGGGGTGTGGGCGGGGCATCCGGATGGTGGCGGGGAGATCACGCGGGCTCCAGAGACAGCAGGTACTCGGTGAGGGTGATGAGGGCCCGGGTGGACGAGGCGCGGTCGCGGGCGTCGCACAACGTCAACGGGGTTCGCTCGTCCAGGTCCATGGCGGCGCGCAGCGCGTCCGCCTCGTGGCGGGGAGCGTGGTCGAACTCGTTGACGGCGACGGCGTAGGGGATGCCGTACCGCTCCAGCAGGTCCATGAAGGAGTAGGACTCCTCCAGGCGCCGGGTGTCGGCCAGGACGAGGGCGCCGAGTGCGCCGGTCAGCAGGTCTTTCCACACCTGTTCGAAGCGTCCCTGTCCGGGGGCGCCGAACAGGTACAGCACGGTCTGCTCGTCCAGGGTCAGCCGGCCGAAGTCCAGCGCGACGGTGGTGGTGGTCTTCCCCGGGGCGGCAGCCAGGTCGTCGACGCCGACACTGGCGCGGGTCATGACTTCCTCGGTGCGCAGCGGGGGTATCTCCGACAGGGTGCCGACGAAGGTGGTCTTGCCGACCGCGAACGGACCCAGGACCGCGATCTTCAACGCCGTGAACACCCCGCGGGCCAGGTGCGTGCCGGGGTTTCTAAAGCGAGTTGTGGAGTCCACGCAGGAGCCTCTCCAGCAGTGCCCGGTCGGTGTGGGCGGCTTTCGGGATCGGGGCACGGGCGGTGACGTGCCCGCTGTCGGTCAGATCGGCGACGATCACCTTGACCAGGGCTGTCGCCAGGCCCAGGTGAGCGGCGACCTCGGCCAGGGCCAGCGCGCCGGGTCGGCACAGCTCCACCACCCGCTGCTCCTCGGGGGTGAGGCTGGTGGTGTCCCGGTCGCCGGGGCTGGGCAGGACCAGCGTCACCAGGTCGAGCGTGTTGCGCGAAGGCTTGGTCCGGCCTCCGGTGAGGACGTAGCCGCGCACCAGCCCCGGCGGCTGGTCGGGTCCGGTCACGGCCGCCGACCGGCGTCCGGGCGCCGGTCGCTGGACATCGCCGTGCCGAGCTGGCCGGCGGTGTGGTGCATGCGTGCGGTGACCACGTGCATTTCCACGCTCTTGCTGGTGGCCACGGCGAGGAAGCCGTTGGTGCCGGCGGCGATCAGGAAGACGAAGCCGCCGTCGAACTCGGTGACGCCCTGCTGCCAGGAGCCCTGGGGCTCGTCGCAGAACTCGGCCATGGTGCGGGCGGCGGCCTGGTAGCTGGAGATGGCCGCGGCCATCCGGTCGGCCGTATCGCGGTGCAGGCTGTCGGAGTGGGTGCGGACCAGGCCGTCGGAGGTGAGCACCAGGGCGTGGCGGACGCCGGGCAGCTTCAGCAGATCGTCCAGGGTCCAGCGGATGTCCTCGGCGGCGTGGTCAGACGGCGGGTTCACGGGTGGTGTCCTTCCTCGGGGGTGGGCGTGCGGCCTTCGCTGGTGCCGCTCCACCACTGGGCGATTCGGCTCGCGGCGGTCTGCGGGTCCAGCGGGGTCGAGGCGATGTGGGGGAGCTCGTTCAAGCTGGTGATCTGCCGGAGCCGGCGCCGCTGCGGCAGGCCGCCTGCGTCTGCCGCGCCCGGCGGCGGAGCGGCCTCCGGGAGGTGGGCGGAGGGGGTCGCCGGTGCGGGAGCCTCCCGGCTGGGCGACAGCGGGGCGGGCTCCGGGCCGGGCCGGCCGGGCTGTGGGGGAGGCGCCAGGTGGTTGGTCGGGATGCCGAGGACCGCGCGGACGCCTTGGTAGGGGCTGCGGTCCAGGGTGGCCTGGAAGCCGTAGCGGGCGCAGATCACGCCGACGATGGGGAGACCGAAGCGGGGAGGGTTGCCCATGGTGGACAGGTCCACCGGTGTCCGGCCGGAGAGGATCGCGTTGTACTCCCCGCGCAGGTGCGGGTTGAGGCCGATCCCCGCGTCGTCGATCGTGATGACGATGCCGTTGTGAACGTTCTCGAAGTTCACCCGCACCTGCGTGCCCGGGTGGGACAGAGCCACGGCGTTGGCCAGGAGCTCGGCCAGCGCGGCCACGAGCGGTTCGACGTACTGGCCTCGCAGCACTCGCCGGCCCTGGTCGAACTGGACCTGGACGCGCTCGTGGCCCTCGATCCGCGACATCGCACCGCGCACGACGTCGTAGAGCGGGGTGTCCTCGTTGAGCTGACCGGGCCAGGTGCCGCCGAGCATGGCCAGGCTCTGACAGCGGCGCAGCAGCTGGGCGTTGGCGTGCTGCAGCCGCAGGACCTGCTCCAGGACGTCGGTGTCGTCACCGAAGCGCTGGGCGAGTGCGTGGGTCTGCTCGTACTGCTGGTTGGCCAGACCCTGCATCAGGCTCGCGGCGGCACTCACGGTGGCCTTGGCCGAGGCGGACACCCGGGCGTGGGTGAGACGGACGGCCTCTGCGAGCAGTCCCACGACCGCCTCGTGGTGGGCGGCGACCCCGCTTCCTTCCAACTCAGAGTGGAGAAGGTCGTGCTGGTGGCTCATCGTCCGGCTCCGGGCCAGAAGGTCCACCGCCGCCGGCAGCCTGACCTCGGCCAGATGCCGGGTCTCCTCCTCCAGCCGGCGAGCGTGAGCCGCTGCGTTCTCCGCCCACCGGGTGGCTCGTACGGCATCCCGCCGGGCTGTGGCCAGGCCGCGGCGCGCAGCCTGCCGGGAGCGGTACAGGAAGAGCATCACGCCGAGCAACAGCAGGAGGCTGGCACCCAGGATGAGGGCGGCTAAGGACTGCCGTACGTCGAGCATCGGACCTCGTAACAAAGGAACGGTCAGAGGAAGGGGGGAAGGAGGCCGCCGGGCCGGTGCACCGCTACCGCAGCCCACGGGGGAAGGCATACGGGCCCCTTGTGGCACGCCCGACCCGGCGGCCGGTCTGGTGTCGCCCCGGGTGCGATTGGTGTTCTCCGCAGTCAGAGGCCGACCGTCTTCGGGAGGAGGCAGGAGTCAGGGCTTGACCGCGATGCCGGACCAGGCGGCGGACACCTCCGGCGGATGAGCGAAGGCGAGGGCGCCGCGGAGCTGTTCGCTGATCGCGGTGACGCCGGGATCCAGCACTTCCAGCCCGTTGAAGAAGCCGATGACCTCCTGCCGGGACCGCGGCCGCAGCGACAGACCGGCCTCCGCACACAACGCCGCGACGTGGCAGACATCCTCGGGACGGAAGTCGCCAGTGAGGTGGGAGATCGACAAGCAGCTGCCCGCAGGCAGCCAGGCGACCAACGCGTCGAGCATGGCGCGCACCGCGCCGTCGTCGGGGCACAGGTCCAGCACGCCGTGCAGACTCACCGCCACCGGCCGGCCGAGGTCGAACACCTTGGCAGCACACGAGAGAACGCGGTCAATGTCCAGTACATCGGCCGGGAGGTGCGCGGCCACCACCGGATCGCCCGGGTTCATCAACGCCCTGGCATGCGCGATCACGTGCAGGTCGTGATCGACGTACAGAACACGCACCCTGTCCCGGTAGGTCAGGGCCACCTCGTGCAGATCCAGGCCGAAGGGCCGGGGCAGACCGCACCCCAGGTCGAGGAACTGGCCCACGCCCCGGTCAGCGGCGACGGCCGTCGCGTAGCCGGCGAACCGGCAGTTGAGATCCTCGGCCCGCTCCAGCCACGGCGCGACCTGCAACAGCCTGGCGGCGAGTTGCCGGTCGCTTTCGTAGTGGTCCTTCCCGCCCAGGAGGTAGTTGGACAGGCGGGCGGAGCTGGCCCGGCAGGACGGCTGCACCAGCCTGTACGCGCGGGCAACGGTGGAGGGGGATACGGATGTGCTCATGCCGTTTTCCGGCCGGGGATCTCGGAGACCACGTGGCCGGCGTGCTGGGGCCGGTGCGGGTGGATGACCTGACCGCTGGCGAGCAGGAGGCCGGTGTCCTCGAACAACACGGCGCCGTCGCTTCGCAGCGCCCAGCCCTGTTCGGGGTGGTGCACCACAAGGCGGGCGTTCTCCTGGCTGGTGTCCTCAGGCGGGCAGGGAGGCTGGTGCTGACACACGGAACTGACCTTTCGGAAACTGCACGGGAAGGCCTACAGGTGGGTAGGGAAGGGGCGCCGTCGCCGGACGGCGGGATCAGAAGGAGAGGAGCAGCCGCACCGGGCGGGCCTGCCAGGTGATCTCGGCTCCGTCCCGGTAGACCGTCAGCGAGCAGGGGCGTTGCCGGCACAGGCGGGCGAAGTCCTCCAGGGAGCCACGGCCGTGCACCCAGCGGTCGAACACATGTCGCCTCTGGAGTCGGCCGAGGGTCGGCGTCACCGTTTGCACCGACCTCCTCATCCACTGGATTGCCGCACGCGGCGACGGGGCCGCGTACGCGTCCCACCGCCGCTCTCCACGCCGTCCTGCGCTGGTGTTGTCCTCAATGGCGACGAGCGCCTCGCACCACACCGCTGCGCACACAAGCGGGTAAGGCTCACGGCTTGCCGCTCTCCGCGGTGTGCCTGACGTCGCTTCAGGGCTGCCGATGAGGACGGCACCGTCTACCGCACCACAAATGACGCCTTGCCGAGCGCGCTGTTCGGTGGGTGGAGCGTTACGGAGGTCAGCGACGGCCAGTGCGAGGCGGGGCGCTGTCGGGCTCACCGGATACCTCCTTCCTGTGGTTGGGCGTGGCCGGAAGCGGATACGTTGAGCTAACCGCGCATCACGCGGTGTGGGTATGCAGTCAAGGGCGGTGGTGCCGCTAAACCTGCTAAAGATCGTTTCGCGAATGGGGGTGCACCATGGCGCGTGAACGGAACACCAAGCTCGCGGCGCTGATTGCAGAGACTGGCTGGTCGCAAGCCCAAGTCGCCGCTCGATTTGTCCGCGTGGCTCTGGAGGCCGACGTCCGGGAGTGGACGGGCGCGACGCGATCGCACGTCTCCCAGTGGGTTCTGGGCACGCAGCCGAGCGGCCGGGCGCCCGCTATCTTGTGCGAGACGTTGTCCCGGGGCTTGAAGCGCCCCGTGACGCTGACCGACGTCGGACTCACCGGTCCGGACCCGGCCGCTGCCACGGCACCCGACTGGCGGGTCGATACGCTGACCGCGCTGAACGACCTGGGCAGACAGGAGCTGGACATGGAGCGCCGGCGAGTTCTGGGAACCGCCGCCTACTCGGTGGCCGGTCTTGCTCTCCCTTCCCAACAGTGGTGGCAGCAAGCGACGCAACGCGCCACCGCTCGGGATACCACCACCGGCCGCGCAGTCGGCAGCAGCGATGTCGACGCCATCCAGGAGATGGGGAACTTCTTCTCCCGACGCGATCAGCGCCACGGCGGAGGCCACGGCCGCGCGGCCGTCGTCGCATACCTGACGTCAGACGTCGCCGAGTGCTTGAACGGCTCCTGCACCAGCGAGCAGACTCGGCGCCGCCTGTACTCCGCCGCCGGTGAGCTGGCGTACCTCAGCGGATGGATGGCCTTCGACGACTCCCAACACGCCATCGCCCAGCGGTACTTCACCCTCGCGGTCAAACTGGCCGCGGAAGCCGAGGACCCGGCGCTGGCCGCCCACATCCTGCGGGCCATGGCTCACCAGGCCGTCGACCTCGGTCACCCTCAGCAGGCCCTGGACCTGGCCGCCGCATCCGTGGACGGCAGCCGCTACCGCTTCGCTGTCCCCCGGGAGAAGGCCCTGCTCGGTGTCGTCCACGCTCGCGCCCTTGCTGCGGCCGGACGGAAACGCGAAGCATCTGCCGCACTGCTTCGTGCCGAAGGCGACCTCGCCGCGGCTCACGACGGTATCCAGGACCCCGGCCGTATCTTCTTTTTCGGCGAGGCGAGCCTCGCCCACGAGACCGCCTGTACCTTGCGCGATCTCGGCGATCTCGCCGGAGCTGAGAAGGAGTTCCGCCGGAGCGTGCGCACTCGCAAGGCGGCGGCCTTCAGCCGGACCCATGCCGTCACCCTGGGCTACCTCGGCGCCATCGAAGCCAGCCGGGGCAACGTCGAAGCTGCCTGCTCCACGTGGTCGCGAGCACTCGATGCGATGAGCGGAGTCCAGTCCGGACGAGCACGTCAGACGGTGTTGACCATGCGCCGGGTTGTTTCGCCCTTCCGTAACCGCGGCATCGGCGCAGTTGCCGAACTCGACACCCGAACTGCATCCCTGCTCCGTACGAGCCCTTGAATCAGCAGAACCCGACCATGACTGGGGCATGACGCCCCCGCTCACCTCCACAGCAGGAAGGCCAACCGCATGGCGGCGGATACGTTCGAAGTCCGGAGCATCGCGACCGTCGTGGGCGGACGCAAAGAGCCCACCGACGACTTCTGGGGCGAGACGCGGTCCATCATCCGGCTTCACCCCGAGTACCCCGTCGAGAGCCTCCAGGGCATCGAGGAATTCAGTCACCTCACGGTGGTCTTCCACTTCCACCTGGTCAGCCGAGCCGAGGAACACATCGGCGTCCGCAGCCCCCGGAACAACCCGGAATGGCCGGAAACAGGCACCTTCGTGCACCGCAACATGCGCCGTCCGAACCGGCTGGGTCTCGCCTTCCCCCGCCTCCTCAAGGTCGACGGGCGTGACCTGCACGTCACCGACCTGGACGCCGTCGACGGCACCCCGGTCGTCGACCTCGCACCTTGGTTCCAGGAGTTCGCGCCCCAAGGAGAGGTACGGCAGCCGAGCTGGCCCACCGAAATGCTCCGCGACTACTGGAAGACCTCCCCAAACCCTTAGAGGCCGTTCTCTTTCCGAACCTCATGTGCAGTTTCTGCTGGTCAGGCATGAGATAACGGTTGCTGCGGGAGTCTGGGTCCGTTGTTGGCCGAGATGTCCTGGGGGTGGCAGATGCCGTCGATGCG
>NZ_JAGPXX010000013.1 GCF_018070345.1 Streptomyces sp. F63
GTCGGTGGGCGTGGGCTCCGGGTCGGTGGGGGTGGGGGTGGGGGTGGGGTCCGGGTCCTCGGGCAGCGGGGTGTCCGTGCCGTCGCCGGAGGCGGAGGAGTGGGCGGGGACGTTGAGGACCGCGCCGTCGGAGAAGGTGACCGTCCGATCGGAGCCGGTGTCGTTGCGGGCCGCGTAGGTGCGGCGGTCGCCCTTGGTGAACGCGGCGGCGGTGGGGCTGTCGGCGGTGACGGAGGTGTCGGGGGCCCCGATCGCGTCCAGCGTGGTGATCCAGTGGTAGGTGTGGGCCTTGGTCTCCCCCTCCTCCGGGGTGTAGGCGCCGCCGGTGGCGTCCCAGGCGGCCTTGGCCTTCGCCGGATCGGCCAGGGCCTGGAACTCCCACAGCAGATCGCGCCATTCCGTGGCCGGGCCGCCGTTCTCCTGCTCCATCTCGGCGATGCTGCGCCGGATGGCGTCCTTCTCGCGGGCCAGGTGGAGCGAACCGCCCGTCACGGGGAGGACGTTGATGCCGTGGATCTCCTCGGGGTTGGCGGTCCACCAGGTGGCGTAGGCGGCGCCGCTGCTCCACACCATGCCGACGATGTCGTGGGTGTAGTCGCCGGGGTAGACCTCCTCGTCGGCGTCGAACCAGTACTGGGCGATGGCCTCGGACTCCGTGGTGAGGAGGTGGACGCCCAGGTCGCGCAGCGCGGTGTCGCCGGTCGCCGAGCCCCACAGGACGAGACCGGCGCTGAGGTTGACCGACTCCGAGGAGGACTCCTGGTTGTTGCCGGCCGCGAAGGAGGCGTGTCCGGCGGCCCAGCTGTGCCCGGCGTAGACGTCGAAGCCGCGCAGGAAGGGGAACATGGCGTCGGTCCGGCTGGCGTTGGCGGTGTCCCGTACGAGCAGGTCCACCATGCCGCCCCAGGCGGAGTCCGCCGCCCACTCCGGGTCGTGCTGGGCGACGACGGCGGCCGCCAGCACGAAGTAGCCGTAGTGGAAGTGGTGGTCGTTGAGTTCCTTGTCGCTGCCGTAGGAGGCGGGGTAGCCGGTGAGGGTGCGCCAGTCCGCGTCGTAGGAGAACTCGGCCTCCCCGCCGGCGGTGAACCAGGCCTCCAGCCGCCCCTTGATCAGCTCCAGCAGCTTGTCCCGGGAAGCCGTCTCCCCCAGCTGGTCCGCGATCGGGACGAGCTGGGCGAGTTTGCCCAGGGCCTTGCCGGTCCAGTAGGTGTCCCGGGCTCCGTTGAACGGATCGCCGGAGTTCACGGCCTCGTCGAGGTAGCTCTTGAGGCGGGCGGTGTCGGGGCCGGAGGTCTTCGGCAGGCCGGGCAGGACGCCGGTCACCTGCTGCTCGGTGGTGAAGCTCCTCCCTTCGCGCACCTTCATGGTGCCGCGCGGCGAGACGTAGGTGTACGGGGTGAGCGCATCGGTGGTGTGCAGCCACTGGTGGCGGTAGAGGGCCTGGAGGGTGCCGGTCTCCGTGCCCTCCTTGGCGGTGGTGGTGAGGGTGTAGCCGGCGCGCACCGTGCCGGCTTTCTCGTCGTAGTCCCAGGTCGCCCTGGAGCCGGTGACGAAGCTGAAGGCGTAGGCGCGGTAGTCCGCCAGGGCGTCGGTGCCGGGCAGGACGGCCAGCGAGAAGTAGTCCTTGCCGCCGAGGCCGGCGCGGATGTCGTTCCCCGAGACCGTCCAGTCGCTGCCGGTGGGTGCGAAGAGGGCGTAGTGGTGGCCGGCGACGGTGACGCCGAGCACGTTGCCGTCGTCGGCGAAGACCTCGGGCGGGCCGGCGGTGGTGATCCGCGCGGCGCCGCCGCTGCCCTGGGCGTAGACGAACGGCATGCCGTGGCCGATGGTGGCGCGGAAGGTCCGGGAGCCGTCGGACCACTGGGGCGTGACGGTCCAGTCGCTCCAGTCGTGGGCCCTGGCGTCGGGGGAGTTCAGGCCGTCCAGACCGACGGTGAGATCCCGCTGGTGCGGGAACTCGTACTGGCGGCCGTCGCCGACGATCGCCGAGGCGGTGGGGTAGCCGACCTCCAGTCCGCCGGAGACCGCCTTGTACGTGAGGGGGTGGCCGTACATGTTCTCGGAGTACGGGTTGCTCGCGAAGCGCTGGAAGGCCAGGGAGGACCACCAGTCGTTGGTCGGCACGGGCCGGTCCGCGGCGGCGGCCGTGACCTTGGGGGTGACGGGGGCGCCGCTGTTGTTCTGCGGTCCCGCGGCGCCCGCCGGACGGGCGTCGCTGTAACTGCCCTGTCCGACGGGCACGGTGGCCGCGGCGGCGCTGTCCGCCCCCGCCACGGCGAGGCCCGTGGCGGCTAAGCCGGCGGCCGTGGTGACGGCCAGAAGTCTGCGAAGGTGCATGGACCCTCCTCTTTGAGAGCGCTCTCAAGAATGCCGTCAACGTAGAGACCTGTCGGTACACCGTCAATACTTGAAGCGATGCGGATCCCCTCCGGTCCCGGCCGGCTCCGGAGAGTGTGCCCGGCCCGCCCCGCCCGGCCGCGGAACGGCACCAGGTGAGGGCGGGCCCGGACGGCGGGGACGACGTCCGCCGGTGCGGCGGGCCGGCCGGCGGGGAAGGGCGGCATCCTTCGGCTTCTGGAGCCCCGGCGGCCCGCGACCGGCCCCCGCCCTCACCGCCCTACCGTTCGCGCGAACGGCGGCCCCCCCGGGGGGGGCGGGGGGCCGCGAGGCCGCGAGGGGGGCGGGAGGAGCCGGGGCGGCGTCGGCGGCGGGTGGTGCGGTGTGTCTCAGATTCCGGGCGCCGGGTGGGCGGCGGGGCGGACCGTCGTAGGGTTGACGCCGTGACCGTGAACGCTGAATCCACCGCCGGTGTCAACACCTGGCGAGACCTGCCCGCGGCGCAGCAGCCCGAGTGGCCCGACTCCGAGGCTCTGCGCGATGTGATCGCGGACCTCGAGTCCTATCCTCCGCTCGTCTTCGCCGGCGAGTGCGACCAGCTGCGGGCCCAGCTGGGTGCCGTCGCCAGGGGTGAGGCGTTCCTGCTCCAGGGCGGTGACTGCGCCGAGGCGTTCGACGCCGTGAGCGCGGACCAGATCCGCAACAAGCTGAAGACGCTCCTCCAGATGGGGGCCGTGCTCACCTACGCCGGATCCGTGCCGGTCGTGAAGGTGGGCCGGATCGCCGGCCAATACAGCAAGCCCCGGTCCAAGTCGACCGAGACCCGCGACGGAGTGACCCTGCCCTCGTACCGGGGCGATTCCGTCAACGGCTTCGAGTTCACCGAGAAGGCCCGCGTTCCGGACCCGGAGCGGCTCAAGCGGATGTACCACGCCTCCGCCTCGACGCTGAACCTCGTCCGCGCCTTCACCACGGGCGGCTACGCCGACCTGCGCCAGGTGCACGCCTGGAACCAGGACTTCGTGAAGAACTCCCCGTCCGGGCAGCGCTACGAGGCCCTGGCCCGGGAGATCGACCGGGCGCTGAACTTCATGAACGCCTGCGGCGCGGACCCGGAGGAGTTCCGGACCGTCGAGTTCTACTCCTCGCACGAGGCGCTGATCCTCGACTACGAGTCGGCGCTGACCCGCACCGACTCCCGGACGGGGCAGCTGTACGACGTCTCCGGCCACATGATCTGGATCGGCGAGCGGACCCGGCAGCTCGACGGGGCGCACATCGAGTTCGCCTCCCGGGTGCGCAACCCCGTCGGTGTGAAGCTCGGCCCGTCCACGACGCCGGAGGACGCGCTGGCGCTCATCGACCGGCTCGACCCGGACCGCGAGCCGGGCCGGCTGACCTTCATCACCCGGATGGGCGCGGACAAGGTCCGCGAGAAGCTCCCCAACCTGGTGGAGAAGGTCACCGCCTCCGGGGCCCAGGTGGTCTGGGCCTGCGACCCGATGCACGGCAACACCTTCGAGGCGGCCTCCGGCCACAAGACCCGCCGCTTCGACGACGTGCTCGACGAGGTCAAGGGCTTCTTCGAGGTCCACAAGGGCCTCGGCACCCACCCGGGCGGCATCCACATGGAGCTCACCGGCGACGACGTCACCGAGTGCGTCGGCGGCGGTCACGAGATCTTCGTGGACGACCTGCACCAGCGCTACGAGACGGCCTGCGACCCGCGGCTCAACCGCAGCCAGTCGCTGGACCTGGCGTTCCTGGTCGCGGAGATGTACCGGGAGCAGTGAGACGGAGCCGGCGGCGGTGAGCCGGGACCCGGGCGCGTCGCGGGACTTGCCGCCGGGCGGGTCTGCGGGCGCTTGACGTGCGTGAGGGGCGTGGATCACAGCGATCCGCGCCCCTCCGCGCCGGGTGCCTGTACGCGTCGCGGCCGGGGGCCGTGGCGGGGGCCGGGTGCGGTTCGGCGGGAGGTTCCCCGGCCGGTCCGCCCCGGTCGGCCGCCCCGGTCGGCCGCCCTGGTCGGGCGTCCGGTCTGGCGGCTGGAGAAATGGATCTGAACATCCGCATCGGTCCGCTTTCATCCTCTTCGTCCCCGCCCCGGTCACGATCCGCGGCCGGGGTCTGTCACCATGGACCTCATGGGTCAGCCGGAAAGCCGTGAAGGGGAACAGCCGGTCCTTCCTCCCGGCCAGCGGCTACAGCGCGGCTGGCCGGTGACCCACTACGGGCCGGTGCCCAAGTTCAGACCCGAGCGCTGGGAGTTCCGGATCTTCGGCGCCCTGGCCGACCCGGCCGGCAAGGACCGCTGGAACCACGAGGAATTCTCGGCGCTGCCCTACACGACGGTCACCGCCGATCTCCACTGCGTCACCAAGTTCTCCATGACGGGCGCGGAATGGGGCGGCGTGGCGGCCCGTACGATCCTGGAGCTCGCGCCGCCCGCTCCCGCCGTCACCCACGTCATGGCCTGGGCGGAGTACGGCTACAGCGCCAATATGCGGCTCTCCGACTTCGCCTCCGAGCGGACCGTTCTCGCCACGCACAAGGACGGCGAGCTGCTCACCGCCGAACACGGCTTCCCGGTGCGGCTGATCGTGCCGCACCTGTACGGCTGGAAAGGGCCGAAGTGGCTCCGGGGCATCGAGTACATGACGGCCGACCGCCGCGGCTTCTGGGAGGAACGGGGCTACCACAACCTCGGTGACCCCTGGCGCGAGCAGCGCTACTCCTACCAGGAGGAACCGGGCGAGGGCCCGGAGCTGTAGCCCCGCCGGCGGTGCCTTCGGGCGGTCCCGGCTCCGGCGCGTGGTGAGCCCGCCGTGCCGTCCCCGCCCCCGCTACGCGCCGGTGCCGCCGTCCCGGAGGGTCTTCAGCAGGGCCACGTCCGCCGCGTGCCCCTCCCGGCCGCCCGGGGTCTCGATGACCAGCGGTACGCCCTCGGACGCCGGGTGGGTGAACAACTCGCGGAACGGCTCCGCCCCGATGTGGCCCCTGCCGATGTTCTCGTGCCGGTCCTTGTGCGCGCCGGTGACGTCCTTGGAGTCATTGGCGTGGATCAGCTTGAGCCGGCCCGGACCGGTCGTCTCCACGAGCTCGTCCAGCAGGGCCTTGGCGCCGCCCGGTGCCGCCAGGTCGTGCCCGGCGGCGAAGGCGTGGCAGGTGTCCAGGCAGACGCCGAGCCGGGGGTGGCGGTCCAGCACGTCGAAGTACGGGCCCAGGTCCTCGGCGAGCGCGCAGAGCGAGGCACCCTGGCCGGCGGTCGGTTCCAGCAGCAGCCACGGATCGTCGTCGTGCGTCAGCTCGTCCAGCAGCGGCAGCACCCGTTGCCGTACCTGCGCGAGGGCCGTGGCGCGGTCCCGTCCGCCGGTGGCCGAGCCGGTGTGGACGACGACGCCCAGCGCGCCGATCGCCCGGCCGCGCCGGAGCGAATGCCGCAGGGACTCCGCGGAGCGTTCGGCGGTCGCCTCCGTGTGCGAGCCGAAGTTGATGAGATAGGGCGCATGGACGTACGCGGGCAGCGCCTCGGCGGCGCATGCGGTGCGGAACGCCTCGTCCTGCGCCGGGGAGCCGGCCGGGGTCGCCCAGCCGCGGGGATTGGCCACGAACACCTGCACGGACTCGGCGCCGATCTCCCGGGCGTAGGCCAGCCCCTTGGCGGCGAGCCCGCCGGCCACGGGGACATGGCTGCCGACGGGGTTCCGGGCGCGGGCGGGGGAGTGGGCCGGGCCGGGGGCGGGGACGTACGGGGCGCTCACCACTCCAGGGTGCCAGGCGGCCGCGGCGGACGGGCGGCCGGGCGGCCGCAAGGGCGCGGGCTCCCTGCGACGCGGCAGCGCGGCTCGCGCGGCACCGCCTCCGGGTCCCGGATCCGGGCGGTGAGCGGCGGTTCACACCTCCGGCGCGGAGAACGGGCCGCCGGGGCCGAAGACGAGGGCGGCGAAGCGTTCGCCGATGCGGCGGTGCGTGGCGGCGTCCGGGTGGAGCTCGTCGGGCAGGGGCAGTTCGGCGGAGTCCGCCTCTCCGTACAGCTCGCGGCCGTCGAGGTGGTGCAGATGCGGGTCGTCGGCGGCCCGCTGCTCGACGAGGCGGCTCAGTTCCTCCCGGATGATCCCCAGGGTCAGCTTTCCCGCGGCGCGCTCGGCGGGGTCGCCCGTGGCCCGGAAGCGGAGCCTCCCCTCCGCGAGGCGGTCGAAGTCCGGCGCGCTCGGGCCGGGGGTGTCCTCGTGGATGGGGCACAGGACGGGGGAGACGACGAGCAGCGGGACGGTGGGACGGCCCTCGCGGATGGTGTCGAGGAAGCCGTGCACCGCGGGGCCGAAGGCGCGGAGCCGCATCAGGTCGGCGTTGACGATGTTGATGCCGATCTTGACGCTGATCAGGTCCGCCGGAGTGTCGCGCAGGGCGCGGGCGGTGAACGGATCGAGCAGGGCGCCGCCGCCCAGGCCCAGGTTGACCAGGTCCACGCCGCCGAGCGAGGCGGCCAGGGCCGGCCAGGTGGTGGTCGGGCTCGCGGCGTCGGAGCCGTGGCTGATCGAACTCCCGTGGTGCAGCCACACGCGGCGGCCCCCGGCGGGCAGCGGCTCGACGGGGGCGTCGGTGCGCAGGGCGAGGAGTTCGGTGGTCTCGTTGTGCGGCAGCCAGATCTCGACGTCCTTGACGACGCCGGGCAGGCCGGCGAAGCGGACGGTGCCGGGCGGGCCGGGCCGCTTCTCGGCGGTCCCGGCGGCCATGTCGATGAGCAGGGTGTTCCCGCCCGTCACCCTTCCCTGCCCGGCCGGGCGGCCGTCGACGAGCAGGTCGTACGGACCGTCCGGCCGGGGCGGGGCGCCCTTGTACACCCGCTTGGTGGGCAGCGTGTCCAGCTCCACCGCGGTGGCCCGGGTGCGGAACACCAGCCGTACGCCCGAGGGCTGCGACTCGGCCAGGGCCAGCTGTCCGTCGGCGCACTGGGCGCGGGCCCGGGCGGGCAGCCGGTGCGGCAGCAGACCGTGCTCGGTGCGCTCCAGGTCGAGGGCGCCGCGCAGGAGATCCGCGGTGATGGGGGTGGCGATCGGGAGGTGCTCGGTGGACATGGCCTGCCTCGCTGGGTGTGGGATGCGGATGGCCGGGCTTCGCGGGGTGCCGGGTCGGCAGCGGTCTCCCGGCAGGTCTCCGGCGGAGACCACACGGGCCGGGGCGCCGGGTCAGGCTGTGGACGGGGACGCGGACCGGTGCGTGGACGGGGGACCGGAGGGGGCCGGGGGTGCGGGCCAGTTCCGCAGCAGGGCGTCGAGGGCGTCCAGGATCCTCGGCCAGGTCTCCTCGGTGCCGGGGGCGCTGTGGCTGAACGCTCCCGCCGTCTCCAGGGTGACGTAGCCGTGGAAGACGCTGCCCAGCAGCCGGACCGCGTGCGTCCGGTCCGGCTCCGTCAGGTCGTAGCCGCGCAGAATCGCCCGGGTCATCGCGGAGTGCCGGCCGCCGGCACTGGCCGCCGCCGTCTCCGGGTCGAGCCTCAGCCGGGCCGCGGCGTAGCGGCCGGGGTGCTCCCGGGCGTAGTCGCGGTAGACGTCCGCCAGGGCGGTCAGGGCGTCCTTCCCGGCCCGCCCGGCGAGGGCGGCGGCGCCCCGGTCGGCGAGTTCCTCCAGGGCGAGGAGGGTGATCCGGGTCCGGAGGTCCCGGGAGTTCCTCACGTGCGAGTACAGGCTCGCCACCTTGACGCCGAACCGCCGGGCGAGGGCCGAGAGGGTCACCTGGTCGAGTCCGGCCTCGTCGGCCAGCTCCGCTCCGGCCCGGGTCAGCCGTTCCGCGGTCAGTCCCGCGCGTGCCACTGCCGCACCTCCTGTTCGCTGAAGTCACTATGCAGAAACCTAATGCCATTAGGCAAATCCGCGAATTGCGCAGGAAGCTGCTGACCGAGTGGAGATCCGTGCCGCGTTGGTGACCGCACGGGAGTGAAACGACGCGTCTGGCCGCTCCGCTGCCGCGGGTGGCGGCGCCCCGCACGGCGCCTCGGAGTCCTCGGGCGTCCGGGACCGGCGCTTCCCGCCGCGCCCACCTCGTCACCGAGCCGGACGGCCGCCCGCGCGCCGCCGCGCCGCGCCGCACTGCCGGGACGCGCCCGCCCCCCGCGGCCGGCCGGTCCCCCGCACGACCGCGGCCGCCCTAGCGCACGCGGAGCGTGATCGTGCTGCCCTTCGGGGCCTCGTCGCCCGGGTCGACCGACTGGTCGAAGACCGTGTCGCCGAAGAAGAACCGGCGGACCTTCACCTCGAAGCCCAGTTCCTCCAGTTGGCGCCGCGCGTCCCCGGCGTCCTCGCCCTCGACGTCCGGAACCGTGATCATCTCCGGGCCCCGGGACAGGGTGAGCGTGACCGTGTCCCCCTGCGCCAGGGTGGCCCCCTCGGCGGGTGACTGCTCGGCCACCGCACCCTTCTCCTCCTCGGAGAAGACCCGCTTCGGGGCGATCCTCACCTTGAGACCCGCGTCCTCCAGCGTCTGCCGGGCGTCGCCCGCCGGTTCGCCGGTCACGTCGGGGGTCTCCACGGGCTCGCCCCGGGAGACGGTGAGGGCGACGGCCGTGTCGGGCTTCCGTTCGGTGCCGGCCTCCGGGCTGGTGCGGACCACCGCGCCGCGGGCCACCGTGTCGTGGAAGGTGTCGGTGACCACGCCGGGCACCAGGCCCAGCTCCTTGAGCCGGTCCTTCGCCTTGCCCAGCGGTACGCCCTTCAGATCCGGGACCTCCACCACGTCCGGGCCCCTGGAGACGAGGAGAGTGACCGTGCGGGTGTCGCGGATGCGGGCGCCGCGCTCCGGATCGGTGCTGATGACACGGCCGCGCTCCACGACATCGCTGAAGCCCTCCCGCACCTCGACGTCCAGCCCGGCCGAGCGCAGGGTCTTCTCGGCCGCCGCCCGGGTCTCGCCCAGCACGCCCGGGACCCGCGTGAACTGGCCCGAGTTGATGTACCAGACCCCCAGGACGCTCCCCAGCAGCAGTAGCCCGGCCGTGATCAGCGGCAGCAGCCGGCGGCGCCGCAGCGCGCGGCCGGCGGGCGCGGTGGGAACGGCGGAGGAGCCGGGCCCCGGAGCTTCCGGCGGCACCTCCAGCCGGCTGGTGCGCTCCAGGCCGTCCTCGCGGTGCAGGGCGGTGGTGCTCTCGTACGGCTCGCCGCGCGCCCCGCCGCGGTGGGCCGGGGAAGCCGCCGCGGCGCGGGTACGGGGCAGGACGCTCGTACGATCCTCGCTGCCGGCGGCCGCGGGCGTCAGCGCCCGCGGCGGCACGGCGTCCAGCTCCGCCCCGGTGAGCCCGGCGCGCACCTCGCGGACCGCCGCGAGCATCGAGGCCGCGTCGGCCGGGCGCGCGCCGGGGGCGCGTGCGGTGGCGTCGCACACCAGGCGGTCCAGCCCGGGGGCCAGACCGGGCACGGCGGCCGACGGCGGCGGCACGTCCTCGTGAAGGTGCTGGTAGAGCACCTGGGCGGGGGAACCGCCGGCGTGCGGCTTGGCGCCGGTCAGCATCTCGTACAGCACGATGCCGCAGGCGTAGACGTCGACGCGGGCGTCGGCGGTGCCGTGCTCGATCTGCTCGGGTGCGAGATACGAGACGGTGCCGAGCAGGGTGCCGGGGGAGGCGGTGGTGTCGGTGTCCACGGCGCGCACCAGGCCGAAGTCGGCGACCTTGACCCGGCCGTCGTCGCCGATCAGGACGTTCTCCGGCTTCATGTCGCGGTGGACGAGCCCGCCGAGGTGCGCGGCGCCGAGCGCGGCGAGGACGGGCTCCAGGATGTCCAGCGCGGCCCGGGGACGCAGGGCGCCGCGCTCGCGCAGCACGTCGCGCAGGGTGCACCCGGCGACGTACTCCATGGCGAGGAAGACGTGGCTGCCGTCGTCGCCCTGGTCGTACACCCCGACGACGTTGGGGTGGTCCAGCCGCGCCACGGCCTTCGCCTCGCGGATGAAGCGCTCCACGAAGGAGGCGTCGGCCGCGAGCCCGGGGTGCATCACCTTGAGCGCGAGCACCCGGTCGAGCCGGGTGTCGAGGCCCCGGTAGACGGTGGCCATGCCGCCGGTGGCGATCCGCGCGTCGATCCGGTAGCGGCCGTCGAGCACCTGCCCGACCAGGGGGTCCTCCCGGCGCGGGCCGGACGAGGGGTCCTGCAGGGTCGTATCCACGCTGGTGAGTCTACGAGCCGGGGCGCGCGGTGCGGAGCGTCCCCGGCGCCCTTATGGCCGTACCGCTACCCGAATGTGACAGCGGGTGGGAAACGCACCGGCGGTACGCGCCGCGGGCGTGCACCGGCCGTGCCGGGGGCGGCTGTTGGGGCGTACGGGCCGGGAGCGCCGACACGCGCGGACGGAGGGGGGCCAACGCGGGGCGGCGCCGGGAGGGAGGCGGGGCCGGCGTGAGAACGGTCACAGCCTCCGGGACGTCCGGGCCGGCACGGCGGCGGTGCCGGTGGAGCCCCGCGGTGCCGGAGCCCCGCGGTGCCGCGGGGCTCCGGCACCGGGGACGCGCGGCGGGAACCGCGCCGGGGATCCCGCCGGCCGGCGCGCCGCGCCCCCGTACGCGGGCTTCGCCGCGTCTGCCCGCCGCTGCCCGTCGGCCCCGTCCGGCCTGTCCCGCCCCCCGGCCCGGCCGCGGTGTCCTCGCGTCAGCCGAAGGCCGGGCGCTCCGGATCCAGGACGGCGCGGCCCTCGGCGGGCGAGGACGCCTCGGCGAAATGGCGGCGCGGGATACGGCCCGCGCGGTGCGCCAGCCGTCCCGCCTCCACGGCGTGCCGCATGGCCCGCGCCATCAGCACCGGCTCCTGGGCGCGGGTCACCGCCGAGGCGAGCATCACGGCGGCGCAGCCCAGCTCCATGGCCAGGGCCGCGTCGGAGGCCGTGCCCGCGCCCGCGTCGAGGATGACGGGCACCCCGGCCCGTTCGGTGATCAACTGGAAGTTGTGCGGGTTGCGGATGCCGAGCCCGGAGCCGATGGGCGAGCCCAGCGGCATGATCGCGGCACAGCCCGCCTCCTCCAGCCTGCGCGCCAGCACCGGGTCGTCGTTGGTGTAGGGCAGGACGACGAAGCCGTCGTCGACCAGGGTCTCGGCGGCGTCCAGCAGTCCGACGGGATCGGGCAGCAGGGTGCGCTCGTCGGCGACGACCTCCAGCTTCACCCAGTCCGTGCCGAGCGCCTCACGGGCGAGGCGGGCGGTGAGGACCGCTTCCCCGGCGGTGAAGCAGCCGGCGGTGTTGGGCAGGGCACGGATGCCGAGCCGGTCCAGGACGGACAGGACGGAGCCCTGCACGGTCGGATCCAGCCGGCGCATTGCCACGGTCGTCAGCTCGGTGCCGGAGGCGGCGAGGGCCCGCTCCAGGACGTCCAGGCTGGAGGCGCCGCCGGTGCCCATGATCAGCCGGGAGGTGAACGGGACCCCCGCGACGACCAGCGGGTCGGCGGCGGGCGTGTACGCGGGCGGGGAGCCGGACGCGTGAGCGGGTGCGGCCGGGGCGGAGCCGCCGTGCACGGTGGTGTCGGCCATGGGTCAGCCTCCCTGGACGGCGGTGAGGATCTCGACGCGGTCGCCGTCGCTCAGCCGGACGGCGGGCCAGTCACCGCGCGGGACGACGGCTTCGTTGACGGCGGCGGCGACTCCCGTACGGGCTTGCGTGAAGCCGTCGACGAGCCGGTCCAGCGTGGTGCCGGCGGGCAGGTCCCGGGGCGCCCCGTTGACGGACACGGTCACGCGGCCGCCTGTGCCGGTGGTGGCGTCGGTGCCGGCGGTCATGCGGGCTGATCCTGCCGTGCGGAAGCGGGGGCCGTGGTGCCGGTGGCCGCCGTCCCGCCCGCGAACCGCAGCGGCGAGAAGGCACGGGCCTCCTCCGGCAGCGCACCCGTGGTCAGCGCCTCGGCCATCGCGTCCCCGGTGACCGGGGTGAGCAGCACGCCGTTGCGGTGGTGGCCCGTCGCCAGATGCAGGCCGGGCAGCGCGGACGGGCCGAGCAGCGGGGCGTTGTCGGGCGAGCAGGGGCGCAGTCCCGCACGGGTCTCGGTCAGCGGCAGTTCGGTCAGACCGGGCACCAGCTCGTGGGCGTCGCGCAGCAGTTCGTACACCCCGCCCGCGGTGACGGTGGTGTCCCAGCCGAGTTCCTCGCTGGTCGCGCCGATCACCAGTTCGCCGTTCTCCCGCGGCACCAGATAGACCTGCCCGCCGCGCACCACGGCCCGTACGGTCCGCGAGAGGAAGGGCGCGTACCGCTCCGGCACCCGCAGCCGCAGCACCTGTCCCTTGACCGGCCGCACGGGCGGCAGCACCTCCCGCGGCACGCCCGGCAGCCGCCCGCTCGTGCTTCCGGCCGCCAGCACGGTCAGCCCCGCCGCGACGGCCGTGCCGTCGCCCAGGACGGCCCCGGTCGCGCGGTCCGCCGATACGGACAGCCGTTCGGCGCGCTGCCGGTGGAAGACGACCCCCGCGCGTTCGCAGGCGCGCACTAGGGCTGCCGCCAGCCGGCGCGGATCGCACTGGTGGTCGCCGTCCACCCGCAGACCCCCGCGCACCCCGGGAGCGAGCATGGGCTCCAGGCGCCGGCACTCGCGGCCCGTCAGCCACTGCGCGTCCAGTCCCGACGCCAGTTGCAGGGCGTGCAGTTCGCGCAGATGGGCGCGGTCGTCGGCGTCCAGGGCGACGGCGAGGGTGCCGCAGGCCCGGTACCCGATGTCCTGGCCGCTCGCCTCCGCCAGTTCCGCCGCGAACGCCGGGTAGCGCGCGGCGGAGGCCAGGTTGAGACCGAGCAGTGTCTGCTCGCCGTAGTGGAGTTCGGTGACGGCGGCCAGCATCCCGGCCGCCACCTGCGCGGCACCGCCGCCCGGCGCGGGGTCGGCGACGGCGGTGTCCAGACCGCGCTGGGCCGCCCGCCAGGCGGTGACCAGGCCGATGACCCCGCCCCCGACGACCAGTACGTCATGGGTGCGCCGGGTGGATCCCCGCCCGGCTCCGGCCGCTTGACCCTCCCCGCCGCCGTGCGCGTCCCGCGGTGATGGGTGCGTGCGCATCCAGCTCCTCCCTTCGCCGGCATGACCCGGATCAGGTTCGTACGGTCGGAGGCGGTCCGGCCTCCCTCTCAGCCCGGTCCTCCGGGCTCCCGCGAGTGCTCTGTGACCGCCAGCCTAACGCCACCGCGCCGAGCGGTGTAAAGGCCCGGCTCCCGTGGGGTTCCGCCACCGCTCGCGGCCGCGCCGCGGCCCGGAGGGCCTCTCGGTACGGCCCGTTCACCCCGCGGACGGGTCCTCGTGTCCGCACCGGCCGGGTGTCCGGCCCCGGGGAGGTGCCCGCCCGCGGTGCCCTCGGCGGCAGCCCTAGAGTGAACGCGTGAGCGAGGACAGACGGACAGCGGAACGAGTCGTGATCGTCGGCGCGGGCATGGCGGGAGCGCGGACGGCGGTCGCGCTCCGGGAGGAGGGCTGGCCGGGTGCCGTGACCCTCCTCGGCGCCGAGGCCCACCAGCCGTACGACCGGCCGCCGTTGTCGAAGGCACTGCTCCAGGCCGCCCCGCACGGCGGCAACCCGGGCGCGGCCGGGGCCGCCGGGGACGGCGCGGCCGCGGCCGCCGGTCCGGCCGGAGCCACCGGCCTCGGCATCGACTTCGCCGCCCTGGACGTCGAACTGCTCCTCGGCCACTCGGCGAACGCGCTCCGCGCCGCCGACCGGCTGGTCGTCGCCGGGGACACCGCGCTCCCGTACGACCACCTCGTCATCGCCACCGGCGCCGATGCCGTCGGCCTCCCCGGCAGCGAGACCACACCCGGTGTGCACGTCCTGCGCACCCTCGACGACGCCGAACGGCTGCGCCCGGTGCTCGCCGCCGGCCGCCCGGTCGTCATCGTCGGCGCGGGCTGGATCGGCGCCGAACTCACCACCGCCGCACGCGAGGCCGGCTGCCCCGTCACCGTCGTCGAGGCCACCGCCCGCCCCCTGTCCGGCGCCCTCCCGGCCGAGGTGACCGCTCCCATGGCCGGCTGGTACGAGGAGGCCGGCGCCCGCCTCCTCACCGGCACCCGCGTCGCCGCCGTCGAGCCCGGCGGCGTCCTCCTCGGGGACGGCAGCCGCCTCCGCGCGGACGCCGTCGTCGTCGGCATCGGCGCCCGGCCCGCCACCGGCTGGCTGGGCGGTTCCGGCGTAGAGCTCTGCGCGGACGGCTCCGTACGGGCCGACGAACGGCTGCGCACCTCGCTGCCGGACGTCTACGCGGTCGGCGACTGCGCCTCCTTCCCCTCCGCCCGCTACGGGGAACGGCTGCTCATCCACCACTGGGACAACGCCTTCCGCGGACCGGCCACCGTGGCCGCGCACATCGCGCGCTGCGCCGAGGAGACCCCCGTGTACGACCCGGTGCCGTACTTCTGGTCGGAGCAGTTCGGCCGCTTCCTGCAGTACGCGGGGCACCACTCCGGTGGAGAGCGCCTGGTGTGGCGCGGTGACCCGGCGGGTGTCTCCTGGTCGGTCTGCTGGCTGCGGGACGGGGTGCTGACCGCCCTGCTCGCCGTGGGCCGGCCGCGCGACCTGGCACAGGGCCGCCGGCTGATCGAGCGGGCGGCGCGTCTCGACCCGGAGCGGGCCGCCGACCCCTCCGTGCCGCTGAAGTCGGCCGCCGTCTGAGCGGGTGGGCGCGCCCACCCGGCGGCGCCGCGCTTTCCGGCTGTCGGTGCCGGATGGCACGCTGGACCCGTGACCGAGATTGACACGAAGACCGAAGCGCTCGTCTCCGACTGGCTCACCCTCCCCGACGTCGCCGAACGCCTCGGCGTCGAGGTGACCCGCGTCCGGCAGCTGGTCAAGGAGGGCCAGCTGATCGCGGTGCGCCGTGGCGAGAACCGCGTGCTCCAGGTGCCCGCCGCCTTCATCGGCGACGGCAAGGTGATCAAGGGCCTCGTCGGAACGCTGACGCTCCTGCGGGACGACGGCTTCACCGACGAGGAAATGCTGGAATGGCTCTTCACCCCGGATCCCAGCCTGCCCGGCACACCGGCCCAGGCCCTGGGCGAGAACCGCGGTACGGAGGTGAAGCGCCGCGCCCAGGCGCTCGCCGTCTGACCCGGCCGGGACCGGAACGCACCGGCCGCCCCGCCGGTGGGCCGGCGCGGCCCGCCGTGCGGGAAGCGCCCGGCCTGCCGGGCGGCGCCCCGCGGAGGCTCTCCAGCGGGCCCGTCCTGAGCCGTCCGGGCCCGCGCACGCCCGGACGGCGGGAGGGGGCCGCGCCGGCGGCCGGCCGGCGGCCCGTACCGTACGCATCACCGGGTGCGCGCCGGCGCGTCCGCACCCCGCAGGACCCGAACAACCGCAACGGCGTGCGGACCCGGAGGACCCCGGGTCCGTACGCCGACGACACGGGGGGACCACCATGGCCCGTGCCCACGCCCATGACCGGGCCGCCGCGCAGCTCGCCGCCGCCCGGCTCTATCTGTGCACCGACGCCCGCACCCGCCAGGGCGATCTGCCCGCCTTCCTCGACGCGGTGCTCTCCTCCGGCGTGGACATCGTGCAGCTGCGCGACAAGGGCATCGAGGCCCGCGAGGAGCTGGAGCATCTGGACGTGATGGCCGATGCCTGCCGCCGTCACGGCGCGCTGCTCGCCGTCAACGACCGTGCCGACATCGCCCACGCCGCGGGCGCCGACATCCTCCACCTCGGCCAGGGCGACCTGCCCGTCCCCGCTGCCCGCGCCGTCCTCGGCGACGGCCCGCTGATCGGCCGGTCCACCCACTCCGCGGCCGAGGCCACCGCGGCGGCCACCGAGCCGGGCGCCGACTACTTCTGCACCGGCCCCTGCTGGCCGACCCCGACCAAGCCCGGACGGCCCGCCCCCGGCCTGGACCTGGTCCGCTCCACCGCGGCGCTCGGCACCGGCCGCCCGTGGTTCGCCATCGGCGGGATCGACGCGGGCAATCTGGAGGAGGTGCTGGACGCGGGCGCCCGGCGGGTCGTGGTGGTCCGCGCCATCACGGAGGCCTCTGATCCGGCCGCGGCCACCGCGGACCTCGCCCGCAGGCTGCGGGAACGCCCGCTCTGACCGGAGGGGACGCCCGCTTCCGCCCGGGCCGTCCGCCCTTCCCGGGCCGGACCGGTGTCCGCTTGCTGGACAGGGCTGGGGGCGGCCGCGCCGGCTGGTTAACCTGCCGGTATGGCCCTTGGCATCCCCTCCACCCGGACGGATCACGCCCGCACCGTGCGCGACCTCCTCGCATCCGGCGCGCAGTCGTACTCGTTCGAGTTCGCCGCCCCCAAGACGGAGAAGGGTGAGCGGACGCTGTGGAACGCCATCCGGCGGATCGAGGCCGTCGCCCCCACCTTCGTCTCCGTGACGTACGGCGCGGGCGGCTCCTCGCGTGAGGGAACCGTGCGGGCCACCGAGCGGATCGCCACCGAGACCACGCTCACGCCCGTCGCCCACCTCACCGCGGTGAACCACTCCGTCGCCGAGCTCCGCAACGTCATCGGCAGCTACGCCGGCGCCGGCATCCGGAACATGCTCGCGCTCCGCGGCGACCCGCCCGGCGACCCGATGGGCGAGTGGGTCCCACACCCCCAGGGGGTCCGGTACGCCGCCGACCTGGTCCGGCTGATCAAGGAGTCCGGCGACTTCTGCGTGGGCGTCGCGGCCTTCCCCGAGATGCACCCGCGGTCCCCCGACTGGGAGAGCGACATACGGCACTTCGTCGACAAGTGCCGGGCCGGCGCCGACTTCGCCATCACCCAGATGTTCTTCTACCCCGAGGACTATCTGCGGCTGCGCGACCGGGTGGCCGCGGCCGGCTGCGAGACCCCGATCATCCCCGAGATCATGCCGGTCACCAACGTCCGGCAGATCGAGAGATTCGCCCAGCTCAGCAACGCGGCCTTCCCTCCGGAGCTGGCCGAGCGGATCCTCGCGGTCAAAGATGACGCCGCCGCTGTACGCTCCATTGGGATCGAATACGCCACGGAGCTGTGCGCGCGGTTGATGGGAGAGGGCATCCCGGGGTTGCACTTCATCACCCTGAACCACTCGACGGCGACGCTGGAGATCTACGAGAATCTGGGGCTGCACCAGCGGCCCCGATGACGGCCGAAAGCAGCGGAAGCGGGGCGGCACATGGGCTGGACAGTCCTCTACATCGCGTTCGGGGTCGTCGCCCTCTGGCTTCTCGGTGAAGTGCTGCTGCAGTACAAGGCGCGGCTGCGCTGGCGGCTTCTCGCGTTCGCGGGCTTCTCCTGCGTGGTCGTCGGCGTCCTGCTCATCCCCTCCGTGGTCCTGATCGGGATCGGGGCGATGGCCTTCGCTATCGGGCAGACGTTCGTCACGCTCTCCTTCCGGCGAGGCTTCTCCACCGGGTGGGCCATCGGCGGCAAACCGGGCGCGAGTAAGCGCCGCAAGGGCGACCCCGGCCGGCGGTCGGAGCCCACGCTGGAGGTCTCGGACCTCGAAGCGGTGCCCGAGGGCGGGGAGTTCCCGGACGACGGTGCGTTCCCCGACGACACGCGCCGGCAGCCGGAGCCGGAGATGGAGCCGGAGATGGAGCCCACGGTCTACCGGCCGGAGCCGCTGCCCGACGACACGGGTGAGTACGGCCTCTACGGCGACACCCGCTACGGCGATCCCGGAGGCGACACCGGCCGGGGCGGCTACGGAGAGTACGCCGGCTACGACGACGGCTACGGCACCTATGTCGGAACGGGCGCCGCCGCGGGGCAGGCGGACGGGCGGACCGGCTACGGCCAGGGCATGTACGACCAGGCGGCGCAGTACGGCGGCTACTCCGACCCGTACTCCCACCAGGGGTACGGCCAGGACGGCGGGGCGTACGGAGGAGCCGACCCCTACACCGGCGCGCCGTACCAGGCGGCGGACCCGTACTCGGCGGACCCGTACGCGCAGCCGTACTCCGAGACCCCGCCCGGCGGCGTGTGGGTGCCACAGCAGCGCGACGGCGGAGCGCCCCTTCCCCCCGAGGAGGCGCCGGCGGACCAGCAGTCCTACCCGTACCAGGCGCCCCCCGGCTACAACAGTGGCTTCGACGAGCAGCAGTACCGCTACTGATCCGGCCGGAGCCTGACCCGGACCCGGACCCGGAGCCCGGCTCCGCGTCCGGAACGCGCGCCCTCTCCCGCACCCGGGGTCCGGGGCCGACCACGCGGACACGGCCGCTGCCGCTCGCCCGGCCGCCCACCGGTACGGCTCGGCCCGGGCCGCTCGGCGCGGAGCCGGGGCCCCGCCCCACCGCGCTGTCGCGGCGGACGGCGCCGCGCCGTCAGTGCGAGCCGCGCCAGTCGTCGCCGTTCACGATCAGGCCCGCGACCAGCGCGCCCGACATCCCGGTGTGGGCGAGCCCGCCCCCGGGATGAGCCGAACCGCCCGCCAGGTACAGACCCTCCACACCGGCGCGGTTGCCGGCGTGCAGGAAGGCCCCGCCGGCGCCCGCCAGCGCGGGGCCCGGCACCGAACCCCCGGGCGCCCCCGTCTCGCGCTCCGTGTCGGCCGGTGTCCGGATCTCGCGCCACAGCACCCGGCTCTCCAGATCCAGCCCGGCCTTGCCCGCGGCGGCCAGGACGGCGTCGGCGAACCGCTCGGCCCGGTCCCCGGCGGTCCAGTCGAGGGTGCCCTCCGCCGCGGTCTCCCCGGAGGCGTGCGGCGGGACGGTCACCGACAGCACCGCGGTCTCATGGCGGCCGTCCGGCAGCAGCCCGGGATCGCCGGGGCGCAGCACCGTCACCGTCGGCCGGTCGCAGAGACGTGCGAAGTCCCCGGCCAGGCCGGCCCGTTCGGCCTCCGGGTCGGCGGCGTGGAGCACCGTGCGGTGTGCCGTGCCCTCCGGGCGGGCGCCGC
Organism: Streptomyces sp. F63; assembly: GCF_018070345.1. Classification (GTDB taxonomy): domain Bacteria; phylum Actinomycetota; class Actinomycetes; order Streptomycetales; family Streptomycetaceae; genus Streptomyces. Next base: position 19,168 of record NZ_JAGPXX010000013.1, read on the forward strand.
GCAGCGCCAGCAGCAGACCGAACCGGCCGTGGCCGGGCGGGCCGGAGGAGGGCCGCGGCGGGGACGGCGCGCCCGCCTCCGGCGGCAGCAGGCCGCCGTACAGCAGCCGGACATCGACGCCGGAGACCACCACCTCGGCCTCCACCCGCCTGCCGTCCGCCGTCTCCAGTCCGGCCGCCCGCCCGTCCTCCACGAGGACGCCCGTCACCTCGGCGCCGAAGGTGAACTCCACGCCCCGCGCGCGGCAGCGCTCGTACAGCGCCTCCGCCAGCGCCCGCATCCCGCCCCGCACGTACCAGCTGCCGAAGGTGTGCTCCAGATACGGCAGGACGGCCGCGCTCGCGGGCACGGTACCCGGATCGAAGCCGTGGGCCAGGGCGTGGCTCTCCAGGAGGGCGGCCAGCCGCGGGTCGCGCAGTTCCCGCCGGGCGAGCTCGGCGAGGCTGCGGGGCGGCCGCGCCCGCCGGAGGCCGAACAGCCCCCGGCCGGCCCGGGACGGCGGACGGGGTCCGCGCTCCGGGGCCGCCGTGCCGCCGTGCGGCAGCGGCTCCTCCAGCAGTGGGCGCCTCGTGGCCTCCCAGGTCTCCCGGGCCCGGCCCAGCAGCCCGCTCCAGCGCTCGCCGGCGCCCGCGCCGAGCGCCGCGTCGAGGGCCCGGACCACACCGGCCCGGGAGGCGGCCGGCAGGGAGAGGTCCGTGCCGTCCGCGAACAGATGCCGACTCGCCGGATCGACCTGGCTCAGCCCGACGCACGACTCCAGCGGCTCCTTGCCCGTCTTGAGGAACAAGTCCCGGAAGACGGCGGGCAGATGGAGCAGCCCCGGCCCGGTGTCGAAGCCGAATCCGTCGCGTTCGAAGCGGCGGACGGCGCCGCCGTACGTCTCCGCGCGCTCGTACACCGCCACCCGGTGGCCTGCCGCGGCCAGCCGGGCGGCGGCCGCCATCGCGCCCGTGCCGGCGCCGATCACCGCAATCCGTGCCATGGGCGAGACCTTAGCCGGGGGTTCCGACAGCCGTGCCCGGTGCCCCGTCCATCCCTCCGGCCGGGGCCCTTCGACGGGGCGCGGGAACGCCACCGCGCCGCTCGTGAGCATGTGGCGCGCGGTCTGAGTATCCGTACCCAGACGGCGGATGAGTAGCCGCGCGGATGGGACGGGACGGCCGGGGACGGAAGAGTGAGGGGCACGGAAGGGGAGCCCGCCGGCACCGCCGGCACGGGGCGGCGGAACGGCGCGGCACCCCGGAACGGCCCGGAGGAGCACCACGGGGGAGCTCGTCCGGGCGGCACGGGGGATCCCCGGGCACGGGGATACGGGGAACGCTGCCCCGGTGTGGTGCGACGGGGGATCGCACCACGCCGGGGCAGCGCCCTTCCGCACGCCCGCGCCCCGCGGCGCGCGCCCGCCGGCTCACTCGCGCGGTGCGCACCGCGCGCCGCCGACGCGCCCCTGCAGCAACCGGGACAGCGCGGCGTGGACGTCGTCGAGGGTTCGCTCCGGCTGGAACGCCTTCCAGTCGAGTGCCGCCACCAGCACCATTCCGACCAGGGCCGCCGCCGTCAGCTGGACGTCGACCTCGCGGCTCACCTCCCCGCGCTCCACGGCCTCCCGGATCACCGTCTCGACCACCGCGACCGCCTGCTGCCGCAGCACCAGCAGGGTGTCCTGCCAGGCCCGGTTGGTGCGCCACAGTTCGGCCACGTACAGCTGGGTGAAGGCCGGGTAGCGGTCGATGAAGGCCAGCCCGGCGCGCACCATGGCGTCCAGCGCGTCCACCCGGCTGCCACCGCGCCCCGCGGTCTCGTCCGCGGCCCGCTGGAGCGAGGCGGTGAGCAAGCCCACCCCGTGCCGGAGCAGTTCCTCGAACAGCTCGGTCTTGCTGGCGAAGTTGTAGTAGACGGTGCCTTTGGCCACCCCGGCGCGCTCGGCGATCTCCTCCACCGTGGTGGCCGAGAAGCCCTGCTCCGCGATGAGCGTGACGGCCGCCTCGTAGAGCCTGGTACGGGTGGCCCGACGGCGGGTGCTCGTGCTCTCCATGCCGGTGATTCTCCTGGTTACCGGGCGGTCTACCGACTGGTCGGGCATCACAGGCTCAGCTCCGGGTGCAGCCGGTCCACCGTCCACACCTGGCGGCGCCGGGCCGCCCAGGCGGTGAGCGCCAGCGCGCCGAGGGTGTACGCGGCCAGTACCGCGCTGCCCTGCCAGACCGGTTCCAGCCCGCCGCCGGTGATCAGCCGGCGCAGCCCTTCGACGACATGGGTCATCGGCAGGAAGGGATGGACGGCGTTGAAGAAGCCGGGGCTGGTCTGGACGGGGTAGGTGCCGCCCGCGGAGGTCAGCTGCAGCATCAGCAGCGCCAGTACGAGGATGCGGCCGGCCGGGCCGAAGCGCGCGTTCAGCCACTGGACGACGGCCGCGAAGCACACGGTGGTCAGCAGCAGGAAGCCCATGGTGCCCGCCGCCCGTGCCACCCGCAGCCCGAGTCCCCAGTGGAGCACGGACATCAGAGCGGCCGTCTGCAGGACCCCCAGGGCCGCGACGGGCAGCCAGCCGGCGACCGCGATGCGCCAGGAGGAGGCGCCCGTGGCCAGAGCGCGCCGGTTGAGCGGCTGGATCAGCATGTAGGCGACCATGGCGCCCACCCAGAGGGAGAGCGGGATGAAGTAGGGGGCGAAGCCCGTGCCGTAGTTCGGCGCCGTGTGCAGCGAGCGGTTGGCGAGCTGGACCGGGTCGGCCATGACCTCCGTCCGGGCGTCGCGCTCGTCGCGGTCGTAGTCCGGGATCTTCCGGGCGCCGTCGTGCAGGCCGCCGGCCAGCTTCTCCGATCCGTCCGCCAGCCGGAACAGGCCGCCGTCCAGGTCGTCGGCCCCGTCGGAGAGCTTGGTGATCCCCCGGTCGAGGCGCTCGGAGCCCTTCTTGGCGCCGGCCAGGCCGGTGTGCAGCGAGTGTGCGCCCCGGGCGACCTTCTTCGCGCCCGCGTCCAGCTTCTCGATGTCGGTGACGGCGGTGTCGACGTCCTTCCAGAGACCCGGGGCCCTCCGCTCCAGCGTCCGGGCGTGCCGCTGCACGGAGGCCAGCTTCTTGTCCAGCCGGTCCAGTTCGCCGTTCTCGTTCCGCACGAGGGAGTCGATGGTCTCCGCCGCGTCCGCCGCCTTCCGGGCGGCCCCGGCGGCCTTCTCCAACCGCGGGCAGGCGTCGTCGGGCGTGAGGGTTCGCTCGCAGCGTTCCCTGTGGTCGGCCGCGAGGAAGTCGGCGGCCTCGCGGCTCTCCTCGGCCAGCGCGGCCGCGGTGGTGGGGGAGGGGAGATCACCGAGGTGGCCGCGGACGGTTGCGGCGGTGTCGGCGACCAGGCCGGCGGTGCGCCCGATCTCGTCCCCGTGCTCCTTGAGGAAGGGGACCACACGGCCCATCCGTTCCGCCTCGGCGGCGAGCTTCCCGGTGCCCTCGGCCACACCGGCGGCGCCGGAGTCCAGGCGCCGGGAGCCGTCGTGCAGCTTCCGCAGACCGGTGCTGAGGTCGCCGATGCCCTTCTCGGCCCTGGTCAGGCCGTCGGCGATGTCCGTGGCGCCCCGGTGTGCCCGGCCCACGCCCTCGTCCACCTTGTCGGCGCCCTCGGCGGCCTTCTCGGTGGCCCCGTGGATGTCGGAGAAGGAGAGGAAGATCTTGTCCAGATAGGAGCGGGCGGTGTCCGCCGACGCCGCGGAGCGGACCTCGGCGAAAACCGTTCTGGAGATCTGCCCGACGACGTAGTTGTTGGCGTCGTTGGTGCGCACCCGGAGCGCGCCGCTCACCGGGCGCTCCCCGCCCGAGCCGGAGGCGAGGCGTTCGCTGAAGTCCGCCGGCACGGAGAGCGAGAGATAGTAGCGGCCGCTCTCCACGCCTGCGCGGGCCTCGGCGGCGCTGACCTCGTGCCACTCGAACGTGTGACTGTCACGGAGCCCGTCGGCGATCCGGTCCCCCGCGGCGAACCGCTCACCCCCGGCGGTGGCGCCGCGGTCGGCGTTGACCAGGGCGGCCGGCACCTTGTCGAGCCGGCCGTACGGATCCCAGAACGACCAGAGGTAGAGCGCTCCGTAGAGCAGCGGCAGCAGGAGGAGGGCGGCGAGCGCCGCCCGCGGCATCCGGCCCCGGCCGAAGCGCCGCAGCTCAAGCGCGGCCAGTCGCGGCGAGCGCATCCGCCACCCCTTTCCCGTCCGTTTTCCCGTCCGTTTTCCCGTCCGTCACGTCCGCCGTCCGGTCCGTGGGCTCTGTCATCCGGTCCGTGGAGTCCGCCCGAGCGCCGGGGGGCCCGTCGGGCCCGTCGTCCGCGGCAGCGTCCGCTGCGGTGGTGCGGACGACGACGGAGCCGGGCGGAGCCTGGCTGCACACGGCGAGGACGGTGGTCCCCGCCGCGGCCACCCCCGTCAGCAGCTCCCAGACGGCGGCCCGTTCCTCGCCGTGCAGTTTGAGATCGGTGTCATCGACGGCCAGCAGCCGCGGCCTGCCGATGAGCCCGAGTGCGACCGAGAGCCGCAGTGACTCCAGCCGCTCCAGGTCCCGCACTGTCGTACGGGAGCCCTTGGGCAGGGTCTCGGGCGCCAGTCCGGCGCCCTCCAGGGCTGTCTCGACCCGCTGCCGCAGGTCCGCCGCACGTGCCGCGCGGGAGCGCAGCAGTTCCCGGGGTGGAGTGCCGAACCGGCGTTCCATCAGGGCGCGTTCCCGCAGATGTTCGGCGACCGTCAGGGACGGTTCGAGTTCGGAGACGCCCGGGACCGGGCCCAGGGCGCTGATCCGTCGCACGGCGGCCATGTGCCCGCGCCGGGTCCCGCGCCCGGCCGGCAGCCGGAGCCCGGCGACCTCCGCGTGGCCGCTGTGAGCCCGCATCCGCCCGGTCAGGGCGAGCAGCAGGCAGGTACGGCCCGTGCCGGACGGGCCCTCGACGGCGACGAGCGCCCCCGGCTCCGCCGTGACGGCGATGTCGCGGAAGGCCCAGCCGCGGGGTCCCCGCAGGCCGAACCCCGTGGCCGAGACCGCCGCTCCCCGTGGGGTGGTGTCCTTCACCCTCGTGTCCCCTCTCGCGTTCCCGCCGCCCGTGGGCGGCACGGCAACGTCTTATGGACTGACTGGTCAGTTCAAAAATAGCGGCAGTGGATCCGAGGCACGCGGCGGGGGTGCCCGTCCGGCGGGGCCGGGCCCCGGTTCCGCCGGACCGGACGAACAGGGGCCGGGGCGGGAAGGCGCGGAAAGCGGTTGGTTGGCGAGAAAACCGCAGGTCAGGCCGGATTGTCAGTGGTGTGCCCGACGATATGCGCATACGGCCCCTACAGCCGTTCCGCGACGACAGGAGGTTCGTCATGGCGACCACGTCCGCCGCAGCGCGCCGACGCCGCAGCACCGGGACCATCCCCGCACACGCCGGCCCCCCGGCCGATGTACACCCCGTGGCGCGCCGGGCCGGCGCACCGCCCGAGGCACTGGGCCTGCTGGCCCAGGCCCGTGCCGGGCTGGACGAAGCCGCTGGACTCCGGGAGCCGAACGAGCGGTACGCCACCGCACACCTCGCAGCCCTGCGCACCGCGGCGGCCGTGCTCGCCGTCCGCGGCCGGCCGGAGAGCACCCCGCGCCGCCGGCAGCGGATCCGCAGCGCCTGGGAGGTGCTGCCCGAGGTGGCTCCGGAACTGGCCGAGTGGAGCATGCTGTTCGCCTCCGGCGCCGCCCGCCGGGCCCGCGCCGAGGCGGGCATACGCGACGCGGCGGGCAGCCGCGACGCCGACGATCTGCTGCGCGACGCCGGGATGTTCCTGCGCATCGTGGAGCGGATGCTGGTGCTCCAGCCCGTCCTTCCGCAGGCCCGTGCCATCGAGCCCCGGCAGGAGGCGGAGCCCGACGCGAGCTGAGCGGCAGAGGCAATAGGGTGGAGGGCGCCTGCACCGTCTGCGACCGCCGTCCCCGGCGGTCCCGCGCCGAGGAGTCACCCGCTGTGTCCGACCCGCTGCGCCCCCGAGCGTCTCTCCGCACCGCCGTGGTCTGGGACGTGCTCAGGGAGGCACTGGACCGCCGGATGAAGGCCGCCGGCCCGGGCGGACACGAAGCCCGCCCCGTGCTCGACGTACTGGACACCGGCGGCGGCACCGGCAACTTCGCGGTGCCCGTCGCGCGCCGGGGGCACCGCGTCACCGTCGTCGACCCCAGCCCCAACGCCCTGTTCGCCCTGGAGCGGCGGGCCGCCGAGGCCGGGGTCGCCGACCGCGTGCGCGGAGTCCAGGGCGATGCGCACGGCCTCTTCGACGTGGTCGAGCGGGGCGCCTTCGACGCCGTCCTCTGCCACGGCGTCCTGGAGTACATGGAGGACCCGGCGGAGGGGGTGCGCAACGCCGTCGCGGCCCTCCGCCCGTCCGGCACGCTCAGCCTGCTCGCCGCCGGACTGGGCGGTGCCGTCCTCGCCCGCGCGCTCGCCGGGCACTTCTCCGAGGCACGGCAGGCCCTGGCCGATCCGCACGGACGGTGGGGGGAGGGCGACCCGGTGCCCCGCCGCTTCACCGCGGACCAGTTGACCGCGCTCGTCGCCGACGCGGGGCTGGCCGTCGAAGCGGTGCACGGCGTCCGGGTCTTCGCCGACCTGGTGCCCGGGGCGCTGGTCGACAGCGAGCCCGGCGCCCTGGAAGCCCTCCTCGGGCTGGAGGCGGCCGCCGCCGAGGTCCCCGCCTTCCAGTCCGTGGCCACCCAGCTCCATGTGCTGGGTGAACGCGAGTCGGGCTGAGGCCGTACGGCATACCGTCCGGAGTCGCCCCACTCCGGATGGCACATGCTCTGGGCCACAGCCTCACCCAATCGGAGGCATCGCCCCGTATGATCGAGGGAACACGGTCGGCATCGTCGGACGGGCCGGCAGGGGAGAGTCACCCGGATCCTGACCCGATGTGCCCTCACGTCTGGGAAATGACGCAGGGAGCGGGTTTCACGGGGGCGAATCCCTGCCTATCCTTGAAAGCGTCGCACCCGGTCGCTCCCGCGACCGACGAGTAGGAGGACTCCGTGCCGCTCTCGGAGCACGAGCAGCGCATGCTCGAGCAGATGGAGCGAGCGCTGTACGCCGAAGATCCCAAGTTCGCGACAGCGCTTGAGGGAAGCGGGCTGCGCACGTACACCCGTCGCCGGGTGTACCAGGCGGTCGCGGGTTTTCTGGTGGGTATCGCGCTTCTCATGGCGGGCATGGTCGCCCAGCAGATCTGGATCAGCGTGGTGGGGTTCCTCGTCATGCTCGGGTGCGCCGCGCTCGCCGTCACCAGCTGGCGCAAGGCGCCCCAACCGGGGGAACAGCAGCCGGGCGAGGCCGGCGCCCCGGAACGCCGCAGACAGGGCAGGCAGCGCCGCTCCATGATGAACCGCATCGAGGAGCGCTGGCAGCGCCGCCGCGACGAGCCGGGACACTGACCCGCCGCGAGGCGGCTGAGCCGGGCCACGGGGCCCGGCACGCGGACGCACTCCCCGAGGGGTGACCTCACGCGAGGTCACCCCTCACGTCATGTCCGAGGACCGTTGTTCCCCCTCCCCGGTGCCACCGCCCGGAAGGGCCCCGGGCCCGGGCCACGGCCGTCACCCAGCGCGACGGGTGCCGCTCCTTCGGGAGGGGGACGGACCGGTGCCCGGCGCGGCCCGGGAAGCAGGACCGCCCGTGGCCCGCCTCCGCCCGCTCCAGGACTCAGCCCCGCTGCCGGACGACGGGAATGCGCCGGGAGACCCGCAGCAGAGCCGTGCGCCGAGCGGTGTTCCAGCGCTCGGCCAGCACGGACCATCCGCGCGAGCAGGCCCAGACCACCCGCACCGCCGAGCGCGGCGCGAAGAGGGCCCGCAGCCGCGTCCCCCGCCCGGCCCCGGCGCGCAGGGCCGCCCGTACCCGCCGTACGTCGTCGGGGAGTCCCGGCACGGGGCGCGGCACCGGTGCGTACAGCACCTGCTCGACGGCTCCGGCCACCCTGCGCACCGATGCCGCGGCGGTCTCCTCCAGCCCGCCGGCCGCCACGATCCGCTCGGCGGCCCGGCGCGGAGTCTGCGCGTCGTCGGGCGGCAACCCGTGGTCCCAGGCCGAGTCGATCAGCTCCCGCCAAGCGGCCAGGACGGCTTCGGCCGGGCCCTCCGGCCCCTTGCCCGCCCCGGCGAGCCGGCGTCCGCGCACCCGGGTCCGCCACAGCAGGGGCAGCAGCGGCAGCCCGAGCAGCAGGACGGCCACTCCGGCGGACAGCAGGATCGTGCGCAGCGGCAGTCCGCCCCCGCCGGTGCCGCTTCCGGCATCGGCCGGGGGTTCCCCGCACCCACCGAGGAGCCGCTGGTCCGCCGGGCAGCCCCCCCTGTCGGAGGGGGCGGCCGACGGCTCGGCGGACGCGGCGGTCTCCGGTTCCTGAGGGTCCGTGGTGCCGCTCTCCGGGGTCTCCGGCACGGTGTAGTCGGGCACCGTCCCCCGGGAGGGCGTCGGCTCGAAGCGGACCCAGCCAATGTTCTCGAAGTACAGCTCGGGCCAGGCGTGCGCGTCGCGGAGGCCGACGGACATGGAGCCGTTCGCCTTCGCCGTGCCGGGGGTGAATCCGACCGCCACCCGCGCCGGGATGTCCAGCGTCCGCGCCATGGCGGCCATGGAGAACGAGAAGTGGACGCAGAACCCCTCTTTCTGCTCCAGGAAGTTGGCGATGGCCCGGCTGCCGCTTCCGGCTTCCACCTGGGTGTCGTAGACGAAGCCCCCCTCGGAGGCGAACCAGTCCTGCAGCCGCACCGCCTTGTCGTACGCGGTGCCCGCGCCCCGGGTCACATCACGGGCCGTGCGGGCCACCACCCCGGGCAGCGAGTCCGGCACCTCGGTGTATTCGCGCAGCAGATCCGGGGGTGGCGGGCCGGCTGCCGCCAGCTGCGCCGCGGTGGGCTGCACCAGCAGGCTCGACACCCGGTACTCCGCCCCCCGGGTGGTCTGCCGGCGGTTGCCGACCAGGGTGCGGCCCGCGGGCTCGAAGCTCCAGCGCCCGCCGATCTCCACCCGGGTGGCCGGGTACGGCATGGGCAGCCAGCTCTGCCGGTAGGAATCGGACGCCGAGACGGCGGTGTCGATCCTGGTGGTCGCGACGTCGGGGCTCAGCCCGGCGGGCGGCGGCAGCTCGTCGGGCACCGGGCGTATCGGCCGCTCCGAGGACTTCCAGGACGAGCCGTCGAATTGGTCCAGGGCGACGATTCGCAGGTAGAGGTCCCGGGTGTTCTCCGCGTTCGTCCGATAGGAGAGGACCTCCCGGTTCTCCGGCTGGTTGAGGCTGTTCTGCAGGGAGACCAGCGGGTTCACCGTGGTGATCGTGCCCGCGCCGGGGCCGGCCCCCGCGGTGCCCCGCTGCCCGTCGAGCAGCCCGTCGCCCAGCGAGGGCATGAGAGCGGGCAGCAGCATGGCGATGCCGAGCGTCACCGCGCCGATCCTGCGGCCGGTGCGGAGCGGGGCGGTCGTCCCGCCGCCACCGGGCTCCAGCCCGGCGCCCAGCCGGCTGGGCGCCGGTGGCGCGCCGCTGAAGACCCGGCCCCACTGGGAGAGCCGGTCCCGGCCCTCGGCCAGCAGAAGCAGCAGATAGCCGACCGCCGCGAGCAGGAACCACAGCCAGCGCGAGCCGCCCTGGTCCAGTCCGGCGGCCACGGAGTACAGCGCCAGCAGGGGCAGGCCGGCCGGCGCGGCCGCCCGGTATGTCACCGCCAGCACGTCGACCAGCAGACCGATGGCCAGGACGCCGCCGACCAGCATCAGCCGGATGCCGGGGGTCACGGGTGCCGGTATGGAGTACTCGCCGATGTCCTGCCCGCCCTCCGACAGCAGCATGGCGAACTCGCGGTAGGCATCGGGGCCGGGCAGCAGCCCGGCCACGGCCTGCCCCCGGGCGAAGGACCAGGTCAGCAGGGCCAGCGCCGTCACCAGTTGGGCGAGGACGGTCAGCGGGCGGGGCAGCGGCGCACGGCGCGCCAGCGCACCGGCCCCGGACACGGCCGCCAGCAGGAACGCCGCCTGCAGCAGCCAGGCCGCCTCCTTCACCAGCGGCAGCAGGGAGCAGGCCGCCAGCAGGGTGGCCAGCGCCGCGCTCACCGCGAGCCGTCCGCGTCCGCTCATCGCCGCTCCTCGGTCCGACGCGTCATGTCATGTCTCCGCCCAGCCGCTCGCCGGTGTTCCCGCCCGTGGCCGCTCCGCCGCCCGCCAGAGGCCGGGCAGTGACGCGCCGGGGCCGACGGGCACCACCGACCAGCCGGCCTCGCGCAGCAGCCGCAGCCGGCCCGCGAAGCCTCCGGGATCCGCGGCCGGCGCGCGCGACCAGGCGTCGGTGTCCAGGACGAACGCGACGGCACGGCCGGTACGGTGCCGCATCCGTGCCACCACCGCCGTCTGATCCTCGTCCAGCGCGCCCAGCACGGCCACCAGCAGCCCTTCCTGACCGCCGCGCAGCACGTCGTAGGCGCCGGACAGCCCCGGCTCGTCGGAGTGGTCCACCACCGCGAGGGTGTCCAGGATCAGCCCGGCCGTGTCCGCGGGGTCGCCCGGCGCCCCCGCGCCGCCGTCCATACCGGGCACGGCGTCACCGGTGTCCGTCAGCAACCGTACCGAGAAGCCCCGTTCCACCATGTGGGCCGAGACGGAGGCCGCCGCGGACACGGCCCACTCGAACGCGGAGTCCGGCCCCGCGCCCCGGTGCGCGACGCGGCGGGTGTCGAGCAGCACCGTGCAGCGCGGCTGCTGCGGCTGCTCCTCCCGGCGCACCATCAGCTCGCCGTAGCGGGCGGTGGAACGCCAGTGCACCCGGCGCAGATCGTCCCCGTGCCGGTAGCCGCGGGGGATGACGTCGTCCTCACCGGCCAGTGCGAGCGAACGGTGCCGCCCCTCGCCGTAACCGGGTGTGTCCGCGGAGAGCCTGACCGGTGGCAGCGGGTCCGTGCGCGGCACCACGGTCAGGACGTCGCGGGCGCTGAACGCCCGGGTCAGCTCGCACATCCCGAACGGATCGGTGAGCCGCAGCTGGAGCGGCCCGAGCGGGTACCGGCCGCGCAGATCGGAACGGACCCGGTACGACACCTCGCGCCGCCCGCCCGGTTCCACCCGGTCCAGGACGAACCGGGGGCGCGGCCCGAGGACGTACGGCACCCCGTCCTGCAGCATCAGCAGCCCCGTGGGCAACCGGGAGACGTTGTCGATCCGCAGGTGCACCCGCGCCTCCGAGCCGGCCGGAACGCGCGCGGGAGCCAGCCGCCGGCTGCCCGCCACCCGGTAGCGGGTGCGGTACAGCACCGCGACGGACACCAGCGGCAGAACGGAGAGGAGTAGCCCGACCCGCAGCAGGTCGTCCTGGCCCAGCACGTAGCTGCACGCGGCGGCGGCGAAACCGGCGGCCAGGAAGGAACGCCCCCGGGTGGTCAGCCCGGCCAGCGCGCTCCGCAGCGTGCCCCGGTCCTCCCCGTCCTCCCCGTTGTCCGCGGGCACCGCGGCCCGGCCCGGCGCGGCGGACATCACAGCCCCCGGAGGCCCGGCGGCCGGCCCGGCGGAGTCCGGCGCCACTGCTGCGCGGAGGGGTCGGGAACGGCGGTCTGCCGCAGGATGTCGGCGACGACCTGCTCGGACGTGCGCCGCCCCAGCTGTGCCTGGGCGGTCGGCAGCAGCCGGTGCGCGAGCACCGGAACGGCCAGCGCCTGCACGTCGTCCGGCAGGGCGTAGTCCCGGCCGTGGAGCGCGGCCGACGCCTTCGCGGCCCGCAGCAGATGGAGCGTCGCACGCGGCGAGGCGCCCAGCCGCAGCTCGGGGTGGTTGCGGGTGGCCGCCACCAGATCGACGGTGTAGCGCCGGACGGAGTCCGCGACGTGCACGGTGTGGACGGCGTCGATCAGTTTCACGATGTCATGAGCGTGCGCCACCGGCTGCAGGTCGTCGAGCGGCGAGACACCGCCGTGCACGTCCAGCATCTCCAACTCGGCTTCGGCGCTGGGATAGCCGATCGACACCCGGGCCATGAAGCGGTCCCGCTGCGCCTCCGGCAGCGGGTAGGTGCCCTCCATCTCGACCGGGTTCTGGGTGGCCACCACCATGAACGGGCTGGGCAGCTCGTAGGTCTGCCCGTCCGCGGTGACCTGCCGTTCCTCCATTGACTCCAGCAGGGCCGACTGGGTCTTCGGCGAGGCGCGGTTGATCTCGTCACCGATCACGATCTGGGCGAAGATCGCGCCGGGCTTGAACTCGAAGTCCCGCCGCTGCTGGTCGAAGACGCTCACCCCGGTGATGTCGGAGGGCAGCAGGTCGGGAGTGAACTGGATGCGCCGCACCGAGCAGTCGATCGACCGCGCCAGCGCCTTCGCCAGCATGGTCTTGCCGACGCCGGGTACGTCCTCGATGAGCAGATGCCCCTCGGCGAGCAGCACGGTCAGCGAGAGCCGTACGACCTCCGGCTTGCCCTCGATCACGTTCTCCACCGATTGGCGCACACGCTCCGCCGTGGTGGTCAGATCAGTGAGGCTCGCTCGATCGTCATAGGTCGTCACCCAGCCCTCCTCGGCCCGTTCTCCGGGCCGGCGCACCCCTCGGCGGGCCGGCCACACGTCACACGCGCGTCATACGCGCACACCGCGCCCGGCGTTCGCCGGTGGCGGTGCCACACTGCGCATTCTTGCCGCCCTCGCCGCTTCGCGTCACACGCCTGTGGACAACCCGGGGCCATTTGTCGCCATGTGTCCCGGATTGTCGGTCCGGGCCGGATGGCCCCGGGTGTCCTCACGCGCGCGTTCGCGGGCCGGGCTCAGGAGGCCGGCGCCGCGGGGTCGATCTCCCGCAGCAGCCCGGTCGTCACGTCGAAGACGAACCCGCGGACGTCGCGGGTGTCGACGAGGAACGGCGAGGTGCGGACCCGTGCCATCGACTGGCGCACATCCTGGTCGACGTCCCGGAAGGCCTCCACGGCCCAGTTCGGACGCTGGCCGACCTCCATCTCCAGGTCGTGGCGGAACTCCTCGGTGAGACTCTCCAGGCCGCAGTTGGTGTGGTGGACCAGAGCGATGCTGCGGGTCCCCAGGGCGCGCTGGCTGATGGTCAGTGAACGAATCGTGTCATCGGTGACCACGCCACCCGCGTTGCGGATGGTGTGGGCGTCACCCAGCTCCAGGCCGAGGGCGGCGTGCAGGTCCAGCCGGGCGTCCATGCACGCCACCACGGCGACCTTCTGGACGGGCCGGGCGTCCATGCCCGGGTCGGTGAACCCGGCGGCGTACTTGCGGTTGGCGGCGACCAGCCGGTCGATGACGTGGTCAGCGGCGGGGCGGGGCGCGGGCGCAGATGTCGACATACTCCGACGTTATCCGGCGCGCCGGGCGGCGGCCCGCTGTGAGAAGGGGGCAAAGCCGTCCAACGGGCCGGATGTGAGCGGATCCACACTCCCCGCGGGCGGCCCGCGGATGCCGGGAACCGGTGCCCGCGCGGCGCGCAGGCCCGTTGATTGACCCCGGGAGGGAGTGGACTAAAGTGACGCGAAGTGGGAGGCGCGGAGCTCCCTCGGACCGAAAATCCCCGCGCGCGTGGCCTGTACGTACGGCTCGGCCTCCTCCCGCTCCCCGGTCGGCTGACGCTCCTTCCCCGGTGCCAGCGGCTCGCAGAGCGGGCGGGGACCCGGCCGTGTGTACGGCGGCGCCGATCTGAGAGGGCGCATGAGCGAGACCCGACATGTCCCGGTGATGCTCCAGCGGTGCCTGGACCTGTTGGCCCCGGCCCTGGCGGAGCCCGGCGCCGTGGCCGTCGACTGCACCCTCGGCCTCGGCGGGCACAGCGAGGCCCTGCTGAACACCTTCCCCGGCGTCCGGCTCGTCGGGCTCGACCGCGACCCGGTGGCGCTGAGGCTCGCGGGCGAGCGGCTCGCCCCCCACGCGGACCGCGCCACCCTGGTGCACGCGGTCTACGACGAGCTTCCCGAGGTGCTGGACCGGCTCGGCATCCCGCGCGTGCAGGGCGTCCTCTTCGACCTCGGGGTCTCCTCCATGCAGCTGGACGAGGCCGAACGCGGGTTCGCCTACGCCCAGGACGCCCCGCTCGACATGCGGATGGACCAGACGGCCGGCATGAGCGCGGCCGAGGTGCTCAACACCTATCCGCCCGGGGACCTGGTCCGCATCCTGCGGACCTACGGCGAGGAGAAGTTCGCCCGGAAGATCGTGGACGCCGTTGTCAAGGCCCGTGCCGAGGAGCCCTTCACCAACAGCGCCCGTCTCGTGGAGCTGATCCGGAACGCTCTGCCGCAGGCGGCGAAGCGCACGGGCGGCAACCCGGCCAAGCGCACCTTCCAGGCGCTGCGCATCGAGGTCAACGGCGAGCTGCCGGTCCTCGAACGTGCGATCCCCGCCGCGGTGTCCCGGCTCGCCGTTGGCGGCCGGATCGCCGTCCTGTCGTACCACTCGCTGGAAGACCGGCTGGTCAAGCAGGTGTTCGCCGCCGGAGCCGGCAATACGGCGCCCCCCGGCCTCCCTGTCGTCCCCGAGCAGTACCAGCCGCGGCTGAGGCTCCTCACCCGCGGCGCGGAACTGCCCGGCGACGAGGAGCTCGCGGAGAACAAGCGCGCCGCGCCCGCCCGGCTGCGCGGCGCCCAGCGGATCAGGGAGGACCACCGGTGAAGCGGCCCCTCCGCGGCAGGGCGGCCCGGCTGGCGCGCCTGATGCCGGCCGGCCGGAGCACGGCGGCCCGCACCCCGTTCGTCCTCCTGGTCGTGCTGCTGCTCGCCGGCGGGCTGATCAGCCTGCTCCTCCTCAACGCCTCCCTCAACCAGGGCTCCTTCCGGCTCAGCGAGCTGAAGAAGGAGACCACCGAACTGACGGACCAGCAGCAGGCCCTGCAGCAGGAGGTCGACGCCTTCACGGCGCCCGACGCACTGGCGGAGCGCGCCCGCGAGCTCGGCATGGTCCCCGGCGGCAGCCCGGTGTTCCTCTACCCGGACGGCACCGTGCGCGGAGTCCCCTCCGAGGCAGCCGCCCCGCCGTCCCCGGTGCCGAGCCCTTCCGGCGCCTCGGACTCCCCCGGCGCCGCGGGGCTCTCCGAGCTCTCCGGGCCGGCGGACGCGCTGCTCCCGGATCCGTCCGCTCACCACCCCGGCGGCTGACCGCCCGTACCCCCGCACCGGAAAGGCCAGCGCATGAGCGACCCCCAGCAGCCGCGCCGGCGAGTGCCCGGCCCCGCCGCCTCCGGCGGTCGCCGGCCGGGACCGGCGGGGAGGGCCCCACGGCCGGGCGGTGCCGGAAGCCGCGGGCCGGGCGTCTCCGGACGCGGCCCGCGCCCCGGCCGTCCGGCGCAGCGGCCGATCCGGCTCGGCAGCCCCCGGCCCCGCCTCCGCCTGATCAGCCTCACCCTGACCCTCGTCATGCTGGCGTTCACGGTCCGCCTGCTGCAGGTGCAGGCCGTGGAGGCCGACACCTACGCGGCCAAGAGCCGGGTCAACCGGTACATCACCCACGAGATCGCGGCCGAGCGCGGCTCCATCACCGACCGTTCCGGCGGTGAGCTGGCCACCACCGTCGATGCCTACGACATCATCGGCGACCCCTATCTGTTCGCCCCGGAGCAGAGCGGGAGCCGGGACGCCCCCGAACGGGCGGCCGCACTCCTCGCGCCGATCCTCGGGCAGGACGAGGACGGGCTGGCGGAGAAGCTCTCCGCGGGGGGTTCCCGCTACGCGGTCCTGGCCCGACGCCAGTCCCCGCAGGTCTGGCAGCAGATCAAGGACCTCAGGGACGGTTTCGCCGAGAAGGCCGGCTCGGGCGGCGAGCCGAACCCGCTGGCCGGGATCTACGAGGAGCCGCACAGCAAGCGGGTCTACCCCAACCGGGAACTGGCCGCCGGGATACTGGGCTTCGTGAACGCCGAGGGCAGGGGCGGCGGCGGTCTGGAGGCCAAGCTCGACAAGGAACTGGCCGGGGAGCCCGGCAAGATCACCTATGCCCACTCCGGCGGCCGGAGGGTGCCCACCGAGAGTGCCCGGGAGCAGCCCGCCGTCCCGGGCTCCGACGTCCGGCTGACCATCGACCGGGATCTCCAGTGGGCCGCGCAGCAGGCCATCACCGAGCGGGTCGCCAAGTCGGGCGCGCAACGCGGCTACGTCGTCGTCCAGGACACCCGGACCGGTGAGATCCTGGCCCTGGCCAACGCTCCCGGGTTCGACCCGAATGACATCTCCACGGCCCGCACGGGCCTCGGCAATCCGGCGCTTCAGGACGCCTACGAGCCCGGCAGCACCAGCAAGGTGATGTCGATGGCCGCCGTCCTGGAGGAGGGCGCCGCCACCCCCCGGACCCATGTGACGGTGCCCAACCGGCTGCACCGGGCCGACCGGCTCTTCGCCGACGACGTCGACCACCCCACCTGGTATCTGACGCTCAACGGCGTGCTGGCCAAGTCCAGCAACCTCGGCACGATCCTCGCCGTCGAACAGCTCGGCACCACGCAGAAGGAGGCCAACAAGGTCCTCCATTCCTATCTGCGGAAGTTCGGCGTCGGCCGGCCCACCGGCCTCGGCTACCCCGGAGAGACCCCGGGCATCCTGGCGAAGCCGGAGGACTGGAGCGCTTCGCAGCAGTACACGATCCCGTTCGGCCAGGGGCTCTCGGTCAATGCCGTCCAGGCCGCCTCGATCTACTCGACGATCGCCAACGGCGGGGTGCGCGTGCAGCCCACGCTCGTCCGCGGCACCACCGGCCCGGACGGCCGCTTCACCCCGGCGCCCAAGCCCGGGACCACCCGTGTCATCAGTGAGAAGACCGCCAGGACCCTGGCGAGGATGCTGGAGTCCGTCGTCGGCAGCGAGGAGGGGACGGGCACCAAGGCACGGATCCCCGGCTACCGCGTCGCGGGCAAGACCGGTACCTCCAACCGGGTGGACCCGGACACCGGCCGCTACAACGGTTACACCGCCTCCTTCGCGGGATTCGCACCCGCGGACAAACCCAGGATCACCGTCTACTGCGCCGTCCAGGACCCGGACCCGGCCAAGGGAAGCTATTTCGGCGGGCAGACCTGCGGTCCCGTCTACAAGAAGGTCATGGAATTCGCGCTGAAGAGCCTCAAGGTGGCCCCCACCGGAGCCGAACCGGCGAAACTGCCGGTGCTCTTCGACCCGCGCGGCTGAACGCGCGCCGGAACCGGGCGAATCACGCGGACCGGCGCACCACAGGACGGGACAACGGGGAAGAAGAGCCGAGACCGGAAGAACCGGATGGCAGCCCGGAAAGCCGGGATGCCCCCGGAAGCCCCGGAAGTCCCAGAAACCGAACAAAAGATTGAGGCCGGATCCCGTGACGTCGATCACCCCGGGCGGCAAGGAGCGGAATGCCTCCCACCCCTTGTTTCGCGACCGGCCCGGTGGGCCGGGTACGCTCACCGCCGTGCCACATGCTGATCAGTCCCACACCCCGTCCCCCGACGCGCCGCCGGCGGAAGAGACCCCGAGGCGGGTCCCCGCAAGCCACCCGGGGGCGCCACGCCCCGAACGGGTCCACCCGACGCCGGTCGCGAAGCTGGCGGATCAGCTGGGTGCCGAGGTCCCGCCGGGCGCCGCCGACGTGGCGGTCACGGGCATCACCCACGACTCCCGCGCGGTGCGCCCCGGCGACATCTACGCCGCGCTCGCCGGAGCCCGCCTGCACGGTGCCGACTTCGCCGGCCAGGCGGCCGGCCTCGGCGCCGCGGCCGTCCTCACCGACCCGTCGGGTGCCGAGCGGGCGGCCGCCACCGGCCTCCCGGTCCTCGTCGTGGACGACCCCCGCGGCCGGATGGGCGAACTGGCCGTCACCGTCTACGGCGACCCGGGCCGCGACCTGCTCCAGATCGGCATCACCGGCACCTCCGGCAAGACCACCACCGCCTACATGATCGACGGCGGTCTCCGGGCCGCGGCCGCCGCCCGCCGGCAGCACGGGGCAACCGGCGCGGAGGCCGCGCGCGAGGAGGGCGGCGGAGCCCCCGAACCCACGGGTCTCATCGGCACCGTCGAGTCCCGTATCGGCGACGAGCGCATCAAGAGCGAGCGCACCACCCCGGAGGCCACCGACCTCCAGGCCCTCTTCGCCGTGATGCGCGAGCGCGGTGTCCGCTCGGTCACCATGGAGGTCTCCAGTCACGCCCTGGTCCTCGGGCGGGTCGACGGCTGCGTGTTCGACGTCGCCGTCTTCAACAACCTCAGCCCCGAACACCTGGACTTCCATGCGGACATGGAGGACTACTTCCGGGCCAAGGCGCAGTTGTTCACCGCCCGCCGCAGCCGCGCCGGCGTCGTCAATCTCGACGACGAGTACGGCCGCCGCCTGCTCCACGAGTCCGAGGTCCCGGTCACGTCCTTCTCCGCGGAGGGCCACCCGGACGCCGACTGGCGCGCCGAGGAGATCGAGGTCGGCCCGCTCGGCTCCACCTTCACCGCCGTCGGCCCCAAGGGCGAGTCGGTGCGGGCGGCCGCGCCGCTGCCGGGCCCGTTCAACGTCGCCAACGCCCTGGCCGCGATCACGGCCCTCGTCGTGGCCGGTGTCGATCCGCAGACCGCGGCCGACGGTGTCGCGGGGATCCCCGGGGTCCCCGGCCGGCTGGAGCGGGTCGACGAGGGGCAGCCGTATCTCGCCCTCGTCGACTACGCGCACAAGCCCGATGCCGTGGAGTCCGTCCTCCGTGCGGTCCGCCGGGTCACCGACGGCAGGATCCACGCGGTGCTCGGCTGCGGCGGCGACCGCGACCCGCACAAGCGCCGCCCGATGGGCGCGGCTCTGGCCAGGCTCTCCGACACCGCCGTGCTCACCTCCGACAACCCGCGCTCCGAGGACCCCCTCGCCATCCTCGCCGTGATGCTGACCGGTGCTTCCGAGGTCCCGGTCCACGAGCGCGGCGACGTCCTGCTGCACGCCGACCGCGCCGAGGCCATCGCCGCAGCCGTCGACCGGGCCGAGCCCGGCGACGCGGTGCTGGTCCTCGGCAAGGGGCACGAACAGGGCCAGCACATCGCGGGCGTGGTCCGCGCCTTCGACGACCGCGAGGTGCTGGGCGAGGCCATCCGCGCCCGTGCCGCCGCGGAGCGCGCCACCCCGGCGGAAGCCGGCGGCGCGCTCCCTCCGCACTCCACCGACCAGGGATGACAGACCGCCATGCGCGCACACGCCTTCACCCGGCAGCCGTCCGGCCCCCGTGGGGGTGACCGGTGATCGATCTCTCGCTCGCCGAGATCACCGCCGTCGTCTCGGGCCGGCCGCACGACATACCGGACCCCGGCGCCCGGGTCACCGGCTCCGTCGAGATCGACTCGCGGAAGGCGGGCCCCGGCGGCCTGTTCGCCGCGTTCGCCGGTGAGAACGTGGACGGCCACGACTTCGCGCGGCAGGCCGTCGAGCAGGGCGCGGTCGCCGTCCTCGCCGCCCGGCCCGTCGGCGTCCCGGCGATCGTCGTCGACGACGTCACGGCGGCGCTCGGCGCGCTGGCCCGCGAGGTCGTCCGGCGCCTGGGCGCCACCGTCGTCGCGCTGACCGGCTCGGCCGGCAAGACGAGCACCAAGGACCTGCTCGCCCAGCTCCTGCAGCGGATCGGTCCCACGGTCTGGCCGCCCGGTTCCCTCAACAACGAGATCGGGCTGCCGCTGACCGCCCTGCGCGCCGAGGCGGCGACCCGTCACCTCGTTCTGGAGATGGGCGCCCGCGGCAAGGGACACATCCGGTATCTCGCGGAGCTCACCCCGCCGCGGGTCGGGATGGTGCTCAACGTCGGGACCGCGCACGTCGGCGAGTTCGGAGGCAAGGCGCAGATCGCCGAGGCGAAGGGCGAACTGGTGGAGGCGCTGCCCCCGGCCGCGGAGGGCGGCCTCGCCGTCCTCAACGCCGACGACCCGCTGGTACGGGCCATGGCGGACCGCACCCGGGCCCGCGTCGTCCTGTTCGGTGAGTCCGCCGACGCCGAGGTCCGGGCCGAGGACGTCCGCCTCACGGACACCGGACAGCCCGCCTTCACACTTCGCACCCCCACCGGGTGCAGTGCCGTGACCCTGCGGCTGTACGGTGAGCACCACGTGTCGAACGCGCTTGCCGCGGCCGCCGTCGCCCATGAGTTGGGCATGCCTGCCGACGAGATCGCCACCGCGCTCTCCGAGGCCGGCCAGCTCTCCCGCTGGCGCATGGAGGTCACCGAGCGCCCGGACGGCGTGACGGTCGTCAACGACGCCTACAACGCGAACCCCGACTCCGTGCGGGCGGCGCTCCGTGCGCTCGTCGCCATGGGCAAGGGGCGTCGTACGTGGGCCGTGCTCGGTGAGATGGCGGAGCTCGGGGAGGAGTCGCTCGCCGAGCACGACGCGGTCGGGCGGCTGGCCGTCCGACTCAACGTCAGCAAGCTTGTGGCGGTCGGGGGCCGGGAGGCCGCCTGGCTCGACATGGGTGCCAAGAACGAGGGTTCGTGGGGTGAGGAGTCGGTGCACGTGTCCGACGCACGGGCGGCGGTCGACCTTATGCGCAGAGAACTGCGCCCGGGAGACGTCGTGCTGGTGAAGGCGTCCCGTTCGGTGGGGCTGGAGCGGGTGGCGCAGGAGCTGCTCGCCGACGGCGGCGCGGCCGCGGGCGAGGGTGAGGTCGCCGGCCGATGAGGCAGATCCTCTTCTCCGGAGTCATCGGGCTCTTCCTGACCCTGGTCGGCACTCCGCTGCTGATCAAACTCCTGGCCAGCAAGGGCTACGGGCAGTACATCCGGGACGACGGCCCGCGCGGGCACCACGGCAAGCGCGGCACTCCCACCATGGGTGGCATCGCCTTCATCCTGGCCACGCTCATCGCGTACGCCCTCACCAAGGTGATCACCGCGGAGAACCCCACCTTCTCGGGTCTCCTGGTGCTCTTCCTGATGGCGGGCATGGGCCTGGTGGGCTTCCTGGACGACTACATCAAGATCGTCAAGCAGCGGAGCCTCGGTCTGCGCGCCAAGGCGAAGATGGCCGGCCAGCTGATCGTCGGCATCGCCTTCGCGATCCTGTCGCTCAACTTCGCGGACGGCCGGGGCCAGACACCGGCCTCCGACAAGCTGTCCTTCACCCAGGACTTCGGCTGGTCGCTCGGCCCGGTCATCTTCGTGATCTGGGCGCTGTTCATGATCCTCGCGATGTCGAACGGCGTGAACCTGACCGACGGCCTCGACGGCCTGGCCACCGGCGCCTCCGTGATGGTCTTCGGCGCCTACACCTTCATCGGCGTCTGGCAGCACCAGGAGTCCTGCGCCTACGCCGAGCGGCTCACCAACCCCGCCGCCTGCTTCGAGGTCCGTGACCCGCTGGACCTGGCCGTGGTGGCCTCCGCCCTGATGGGCGCCTGCTTCGGCTTCCTGTGGTGGAACACCTCGCCCGCCAAGATCTTCATGGGCGACACCGGTTCGCTGGCCCTCGGCGGCGCGCTCGCCGGCCTGGCGATCGTCTCCCGCACGGAACTCCTGCTCGCCCTGCTCGGCGGCCTCTTCGTCCTGATCACGATGTCCGTCGTCATCCAGGTCGGCTCCTTCCGGCTCACCGGGAAGCGGGTCTTCCGGATGGCGCCGCTCCAGCACCACTTCGAGCTCAAGGGCTGGAGTGAAGTGCTGGTCGTGGTCAGATTCTGGATCATCCAGGGCATGTGCGTGATCGTCGGCCTCGGTCTCTTCTACGCGGGCTGGGCGGCGGGCAAGTGAACTGGGCCGGCACCCGTGTCACCGTCGCCGGACTCGGTGTCTCCGGGGTCCCCGCAGCGCGCGTGCTGCGGGGCCTCGGCGCCCGGGTCACCGTGGTCAACGACGGCGACGACGAACGGTCGCGGCAGCAGGCCGCCGGACTGGAGGCGCTCGGCGTCACGGTCCGCCTCGGTGACGGCGCCACCCTCCCCGAGGGCACCGAACTCGTCGTCACGGCCCCCGGCTGGCCGCCCGGCAAGCCCCTCTTCCGGGCCGCGGCCGAGGCCGGCGTCCCGGTCTGGGGCGATGTGGAACTGGCCTGGCGCCTGCGGGGCCCGGACGCCGCGCCCTGGCTCGCCGTCACCGGCACCAACGGCAAGACCACGACGGTCCGTATGCTCGCCGCGATCCTGGAGGCCGCCGGGCTGCGCACCGCCGCCGTCGGCAACATCGGCGTACCCGTCCTGGACGCCGTCCTCGCCGAGCAGGAGGCGGGCGCCGTGCCGTACGACGTGCTGGCCGTCGAACTCTCCAGCTACCAGTTGCACTGGGCGCCCAGCCTGCGCGCGCACTCGGCCGCCGTCCTCAACCTGGCGCCCGATCACCTCGACTGGCACGGCTCGATGGAGGCGTACGCCGCCGACAAGGGCCGGATCTATCAGGGCAACACGGTCGCCTGCGTCTACAACGCGGCCGACAAGGCCACCGAGGAGCTGGTCCGCGCCGCCGACGTGGCCGAGGGCTGCCGCGCCGTCGGTTTCACCCTCGGCCCGCCGGCGCCCTCCCAGCTCGGCGTCGTCGACGGCATCCTCGTCGACCGCGCTTTTGTGAGGGACCGTCAGAATCAGGCCCGGGAGCTGGCCGAGGTCTCCGACGTCGACCCCCCGGTCCCGCACAATGTCGCCAACGCCCTCGCCGCCGCGGCCCTGGCCCGCGCCTACGGCGTCGAGCCGCGCGCCGTACGGGACGGCCTGCGGGCGTTCCGGCCCGAGCCGCACCGCATCGCCCGGGTCGCGGAGGTGGGCGGCGTCACGTACATCGACGACTCCAAGGCGACCAACACGCATGCCGCCGAGGCCTCCCTGACGGCCTACGACCCCGTCGTCTGGATCGCCGGCGGCCTCGCCAAGGGGGCCACCTTCGACGAGTTGGTGGCGGCGGCCTCCCGGCGGCTGCGCGGGGTTGTCCTGATGGGCGCGGACCGGGCTCTCATCCGCGAAGCCCTGTCGCGACACGCCCCGGATGTCCCGGTCGCCGACCTCGACCGGACCGACACTGGGGCGATGGCGGCGGCGGTCCGGGAAGCGGCGGCGCTCGCCCGGCCGGGAGACACCGTTCTGCTGGCCCCCGCCTGCGCCTCGATGGACATGTTCGTCAACTACGGCAAGCGCGGCGAGGCTTTCGCCGAAGCCGTACGCGACCTCGGGGCCGGCCATGGGGGACAGGGACGCTGACCGGGCTGCCCCCTGTGCCCGACCGGCCGCCCGGCACCCGGCAGCCCGACTGGAGGGGACATGACGGCCGAGCGGCCCCGCATCCCGACCCGTGAACGCGCCACGGCCCGGCCCCGCCCGGCACGGTCCGGCGCCGCGGGCCGGAGCCGCCCCGCGGCGTCCCGTCCCGTACCCGGCCGGGCCCCGTCCGGGGGCTTCCGCGCGGTGCGCGGGCTGCGGCACCTGAGAGCCCGCCTGTTGCGGGCCTGGGACCGCCCGCTGACGGCCTATTACCTGATTCTGGGCAGCGGGCTGCTGCTGACCGTGCTGGGGCTGGTCATGGTCTTCTCCGCCTCCCAGATCCAGGCCCTCCGCTCCGACCTCCCCTCCACGTACTTCTTCGGCAAGCAACTGCTGGCCGCCGGCATCGGCGCGGGCCTGCTCCTGCTGGCCTCCCGTATGCCGGTGCGGCTGCACCGTGCCCTGGCGTACCCGCTGCTCGCCGTCTGCCTGGTGCTGCTGGTCCTGGTGCAGGTCCCCGGTGTCGGGCACGCGGTGAAGGGCAATCAGAACTGGATCCAGCTCGGCGGCCCGTTCCAGCTCCAGCCCAGCGAGTTCGGCAAACTGGCACTCGTCCTCTGGGGTGCGGACCTGCTCGCGCGCAAGCGGGAGAGGAAGCTGCTGGCCCAGTGGAAGCACCTGCTGGTGCCGCTGGTTCCGGTGGCCTTCCTGGTGCTCGGACTCATCATGCTCGGTGGCGACATGGGCACGGCCATCATCCTCACCGCGATCCTCTTCGGCCTGCTCTGGCTGGCCGGTGCCCCCACCCGGCTGTTCGCGGGGGTGCTCGCCGTCGCCGGGCTCATCGGGGCCCTGCTCATCGGAACGAACCGCAACCGGATGGCCCGGCTGGAATGCATCGGTGCCACCGACCCCGGCCCGCAGGACCAGTGCTGGCAGGCCGTCCACGGGATATACGCTCTGGCCAACGGCAACTGGTTCGGGGCCGGTCTCGGCGCCAGTGTGGAGAAGTGGGGCGAACTACCCGAACCACACACCGACTTCATCTTCGCCGTGACAGGGGAGGAACTCGGCCTGGCGGGGACGCTGTCGGTGCTCGCTCTCTACGCGGCTCTAGGCTATGCGGGTATCCGCGTGGCCGGACGCACGGAGGACCCCTTCGTCAGGTATGCCGCGGGAGGTGTGACCACCTGGATCACGGCCCAGGCCGTGGTCAACATCGGTGCGGTGCTCGGTCTGCTGCCGATCGCCGGAGTCCCGCTCCCGCTGGTCTCCTACGGGGGATCGGCCCTGCTGCCGACGATGTTCGCCATCGGGCTGATGATCGCGTTCGCGCGCAGTGAGCCCGCTGCCCGGGCGGCCCTGGCCATGCGGCAGCCTCGGCTGAGGCAGTTTTACCCGGGGAAGCGGCTCGCCCGGGCGAGAAGGAACACGATGAGACGGCGTGCGGAGCGGCCGCCGTCCGGAGAGCGGTGAATTTCGGTGCATGTCGTACTCGCCGGTGGGGGGACCGCCGGCCACATCGAGCCCGCGCTCGCCCTCGCGGATGCCCTGCGGAGGCACGACCCGGCCGTGGGCATCACGGCCCTGGGCACGGAGCGCGGACTCGAGACCCGGCTCGTACCCGAGCGGGGCTACGAACTCGGGCTGATCCCGGCCGTACCGCTGCCGCGCAAGCCCACACCGGAACTGATCACCGTTCCCGGCCGGCTGCGCGGCACCATCAAGGCCGCGGAGCAGATCCTGGAACGCACCAAGGCGGACTGCGTGGTCGGCTTCGGCGGCTACGTCGCGCTGCCCGGGTACCTCGCGGCCAAGCGGCTGGGGGTGCCGATCATCGTCCACGAGGCCAACGCGCGCCCCGGTCTCGCCAACAAGATCGGCTCGCGGTACGCCGCGGCCGTCGCGGTGAGCACCCCGGACAGCAAGCTGCGCGGCGCCCGTTACGTCGGTATCCCGCTGCGCCGCTCCATCGCCACCCTCGACCGGGCGGCGGCCCGTCCGGAGGCCCGCGCCGCGTTCGGTCTGGACCAGAACCTCCCCACCCTGCTGGTGTCCGGCGGATCGCAGGGCGCGCGGCGGCTGAACGAGGTGGTGCAGACGGTGGCTCCGGCGCTCCAGCGCGCGGGCGTCCAGATCCTGCACGCGGTGGGCCCCAAGAACGAACTGCCGCGGGCCGACAACATGCCCGGAATGCCGCCGTACCTTCCCGTCTCGTACCTGGACCGGATGGATCTGGCCTACGCGGCGGCCGACATGATGCTGTGCCGCGCGGGAGCGATGACCGTCGCCGAACTCTCGGCCGTCGGCCTGCCCGCTGCCTATGTGCCGCTGCCCATCGGCAACGGCGAACAGCGGCTCAACGCCCAGCCGGTGGTCAAGGCGGGCGGCGGACTGCTCGTGGACGATGCCGAACTGACGCCCGAGTGGGTGCAGCAGCAGGTGGTCCCGGTGCTCACCGACTCCTACCGGCTGCACGAGATGTCGCGCGCGGCCGCCGACTTCGGCCGGCGGGACGCCGACGAACTGCTGGTCGGCATGGTCCACGAGGCGATCGCCGCACACAGGGCCGGCTGACGGCCCCGGAGAACAGCGCGTACGGCGCGGGAAAGCAGGGGAGCGTGGCCGGACAGACGACCACCCGGCGCGGCGGCGGGCTGTCGCCGTCCGGCCCGCCCCCGGCTCCCTCCGGGCAGGAGCGCAGGCACCGGTGGCGCCCGCGCCCCGACCGGCTCGTCTTCTGGACGCTGGGTCTCGCCCTGTTCGCGGCGGGAGCCTTCTGGGTTCTCCATGGCTCGCCCTGGGTGCGGGTGGAACGTGTGACGGTGGAGGGCACCGGCGTCCTGACCCGGGACGAGGTCCGCCGGGCCGCGGCCGTGCCGCGCGGTGCCCCTCTCGTCTCCGTGGACGCCGACGCGGTCGCCGACCGGCTGCGGAGAAAACTCCCGCGCATCGACTCCGTTGCTGTCGTACGGTCATGGCCGCATGAAGTCGGTCTGAAGGTGACCGAGCGAAAATCCGCGGTGCTTATCGAAAAGGGCGGAAAGTTCATCGAAGTGGACGATGAGGGTGTGCTTTTCGCCACGGTGGCCCAGCCGTCCAGGGGTGTGCCGCTGCTGGAAATGAAGGCCGCCGGGTCGCCGAGCCGGCACCGTTTCGGTGCGGAGCGGCTGCGGCGGGAGGCGGCCGGTGTCGCGGCCGGACTGCCTGCCCCCATTCACCGGGAGACCCGCGCCGTCCTGGTCCGTTCCTATGACTCCATCACCCTGGAACTCACGGGTGGCCGGACCGTGGCCTGGGGTTCGCCCGAGCGCTCGGAACAGAAGGCGAAGACTCTGCTGGCTTTGCTGAAAACCGCCCGTGGAGCGGGGCACTTCGATGTGAGCGCTCCCGGCGCCCCGGCCGTCTCGGGGAGTTGACCGCCGCTCACCCGGCCCGCACCCTGGTGCTCCACCTCTGTGCGCGATCACATAGGGTGAAAAGAAAAGCGGGAGGTTCGGCGTGTTCGTTGAACGCGCGGCGCTTGTCGACTTAGTGTCTCGTTCGAAGGCTCCAAGGGGCAGACACACTGGTAACCCTAAACTTCACGGTTAGGGTTCGGGTCGGCACTTCGAACCGGCCCTCAGGCATACGTAACTCGAGGCGAGAGGCCTTCGACGTGGCAGCACCGCAGAACTACCTCGCAGTCATCAAGGTCGTCGGTATCGGCGGCGGTGGCGTCAACGCCATCAACCGGATGATCGAGGTCGGTCTCAAGGGCGTCGAGTTCATCGCGATCAACACGGACGCGCAGGCCCTGCTGATGAGCGACGCGGACGTCAAACTCGACGTCGGCCGTGAGCTCACCCGGGGCCTCGGCGCCGGCGCCAACCCCGACGTCGGCCGCAAGGCGGCCGAGGACCACCGCGAGGAGATCGAGGAGGTCCTCAAGGGGGCCGACATGGTCTTCGTCACCGCGGGCGAGGGCGGTGGCACGGGCACCGGCGGCGCCCCCGTGGTCGCCGGCATCGCCCGCTCCCTGGGTGCCCTGACCATCGGCGTGGTCACCCGCCCCTTCACCTTCGAGGGACGGCGTCGCGCGAACCAGGCCGAGGACGGCATCGCCGGCCTGCGCGACGAGGTCGACACCCTCATCGTGATCCCCAACGACCGGCTGCTGTCGATCTCCGACCGCCAGGTCAGCGTGCTCGACGCCTTCAAGTCCGCGGACCAGGTCCTGCTGTCGGGTGTCCAGGGCATCACCGACCTCATCACCACCCCGGGGCTCATCAACCTCGACTTCGCGGATGTGAAGTCCGTGATGTCCGAGGCCGGTTCGGCGCTCATGGGGATCGGCTCGGCGCGCGGCGACGACCGCGCGGTGGCCGCCGCCGAGATGGCGATCTCCTCGCCGCTGCTGGAGGCGTCCATCGACGGCGCCCGCGGGGTGCTGCTCTCCATCTCCGGTGGCTCGGACCTCGGCCTGTTCGAGATCAACGAGGCCGCGCAACTGGTCAGTGAGGCGGCCCACCCCGAGGCCAACATCATCTTCGGCGCGGTCATCGACGACGCCCTCGGCGACGAGGTCCGGGTCACCGTCATCGCGGCCGGGTTCGACGGCGGCCAGCCGCCGTCCAAGAGCCAGAGCCGCGACAAGGTGCTGGGCTCCTACGGGTCCCGCGAGGAGACCTCCGCGCCCGCCCCGGTGGAGAGCGGCCGCCCTTCCTTCGGCGCACTCGGCAGCGTTGCCCCCTCCCGCGAGGAGGAGCCCGAGCCGGCCGAGACCGCCCCGGTCGCCGACGTCCCCTCGCCGCCGGTCGCGTCCCCGCAGGTGCCCCCGGCCCGTCCGTACTCGGACAGCCAGGCCGAGGAGCTCGATGTGCCGGACTTCCTCAAGTAGCCGTGGCGCACACGTGATAGGGGAACAGTACGAGACGGGCGGCGCCCGCTTCGCCTTCACCGACCGGTGGGGCGGAGTGAGCGCCGCTCCGTATGCCGAGCTGAATCTCGGCGGCGCGGTCGGCGACGACCCCGCGGCCGTCCGCAAGAACCGCGAACTCGCCGCGGAGTCGCTGGGCCTCGCGGCGGAGCGGGTGGTCTGGATGAACCAGGTGCACGGCCCGGACGTGGCCGTTGTCGACGGCCCCTGGGACGCCGCGGCCGACGACGCCGTCGACGCGGTCGTGACCGCCCGTCGCGGGCTCGCCCTCGCGGTGCTCACCGCCGACTGCGTCCCGGTCCTGCTGGCCGACCCGGTCGCGGGGGTCGCGGGTGCTGCCCACGCGGGCCGCCCCGGTCTCGCGGCGGGCGTGGTCCCGGCGCTGGTCGGGGCCATGGTGCGGCTCGGCGCCGAGCCCTCGCGGCTCGTCGCGCACACCGGCCCCGCGATCTGCGGCCGTTGCTACGAGGTTCCGGAGACGATGCGGGACGAGGTCGCCGCCGTGGTTCCCGGGGCCCGGGCCGTCACGGCGTGGGGCACCCCCGCCCTCGACGTGCCGGCCGGAGTCCGGGCCCAGCTGGCCGGGCTCGGGGTGGAGCGCACGGTGTCGTCGGGTGTCTGCACCCGCGAATCCGCGGATTACTTCTCGTACCGGGGCGAGCGCACCACCGGGCGCCTGGCCTCCTATGTCTGGTTGGACGGATGAGCGTGACCGACCGCAGGGCCGAACTGGCCGCCAATCTCGGACGGGTGGAGGAGCGCATCGCCACCGCCTGTGCCGCGGCGGGCCGGAAGCGGGAGGAGGTGACCCTGATCGTGGTCACCAAGACCTACCCGGCCTCGGATGTGCGGCTCCTCGCCGGCCTGGGCGTCCGGCACGTCGCGGAGAACCGGGATCAGGACGCCGCGCCGAAAGCGGCCGAATGTGCGGATCTGCCGCTTACTTGGCATTTTGTGGGTCAGTTGCAGACCAACAAAGCCCGTTCCGTGGTTGGTTATGCCGATGTGGTGCATTCCGTTGACCGCCTCAAGCTCGTCAACGCGCTGTCCGGTGCCGCGGTCCGGGCCGGCCGTGAACTGGGCTGCCTCATCCAGGTCGCGCTCGACGCCGGAGCGGGCGACGCGGCCGGCCGGGGTGGTGCCGCGCCGGACGCGGTACCGGAGTTGGGGGACGCGATCGCGGCCGCCGAAGGTCTGCGGCTCGACGGGGTGATGACCGTGGCGCCGCTCGCCGGCCCCTACGCCGGGCGTCAACGGGCCGCGTTCGAGCGGCTGGTGGACATCTCATCGGGCCTGCGGGCGCGCCATCCTGCTGCGAACATGGTCTCGGCGGGTATGAGTACGGACCTCGAGGACGCCATCGGGGCCGGAGCGACACATGTGCGCGTCGGTACTGCGGTACTCGGAGTCAGGCCCGGCCTCCGGTAACGTCGCCAAGAAGTCGGACCACAGCAGAAAATATGGTCGGTTCCGCCCCCGGCGGGCGGGCCGAGTGGATCCAGGGCGGCCGGTTGACGGAGCCGATCCACCACAGAGCGGAGGACGCAGAACATGGCCGGCGCGATGCGCAAGATGGCGGTCTACCTCGGCCTCGTGGAGGACGATGGGTACGACGGCCGGGGATTCGACCCCGATGACGAGTTCGAGCCCGAGCCGGAGCCCGAGCGGGCGCACCGGCAGCACCAGCCGCATCACGCGGACCGCATGGAACGGGGCGAACCGGACGAACCGGTCAGAGCCGCCCAACCTCCCGCTCAGCGTGAACCCGTGGCCGCCGCGGCCGAAAGCGGACGTCCCGCCCGTATCGCCCCCGTGGCATCCATCACACCCGAACGTCAGAGCCTGGAGAAGAGCGCACCGGTGATCATGCCCAAGGTCGTGTCCGAGCGTGAGCCCTACCGCATCACGACGCTCCACCCCCGGACCTACAACGAGGCCCGTACCATCGGGGAACACTTCCGTGAGGGCACTCCGGTGATCATGAATCTGACGGAGATGGACGACACCGACGCGAAGCGACTTGTCGACTTCGCGGCCGGTCTGGTCTTCGGCCTGCATGGCAGCATTGAGCGGGTGACGCAGAAGGTGTTCCTCCTGTCGCCTGCTAACGTCGATGTCACGGCGGAGGACAAAGCCCGTATCGCAGAGGGTGGGTTCTTCAACCAGAGCTGAGACGCAACAACCGGCCGAACGGCCCGAGACGAAGTGCAAGGGGAGAGGGAAGCGCGGGGATGGACATCGCACTGCAGGTGATCTACATCGCGCTGATGTGCTTCCTGATTGTGCTGATTTTCCGGTTGGTCATGGATTATGTCTTCCAGTTCGCCCGGTCGTGGCAACCCGGCAAGGCGATGGTGGTGGTCCTGGAAGCGACCTACACTGTGACCGATCCGCCACTCAAGCTTCTGCGGCGGTTCATTCCGCCGCTGCGTCTCGGGGGCGTGGCGCTCGACCTGTCCTTCTTCGTACTGATGATCATCGTCTACATCCTGATCTCCGTCGTGAGGCAGCTGTGAACGATACGGTCTTGCCGATATGCCGACGACTACGTTGAGGTGAAGAGATGCCGTTGACCCCTGAGGACGTTCGGAACAAGCAGTTCACGACCGTCCGCCTCCGAGAGGGCTATGACGAGGACGAGGTCGATGCCTTCCTCGACGAGGTCGAAGCCGAGCTGACCCGGCTGCTGCGCGAGAACGAGGACCTGCGGGCCAAGCTCGCCGCCGCGACGCGCGCCGCCGCCCAGAACCAGCAACAACAGGGCATGCGCAAACCCCCGGAACAGCAGGAGAGGCCCGGCGGGCCGGTGCCCGCCGCCATATCGGGCCCGCAGCCGGTGCCGCCGCAGCAGATGGGCCCGCCCCAGCTGCCCGGTGGAGCACCCCAGCTGCCCGCAGGCCCCGGTGGCCACGGCCCGCAGGGCGGCCCCGGTATGCACGGCCCCGGCCCGATGCAGGGTGGTCCCGGTCACATGGGCGGTCCGATGGGCGGCCCCGGCGGCCCCGGCGGCCCCGGCCAGCACATGCAGCAGCACCAGGGCCCCGGTGGCCACATGGGCCACGGCCCGGGTCCGGGCGGTCCCGGTGGTCCCGGCGGCGACGGCGGTGCCGCGCGCGTGCTGTCACTCGCGCAGCAGACCGCGGACCAGGCGATCGCGGAGGCCCGTTCCGAGGCCAACAAGATCGTTGGTGAGGCCCGCAGCCGTGCCGAGGGCCTGGAGCGGGACGCGCGCGCCAAGGCCGACGCCCTGGAGCGGGACGCCCAGGAGAAGCACCGCGTCGCGATGGGCTCGCTGGAGTCCGCGCGTGCCACGCTGGAGCGCAAGGTCGAGGACCTGCGCGGCTTCGAGCGGGAGTACCGCACCCGTCTGAAGTCGTACCTGGAGAGCCAGCTGCGCCAGCTGGAGAACCAGGCCGACGACTCGCTGGCCCCGCCGCGCAGCGCCCCGGCGGCCCCGTCGCTTCCGCCGTCCCCCTCGATGGCCGGCGCCGGTTCGATGGGCGGGCACTCCATGGGCAACCAGTCCATGGGCGGCCCCTCGGGAGGCAACGGCGGTCCGTCCTACGGAGGCCAGCAGCAGATGTCGCCGGCCATGACGCAGCCGATGGCACCGGTGCGGCCCCAGGGTCCGTCGCCGATGCAGCAGGCGCCGTCGCCGATGCGCGGCTTCCTCATCGACGAGGACGACAACTGACCGCGGCGCCTTAGGGCGCGCGTACGTCGGCGTATCACAGGGCCGGGCCCGGAGGAGTCCTCCGGGCCCGGCCCTGTGTGCGTCTCCGGTTTCCGGCGGGGCGGCCGGCGGAGGGCGGGGTGACATCGCTCACTCCCGTCCGCGGCCGCAGCGGGCGCGGGAAGGCCGGCGGAGCCGCGGGGCCCCCGTGCGGCCACAGCTGTCGCTGCCGCCGCACGGGGGCCTGACGGGGACGGCTCAGACCTCCGTCTTGCGGAGCCGGAAGGTCAGCGCCAGGCCCTCGTCGGTGAAGGGCTCGCCGTACGCCTCCTCCGGTCCCGGGGCCGCCCCGGGGCCGGCGAAGTCGGCCGCCAGCACCTCGTCGGCGATGAGGGCGGCGTGCTCGCTGAGCGCCGCCCGGGTCTCCGGCTCCGGGGACTCCCAGCGCAGGGCGATCCGGTCCGCCACGTCCAGGCCGCTGTTCTTGCGGGCCTCCTGGATCAGCCGGATCGCGTCCCGCGCCAGGCCCGCACGGCGCAGCTCCGGGGTGATCTCCAGGTCCAGGGCCACCGTGGCGCCCGCGTCGGAGGCGACCGACCAGCCCTCCCGCGGGGTCTCGGTGATGATGACCTCGTCCGGGGCGAGGGCGACCGGTTCGCCGTCGACCTCGACCGACGCGGTGCCCTCCCGCAGGGCGCGGGAGAGCGCGGCGGCGTCCGTCTGGGCGATCGCCTTGGCCACCGCCTGGACGCCCTTGCCGAAGCGCTTGCCCAGGGCCCGGAAGTTGGCCTTCGCCGTGGTGTCGACGAGGGAGCCGCCGACGGCCGAGAGGGAGTCCAGGGAGCTGACGTTGAGCTCCTCGGTGATCTGGGCCCGCAGCTCCGGCGAGAGGGTGCCGAAGCCCGCGGCGGCGACCAGCGCGCGCGACAGCGGCTGCCGGGTCTTGACCCCCGACTCGGCGCGGGTCGCCCGGCCCAGCTCCACCAGCCGCCGGACCAGCAGCATCTGCTCCGAGAGCTCCCGGTCGACGAGCGCGGTGTCCGGCTCCGGCCAGGTGGCGAGGTGCACCGAGTCGGGGGCGCCCGGGGTCACGGGGACGACCAGGTCCTGCCAGACCCGCTCGGTGATGAACGGCACGAGCGGGGCCATCAGGCGGGTCACGGTCTCGACGACCTCGTGGAGGGTGCGCAGCGCCGCGGCGTCGCCCTGCCAGAAACGGCGGCGGGAGCGGCGGACGTACCAGTTCGAGAGGTCGTCGACGAAGGCCGAGACCAGCTTCCCGGCGCGCTGGGTGTCGTAGCCCTCCAGCGCCCCGGTGACCTCGGTGACCAGGGTGCCCAGCTCGCTCAGCAGCCAGCGGTCGAGGACCGGGCGGTCGGCCGGGGCCGGGTCCGACGCGCTCGGCGCCCAGCCCGAGGTGCGGGCGTAGAGGGCCTGGAAGGCGACGGTGTTCCAGTAGGTGAGGAGCGTCTTGCGGACGACCTCCTGGATGGTGCCGTGGCCCACGCGGCGCGCCGCCCAGGGTGAACCGCCGGCGGCCATGAACCAGCGCACGGCGTCGGCGCCGTGCCGGTCCATGAGCGGGATCGGCTGGAGGATGTTGCCCAGGTGCTTGGACATCTTGCGGCCGTCCTCGGCGAGGATGTGGCCCAGGCAGACCACGTTCTCGTACGAGGACTTGTCGAACACCAGGGTGCCGACGGCCATGAGCGTGTAGAACCAGCCGCGGGTCTGGTCGATGGCCTCCGAGATGAACTGCGCCGGGTAGCGCTTCTCGAAGATCTCCTTGTTCTTGTACGGGTAGCCCCACTGCGCGAAGGGCATCGAGCCGGAGTCGTACCAGGCGTCGATGACCTCCGGGACGCGGGTGGCCTCCAGGGAGCAGCCCTCGGCGGTGCAGGGGAAGACGACCTCGTCGATGTACGGGCGGTGCGGGTCCAGCCCGGACTGGTCGGTGCCGGTGAGCTCGGTGAGTTCGGCCAGCGAGCCGACGCAGGTGAGGTGGTTCTCCGCGCAGCGCCAGATCGGCAGCGGGGTGCCCCAGTAGCGGTTGCGGGAGAGCGCCCAGTCGATGTTGTTGTTCAGCCAGTCGCCGAAGCGGCCGTACTTGACCGACTCCGGGTACCAGTTGGTGCGGTCGTTCTCCCGCAGCAGGGCGTCCTTGACCTGGGTGGTGCGGATGTACCAGGAGGGCTGCGCGTAGTAGAGCAGCGCGGTGTGGCAGCGCCAGCAGTGCGGGTAGCTGTGCTCGTACGGCAGATGCCGGAAGAGGAGGCCGCGGCTGCCGAGGTCGGCGACCAGGTCCTCGTCGGCCTTCTTGAAGAACTGGCCGCCGACGAGCGGCAGTTCCTCCGTGAAGGTGCCGTCGGGGCGCACGGGGTTGACGACCGGCAGCCCGTAGGAGCGGCAGACCCTGAGGTCGTCCTCACCGAAGGCGGGGGACTGGTGGACCAGTCCTGTGCCGTCCTCGGTGGTGACGTACTCGGCGTTGACGACGAAGTGCGGGGCCGGCTCGCCCTCGGCCGGTGCGGGGAACTCCAGCAGGGCGAACGGGCGCTCGTAGGTCCAGTGCTCCATCTCGGCGCCGGTGAAGGACTGCCCGGTGGCCTCCCAGCCCTCGCCCAGCGCCTTCTCCAGCAGCGGTTCGGCGACGACGAGCTGCTCGGTGCCGTCCGTGGCGACGACGTAGCGCACGCCCGGGTGGGCGGCGACGGCCGTGTTGGACACCAGGGTCCACGGGGTCGTCGTCCAGACCAGCAGGGCGGCCTGACCGGCGAGCGGGCCGGAGGTCAGCGGGAAGCGGACGTAGACGGAGGGGTCGACGACGGTCTCGTACCCCTGGGCGAGTTCGTGGTCGGACAGGCCGGTGCCGCAGCGCGGGCACCAGGGGGCGACGCGGTGGTCCTGCACCAGCAGGCCCTTGGCGAAGATCTCCTTCAGGGACCACCAGACGCTCTGGACGTACTCCGGGTCCATGGTGCGGTAGGCGTCGTCGAGATCGACCCAGTAGCCCATACGCGTGGTGAGTTCGGCGAAGGCGTCGGTGTGGCGGGTCACCGACTCGCGGCACTTGGCGTTGAACTCGGCGATGCCGTACGCCTCGATGTCCTTCTTGCCGTTGAAACCGAGCTCCTTCTCGACCGCCAGCTCCACCGGCAGGCCGTGGCAGTCCCAGCCGGCCTTGCGGGCCACGTGGTAGCCGCGCATGGTGCGGAAGCGGGGGAAGACGTCCTTGAAGACCCGGGCCTCGATGTGGTGGGCGCCGGGCATGCCGTTCGCGGTCGGCGGGCCTTCGTAGAAGACCCACTCGGGCCGTCCCTCGGACTGCTCCAGGGAGCGGGCGAAGACCTTGTTCTCGCGCCAGAACTCGAGCACGGCGTGCTCCAGCGCGGGCAGGTCGACCTGGGCGGGGACCTGGCGGTACTGCGGCTGTGGACTCATCGGGGTCTGCCTCCGGCGGACACATGCGGGTGGTGGTGCTGTCCGTCGGAGGGACGAGAGCCTGTCGCTCCCGCGGTACCACCCTCCTTGACCGGGGAGTCGCCGGCCGGCGCTCCTCGGCCCCCTCATTCGGTGCGCTGCCGGTTCTACTCGCCCCCGCCGCGCGGGGGCTTTCCTCCGGCGGCTCCGGGGTGATCTTCGCACCGCGCACACCCCCGGGCTCGCACCGTCCCCGGGTCGCTCATGGCTGCGTACGGAACTACTCGTCCCCATCCACGCCTCACGCTGCGCCCAGTGTACGGGGCCGGGTGGGCGGCGGCCGACCGCATGACGGCCGCGGAGCCGGCCCGCGGCCGTCCACCCGGATGGCCATACGCGGGGGGCCGGGTTTCGGGGCCCCCGACCGCAGGTGGCCCGCGACCCGGCCGCACCGGATTACCCGTTGGGGAGCGGGGCACAACGGATGCAGGCTCGCTCCCGGCCGGCACCGGCGGAGGCGCGGGCCGGGGCGGTGGGAGATCCGGACGGTCGGCGTGCCCCGTTGCCGCGACCCCGGAGTCGACTTATCGTCCGAGCACGATTAACGACAAGATCACAATATGGTGAGGGGGCCGCTGTGGTGGTGGCGAAGAAGCCCGTCGTCCAGACGGCGGAGCCGGCCGGTACGGCGGCCCCGGACAACCGCGCCGGTGCAGCCGGCGCGGCGGCCGTGGTGAGCGGGGCGGCCGCCGCGGAGACGGCCGTACGGCGGCCGGCCGCGAACAGGACGGCCGCCCCGGAGCGGACCGCGAAGGCGGCACCGGTCGCCGGGAAGCCCGCAGAGAAGACGGGAGCCAAGACGGTGGTTGCGAAGAAGACCCCGGCCGGCACGGCCGCGGCCGTGCCCGGGGACCTGGCGGTCCGGCCCGGTGAGGACCCCTGGACCCCCGAAGAGGTCGACGAGGCGCGGAACGAGCTGAACAGCGAGGCCGAACGGCTGCGCACCGAGATCGTCTCCTCCCAGGAGGCGATCGCGGGGCTGATGCGGGACTCCGGTGACGGTGCCGGTGACGACCAGGCGGACACCGGCACCAAGAACATCACCCGTGAGCACGAGCTGGCGCTCAACGCCAACGCCCGGGAGATGCTCGACCAGACCGAACGGGCGCTGGAGCGGCTGGACGCGGGCACCTACGGCCGCTGCGAGTCCTGCGGCAACCCCATCGGCAAGGCCCGGATGCAGGCCTTCCCGCGGGCCACGCTCTGTGTGGAGTGCAAGCAGCGGCAGGAACGGCGCTAGAGGACCGGTCCGCCCCTCCGCCCCTCCCGGGGCCCGGGTCCGGCCGGAGGGGCGGACCGGTCCGGGCCGGCCGCCGGCGGGTGTCCCCCGGCACGGGCCGGTGCCGCCGGACCGTGCCGTACCCTCGTCCTCAGCCGGGTGGGGCCCGGTGGCGGACCAGAGGTTGAGGGACTCACGTGGCAGAGGCGGAGCGGATCATCGACACCCCGGATTCCGAGGGGGAGCGCCCGGAGGCCGGGCCGGCCGGCGAGCACGGGGCGGCCGCCGGGCCCGGGGCGGAGGCCGGCGGGACCGCCCCGCGGGGCCGTGGCAGGCGGCGGATCGCCGTGCTGCTCGCCGTGGCCGCGATCGCCTACCTCCTCGATCTCGGCACGAAGATGCTCGTGGTGGCGAAACTGGAGCACCACCAGGCGATTCCGGTGTTCGGTGAGTGGCTGCGGTTCGAGGCGGTGCGCAACCCGGGTGCCGCCTTCGGTATCGGGGAGGCGCTGACCGT
This sequence comes from Streptomyces sp. F63, assembly GCF_018070345.1. Classification (GTDB taxonomy): domain Bacteria; phylum Actinomycetota; class Actinomycetes; order Streptomycetales; family Streptomycetaceae; genus Streptomyces. The sequence continues at coordinate 56,079 of NZ_JAGPXX010000013.1, forward strand.
GGTGTTCACGGTCATCGCGGCCGCGGTGATCGTGGTCATCGCCCGGATCGCGCGGAAGCTGTACAGCCTGCCCTGGGCGATCGCGCTGGGGCTGCTGCTCGGCGGCGCCCTCGGCAACCTCACCGACCGGCTCTTCCGGAGTCCCGGTTTCCTCCGGGGCGAGGTCGTGGACTTCATCGCCCCCAAGGGCTTCGCGGTGTTCAATCTCGCGGACACGGCGATCGTGTGCGGCGGCGTCCTCATCGTGCTGCTGTCCTTCCGCGGGCTGGACCCGGACGGCACCGTCCACAAGGACTGACGGGGCACCGGGCCGCTCCGGGTGCGGGGGCGGCGACCGGGACGGCCGGCGTTCCGCGTCCGGCATACTCGACGGGTGAGCACCCTTCCCGAAATCCGCACGCTGCCCGTACCCGACGGCCTCGAAGGGGAACGCGTCGACGCCGCGATAGCCCGTATGTTCGGCTTCTCCCGCACGAAAGCGGCCGAGCTCGCCGCCGGCGGGAAGGTACTGGTCGACGGAAACCCCGCCGGGAAGTCCGACCGGGTCACCGGTGGTGCCTGGCTGGAGGTGGAACTGCCGCGGGCCGCACCGCCGGTGGAGATCGTCGCGGAGCCCGTCGAGGGCATGGAGATCGTCCACGACGACGACGACATCGTGGTGATCGACAAGCCCGTCGGGGTGGCCGCGCACCCCAGCCCCGGCTGGACCGGCACCACCGTGATCGGCGGGCTGGCCGCCGCGGGCTTCCGGATCTCCACCTCCGGCGCCGCGGAGCGCCAGGGCATCGTGCACCGCCTGGACGTGGGCACCTCCGGGCTGATGGTGGTGGCCAAGTCGGAGCGCGCGTACAGCCTGCTGAAGCAGCAGTTCCGGGAGCGCACGGTCGACAAGCGCTACCACACGCTCGTCCAGGGGCACCCCGACCCGCTCAGCGGCACCATCGACGCCCCCATCGGCCGGCACCCGGTGCACGACTACAAGTGGGCCGTGACCGCCGAGGGCAAGCCGAGCGTCACGCACTACGACCTCATCGAGGCATTCCGCGCCGCCAGCCTCCTCGACGTCAAACTGGAGACCGGCCGCACCCACCAGATCCGGGTGCACATGGCCGCGCACCGCCACCCCTGCGTCGGCGACCTCACGTACGGTGCCGACCCGACCCTCGCCAAGCGGCTGAAGCTCGGCCGCCAGTGGCTGCACGCGATGCGGCTGGGCTTCGAGCACCCGGCGGACGGCCGGTGGGTGGAGTTCGAGAGCGCCTACCCGCACGATCTGCAGCGGGCGCTGGACATCGTGCGTTCCGAAAGCGCGTAGGCTCCGGCGGCTGCGCCCTTCCGCGGAGGCCCGTCCGCGGAAGGGCCTGCGCCCCGGGCCGGGGGTTCAGCGGCGGTGCAGCCGGGGGCCGCGGCCGAAGTGGTTCCGGCCGGCCGCCCCGCCGGGCTTCTCAGCCCTCTTCGTCCCCTCCGCTTCCCGCCCCGCGTTCGGCCGGCCGGGTTCCGCCGGTGCGGGCACCTCAGCGGCTCCGTGCTCCGGCGGTTCCGCCCGCTGGGCGGCCACGGTCCCGTCGACGCCGGTCGGCAGCCCGTCCCGCTCCCGGCCGCGCTGCGGCGGGAAGACCGCCGGGGCCGTGTTGATGCGCGGCAGGGCGTACGGATGCTCCTCGCGCAGCCACGTCAGCAGCTTCTCCCGGACCTCGACCCGGGCCGTCCAGAGCGTGTCGCCGTCCTTCGCCGTCACCAGCGCCCGTACCTCCATGGTGCTCGGGGTGGAGTCGGTGACGGTGAGGTTCCAGTTCCGCCCGTCCCAGGCGTCGATCGTCTGCACGATCTCGCCCAGCTTCTCCCGCATCAGCTGGACGGGCGCGGAATGGTCGACATGGAAGAAGACGGTGCCGGTCATCTGAGGGCTGTTGCGCGACCAGTTCTCGAACGGCTGGCTGGTGAAGTACGAGACGGGCATGGTGAACCGGCGCTCGTCCCAGGTCTTCACGGTCAGGAAGGTGAGGGTGATCTCCTCGACGGTGCCCCACTCGCCGTTGACCACGACCGTGTCGCCGATCCGCACCATGTCGCCGAAGGCGATCTGCAGACCGGCGAAGAGGTTGCCCAGCGTGGACTGGGCCGCGATGCCGGCCACGATGCCCACCAGGCCGGCCGAGGCCAGCAGCGAGGTGCCGACGGCGCGCATCGCGGGGAACGTCAGCAGCATCGCGGCACCGGCCACCACCGCGACGACCGCGGTCACCACCCGCTGGATGAGGGTGATCTGTGTGCGGACCCGGCGGACCCGGGCCCGTTCGTTGGTCGTGGCCGAGTAGCGGGCGAACGAGGCCTCGACGACGGCCGTGACCACCCGCAGCACCAGCCAGGCGGTGGCGCCGATCAGCACGAGCGTCAGCCCCCGGCCGATGGCCGCCGTGTGGTCCCGGGCGAGATGCGCCTGGTCGTACGAACCGCGCAGCAACGCGGCGCCCAGCACCAGCTGCAACGGCACCAGGGCCTGGCTCAGCATGTCCCACAGCGGCGTCTCCGGGTGCCGGGCGTCGCTCCTGCGGAGCGCCAGGCGCACCACCCAGCCGACGGCGAGCGAGATGACCAGCGCTCCGCCGAACACGATCAGCGGGCGCAGCACAGCCTCCATCGGCACGTTCTCTCCTCCTCGGGGCGGGCTTCCGGCGGCCCCGGGGCCGCGGGCCTCCGACCGACCGTAACCGGCGCGATGAGAAGACTGCCAACCGCTCTCAGGGAAGTGACACGGGTGCCGCGTTCTCCGGCGGTTGTTCTTTTTCACCGTGCCTACGGTCTGCGACCGGCCGTGCACGCCGCGGCCGGCCGACTGCGGGCCGCCGGGTACGAGGTCCGCGTACCGGAACCGTACGACGGCCGCACCGCCGGCACGGTGGAGGAGGGCATGGCCCTGAAGGACGGGATCGGGGGCGACGAGCTGGTGAAACGCGCGGTCGCGGCCGCCGCGCCGCTGTCCGACCGCGGTGAGGTCCACCCGGGCTTCCCCCTCACCGGTTCCCGTTCCCGGAAGCCGGGGCCGCACGGCCGGCGGGCTGAGGGCGGCGGGCAGCCCACGGCGGTGGTGAGCGGGCGGTAGCCGCCGTTCAGGGCCTGGTGCAGCGGCCGCGGGAGCCGCCGTCCGGGGTGGGGAGACAGAGCAGTTCCCGGTCCTTCTCCTCGTGGCTGAGGTAGCGGCCCACACACTCGTTCTCGGTCGTCCGGCCGTGTTCCGCGCAGAAGGCGAGGGCCGCCTCGCCGCCGGTGAACGGGCCCGGAACGTAGATCACCCAGTAGCCGGGCCGCAGTGAGGCGAAGTCGCTGCTGTGCAGCAGCAGCGCCTCCGGGATCTCCTCGCGCAACTCCGCCAGCTGCCGTCGCGGGGCGGGCTCTCCGGGGACCACCGCCTCGGAGAACAGCTGGGCGATCCAGGTGCCGGGACGCGGGTCCGTCGCGGACGGCGGTGTCCGGGGCGGTGACGACGCCGATGTCCCCGGCGGCGACGCGGACGTCCCGCCGCTCCCGTTCGGCGGGGTGGCGGACGCCGGAGGGGAGGGCACGGCCGTGTCCGAGGGTGTGCCGGAGGTGGTGGCCGTGGACGCGCTCGGGGTGCGCGCGGGCGGAGGGGGCTTGCCGCCGCCGGCGGTGAGCGCCAGATAGACGCCGGTGGCCGCGAGTCCGGCGCCGGCCACCGCGGCGGCGGCCAGCCCCGCCACCGTACGGCGGCCGCGGCGGCCCGGGGCGGGCTGCGCGGATCCGGCCGCGGCCACCGTGGGCAGGGCGTCGGCCGGTCCGGCGGGGGGCCGGGTGCCGGGCAGCGTCGGGGACGGGGAGCCGGGCGGGGCCGGAGGCGGCGGGGGCGGGGGCGTGCCGCCGTCGCAGGCGGCGGCCAGCAGCCGGTCGAGCCGTGCCGCGTCCGGCCGGGCGTCGGGGTCGCGTACGAGCAGCTCGGCGAGGACGGGCGCCAGCGGGCCCGCGCGGCGCGGGGGCGGTACCGGCTCGTCGAGCACGGCGGCGAGGGTGGCGACGGCCGTGGCGCGCCGTACGGGGTTGACGCCCTCCACGGCGACGTACAGGAGCATGCCGAGCGACCAGAGGTCGGAGGCCGGGAGGTCGTCGCGGCCGCGGAGCCGCTCGGGGGCGATGTACTCGGGGGAGCCGATCACGTCCCCGGCGGCGGTGAGGGTCACGGAGCCCTGCAGGGCGGCGATGCCGAAGTCGGTGAGCACCGCGCCGCCGCCCGGCCGCAGCAGGACGTTGGCCGGTTTGACGTCGCGGTGGTGGATGCCCGCGGCGTGCGCGGCGGACAGGGCGGAGAGCAGTTCGCGGCCGATCCGGGCGGCCTCCGCGGGCGGCAGCGGGCCGGCGGCGTCGAGCCGGTCCTGGAGCGTGCCGCCGGGCAGGAGTTCCATGACGAGCCACGGATACGGGCCCTCGTCGTCCACGACATGGTGGATCGTCACCACATGGGGATGGCTGAGCCGGGCCAGCGCCCGTGCCTCCCGCCACACCCGTTCCCGGAGCACGAGTTCGGCCTCGGGCCCCGCGCCGGCCGCCGCCGGATCCGGGGGCCGCACCTCCTTGAGGGCGACCTCCCGCCGCAGAGCCCGGTCGCGCGCCCGCCACACCGCGCCCATACCGCCGCTGCCGAGCCGTTCCAGCAGCTCGAACCGGCCGCCGATGATGTCTCCGGACTCGCTCAACTCGCCGTCCCCCAGCCGCCGTACCGCTGCCGTCCATGCCAGGTGCAGCAGCAGGGTATCCAGCCCGTCGCGTTCCCGGGGCCGCGCCGCCCGGAGGGAGAGCGGGCCCGGGAGGGGCGGGGGGTCGCGGCCGGCCGCCGGTGTGCGGGGCATCCGGGGCCCGTACGGCACCGCCCCGTGCCGGGCCCCGGCCGCCACCGGCCCGCCGCCACCGGCCCGCCGCCCCCGGCCCCGCGCCACCCGCCCGCCGCCCCCCGCCCCCCGCCACCGGCCCGCCGCCACCGGCCCGCCGCCACCGGCCCGCCGCCACCGGCCCGCCGCCACCGGCCCGCCGCCACCGGCCCGCCGCGGCCGGGACCGCGGCGGGCGGGGCGGGTGACGCGGGCGGCGGCGACCGGCGGCAGACGCTCCGGCGGCGGGTGGCGGGTGGCGGGTGGCGGGTCAGCGGACCGGCTGGTCCACCCGCTCCAGCTTCTGCGCGCCGGAGCGGGTCCGGTAGGAGCGCAGCCATTCCGTGCCGGCGGCGCGGTCGGTCTTCTCGGTGATGGCGTAGTAGTCCATCTGCGCCCGCTCGGCGGTGACGTCCAGGACGCCGTAGCCGTGCGAGTCCATGTCGACCCACTTCACATGGCGGTTGGCGGCGCGGACGGCCGCCGTCGCCAGCAGGGAGGCGGTCTGCGGCGGCACGTTCAGGATGTCGTCGATGTTGTCCGAGGTCACCGAGGTCACCACGAACTCGGTGGCGGCGGTGGCGGAGAGGGGGTAGGTGGCGGCCTTGACGGGGACGTCGTTGGCCCAGGCGGTGTGGATGTCGCCGGTGAGGAAGACGGTGTTCTCGATGCCCGACTCCCGCAGGTGGGTGAGGAGTTCGCGGCGGTCGTCGGTGTAGCCGTCCCACTGGTCGACGTTGACGGCCAGGCCCTCGCGGGGCAGACCGAGCAGCTCCGCGAGGGGGCCCAGCAGATGCGCGGGGACGGAGCCGAAGGCCACCGGGGAGATCATCACGGAGGTGCCGACCAGCTTCCAGGAGGCGTCCGAGGAGGCCAGTCCGCTCTTCAGCCAGTCGAGCTGCTTGCGGCCGGTGATGGTGCGGTCCGGGTCGTCCACGTCGCCGTTGCCGATCGAGCTCTGCTGGGAGCGGAAGGAGCGCAGGTCCAGCAGGTGGAGGTCGGCGAGCCGGCCGAACCGCAGGCGGCGGTAGGTGGTGCCGGCGATCGAGGGGCGCACCGGCATCCACTCGAAGTACGCCTGCTTGGCGGCGGCCACGCGCCGCGCCCAGTCGCCCTCGGTGGCGGGGTCGTGGTTCTCGGCGCCGCCGGACCAGGCGTCGTTGGCCACCTCGTGGTCGTCCCAGATGGCGATGACCGGGTGGGTGGCGTGCAGGTTCCGCAGGTCCTCGTCGGTCTTGTAGTTGCCGTGGCGGGCGCGGTAGTCGGCGAGGGTGAGGATCTCGTGGGTGGGGACGTGGGAGCGGATCACGCCGTCCGCGCCGGGGAAGCCGCCGCTGCCGTACTCGTAGATGTAGTCGCCGAGGTGGAGCACCGCGTCGAGGTCGGTGCGGGCGGCGAGGTGGCGGTAGGCGGAGAACCAGCCGGCCTCCCAGTCGGCGCAGGAGACGACGCCGAAGCGGACGGCGGGGGTGGTGGCGTCGTGCGCGGCGGTGGTGCGGGTGCGGCCGGTGGGGGAGACCGTGCCGCCGGCGGTGAAGCGGTAGAAGTACTGCGTGGCCGGGCGCAGTCCGCGGACGTCCGCCTTGACGGTGTGATCGGTGGCGGCGGTGGCCGTCGCGGTGCCGCGGGCGACCACCGAGGCGAACGAGCGGTCCTCGGCGACCTCCCAGGCGACCCGGGTGTCGGGCCCCTTGCCGGAGCCGGGTACGGCGTCGGCGGTGGGGGTGACCCGGGTCCACAGCAGGACACCGTCGGGGAGCGGGTCGCCGGAGGCGACGCCGTGCAGGAACGCGGGGGCGTTCTCGGCCGCCGCGGCGCGCTGGGCGCCGCTGAGCGGGATCATCGCGACGCCGGCACCGGCGGCCGCGGCCTTGACGACCGTGCGGCGGGAGTGGCGTGCGGGGCGGGGGGCGGTCTCGGTCTCTATAAGGTCCGTCACGGGCGGACAGATTACTGCCGGGTACGGCGAACGGGCAGACGTACGACGTAAGTTCGCCTGCCCGTTGCCGTTCCGGCGGTGATTATTCCGCTGTGAGGGCCTTGTCGATGGCGGCCTTGAACTGATCCGGGGCCATCGGGGTGTTCTCGGTGCCCTCCACGACGAGCTTCTCGCCGTTCATCTTGAGGGTCGGGGTGCCCTGGATGTTGCTCTTGTCGAACTTCTTGGACATCTCCAGGGCCCACTTGTCGAAGGTGCCGTCCTTGACGTCCTTCTCGAACTCCGCGTTGCCCTTGAGCTCCTTGACCTCGTCGGCGACCTCCAGGAGGTAGGTGTCGTCGGCGAACTTGTCCTCGGACTCCTCCGGGTGGTTCTTCTGGGAGTACAGCGCGTGCTTGTAGTCCATGAACGCCTGCGGGCTGACGTCCAGGGCGGCGCCCAGGGCGCTCAGGGCGTTCTTCGAACCGGAGCCCTGGGCCATGTTGTCGATGAAGGTGGCCATGACGAACTCGGCCTTGTACTTGCCCTCCTCGACGTCCTGGATCAGGATCTCGCCGGCGCCCTGCTCGAAGGCGGCGCAGGCGGGGCAGCGCATGTCCTCGTAGACCTGGAGGGTCTTCTTCGCGTCCTTCTCGCCGATGATCACGTCGGTGCCCTTGGCGCCGGAGGTGTTGGCGGGCTTGACGAGCTTCTTGTCGGCGGCGGCGTCCTTCCACTCTTTCGAGCTCACCGTGCCGTTGCCGCCCCCGTCACCCAGCTGGGTGACGGCGAAGCCGATGCCGGCCGCGATCGCCAGGACGCCCACGATCGAGCCGCCGACGACGAGCTGGCGGCGGAGCTTGTCCTTCTTCGCCTGCCGCTCGCGCTCCTCGCGCAGCCGCTCGCGGGCGTTTCTCTTGGCTTCCTGGCTGTTGCGCTTGCTCATGGTGATTCCCTGCTCCGTGGTGTAAGGGGTCGCGGATCGCTGTGCCGGGACGGGGCCCGGCGGCTGTCGGGGCTGTCAGCGGACAGCCGCGACGGCGGGCGGTCCGCGCCGTACGACGGAGTACACCAGCATGGGGAGCCGGTCCGCCGCCACGGGGTGCCGCGGACCGTGCGGCGCGCGGCGCGGCACGGGACCCGCCGGGACGAGCGCGGCGACGGCGAGGAGCAGCGGCCGGAAGGCGAAGGCGGCCAGCGCCCGCAGCAGCCGGCCGAGGGCGGCCTCACCGCGCCACAGCCAGACCGCGGCGGCCAGGCCCACCGCGGTGTGCGCGGCGAGCAGCAGCCAGGGGGTGGCCGGGCCGCCGGGCACCGGCAGCGCGGCGGCGCCGTCCGGGGCGGCCATCCGCGCCAGCGGCGTCCCGAGGGGGCCGCCGCCGCAGAGCAGATCGACCCCCAGTGAGCGGAGCGGGCCGGCGACCGGGCCGCCGCTCTCGCCGTAACAGGCGTGCCGGCCGGTGGTGAAGACCGTGTCCGCGGCCAGCTCCAGGGGGACGAGCAGCGCCGCGATCGACCAGAAGCCGCGCTCGCGGCCGGCCAGCGCGTACGCGATCAGAAAGACGCCGGCGGCGACCGCCGCCACCGGGCCGGCGGGCAGCGGCGCCCCGGCCAGGGCCACGTGCGCGGCCGTGGACAGCGTGAGGCAGAGCGCCGTGAACAGCGCCGCCCGCAGCGTCCTCAGCTGTGCTCCCGATACGTCCATCGCCGGAAAGTGTGCCACGGCCCGGGCTAAGCGGGACCTAAACGACGGCTTCCGCCCGCCGTTCCGGAACCGGCCCGTCCGCCGTTCCGGAACCCGCCCGGCCGCTGTTCCGGAACCCGGCCGTCCGCCCCGGAAGCCGGCGGTCCCCGGCGGTCCGGAGCGGGCCGTCCCCGTCCGGTGCCGTCCGCCGGGGGACACGCCCGCGTGGCGCTTTCCCGTACCGTTCCCGCGGCTCCCGGCGCCCGCCCGGGCGGTCCCGGCGGGCAGCGGGAAACCCGTCCGGGGGAAGCCGGAAGAGGGCTCCCGGGTGCCCTCCGGCGTCCTTCCCCGGGCATAGACTTCGGTGCTGTCGCCGCACGCGTTTCCCGCGCGTCCCAGCCGTCACCGACCCGTGCCCGGAGGTCTTCCACCGTGACCAAGCCGCCCTTCACGCACCTGCACGTCCACACCCAGTACTCGCTGCTGGACGGTGCCGCGCGGCTCAAGGACATGTTCGCGGCCTGCCAGGACATGGGCATGTCGCACATCGCGATGACGGACCACGGCAACCTGCACGGGGCCTATGACTTCTACCAGCAGGCCACCAAGGCCGGGATCACGCCGATCATCGGCATCGAGGCCTATGTGGCCCCCGAGTCGCGGCGGAACAAGCGGCGCATCACCTGGGGCCAGCCGCACCAGAAGCGGGACGACGTCTCCGGTTCCGGCGGTTACACCCACAAGACGATCTGGGCGAGCAACAAGACGGGACTGCACAACCTCTTCCGGCTCTCCTCCGACGCCTACGCCGAGGGCTGGCTCACCAAGTGGCCCCGGATGGACAAGGAGGTCATCGCCGAGCACTCCGAGGGGCTGATCGCCTCCACCGGCTGCCCCTCCGGCGAAGTGCAGACCCGGATCCGGCTCGGCCACTTCGACGAGGCGCTCCAGGCCGCCGCCGACTACCAGCAGATCTTCGGCAAGGACCGCTACTTCCTGGAGCTGATGGACCACGGTCTGGAGCTGGAGAAGCGGGTCCGGGACGACCTCCTGCGGATCGGGAAGAAGCTGGGCATCCCGCCGCTCGTCACCAACGACTCGCACTACACGCACGCCGGCGAGGCCGACGCCCACGACGCGCTGCTGTGCATCCAGACCGGCAAGAACCTCTCCGACCCGGACCGTTTCCGGTTCGGCGGCTCCGGCTACTACCTCAAGTCGACCGAGGAGATGTACGCCATCGACTCCTCGGACGCCTGGCAGGAGGGGTGCGCCAACACCCTGCTGGTCGCCGAGCAGATCGACACCACCGGCTGGTTCGACAAGCGCGACCTGATGCCCCGCTTCGAGGTCCCCGAGGGGTACACCGAGGTGACCTGGTTCCGCGAGGAGGTCAAGCGGGGCATGGAGCGCCGCTACCCGGGCGGCGTCCCGGAGGACCGGCAGCGGCAGGCCGAGTACGAGATGGACGTCATCATCCAGATGGGGTTCCCCGGCTACTTCCTCGTCGTCGCCGACTTCATCATGTGGGCCAAGAACAACGGCATCGCCGTCGGCCCCGGCCGCGGTTCGGCGGCCGGCTCGATCGTCGCCTACGCCATGGGCATCACCGACCTCGACCCGATCGAACACGGTCTGATCTTCGAGCGGTTCCTCAACCCCGAGCGCGTCTCCATGCCCGATGTCGACATCGACTTCGACGAGCGCCGGCGCGGTGAGGTCATCCGGTACGTCACGGAGAAGTACGGCGCCGACAAGGTCTGCATGATCGGCACCTACGGCACCATCAAGGCCAAGAACGCCATCAAGGACTCCGCCCGCGTGCTCGGCTACCCGTACGCCATGGGCGACCGGCTCACCAAGGCCATGCCCGCCGACGTCCTCGGCAAGGGCATCCCGCTCTCCGGCATCACCGACCCCTCGCACCCCCGGTACAGCGAGGCCGGCGAGATCCGCGCGATGTACGAGAACGAGCCGGACGTCAAGAAGGTCATCGACACCGCCCGCGGTGTGGAGGGCCTGGTCCGGCAGATGGGCGTGCACGCGGCCGGCGTGATCATGTCCAGTGAGAAGATCACCGACCATGTCCCGGTCTGGGTCCGGCACACCGACCAGGTCACCATCACGCAGTGGGACTACCCCACCTGCGAGTCGCTCGGCCTGCTCAAGATGGACTTCCTGGGCCTGCGCAACCTCACGATCATGGACGACGCCGTCAAGCTCGTGAAGGCCAACAAGGGCATCGACATCACCCTGCTCGACCTCTCGCTGGACGACCCCAAGACCTTCGAACTGCTCCAGCGCGGCGACACCCTCGGCGTCTTCCAGTTCGACGGCGGGCCCATGCGCTCCCTGCTGCGCATGATGAAGCCGGACAACTTCGAGGACATCTCCGCCGTCTCGGCCCTCTACCGGCCCGGCCCGATGGGCATGAACAGCCACATCAACTACGCGCTGCGGAAGAACGGCCAGCAGGAGATCACCCCGATCCACCCGGAGCTGGAGGAACCTCTCAAGGAGGTCCTCGACATCACCTACGGCCTCATCGTGTACCAGGAGCAGGTGCAGAAGGCCGCCCAGGTGCTCGCCGGGTACTCGCTCGGCCAGGCCGACCTGCTGCGCCGCGCGATGGGCAAGAAGAAGAAGGAAGTCCTCGACGCGGAGTTCGTCAACTTCCAGAAGGGCGCCCGGGAGAAGGGCTACTCCGACGAGGCCATCCAGGCCGTCTGGGACGTGCTGGTGCCGTTCGCCGGCTACGCCTTCAACAAGGCGCACTCCTCCGCGTACGGCCTGGTGTCGTACTGGACCGCCTACCTCAAGGCCAACTACCCGGCCGAGTACATGGCGGCGCTGCTCACCTCGGTGCGCGACGACAAGGACAAGTCGGCGATCTACCTCAACGAGTGCCGCCGCATGGGCATCAAGGTGCTGCCGCCGGACGTCAATGAGTCGGACGCGAACTTCACCCCGCGGGGCGACAGCACGATCGTCTTCGGATTGACCGCCGTGCGGAACGTCGGGCAGAACGTCGTGGACTCGATCGTGCGCTGCCGCAAGTCCAAGGGGAAGTACAGCTCCTTCCCGGACTTCCTGGACAAGGTGGAGGCGGTCGTCTGCAACAAGCGGACCGTCGAGTCCCTGATCAAGGCAGGCGCCTTCGACGAGCTGGGCCACACCCGCAAGGGCCTGATGGCGCACTACGAGTCGATGATCGACAACGTGGTGCAGGTCAAGCGGAAGGAGGCCGAGGGGCAGTTCGACCTCTTCGGCGGCATGGGGGAGGACGAGGGCGACGACACCCCGGGCTTCGGCCTCGACGTGGAGTTCTCCGACATCGAGTGGGACAAGGCGTATCTCCTCGCCCAGGAGCGGGAGATGCTCGGTCTCTACGTCTCCGACCACCCGCTCTTCGGTATCGAGCACGTCCTCAGCGAGAAGGCCGACGCGGCGATCTCCGCGCTGACCGGCGGCGACTACCCCGACGGCTCGATCGTCACCATCGGCGGCATCATCTCCGGCCTCCAGCGCAAGATGACCAAGCAGGGCAACGCCTGGGCCATCGCCACCGTCGAGGACCTGGCGGGCTCCCTCGACTGCATGTTCTTCCCCGCCACCTACCAGCTGGTGTCCACCCAGCTCGTCGAGGACGCCGTGGTCTTCGTCAAGGGCCGCCTCGACAAGCGTGAGGACGTGCCCCGGCTGGTCGCGATGGAGCTGATGGTCCCCGACCTCTCGGAGGCCTCCGCCAACGCGCCCGTGACGATCACCATCCCGACGGTGCGGGTCACCCCGCCGCTGGTGGAGAAGCTCGGTGAGGTGCTCACCCACCACCGCGGCTCCACCGAGGTCCGGATCCGGCTCCAGGGCGCGCGCAAGACCACCGTGCTCCGGCTCGACCGGCACCGGGTCACCGCCGATCCCGCCCTGTTCGGGGATCTCAAGGTCCTGCTCGGACCGTCCTGCCTGGCCGGCTGAGACGCCCGGCCGGCATCCCCGCCGTACGGCACCGCGGGGGGCGCGCCCGGGAGACCGGGCGCGCCCCTTTGTGCGCCGTATGGCGCCGTCAGTTGTGCCCGAAGCGCCGCTGGTGCTTCTTCGAGACGCCCCGGGAGGGCTCCGGGGACTCGGTCCGTTGCCGCTCCTGCGCTTCCATGGACGCGCCCTTGGCCTGTTCCCCGCCGTTCCCGGCGGCGGAACGGGCCTGCTGCTTGCGGTCCCGGCTCTTGTTCTTCGCCATCGTGGTGCCTCCTCCGGGCGCTCCGGACCGGGGGTCCGGCAGGGGACGGGAGCGCCGTCGCCCTCACTGTGACACGCCCCGGCAAAGGCCGCATGCCGGGCAATTACCGCCGGTGACGGGCGAGATCACGGGATCGCGGCGCAGGCGCGCCACGCCGGTGATCCAGTTCGGCAGATAACCCCCGGGCGGTCGGGCAGACTCGGGGGGAACCCGAAAGAAAACCGTTCCGGGGGGCGGCGAATCAGGAAAGAGGGTGGACCGTGGAGCGCTGCGTCGTTCTGGTGGACGCCGGTTACCTGCTGGGGGCCGCCGCGAGTCTGCTCGCCGGAGAACCCGCCCGGTCCCGTATCAGCGTGGACCACGCCGCCCTCATCCAGGCCCTCCGGGAGCGCGCCGAGGCGGACACGGAGCGGCAGTTGCTCCGCATCTACTGGTTCGACGGCGCCCCCGACCGCGTACCCCAGCCCGAGCACCGGCGGTTGCGCGTCATGCCGCGGGTCACCGTCCGGCTCGGGGCGCTGACGCGGAGCGACGGCCGCTGGGCGCAGAAGGGCGTCGACGCGGCGATGCACGCCGAACTCACCGAACTCGCCCGCAACCGGGCCTGCTCCGACATCGTGCTCGTCACGGGCGACGGCGATCTGCTGCCCGGGCTGATGTCCGCCAAGGAGCACGGCGTCGCCGTCCACCTCTGGGCCGTGCAGGCCGCCGACGGCGACTACAACCAGTCGGAGGATCTGGTCGCGGAGGCCGACGAACGGCGGGTCCTGGACCGCAGCTGGATCACCCGCGCCGTCCGCGCCCGGGAGGCCGCCGCCGCGTGCCCGCCGCAGCCCGAGTCCCAGCCGGAGATCGCGGCGATTCTCTCCGCCCCGCTGCCCGAGTCCGACGGCGACCGGCCCCGCGAGAGCCGGGTGGCGGCCCCGCGCAACGGCTCTCCGGCCGCCATGGACGCCTCCGCCCCGGCCTCCGCCCCCGGCATCCCCGGCGCGGCCCCGGACGGCACGGAGGACGGAAGCCCCGGCGGGCGGAACGGACGGGCCGCCGATGGCACCGGTCCGGCAGACGGCTCCGCCGACGGTGCGCCCAGGGGCGTGCCGACACCCAAGGACCTGGCCGGTCTCGGCCGCGGGCCCGCCGCACCGGCCGGACCACCCCCGCCGGTTCCCGCCGCCACCCTGCGCTGGTCGTCCGACCGCGGCTGGATCGACCGCGGCGGCGGCCCCGCCAACCCCCCGGAGAGCGCGGCGCTGCCCACCCTCGCCCAGCTGACCAGTGCCGAGCAGCGCTGGGCCGACCGGGAGGAGGACATCACGGCCGTCAGCGGCGACCCCTTCGAGGTCGGCCAGGTCTTCGCCCGCCGCTGGAAGGACCGGCTGCCCTCCCCGGCCCCCCTGCGGCAGCTGACGGCCGAGTACCCGCGCATCCCGCACCGCATCGACGGCGAGCTGCTGCGGTACGCCGCCCGGTTCGGGCTGCTGGCGCACAAGGACGACCAGATCGACGAGCGCGACCGCTACGCGATCCGCGCCGGCTTCTGGCGCGAGGCCGGCGCCCCGGCCGCGTCCCCGGCCCCCGCCGAGCCCTCCCCGGCCGCGGACTGAGCGGCCGGGCGGCCCCCGCGAAACCGGCGGGCGGGCCGGGCGCGTACTCTCGTTCACCGTGAGCACGGGCACAGCACAGGCGGAACACGGCGCCGGCGGCGCGGCGGCGGCCGCCCCGGTCTGCCGCGTGCGGGGCCTGGTCAAGACCTATCCGGCCGCCCGCGCCCACCGCGGCGCCCCGGCCCATCCGGCCGTCCGGGCCAGCGACGGCATCGACCTGACGGTGCGGCGCGGTGAGATCTTCGGCCTGCTGGGGCCCAACGGCGCCGGCAAGTCCACCCTCGTCCGCCAGCTCACCGGGCTCATGCGCCCCGACGCGGGCGAGGTCCGGGTGCTCGGCCACGACCTCGTACGGCACCCCGAACGCGCCGCCCGGCTCATCGGCTACCTCGGCCAGGAGTCCACGGCCCTCGACGAGCTCACGGTCGCCCTGGCCGCCGAGACCACGGGGCGGCTGCGCGGACTCGGCCGGCGCACGGCCCGCGCCGAGCGGGACGCCGTCCTCGACGAACTCGGCCTGGCCGCCCTCGCCGGCAAGCCGCTGAGCCGGCTCTCGGGCGGCCAGCGGCGGCTCGCCTGCTTCGCCGCCGCGCTCGTCGGCGACCGCCCGCTGCTCGTCCTGGACGAGCCCACCACGGGCATGGACCCGGTGGCGCGGCGCGCCGTCTGGGCCGCCGTGGACCGGCGCCGCGCCGAGCGGGGAGCGACCGTCCTGCTGGTGACGCACAACGTCCTGGAGGCCGAGACGGTGCTCCACCGGGTCGCGGTGCTGGAACGCGGCCGGGTGATCGCCTGCGACACCCCGGCCGGGCTCAAGGCGCTGGTGGACGGCGAGGTGCGGCTGGAGCTGGTGTGGCGGGACCGGCCGCCGCTGAACGTTCCCGAGGTCGCCGCCGTACGGGAGGCCGCGACGGAGACCGGCCGGCGCTGGACGCTGCGGCTGTCGCAGGAGCGGGCCCGGGCGCTGGTCGCCGCCGTCACCGGCGGTCCGGCGTTCGCGGCGCTCGACGATTTCACGCTGGCCACCCCGAGCCTGGAGGATGTGTATCTCGCGCTCGGCGGAAACGGCACGGAAGGACTGGTGAAGGCGTGACCGGCGGTAGCGGTATCCGACGGGCCCCGGGGGACGGGAGCGGCAGGACGTGAGCGCCGTGTCCGCGCGGGCCGTGCCCGGCGCGGCCCCCACCGCGGCCGGGGCGTCCGCGCCCGGGGCGGAGCCCGCGCCGCTCGCCCCCCGGGCGCGGCTGCTGCCCGCCCTGGCGGCGGTCTACCGGGCGCAGCTCTCCCGGGCCCGGGTGGCCCGGATCCCGCTGCTGTTCGTGGCGACCTTCCAGTCGCTGGGGATCATGGTGCTGATGCGCGGCATCGTGCACAGCGGCGAGGAGGCGCGGGCCGTGGTGGCCGGGTCGAGCGTCCTGGTCGTCGCCTTCGTCGGACTGAACCTGCTCGCCCAGTACTTCGGGCGGCTGCGGGCCGGCGGCGGGCTGGACCACTACGCCACCCTGCCGGTGCCGCCCGCGGCCGTGGTCCTGGGGGCCGCCGGGGCGTACGCCTCCTTCACGGTGCCCGGGACGGTCTTCGTCGCGGTGGCGGGCAGTGCGATGTTCGGGCTCCCGATGGGTCAGCTCTGGATCCTCGCCGCGGTGATCCCGCTGGCCGGTGCCGCCCTGGCCGGTCTGGGCGCGGCGCTCGGGCTGCTGGCGCCCCGGCAGGAGATCGCCACGCTGCTGGGGCAGCTGGGCATGTCGGCGGCGCTGCTGCTGGGCGTCCTGCCCGCGTCGCGGCTGCCGGAGCCGGTCGTCTGGGCCCGGGACCTGCTGCCCTCCACCTATGGCGTGGAGGCCCTCGCCCGGGCGTTCGAGACCCGGCCCGACTGGGCCGCCCTGGGGCTCGATCTCGCCGTCTGCGCCGCGGTGGGCGTGGTGGCGCTGGCCGCGGCGACCCGGGCCTACCGGAGGGCGGCGCTGCGGTGAGCCGCCCCGACGGCCCTCCTGGGCGGGGAGACCGGCCGGGCACCTGGCACGATGGCGGGGTGACCGCACCGCTGACACCGCCGCCCCACGGCCGTTCCCCCGAAGATCCCGTGCCGCAGCCGCCCTTCGGCGCCCCGCCGTCCGCGGCGCTCGAGCCCGGGGAGCTGCGCAGGGCCGTCCTGGTGGGGCTGGCCGTCGCCGTCACCGGACTGCTGCTGGGGCTGGCCTGGGTGTGGCTGGCGCCGCGCGTGCCGCTGGTCTCCGACGGCAAGGCCGTCTATCTGGAGAACACCGAGGGGGAGCAGGCGGTGGGCGCGGACGGCGTCTTCGTGCTGCTGGGGCTGGCCCTCGGCGCGGTCTGGGCGCTGCTGGCGTTCCTGTTCTCCCGGCGCGGCGGCGTGCCGCTGGTGGTCTCCCTGGCGCTCGGCGGGCTGCTGGGCTCCGTGATCGCCTGGCGGCTCGGTGTGGCCCTCGGCCCGACCACGGACGTCGTCGCGCACGCCCGCGAGGTCGGCAAGGGCGTCACCTTCGAGGGGCCGCTGCAACTGCGGGCGAAGGGGGCGCTGCTGGCGTGGCCGACCGCCGCCATGCTCGTCCATCTCGCCCTGACCGGCCTGTTCGGGCCGCGCGACCCGGAGCCGCCGCTGCCGCCGCTGTGAGCGGGGGAGGGGCCGGTGCGGCCGGACGGTGCCCGGCCCGCCCGCCCGGAAGGCGCCGGGCGGACGGGTGCCCCGCAGTCTCGCCGGCCCCCTGCCGGAACCGCGTCCCGCTCCGCGACACTGGGCGCATGGACATCGCCGTCTTCCTGACCCTGCCCGGCCTGGTCATCCTGTTGATCGCCGTGGCCTTCACCGATCAGATGCTCCTCCGTGCCGGGCGCGCGGGACTGCTGCCGTGGCGGAACGGCTTCGAGCACGGCCGCGTGTCGGCCACCGGGTTCGAACAGCTCCACGCGGGTCTCTCGCCCGGTAAGGAGAACGAGCTCAGGGAGCGGCAGTCGGCCCTGCTGATGCGGGACGACGAGGAGGACGGGGCGCCCCCGAACCGGACCACGGTGGACCTGGAGGGCGGGACCGCGGTCGTCCGGATGCCGCGGGCGGACGGAGCCTAGTGCGGTGACCGGGCGATCGGGGCCACCGTGGCGCCGGTGAGCGCGGTGAGGTCGGCCGGGGCCAGCTCCACCTCCAGGCCGCGGCGGCCCGCCGACACGCAGATCGTGGTGTGCTCCGCCGCCGAGGCGTCGAGCACGGTGGGCAGCCGGCGCCGCTGGCCCAGCGGGGAGATGCCGCCGCGGACGTAGCCGGTGGCCCGCTCCGCCGCGGCCGGCTCGGCCATCGCCGCCCGCTTCCCGCCCCTGGCCGAGGCCAGGGCCTTGAGGTCCAGCGAGCCGGATACCGGGACGACGGCGACCGTCAGCGCCCCGTCCACCTCCGCGAGCAGCGTCTTGAACACCCGGGCCGGCTCCACGCCCAGCGCCTCGGCCGCCTCCGCGCCGTACGAGGCCGCGGCCGGGTCGTGCTCGTAGGAGTGCACGGTGAACGCCGTGCCCGCCTCGGCGAGGGCGACCGTGGCGGGTGTGCCGCCGGCCCCCGCCGCCGCTCCGCCGCCCCGCCGCTGCTTCTTCTTCGCCACCGTCTTCCCCGCCTCCGCGGCCCCGCTGTCTCCGCGTTCCTAGTTCTGGCTCATCGGCTGCCGGGTCAGGTCCACCGCGGGCAGCGAGGGGATGCTACGGATCACCGCGCTCTCCGCGCGAAGGAGTTTCAGCTCGGCCGCGAGCCGCGACACGGTGTCCGGCGCCTCCAGCAGCCGCTGCTTGGCCGGGGTGTCCAGCACGGCCGCCGCGGCGACCAGGTACGACAGGACGGACGGCTCTCCGGGCAGTTCCTGCTCGCCCGCCAGCGACCGCTCGCTCGCCCCGGCCAGCCGTCTCTGGTACGTGCGGAACGCGCGGACGACCCCGGAGGCCAGCGCGCCCGCGCCCTCGCCCTGCGACTCCGGGAGTTCCTCGCACTCGCCGGTCAGATACGGACCGGAGGCGTCGACGGAGTGCAGCCGCACCCGGGTGGTTCCGGTGGCCAGCACCTCGTAGCCGCCGTCCTCCTTCTCGCGGATGGTGGCCGCGTCGGCGACACAGCCCACGGAGTGGAAGGCGGTCAGCGGGTCGCCGCCGAAGCCCGCGCCGGCGCCGCGTTCGGGCAGCGCGGTGGCGTCCGGCAGCCCGGGAACGGAGGGCGCCGTCTCGTGACCGTCGCGGATGGCCACGACGACGAAGCGCCGCGCGTCCTCGTCGAGTTTCAGCAGGTCGCGCATGAGGGCCCGGTACCGCTGCTCGAACACGTCGAGCGGCAGGACGAGGCCCGGGAAGAGCACCGTGTTGAGCGGGAAGAGCGGAAGGCGCGCGATGGTCACAACGGGCAAGCCTACTGGCCGGGCGGCACGGCCCGGGGGCCGCGCCGCCACAGGGGCATGCCGGCGGCCACCTGGAGCCGGGTGCCGTCGCGCATCTCCAGGAACTGGCCCAGCGGGTCGTCGGAGACGGCGGACCACGGGAAGGCGGTGGCGTGCGGGCCGATGAGCCGGAACTGGTGGAGCGCGTCCTCCCAGCGGCCGCGGAGGATCAGCACCAGGGCGAGCACGTTGCGGACCTCGGCCGGCCAGGGGTCGCCGGGCGCGTACCGGGCGGACATGCCGATGGCGAGCTCGACCGCCGCGTCGATCCGGCCCGGGGAGGCGAGCCCCGCCGGATCCTCGGCCTCCGTGCCCGCGAGGCGGGTCCGGACGGCGGCCCTCGCCCGGGGCCCGGCCGCCGGGCCGGCGTGGGCGAGGAGGGCCCGGGCCGGGAGCGCCTGGAGCAGCGAGCCGGGGAGGGCCGCCTCGGCGGCCCGCTCGGCGAAGTAGAAGCAGGAGTCGTGGCGGCGTGCGCCGAGGAGGACGCCGCTCTCCTCGCGGTCCGGGTCGTCCGCGTCGGCGGCTGCCGCCGCGCTCCCCGTGCCTCCCGCGTCCTCCGCGCCGTGCCGCGGCCCGCCGTCCGCCGCGCCGGCGGAGTCGCACCGGGCGGTCAGATAGCGCAGCGCCGCCACATGGCAGCCGCTGTGGTGCGGGGAGCGCGCGACGGCCTCCGGCCAGAGGGTCTCGAAGGCGGCGTGCGGGAGGCCGAGTCCGCGCGCCTGGTCGAGGGCGATCCGCCAGGGCACCGGGTCGTGCGGCGCGGCCGCGGCGGCGGCGCGGATGAGCGGGGTCGCGGCGTGCAGCCACTCCTCGCGGTCCGCGCGCGGCCAGGCCCGGCGTACGGCGAGGGCGGCGCGGAGCAGGGCGAGGTCGGGGTCGCCCGGGGCCGCCTCGGCCTGCCAGCGGCCGAACCAGCCGGGACGGGATTGCGCGAAGCGGGCCAGAACGCCGGTGCAGCGGTCGCGGTACTCCCACTCGGCGCCCTCCCGGGTCGCGGCGAGCAGGGCGGCGGCGGGCCGGTGGTCGCCCGTCCCGGCGGCGGCCAGCACACCGGAGAGCCGCCCGTCGGGGGCGTCGAGCACCACCTCGTGGTCGGGAACGAGGCCGGCGGCGAGACGCGAGGTATGGCGGATCATGCGCGCAGTGGTCGTCAGCGCGCGGAAATAGACCATGCTCCCATTGAAAAGCGCAGGTAGGAGCGGTTCCAGTGGTTTGCGGTGACGCTTCGGTATCGGAATTCCGGTTGCTTCCGGGATGGTCAACAACCAGTAAAAAAACGGGGTTCTCCGCTGCCCGGTGGCGCGGCGGCCGGTCAGTTGCGCCGCAGAAGACGCGAGGCGCCGGCCGCGACGGTCGTGGCGAGCACCCAGCCGAGCAGGATCATCACCACCGACGCCCACTGGTGGAAACCCGTCATCCTCCAGGCCGTGTCCTGGCCCAGATTGATGACCGGCAGCAGCAGGTCCAGGGTGTAGAGCCAGGGGTCCCAGTTCGGAGCGCCCTCGTCACTGATCGCCGGCGGCCTGATCCGGGAGAACAGCAGCGCACCGGCCGCCCAGAGGAAGCCCATCCACACCGCCGCGCGGCCCGGCCGGTACCCGTAGGCCACGGTCCAGTCCTGCAGGAAGCCCCACAGCTTCCCGGCCACCGGCAGGGTTTCCCGCCGCCGCCGCTGCTTGGCGAGCAGCACCTCGCGGGCGTGGGCGTCCTCGCCGCTCGTCCGCAGGGCGTTCGACAACTGCTCGTACGGTTCGGGGGCGTACTCGGGGGTGGCGGCCGCGACCCACTCCAGCCGCATCGACAGCGGGAACCGGCCGCGCGGGATCAGGCACTCGTAGCTGAACCCCGCCATCGACAGGCCGCCCGGGCCCGGCCAGCTCGACGCCTGGTCCACCAGGTTGACCACCTTGGCGCCCGACAGCGTCACCCGCCCGCGGTGCGGGCGCTCGCACAGGAAGCGCAGCTCCGGCGTCTGGATGCGGCGCATGGACAGCTCCTGGTCGGCTTCCATGAGGAAGCGGGCCTGTTCGAAGTCCACGGCGTCACCGAAGCGCCCGTCGTCCAGGCGCACCCCGCCCACGCACTCGAAGCGCTGGACGCGCATGCCGCTTCCGGGTGTGTTGACGACTCCGTACGGCGGTGTGGTGCCGGTGGCGAACGGCGAGCTGCTGAGCCCGGCGGCCGTGAGGTAGAGCGTGCGCTCGACGGTGAGCTGGGGGGCGTTGAGCGCGCGCCGCCCGTGCGGATTGCGCAGCTTGCTGCCGCGCAGGCTGAGCGAGACCCCGATCTGCGCGCCGCGGAGGCTCAGTTCGCCGTGCGACTCGATCAGTTCGGCCTGGATGTCCTGGCCGACGTTGATCCCGTCGGCGACGATCGAGCGGCCGCGGCGGTCGCGCTCCACGGTGAGCTGGTTGAGCAGCAGATCGGTGCCGATCTGGGCGTCGGTGAGGCGGATGCCGTGGGGCACGGTGCAGCCCGGCAGATGCAGGTCGCCCTCGGTCTGCACCCGCGCGGCCTCCAGCCGGGGTATCCGGCAGCCCACCAGTCGCAGCGTGGTGAAACGGGCCTCCGGCAGCAGGACCTCCTTCTCGAAACGGCAGCCGTGCATCTCGACGTACGGGTCGACGGTGCCGCCGGCCAGATCCAGGACGCCGGTGACGTAGGCCCCGTTCAGCTTGAGCGCGGTGACCCGGCCCGGCTGCGGCGGCGGGCCGTCGAGCAGTAACAGCGCCAGCACGCGGGCGCGCACCGAGCGTTCGGGCCCCCAGCGGTGCTGCCCGTCCGGATCGTCGTGCAGCGGGTTCCTGCTGCGCAGGTCGTGCGTGCTGCCGTTGCGGAACGCCTGCCACATCCCCCATTCCGCGGGGGTCAGTTCGAGAGATGCCGGCGGTTCGCCGTCCCCTGGCACGGTCACTCGCCCGTCCTCCTCCGTCGTGTACGGCCGTCCCGGCCCGTACAGGTGTCCCATGCCCGCTGGGTAACCGTATGAAAGCCGATGGTCACGAGTGACTCCGGGGTCCCGTATCAGCGAGTGATACGGGTACCCGGCCCGCGTGCCGGGTCTGCGACACTTGACCTCGTGATCTCCCGAATCGATCTGCGCGGCGACGCCCTCCCCGAGGGGGCCGCCCTGCGCGACCTGCTGCCACGAGCCGAGTTCGACGTCGAGGCCGCCCTGGAGAAGGTGCGGCCGATCTGTGACGACGTGCGCCATCGGGGCTCGGCCGCGGTGATCGACTTCAACCGGCGGTTCGACGGTGTCACCCCCGACCGGACCAGAGTCCCCGCCGAGGCCCTCGCCCGGGCCCTGGAGGAGCTGGACCCGGCCGTCCGCGCCGCGCTGGAGGAGTCGATCCGCCGCGCCCGGCTCGTCCACCGCGACCAGCGCCGCACCGACCACACCACGCAGGTGGTGCCGGGCGGCACCGTCACCGAGCGCTGGGTGCCCGTCGAGCGCGTCGGCCTGTACGTGCCGGGCGGCCTCGCCGTCTACCCGTCATCCGTTGTGATGAATGTGGTGCCCGCGCAGGAGGCCGGTGTCGAGGGCATCGCCGTCAGCTCCCCGCCGCAGGCGGCCTTCGGCGGCCTGCCGCACCCGACGATCCTCGCCGCCTGCGCCCTGCTGGGCGTGACGGAGGTGCACGCCGCGGGCGGCGCCCAGGCCATCGCCATGTTCGCCTACGGCACCGACGAGTGCCTGCCCGTGCAGCTCGTCACCGGCCCCGGCAACATCTACGTCGCCGCGGCGAAGCGGCTGCTCAAGGGCCGGATCGGCATCGACGCCGAGGCCGGGCCGACCGAGATCGCCGTCCTCGCCGACGCCGGTGCCGACCCGGTGCACGTCGCCGCCGACCTGATCAGCCAGGCCGAGCACGACACCCTCGCCGCCTCCGTCCTCGTCACCGACTCCCCGGAGCTGGCCGAGGCCGTGGAGGCCGAGCTGAAGACGCAGGTCGCCGCGACGAAGCACGTGGAGCGCGTCACCGCGGCCCTGGCCGGCCGGCAGTCCGCCATCGTGCTCGTCGACGGCATGGCGGAGGGCCTGCGCGTGGTCGACGCCTACGCCGCCGAACACCTGGAGATCCAGACGGCGGACGCGGCGGCCCTCGCCGCCCGGGTCCGCAACGCCGGTGCGATCTTCGTCGGCCCGTACGCCCCGGTCTCGCTCGGCGACTACAGCGCCGGCTCCAACCACGTGCTGCCCACCGGCGGCTGCGCCTGCCACTCCTCGGGGCTGTCGGTGCAGTCCTTCCTGCGCGGCATCCACGTCGTCGACTACACCCGCGAGGCGCTCGCGGAGGTCGCCCACCACGTGGTCACCCTCGCCGGGGCGGAGGACCTGCCGGCGCACGGGGCCGCGATCACGGCCCGCTTCCCCGGCGGGCCGGGGGCGGACGGAGGGCCCGGGAGCACGTGAGCGCGAACCCCCCGGCCCCCTGGGACGCCCTGCCCATCCGGGACGAGCTGCGCGGCCAGTCCGCCTACGGCGCCCCGCAGCTCGACGTGCCCGTCCGGCTCAACACCAACGAGAACCCGTATCCGCTGCCCGAGCCGGTGGTGCGGCGCATCGCCGAGCGCGTCACCGAGGCGGCCCGCACCCTCAACCGCTACCCGGACCGGGACGCGGCCGAGCTGCGCACCGAGCTGGCGCGGTACCTCACCCGCACCTGCGGGCACGAGGTCACGCGCGAGCAGGTGTGGGCGGCCAACGGCTCCAACGAGGTGCTGCAGCAGCTGCTGCAGGCCTTCGGCGGTCCCGGCCGCACCGCCATCGGCTTCGAGCCGTCCTACTCGATGCACGCCCTGCTCGCGCGCGGCACCGGCACCGGCTGGATCTCCGGACCCCGCCGCGCCGACTTCCGCATCGACGTGGCGGGCGCCCGCGCGGCCATCGCCGAGCACCGCCCCGACGTCGTCTTCATCACCTCCCCGAACAACCCGACCGGCACCGCCGTCGAGGCGGAGACCGTCCTCGCCCTGTACGAGGCGGCACAGGCGGCGAAGCCCTCGCTGGTCGTCGTCGACGAGGCGTACGGCGAGTTCAGCCACCGTCCCTCGCTGCTGCCGCTGATCGAGGGCCGGCCGCTGCTGGTGATCAGCCGCACCATGTCGAAGGCCTTCGGCGCGGCCGGGCTCCGGCTCGGCTACCTCGCCGCCGACCCGGCCGTCGTGGGCGCCGTCCAGCTCGTGCGGCTGCCGTACCACCTCTCGGCCGTCACCCAGGCCACCGCGCTCGCCGCGCTGGAACACACCGACACGCTGCTGGGTTACGTGGAACAGCTGAAGTCGGAACGGGACCGCCTGGTCACGGAGTTGCGCGCGATCGGCTGCGAAGTGACCGACTCGGACGCCAACTTCGTCCAGTTCGGCCGCTTCGACGACGCCCACAAAACCTGGCGGGCCCTGCTGGAGCAGGGCGTCCTGGTCCGCGACAACGGCGTGCCCGGATGGCTGCGCGTCACCGCCGGCACCCCGGCCGAGAACGACGCCTTCCTCGACGCGGTCCGCGCCGTACCGCACCGCCCGGGAACCGCACCAGACCCCCGGAGCACCGGGAACCCCACCAAGGAGACGAACCGATGACCCGCGTGGGCCGCGTGGAGCGCACCACCAAGGAGACCAGCGTCCTCGTCGAGATCGACCTGGACGGCACCGGCAGGGCCGAGGTGTCGACCGGCGTCGGCTTCTACGACCACATGCTCGACCAGCTCGGCCGGCACGGCCTCTTCGACCTCACGGTGAAGACCGAGGGCGACCTGCACATCGACAGCCACCACACCATCGAGGACACCGCGCTGGCGCTCGGCGCCGCCTTCCGGCAGGCCCTCGGCGACAAGGTCGGCATTTACCGCTTCGGCAACTGCACCGTCCCGCTGGACGAGTCGCTCGCCCAGGTCACCGTCGACCTCTCCGGCCGCCCCTACCTCGTGCACAGCGAGCCGGAGAACATGGCGCCGATGATCGGCGCGTACGACACCACGATGACCCGGCACATCCTGGAGTCCTTCGTGGCCCAGGCACAGATCGCCCTGCACGTCCACGTGCCCTACGGGCGCAACGCGCACCACATCGTGGAGTGCCAGTTCAAGGCGCTGGCCCGCGCCCTGCGCTACGCCAGCGAGCGCGACCCGCGCGCCGCCGGCATCCTCCCCTCCACGAAGGGCGCGCTGTGACCTGGCTGTCGACCCTGCTGATCGTCGTGGGGCTGTTCCTGCTCGGCGGAGTGATCTCCTTCGTCCGGCAGGGACTGCCCAAGGGCGTGATCGTGCTGCTGGCCATCGGCTCCGCGATGGCCCTGGCGGCGGGCATCATGCGGCTGGAGGGAGTGTGGGAATGACCGGCACCGGCACCGCGACCGGCACGGCCACGGCCACGGGTACGGGCACGGGCACCGGCAAGAAGGTCGTCGTCTTCGACTACGGCTTCGGCAACGTCCGCTCCGCGGAGCGCGCCCTCGCCCGGGCCGGCGCCGATGTCGAGATCACCCGCGACTACGACCGCGCCATGAACGCCGACGGACTGCTCGTCCCCGGCGTCGGCGCCTTCGCCGCCTGTATGCGGGGGCTCAAGGAGGCGCGCGGCGACTGGGTCGTCGGCCGCCGGCTGGCCGGCGGACGCCCCGTCCTGGGCATCTGCGTCGGCATGCAGATCCTCTTCGCCCGCGGCATCGAGCACGGCGTCGAGACCGAGGGCCTGGACGAGTGGCCGGGCACCGTCGGCCCGCTGCGCGCCCCCGTCGTGCCGCACATGGGCTGGAACACCGTGCAGGCGGCCGAGGGCTCGCAGGCCTTCGCCGGCCTGGACGAGGACACCCGCTTCTACTTCGTCCACTCCTACGCCGTCGGCCAGTGGGACTTCGAGGCCGGCAACGCCTCCATCCGCCCGCCCAGGGTCAGCTGGACCACGCACGGGGAGCCGTTCGTGGCCGCCGTGGAGAACGGCCCGCTGTGGGCCACCCAGTTCCACCCGGAGAAGTCCGGCGACGCCGGCGCCCGGCTGCTGCGCAACTGGATCGACACCCTTTGATCCCGGTGCCGGCACCGCGCGGCGGCCCTCCGCCGTGTGGCGGCACCGGGGCACCGGAACCGGCCGTGTCCACCCCACCGTCCCCCTCCACCCGTCCGCCCCGACACCGAAGGCACGCCACGCCATGACCACGCACCGCCTCGAACTCCTCCCGGCCGTCGACGTCCGCGACGGCCAGGCCGTCCGCCTCGTCCACGGCGAGTCCGGCTCCGAGACGTCCTACGGCGACCCGCTCTCCGCCGCCCTCGCCTGGCAGAAGGCGGGCGCGGAGTGGCTGCATCTGGTGGACCTCGACGCGGCCTTCGGCACCGGCGACAACCGCGAGAAGATCGCCGAGGTCGCCCGCTCCATGGACATCAAGGTCGAGCTGTCCGGCGGCATCCGCGACGACGCCACCCTGGCCGCCGCCCTCGCCACCGGCTGCACCCGCGTCAACCTCGGCACCGCCGCCCTGGAGACCCCCGAGTGGGTCGCCAAAGTGATCGCCGAGCACGGCGACCGCATCGCCGTCGGCCTCGACGTCCGCGGCACCACCCTCCGCGGCCGCGGCTGGACCCGCGACGGCGGCGACCTCTACGAGACCCTGGCCCGGCTCGACTCCGAGGGCTGCGCCCGCTACGTCGTCACCGACATCGCCAAGGACGGCACCCTCCAGGGCCCCAACCTGGAGCTGCTGCGGAACGTCTGTGCGGCCACCGACAAGCCCGTCGTCGCCTCCGGCGGCGTCTCCTCCCTGGACGACCTGCGGGCCATCGCGGCCCTGGTGCCGGAGGGTGTCGAGGGCGCCATCGTGGGCAAGGCCCTCTACGCCAAGGCGTTCACCCTGGAGGAGGCGCTCGCCGCGGTGGCGTGAGCGGTGACCGGCCGCGGCGCGTACCGCCGCGTCCGTCCGTCCGCCGCTCGTCCGCCCGTTCGTCCGATGCCGTCACCCGCCCCGCCCCACCGAAGCTGCGAGGAGCAGGAACCGATGCCGACCCCCGGATCCGGACCGTCCGACTCCGCCCCGTCCGTACAGCGCGTGCAGACCGACAGCCCCTGGGAGGAGACGATTGGTTTCGCGCGGGCCGTCGCGGCGGGGGACCGGGTGCTGGTCTCCGGCACCATGCCGCTCGTCGCGGGCGATCTGGTCGGCGAGGGCGACCCCTACGAGCAGGCGCGGACGGCCTTCCGCAACGCGCTCGACGCGCTGGCGCGGTTCGGCCTCGGCGCCGGCGCCGTGATCCGCACCCGCATGTATCTGACCCACGCGCGCGACGTGGAGGCCGTCGGGCGCGCCCACCGGGAGATCTTCGGCGCCGTGCGCCCGGCCGCGACCCTCGTCGTGGTCTCGGGTTTCGTCGACTCCCGGGTGCTCGTCGAAGTGGAGCTGGAGGCGTTCCGCGGCGACGACCGCTCCGGGCCCGCCGGCGCCGCCGCCTCCGCCGCCCCCGCGTAACACGTTCCCGCGGAGAACCATCCCGCACCGACACCGAACAACGAAGAGGAGACCGAGCGACATGACCCTGGCGGTCCGAGTCATCCCCTGCCTGGACGTGGACGCCGGCCGGGTCGTGAAGGGCGTCAACTTCCGGAACCTGCGCGACGCGGGCGACCCCGTCGAGATGGCCAAGCTGTACGACGCCGAGGGCGCCGACGAGTTGACCTTCCTCGACATCACCGCCTCCTCCGGCGACCGCGAGACCACCTACGACGTGGTCCGGCGGACCGCCGAGCAGGTCTTCATCCCGCTCACCGTCGGCGGCGGCGTCCGCTCCACGGAGGACGTCGACAAGCTGCTGCGCGCCGGGGCGGACAAGGTCGGCGTCAACACCGCGGCCATCGCCCGCCCCGAGCTGATCCGGGAGATCTCCGAGCGCTTCGGCAGCCAGGTGCTCGTCCTCTCCGTCGACGCCCGCCGCTGCCCGGAGGGCACCACCACCGCCTCCGGCTACGAGGTCACCACCCACGGCGGGCGGCGCGGCACCGGCATCGACGCCGTCGCATGGGCCCACCGGGCGGCCGAGCTGGGCGCCGGGGAGATCCTGCTCAACTCGATGGACGCCGACGGCACCAAGGACGGCTACGACACCGAGATGATCAAGGCGGTGCGCGCCGAGGTCACCATCCCGGTGATCGCCTCCGGCGGCGCGGGCAAGCTGTCCGACTTCGCCCCGGCGGTCGCCGCCGGCGCGGACGCGGTCCTGGCCGCCTCGGTCTTCCACTTCGGCGACCTCCGCATCGGCGAGGTCAAGCAGGCCCTGCGGGAGGCCGGCCACCCGGTCCGCTGAGCGGGCGGCGGGCCGGCGCACCGGCCCGGCCGTACCGGCCCGGGTGGGGACTGCGGCGCGGGACGAGGGCACCCGGAACGGAGCCGCAGTGGGCTTGCGGCCCGGCGGCCGTCGCCGCCGGCCGCCGGATGCGGTCGTGGCCCGGGCCCCGGGAGCCCGGCCGCTCGATCACTGCGGCCGGGGAGCCGGACCGGCGGCGGGCCGGCGGCGGGCCGCGGGGCGCGGGGCCCGGCCGTCACCGGTGCGCGACCGCGCACCCGCTGGGGACGGGGTGCCGGGAGTGCCGGGTCCGGTTCCCGGCGCCGGTGATCCCGCGGGGTGAGGTGTCGCCTGTGCCCCGGCACGGCGGGAGAGCCGGCCGCGTCATGCCGTCCGCCCCGGCAAGCCCTCAGGAGGCGTTCGCCGTGCGTCCCGACTGCTGTCCGCGGGTCCGGTCCACCAGATGGAGCACCGTGAGCGGCGCGGAGGGAAGCGCGGTCCAGCCGTCCTCGGACGAGCTGCCCCTGGACAGGTACTTCGCGGCGATGGAGACGACCACCAGCGCCTGCTTGTAGCTGAAGCCCTCGGCGATACCGGGCCGCGTGGTGAACTCCGGCAGCTGACCGCCGTAACCGATCTGGGACTGGCTCGCGGCCCGGTCCGGAGCGGTGGTGCTCGCGCTGGCGGACCCGCCGCCCGCGCTGCCGTTCGCCTCCATGGCCTCGGCCCGTGCCAGGGACGTGCCGCGCCAGAGGATCACCTGCTGGTCGGACTGCTGCTCCACCAGACTCGCCACCGTGGATTCGGGCGTGGGCTGCGGCAGCTGGGACTCGAACCGGGTGCTGAAGTTGTCGTCGTCCGAGTCGTAGTTGTCGCTGTCCGGGTCGCGTTCCGTCGGCCCGGTGGCATGCCGGGCGAGCTGTACGGCGGTTCCGGCGGCGGCCGGGGCCTCCCGGGCGTCCACCTCCGGCGCGCGCTGGACGCCGGGGAGCGGAGCCGACATCACCCGCGCCGCGTTGGCCTCGGCGGCCCGCTCGAACCGGTCGCCCGGGTCGCTCACCCGCACCCCGCCGGGCCCGGCCGTGCCGTCCACCGCTCCCGAACGCTGCTGGATCACATGGGTCAGTTCGTGCGCGAGGGTGTGCGGATCGGCGCCGTCCGGGCCGATGGCGATGTCGTTGCCCGAAGTCCACGCCCTGGCGCCCAGTTCGGCCACCGACCGCTGGGCCACGGTGTCGGTGTGCACCCGGACGTCGGAGAAGTCGGCGCCCAGCCGGGCCTCCATCTCGGTGCGCACCGGCTCGTCCAGCGGCCGCCCCGCCGAACGCAGCACGTCGTGCACCGGAGACCGCTGCACCCCGGGTTGCCCGGCCCCGTGGCCGCAGCCGGCGCCGTGCTGGTGCCGTTCCCGTTCGGTGAGGTGCCCGGCCTGACGGAGCATCTGCACGACGCCCGCGTTCCCGGCGCTGCGCTGCAGGGCCGCGATCGCCTGCGGGGACGTGCTCCCGGCTGCGGGCAGCCCTTCCCCGGCCGTCCGTCCCGGCGGGGCCGGTACGCGCCGTGCACGGGGGTTCTTCTCCGGCTGCTTCTTCGCGTGCATGGCGTGACCTCTCGCTCGGCTTCCCCCTTCTCTACCCGCGCGGCAACCGGCCGGGAAAGGCCTGAACGGACAGCCCCGGGTACACGATCACCTGCCCGAACGGCACAGCCGCCAGGAGCGGGCCCCGCACGCGGTCGCCTCCGGCAGGGGGTGATGCCGGGGCCGGCGGACCGGGGGAGCCGCACGCGGGGGAACCGCGGGACCGCGCCCGCGATGACACAGTGGACCGATGACCGGTGGAGAGCAGGCTTGGCACGGCAGCCCGCAGCGCTACGCGGAAGCGTTCCTGCGGGCCGCCGCGCCCGCCCTGGAGAGCTTCCCGGTCTGCCGGGGCGCGCGACTGGAGTCACTGGACATCGAGTACCTGACGGAGGACGGGGACGAGGAGGGCGTCATCCGCGCCGTCTGCGCGGTGGCCGCTGTCACCTTCCGCGGCCGCCGCTTCTCCTACCGCCGGGGCATCTGGCCCCCGGCCCACCCGGCGCCCACCAGCGCCGTCATCTATGCGACGGTCCTGGAAGAGCGACTGCTGACCGGTCCCCGTCCGCCGCTCGCGCCGGGCGGGACGGACGATGCCACGGAGCCGCCGGCCGACCGGTGAGGGCGGGATTCCTCCCGCGGGCGAGTCCTTGCCGTGGTCCCGTCCCGCCGCGGAGGCCGGGAGCCCGGGCGGCGGCTCCGCTTCACCCGGGACAGGGGTCGGGCACCTCGATACCGTCCAGATAGCGCGCCGCCTGACCGGCGGACAGGTCACCGCCGGAGAGACCGCACAAGGTTGCCCGCCAGTTCTCCGGCGACACGTTCCACAGGCCCACGTGCCCGTTCGGGCGGAGGGTGGCCACACGGGTGCCACCGCTGGTGAGGGCCAGATGCGTGGGCTGAGTCCGTGCGCCGGAGGCCTGCGGCTCCGGCCAGGAACCGAGGAGGCCTCCCGTGGAGAGGTCCCACAGCAGCAGCTGGTTGTGCCGCTGTTCCGCGTTCGCCCCCTGCCTGATGCTGTCGGTGTGCTGCACGACGACGCCCTGCTCGTGCAGGATCTCGAAGGCGCTCATGCCGCTCACCGTATTGCCGCCCTCCAGCGGCAGAGACCGGCCGGGCGCAGACCGCCGGATGACCTCTCCTTGGTCTGCCGTATCACCGACGACGACGTACTCGCCGTTCGCGCTGACCGCCAATTGGCTCACCGCTCGCTGCGTCGGCGTCTCCCACACGCGTTCCGGTGCGTCGTCTCCGTCGTGCCGCCAGACGGTCACGGCGCCTCCGCGCGTCTGCCCCCGCGCTCTCTCGGCGACCGCGAAGTAGCTCCCGTTCACAGCCGTCACCGGTACGACCGGGCCCCGGGACAGCACGCGTTCCCCGTCCGCCCAGACGACCAACGCCGAAACGCCACCCCCGTTCCCGTCACCGAAGAGGTCCAGCCCGGTGACGACGCGGAACCCTCCGGTCGCGGCGGTCAGCGCACGGGCGGCGGTCACCGGGCCGTCACCGGCCGACCGCTCGGTGACGGGTTTCAGCGAGTCGGTTTCCCTGACCGTCACGGTGCCATCCGCCAGTAGGGAGAAACGCCCGCCGTCCCCACTGAACGACATGTCCTGCGCGGCTCGCCGGTAGGCGGCGAGCCTGGTGTGCCGCCGGGTGTCCCACATCTCGACACCCCCGGACTGCCGCACGAGCAGCCGGCTGCCGTCCGGACTGGCGAGGAGCGATGTGTCGCGCGAGGCGGGCACGGCGTCCGTGGCCGTGATCCCGGCAGCCAGGTCCGTGAGCCGGGCGCTGCGCAGCAGCGAGGCCTGGACCACGTCGCCGGTGTCACCGCTGGACAGGACGACCGAGCCGTCGGTGTCGATCTCGATGTCCGCCACGGAATTGGAGTGCCGGCCCAGCGGGAAGGCGACCGACAGGTCGGCCGGCAGACCGATCACATCCCCGTCGCTGTTTCCGGCGGCGATCCACTTCCCGTCTCCGGACACGGCCACGGCCGTCCACCCGACATCCGCGTCCAAGCGCCTGGAGCCGAGCGACCGTCCTGTGCGGGTGTCGAACAGGCGCAGCTCGCCGCCGTCGCAGACGGTCGCGAGGCGGTCGGTGCGGCTGCTGAAGCCGACGGGTCGCCAGGCGGTTCCGTCCTTGTCCTGTTCCGGAAGGGCACACCTCTTCGGCAGGTCCGGCGTCGACGCGGCAGGGCTCTCCTCGTCCGCGCCCCCGGCCGGGGCGCGGCCCGACGTGCGCAGCCTGCCGGACGGCAACTCGTACTCGGCAGTCCGCCGGGTCGTGGGGTCGCTGACGGTGAGGGTCCGGCCGGACGCGTCGAAGACGGCCGAGCCCGTCAGCCGGCCGCCCGTGTGCCCGACATCGGACGGCAGGGCCACGATCCGGCGCCGCCGCTGCGTGTCCCACACGAGCACATCGTTCGTGCCCTGATGCAGAAGTGCGGCTCTGCGGCCGTCGGGGCTCAGGGTGAGGTTCTTGACCGTGGCTCCACCGATCTCGCCGCGCCCCGGGAACTGCTGGTAGGCGTCCCGGACGAAAGCAGTGATGCGGCTGTTCGCCTGGATCAGCCGCATCAGCTGGCTCTTGGCCTCCGGGGTGGCATCGGCCGCGTAGGCGTAGAGCCCCAGCCGCACGGCCAGTCGCGGGTCGTCGTCCATCCGGTCCTGGGAGGCCGCGCCCAGCGCTCGTGACAGCGCGCGCCGGGCCTGCGCCTGGGCTTCGTCCCGCTGCTTCAGGGCCACGACCGCCGCGCTCGCCGCGAGGACACTGAGCACGGCCAGACCGGCCAGCAAGGACCTGCGTACCCGCACGGCCCGCCGGTGCAGCCGAAGGTCCTCGCTGACCAGCTCCGACTTCGTGCACCCGCGAAGGGGCGCCGCCAGCGTCGCCACGGCGTCCTGGAATTCGGCGTTGCGCATCCGGAGTTCGTCGGCCGCGAATTCCCGCATGTCCACCCAGAGAGGTTCCTCGGTGAACCACCCCTCCACCTCGGCGCGGGGCAGCGCGGTAGTGGCGGCCCAATCGAAGTCGCCGTCCTCCGGATTCCAGCGCAACTCCCCGCCGGCCAGCACCAGGAGCACCTGTGCCGCCGGCTTGTGCCGGCGCCACAAGGCCATCTCCTCCCGGACCCAGCGCGAACGGGCGGAGGCCGGAGAGGCCACCAGGAGGAAGTGCTCACTGGCGAGGAGAGCGTCCTTGATCGAGCCTTTGAGGCTGGCGCTCGCCGAGAGGTCGTGCGCATCCCGGAACACCTGCACGGCGCGCAGCTGGTACCAGGGTTTCGCCAGTCTGTGCAGGCCGCGGTGCAGTGCCTGTGCCAACGGCTCATTCCCCTGCTTGCTGTACGAGAGGAAGGCGTCGAACCTCGTATCGGTCACCTCGTCAGTACCCCCGCTGATCGGCCGAGTTGACTCACGGGACTATAGAGGCCAGGAGTCTGCCGGACGTCGCGGTCACACCATCCCATCGCCCGGCCGCGACTTCGTACAGCCCTCGGTGGTGCAGTGATGAGCACGCCGGTGTCGTGGGCGCTTCGACGTATCCGATGGCAGCAGCGGCTGCGTGACGTGGAGATGCAGGTCATGCCGTTGCAGCAGGGGGACCACTCCGGCTTCGAAGGCCCAGTACTTCGCCGAGACCGTGGAGTACCGCCGGGAACGTGTGTCCGGCCGCTCGGCCAAGAGCCGTTGCCGGGCAAGCCGTGCGGCGTCAACGGAGCCGGCGGCCGGCCGGGTCCTTCCGCGGCCGTCCACCGTGAACAGCCGCCGGGCGGGGGCAAGCTGCTCGCGAACGATGGCGCGGTCCGGCCCCCGGGACCATGCCGCTGAAGGCGCCGCACGGGCGCCGGAACACCGTCGGACGTATCACTGCTGTGCGCCCCGGCCGTGCCCGTTCCCCGGCACACCGGGCCGGGACACCCGTTGCCTCCTCGACCGGCACGCCGGAGCGGCGGAACGCGATAGCCTCGACCGGGGCTTCTCGTGCCCCGTGAACGGGTCGGAAGCCGGCGGGGAGGCCAGGGGACGTGACACCAGCGGGAGGGGCGCCGGCGCCCAGTCCGGGCCCGCCGAAGCCTGCCCGGCAGTGGTTCCAGGAGCGGCCCTCCCCCTACCCCTGGGAGCAGGACGCGCTCGACCACGTGCGGCGGCTCATGCCGGCGGCCGAGCCCTACCGGGCGTGGGCCACCTTCTCCTTCACGGCCCGCTCGGGCCGGGTCAACGAGTGCGATCTGCTGATCGCCGTCCCCGCCGGCCTCTTCCTCGTCGAGATCAAGAGCCACCCCGGGGAGCTCCGCAACACCGGCTCCACCTGGAGCTTCCGCGGCACCGACCGCACCAGGACCATCAACAATCCGCTCCACTTCAACGACATGAAGTCGAAGGAGCTGCGGAGTCAGCTCCGCTGGGCGGCGCGCAAGCTCGGCATCCCCGAGGGCACCGTGCCCCGGATCGAGCCCGCCGTGTTCCTCTCCGCGCCCGGCCTCGTGAGCCACCTCGACGAGATCCAGCGCATCCGGGTCTACGGGCGCGACGACGGCGCGAGCGGCCTGGCCCGCATCTGGCAGGACCTCCTCGGCCTGCCCCCCGACCGGCCGGACCGGCGCATCACCCCCCAGTTCTCCCGGCACGTCCTCCCGGAGCTGCTCCGGACCATCGGCATCCGGCAGTCCACCGGCCATCTGCGGTTCGGCGACGCCTGGAAGATGCGCCCGCATCCGCTGGACGCCGGCGCCTCCTGGGAGGACCGCCTCGCCGTGCGCGACGACGGCCTCGTCCAGGAGGAGGGCCGGGTCCGGATCTACCTGGTCAGCCAGGCGGCGACCGACGCGGACCGGAGGTCCACGGAACGCGCGGCCCGGCGTGAGTACCAGGTGCTGCAGGGCATCAGCCACCGCGGCATCGTCGACGCCGTCGAGTTCCGCGAACACGAGGCCGGCCCCGCGATCCTCTTCCGCCACCGGCACACCGATCTGCGACTCGACCACTATCTCGACACCTACGGGGACAAACTCACCCCCGAGATCCGGCTCGACCTCGTCCGGCAGCTCGCCGAGGCCGTCCGCCACGCCCACAGCCGTTCCCTCTACCACCGGGCCCTGGCCGCCCGCTCGGTTTACGTCTCCTTCCGCGGCGAGGGAGCCGCCCCCGAACTCCGCATCACGGACTGGCAGACCGCGGCCCGCGACTTCGACTCCAACGCCACCTTCTTCCGCTCGATCGGCGGCTCCGCCCTGGACGCGGCGCTGATCGAGGACGCGGCCCTCGTCTACCTCGCACCGGAGACGGAGCAGCCGTACCCCGACCCGGCGGACCTCGACATTTTCGGTCTGGGCACCGTCGCCCACCTCATCCTGACCGGCCGGCCCCCGGCCCCCCAGCGCAGCGTCCTCAACGAACGGCTGCGCACCGAATCCGGCCTCCACCTCCACGCGGTGGCCGACGGCATCTCCGAGGACCTCGACGAGCTGGTGTTCCGGGCCACCCGCCCCGACGCCGACGACCGGCTGAGCTCCGCCGAGGCCTTCCTCGACCTGCTCGACCGCGCCGAGCGGGCGGCCGTCCTGCCCGACTCCCCGGCCGCCGCGGCCGTCGACCCCCTGGAAGCCGTACCCGGTCAGGCACTTGACGCCGAATGGTCGGTGCGCCGCGTCCTCGGCACCGGCGCCACGGCACGGGCCCTGCTCGTCGAGCGGGCCGCCGAGGACGAGGACGGCACTGTCCGGATCGACGAGCACGTCTTCAAGGTCGCCCTCGACGAGGAGAAGGGCGACCGGCTGCGCGCGGAGGAGCGCGCCCTGAAACTGGCCGGCGGCGGAGCGGTCGTCCAGCTCCGCGGCGAGGGGCTGCGCGAGGTCGGCGGGCGCACCGTCCTGGAGCTGGAGTACGCGGGCGAGCAGTCGCTCGGCGCCCGGCTCCGCGAGAAGGGGCAGCTCACCTACCACGAGCTGGAACGCTTCGGAGAAGACCTCTTCCACGCCCTGGACCAGCTCGCCGCCCACGGCCTGCGCCACCGCGACATCAAGCCCGACAACTTCGGCATCCAGCGGCGCAAGGACCGCACCTGGCAGCTCAAGCTGTTCGACTTCTCCCTGACCGACGCCTCCGACCGGGACGTCAAGGCCGGCACCCGCGGCTATCTCGACCCGTTCCTCGGCTCGGTGCGCCGTACCCACTTCGACGACCACGCCGAGCGCTACGCCGCCGCCGTCACCCTGCACGAGATGGCGAGCGGGGAGCGGCCGCTGTGGGGGAGCGGGCAGACCGACCCGCTCACCAACGAGTCGGCCGAACTCCACATCGCCACCGAGCTGTTCGAGCCCGCCCTGCGCGAGGGGCTGACGGCCTTCTTCCGGCGGGCCCTGCACCGCGACACCGAGCGGCGCTTCGACACGCTGCGGCAGATGAGGGACGCCTGGCAGGAGGTGTTCCGGGCCGCGGACGCCACCCGGCCCACCACCACCCCGTCCACCGTCGGCACGGAGGCGGAGGACGCGGAGGAGGCCCGGGAGCGCGCGGCCGCCGCCGCCGACGCCGCGACGCTGCTGGAGGCCGCCGGGCTCACGCCGCGCGCGGTCTCGGTCGCCAACGGCCTGGGCGCCACGACGGTCGGCGAACTGCTGGACGTCCAGCCCTACACGATCTCCAAGGCGCGGGGGGCGGGCGCCCTCGTCCGCAAGGAGCTCAACCGCCGCCGCAAGCAGTGGGTGGCGGCGCTGCGCGGCACACCGGAGCGGAAGGCGCCGGGCGCGCTCCCGGCCACCGCCCCGGACGCGGCCGGGCCGTCCGGCGGTGAGGCGGCCGACCGCATCCTGCCGGTCGACGAGATGGCGGACCTCCTCACCCCCGAACCGGGCCGGAAGGGCTCCCACCGCGCGGATGTCGTCCGGCTCACGCTGGGACTGCCTCCCGACGACGGCGGGCTCTCACCGCTCGGTCCCTGGCCGGTGCAGGCCCGGATCGCCGAGCACCTGTCCATCCGGCAGCCACCGGTCTCCCGTCACCACCGCAACGAGATCAAGCGGTGGGCCGAGGCGGAATGGCTGACGCCCGTCCGCGGCGAACTGGCCGAACTGCTGGCGAACCGGGGCCGGATGATGACCGCCGCCGAGGCGGCGGCCGAACTGCGCGCACGGCACGGGGCCGGGGACGACACCCCGGAACGCATCCTCGCCCGCGCCCTGGCCGTGGTCCGTGCCGCCGTGGAGGCGGAGACCCGCGAGGAGGAAGGCCACGAACCCCGGCTCGCCGTCCACCGGCGCGGGGACACCGTGCTCCTCGCCTCCGAGTCCCTGCCCGGCACCGACGACCCGAGCCCGCGCGAGCTGGCCGACTACGCGGGAGCACTCGGCACGGCCGCCGAGAGGCTCGCGGCGCGGGAGCCGCTGCCCGGCCCCGCCGAGGTGGTCCGAGAACTGCGTGCCGTACCGGTCCCCGACGGGCTGGCGCCCCTCGCCGACACCCGTCTGGTGGAGCTGGCCGCGGCCGTCGCACCCGAGGTCGGGGTCACGCCGCGCCTGGAGCTGTATCCGCGGGACCTCGGACTGGAGCGCGCCCTGCGCGTCTCGCAGACGGGAGCCGGGGTGCGGGCCGGCCGGGGCATCACCGCGGCCGAGCTGGTGACACGGATCCGGGCCCGCTTCCCCGACCTCCGCGCGGTCTCCGGGGCCGCCGAGCCCACCCCGGTCGAGCTGGAGGACGCCCTGCGCGCGGCCCGGTTCGACCTCGCCTACGACGAGGACGCCGAGCGCTTCTTCCCGCCCGCCGTCCCCCCGCCGGCCTCCGGCACCTCCACCGGGGCCGCCACCAGCCTCGTACCCCCGCCCCGCGCCGCTGTTCGCAAGGAGCCGGAAGCGCAGGACACCGTCCTCGACCGGCTCACGGCGGGCGTCCGGCTCGGCGGCTTCCTGGCCCTCACCGTCCGGGCCGCCCGGCTGCCCGGCACGGCCGAGGCGGTGGCCGCCGCCTTCCCGGTGCTCCCCGTCGACCTGGGCGCCCTGTTCCTCGCCGAGTTCAAGGGCCTGGTGGCGGAGAAGGGACAGAGCTGGCAGACGGTGCTCCGCGCGGACGGTGCCTCCGCCCCGGGCCGCGTCAAGCCCGGTCTGGCCACCTTCGTCCGCGCCGTCTGGCAGCGCGTCGGCGAGCAGCTGACCGACCGGTCCGCCGCACCCCGCACGGTCCTCTTCCTGTACGACGCCGGCCTGATCGCCCGGTACTGGGACGAGGGCGGCCACGCCTTCCTCACCGGCCTCCAGCACGCCGCCCGCCGCCCCGACGAGGCACCGCACGGCCTGTGGCTGCTGTGCCCGGTGGAGTCCCGGGTCCAGATCCCGCACCTGGACGGCCGGACCGTCGAGGTGATCGGCGGAGACGGCGAACAGGTCTACCTCAACGGGGAGTTCCTGGGGGCGCTGACCGGCGGCGAGGACCCGGAAGCGGCCGGGAGCCGCCGCCGCACCGAACTGGTCCGCGCGGTGGGGCAGCGGGCCCAACGCCCGGAGAAGGAATGAGAGGACACCGGAATGAAGCCGACCTCGGTGATCAGCGGTATCGCAGGGCGCCATCCTCACCGCTCTGCTGTCGGCTCAGCGTTCATCCGCAGTAAACCAGGAGAGTGCACCTCCGGCGGCGGCGTATGCCGAGATCAGAACGGCGAGGAACGTTGCGCTCGGATTCTCTAATTCATTGAAGACGGAAAATCCAACGAGTAGCCAGCTGACGGAAACCAGTGCGACGAGAATGCCGATGTCCTTGCTCATGGTGACCAGCATGATGACTGCGACTATGACCGGTGCAACGAGGACGCTGACACCAAAATAAGCCCATGGTGTGATGAAGTCGAACGATGGCGCACCGTTCGGATCGTAGGTGTTTTCCACGGCGGCATGGCCTTTGGTGACAATCGACGACGCAGCCCCTATTCCTGCGGCTGTCGCTATCGCCCCTTTGAATGTCCGGATAATCCCCTGCATGTGACCAGCCTGTGTGGTAGAAGAAGGTGCCCATTGGAAAGACGGGGCCCTTCGCATTCTACCACCGGGCAATTGTTCGATGAAGGAATTAAGTGTCTGTTCGAGGGATTCCGGATACAGGCGATGCCGCCGATCACGGGGTTGGAAGGACTGCTGAGAGAGCTCTTGGCCGCCCTCGCGTCAGCCTTGGCCTTATCCGTCACGACGTTATGGGCCTCCTCTGTGTGAAGGATACGTAACGCACTGATGAATATTTCACACGGCGACGTCGTATTCCAGGTTCTGGCCAATCCGGAGCGTGAGACGATTTCCTCTGCCGCCCGGCTCCTCATCGAGGTGGCCGATGCGCTGGACATGGAGCGCTTGGACCTGGAGAAGGCAGGCACCGTCAACGGTCTTCGAACCGGGACTCTGGCTTCGATGACGATCATCAGGAAGCTGGGGACTGGAGCGGATGAAGACGAGAGAGTCGCGAGTGCATTGGCTCCCGTCCTGAGGACTTTGGAAGTTCCAGAATTCCCCATCGAGATTTACGGAGAGCCTCGGACCGGAAAGGTGAAGTTCCCTTACGGGGGGCCGCGGAACTACGGGCCGTACAGGGTTGTCCTGATCAGCGTCGGTGTGGGCGTTGACCCGCTCAACCCCGAAGGGGAGGAAATGGACTACTCGGCTGACGCCGAGGATCTCACCATCGATTGATCCGCTTTCGCACGCAACTGCGGTCGGGGTGCCCGAGCGAACTGCCCTCGGGCACCCCGACTGGCGGATCGAGCGAGTTCCATGCCGTGCCGCCGGGGCGCCCTTCCCGTCAGCCCCCCTGCTTGCGGGCCACGCCGCCCCGGCGGCCGATGCCGAAGGCGAGCCGGTAGACGTCGGGGAGGTCGATGGCGCCGTTGGGGCGGGTGGTCATGACGCCCAGGTCGGTCAGTTCCTCGATGAGTGCCACCGGGTTGTCCACCTCGCGCGGGCCGCTGCCCTCGCTCTCCTCGGCCAGCGCCTCCCGCAGCTTGGCGGCGAGTGAGCCCTGGCGCCAGTGGGCGTGGACGACGGAGGGCTCCATCGGCACCTGGCCGCCCGCGAGTTGCCCGATGGCCGTCGCGGCCCAGCCGATGTCCTCCCGGAGCTCGTCCACCCGGAGCGACGAGGCGCCGCTGATGCTGTCGCGGATCGCCTCGTAGTGCAGCGGCACGGGGTGGCCCGCGTACCGTTCGCCGGTGATGGCCGCGGCCCGGCCCAGGGCGTAGAGCCAGGTGCGGGGGCTGACCTGGCCCCGGCCGTCCTGGAGGTGGTTGGGCACCCAGGTGTAGGTGTGCCCCTTGCGACGATCCGTGCCCATGAACGGGCCGGCCAGGGTCACGAAGACCTGTTCCTGCCGTTCCTGGTCGGCGACGAGGCCGACCGGCGCGACGAACCGGACGCAGCCGTCCTCGTCCTTCCGCCGCCAGCCCTCGGTCACCGCTCGGAACCGCTCGGCCTCGGGGCCGGTGTGGTTGCCCAGTTGGTGGAAGAGCAGCCCGTACAGGTTCTCCCGGCTCCAGTGGAGTTCCTGCACATTGGCGTTGAGCTTCGAGGCGTCCGGGAAGTTCTTCGGCGCGGTATCCGGTACATGTCGGGCCGGACGAACAGCTTGGCGCGCAGCGTGCTCGTGGTGAGCCGTAGTTCCAGCGCCACCTGGAACAGGCCGGACAGCAGCCTGTCCGCCACGTCCCGCTTCGGGTGCACGTGCTCCAGGGCGTCGAAGAGGAGGACCAGCGTCCGGCCGCTCTCCCGGGTTTCCCGGTCGGCCTTCCGCAGGGCGGCCTCGTACTCCTCCGGGTTGTCCCGGGTCCAGCGGACGCGCTGCGCCCAGTTGCCGAGACGCCGCACGTCGGGCTGGTCCAGGGCGGTCAGGACCACGGCGGACCACAAGTCCACGGCGTCGACGCCGAGTTCGACCAGCCGCCGGATGACCCGCTTGCCGGGGAACGGCGGCTCGTCCCCGCCGCCTTCCTGTACGACGCCGGCCTGATCGCCCGGTACTGGGACGAGGGCGGCCACGCCTTCCTCACCGGCCTCCAGCACGCCGCCCGCCGCCCCGACGAGGCACCGCACGGCCTGTGGCTGCTGTGCCCGGTGGAGTCCCGGGTCCAGATCCCGCACCTCGACGGCCGGACCGTCGAGGTGATCGGCGGAGACGGCGAACAGGTCTACCTCAACGGCGAGTTCCTGGGGGCGCTGACCGGCGGCGGGGACCAGGTCCCGGAGGCGGCAGGCGGCACGCCCCGTCCCCGCGGTGACTGACGGACAGCAGGCGGCCGGCGGGCACTGGGAGCACGGGATCCCGCAGAAGTACGCGGAGGCGTTCCTGCGGGCCGCCCGGCCCGCACTGGAGGACTTCCCGGTCTGCCGGGGCGCGCGGCTGGATTCACTGGACGCCGAGTACCTGAGGGACGGGGAGACCGAGAAGGCCGACGTCCGAGCCGTCTCCGCGATGGCCGTCGTCATCTTCCGCGGCCGCCGCTCCTCCTTCCGCCGTGGCATCTGGCCCCCGGCCCGTCCGGCGTCCACGAGCGCCGGTATCTATGCGACCGTCCTTGAGGAGCGGTTGCTGACCCGTCCCCGTTCGCAGCTCACCCCTGGGACGGACGCGGCGAACGAACCGCCGGTCGAGTTGTGAGGGTCGGGATGCAGACCACCGAGTTCATCGGTGGCGAACAGGTTCACTCCAACGGTGAGTTCTTGTGGGCGTTCACGCTTGCCGGTGGCCGAAGGGGGGCATCTCAACTCACCTGAGGATGCTGACAGTCACGAAGAACGCCCCCAGGGGAACCCAGAATCCACCCACGATTCGCAGTGTTTTAGGAGTGGCAGCTCCGACGGTGGGAGTCAGTCGCGAATAGATGAGAAACGCGCGTTCGGCGGCCCCGCCGATATTTGTCACGAAGAGCAGCCCGGCCAGCAGAAAAATTGCACCGATCACTCCGAAGAACATCACTCGACCTACTTTCTTTTTTCTTCCCACAGAGTCCACCCATCTGCCTGGCTGAACCCTGTGGAAATTTCGTTGCCCACGCCGAGACCGACACCGCCTGAAACTGTGGCTACGTCATCCCCCTGGGAATTGGTCGCCCCGATCGCGGTCTGATGGCCACCCCAGATGCCGATGCCTCCGTGAAATGATGCGCCTTTGTCCCAGCCCGTTCCCTTGAGTTGGCTGATATCGTCGGCATTGCTCCTGATGACCCCGATGTTTGCGGAAGCTCCGAGATCCCAGCCTGCAGTCGTGCTCGAACCGGAGTACATGAAGTTGATTTGAGATCGCCCGTCGGGTGTTCGGGTGTGCACGAGCGAGATTTCCCCGCTGACGCCGGCGCCGAATCCCAAGGAGCCGGACAGGGAAATTCCCTGGGTGTTGTTGAAGCCGGTTGCCCCCGCGACTCCTTCGAGGGCGGCGCTCAGAAACTTGGTACCCAGATCTCCGGGCCTTGAGAACCCGTGGACCGCGCTGCCGATCCCTCTGAGGATGACCTCAAGGGTTTCGTTCTTCTCGGGCTCCTTCTCTTTCTCCCTGCGCTTGGCCTCCGCTTCTTGCTCTCTGGCGACTCTTGCGTACGTGCTGATATCGCCGACCGCGTCGCCATTGAAGCCGGGGCCTTGTCCGAACGGCTTGTACAGCAGGCGTTCGAAGACATTCTTGACGCCCGCCGCCCCATGGAGAGCGATTTTGACATCCTGGTCCGCGTCGTCGACCGCCTGTACGGCTTCCTTGATCTTTCTTGTCCAGGCAGCTTCGGCCGCTTGCGCCTGTGACACGTACGTGGAGTACTCGACGTCGTGCCGCAGGAGAGCGAGTTTGCTGAAGTCGTAGACGGCCTCGCCCCGCCCGTTGACGGACATCTCGGCTTCCCGTGCCTGCGCGACGAGATCCTTCACATGGCCGATCAGCCGGGAAAACCGCTCAGTGGCATTCCGCAGGATCGAGGCGACAGCACGCGCTTCAACCTGGGCGTCGGCGAGCTGCTTGCGGGTCGCGGAGAACCGGGACGAGGCTGCCCCGGCACTGACGCCGACCCAGGTGCCGTCGTTCGCCACCGACTCCACGCGCGCCTTGTAAAGGTCCTCCAACTCCTCGAAGCCATCGGCCATGTTCTCCCAGTCCTTGGCCGCTTTGGTCAGGACACCGGGGTTGACGGTGAGCACGTTCTGATACGTGAGCACGCTGGTTCCCGCTCCCTAACTCTCACGCCGAGGGTCGAGCCCTGTGTCGATCTGCGCGATCCGGCTCCTGGTACCGAGGTCGAGGTGCTGGAAGTCGCGCTTGGTGTTCTCCAGCGCCGTCTCGTCCGCCGCCAGACGTCCCTTCAGGGCTTTGACTTGCAGCTCCCACTCCTCGTGGGCTTCCTTGAGCCCGGAGCCGGTATCCCATCCCGAGAACTCCCGGACGGCTGCGCCCGACGACTCCTCGGCGTGGCTTCCCGCCTTGTCCGCGCCGGGCCGAACGTCCTCCCGCAGTGCTTTGACGGCGGCTTTCTTGCCCGAGTCGTTCGTCTTCAGGTCGGGTCGGCTGCCGCCT
Organism: Streptomyces sp. F63; assembly: GCF_018070345.1. Classification (GTDB taxonomy): domain Bacteria; phylum Actinomycetota; class Actinomycetes; order Streptomycetales; family Streptomycetaceae; genus Streptomyces. Next base: position 99,202 of record NZ_JAGPXX010000013.1, read on the forward strand.
CCGCTGCCCGTGCCGTTCAGCTCCATGCGGTCCTGCTGCCGACGGGCCGCCGCGTCGGCCTTCAGATGTTCCCACTCGTCCCAGGCCATCTCAGGGCTTCTCCTGTGGTTATGGTCTCTTCCCTGTGACCAAGTCGCTGACCTGGCTGCGGCCCGGCTTCCCGAGTGCGGCACGCTGTCGCGGCTCGGGGGTGTGCGAACGACCCGCACAGCGATACCTGGTGCTGAAGGCGGTCATGTAGCGCCGCGGTCATCGTAGTTGGTGCGTTCCGTCCCCGGTTGACCCGGTGGCCGCACTGCTCCCCCGTTAACCGGCCTGCTTGCGGGCCACGCCGCCCCGGCGGCCGATGCCGAAGGCGAGCCGGTAGACGTCGGGGAGGTCGATGGCGCCGTTGGGGCGGGTGGTCATGACGCCCAGGTCGGTCAGTTCCTCGATGAGCGCCACCGGGTTGTCCACCTCGCGCGGGCCGCTGCCCTCGCTCTCCTCGGCCAGTGCCTCACGCAGCCGGGCGGCGAGTTCGCCCTGGCGCCAGTGGGCGTGGACGACGGAGGGCTCCATCGGCACCCGGCCGCCGGCGAGTTGCCCGATGGGCCGTCGCGGCCCAGCCGATGTCCTCCCGGAGTTCGTCGACCCGGAGCGACGAGGCGCCGCTGATGCTGTCGCGGATCGCCTCATAGTGCGGTTCGCCTCATAGTGCAGCGGCACCTGGCCCGCGTAGCGTTCGCCGGTGACGGCCGCGGCCCGGCCCAGGGCGTAGAGCCAGGTGCGGGGGCTGAGCGGCGGGGGCCGAGCGCGCACAGGCCAGGAATGCGCGTTCGGCGGACCCGCCGGCATTCGACACGGGGAGAAGCCCGGCCAGAACTCGGGCGTGAGGTAGCCGGTGAAGGTGCCGGGCGGGCCCAGCCCCCGGGCGCGGTGGTCCCGGTGCGCCGGGAGTCTCCCCGGCCCCGGCCCCGGTCCCGGGACCGGGACCGGGCGCACCCGGCTCCGCCGTCAGGACGAGGCGGCGTCCACCGCGGCGAAGTGGGCGGCCAGATGCTCATTGACCGCGTCCGGCTGCTCCAGTGCCACTGAGTGGCCGGCCCGGGGAACCACCACGCAGCGGCCCCTGGGAGCCGTCCGCGCGATCTGTTCGGAGAGGGGAGCGGGGTACGCGTGGTCCTCCGCGCCGGCGATCGCCAGGACCGGTATCTCCGTCCGGCCGAGCTCCTCCAGGACGCTCTTGCGGTACACCACCGCGTGAGCGGCGTCGCCGATGGACGGAGCGAGCCCCCGCATGTAAGCGCGCCACTCGTCGCGCAGGGCCTCCTGGGCGGGATCGGCCAGCGTGGTGTCACCGAGCATGATGTACATCAAGGTGTCCACGACATCACCCGCTCCGTTCTGGCGCAGGTGTTCCACCAGCGGCGCGAACTCGGCCACCTTGTGCTCCTCGTCGGCCGAGGAGCCGAGGGCGACCGCGGAGCGTACCAGGTCCGGGCGGCGGGCCGCCAGACGCAGGGCGATGAAGCCGCCGAGGGAATTGCCGAGGATGTGGCAGGGGCCGGCGCCGAGAGCTTCGACGAGCGCGGCCGCGTCCTCCGACAGGGTCTCCATGTCAAGCGTGTCGGCGGACGAGGACGCGCTTTCGCCCTGCCCGCGGTGGTCGTAGGTGATGACGCGGTAGTCCTTGGAGAAGCGTTCCACCTGGTGGCGGAACATCGTCCGGTTGAAGAAGAGGGAGTGGCTGAAGACGAGGGCGATGCCGTCGCGCGGGCCGACGTCCTCGTAGGCGAGCGTGGTGCCGTTGACGGAGAGGGTGGGCATGGGGTGCCTCCGGTGTGCGGGTGTTGACAGATGGGCGGGTGGGGCGGTGGCGGGTGTGCGGCCCGGAAAGCCGGGACGCCGGTGCCCTCCTCCCGTGGACCGGCTGTCCTGGTGCGAGCACGGTGCGGTCAGAGGAGTCCGGACCGCTCTGCCTTGCGCAGCAGGTCCACGCGGTGGTGCGCCTGCAGTTTGTGCATGGCGCTCTTGAGGTAGCTGCGTACGGTGTGCGGTGAGAGGACCAGTGCCGAGGCCGTCTCCGCCACCGTGTGGCCCTCCGCGATCTGACGGATCACGTCGTGTTCGCGCCGGGTCACTCCTGTGCGCCGCAGCCGTTCGTCGAGGACGCCCCGTCCCCGCGGGCCGCGGGTGCCGACCGCGCCGGGAACACCGGCGGGGCTCCCGGCCGCCACGCGGTGAATGGCGCCGAGCAGGGCGGAGGGCTGCGACTCCTTGCTGGCGACTTCCGCCGCGCCGGCACGGAGAGCGGCCTGTGCGGCCGCGCCGCCGAGGTGGCCGGTGAGCACCAGGACCCCGGCGCGTGGCGCCCGCTGCCGGACCCGCCGGACGAGGTCGGCGGCGAGCGCGCCCGGAAGCGCGAGGCCCAGAACAACGACCTCGGGGTCCACGAGGCCGGTCAGGCGTTCACAGCCGTGCCGGTCCGCCGCCGAACCGACCAGCAGCAGCCGGGGGTCCTCCGCCACGACGGCGCGGACGCCCGCGGCGATCAGCGGGTGGTCATCGGCGAGGAGCAGCCGGACGGGCCCGCCGCGCGCGGTGCGCGGGGGACTCCCGGCGCCGGCGGCCGGACGGGGCGGGAGAACACGCGCGGGTGCGGGCGCGGGTGCGGTTGCGGACGGGGACAGGACGGCGTGGTCCGCGTTCATGGCAGTCGCTCTCCTGTCCGGTGAGTCCAATGGGTCCAGCGATGATTCCGGCGACGGGCAGCACGCCTCGGCGTGGCTGCCCGCGCTCCGCCGGGCGGCGGGCGGGCTCTTCCCGGCGGCGATGTCCGCCGGTTGCGGGTGGGCCGGTTGCGGGTGGGCCGGCCGGGTGCCGGCGCGGCTCAGGGGTGGGCGGCCTGCCCTTGCCGTGGGCCGGCGGACGGGGACGGATGCCCGTGCCCGGACATCCGGAGCCCGGCCAGCCTGCCCCGGCCGACGAGAACGCCGGCGCGCCTCGGATCACCGGCCGGAAGCAGGCGCAGCAGACGCTCGTGGGCCGCCAGGTCGGACCGCCCCATCTCGGTGGCCAGCCAGTCCAGCAGCACGGCCGGATCGGAGGTCCCGGCCACGCTCCTCAGCAAGAGGGTGCCGAGCCGGGCCCGCTCGGCCCGCACCCCGGGCGCGCACGACTCGGGGAGGAGCCGGCGCCGGTACAGCCGTACCGCAGTGGTCACGTCGCCCGCCTCCAGGGCGCGGCGCACCGTGACGAAGTCGGCGTCCACCTCGGCGACCAGACGGTAGGGCTTCGCGGCCAGCAGCGACCCGAGCTCCTGGCGCAGCCGGTGGACCTCGGCCCTGATCGTCACCGGGTTGGCCCGCGGGCCGTACAGCAGCTCGGTCAGCTGGTCCCCCGTGAGTCCCTCGGGATGCAGGGCGAGGAGCGCCAGCAGTTCGGCATGGCGGAGCGTCGGCGTGACCGTGGTCCCGGCGAGTACGGCTTCCGGACGCCGGTCACCGAGGAAGCGCAGCTCCAGCCGGGGGAGCGCCGGGATGCCGGGGCGGGCCGGCCCCCGCGCCGTCCCCTCCGCGGGGACCGGCCCGTCCGCCGCGTGCCCGGCCCGGGTGCGCTTCCGCCGGGCCGCGGCCCGTCTGCGGGCCTCCCGGTCCTTGTGGCGCCGCCGCAGTTCGGCCTCCGCCAGGCGCGCCGTCGCGGCCAGCAGATGCACGGTCCCGGGGTGAACGGCGTTCCACGGACCCGACACGTTGATGGTGCCGAACACGGCGCCTGTGGCGGGGTCGTGGACCGGCACCGCCGCGCACGTCCAGCGGTGGAAGACCCGGGCGAAGTGCTCGGCCGAGCGGACCAGGACCGGGTCGCCGAGCGCCAGAGCGGTGCCCATCGCATTGGTGCCGGCCGTCTGCTCGCTCCATCCGCTGCCCGCGAACAGTCCGCTCTCCTCGGCCCGGAGCCGGACCCGGCGGTTCCCCTCGATCCAGAGCACGGTCCCTTCCCGGTCCGTCACCGTCACGATCTGTTCGGCGTCGGAGGCGCCGGGGACCAGGGCGGACCGGAGCAGATCGGTCAGGCGGGTGAGCGGGTGCGCGCTCCCGGCCTCGCCGATGTCATCGGCGGCCAGCACGATCGGTACATGGGGGCGGTCGGGGTCGACGCCGGCGGCCCGGGCGCGCTGCCAGGACGCGGAGATCACCGACCGGGGTGACGAGGGGGTCCGCGAGCCGCTCAGGTACGCCTCGTGCACCCGGGCGAGCTCGGTCGCCTGCGCTCCGGAGGGCGCGGCGTCCGGCATGGCCGGCGCGAGGCCGGTACGTGGCCGTCCCATGGCTGCCTCCCCTGATCGGAGCGAGTTCCGAGCTGTCCGCCCCCGTTCCCGGAAGGAAGAGGGTATGTGCCTTTTGCCGCTTCGTGTCCGGCTGTCGCGAAGTCTAGGCGGCGCGGCGTCGCGCGTGAATGTCCTGCAACGTCGCTGCAACGTGAGAGCGGCACCGCGTGGCGGTTCCGATTACCCCTGATCGCGGGTGTTGAGCGCCGGGTCGCCCGGCCAGCATGGGGCGCCCGTCACGGGCAGCCGCCCGGACCCCGTACCGAGAGGGACAGCACCGACATGAGCCCGACCGATCTCACGACTTCGCCGGAAACGGACGCCGAGACCTCCAGCCTGGAGCGCACGATCCTGCGCTACTCCGTGCCCGACCACGCCCTCGACGCGGAGGACATCCCGTGGGTCGAGTACGTGGAAGGGGTGCATTACAAGCCCTTCCGCTTCGACGTCGTCAACTCCTCGTTCATCCTGCTGCTCAAGATCGACACTGCCGGAGTGGTCAACCGCCACCAGCACACCGGCCAGGTCAAGGGCTACACGATTCGCGGGGAGTGGCACTACCCCGAGCGCACCTGGAGGGCGACGCCCGGCACCTTCGTCTTCGAGGCCCCCGGAGACGTGCACACCCTGGTGTGCGACAGCGGCGACGGCATGCTGACGCTCTTCGACATCCAGGGGACGCTGAGGTTCCTGGACGACGATGACCAGGTGGTCGCCGAGCACGACGTGTTCTTCTTCCTCGACCAGTACCTCGCGCACTGTGAGCGGGCCGGGATCACGCCGGTCGATCTCGTCTACTGACGGGTGGCCCCGCCCCCGGGGGCCCGCTTCCGAACCGCCCCGCCCGGACCCTCCGGGCGGGGCGGCCCCGGTGTCAGCGGGGTGACCGCGGGCAGACTGCTGCACTGATCCCACTGGCGCAGACACCACCCGGCAACAGCCCGCCGCAGTCACAACCGACGACGATCCGCCGGCGAACCTGCTGGATGGATCACGAAACCGCACGGGAAAACCAGGACGACGCCCCGTCCGGCTCTGGCGGCCGCGGCGGCCTGCGCGAGCACGGCCTGCCAGGCCGTGTCGGCGAAGCTCGCTGGGGAGGGGACGCGGACGGGGACGGCGACGGGGAGGGCGTCATCCGAGAGATCCGGTCCCCGGGAAGCGCGCCCGCTCGTGCGCGGCGATGAGGTCGTGGGCGGCCTGCAGATGCCGGTCCAGATCCTCCTGGGCGATGGACGTGCCGTCGCAGTACCGCCCGGCCACGTCCCAGCCCCGGAACGGGGTGTGCTGGGTCAACTGCATGAGCAGGGAGCCCTTCAACGGCGGGGCCGGGAGAAAGCCGGGTGTTCCCCCGATACGGGACTCCGGCGGCACCCCGTGGCTGGCAGGATTGACGATCCGAGCCGCAGGCCGTGCGGTGGAGGACGCGGTGCAGCGAGAGGGAAGCGAAACGTGACGGACGTGAAGGCCGGTGTCGACCGGGCCGCCCTGCTCAAGGACCTCAAGCGGCAGGTGGCGGCACTGGAGGACGACCTCCGCGAGCGCAGCGAGACCGTCGAGGAGTTCCGCACCCGCCTGGAGGCCGAGTACCAGCAGGCCAGGGACGCCCGGCGCACGGCCGCCGCGTACGGCGCGTGGCGCGAGGAGCGCATCACCCAGTCCGCCGCGGCCTGGGTACTGGCCTGCGTCTTCGTCCGGTTCTGTGAGGACAACGGGCTGATCGACGAGCCGTTCATCGCCGGCCCCGGGGAACGGCTCGCCGAGGCCGAGGCCCGCCACGAAGCCTTCTTCCGCGAGCACCCGCACCTCAACAACCGCGACTGGCTGTTCGCCGCCTTCGACCACCTGGCGCGGACCAACGACACGGCGGCCGGCCTCTTCGACCGCCGCCACAACCCGCTGTGGGACATCACCCCCGGCTACGAGGCAGCCAGCGAACTGCTCTCCTTCTGGCGCCGCTGGGGCGCGGAGGGCGAGATCCGCTACGACTTCACCGACCCCGAGTGGGACACCCGCTTCCTCGGCGACCTCTACCAGGACCTCAGCGAGCACGCCCGCAAGACGTACGCGCTCCTCCAGACCCCGGAGTTCGTGGAGGAGTTCATCCTCGACCTGACCCTGGAACCGGCCGTCTCGGACGAGGAGTTCGGCCTCAACCCGGCCTGGACCGGCACGGACGGCGAAGAACGGCGCGGCCTGCGCACCATCGACCCGGCCTGCGGCTCCGGGCACTTCCTGCTCGGCATCTTCCACCGCCTCATGGACAAGTGGCGCGTCGCCGAACCCGGCACGGACGTGTGGACGCTGGTGCGCCGCTCCCTGGAGTCCGTGCACGGCTGCGACAAGAATCCGTACGCGGTGAGCATCGCCCGGTTCCGCCTGCTGGTCGCGGCGATGAAGGCCGCGGGCTCGCAGAGGCTGGCGGACGCCCCGGGGTTCCCGATCAACGTGGCGGTGGGGGACTCCCTGCTGCACGGCCGGGACGCGGCGGGCATCCAGACGGACCTGGACACGCTGTTCGCGGAGATGTCGGTCGGGCGGGAGGACGGCGCCTTCGCGTACTCGACGGAGGACGTGTGGGAGTACGCGAAACGGGCCGACCTGCTGGGGCGCGGGTCGTACCACGTGGTGGTGGGGAACCCGCCGTACATCACGGTGAAGGACAAGCAGGAGAACGAGAACTACCGGGCGGCATATGACGCTTGTGCGGGGACGTATGCGTTGTCGGTTCCCTTCGCGCAGAGGCTGTTCGAGCTTGCAGTGAAAGGCCCGGGCGGCCGGAAAGGCGGGGGCGGCTTCGTCGGACAGATCACCGCGAACTCGTTCATGAAGCGGGAGTTCGGCAAGAAGCTGATCGAGGTTGTTTTCCGGAATCGGGTTGAGCTGTCGTATGTGATCGACACGTCGGGAGCGTATATCCCGGGGCATGGTACGCCGACTGCGATCTTGATTGGGCGGAATCGGATTCCCAAGCCCAATCGCACGGTGCGGGCTGTGCTGGGCGTCAGAGGCGAGCCTGCGCAGCCCAGGGATGCGGCAGAGGGGGCTGTATGGCGGGCAATTGTGCGCCAGGTTTCCATGCCGGGCAGCGAGTCTGAGTGGGTGTCAGTTGAGGACTCTGTGGCTGAGCTCTTCTCAGGCCATCCGTGGGCGATCAGTGGTGGCGGCGCCGGGGAACTTCAGAAGCAGATTCAAAACCGATCAGTGTCAACAGTGGGCTCGCGTACGTCATCGATCGGGTTCGGTGCTGTGACACGCGCAGACGATGTGTACACACTGGGGAAAGGGGCGCTGCGTCGGGCACGCATCAGAGACTCATTGCGTCGTCCCATGGTTGATGGCGAGGCGAGTAGGGATTGGCGAATTGTCGACCCTACGGAAGTCCTGTGGCCGTATGATCAGAATCATCCCGGCAGATCGCTAAGTGATGAGGCCGTGCACCGGCTCACTTGGCCGAATCGGCTGATCTTGCGTGATCGGGTTGCTTATGGAAAAACCCAGTTGGAGCGCGGGCTGGAATGGTTTGAGTATTCCATGTTCTTTGCGCATCGATACGGGGGGCTCACTCTGGCCTTCGCTTGCGTAGCGACGCACAACCATTTCGTTTTGGGACGTCGGGAGGAAGTGTTCAATCGGCACGCTCCCGTGGTCAAGCTGCCCGAAGGTGCTAATGAGGATGAGCATCTGGAGTTGCTGGGGGTGCTCAATTCGTCGACTGCCTGCTTCTGGCTGAAGCAGGTGAGTCAGGCAAAGGGCGGCAGCGGACTTGGTCGCGGACTGCAGGATGAAGACTGGGAGGAGCGTTACGAGTTCACCGGTACCAAGCTTCAAGACTTCCCGCTTCCGGAAAATCTGCCACTGGAGGGTGGGCAGCAACTCGATACTTACGCGGGGGAACTAGCCGCCTGTGAGCCGTCCGCCGCATGTGAGGCGAGTATCCCGCTGCGAACCACGCTCGATGAGGCGCAGGCCCGTCATACATGTATCCGTCAGACCATGATTGCTGCGCAGGAGGAGTTGGACTGGCAGGTATACGGCCTCTATCGGCTGCTCACCGGTGCGGAGGTGGCGCGAACAACGGTACCTCCGGAGAAGCGCGCATCGGTGCCCGGAGTCCGGCTCGGCGAGCGTGCATTTGAGATTGTGCTGGCTCGCAAGGCGGCTGCGGGGGAGGTGGAGACGGCGTGGTTCGAGCGTCACCGTTCGACTCCCGTCACGGAGATCCCGGACCGTTGGCCGGACTGGTATCGGGAGATCGTGCAGGCACGCATCGACATCATCAACAGCCAGCCCAAGGGCGTTGGTCTCATTGAGCGGCCCGAGTGCAAGCGGCGGTGGTCCGCTGAGCCGTGGGAGAAGAAGGAACGGGCCGCGCTGCGGAATTGGCTGCTCGATCGGTGTGAGAGCCGCGACCTGTGGTTCGAGGTACGGGACGGGCTCAGGCGACCGCGTCCGATGACCGTCAACTACCTTGCCGACCGGATGAGTTCGGACGAGGATTTCGTCTCCGTAGCCGCGCTCTACGCGGCCGATCACCTGGGGAAGCCGGACCTGCCGCTTGCGCAGGTGCTGTCCGAGGTGATCGCCGACGAGCATGTTCCGTACCTCGCCGCGATGCGCTACAAGGATTCGGGTCTGCGGACCCGCGCGCAGTGGGAGCAAGTCTGGGAGCAGCAGCGCGAGGAGGACCGTACCGGGCAGCGGCTCGACATCGCGGTGCCGCCCAAGTACAAGTCCGGAGACTTTCTGCGCTTCTCCTACTGGGCGAACCGAGGCAAGCTCGATGTGCCCAAGGAGCGGTTCATCTCGTACCCCGAGGCCGGGCCCGACAGTGACTCGGCGCTGATGCTCGGCTGGGCCGGCTGGGATCACAAGGACCAGGCCCAAGCGCTCTTCGAACTGCTGGCAGCGCGTACCACTCAGGACGGTTGGCCTACCGAGCGGATCGTCCCTCTGCTCGCCGGCCTGCAGGAGGTCATGCCGTGGGTGCGGCAGTGGCACGGGGAGTACGACGACGAATGGGGCGACGTTCCGGCGGACGAGCTGGAGGCCGAGTTCGAGAACCAGCTCCGCAAGCACCAGGTGAGTGCGGAGGAGCTGAAGGCTTGGCGCCCCGTGAAGAAGACCCGGGGCCGGAAGGCCGCCGGGCCGCGCAAGAAGGCAGCAGCTCAGGCCGGGTGGGCGGCGGAGTAGGGCCACCCGTTGGCGGGACGGCAACCACTGCGGTCCCGCCAACGGACCATGGCGCTCAGGCTTGCAGGTTCCCCGCGTGCGCGGTGAAGGCCGCCCAGGCGGCCGGGGAGGTCGCCAGCGGGCTTCGCTGAGTGTCCTTGGAATCCCGTACTAGGACGACCTCAGGGTGCATGGCGACTTCGACGCAGTTGTCGCCGGAGCTGCCGCTGTAGCTGCTCTTGAACCAGGCCAAGTCATCGGTGCTCATGCTGCTCCTCGCATCTGCTCCAACAGGCGCACTGTGGCTTCGCGGCCGAGGGCCTGTGAACGAAGCTTGCCATAGCGCTGGAGCATTGCGCTGACGTCTTTCGGACTGGTGATCAGGATGCTCGACTGCTGGCCCTCCGAGTACCCAACCCACCTGTTCTGGGGCGTCTCTGCCAGGTACATGAGGCCGTCGACACCGGCGTGGTCCTCCTGCCGTAGTGGCATGACCTGGATCTCCACGTTCCGACGCTCGCCCTGGCGCAGTAGGTGATCCATGAGTTGCCGGGTGACCTCAGGGCCTCCCACGCATCGTTCCAGGAGAGCCTGCTCGATGACGAAACTGAAGGCGGTGTTGGGCCGTTCGTCCATGAGCCGCTGCCGTTCCAGCCGGGCGGCCACCTGCTGTTCGATCTGTTCCTCGGAGAGCGGCGGCAGTCTGCGCTCGAAGATGGCGCGGATGTATGGCTCGGGTTGCAGCAACCCGGGAATCGCCCGGCACTCATACGCATACAGCGACACCGCCTCCTCCTCGATCCCGGCCCACTGCCGGAACCAGGAGGCCAGCCCTGCCTTGCGGGTGAGGCTGCGGGCGGCCGCGTCCAGGACGCGGGCGGCGGCCGGGCCCAGGACGGCTTCCGAGCGGTCGATGAGGTTGTGGGGCGGGAACCGCTTGCCCTGCTCGATCTTGGCGATGTACGGCTGGGAGAACTGCACCCGGGGTGCGAACTCCTCCTGCGTCAGCCGTGCTTCCTCCCGCAGGGCCTTCAGAACCGCGCCGAAGGTCTTGAGGCTGTCGGACACCTCGGGCTCGCCGTTCGCGCAGCCGCCGCCCGCGCCCCCGCCGCCGGTGCCTCCGCGCCTGTTCCCGGCGCCGCCCGTGCGACCCCCGTCCCCGACTCCGCCGCGGTTGCCGCCGCCCCCGTTGCCCGCCGCCATCGCAGCCCGCCTTTCCGCCGTACACCCGTGCCACCTTCGGTGTTCACATGCTCACCCAGGGTCACGCGCTCAGTCCAGCGAGTCGGCTGATACAGCGCGATCTGTATCAGCGCTGTCCCTGCTCAACTGTCCCGACCGGTAGGGCCTCCGGTCATATCGCGGCAGTCCCCCGCACCGAAGTTCTCGTCACCGTACGTACGTTCGCGCACCGCTTCCCGTCCGCACGGCGCGGGCCCGTCCCTCCACCCTGCCGTACCTTGACCGTCCGCTTGCCCCTGCGTAAGGCAATGGTGCGCACAGCGCCCTGCACCGGGCCCGGACGCCCGGTCATGCTGAGGGGAGATCAACCCGCGGAAAGGAGAGCGCCCATGGTCCGACGCCTGCGCTTCACCGGCACGGACAGCAAGGTCGACGGTTGCCCCGCCCTGCACACGGACGAAGGCACCGGCGAGATCATCGTTCAGGGCACACCCGTCACCGACTCCGAAGACCTCGCACAGCTTCGGCACTTCGGAGCCGGCGAGGCAGCGGTGGCCGTGCCGCGCGAACTGCTCGTCAACTGGGGACCGAAGGAGCTGGAGCGGGTGCCGCAACGCGTGGACCGGACCACCTTCCGCCGCTTGTTCGAGACCTTCGAGCACACCGCCTGGCGGCTGGAGTCACGGCGCGGCTATGCGTCGGACCGGCAGGACCTCGACTTCCGGGCGTTCCTGGCCACCGGCTCGTCACCCTGTGACCCCGACGAACCCTGGTTCGCCAACATCAAGCTCAGACGACCGCCGGTAAGGCGGTCGGCCGTGTCCGCATCGCCGATGACCCGCCCACCGAGGAGCAGCTGTTCCTGCTCGACTACGCCCGGCACAACGCCGCCGCCGGCGAGGACATCCGGTACCTGTGGCGCGAGGACGCCCTGCGGGCCGGCCTGCCCGCCGAGGACTTCTGGATCTTCGATTCACGGCTGGTCGCCCTGCTGCGCTTCGACGACGAGGACAACCTGCTCGACGTCGAGCTGATCACCGAACCGGCCGAGGTCGTGCGCTACGCCATCGTGCGCGACGCGGCGATGCACCACGCGATCCCGCGCGACCGGTTCGCCGCGCAGGTGGCCACGGCCGAATAGCGCGTGAACGGTGAGCACGGACTATCAGCAGGCACGGGTGGCGCTGGGGGCGCGGCTGCGCGAACTCCGTTTCACGTGCCCCGGTGGCCGACTCACCGGCCGGCAGCTCGCCCAGCGGCTCGGCTGGCCGGGCTCCAAGGTCAGCAAGCTGGAGAACGGACGGCAGACGGCCACCCCCGAGGACCTGAGGGCGTGGGCCGACGCGACCGGGCAGCCAGGGACGTACCCCGAACTTGCTGCCCGGCTGGCCGGGTTCGAGTCCCACATCCGATCATGGCGACGAGCCATGGCGAACGGTTTCCAGCACCTTCACGAGGGGCTGAGCGCCGAGATCGACCGCACCTCGGAGATGTGGGTCTGGGAGGAGTCGGTGATCGCCGGACTGCTGCAAACCCCGGAGTACGCCCGACACGTCGTCCAGCGGTACGCGGACCTGCTGGGCGGAGCCGGCGACATCGAGGCGGCCGTCCGCTCCCGGGCGCAGCGTCAGGAATGGCTGTACCGGTCCGGCCGCACGCTGCACGTGCTGATCTGGGAGGCCGCTTTGCGGTCGCTGATCTGTCCGCCCTCAGTGCTGGCGGGCCAACTCGACCGCCTCAGCGGAATGATCGGTATGGACACGGTGGAGCTGGGTGTCATCCCCTTCACGGCCTCCGTCAAGATCGTGCCTGCCAACGGCTTCTGGGTGCTCGATGACCGGCTGGTCGTCGCCGAGGACTGGCACGCCGAACTATGGCTGGACGACGCCGACAACATCACCTTGTACAAGAAGGTCTGGAAGACCCTCAACGAGTCGGCCGTGTACGGGGCTGACGCCCACACCGGCATCAACGCGGCCCGCCGGGCCTTGAACCTGCGTTGATGCCGGTGTAGGGGGACGTACGGCCGCCCGGTGCACGGCACGTGTACATCGTGAGCACGCAAGGCGTCAGCCCTGGAAGAGGCCTGCTATCAGGCGACCAACGACGAGAAAGACGGGTATCCCACTGACGCCTCCTGGAAGAGAGACGAGCAGAACAAGCAGTGGGCCGAGACCGGGGCGCGAACTCCTCCTGCGTCAGCCGGGCTTCCTCCCGCAGGGCCTTCAGCACCGCGCCGAAGGTCTTGAGGCTGTCGGATACCTCGGGCTCGCCGTTCGCACAGCCGCCGCCCCCGCCGCCGGTGGCTTGCTCCGCGCCCGTTCGGCCATTTTTTGACCGAAGCGGTCGTTGGCGCCACCGCCGGGAGAAGAGGGGCTCCTGTGGCATGGCTTGTGGGCCGCCCCATCCGCACCGGGAGGGAAGATGTCAGTGGGGTGACCGGGGATCTCTGGGCCGCGGCAGGACCGGGTGGCCGGTGGCGATAGGGTGGCGTCAACTCGCAGGTGCGTTCGGGGAGTCACGTGCGCGACGACCGCCATCAGGTCCGACCTGACCCTCGATGACCGGGACCAGGACCGGGAGATCCGCGATCTCAACGGCCGGACGCACTCCACACGCCACGGGGTCGGCGGCCTCTTCACCCCTGCCACGGGTGACCGAGCAGAGCTTCGTCACCGGGCGCGAAGACGCCTGTCCGGCCCTGAGGAAGAGGAAGTGAGATGACGGACGGAAGCGGCCGGGCGGGCCTCGGGCAGAAGATCATCATCCCCGTCCTGGCGGTCGGCATCCTGGCCGTGGGGGCCCATCTGTGGCTGAACACCAACCTGTTCGGCCGCGAGGACGTGTGCGGAGGGCTGGTGTCCACCGACTCGGCCGAGGCCGTCTTCACGCGGCCCGGCCGCGTCTCCGACCGGGACGGGCTGGACGACCGTCCGCCCGACCGGCTTCACTTCCGCTGCACCGTGGAGAGCTCGTCCTTCCTCCCCGGATCGGACATCGAGCGAATCAGCCTCTGGGGAAGCCGGGAGCGCGGCGACTTCTTCTTCACCGAAGAGGGCCGCTGGCCGAGCCCCGCCACGATGTCGTTCTTCTCCGGCGGCGCCACCGGCGGGGTGGGAGACCACCACGGCTGGGTCCTGCTGCCCGGCGCCTGCACCACGGCGGACGGTCCCGCCGTCGTCGAGGGGCGCGCCCCGAAAGGCTCGGACCCGGTGGAAGTCGCCCGGCTTCTGACCGAGGTGGCCAACCGCGCGGCCGAGCGGGCGGATTGCGCGGCCGAGCGGCCCCTCACCGCTCCCCGCACCCTTGATGCGGCGCCGGAGCCGCGCCGGGTCCGGGACGGCGCGGTATGCGGCCTCCCGGGTCTGAGGTTCCCCGGGCCGGACGCGCCGGCCGAAGTGACGGAGACGGTTCAGGATCACCGCGGCCGCACCTGGGCATGCGAGGTCACCGGCTACGCGACCTATTCCGTGACGCGGGAGCCGCGCATCGTGGAGGGCATCCGCTCCTCGCCCCGCTTCACGGAGCAGCCGCGCGTGGCCGGTATGGAGGTGTCGGGCTTCGATTCCTCGCACGTGGTCGCCGACTGCGCGGGCACCCCGACGTACTTCTCCCTGGAGTTCGACCGCGGCTACACCTCCACCATCGGAGACCCCCGCACCCCGCGCGTACGGGCCCTGCTCGACAATTTCGTCGAGGTCGTCGGCAAGCGGTTCGCCTGCACGGCGACTTCCTGACAGGGCCCGTCCCCTCCGCACGAGACAACCGAGGAGCTGACCCGTCACGTACCCCACCATCGGCGCCGCCGCCAACGACGGGAACAAGAAGGCGGAAGGAGTCGCAGGAGACCGATGAACAAAGGGGATCTACGCCGCGCCGTCGCTCCGGCGCTGATGAGCTGCCTCGCGCTGACCCTCTCGGCGTGTGGTGGAGGGCGCGAGTACACCGTGCCCAAGGAGGCCTGCGAAGTTCCTCTGAGCGAGGAGAGACTCGAGCCGTTCCTGGTCGACGGGGAGAGCCTCAAGGCAGTGGGCGATTCGCTGATCGACTTCGAGGGGCGGAGCTATGCGACATGCGAGATCACGGTCGACGACCGGCTTGTGATCAGCCTCCAGGTCGACAAGGTCGACAAGGTCTACGACCCGATGGACAACTCGGAGAGTTTCCGGTTCGAGAACCGGGCGAGAATGGAGAATCTGCCGTTCGGCGGCCTGGGTGCGCTGGGCGACCGCAACTCCATGGTCAGTACCGCCTGTTCCGGGCCCAAGACGGACCATCTCATCATATATGTCTCAACCAGCCTCAAGGCCGGCGGCGACGTCGGTGAACGCCGCAAGAACATCGAGGCCTTCACACTCGACTTCGCGCCGAAGCTGAAGAAGAAGCTCGGCTGCTCGACCTGACTCGGAAATATCGCGCGATCGGAGACGGTCCGGTTCGCCGGCCGCGGGTGTGGCGTGACGTCATGTTCCCGCTCGAGGGCAGCACCGGCCGGCGAGCGCAGTCGTCCTGACGGCGGCCCTGATGACCGGTTGCCGGCGCAGCGGCACCGCTGAGCCTGGACGGCCTGGCCGGGACCGCCGACGGCTTGGTTTCCCGCAGTCACGCAGGGCAACGGAGCCGGGACGGCGGATCGCCTGATACAGCACACATCCGGGTCAGCGTTGTCCCTGGTCAACTCCCTTGACGGGCCGAAACGCTGGCCGTCATGACAGCACCACGGACCGAAGTCCCCATCACCGTACGTACGTTCGCGCACCGCTTCTCGTCCACGCGGCGCGGCGCCCGGCTCGCCCGGCTGCTCGCCGGGCATCAGCTCGTCGACTGGGGACTCCCGCGCGGCACCTGCGCGTTCGACGGCGCCACCCTCGTCATCGCGGAACTCGCCTCGAACGCCGTGCTGCACGGCCTCGTCCCCGGCCGGGACTGCGCGCTGCGCCTCGCGTACGACACTGGGACCGGCGTCCTCCGCATCGAGGTGTCCGACACCCACCCCGGCCGCCCCGCCCGCGTCGAGCCCTCACCCGCCTACGACCGGGGGCGTGGGCTGGCCCTGGTCGAGGCGATCGCCCTCCGCTGGGGCGTGCAGGACCGGAACGGACCCGGCAAGACCGTCTGGGCCGAGTGCGCCGTCGCGGCGGGCTGCGAGAACGCGGAGCGCCCCGCCGTCCGCGGCGGGGGACAGGGGTAACGCGACGCCCCTTGCGCGGGTTTCCGGCGGCCCGTGCGTCTCCTGTGCCTCGGTGCGTAGTCTGAGGGCTGCACACCGAGGTGAACCCCTGGAGGGATGTCTCCCATGCCCCGGACCACTCAGCTCCGCACGTACACCGTCCGCGACGGCTTGCTCGACGAGTGGGTGGAGCGGTGGCGGACGGAAATCGTCCCGCTGCGTCTGGAGCTGGGGTTCACCATCGGCGGGGCGTGGGCGGACCGGGAGCGCAATCAGTTCATCTGGCTGATTTCCTATGACGGCCCGGAGACTTTCGCGGAGCGCAACGCGCTGTACTGGTCGTCACCGGCACGGGAACGGATGAACCTCGATCCGGAGGACTACCTGCTGCACACGGATGACCGCACCGTCGAGGTACTGGCGACTACGGCCGACTGACCGGCAGCATGTGCCGGTCCCGTTCCTCCTCGCTGAGTGTCCGGAAGACCCGCCCCCGGGCCCGTGCTTCCAGCCGGTCCACGTCCGGGTCCGCGAGCCACACCCGGGCGGTGCCGTCGAAGGAAGCGGTGAGCAGTCTCGTGCCGTCCCGTGACCAGGCGACCGAGGACACCTTGTCCTGGTGGACACCTGCGATCGCGATCTCCTCGAAGGTCTCGGCGGACCACACGCGCACGGTGAGGTCGTCGGAGCCGGTGGCGAGGAACCGGCCGTCGGGCGACCAGGCGACGGCACGGACCCGCCCCTCATGGCCTCTCAACGTGCCGGTACGGCGGCCCGTCGCGGTGTCCCACACCGCCGCCGTCCAGTCGCCCGAAGCGGTGGCGACGTGTTGGTCGTCCGGGGACCATGCCACGTCGTCCACGTAGTTGTCGTGGCCGCGCAGCACCGTGAGCTGCCGGCCTTCGGCGACGTCCCACACTCGGCACGTGCGGTCGTCGGAGGCGCTGGCGAGCAGTCGGCCACCCGGTGACCAGGCGACGCGGCCCACCCAGTCCTGGTGTCCGGCCAGCGGCAGGAGTTCGGTACCCGTGCCGGCCGCCCATACGCGCACGGTGCCGTCGTGGCCACCGGTGGCGATGCGGGTGCCGTCCGGTGCCCAGGTACAGGATTCGACGATGTCGCCGTGGTGGTCGAACACGCCGTTCAGGTTCTCGTCCACGACGCGGAACAATCCGTCGTTGGTGCTCAGCGCGAGCCGTTGGTCCCGGGGCGGCCAGGCGACGCTCCAGACCCGGTCCTCCAGAGCGAGGCATTCTCCTGTGGCCTCTCCGGTGACGGCGTCCCAGATCCGGACGGTGGCGTCGCCGGAAGCGGTCGCGATGCGGCTCTCGTCGCGGGACCAGGCAGCTTGGTGCACCGGGCCGCGGTGACCGTCGAGCAGGATCTGCTCGGCACCTCGCGGGCGAAGGTCCCACACCCGCCCCGTGCCGTCGGTGGAACTGGTGGCGAGCCGGTCGCCGGAGGGTGACCAGCCGACGCCCCACACGGTGTCGGTATGGCCCCGGAGCACCGCGATGACCTTCGCGTCGCGGGTGCTGACGACGCGGACGGTCCGGTCGGACGACGCGGAGGCGAGCGCCCGGCCGTCGGGGGACCAGGCCACATTCCAGACGTAGTCGGTGTGGCCGCGCAGCAGCAGCCGCAGGCCGCCGGTCTCCGCGTCGTGGATGCGCACGGTGTGATCACCGGAGCCGGTGGCGATGCTGCGCCCGTCCGGCGACCAGGCGATGCCTTCGACGAAGTCGGCATGACCTGTCAGCGTCGTCCTGGGCGACCCCGTCGCCAGGTCCCACACGATGGCCGTCTGGTCGTGGGAGGCGGAGGCGAGGCCGGAGCCGTCCGGGGACCAGGCCACTCCCCAGACATCGTCGCGGTGCCCGTGCAGGGCATGGACAAGATCCCCGGTATCGGCCTCCCACACCCGCACGATGCGGTCCCTGGACGTACCCGCGACGAACCTGCCGTCGGGCGACCAGGCCACCTGCCTGCTGATGTCGCCGGCACCGGTCAGCAGCCGCACGGGCGCCCCGGAGACGGCGTCCCAGATCCGTACGACACAGTCGCGTCCCGTAGTGGCGATGCGGGAGGAGTCGGCCGACCACGCGACCGATTCGACCATCACGCCGTCGGACGGAAGCTCGAGCAGTGAACGTCCCGAGGCGGCATCGAAGACCCGGGCCGTGCCGTCCCGTGACGCCGTGGCCAGCAGACGGCCGTCCGGGGACCACGCGATGTGCCGGACCGTGTCCGTGTGCCCGGAGAGTTGGAGGCGGAGATGGCTGAAGGCCAGTGCCGTCATCAGGCTGCGATGGGCAGCCGGTGTCGGTGCGCATTCGCCGAGCGCGGCCAGGGAGAGGAGGATCGCCCGCTCCGGGTGGCTCTCGGCGCTGCCGAGTGCGAACTGGCCGATACTCTCCGACGCGCGGCGCAGGAAGGCCAGATCACGGCGCTGCGAGGACTGGACGAGCGAACGTACCGGCTCCGATGCCTGTCCGGACTCCTCCAGAGCGGCGAGCCAGCGTTGGGCCAGGGCGAGCCGTTCGCCGGTGAGGAGATAGTCGTCGCTGTGGCCTGAGTTCTCCCAGTCCGCGGCCCACCGTTCGAGTTCGGCTCGGCGGCGCAGTTGCTCGACGCGCGCTTCGACCTCCTGCCTCAGCGGAGCCCATTGGCGGAAGAGCGCCTCGTGCGTGACCTGAGCGTAGGGCTCCCGGCCGGAGAGCGTGTCGCCACGGACCCCGGACATCAGCAGGCGCGCGTTCACGAAGGCGTCCACGACGCGGCGCTCCGCTTCCGTGAGCTCGGACAGGGGGACGCGTCTGCGAGCCACTTCCCGGCCCTGCACCGTGACGAATCTGAGGAGTGTCCGGAGGACGCTCTCGACCCCGTCTTCGGCTCCGATCTCGGCCATGGTCTGGTCGGCCTGCCGTGCGAGAGCTCCCGCTACACCGCCCAGGTCACGGTAGAGCTCCTCGGTGACCGTTCCGCCGGGCCCGGAAGCGAAGTAGAGCTCCTGGAGGAGATACGCGAGCAGAGGCAGCGCGTCGTCCGTGCCCACGTCGTCCACGATGCGGTCCACCACCCCGGGGGCGAAGGACAGATTCACCAGGGCGCCGGGGCGTTCCACCACCTGGGCCAGTTGGCCTCGGCCCAACGCGCCGATGGCCGTCGGATGCTGAACGAGTTCGGCGTGTTCGGTGGCGAGCAGTTGCCCAAGGAAGTCGACCCGGAGCGTGGCCAGCACCCGGACCTCGGGAGATCGTTCCACACAGGAACGGAGCGCTTCGAGGAACTGCGAACGCTCCCTCTCACCAGCGAGCGTGACGACTTCTTCGAATTGGTCGATCACCAGGAGCGTGCGCCGGAACCGGCCGCCCCGCAGCCGCGACAGTTCTGTCGCCAGGGAAGTGGGCCCCCTCCGCAGGCGCCGCAGGACAGCTGCCACGGGCTCCTGCCCTCCACTGGCGGCCGCAAGGGAGGAGGCCAGAGACCCCAGTGGATTCGCCCCGGGAGAGAAGGCCGGGAGGATTGTCCATCGGCGTCCCCGCAGCCGTGGCAGCACGCCTGCGCGCACCAGCGAGGACTTGCCGCTCCCGGATGCTCCGACGAGGACCAGGAACCGGTCGGCGGGGCGCTCCGGCGGCGCGTGGAGACGGCGCGTGAGCTCCGAGGCCTGGACCTCCCGGCCGAAGAAGACCGGTGCCTCCTCCTCGGCGAAGGCGTCCAGCCCTGGGTAGGGCACCCGGTCGGGAGGCCAGTCAGCCGGTGGGGGCGCGGGATTCTCCAACCGGTACACCACGACCTGACCGGCCACCATGGCGACGATCAGCAGTCCGATGGCGGGGACGGACGCCTGCTGCAGGACGCGCAGGAACCAGGGCGCTTCATCCACATTGGTGGCGTAGTTGGTGACAATGCCGAGGAGACTCGCGACGAGCACCAGCATGATCTGGAGAGCCAACTGCACGCGGTGCCTCATGGGGCATCAGCCTCGTCGCGTCCCCGCAGCACTTCCCGCCCCCGCCTCATCGCTGTCGAAACCGGTCCACCGCCGTCCGCCGGGAAAGTGCGGCGGTGTCGGTGCCCGCGAACATCATCGAAGGTTGAGGAGGCGAGCTCAACAGCGCACAGCAGAACCAGCCACAACGCGCGGACCGGTGCTGCGCCCGGCGGCCGCCCTCAGCGCGGCCGGCCGCCGCTCAGCCGGATGTCCTGGTTCCAGGCGTTGCTGCGGCCCGTCTTCGGGTCGGTCTTGCAGTGGGTCTCGTAACAGCGCCAGTACCAGGTTGCGTTCTTGCGGCGGCGGATCTCGATGTCCCGCCCTCCGCACCGGCCGCACTTCGGCGGGCGGGCGAAGACCTCCGCGTGCTCGTGCTCCAGCAGCTTGCGGGCGAAGTGGGCTCCCTCCATCGTCACCATCACCTCCCGGGTCCAGCTCTGGGAGAGGGCGTTCAGGCTGCCGAGCATCACCGTCCGGTCGTCGATCACCACGATCTTCTGGTGCATGACGTTCATCGGGACGACGGTGTCCACCACGGCTCGCAGATCGGCGATGAGGTCCGGGTTCCGCTGCTGGAGCTGGTCGGTGTCGTCGCGGATGAAGACCGTCACGCGCACGCCCCGCCGTACCGCCTCCCGCAGTTCGGGCAGGATGGCGCGGACCCGCTGCGCGACCCAGGGCGCCCACAGCCAGATGGAACTGCGGGCGGCGCGGAGACGGTCGGCGAAGGTGGCGTAGAACGCCAGCTCGTCCTGGACGTCCGTCACCTCCACGTGGCGGCTCAGCACCTCGGCGAGGGCCGAGCCGAACTCGCCGAGGTGCGGGCCGTGGGTGTCCGGCGGGGTGATGAGGTGCTGCGCCCGGAGCCGGCGCACGCCGGGAGTGCCCACCATCGCGTTCAGGCAGGCGAGCGCCATGCCGTCCTCCGCCCGGGAGATGCGTTCCCCGCTGCCCAGGATGTAGAGGCGGGTCTGCGTCCGGGTGACGGCGACATTGAGGAGCCGGACACCATTGCGCACCCACGGGCCGGCGCCCGGCTTCCGGTGGGCCATGCCCATCCACAGCGGGCGGCCGTGGGCACCCTCCACCATGTCGAAAATGACGACGGGGAACTCGCGGCCCTGGAAGCGGTGCGCGGTCCCGACCTCGGCGAGCGGCCCGCCGCCGCCCTCGGCGTCCCGCAGCGTCTCCAGGGTGGCGGCGGTCTGGTCGCCGTACGGGGTGACGACGCCCACCTCCTCGCCCTGCTCCCGGTGGTACTCGACCAAGGCGCGGGAGAGCAGCGCGCCGGCCGGCCACCAGCCCTTGCGCCGGCCCGTGAGGTGAGGCCGCGCCAGCTCGTGCAGGCCGTCGGTGTCGACGAAGACGATCTCGGGGTCGTTCGGCTCGCGGGGCACGGCGGACCGGGCGCCGCCGCGCAGCACGCCCCCGTACGCCAGGGAGTTGGCGAGCCGCATGACGGCCGGGCCGAAGCGGTGCTGCTCGGTGAGCGTGACGCAGGCCGGGTGGCGTGCCGCCTGCTCCGGCTCGGTGATGCCGCAGTGCTCGAAGACGTCCGGGAGCAGCCAGCGCTTGACGTCGGGCCGGTCCGAGTCCCGGATTTCGGGCGGGACGACGGCTCCGAGCTGCATGAAGTCGCCGAGGAGTACGGCGGTGCCGGACGCCTTCGCGGTGGCGAGCAGCACCTCGGGCAGGGTCGCCGACCCGGCCTCGTCCACCAGGACCACGTCGTACGGGCCCTCGAAGACAGCCTTGTTGGTGCGGAAGCGGGCCAGGGTGGTGGCGACCAGCTTGGCGCCCTTGATGATCTCGCCCTGGGCGTTGCGGGCCAGCCGCTCGTACTCCTCCTGGACCTTCTTGAACTCCTTCTCCAGCGCGGGGCGGCGCTTGCCGTCGGCCGCCACGAGCGGGCGCAGGCGTTCCGCGTCGGCGTGCCGCTTCGGCCAGCCCTTCCGTGCGGCCTCGTCGGCGAGGGTCTGCGCCTCCTCGGCCCGGTGCGCCGCCTGCCGGGCGCCCTCAGCCGCCTGCCGGGCGGACCGCGCCTGGTCCCGGGCGAGGCGCTGTGCGGCCTCCGCTGCGCGGAGTTCCCGGTCGAGGGCGGTGATCCGGTCGGGGGTGTGCGGGATACCGCGAACCAGATCCGCGATCTGTTCCTTGAGTTCCTCGGAGCGGGCGTTGGCCGTGGCGCGGGCGGCGGCGGCCTCTCCCCGCTCATGGGCGGCCCGCTGCTCGGCTCCCGTCAATTCCTGACGCAGCTCCTCCTGCCGGTCGCGTGCACGCCACCGGGCCACGGCTCCCTTCGCCTCGAACTCGCGCAACTCAGCGCGGAGTTCGCCGCAGCGGTCCTCGGCCAGCAAGGCTTCCGCGGCTCTCCGTTCGGCCGCCTTCCGGAGCCGGGCCTGCTCCTGCCGTAAGGTCTCCACCCGCTGCCACTCCCGGCGGGACGGCTCCGCCGCCGCGACGAGCGAGCGCTTCTGCTCCAGCTCCGTATCCGCCCACCGCAGCGTTTCCACGGCCTCGGCCAGCCGGCGGTCGGCGTCGTCCGCCCGGGCGCGGGCCGAGGCCGCATCCCGTCCCGGGGTGCGCAGCAGCTTCAGGGCCGCGAAGTAGGCGGCGGAGTCGAAGCCGGTGAGTTCCGTTCCCAGGGCGGCCAGTTGCGCGGCGCGGGAGCGGATCGCGACGAGTTCCGTCTCGATCCCGCCGCGGCGCGCGGTCGTCTCCGCCAGCCGCTCCCGCACCATCAGCGGCAGGGACACCCCGGGGTCGTCCGCCACTTCCCTCAGTTGCGGTGGGCCGACCCGGACGATGTCGCCGGGGCTGTGCCGCCGCTCCCGCACCACCCCGAGCAGGGCGTTGTCCACGGCCACATTGGTGGCGGACACCAGCAGCACCCGCTCCCCACGGGCGATCAGGTCCCCTATGGCGCGCTTGAGGACGGTGGTCTTGCCCGTCCCCGGCGGGCCCCACACCAGGTGGACGCCCCGGCCGAGGCAGGCGCGGTACGCCTCGTGCTGGGCGTCGTGGAAACCCGGCGGCCGGGCGGCGGGCGGGATGTCGCCGCCGACGCGCCCGGCGGCCAGGGCGGCGGCGAGCGGCGCCTCACCCAGTTTGGCGATGCCGTCGCGCAGGGCTTCCACGAGGAACGTGGGCGGCTGCTTCAGCATCCACAGATACGGCTCGGGCAGGTCGGCGAACTCGGCGACCCTGAGCGTCAGCAGGGAGCCGTTCTGCGCGGTCTCGGTGACGGAGAAACCGTCCGTTTCGACACCGTGCTGCTCCGGGCCGGCCAGCCGCAGGCTTTCGAGCTGGTCGGGACCGATGTCGGAACCCCGCATGTCCACCGCGTGGACGCCGGGTTCACCGGTGCGCACCGCCCGTCCGACGCGCAGCCACCGCGCCTGCCGCCCCGCGCCGCCCTCCGCGGCGATCCACTCTCCCAGTGCTGTCGCGATCTCCTCGCGCCACCCCACCCTGCCGCCGCCCCCCGCTCGGTAACCGGTCCGGGCCCGCACCCTACCCACCGGCCGGCGGGCCTCACCCCGGCAGAAGGCGGTACGGGCGCTTCCGGATACCGGCCGTGGCACGGGGGAGAAGTAGGGGCGGGAAGCGCGGCTCCCGGGTGGGCGTCTGCGCGGCTCCCGCGTACGGGGAACCCCCTGCGGACCGTCGCCCTGGGTCACCGTCCGGCCCCGGTCCGGAGGGGATCGTCACCCTGGGTTTCCGCGTCGCGGAGATCCCTCAATGACCGGATTTCGACGGCCCGCGGAATGGCAGGATTGGGGGGCGCCGCCCCGGCCCCGGACCGGCGGCGCGCCCGCACCCGCGCCCCGTGCAGCCGACCCGAGGGACTGATCGCCCGATGCCCACGAGTGAACTCTTCCTGAAGGATGTCATCGACATCAAGGAAGACGTCCATGCCGGCGACTTCAAGGTCGAGCTGTCCAAGGGGTTCAGCGAGACCGACGCGCGGGTCGCCGAGTACGTGGTCACCGAGCAGCTGCAGGGCGCGTTCCGGAAGGCGCTCGGTCTCGTCGCGGCGGCGGTCCGCACGGGCGACTCGCACGCCGCGTATCTGCACGGCTCGTTCGGCGCCGGCAAGAGCCACTTCCTGTCCGTGCTGCACGCCGTCCTGAACAACCACCCGGGCACCCGCAGCAGCGACAAGCCGCGCCTGCTGGAGGTCGTCGCCGAGCACGACGAATGGCTGCGCCGCAGCCGTTTCCTCATGGTGCCGTACCACCTCGTCGGCTCCGCCGACCTCGACTCCGCCCTGCTCGGCGGGTACGTCCACACCGTGCGCCGGCTCCACCCCGACCAGGCGCCGCCCGCCGTGTACCGGGCCGACGCGCTGCTCGCCGACGCCCGGCGGCAGCGGGAGTTCCTCGCGGACGACGCCAAGTTCCTGCGGTGGCTCGGTGAGGGCGCCGCGGCGCTCGCGCCGGGCGGCGCCGCGCCGGTGGCCGCCGACCCCGACGACCTGGAACCGCTGGACGGCGGCGCCGGACTGCCCGCCACCGGGGCCTGGAGCGGCGCGGACTTCGACCGGGCCTTCGGCGCGACCGCCGTGGACGACCCGTACCGGGAGAAGCTCGTCTCGGCGCTCCTCGCCGGGCCGATGGCCTCGTACGCCCAGGGCGTACGCGGCGAGTCGGGCGCCTTCGTCCCGCTGGAGAACGGGCTGAAGGTCATCTCCCGGCACGCGAAGTCCCTCGGCTACAGCGGTGTGGTCCTCTTCCTCGACGAGCTGGTCCTCTGGCTCCAGGCACACATGGGGGACCAGGACTTCGTCCGGGACCAGGTGCAGCGGCTCGTCAAGCTGATCGAGTCCGCGGACAGCGGCCGGCCGGTGCCGATCATCTCCTTCATCTCCCGCCAGCGCGACCTGTCCCAGCTCATCGGCTCCGACGTGGCCGGCGCCGACGTGCAGAACCTGGAGCAGCAGATCGACTACCTCGCCGAGCGGCTGGACGTCGTCGATCTGGAGGACAGCAACCTCGTCGAGATCATCAAGCACCGGGTGCTGTCCCCCAAGCCGGGGATGGAGCAGGCGCGGGACGACGCCTTCAAGGCGGTCGAGTCCTCCAAGGACGAGGTCCGCCAGATCCTGCTGGACGCCCAGGGCCGCACCGAGGCCGGCTGGGACGACTTCCGGGAGCTGTACCCGCTCTCGCCCGCCCTGCTCAATGTGCTGGTGGACCTCTCCGGGGCGCTCCAGCGCGAACGCACCGGCCTGAAACTCGTACAGGAACTGCTGCGCCGCAACCGCGACACCCTCCGGCTCGGCGAGCTGATCCCGCTCGGCGACCTGTGGGACGTCATCGCGGAGCGCACCGGCGCGGCCTTCACCCCCAAGCTGCGCCGGGAGTCGGAGATCGCGCACCGCTTCCACGGCCGGGTGCGGGAGAAGCTGCTGGAGAAGTACCAGTCGCCGGAGGACAAGCGGTTCCGCACCGACGAACGGCTGGTCAAGACGCTGCTGCTGGCGTCCCTCGCCCCCAACGTGCCCGCGCTGACCCGGCTCACCGGGGGCCGGCTCGCCGCGCTCAACCACGGCACGATCCGCACCCGGGTCGGCGACGCCGGTTCCCTCGCGGCGAAGCGGCTGCGGGAACTGCAGGTCGAGTTCGACGGCGAGCTGCGCAGCGAGGGCGACAGCAGCGACCCCGTCTTCCACCTGCACCTGTCCGACCTGGACGTGGAGCCGCTCCTCGAAGAGGTGCAGGGCGTCGCCGACCAGCTCGGCTACCGCCGCCAGTGGATCAAGGACCGGCTCTGGAGCGCGCTCGGCATCCGGGACACCCAGGCCTTCGTCTGCGAGCGGGAAATCGTCTGGCGCGGGACGAAACGCACCGCCGAGTTCGTCTTCGGCAACGTCCGCGACCCGCATCTGCCGGACGAGGAGTTCCAGCCGCAGCTGCCCGGCAACATCCGCTTCGTTTTCGACTACCCCTTCGACGAGGGCGACCGCTCGCCCATGGACGACGTGCAGCGCGTCGACCGGCTCAAGCGGGCGGGCCGGCAGTGGCCGACCCTGGTGTGGCTGCCCGACTTCTTCTCCGAACAGACGGGCCGGCAGCTCGGCCGGCTGATGAAGATCAACTATCTGCTGGAGCGGGACCGGCTGGAGGACCACACGGCCACCCGCCCCGCCGACGAGCGCGTCCAGATCCGCAACCAGCTCAAGGCGTCCCGCGACGCCCTCACCGACCGGCTCACCGAAGCCCTGCTCCAGCTCTACGGCATCAACCGGGCCGAACCCGGCACCACCGGGGCCCGGGTGCCCGACGGGCAGCACCTCGTCTCCCTGCTGCCCGGCTTCACCCGCACCAGGCCGGAGCCGGCGGTCGGCTTCGAGGCCAACCTCCTGCTGCTCGCCGACGGCATGTTCACGGCCCGCTACCCCAAGCACCCCGACTTCGACCCCCGGCTCACCCGCAAGGCCGTCACCCCGCGGGAGCTGAGGACCACCCTGGAGTGGATCACCCGGGCTATGGAGGACGGCTCACGGCGCGTGGTGATCGACCAGCACCACCTGCCGGTCGTCCGGAAGATCGTGCACGGCCTGGGGCTGGGCGAGGTCCACGACGGGCCGCTCACCCTCTCCGCCGACTGGCGGCTGCGGATCAACAAGAAGGCCGCGGAGACCCCCGACGCCGGCACCGACCTGGCCGTCGAGACCATCCGCGAGTGGATCGCGGACCTGGGCTACGACGGGCTGGACCGGAACGTCGCCAACCTCGTCATCGCCGCCTACGCGCTGCTCGACGACCGCACCTGGGTGTACCAGACCTCGCCGCTGCCCCGGGCACCGGAACTGGAGCGGATCGGCCCCGGCTACGGACTGCGGGCCGTGCGGCTCCCCGACGAGGAGACCTTCGCCGCCGCCCTCCGCCGCTCCGGGGCGGTCTTCGGCGTGAGCGTCTCCCCGGTGCTCTTCGCGCGGAACGTGGCCCGGCTCGGCAGCCGGGTCCGCGAGGTCGCCGAGGAGTACCGCACGGCCCTCGGCGAAGCCCGCACGCTGCTGCAGCAGCACGCCGTCCGGCTCGGACTGGACGGACCCGCCGGAGCCGGCGCGCCCCGGCTGCGGTCCATGAAGGCCGCCGCCGACCTCGTCGCCAGACTGCTGCGCACCGGGGACCCCGCCGACTTCGTCCGCGAACTCGCCTCCGCCTCCTACGAGACGGCGGACGACGAGATCGGCGCCGCCCTCAAGAGCGCCCCCGAGGTGCTCGGCGCCCTGCGGTCCACCGACTGGTCCCTGCTGGACACCGTCCGCGAACTCGCGGAGCGCGAGGACGGCCTCGGCGACCGGGCCGCACGCCTGCTCGACACCGTGTGCCGCACCGCCGGCGCCCACGAGCGGACCGAACCCCTCGCCCCCGTGCTCGGCGGACTGCAGGACGGGGCCGTCGCGCTGATGCGGGACGCCGCGCGGCTGGCGCAGGCGGCGCGGCCGGTGGCCCCGCCGCCCGACGGGCCCCGGCCCACGGCCGAGGACGTCCGGCTCACCCTCCACGGCAACCCGCCCGTGCCGGGACCGCACCTCCCGCCGCCCGCCGACCCCCGGACGGCCGTGGCACTGGACCGGCCCGGCCCGGCCGCCGTCCCCGCGCAGCAGCGCGGCGCCGCGGCCGCGCACGTCGTGGAGCCCACCCGGCTCGAAGCGAGCCTCGCCGCCGCGATGACCGAGGTGAGCGAGGAGATCCGCACCTTCCTCGCGGCCAACCCCGGCGCCCGCGTCAGGGTCTCCTGGCAGGCCGATCCGCCCGGCGCGGACCAGGGCGGCACCGGCCAGGGCGGCGCGGAACGGAACGGCACGGACGGGACGGAGCGCTGATGGCACCGCCACCGCCGCGCATCGGACGGCGCACCGTCGAGGCACTGCTCGCCGCGAACGCCTCCCGCCTGGGCGACCGCCGTCTCGTCCTCGTCCACGGCCGCTACGCGCCGGATTCCGCCACCGCCTTCACGGCCACGGTGGACGACCGGCCCCGGCGCGTCAGCGTCCGGGACGAGAACTCCGTCCTCGGTGTTCTCTCGGCCTGGCAGGAGCACCGGGACGGAGCCGCCTCCGGCGACCTCCTCGTCGTCACCACCGGAGTCGAGGACACCCAGCTCGGCTGGGACCTGCGCGCCCACGCGCTCCGCCGCCGCACGCTCACCGTCGAGAAGGCCCAGATCGTGCTGCAGCGGTTCGGCGCGAGCAGCCTCGATGTCCGGATGTACCGCGAGGACTGGCTGCTCGACGCCCTGCTGGAAGCCGAACCCGCCGAGGGATGGCCGCGGACCGGAGCCGTGCTCACCCGCGACGCGGCCCTGCGGGCGCTCGTCGGCGAACGCCTGGGACTGCCCCGCCCCACCGGCCCCGGCGACTCCGGGAGCCGTCCGGCCGTGGACGCGGACGCGCTCCTGGCCTGGTCCCGCACCCCCGCCGGCCCCGGCCGCTACGCCGAACTGGACGCGACCGAACGCGCCGAGCTGAGGACCTGGCTCGGCGAGGTCGCGGGACCCGCCGCCCCGGTCCTGATGTCCCTGGCCGAAACCGGCCGGGGCCGCGACGCCATGCCGCTCGGCCTGCTCGGCGCCGCGCTGCGCGACCCCGGCGCCGGCCCCGACGCCGTCCTCGCCGTCGGCGGACTGTTCGGGCAGGTCATGCCGGGCCGGGCCGGGCTGCGGGCGTTCACCGACGCGGTGGAGGGAACGCTGCTCCGCTGGATCGGGGAGGCGCGCACCGCGCCCGCCGCCCGGCAACAGGTCTTCGCCGTCCTCGACCGGGCCGACGAACTGGCCCGGGCGGCGGGCCTCACGGACAACCTGGCCAACAGCCGCTTCCTCCCCTCCGGTTTCGACACCCAGCTCGGCCGCGTCACCGCGGCGGCCCGGCGCTCCCCGGAGGAGGGCCAGGCCGCACTCGCCGACCTGACCGGGCACGCCCTGGCCGGCCTCCACCCCGACCGGCTGCGCGTCGCCGAGATGGCCGTGCGGACCGCGCGCTGGCTGCGCCGGCCCGACCCCCGCGTCACCTCGGTGGCGGCGGGCGTGCGGGACCACGCGGCCGACTGGGGCTGGGCGGACCGGGCTCTCACCGTCCTGTGGGGCGGCGACCCCGGCACCAGCCGGGCCGCGGCCCCGCACCTCAAGGAGCTGTACGAGGAGGGCCGGACGCGAAGGGAGCGCCTGGACGAGGAGTTCGCGCGGCGGCTGGCCTCCTGGACCGCGCACGCCACCGCACAGCAGCCCGGCGGCTGCCTGCTGATCGAGAACGTCCTGGAGACCGTCGTACGGCCCCTGGCCGCCGTCGCCCCGCCGCTCGTCCTCGTCCTCGACGGCATGAGCAGCGCCGTTGCCGCCCAGCTCGGCGAGGAGGCGGAGCGTGAGGGCTGGCGGGAGATCGCGCCGCGTCCGGAGGCCGGAGACCCCGCGCGGCGGCTCGCGGCCGTGTCGGCGCTGCCCTCCGTCACCCAGTGCAGCAGGACGTCCCTGCTCACCGGCGCGGCCGCCAGGGGCGGGCAGTCGGCGGAGACCGCCGGGTTCGCCGCGTTCTGGAGGAAGCGGCGCCGCGAGGCCGTGCTCTTCCACAAGGCCGCGATCGGCGGGGACGCCGGGCACTTCCTCGCCGAGGGGCTCATGGTCGCGCTCGCCTCCGACGCGGTCGTCGGCGTCGTCCTCAACACGATCGACGACGCCCTCGACTCCGGCCAGCAGGGGCAGCGCACCTCCTGGTCACTGGGGGACATCACCTACCTCCGGGAACTGCTGGCCGCCGCCAGCAGCTACGGGCGCCCCGTCGTCCTCACCTCCGACCACGGCCACGTCCTCGAACGCGGGCACGGCGAAGGCCCCCTCGGCGGCGACGGCGCCCAGGACACCGGCGGCTCCGCGCGCTGGCGCCCCGGAGCGGACGCCCGGACGGGGGAAGTCGTGCTCAGCGGGCCCCGCGTCCTCGAAGGGAACGGCACCCTCACCGCCCCCTGGCGGGAGGACATCCGCTACTCCGGACGCCGGGCGGGCTATCACGGCGGGGCGTCCCTCGCCGAGGTGACCGTGCCCGTCCTCGTCCTCGCCCCGTCCGCGGACCGGACGCCGAAGGGATGGGACCCGCTGCCCCGGGAGCAGACGGCACCCCACTGGTGGCATCCGCCCGTACCGGCACCGGCGGCAGAGACCCCGAAGGACCGCACGGAGCCGCCCGCCGCACCGCGGAAGGCGAAGCAGGAGAAGCTCAGTCGGCAGATGGAAGGGCTGTTCACCGACGACCAGGTCCCGGCAGCACCGTCCCGGCCGGACGGCAGGACGCCCGCCGAACCGCGCACCCTGGGCGGACGCGTGGTGGCGAGCGAGGTGTACGAGGCGCAGAAGGAGTACGTCCGCAAGGCACCGGAGGCCAAGGTGGTGGCCTCCGTCATCGACGCGCTCGCAGCCGCCGGGGGCACCATGTCCCCGGCCGCCCTGGGCGCCGCGATCTCCGCGACCGGACGGGTGAGGCGCAACATCGAGGGCTTCGTCGCCACCGTCCAGCGTCTGCTGAACGTCGAGGGATATCCCGTTCTCGGCTTCATCGACGCCGGCCACGCCGTGAAGCTCGACGTCCGGCTGCTGCGCGACCAGTTCCTGCCGGCGGAGGAGAACACGTGAGCACCCCGTCCCCGGCGAGCGCGGTACGGCGGCGGGAGGTCATCGACGCGCTGCGCCGCGGCACCGTGCCACAGTCCGGGCTCGGCCTGCTCGCGGTCGGCCTCGACCGGTTCGAGCAGGCCCTCGACGACGACCTCGCAGCCACCGCCCGCGGCGGGGCCGCCTTCCACGCCGTCCGCGGCGCATACGGCTCCGGCAAGACGTTCTTCGCCCGGTGGCTGGCCGAACGCGCCAAACGGTCCGGACTGGCCACGGCCGAGGTGCAGATCTCCGAGACGGAGACACCGCTGCACCGGCTGGAGACCGTCTACCGCAGACTCACCGAACGGCTGACGACCGCGACCCACCGGCCCAGCGCGCTGCGGGCCGTCATCGACTCCTGGTTCTACACGCTGGAGGAGGAAGTCCTCGACGCCGGCGAGACGGACGAGGAGAACGAGGAAGCGCTCGCCGAAGCCGTCGACACCCTGATGGAACGCCGGCTCGCCGAAGTCGCCAGGACCACCCCGGCCTTCTCCTCCGCCCTGCGCGGCTACCGCCGGGCGGTGGCGGCCGGTGACGCGGCCACCGCGGAGGCGCTCATCGCCTGGCTCGGCGGGCAGAAGTCCGTCGCCGCCTCGGCGCGCCGGGCCGCGGGCGTCCGGGGAGACCTCGACCACTTCGCGGCACTCGGCTTCCTCCAGGGGCTGCTCACGGTGCTGCGGGACTGCGGTCATCCCGGGCTGCTGCTCGTCCTCGACGAGATCGAGACGCTGCAGCGGGTCCGCGGGGACGTCCGGGAGAAGGGCCTCAACGCGCTGCGGCAGCTCCTCGATGAGATCGACGCCGGCCGCTTCCCCGGCCTTTTCCTCGTCATCACCGGAACCCCCGCGTTCTACGACGGGCAACAGGGAGCCCAGCGGCTGCCGCCGCTCGCCCAGCGCCTCGCCACCGACTTCACCACCGACCCGCGCTTCGACTCCCCGCGCGCCGTCCAGCTCCGGCTGCCCGGCTTCGACCTGCCGGGGCTCGGCCAACTCGGCCGGAGGGTGAGGGACTTGTACCGGGAGACGGCACGGCACCCGCAGCGGGTCGCCGAACGCGTCGACGACGCGTACATCGGGGAACTGGCCACCGCCGTCACCGGCGGCCTCGGCGGGAACGTCGGTGTCGCCCCGCGCGTGTTCCTGCGCAAGCTCGTCGCCGACATCCTCGACCGGGTCGACGAATTCGCCGACTTCGACCCGCGGGCGCACTACGCGCTCACCGTCAGGCCGGCCGAACTGACCGAGACGGAACGGAACGCGGCGGCCGGGAACGCCGACGCCGTCCCGCTGGACCTGCCGTGAGCGTCCCGGACGGGCTTGAACCGGTCCTCGTCCACCACATCGTCAACACCCTGGGCTGGCAGAGCCTGCGACCGCTGCAGGAAGCCGCCGTCGAACCGCTCACCGGCGGCCACGACGCCCTCCTGCTCGCCCCCACCGCGGGCGGCAAGACCGAAGCCGCCTGTTTCCCCCTGCTCTCCCGGATGACGGCGAACCGCTGGACGGGCACCTCGGTGCTCTACCTCTGTCCGCTGAAGGCGCTGCTCAACAACCTCGCACCGCGGCTGGAGAGCTACACCTCGTGGCTGGGCCGCACCGCCGCCCTGTGGCACGGGGACACCACCTCCGGGGCCAGGAAGCGGATCCTCGCCGCCCGGCCCGACATCCTGCTCACCACACCGGAGTCACTGGAAGCGATGCTGGTCAGCGTCAATGTCGACCACCGATCCTTCTTCTCCGGGCTGCGGGCCGTGGTCGTCGACGAGGTGCATGCCTTCGCCGGCGACGACCGCGGCTGGCATGTGCTCGCCGTCCTGGAACGGCTGCAGCGGGTGACCGGGCGCCCCCTCCAGCGCGTGGGGCTCTCGGCGACCGTCGGCAACCCGGATGCGCTGCTCCACTGGCTGCAGGGCTCGGGGGCGGGCCGGCGGCCGGGCACGGTGGTCGCCCCCCACCTTGCCGATACGGGACAGCCGCCGGAGGGACCGGGGCAGGAGGCCGCCGGGGCCTCTGGAGCGTCCGCCGTTGTCCCGCCCGGGGACATCCAGCTCGACCACGTCGGCTCGCTCGACAACGCCGCCACCGTCATCAGCGCCCTGCACCGCGGCGAGAAGCGCCTGGTCTTCTGCGAGTCCCGGCAGCTCGTCGAAGAACTCGGGGAGAAACTGCGGGCGAGGGGCGTCACCACCTTCCTCTCCCACGCCTCGCTGTCGCTGGACGAACGCAGGCGGGCCGAGGCGGCCTTCGCGGAGGCGCGTGACTGCGTCATCATCTCCACCAGCACCCTCGAACTCGGCATCGACGTCGGCGACCTCGACCGCGTCATCCAGATCGACGCCCCGTCATCGGTCGCCTCCTTCCTGCAGCGCCTCGGCCGTTCCGGACGGCGCCGTGACACCAGCCGCAACTGCCTGTTCCTCGCCCTCGACGAAGACGGACTGCTGGCCGCGGCGGGTCTGCTGCTCCAGTGGTCCCGGGGCTGGGTGGAGCCGGTGACGGCTCCGCCCGAGCCCCGGCACATCGCCGCCCAGCAACTGCTCGCGCTCTGCCTTCAGGAAGGCCGGGTCGGCGAGCACCTGTGGCAGGAGTGGTGGAACGGCCTCGACTTCCTCGGTCCCTCGGCCGGCCCCGTCGTCCGGCACCTCGTCGACGGAGGCTACCTGGACCGGGACGGCGGAATGCTGTTCATCGGGCCCGAAGCCGAACGGCGCTTCGGACACCGCCACTTCATGAACCTCACCGCCGTGTTCACGGCCCCTCCGCAGTTCACCGTCGTTCAGGGGCGCACCGAAATCGGCTGGACCGATCCGAGTCTCCTCACCGAGCGGATCGACGGGCCGCGCCGGCTGCTCCTCGCCGGACGGAGCTGGCAGGTGACGTACATCGACTGGCGCCGGCGGCGCTGCCACGTGGAACCCGCCGACGGCGGAGGCAAGGCCAAGTGGAGCGGAACCCGCCGGGTCGGTTCCTTCGCCGTGACCCGGGCCGAACGCGATGTCCTGCTGGGCGCCGCCCCTCCCGTCGTACTGACCCGGCGCGCGAACGGGGCACTGCTCCGGGCCCGCGAGCGGTACCTGGAGCGGGTGCACCCGGCGGGCACCCTCGTCATCCGTGATCCGGAAGGCCATCTGCGCTGGTGGACCTGGGCCGGACATCTGGCGAACGCCACACTGGCCGCGACTCTCGGCGGCCTGGCCGTTCCCGGCCAGCAGATCGAGGACCGCTGGATCCGGCTGCGGGAGGACGTGACGCCCCTGGCCTGGAAAGAGGCGACAGCTGACGCGCCGGACCGGATCTGCCTGCCCGCGGTCGACGGGCGGGCGGTACGCGGTCTGAAGTTCGCCGAGGCCCTTCCGCCACGGCTGGCCGAAGCGACGCTGTCCGCACGCCTGGCGGACACGGAAGCGGCTGCCACGGTGCTGCGGGAACCGGTCCGCTTCTTCATCCGCTGAGACCTCCGGTCTCGGCACGGGACCTGCTCGGGCTTCTGGAGCGCTTCCGCCGAGACGGCACCCGGACCCCGGTCCCGGAACGGTGTCCCGGGTCAGCCGCCCCGCAGTTCCCGTGCCAGGTCCTGGATCTCCTCCGCGATCCGGCGCTGCAGACCGCCGCCGAACGTGACGCGGGTGGCGCCCAGTTCACCCAGTTCGCGCGGGGACGGGCCGCCGGGGACGGCGATCGCGTTGAGCGGTCCGCCGATGCCGGCGGCGAGTTCGGGCAGCAGCTCGGGCGGGGCGAGGATCGGGTAGACGCAGTCGGCGCCGGCCTCGCGGTAGAGCCGGCCGCGTTCGATCGCCGCCCCGGCGTCCGGCACACCGCGCAGGAAGGTGTCGACACGGGCGTTGACGAACAGGGCGCCGCCCGCCGCGGCCCGGACCGCCGCCAGCCGGTCGGCGTGCCGCCGCGGATCGGCGAGCTGCCGGTCCGCCGGGCCGGAGTCCTCCAGGTTGCAGCCCACCGCCCCGGCCTCCAGCAGCCGTTCGACCAGCTCGGCGGGCGGCAGGCCGTAGCCGTCCTCGATGTCCGCCGAGACGGGGACGGAGACGGAGCGGGCGATCCGCCTGATCGCCGCGAACATCTCCTCCGGCGGCGTGCCCCCGCCGTCCGGACGACCGAGGGCCGCCGAGACGCCCGCGCTGGGCGTGGCCAGGGCCGGGAAGCCGGCGGCCTCGAAGGCCCGCGCGCTGACGGCGTCCCACGGGCCGGGGAGGACGAGCGGGGCGGAGGGGGCCCGGTCGTGGTGGAGGGCGCGGAAGATTCCGGCCCGCGATGCGCTCCCGTTGGGGCTGTCGGTGGTACCGGTCGTCGCAGTCATGTGGGCGAGGGTAGGCAACTCTCCTCCGAGGCGCCTCTCGCGGAAAGGTTTCGGCCGCGGGCCGGTGACGCGCCCGGCAGGTTCGCCGGTCAGACGGGAATGATCTCCACGGCCTGCTCCAGTCCCCTGAAGTCGTCCGCATTCCGGGTGTACAGGGGGAGTCCCTGTGCGGCGGCCGTGGCCGCGATCATCAGATCCATGCGCCGCGGACGCGGAGTGCGCTGAGTTTTGATCGTCAGGGCCACCAGAGTTCCGAACCGGCGAGCCGCTTCGCGATCGAAGGGAATGGCGGTGAAGGCCGCCTCCGTGTCCGCCAGACGCTCCGCCCTGGCCAGTATTTCGACGGGGTCACCGGTCATGGCGACCCCCTGGGCGAGCTCTGCCAGCACCACGGAGGAGACGGCGGCCTCCAACGGCAGACGTTCCCGGGCGATCAGAGGAAGGTCGATGACCACGCAGGTGTCCAACAGGCCACGTGGGCGCCGCTCAGTCACGGTCGTCTTCTCCGACACGGTCCTCATCGCCGTAGAACTCGTCTGCCTCGGCGCGCATCCTCGCGTAGTCCACCGCGGGCGCGTTGCGCCACTTGCGCTGAAGCTCCTCCACGGGAACGAACCGCCGGCGCGTGGTGAGAGGACGGACTTCAGCGATCTCGGTCCCGTTGCGGGTGATGTGGTAGGTCTCGCCCGCCTCCACCTCGTCCAGGACGGCTTTGGACCGGGCGGCCAGTTCGCGCTGGGTGATGGTCTTCATGGAGCCAGTGTATCGCGCCGCAATACGGCGTGATACGGCAGTTTTTCTCAGATGCCCAGCTTGGCCGCGTACGCCTTGGCGACGGCGTCCTTGTCGCCCTCCGTGTCCACGCGTGCCTGCTCCTGGCGGCCGTAGAGGAAGAGCAGCAGTTCGCCCGGTTCGCCGGTGACCGTGACCACGGGGGTGCCGCGGTGCGCGACGGCCGTGCGGCCGTCCGGGCGGCGCAGCACCAGGCCGACCGGCGACTTGCGGCCCATCATCCGGGCCACCTTCTCGACACGCGCCCACAGGGCGTCGGCCAGGACCGGGTCCAGCTCGCGGGGGGTCCAGTCCGGCTGGGCGCGGCGGACGTCCTCGGCGTGGACGTAGAACTCGACGGTGTTGGCGACCTCGTCGATCTGCTTCAGCGAGAACGGCGACATCCGGGGCGGGCCGGTCCGGACGAGCTGGATCAGCTCCTCGTACGGCTTCGCGCCGAACTCGGCACCCACCCGGTCCAGCCGCGCCGCGAGCGGCTTGACGAACATGCCCGCGGCCGCGTCGGGACGCCGCTCGCGCACCACCAGGTGCACGGCGAGGTCGCGGGTGGTCCAGCCTTCGCACAGGGTCGGGGCCCCCGGGCCCGCGTTCTCCAACAGATCGGCCAGGAGCAGACGTTCACGCTTCGCATGGGTCATACCGCCACCCTACGACCGTGCCGGGGGAGCGGCCATGATGCCGCGCGGTGTTCCGGGGGCAGTGGGGGAGAACCCCGAGGGAGGTCGGGGGCGGTCTCGGGGGGTGGACCGGGCCGCGCCCCGGGACGGTCCGGCCGCGTGTCCTGTGCCGCCGCGCCGCCCCGGCCGTGCGGTGGATTTCCCGAGGTACCCGCCGCGGCGGCACAATGGCGCCCATGTCCAGCGACTCCCGTGACTCCGGCGGCCGCGCCGCCCCCGCCGGTCCGGCCGGCTCCTCCGGCCTCGACCCCGCCGTCGCCGCGCGGCTCAAGCGGAACGCCGACGGGCTCGTCCCGGCCATCGCGCAGCAGTACGACACCGGCGAGGTGCTGATGCTGGGATGGATGGACGACGAGGCCCTGCACCGCACCCTCACCACGGGCCGCTGCACCTACTGGAGCCGCAGCCGCGGCGAGTACTGGGTGAAGGGCGACACCTCGGGCCACGTCCAGCACGTCAAGTCGGTGGCGCTCGACTGCGACGGCGACACCGTGCTCGTCAAGGTCGACCAGGTGGGCGCCGCCTGCCACACCGGCGACCGCACCTGCTTCGACGCCCACGAACTGCCGCTCGGCCCGGCCGCCGCCTCCGCCTGAACCGCCGTTCCCTCCCGGTCACTTCCGGTTCGTCCCGGCCCGCCCCGGCCGGCTGTGCCCGGCGCCGGCCGGCGTCCCGTCCGCTCCGGTCCGCTTTCTCCCCATGTCGCCCGGGCGGGCGGTGCGGCCCGCGCGGCAGCGGGGGAGGGAGCACGCGCGGTGGGCCCCGCCGCCCGTCTCCGCGGCCGTCCGTTCCCGCACACCCGGCGCCCCGGCCCGGCGGGACCGGCCCCGCGAGCCGCACCGTGACGGGCGCCGCCGTGGGAACGGCCCTGCGGCCGCATGCTGGAACGGCCCCGGCCGGGCCCGCCCGGGCCACTAGGATCCGGGCCCATGAGCACCGGTGCCGCCACCACGATGGATCTCACGACCTTCCGCAAGCTGGCGGCCGACCGCCGCGTCATCCCCGTCAGCCGCAGGCTGCTCGCCGACGGGGACACCCCGGTCGGCCTGTACCGCAAGCTCGCGGCCGAACGCCCCGGCACGTTCCTCCTGGAATCGGCGGAGAACGGCCGCTCCTGGTCGCGGTACTCCTTCGTCGGCGTCCGCAGCGACGCCACCCTCACCGTCCGCGACGGCGAGACGCACTGGCTGGGCACACCACCCGTCGGCGTCCCCACCGGCGGAGATCCGCTGGAGGCGCTGCGCGCCACCGTCGAGGCCCTGCACACCCCCCGCGACCTCGGCGACCTCCTCGGCCTGCCACCGTTCACCGGCGGCATGGTGGGCTATCTCGGCTACGACATCGTCCGCCGCCTGGAGCGGATCGGCGACAGCACCCGTGACGACCTCGGCCTGCCCGAGCTCACCATGCTGCTCACCTCCGACCTCGCCGTGCTCGACCACTGGGACGGCACCGTCCTGCTCATCGCCAACGC
This sequence comes from Streptomyces sp. F63, assembly GCF_018070345.1. GTDB lineage: Bacteria > Actinomycetota > Actinomycetes > Streptomycetales > Streptomycetaceae > Streptomyces. The sequence goes on from NZ_JAGPXX010000013.1 coordinate 136,951, forward strand.
GATCAACCACAACGACCTCGACACCGGCGTCGACGAGGCGTACGCGGACGCCGTCGCCCGCCTCGACGCGATGACCGCCGACCTGGCCCGGCCCCTCCCCGGCGGCGCCGCCGTCCTGCCGCCCTCCGAGCTGCCCGAGTTCACCCAGCGCTGGGGCGGCGCCGCGTACCAGGAGGCCGTGGAGGACATCAAGGAGCGCATCCGGGCGGGGGAGGCGTTCCAGGTCGTTCCGTCCCAGCGGTTCGAGACGCCCTGCCCGGCCTCCGCCCTGGACGTCTACCGCGTGCTGCGCGCCACCAACCCCAGCCCGTACATGTACCTCCTCCGGTTCGACGGCTTCGACGTCGTCGGCTCCAGCCCCGAGGCGCTGGTCAAGGTCGAGGACGGGCGCGCCCTGCTGCATCCCATCGCGGGCACCCGGCCGCGCGGCGCCACCCCGCAGCAGGACGCCGCGCTCGCCGAGGAACTGCTGGCCGACCCCAAGGAGCGCGCCGAGCACCTGATGCTCGTCGACCTCGGGCGCAACGACCTCGGCCGGGTCTGCGAGCCGGGCAGCGTCGAGGTCGTGGACTTCATGTCGGTGGAGCGCTACAGCCACGTCATGCACATCGTGTCCACCGTCACCGGCCGCCTCGCCGAGGGCCGGACCGCCTTCGACGTGCTCACCGCCTGCTTCCCGGCCGGCACCCTCTCGGGTGCCCCCAAGCCCCGCGCCCTGCAGATCATCGAGGAACTGGAGCCGACCCGGCGGGGCCTGTACGGGGGCTGCGTCGGCTATCTCGACTTCGCCGGCGACTCCGACACCGCCATCGCCATCCGCACGGCCCTGCTGCGCGACGGCACCGCCTACGTGCAGGCCGGGGCCGGGGTCGTGGCCGACTCCGACCCGGTCTCCGAGGACACGGAATGCCGCAACAAGGCGGCGGCGGTGCTGCGCGCGGTCCGGATGGCCTCCGGGCTGCGGTAGGGCCGGCCGGAGCGGCCGTTGCGGGCCCCGCCGGGGACCGCAACGCCGGCCTCCGTGCGGGCGGGGCCGCACCGGCCTCCGTGCGGGCGGGGCCGCACCGGCCCCGTGCGGGGCGGTCCGGTCCGGGCCGCGCGCGCCCGGACGGAACGCCCCCCCCCCGGATGCCGCGGACCGTCCTTCGCCGGGGGCGGTACTCGGGCACCCCGCACGCCGGCCGGCCCTCAGCCGGCGTGGGCAGCCGGCTGAGGCCGGGCTCCCCGGACCTGGCGCGGGCCGTCGGCGAGCTGCTCCTCCACGGCCCTCGCACCTGCTCCCGGAAGCCGCGTCCGGCCACGGGGCGAGTGCGGCCCGCGTACCGGGTTCCGCGCCGTGCCGGGTTCCGCGCCGTGCCGGGTTCCGCGCTGACCCGGGTTCGGGCGGCGGGACGGTACGGGTCATAGTGGAAACGTGAGTCCCGTACCCGAGCCGCGCAGCCACCCCGAACTCGAACACCCCGAACTCGAACACCCCGAACCCGGACCCGGCGAACCCGGACCCGGGCGTCCGGCGGCCGGCCCCGACCGGGCCGGGCCCGACCCGGCGCCCGGGCCCGCCGTCGGCACCGGCCGGCGCAGCCTCGCCGCCGCACTGGCCCTCGGTGCCGCGGGCGCGGCCCTCGCCCTGGTCGCCGGCGGGCAGACCTGGTCCGAAGCCACGACCACCGCCGCCCAGGGGGCGCTGCCCGTGGCCGCCGAGGGCCGGGACGTAACGGGGGCACCCGCCGCGCTGGCCATCGTCGGACTCGCCGCGCTGGTCGCCGTGTTCGCCGTACGCCGCGCCGGCCGCACCGCCGTGGCCGCGCTGCTGGCCCTCAGCGGGGCGGGCACGGCCGCCGGCTCCCTCCTCGGCCGGGGCGACACCGGAACCCTGGAGGCCGAGGCGGCCCGGGTCACCGGCCTGGTCGGCGCCGGTGTGGAGAACGTCACGCACACCGGCTGGCCGCTGGTCTCCACCGCGGCCGGGCTGCTCCTGCTGCTCGCGGGCCTCATCGCCCTGCGTCACGGGCGCCGCTGGCCCGCCATGTCCGGACGGTACGAGCGCCCGGCCGGTGCCGCGCGCCGCGGCGCCGCCGCACCCGACCCGGAGCGCCCCGACGAGATGTGGCGCGCCCTGGACCGGGGCGAGGACCCGACCCGCGACCGCTGACACCACCGCCCATGGCCGGGCCGGGGCATGCCTCTGAGGACGTCCGCGCCGTGTCCGGCCCGCCTCCCGGCCCGCCTCCGCGCCAGGTCCTGCCCACGCCCGGCCATCCCCCGGCCCCTTCCGGCGGGCCCGCCCCGTTCCGGCGCTCCCGGACGGCACCCCGGCGCGACGGCGTCACAGCCCGTCGGCAAGAATGGACACCGAGCGTTCACCGCGCCCGAGCCAGGCGCACACAGAGCAACGAGGAGAACTCATGGCGGGCACCGACCACGGACACACCCCGGCCGCCTGGACCGGCGTCATCATCGCCTTCATCGGTTTCTGCGTGGCCAGCGCCTTCACCGTGATGGCCAGCCCCGTGGGCTTCTGGGTGGGTATCGCCATCGTCTTCCTGGGCGGCATCGTCGGCTGGATGATGAAGAAGGCCGGCCTGGGCCAGGACGCCCCGCGCGAGGCGCAGAGGCGGCAGCCGCAGCACTGACCCGGCCGCTCGCGGACGGCGCCGGCGCCCCCGCGAGCCGGGACAGGACCGTGACGGCGCGGCCCCGTGGCCCGTACGGCCGTATGGACGGCGTACGAGGGCCCGGGGCTGCGCCTTTCCGCGTCCGCGGCGAGACTCGGGACCGTGAGCGACGAACCCGCGCACCTCGCACCACACCCGGCCCCGTCCGCGTACCCGGCTCCGTCCGCGTACCCGGTGCCGCGCCCGGCTCCGTCCGCGTACCCGGCCCCGCCCGCGCGGGGCGTCCTGGCCCAGGCCCAGGCCGGGGCCGCGGCCCCGTGTCCGGGTTCGTCCGCGGCTCTGCCCGGGCATCCGGCTTCCCCCGCGGCCTCGGCTGGGCGACGGGCTCGGTCCGTGCCCGCGGCTCCGGCCGCGTCTCCGGCTTCTGTGCTTCCGTGCCGGATTCCGCTGTCCCGTCCGGGCGTCCGGTGACGGGCCCCGCCCCGGCTCCGGGCCCGCCGGCGGGCACTGCCGTGCCCGGCCCGGCTGTGCCGCCCGGTGGCGGCCGTCACCCGGCCGGCCGTGCCGGGCGGTTTCCCTCGGCCCGCCTGAGGGCCCTGGCCGCGCCCGTGGGGGCGCTCGCCGCCGGTGCGGGAGCCCTCGGCTGGGTCGGGGCCGTGGATCCGGGCGTTCCGGGGCGCTACCCGGTGTGCCCGCTGTTCCACACGACCGGCCTGCTGTGCCCCGGCTGCGGTGGTCTCCGCAGTGTCCACGCCCTCGCGCACGGCGATCCGGCCGCCGCGTTCGGTACCAACGCGCTGGTCGTCCTGGCCGCGGCCGCGGCGGCCGTCGTCTGGGGGGCCTGGACGGTACGCGCCCTGCGGGCCGCCCCCGGGCTCGTGCGCGCCCCCGGGCCCGTGCGCGCCCCCGGGCCGACTCGGGCTGCCCGGAGCGCGCCGACGGGGTGTACCGCGCGGGGCGCGGACTCTGCGGGCTCCGCGGACCCCGCGGACCCGAGGGCTCCGGCGGCCCGGGAGCGCACCGGGCGCACCGGGCGCACCGGGCGCACCGGGCGTACCGGGCACACCGGGCGAGCGGTGCGGGGCCGGCTGCCGTGGTGGGTCGCCGGAGCGCTCGTCACGGCGTTCACGGTTGTCCGGAACCTGCCGTTCGGCGGGGGCCTGGCGCCGTGAGAACCGGAACCGATCGCACCGGTATGTCCACGTACCGGGACCCCGGGCGCCCGGATGTGAAGGGTGCGCACCCGGCCGGATACCATCGCAGAGTCTCGCGCAGTCGCGGGCGGGGCGGTGCCCGGCGGGCACCGGACGGCCGCGATCGCTCCACCACCGTCCCGGAAGGGGGCCGCTCCCGTGAGTGTGCTCGACGAGATCATCGAGGGAGTCCGTGCCGACCTCGCGGAGCGGCAGGCGCGCGTGAGTCTCGACGAGCTCAAGGAGCGGGCGGCCAGGACCCCTCCGGCCAAGGACGGCGCCGCGGCGCTCCGCGGTGACAGCGTCAAGGTGATCTGCGAGGTCAAGCGCTCCAGCCCGTCCAAGGGCGCGCTCGCCGCGATCGCCGACCCGGCCGGGCTCGCCGCCGACTACGAGGCGGGCGGCGCGGCCGTCATCAGCGTGCTGACCGAGGAACGGAAGTTCGGCGGCTCGCTCGCCGACTTGGAGGCCGTCCGCGCCCGGGTCGACATCCCCGTGCTGCGCAAGGACTTCATCGTCACCTCCTACCAGTTGTGGGAGGCCCGGGCCCACGGCGCCGACCTGGCTCTGCTCATCGTCGCGGCGCTGGACCAGGCGGCCCTGGTCTCGCTCGTGGAGCGCGCCGAGTCGATCGGCCTGACGCCGCTCGTGGAGGTGCACGACGAGGAGGAGGTCGAGCGGGCCGTCGTCGCCGGCGCCCGCGTCATCGGCGTCAACGCGCGGAACCTCAAGACGCTGGAAGTGGACCGGTCCAACTTCGGCCGGATCGCACCGGGCATCCCGGACCACATCGTCAAGATCGCGGAATCGGGTGTGCGCGGGCCGCACGACCTGATCGCTTACGCCAACGAGGGCGCGGACGCCGTGCTCGTCGGGGAGTCGCTGGTCACCGGCCGCGACCCGAAGACGGCGGTGTCCGACCTCGTGGCGGCCGGCGCGCACCCGGCCCTCCGGCACGGGCGCGGCTGAGGAGCCCGCGATGGCCATGGCCCGCTCCCCGTACGCACGGCTCGCCCGCGGCTGCCGGCCGCGGGGCTGCCGCGCGCCCGCGCGGCGGGTGCGGGGGCGGCGGGTGCGGTACCACATCGGCAGTGAGCCGGGGCAGATCAACGGCATGCGATGGCGTGCGGTGGCCACGCGTACGCCCGCCGGCGCGGCCTGACACCGCCCGGCGCGCCGCCCGCTGTCGAGCGGGCCGCCCCCCCGGCGTCGCCGCCGTCCGGGCCACTCCGGCCTCTCCCGTCCGTCGCCCGGCTTCCGGGCCCGGCACCTCGGGCCCGCGGTGCCGGGCTCTCGGCCCCGCCCCGCGGCCTGGGCCGGAGACCGCATCCGGACCCTGCCCGGAGCCCGGAGCCCCGGAGCCCCGGAGCCCCGGAGCCCCGGAGCCCCGGAGCCCCGGAGCCCGGAGCCCCGGAGAGGGGCCGGACCGGTTCGGACCGGTGCCCGCTCGGGAGTATCCGGACCCGCATACGGCTCCGGCCGTGGTAGCCGGACCGGTCCACAGCCCGGACAGCGGACCCGGAGCGGTTCGGGGCCGCAACCCGGCTCCCGCACCGTTCGGGGGCCGGGGACGGACTCGGCTCCGTTCTCCGTGCCCTGCCGGACCGGCTCGGTACCGGGCCCGGACTGCTCAGGTGGTCCGGACCGCCCCGGGCCGGGCCGGGGACGGCCGAGTGCCCGGGGGCCGGGAACGGCCCCGGGATCCGGAGCCCCGGACCCGTCCCGGTTCGTCCGGGCCCGGTCCGCTCGGGGTCCGGGGCCTCGGTGGCGGCGTGCAGGGCGTGCGGCGCCGGGTGCCCGGCCGCTCCCGTCCCGCCCCCGCCTGCGGTCCCGGCCCGGGCGGCGGCCCGGGCGCCGGTACCGCCCTCGGCCGGGCGTGCGCGTGCCCTCCCCGCGGACCGTTCACTTCCACCACTGTCACCACCCACCAGCCGGGGCCCCGCGCCCCGTAACGAGGAGCACCGCAGATGTCCTCCGACTTCTTCATTCCGGATCCCGAGGGTCTGGTCCCCAGCCCCGAGGGCTACTTCGGCGCGTTCGGCGGCAAGTTCATCCCCGAGGCGCTGGTCGCCGCGGTCGACGAGGTGGCCGCCGAGTACGCCAAGGCCAAGGCCGACCCGGCCTTCGCCGCCGAGCTGGACGAACTGCTCGTCAACTACACCGGCCGCCCCAGCGCCCTCACCGAGGTCCGGCGGTTCGCCGGGCACGCCGGCGGCGCCCGGGTCTTCCTCAAGCGGGAGGACCTCAACCACACCGGTTCCCACAAGATCAACAACGTGCTGGGGCAGGCGCTGCTGACCCGTCGCATGGGCAAGACCCGCGTCATCGCCGAGACCGGCGCCGGCCAGCACGGGGTGGCGACCGCCACCGCCTGCGCCCTCTTCGGCCTCGAATGCACCATCTACATGGGCGAGATCGACACCGAGCGGCAGGCGCTCAACGTGGCGCGGATGCGGATGCTCGGCGCCGAGGTCATCGCCGTCAAGTCCGGCAGCCGCACCCTGAAGGACGCCATCAACGAGGCGTTCCGCGACTGGGTCGCCAACGTCGACCGCACCCACTACCTCTTCGGCACCGTGGCCGGGCCCCACCCCTTCCCCGCCCTGGTCCGGGACTTCCACCGGGTGATCGGCGTCGAGGCGCGCCGGCAGATCCTGGAGCGCACGGGCCGGCTGCCGGACGCGGTCGCCGCCTGCGTGGGCGGCGGCTCCAACGCCATCGGCCTGTTCCACGCGTTCATCCCCGACACGTCCGTCCGGCTCGTCGGCTTCGAGCCCGGCGGGCACGGCGTGGAGACCGGCGAGCACGCGGCGACCCTCACCGAGGGCACCTCCGGCATCCTGCACGGCTCCCGCAGCTACGTCCTGCAGGACGAGGACGGCCAGATCACCGAGCCGTACTCGATCTCCGCCGGGCTCGACTACCCGGGCGTCGGCCCCGAGCACGCCTACCTCAAGGACACCGGCCGCGCCGAGTACCGCGCGGTGACCGACGACGAGGCGATGCGGGCGCTGCGCCTCCTGTCGGAGACCGAGGGCATCATCCCGGCCATCGAGAGCGCGCACGCCCTGGCCGGCGCCCTCCTCCTCGGCCGCGAACTCGGCCCGGACGGGCTGGTGCTGGTCAATCTCTCCGGCCGCGGCGACAAGGACATGGAGACCGCCGCGCGCTACTTCAAGCTGTACGACCCGAGCGACGAGATCGAGGCCGAGTGATGGCGGGCAACCTGGAACTCCTGGAATCCGTCCTGGCCAAGGCCAGGGGGGAGGGCCGGGCCGCGCTGGTCGGCTACCTGCCCGCCGGCTTCCCGACCGTGGACGGCGGGGTGCGCGCCGTCACGGCGATGCTCGAGGGCGGCTGCGACGTGGTCGAGGTCGGGCTGCCGCACAGCGACCCGGTGCTGGACGGTCCGGTCATCCAGACCGCCGACGACATCGCCCTGCGCGCCGGGCTGCGGATCACCGACGTGATCCGCACGGTGGCCGAGGTGCACGCGGCGACCGGCGCGCCGGTGCTCTGCATGACGTACTGGAACCCGGTCGACCGGTACGGCGTGGAGCGGTTCGCCGCCGATCTGGCCGGGGCCGGCGGAGCGGGCTGCATCCTGCCCGACCTGCCCGTCGAGGAGTCCGCGGTGTGGCGCGCGGCCGCCGAGCGGCACGGTCTGGCCACGGTCTTCGTGGTCGCGCCGAGCAGCCGGGACGAGCGGCTGGCGAAGATCACGGCGGCCGGCAGCGGCTTCGTGTACGCGGCCTCGCTGATGGGGGTCACCGGCACCCGGGAGTCGGTCGGCGAGCAGGCGCAGGACCTGGTGCGCCGCACCCGGGCCACCACGGAGCTGCCCGTCTGCGTCGGGCTCGGGGTCTCCAACCCGGGGCAGGCGGCGGAGGTCGCGGCCTTCGCCGACGGCGTGATCGTCGGCTCGGCCTTCGTCAAACGGCTGCTGGACGCCCCGGACCTGGAGACCGGGCTCACCGAAGTCCGCACCCTGGCAGGGGAGTTGGCGAAGGGCGTGAGCCGCGGGGCCTGACCGCGCGGCAGCGGGGGCATGGAGGCAGCGGGGGCATGGAGGCAGCGGGGGAGCGGTACCGCGGGGGAGCCCTCCAACGGGGAGGCGCGCAGGCGCCTCCCCGTTTCCCCGCCCGGCCACCCGCCGCTGTCGGCCCGCTGGTCTACCCTGGCAGCACCCCCCACACCCCGTCACCGGCCGGGCCGCCGCGTGCCCCGCCCGGCCGCCGTCGCGCTGCCGACCCCAGGAGATGTGAGGACCGTGACCGCAGAGCCGCCCGCCACCGGCCGGGCCGCGGACGACCCCGACCTGCCCCCGATACCCGACGAGGAGTGGGCGCGGTTCATCGAGGAGAGTGCCGGGCCGGGCCGGGCCCGCGCGCCCAGGGAGCCGTCGGCGCGAGCCCGTATGGTCACCGAACGGCTGCGCCGGCAGGACGAGGCGGCCGCCCAGCGGCAGGGCGCCCTCCGCCGGTGGCGCCGCGGGGGGAGTCCGGCGGAGCCCCCGCGGCCGGAGGGGTGGCGGACCGCGACGCCGCCCCGGCCGGCGGCGCGCGGGCAGCGGTGGTGGGGGGTGGCGGCCGGCGTGGTCTTCGTCGTCCTGCTGGTCGTGGTGGCGGCCGGCCCGGCCCGGGTCCTCCCCTGACGCCGTTCCCGGTCTTCCGGCACCGGGCCCGGCCGGCCCCCTCCCCGGGGCCGCCCCGTGACCGTCCGGCGACCGGAGTCCGCCGGGGGCGGGGGCGCGGGGCCGCACCGGGCGCGGCCCCGTTACGGAGCCGTTGCCGGGCTGGTTGCCCGGTACCCGGCCCGGCACGGTAGCGTCGGGACCGCCATGGACCTCGCATACATTCCCAGTCCGTCGACCGGCGTGATCGAACTCGGCCCGATCCCGCTGCGCGGCTACGCGTTCAGCATCCTCATCGGCGTCTTCGCCGCCGTCTGGATCGGAGGCCGGCGCTGGGTCGCCCGCGGCGGCCTGCCCGGCACGGTGGCCGACATCGCCGTCTGGGCCGTCCCATTCGGTCTGGTCGGCGGCCGTCTTTACCATATCTTCACCACGTACGAGCCGTACTTCGGTGAGCACGGCAACTGGGTCGACGCCTTCAAGATCTGGGAGGGCGGGCTCGGGATCTGGGGTGCCATCGCCCTCGGCGCCGTCGGGGCGTGGATCGGCGCCCGGCGCCGCGGCGTCCCGCTGCCGGCCTACGCGGACGCCGTTGCGCCGGGCATCGCCATCGCCCAGGCCATCGGCCGCTGGGGCAACTGGTTCAACCAGGAGCTGTACGGCAAGGCCACGGACCTGCCCTGGGCCCTGAAGATCGACAAGGGCCCCGAACCCGGCTACTACCACCCCACGTTCCTCTACGAATCGCTGTGGTGCATCGGCGTGGCGCTGCTGGTGATCTGGGCCGACCGCCGCTTCAGGCTGGGCCACGGGCGGGCCTTCGCGCTGTACGTCGCCGCGTACACCGTGGGCCGCGGCTGGATCGAGTACCTGCGGATCGACGAGGCGCACCACGTGCTCGGTCTGCGCTTCAACGTCTGGACCTCGATGGTCGTCTTCCTCGGGGCGGTGGCCTACATGATCGTCTCGTCCCGGCTGCGTCCCGGCCGGGAGGCCGTCGTGGAACCGGCGGCGGAGGAGGCCCGCGCGGCGGAGGCCGCCGCCGGCGGCGGCGGTGAGACGGACGGTGAGGCCGGCAAGGAGCCGGGGAAGGACGCCGAGCCCGGGAAAACCGCCGGGACCGAGAAGGACGGCGAGACCGCCGGGGCGGCCGGGGACGCGCAGCGCGACGACGAGCCCGCCGGAGCGGCCGCGTCCGGGGAACCGGCCGGCCCCGAGGGCCCGGGCGACGGCGACGACACCGCGGACTCCGGGGCGGACGCCGCCAAGAAGCTCTGAGGCGGAGATCACGCGATCGCGGACCTCCCGAGACCGGCGGCGGACCCTTCCGGGGGTCCGCCGCCGGTCTGTCCGCGCCCGTCGCGGAACCGCCGGCAGCGGCCCCGCCGCGGAGCCGTCCGCACCTTCCCCGGAAACCGTCCGCAGCCCCCGCCCTGAGAAACCGCAGGTCAGGCAGGTAAGTTCGGCCTTCCTTGCTGGCGCCGCCGACGGCATCGCGCGTACCGTCGAGTGCCGGGGGAGCCGCCGGGCTGTCCCGGGGAAGGGAGCACCACACCGATGGCCAGCAGCAGCGCCGCCGACAACCTCGCCGGGAACGTCACCGAGAGTCTCACCGAGGACGGGCCGCAGGACGCGCACCGGGACAACCACACCCACCGCGACGTCAACGGCGGCTGGCTGCGCCCCGCGGTCTTCGGCGCGATGGACGGACTGGTGTCGAACCTGGCGCTGATCACGGGCGTCGCCGGCAGCAACGTCTCCTCGCAGACCATCGTGATCACGGGGATGGCCGGCCTCGCCGCCGGCGCCTTCTCCATGGCCGCCGGCGAGTACACCTCGGTTGCCTCGCAGCGTGAGCTGGTGCTGGCCGAGCTGGAGGTCGAGCGCGAGGAGATACGGGCGAATCCGGCGGAGGAGGAGCGGGAGCTGGCGGCGCTGTACGTGTCGCGCGGTGTGGAGCCGGAGCTGGCCCGCCAGGTCGCCGAGCAGCTGTCCCGCGATCCCGAGCTGGCCCTGGAGATCCACGTCCGGGAGGAGCTCGGCGTGGACCCCGGCGACCTGCCCTCGCCGGCGGTCGCCGCCGTCTCGTCCTTCGGGGCCTTCGCCGTGGGCGCCGTCCTGCCGGTGCTGCCGTATCTGCTGGGGACGGAGCGGCTGTGGCCGGCGGTGCTGGTCGCCCTGGCCGGGCTGTTCCTGTGCGGCGGCCTGGTGGCGAGGGTCACGGCACGGTCCTGGTGGTACAGCGGGCTCCGGCAGCTCGTCCTGGGCGGCGCGGCCGCCGCTGTGACGTACGGCCTGGGCTCTCTCCTCGGAACAGCCGTAAGCTAGGAGGACCGGCCGCACCGGCCGGTGCCCCGCCCGGCCGGGAAACCAGTTGTTACTTGCGGGTTTCAACCGGCGTCCGGCTGGGCATGAGCCGGGAGCGCTACGGGCAGTGCCGCCCGTCCGGCGCCGGAGAAGACCAGGGCCGGCCGCTCCGGTCCGTCTCCCCGCCACCGCTCTGAGCTGGTGGTGTCCGCATGATGGAACGCCGTTTTCGCGTTGCGGGACAGCCGTCATCATGTAACCTGCACGAAATTCGCAGAGGGCCAACGTCGTCCCTCGGCACTGACACTGCCACGACGACGACGGGAGAGCCGATGCGCACGCCGCGCCTGCTGTCCGAGCACTCCGCGACCAGCGGTGGTAACACCGCCTGGTCGCCCCTGGCCGGGCGCCCTGACCAGCAGGGCATGTACGACCCGCGCAACGAGCACGACGCCTGCGGCGTCGGCTTCGTGGCCACCCTCACCGGTGAGGCGAGCCACGCCATGGTCCAGCAGGCCCTCACCGTGCTGCGCAACCTGGAACACCGCGGCGCCACCGGCTCCGAGCCCGACTCCGGCGACGGCGCGGGCATCCTGCTCCAGATCCCGGACGCCTTCCTCCGGAAGAACGTCTCCTTCGCACTCCCCGAGGCCGGCGCCTACGCCGTCGGCATCGCCTTCCTCCCCGCCGGCGACAGCGAGGCAGCCGCCCGCGTCGAGGCCCTCGCCGCCGACGAGGGCCTGACCGTCCTCGGCTGGCGCGAGGTGCCCGTCGCCCCGCAGCTGCTCGGCTCCGGCGCCCGCGCCACCATGCCGGACTTCGCCCAGCTGTTCGTGGCCGACGGCGAGAACACCGGGCAGGCGCTGGACCGCAAGGCGTTCCTGCTCCGCAAGCGCGCCGAGCGCGAGGCCGGGGTGTACTTCCCCTCCCTCTCCGCCCGGACGATCGTCTACAAGGGCATGCTCACCACCGGGCAGCTGGAGCCCTTCTTCCCGGACCTCTCCGACCGCTCCTTCGCCACCGCGATCGCGCTGGTCCACTCCCGCTTCTCCACCAACACCTTCCCGAGCTGGCCGCTCGCCCACCCGTACCGGTTCATCGCGCACAACGGCGAGATCAACACCGTCAAGGGCAACCGCAACTGGATGCGGGCGCGCGAGTCGCAGCTCGCCAGCGACCTGTTCGGCGAGAAGGCCGCCGAGCGCGTCTTCCCGGTCTGCACCCCGGACGCCTCCGACTCCGCCTCCTTCGACGAGGTCCTGGAGCTGCTGCACCTCGGCGGCCGTTCGCTGCCGCACAGCGTGCTGATGATGATCCCGGAGGCGTGGGAGAACCACACCTCGATGGACCCGGCCCGCCGGGCGTTCTACCAGTACCACTCCACGATGATGGAGCCCTGGGACGGCCCCGCCTGCGTCACCTTCACCGACGGCACCCAGGTCGGCGCCGTTCTCGACCGCAACGGCCTGCGCCCGGGCCGCTACTGGGTCACCGACGACGGCCTCGTCGTGCTCTCCTCCGAGGTCGGCGTCGTCGACGTCGACCCGGCCAAGGTCGTCCGCAAGGGCCGCCTCCAGCCCGGCCGGATGTTCCTCGTGGACACCGCCGAGCACCGCATCATCGAGGACGACGAGATCAAGGCCGGGCTCGCCGCCGAGCAGCCGTACCAGGAGTGGCTGGAGACCGGCCTGATCGACCTGGCCGACCTGCCGGAGCGCGAGCACGTCGCGCACACCCACGCCTCCGTCATCCGCCGCCAGCAGACCTTCGGCTACACCGAGGAGGAGCTGCGCATCCTCCTCGCGCCGATGGCCAGGACCGGCGCCGAGCCCATCGGCTCCATGGGCACCGACTCGCCCATCGCCGCGCTCTCCGACCGGCCCCGGCTGGTCTTCGACTACTTCACCCAGCTGTTCGCGCAGGTCACCAACCCGCCGCTGGACGCCATCCGCGAGGAGCTCGTCACCTCGCTGCTGTCCTCCCTCGGCCCGCAGGGCAACCTGCTGGAACCGACCGCCGCGTCCTGCCGCAGCGTGACCCTGCCGTTCCCGGTGATCGACAACGACGAGCTGGCGAAGCTCGTCCACATCAACGCCGACGGCGACCTGCCCGGCTTCAAGTCCGTGACCCTCTCCGGTCTCTACCGGGTCGGCGGCGGGAGCCGGGCGCTGGCCGCGCGGATCGACGAGATCTGCGCCGAGGCCGCCTCCGCCATCGAGGACGGCGCCCGGCTGATCGTCCTCTCCGACCGGCACTCCGACGCCGAGCACGCGCCGATCCCCTCGCTGCTGCTCACCTCCGCCGTCCACCACCACCTCATCCGCACCAAGCAGCGCACCCAGGCGGGCCTGCTGGTCGAGGCCGGCGACGTCCGCGAGGTCCACCACGTCGCCCTGCTGATCGGCTACGGCGCCGCGGCCGTGAACCCGTACCTGGCGATGGAGTCGGTCGAGGACCTGGTCCGCGCCGGCACCTACCTGCCGGGTGTCGAGCCCGAGACCGCCATCCGCAACCTGATCAAGGCGCTCGGCAAGGGCGTCCTCAAGGTCATGTCCAAGATGGGCATCTCGACCGTCGCCTCCTACCGCGGCGCGCAGGTCTTCGAGGCTGTCGGCCTCGACGAGGCCTTCGTCGAGAAGTACTTCCACGGCACCACCACCAAGATCGGCGGCGCGGACCTGGACGTGATCGCCCAGGAGGTCGCCGCCCGGCACGCCAAGGCCTACCCGGCCTCCGGCATCCCCGCGGCCCACCGCGCCCTCGACATCGGCGGCGAGTACCAGTGGCGCCGCGAGGGCGAACCGCACCTCTTCGACCCGGAGACGGTCTTCCGGCTCCAGCACTCCACCCGCACCCGCCGCTACGACATCTTCAAGGAGTACACCCGGCGGGTCGACGAGCAGTCCGAGCGGCTGATGACGCTCCGCGGCCTGTTCTCCTTCCAGTCCGGCCGCCCCTCCATCCCCCTCGACGAGGTCGAGCCCGCCTCCGAGATCGTCAAGCGCTTCTCCACCGGCGCCATGTCGTACGGCTCCATCTCCCAGGAGGCGCACGAGACCCTCGCGATCGCCATGAACCAGCTCGGCGGCAAGTCCAACACCGGTGAGGGCGGCGAGGACCCGGACCGGCTCTACGACCCGGCCCGCCGGTCGTCGATCAAGCAGGTGGCCTCCGGCCGCTTCGGCGTCACCAGCGAATACCTCGTCAACTCCGACGACATCCAGATCAAGATGGCCCAGGGCGCCAAGCCCGGCGAGGGCGGCCAGCTCCCCGGCCACAAGGTCTATCCGTGGGTGGCGAAGACCCGGCACTCCACCCCCGGCGTCGGCCTGATCTCCCCGCCCCCGCACCACGACATCTACTCGATCGAGGACCTCGCCCAGCTGATCCACGACCTGAAGAACGCCAACCCCGGGGCGCGCATTCACGTCAAGCTGGTCTCCGAGGTCGGCGTCGGCACCGTCGCCGCCGGCGTCTCCAAGGCACACGCCGACGTCGTGCTGATCTCCGGCCACGACGGCGGCACCGGCGCCTCACCGCTCACCTCCCTCAAGCACGCGGGCGGCCCCTGGGAGCTCGGCCTCGCCGAGACCCAGCAGACCCTGCTGCTCAACGGGCTCCGCGACCGCATCGTCGTGCAGACCGACGGCCAGCTGAAGACCGGCCGCGACGTCGTCATCGCCGCGCTCCTCGGCGCCGAGGAGTTCGGCTTCGCCACTGCGCCGCTCGTCGTCTCCGGCTGCGTCATGATGCGCGTCTGCCACCTGGACACCTGCCCGGTCGGCATCGCCACCCAGAACCCCGTGCTGCGCGAGCGGTTCAGCGGCAAGGCCGAGTACATCGTCAACTACTTCCAGTTCATCGCCGAGGAGGTCCGCGAACTCCTCGCCGAGCTCGGCTTCCGCACCCTGGAGGAGGCGGTCGGCCACGCCGAACTGCTCGACACCTCCCGGGCCGTCGGCCACTGGAAGGCGCAGGGCCTGGACCTGGAGCCGCTGCTCCACGTCCCGGAGCTGCCGGCCGGCGCCGCCCGGCACCAGGTGATCGAGCAGGACCACGGACTGGCCAAGGCCCTCGACAACGAGCTGATCAAGCTGGCCTCCGACGCCCTCGCCGCGGACAGCGCCGAGAAGGCCCAGCCGGTCCGGGCACGGCTCGCGATCCGCAACATCAACCGGACCGTGGGCACCATGCTCGGCCACGAGGTGACCAAGCGGTTCGGCGGCGCCGGACTGCCCGACGACACCATCGACATCACCTTCACCGGCTCCGCCGGCCAGTCCTTCGGCGCCTTCGTGCCGCGCGGTGTCACCCTGCGCCTGGAGGGCGACGCCAACGACTACGTCGGCAAGGGCCTCTCCGGCGGCCGGCTCGTCGTCCGCCCGGACCGCGGCGCCGACCACCTCGCCGAGTACTCCACCATCGCGGGCAACACCATCGCCTACGGCGCGACCGGCGGCGAGATCTTCCTCCGCGGCCGGGTCGGCGAGCGCTTCTGCGTCCGCAATTCCGGCGCCACGGTCGTCTCGGAGGGCGTGGGCGACCACGGCTGCGAGTACATGACCGGCGGCCACGCGGTCGTCCTCGGCGAGACCGGGCGCAACTTCGCGGCCGGCATGTCCGGCGGCACCGCCTACGTCATCGACCTGGACAAGGACAACGTCAACCCGGACCTCGTGTCCGCCGTCGAGGCGCTCGACGCCGACGACGCGCGCTGGCTGCACGACGTCGTGCGGCGCCACCACGAGGAGACCGGCTCCACCGTCGCCCGGGCCCTGCTCGACGACTGGGACGCGGCCCTGCCCCGCTTCGGCAAGGTCGTCCCCGCCACCTACAAGGCCGTGCTCGCCGCCAAGGACGCCGCCGAGCGAGCGGGACTCTCCGAGTCCGAGACCCACGAGAAGATGATGGAGGCGGCGATCAATGGCTGACCCCAAGGGCTTCCTGACCACGGGCCGCGAGGTCGCCCAGACCCGCCCCGTCCCCGAGCGCGTCAAGGACTGGAACGAGGTCTACGTCCCCGGCTCCCTGCTGCCGGTCATCAGCAAGCAGGCCGGCCGCTGCATGGACTGCGGCATCCCGTTCTGCCACCAGGGCTGCCCGCTGGGGAACCTCATCCCCGAGTGGAACGACTACGTCTACCGCGACGACTGGACGGCGGCGAGCGAGCGGCTGCACGCCACCAACAACTTCCCCGAGTTCACCGGGAAGCTGTGCCCGGCGCCGTGCGAGGCGTCCTGCGTCCTCGGCATCAACCAGCCGCCGGTGACCATCAAGAACGTCGAGGTCACCATCGCCGAGAAGGCGTGGGAGCGCGGCGACGTCACCCCGCAGCCGCCGGAGCGGCTGTCCGGCAAGACCGTCGCCGTCATCGGCTCCGGCCCGGCCGGCCTGGCCGCCGCCCAGCAGCTCACCCGGGCCGGCCACACCGTCGCCGTCTTCGAGCGCGCCGACCGCATCGGCGGCCTGCTGCGCTACGGCATCCCCGAGTTCAAGATGGAGAAGCGCCACATCAACCGCCGCATCGAGCAGATGCGCGCGGAGGGCACCCGCTTCCGCACCGAGATGGAAATCGGCCGGGACATCAACGCCGCGAAGCTGCGCAAGCGGTACGACGCCGTCGTCATCGCCGTCGGCGCCACCACCGCCCGCGACCTGCCCGTCCCCGGGCGGGAGCTGAACGGCATCCACCAGGCGATGGAGTACCTGCCGCTCGCCAACAAGGTGCAGGAGGGCGACCTCACCGTCTCCCCGATCAGCGCCGAGGGCAAGCACGTCGTCGTCATCGGCGGCGGCGACACCGGCGCCGACTGCGTCGGCACCGCCCACCGGCAGGGCGCCGCCTCCGTCACCCAGCTGGAGATCATGCCGCAGCCGGGCGAGGAGCGGGCACCGAACCAGCCCTGGCCGACCTTCCCCATGCTCTACAAGGTCACCTCCGCGCACGAGGAGGGCGGCGAGCGGGTCTACTCCGTCTCCACCACCCACTTCGAGGGCGACGAGGACGGCAACGTCCAGGGGCTGCACCTGATCGAGGTGGAGTTCAAGGACGGCAAGCTGGAGCAGAAGCCCGGCACCGAGCGGAGGATCCCCGCCCAGCTCGTCACCCTCGCCATGGGCTTCACCGGCACCGACCGCGAGAACGGCATGGTCGAGCAGTTCGGCCTGGAGCTCGACGCCCGCGGCAACATCGCGCGGGACGAGCACTACGCCACCAACGTCGACGGCGTCTTCGTGGCCGGCGACGCCGGGCGCGGCCAGTCGCTCATCGTCTGGGCCATCGCCGAGGGCCGCTCCGCGGCGCGCGGTGTGGACCGGTACCTGACCGGCGGCAGCTCCCTGCCCGCCCCGATCCGCCCGACGGACCGCGCCCTCACGGTCTGACCCGCCGGGGCCCACCACCGGCCCGGCGGCGTACGGACCACCTGCCGCGCCCGCTCCTCCGACCACGGAGGGGCGGGCGCGGCGGCGTTCGGCAGGACGGCGGGAGCGGCTGCGCCGCGGCTCACGGCAGGTGGCCGGCCGCCCGCCGCGCCGGCGGATGCCCGGACCGGGCGACGGCCGTTCCAGCCGTCCGGCACCGCCGGGCCGGTGAGGCGTCACCCGGGCGGGCCGCCCCGGGTCGCGGCGGCCGGGAGCTGCGGGTACTTCTCGGAGAGTCGCCGCGGATCACCCACCGGGTCCCGCTGCTGGGGCGGGCCCGGTGGGCGGCCGGCGGCGTTCCCCGAAACTCCACGCTCAGACGGGAAGTCCGCATGAAGGCCACCATCCGACGCGGGGGCATCGCCGCCGCCGCAGGTCTGGGGCTGTGTCTTGCCCTGCTGCCCGCCGGACAGACGCAGGCCCGCGACCGGGTCTACGTCCCCTGCGGCAACATCGCCGCCCTGAAGGCCGCCATCACCAGTGCCAACGCGGGAGGCGGACCCGTCCTCCTCGCCTCCGGCTGCACCTACACCCTGACCGCTCCCGACACACCGGCGAACGCGGACGACGGGCTGCCGGAGATCACCGGCAACGTCCAGATCGCGTCCCTCGGGGGTGCCACCCTCCAGCGCTCCTCCACCGACACCTTCCGCATCCTCAGCGTGGTGCCCGGCGGCAGTCTCACCCTGAACCGGATCACCGTGCGCGGTGGTGAGGCGGCCCAGGGCGGAGGCATCCACAACGCGGGACGGCTGGCCCTGCACCGGTCGACGGTCCGCGACAACACCGGGAGCGGCATCCACAACTCCGGCGTCCTCGGGATCTACAACTCCGCCCTCCGGGACAACAGCGCCTCCTCGGGCGGCGGCCTCGCCAACGTGGCGGGCTCCGCGACCGTCAACTCCTCGCGGATCCACGGGAATTTCGCGACCTCCGGCGGTGGCGGCATCGTGAACGCCGCCACCCTGCGGGTCCGCGGCAGCAGCCTCTACGCCAACCGCGCCGAGCAGGGCGGCGGTCTCTTCAACCGGGCCGGCACCGCCGTCTTCTTCCGCAGCACGGTCCGGGGCAACACCGCCACCGCCCCGGCCGGCGGGGGAGGCGTCTACGAGGCCGGCGGCACCGTGGCCGCCCTCGGCAGCGCCATCACCGGGAACGCGCCCAACAACTGCACGCCCCTGGGCGGCGTCCCCGGCTGCGTCGGCTGACCGCCCGGCCCGCTCCGCCGTCCGGCCACCCGCCCGGCCGGCCGGACGGGCGGAGCGAAGGACCGCGGCACCCGTCCTACCCGATCCGGGGCGGGTGCCGCGGCACGTCCGCCCCGGCGCCCGCGGACGCCGCCACCCCGCCGCCCGCAGCCGACGCCGGGGCGGCGGGCCGGCGGGCGGCGGTGCGGGCCCCTCAGGCGTAGACCTTCTCGACGAACTCGGCGAGCATCTCGTCGCTGATGTTCCGGGCCAGATCGTGTTCGGTGACGATGCCGACCAGCCGGTGCCCGGCGCCGGTGTCGATCACCGGGATCCGCTTGATCTGGTGCCGCTCCATCGTGTCCAGCGCCTCGCTGATGGACGCGTCCACATCGATCCAGAACAGCTCACCGGCGAGTTCCCCGGCGCGGACCTGGTTCAGGTCCTTCCCCTCGGCACAGCACTTGATCACGATGTCACGGTCCGTGATCATGCCCTTGAGCCGGTCGTCCTCACCGCAGATGGGGAGGCTGCCGACGCCGAGATCACGCATCATGCGCGAGGCGTCGAACATGGTCTGGCTCTCGCCGATGCACTGGGTCCCCTCCGTCATGACGTCGCGGACCGTCAGATTCTGCTTCGCTGCCATATCGGAGCTTCCTCTCTGCTTCCAGGCGTATCCGGATCTCTACGGGTCTCCCGTTCGGCCCCGTTCCATGCGCAACCCTCCCCACCGATCACAACACGGATGGCCGCAACGCACCTCCCGAGCCGCCGCCTCCCGGACCGGCCCACCCCTCCGCCCCGGAATCGGCCCAGGTCCCGGGCCATTCCACTCCCCACCGTGGCGGTGCTCTCACAGACCGCACACCCGGGTGCGCGGAAGCCCCGGGCGCACCGCCGCCCCCGGTTCACCCACGACCTCCGCCGATGCTCGTCAACACACCCGGGACGCCCTCGTCCGGGTGCGGACCGCCCGGTACGCGACCGGCCCGCGCGGTCCCGCACCCGGCCGGATCAGGTGTCGCAGTCCAGAACGCTCCGGCAGAGCCCGCAGCGCACCCGCACCGGCCCCCGCACGGGGACCCGGAGCCGCTGGCAGCAGACGGGGCAGGGAAAGACCACCCGGGGCGGCGGGCCCGGATCGAACGCGTACGGGGCGTCCGGAAGCGGGGGCGGCGGAGCCGTCCCCGGCTCCGAGGCGGCGCGGCGGGCCCGGCCGTACCGCAGCCGCGCGAAGCGGCTCGCCCCGGCCAGCGGCGGCTGCCGCTCGTCGGCCCGGGCCCGCGCCAGCCCCTCGGTGTACGCGGCGTACGCCTGCGGGCTGGTGAACCAGGGCGAGGGGTCCTCCCCGAACAGCAGCGCCCGTTTGGCGAGGACGTAGCCGTACTCCTCCGGCGTCAGATAGCCGAGTTTCTGCGAGGTGAGCGCGTCCTGCCGGAAGGCGTCCAGCAGCAGCCAGCCCATCCCCAGATAGGCCGCCGCCGTGTCGGTCAGGATCTCGTTGTCGGCCGTCGTGGGGAAGGACAGCCCCAGGCGGTGCAGGAACACATGGGTGATCTCGTGCGCCAGCACCGCGCCGATGTCCCGCCGGTGCCGGTCGAAACGCGAGTTGAGCACGATGTCGTACCCGGGACCGGCCGCCGGTTCCACCTGCGCCGCGTCGGCCATCTCCCGGAAGGCGACCGTCACCCGGCCGTCCGGCAACCCCAGATGCCCCACCATCACCCGCGCCACCCGCTCCGCCCCCGCCCGCAGGTCCTCCTCCTCGGAGAAACCCACCTCGGCGGGGAGCACACTGGCCGCGAACGACCGCACCGACGGCAGCGCCCGGTGCAGCGCGGTGACCGCCGACCGCACCGTCTCCAGACGCGGATAACCGTGCTCGACCTCGCTCCCCGGCATCACGCCCCAACTCTACGGCCGGGCCTTCCCGCAGGATGGACGCCCCCGGCGGCGGCCGCCCACCCCTGTTACGGTGACGCCCTGTTCCGCCCGTGCTGAGTGACCGGAGAGCTCCGCGATGACGAACCAGCCCCCGAACACCGCCACCGACACCGACCCGTCCGTCCGGGCCGAACTGGAGCGGCTCCGGGAGAGCATCGACAACATCGACGCCGCGGTCGTCCACATGCTCGCCGAGCGCTTCAAGTGCACCCAGCAGGTCGGCCGGCTCAAGGCCGAGCACCGCCTGCCGCCCGCCGACCCGGCCCGCGAGGCACGCCAGATCGCCCGGCTGCGGCAGCTCGCCGAGAACGCGCGGCTCGACCCCGCCTTCGCGGAGAAGCTCCTCAACTTCATCATCGCCGAGGTGATCCGGCACCACGAGACCATCGCCCGCTCCTGAACGCACCGGGCGGAAGGCTTCACGCGGGCCCGCGAACAGCCCGTCCGCCTCCGCCGCGCCCCGCGCCTGCTCGGGTCCCGCGCCTGCTCGGGTCCCGCGCCTGCTCGGACCCCGCGCCCGGTCGGCCCACCCCTCCGTGCCCACCCCTCCGTGCCCGCCCACCCGTGCCCGCCCGTGCCCGCCCGGCCCGGGACCCGGCCCGGCCCGCACCCCCCGGCCCGCCGTCACCCCCCTTTGGCAGCATGGCGCCATGCCCGCACTGACGCGCGACGAAGCGCGAACCCGAGCCCGCCTCCTCGACGTCCACCGCTACGCCGTCGACCTCGATCTCACCCGCGGCGGCGACCTGTTCGGCTCCACCACCGTCATCCACTTCACCGCCACCACCGCCGGCGACACCTTCGCCGAGGTCAGACCCGCCCGGCTGCGCCGCGTTCTCCTCGACGGGAGGGAACTCGACCCGGCCGTCCTCGACGGCAACCGGCTTCCGCTCACCGGCCTCACCGCCGGGGACCACGAACTGCGCGTCGAGGCCGACATGCGCTGCTCCCGCACCGGTGAGGGCATGCACCGCTTCACCGACCCCGCCGACGGCGAGACCTACGTCTACACCCAGAGCTTCCTCGACGACGGCCAGCGCGTCTTCGCCGCCTTCGACCAGCCCGACCTCAAAGCGGTGTTCGAGGTCTCCGTCACCGCCCCCGCCGGCTGGACCGTCCTCTGCAACGCCGTCACCACCCCCGCCGACCCCGGACCCGGCCCCTCCGCCCCCGTCCGGTGGCACGCCGCCCCCACCCCGCCGATCAGCACCTACCTCCTCGCCGTCGCCGCCGGCCCCTGGCATTCCGTCCGCACCGAACACGCCGGGCTCCCCTTCGCCCTGCACGTCCGCCGCTCCCTCGGCCCCCACCTCGACCGCGACGCCGACGAGATCCTCGACATCACCCGCCGCTGCTTCGACCACTACCACGAGATCTTCGACGAGCCGTACCCCTTCGACTCCTACGACCAGGCGTTCGTCCCCGAGTTCAACTACGGGGCGATGGAGAACCCCGGACTGGTCACCTTCCGCGACGAGCACATCCACCGCTCCGCCGTCACCGACACCGAGCGGCAGACCCGCGCCATGGTCATCGCCCACGAGATGGCCCACATGTGGTTCGGCGACCTCGTCACCCTCCAGTGGTGGGACGACATCTGGCTCAACGAGTCCTTCGCCGAGTACATGGGCTTCCAGACCCTCACCCGGGCCACCCGCTACCGCGACACCTGGACCGACTACGCCATGGTGCACCAGAGCTACGGCTACGACGCCGACCAGCGGCTCACCACCCACCCCGTCGCCCCGGCCCCCGAGGACGTCCCGGACACCGCGTCCGCGCTGCTCAACTTCGACGGGATCTCCTACGGGAAGGGCGCCTCCGCCCTCCGCCAACTCGTCGCCCGCCTCGGCGGGGAAGCCTTCCTCGCCGGCATCAACGACCACGTCGCCCGGCACCGGTTCGGCAACGCCACGCTCGCCGACTTCATCGACTCCCTGGCCCGCGCCTCCACCGAGGACGTGCACGGCTGGGCCGACCGCTGGCTCCGCACCACCGGCGTCGACACCCTCACCGCCGAGGTCACCGCCGACGCCGCCGAGGACGGCACCGGCACCGGCACCGCGCCGGCCGCGCCGGCCGTGCCGGCCCCACCGGGCAGCCACCGCGGCCCCGCCGCAGGGGAACAGACGGCCACCGGCAGCGGCGACACCCCGCGGAACGGCCCGGGCCCCGGCGACGGCCCGGGCCCCCCCCCCCGCCGCAGCACCCCCGTGGCGGCTCACCCTCCGCCACACCGGCACCCGCCCCCACCGGGTCACCGTCACCACCTACGACCACGCCCCCGCCCCGGCCGCGGGCCCCGGCACAGACCCTGCCGCCACCCGCCCCGGCCCCCCGGCCGCGCTCACCCTCCGCGACCACTTCACCACCGACGTCCCCGCCGACGGCGACGCCCCCGCCCGCACCCTCCCCGGCCCCCGCCCCCCGCTCGTCCTCCTCAACGGGGACGACCTCGACTACGCCAAGATCCGGCTCGACCCCTGCTCCCGGCACACCGCCCTCGACGCCCTCTCCGGACTCCCCGAACCGATCACCCGCGCCGTCGTCTGGAACACCGTCCGCGACATGGTCCGCGACGGCGAACTCGCCCCCGCCGGCTACCTCCGGGCCGTCCGCGCCCACCTCCCGCACGAAACCGACCTCGCCATCGTCCAGGGCGTCCTCCGCTTCGCCCGGAACGAGATAGCCGACCGGCACCTGCTCCCGCAGGAGCGCCCCGAGGCCCTCGCCGGCCTCGCCGCCGTCTGCCGCGGCCTGCTCGACCGCACCACCGACGGCCACGCCCCCGGCCTCCGGCTCGCCGCCCTGCGCGGCTGCCTCGACAACCTCACCGACACCGGCGAACTCCGCTCCTGGCTCACCGCCGGCACCGCCCCCGGCGGCCCCGCCCTCGACCCCGAACTCCGCTGGCGGCTGCTGCTGCGCCTCACCGTCCTAGGCGCCGCCGGACCCGACGACATCGACACCGAACTCGCCACCGACCCCGGCGCCACCGGCCGGGAGGGCGCCGCCCGCTGCCGTGCCGCCCTCCCCGACCCCGACGCCAAGGAGGCCGCCTGGAGCGCTCTGTTCGACTCCGACGGGCTGTCCAACCGGATCGTGGAAGCGACCGCCGAGGGCTTCTGGCAGCCCGAGCAGCGCGACCTCCTCACCGGCTACGTCCGCCGCTACCACCCCGCGGCCGTCGCGGCCGCCGCCCGGCGCGGACCCGCCATCGCCACCCTCCTCGGCCACGAGGGCTACCCCGCCCACGCCGTCGACGAGGAAACGCTCCGCCTCGGCCGGGAATGCCTCCGCCGCGACGACGTCCTCCCGGCCCTCCGCCGGAAACTCGCCGACCACCTCGACGACCTGGCCCGCATCCTGCGCGCCCGCGCCACCGTCACACGGGCCGGCGGCTGACCCGGCCCGGGAGCCACACCCGGCGGGGAACGCCGGAGGCGAACGCGGCCACCAGCCGCGGCACGCACACGCACCCACCCGCAGGGCGCACCGACCCGTCCACCCGCGGCGCGGACCCGTCCGCGGCGGCACCCATCCCCCGTGACGCGGGCGCCGCCGCACCCGCGCCGCCGCACCCGCGTCACGGCACCCGCACCACCAGCAGTGCGATGTCGTCCGCCGACCCCTCCGGCGCCACCTCCACCAGCAGCCGGTCGCAGAACTCGCCCAGCGGCCGCTCCACCAGCCGCGCCGCCCGCTGCCGCAACCGCTCCAGCCCGGTGTCCAGGGGCTGCCCCGGCGCCTCCACCAGCCCGTCCGTGTACAGCACCAAGGTGGTGTCCGGCGCCAGCGGCACCGTGGCGTCCACCCTCGGCGGGCCGGCCTCCGTGCCCAGCAGCAGGCCGTGCCCCTCCCACAGGAAGCGGGCCTCCCCGTCCGGCGCGATCAGCAGGGGCGGCGGGTGCCCGGCGTTGGACCATCGCAGCAGCCACGGCTCGCCACCCCCGCCCTCCAGCCGGCACAGCACCAGCGTCGCCATCGGCACATCGCTGATGTGCCCCAGGGCACTGTCCAGCCGGTCGATGATCAGACTCGGCACCTCCCGCTGGTCCCAGACGAACGCGCGCAGCATATTGCGCACCTGCGACATGTTCGCCGCGGCCTGCAGGTCGTGCCCGATCACATCCCCGATCACCAGCGTCGTCGCCCCGTCCGGCATGACGAACGCGTCGTACCAGTCACCGCCCACCTGCGAACCGTGCGGCGCCGGCAGATAGCGGGCCGCCATCTCCAGGCCCTCCACCCGGGGCAGCGGCGTCAGCAGATGCAGCTGCATCGTCTCCGACACCCGCCGCTGCCGGTCGTACAACTGCGCGTTGTCCACGGCCAGCCCGGCCCGCCGGGCGATGTCGTCGATCAGCTCCAGATCCTCCCGGTCGAACGGCTGTTCCTGATCCGCCCGGCCCAGGGTCAGCGCCCCCAGCACTCCCCGGCCGCCCCGCAACGGCGCCAGGACCGCCGAATGGATCCCGGTGAAACGGAACAGATCGCTCTGCACCTGCTGAATGGCCGAGTCCGGCACCTCGGCATAGTCCTCCGGGCCCGCGATCAGCGCCGGGGCACCCCGCAGCACCCGCTGCAGCGGCGAGCGGGAATCCCACGACAGCTGATCCGGCAGCGGCCCCTCCAGCTCCGTGACACTCACATGCCGGCCGTTCTCGTGGTGAACCACCGCGACCCGCAGCACCTCTCCCTGCTCATCCAGCAGATCCACCACCGCCCAGTCCGACAGCCGGGGCGCCACCAGCCGCACCAGCCGCCGCAGCGCCTCCCGCACATCCAGCGTCGAGGTCAGGACCGCCGTCACCTCCGACACCAGCGACAGCCGCTCGGCGCGCTTGCGCAATGCCGCCAGATGGGCCTCCCGGCGACGCGCCTCCTCCTCCTGGTCCGAGATGTCGAAGAAGGTCACCACCGCGCCCGCCTGCTCGCCCCGCACCAGATACGGAGCCAGCAGCCACCCCACCCGCAGCAGCGAACCGTCCCCCCGCCGGAACCAGGCAGCCTGCGTCCTCGTCGGCAGACCCGCCGCCATGGCCTCCAGCAGCGGACACCGGGAACGCGGCTGAAGGCTGCCGTCCTCCTCCCGGTGCAGCAGATCGTGCGCGTCCGCACCGATGAACCGCTCCGGCGGCATCCGGACGATCTCCGCACCCCGCGGGTTCACCACCAGGATCCGACCCGCGGAATCCATCACCCACACCCCGGCGTCCAGGCCGTAGAACATCGCCTGCAGCAGCTCCTCGCCGGGCAGCGGACGGTACTCGGCATCGCCGGACGAATACCCGGGATCAGCCATCAACGGGCACTCCTGCGGAACGGGGGGACGGAGACGGACGGAAGGGAAAGACGGAACGGGCGGACCGGAGGACGAACGGAAACGAGCCACCGGAGACGGGGACACCGGAACACCGGGCGGGCAGGACGGAAGGGACGGGCAGCGGACGCACCGCAGAAGTACCCAGCCCGCCCCGTTTCACGCCCCTCACCGCACCCCGGCAGCCCCTTCCGGACCCGTCACCCCCGGAACACCCGCTACCACCGAAACGGCGAATCCGCACCCGCACCGGCCCCCCGGCACCGGCCCCCCGGCACCGGCCCCCGCACCGGCGTCCCGCCCCGGCCCCCCGACCGCCCATGTCAACACGGCGCCCGCCCCATCACCCCCGCCCCGGAACGCCGCGCACTCCGTAACCACACCTCAACACACTGCGATTTTGCGGGAGTTGGCCCGTTCTGTTCGGTCCTGCGGTGAACCCGGCACGACCGGGAAGCGTGTAGAGGAGTATGAGGCACACCCCGCCCGACCGGGGCACCCCACTGGTTCGTGTGCCTCCATACCTCGACCAAAGGGCTCCTCCATGTCGCTCGGCGCCTCCCGCCCCCCGCACCGCACCGGCCCCGCCACCCCGGCCGGCCCCCGCGACACGCCACGGAACGACACCGCCCCACCGGCCCCGCCCGGCCCCGCCGCCCTGGCCGGCGGGGCGGGCGGCCCCACCGCCCTGGAACCCCTCCTCCACACCGTCCTCGACGCCCTCCGCACCGGCAGCCGCGACCGCCGCGGCCCCCTGCCACCCGGCGGCCCCAAAATCGTCACCGACCGGCTCCGCACCACCCTCGACCCCGTCCTCCCCGAACACGGCACCGGACCCCACGAAGCCCTCCGCTCCCTCGTCCACGCCCTCACCGAAGGCGCCGCCGACCCCGCCGACCCCCACTGCGCCGCCCACCTCCACTGCCCCCCGCTCGCCGTCGCCGTGGCCGCCGACCTCGCCGCCGCCGCCCTCAACCCCTCCATGGACTCCTGGGACCAAGCCCCGGCCGCCACCGCCCTCGAAACCGGCCTCACCCGCGCCGTCGCCACCCTCGTCCACCCCCGCAGCCCCCAGCCCGACGCCCTCGTCACCAGCGGCGGCACCGAGTCCAACCTCGTCGCCCTCCTCCTCGCCCGCGAACGCGCCCGCACCCACGGCGCCCGCACCGTCCAGGTCGTCTGCGGAACCAACGCCCACCACAGCGTCCACCGCGCCGCCTGGCTCCTCGGGCTCCCCACCCCCCTCACCGTCGCCTGCCACGCCGGCCGCATCATCCCCGCCGCCCTCGACCGCGCCCTCGCCGACACCGCCGGACCCGCCCTCGTCGTCGCCACCGCCGGCACCACCGACGAAGGACTCATCGACCCCCTGCCCCAACTCGCCCGCATCGCCACCACCTACGGCGCCGAACTCCACGTCGACGCCGCCTACGGCGGCCCCCTCCTCTTCAGCGACACCCTCCGGCACCGCCTCGACGGACTCGACAACGCCATCAGCGTC
The DNA here is from genome assembly GCF_018070345.1 of Streptomyces sp. F63. Lineage (GTDB taxonomy): Bacteria > Actinomycetota > Actinomycetes > Streptomycetales > Streptomycetaceae > Streptomyces. The sequence goes on from NZ_JAGPXX010000013.1 coordinate 164,080, forward strand.
ACCCTCGACCTGCACAAACTCGGCTGGCAGCCCGTCGCCGCCGGCCTCCTCGCGGTCCGCGACACCACCGAACTCGACCCCCTCAGCCACCAGACCGACTACCTCAACGCCGACGACGACACCGAAGCCGGACTCCCCGACCTCCTCGGCCGCTCCATCCGCACCACCCGCCGCCCCGACGCCTTCAAAATGGCCGTCACCCTCCGCGCCCTCGGCCGCACCGGACTCGCCCGGCTCGTCGAACACTGCGTCCACTCCGCCGAAGAACTCGCCGCCATCACCGACCGGCACCCCGCACTCCGCCGCCGCCCCGGCCCCATCGGCATCAGCACCGTCCTCCTCCGCCCCACCGCCGCCGACCGGCTCGCCGACACCGACGGCGACGAAGCCGGAGACGCACTCGTCGCCGACGTACGCCGCCGCCTCCTCACGGCCGGAACCGCCGTCATCGGCCGCGCCCGCGCCGAGGACACCGACGGCCGCCCCCGGCTCTGGCTCAAAGCCACCCTGCTCCACCCCGACGCCCGCACCACCGACCTGGAGGCCCTCGCCGACACCATCGCCGCCACCCGCCCCTGACCGCACCGGCCCCGACCGCACAGAGCACCCCGGACGACGGCCACCCCCCGGCGGCACACCCCGCCGACCACGCACCACACAGCCGTCACACCGGCAACCACCCCCCACGCACAGCGGCAGCCACCGACTTCTCACCGACGGTGCGACGTACCACACGCCACACCCGGCCCACCCCCACACGGACCAGGCCCGACCGCACCACCCACCGCGGACCACCGACCCCACCAGGGCACGGACGGCCCGGCCGGCGCATCGGCCCCCGGACAGAAAGAGAACCGATGAGCATGACGCTTCCCGCCCGCGCCACCACCGGCCACCACCGGCCCGGCGACCCCGCGGCCATCGCCGACGCCGTCACCACCGGCAACCTCCTCCGCTGCTGGATCCGCGAAACCGGCACCCCCAGACCCACCGACGGCATCCTCCGCCTCCGCCTCCCCGCCTCCGGCACCACCCTCGAAGCCCCCGTCATCCACTGGTCCCCCACCGGCCACCACCGCTTCGGCCGCGCCCGCCTCCACACCGGCACCAAAGCCCCCGCCCCCCTCATCGCCTCCCTCCTCGGCATCGAGATCGCCGCCGGAGACCCCACCTCCGTCACCGACCTCACCAGCCGCGTCACCGACTCCGCCCACCGCATCGAACAATTCCTCCGCACCCGCCCCCACACCCCCACCACCCCCGGAACCACCCCCTTCCTCGACACCGAACAAGCCCTCATCACCGGCCACCCCCTCCACCCCACCCCCAAAAGCCGCGAAGGACTCAGCGACACCGAAACCGCCCACTACTCACCCGAACTCCACGGACACTTCCCCCTCCACTGGTTCGCCGCCGACCCCGCCGTCCTCCACAGCGACACCGCCCTCGGCCAACCCCTCCAAGACCTCCTCGCCGAACTCGCCGGCCACCCCACCGCACCCCCCGGCACTCACCTCGTCCCCGCCCACCCCTGGCAAGCCCACGACCTCCTCCACCGCCCCGCCATCCGCACCCTCCTCGACGACGGACACCTCCACCACCTCGGCCCCTCCGGCCCCCACTGGACCCCCACCAGCTCCGTCCGCACCCTCTACCGCCCCGACGCCCCCGTCATGCTCAAACTCTCCCTCGGCATCCGCATCACCAACTCACGCCGCGAGAACAACCGCACCGAACTCCGCCGCGGCCTCGCCGTCCACCGCCTCCTCGACGCCGGCCTCGCCCACGCTCTCCACACCACCCACCCCCACTTCCACATCGTCCGCGACCCCGCCTGGATCGCCGTCGACACCCCCGGAACCACCACCGCCACCACCCCCACCGGCCTCGACGCCGTCATCCGCGACAACCCCTTCCGCACCACCACCCCCACCCCACCCGGCGCCCCCCGCACCCGCACCGGCTGCCTCGCCGGACTCCTCGCCGAACGCCCCGACCAAACCGACCACCGCAGCCGCCTCGCCCACCTCATCCAGCACCTCGCCCAACGCACCGGCCAGACCACCCCCCGCACCGCCCGCGCCTGGTTCACCCGCTACCTCGACACCGTCATCACCCCCCTCCTCTGGCTCTACGCCGAGTACGGACTCGGCCTCGAAGCCCACCAGCAGAACACCCTCGTCACCCTCGACACCGACGGCTGGCCCACCGGCGGCCACTACCGCGACAACCAGGGCTACTACTTCTCACCCACCCGCAGCCAAGCCCTCCACCAATGGATCCCCGGCGCCGGCCGCGACCTCGGCACCTACGTCGACGACACCGTCATCGACGAACGCCTCGGCTACTACATCGGCATCAACAACATCCTCGGCACCATCGGCGCCCTCGGCTCCCAAGGCCTCGCCGACGAAACCGACCTCCTCGCCGAAACCGACCGCCACCTCGCCGGCCTCGCCACCCGCCACGGCAACCGCCTCACCCTCGCCACCACCCTCCGCGAAGCCCCCACCCTCCGCTGCAAAGCCAACCTCCTCACCCGCATCCACGGCATGGACGAACTCATCGGCCCCCTCGAAAACCAGTCCGTCTACGTCGACATCCCCAACCCCATCGCCGAGGCCCGCCGATGACCCCCCACC